>CAVSQE010000030.1:0-123374 GCA_963729915.1 uncultured Acidobacteriota bacterium | reverse complement strand
CCCAAGCTGAATGTCGCCGGTTCGATCCCGGTCTCCCGCTCCAATTCGCACCGTGGCGCATTGCGCCGCTCCTAAACAGTTTCCTGCACCTTCATCACCAGGCAGGTGATGGTGTCTTCGCCTTTGAGGAGCATCTGATGCGGCGTGCCCGCGGGAACGTGCGCCACGTCGCCCGGCCGCAGATTCTGCGCCGTGCCGCCTTCGATTGAATTGCCGCGCGTTTCTCCGAGCGCGACGATGCGCGCCCCGGTGACCGTGCCGCCGGTTATGAGCGTGGCCGCTCCGGAAAGCACGACGAAAAGATCAGCAAAGTGCTCGTGCACCTCAACCTCGCCGCTGCGGCTGCGGAAGGAGAGCATGGCAAAGTGCTGGGGATACTCCTTCAGCGTCTCCGACGCCGAGCCATCACCATGCTTCGCCATTTTGCGCAGATACGCGGCCCGCTCCAGAAGGAGCGGCGGCGTCCAGTGGTCGACGGGGTTCTTTGGTCCGCGCGGCTTGGGAGCCACTTCGTCCAGATTCATGTCCTTGAGAATTTCCTTTGCGATGCGCTCCATCGTGATTCCTTTCTTTCGGTACGGCCACGCTCCTGCTTTTCCATTAGAGATCCGCCAACTTGCGCGCCCGCGTGAAGACATTGAGCAGCATGGCCCGCGCGAGCTTGCCAGTGTTCGTATTCTGCAGCGAGGGATGATAGCTGGCGAGGGCGATCAGTCCACCTGGTAGTTTGTATTCGGCTCCGTGCGCGAAGATGAAGTCCCGTACGTTTTGGCTAATCGGCCCAGGCGCGATTCGTGCGCCAGCAGGCCGTCGAATGCGATGCGGCCCAGGCACACCACCACTCGCAATTCCGTAAGCAACTTCATCTCAAAGTCGAGCCACGGCGCGCAATTGCGCATCTCTTCCGGCGTGGGTTTGTTGCCCGGCGGAGCGCAGCGCGCCACGGAGGTGATCCAAAGGCCGTTGAGCTTCATGCCGTCGTCACGCGAGGATGCGGCGGATTGCGAAGCGAATCCAGCGGCGTGCAGAACCGGAAACAAAAAGTCGCCCGATCCGTCGCCGGTGAAAGGCCTTCCGGTGCGATTCGATCCGTGCGCTCCCGGCGCCAGCCCCAGCGCCAGCACGCGCGCCTTGGGGTCGCCGAAGGAAGGCACGGGACGGCCCCAGTATTCCCAATCGGCATAAGCACGACGGCGTTTCTGCGCCACTTCAGTGCAATGCGCGCGCAGTCGCGGACACAGATTGCACGCGACAATGCGCGCATTCAACGCTTGAAGAGTAGTGGGCCCGGCCATGAGGGCATTTTACTTCCGCGCGGCATACGCGGGCTCCGCAGGCGCGACTTCGCGCAGCCAATGACAGGCACGCGAAGTCCATCGCAAAATCAGCGCGAGCTTGTGCCATACTGAATTTGTCTTTGCATCTCTCGCGCGGAGTGGAGAACGAAAAACGTGCCCGGACCACCCAACCCGGAGTTTTTGCGCCGCACCATTGCGCTGGCGATCGAGAACGTGGCCACGGGCAAGGGAGGGCCGTTTGCGGCGGTCATCGTGTGCGACGGCAAGATCGTGGGCGAGGGCGCGAACTCCGTGACGACGACCAACGACCCGACGGCGCATGGCGAAGTGAATGCCATCCGCGCCGCCGCCAAAGCGCTAGGAACCTTCAAACTTGACGGTTGTGAACTCTATACCAGTTGCGAGCCGTGCCCCATGTGCCTGGCGGCCGCGTATTGGGCGCGTGTCGACGCCGTGTACTACGGCGCCAGCGCCGCCGATGCGGCCCGTGCCGGATTTGACGACGAGTTTCTCTACGTGGAGTTTCGCAAAGACACGGCGGACCGCAAGCTCCACTCCACGCAACTGCTTGGCGACGAGGCCTGGGCCAGTTTCGCCGCGTGGATCGCGTCACCGAACAAAATTGAGTACTGACCGCTCTCGATCAGGTCCGGGCAACGGTCGGGCGCGCGCCGCTATGCCGGCCGAGAGTTGTCAGCATCAGCAATCCCTGGAGCACAAGCACAATCGCGATCACGAACACGAAGCCCTCGAAATGGACGGAGCGTGCATTGCGAAGAAAACTAAACACTCCCAAACCGATGAGCACCACTGCTGGACCCCAGAGCGAGCGTTCACTGCGCACGCCGGCATGAAGCTGGCGTACCAGCAGCGTCGCCAGGCCGGCTGCTGCAATCAACAATGCGACTGCGGCGCGTGTTGCGAATCCTGGATGACGCAACAGGCACTCCATGAATGCCAACCAGCAGCCGCACAGGAATGTGAACAATGAGCTCGAGTAGAGTAATTTGGTCATCGCTCCTCCTTCCCCGACGCATCGCAGCCCAATGCAACGGCATAAACAGCAAACGAGAGGCATTTTCATTTTGGCATGAATCTACACTCGCCGCGTCCTTGACCCTGCGCCGCTGGCCTGCGTATGCTGCCAGCGTCTGCCCCTGGTGAATGTTCCCGTTGTCATGACTTTGAGGGAGAGCCCGCATGAGCACAGCTAGCACGGCTGCAACTCCCGTCCCGAAGTTGAGCGCGAAGCCGCTGCTGGTGCGCCGCGCCGCTGTGCTGGGCGCAGGAACCATGGGCTCGCGCATCGCCGCGCATCTGGCCAACGCCGGAATCCCGACCCTTCTACTCGACCTTCCTCCAAAAGATCAATCCGCGGAGCGGGCGCCTGCCATCGCCGCACTTGACGCGCTCGCAAAATCCAAGCCTGCCGCTTTCTTCGAGGCATCGCTCAGCCGCCTCATCACGCCCGGCACCTTTGACGACGACCTGCCCAGGATCAAAGACTGCGATTGGGTTGTTGAAGCCGTGGCCGAGAACCTCGACATCAAGACCGCGTTGCTTACGCGCGCGTTACCGCATCTAAACCCGGGCGCTGTCCTGACGACGAACACCTCCGGCCTGCCCATCGCGCGCATTGCTGCCGCTGTTCCCGGTCTTGGCAAAAGATTTTTCGGGGCGCACTTCTTCAATCCACCGCGCTACATGCGCCTGGTGGAAGTGATTCCCACGACGGAAAGCGATCCTGAACTGGTCGCCGCCTTTTCCGCGTTTGCCGACCGCATGCTCGGCAAGCAGGTCGTCTTCGCGCACGATACGCCGAACTTTATTGCCAATCGCATTGGCATCGCGGTGATGTTCAATGCCGCGCACCTGATGCTGGCGCAGGGGCTCTCGATTGAGGAAATCGATGCTCTAACCGGCCCTGTCATCGGCTGGCCGCGCACCGGAACTTTTCGCCTGGCCGATCTTGTCGGCATCGATATCCTGGCGCACGTCGCCGCCAATTTCCCCGAGGGCGTGAGCGGAGGAAAGTTCGCGGCTGTGCTCGAAGAACTGCTGAAGCGCGGATGGCTCGGCGATAAATCCGGACAGGGATTCTACAAAAAGGTTCGGGGCGCGGACGGCAAAGACGAGCGCATGATTCTGGACCTTGCGACCTTCGAGTACCGCCCTCTGGTGAAAGCGGCGCTGCCGGCGCTCGAAATGGCGAAGAACGCGGCGACGCTCGCCGACAGGCTGCGCCAGCTGCTTTCGACCGACCCTGTCAAGGACAGGGCCAGGGCGTTTCTGTGGCCGTTTCTGGCATCGCTCTGGAACTTTGCGGCCGAGCGCATCGGCGAAGTTGCCGATGACGCGCCCACGATCGATGCCGCCATGCGTGCCGGCTTCAACTGGGAGATGGGTCCCTTTGAAATGTGGGATGCGGCGGGCGTGGCCGAAACCGTGAGCCGCATGAAGGCGCTGGGACTTCCTGTGAGCGCGGCCGCAGAGAAGTTGCTGGCCGCTTCGCGCACAAGCTGGTACGCGCCCGGTAAGGATGCCTGCTTTCAGCCGTTGACAGGGCAGACTGTTGCCATCCCCGCGATTCCCGGTCACGCGCGCGTTGCCGATTTCCGCCACACCCACGCAGTGGTGTGCAGCAATTCCGGCACGTCACTGGTCGATCTCGGCGACGGAATCGGCTGCATCGAACTGCATTCGCTCAAGAACGCCATTGGCGGCGACGTGCTCTCGTTGATTGCCGCGGTTCTCAATCCCGCCTCCGATACGGTGCGCGATTTTGCCGGCTTTGTAATCACGGGGGACAGGGACAATTTCTCCGTGGGCGCGAATCTGATGCAACTCCTGCTGGCGGCGCAGGAGGGCGAATGGGACGAGCTGGCCGGGGTGATTCACCACTTCCAGCAGATGACCGCGGCCATCAAATTCTGTCCGCAGCCGGTGGTTGCTGCGCCTTTCGGCCTCACGCTCGGGGGGGGCGCGGAGATTTGCCTGCACGCGGCGCGACGCCAGCCACACGCGGAGACTTACATGGGTCTGGTCGAAGCCGGGGTGGGATTGATTCCGGCGGGCGGCGGGACAAAAGAAATGTTGCTGCGCGCATTCGATGCGGCCGCGGCGCTGGGCCCGCCCGATCCGAGGGATCCGCCCTCGCGCTTCGCGCAATCCGCCGAATTCGCAACGGCACTCCGGCGCGCGCTTGAGGCCATCGCCATGGCCAAGGTTTCCACCTCGGCCGCGGAGGCCCGATCGCTCGGCCTGCTTGCGCAAGCCGACCGCATCACCATGAACCGCGAGCGCCTGCTGCTCGACGCCAAAGCGCAAGCCGCCGTGCTGGCCGAAACCGGCTACCAGCCTCCGCAACCGCGCACACAAATTCCCGCGCCCGGCACGGCCGCGCTGGCCACGCTCGAAGCCGGCATTTATCTGATGGGCGAGGCCGGCTACGCATCGGAACACGACCAGAAGGTTGCCCGTTGGGCGGCGTACATCCTTGCCGGGGGTCGCGTCACGCCCGGCACGCTCGTGAGCGAACAATATTTCCTCGACCTTGAGCGCGAAGCTTTTCTCTCGCTCTGCGGCGAGCGCAAGACGCAAGAGCGCATCGCGCACACTCCTGAAAACCGGCAAACCGCTGCGAAATTAACTTCCTGCGCAGTTGCGGTTCTGCGATCGTCGGCATAGAGTTCTCATGAGAGTTTTCGATGATACGCGCGCGTTATATTTCGGGGTTTGCGCTCGTTGCGCTGCTTTTTTTTTGTTGCCCCTCATCGATCCGGCCACAGGACGCGGCATTGTCGCCCCTTAACGTCTCCGGCCAGGTGACGGTGGACGGCCAACTCACGCCTTATCTCATCCGCCATCTACCGATCAACGCCTTTCCCCAGCTTCCGGCGGCCGTGCAGGACGCGCTCACGCGGCGCGGGTGCCTGATTCCGCAGACCTACGAGGCCCACCAACCGGAGAACGTGATCCGTGGCAGCTTTGAGCGCCATGGCTCGTCTGACTGGGCTGTCCTTTGCTCGGTCAACGGCCGGGTCTCGCTGCTCGTCTTCTTTGCAGGCGGGGCCGACCCCATGGTGCTGGCATCGACGCTGGAAACCGACCGCCTGCAGGCGCACGGCGCGACCGATGTGCTCGGCTTCAACTGGGGCATCGACCCCGCATCGCCCGAGGTGATTCATGAGGCGCAGTTCGGCATGAGCCATCCCCCGCCGCGCCTCGACCATGACGCCCTGGCCGACTCGGTCATCGACCGGCGAACGATTTATCGCGTGTTCGCACAAGGCGCCTGGACGGTCGTCGATACAGAGGATTGACGGCTGAGCAGCTTGACCTCGACGCGTCCGGCCATCTAACAATGAGCCAGCAGTGCCGCTGCGTGTTTTTCGCTGTCTGCCGTTCGCTGTGTTTGGAGCCATCCATGCCGGAAGCTGTTCTCGTCGCCGCTGTTCGTACGCCCGTGGGCCGCGCGCCCAAAGGCGCACTTGCGACCACCCGCCCCGACGACCTCGCCGCAATTGCATTGAGCGGGGCTTTGGACCGGGTTCCGAGTCTCAGTAAAACTGAAATCGACGACGTGATCATGGGCTGCGCGCAGCCCGAAGGCGAGCAGGGCTGGAACCTGGCGCGCATGGCTGCGCTGCGCGCAGGCTTGCCGGTGGAAATTCCCGGCGCCACCGTGAACCGGCTGTGCGCCTCGGGGCTGGAGGCGATTGCAATCGCCGATCAGCGCATCCAATCCGGCGTCGCGCAGGTAATTGTTGCCGGTGGCGCCGAATCCATGAGCCTGATTCCGATGGGCGGCAACAAGCCCAGCCCCAATCCATGGCTCGCGGCTAATTATCCCGCGTCGCTGCTCACCATGGGTCTGACCGCCGAGCGCGTCGCCCGCCATTACGGAATCTCGCGCGACGATCAGGACGCGTATGCCCTCGCGAGCCACCAGAAGGCAGTGGCCGCACAGGCTGCGGGGCGCTTTGGCGAAGAAATCGTCGTGGTGCGCGTGACGACCAGCGCGCCTGGCGCGAAGCCGGGAAAGCCGGAGATCAGCGAAAAGGAATTTTCCGCCGACGAAGGCCCGCGCGCCGACACGTCCGCCGCCGCATTGGCGCAGCTCAAGCCGGTGTTTCATGCGCAGGGCACGGTCACTGCGGGCAACTCCTCGCAAACCTCCGACGGCGGAGCGGCTGCGGTCCTGATGGAAGTGAACCGCGCGCGCGAACTTGGTCTGCAACCTCTGGCGCGGCTGGTTTCCTACGCCGTTACCGGCTGCCTGCCGGAGGAGATGGGCATCGGCCCCATCACCGCGATTCCCAAGGCTCTGAAATTCGCCGGCCTCTCGCTCAACGACATCGAACTCATCGAATTGAATGAAGCCTTCGCGGCGCAGGTTCTGGCCATCATCCGCGCGCTCGATCTCGACCCGGCGCGCGTCAACGTCAACGGAGGAGCCATCGCGCTCGGCCATCCGCTGGGCTGCACCGGTGCTAAGCTCACCGCTTCTCTACTCCAAAGCCTGAAAGCGCGGAACGCGGCGCGGTACGGCATGGTGACCATGTGCGTGGGCGGCGGCATGGGCGCTGCCGGCATCTTCGAGCGGCTCTGACCGGCTTGGTATCCCACCCTTTCGCAAAATGCGCGAAAGGATGGGGCACGGGAGGGTCCTTTTTTAAGCGGTCATTGATTCATTGTTTGAAGAACTCCCCGTGGCCGCCATTTGCCCAGGGGTCATAGTGCTCGGCGAATTCGGCGCGATGCTGCGTGCTGGGGTGGTCGTAGAGCCAGAACTCGATCAGCGGATTCGGATTGGGATCCTCGAGCCAGGACTCGCCCAGTTTATTGAATGCGGCGACTGAGGTTTTTTGCGGATCGGCCACGATGCCGTGGATCGCCTCCTGCCCATAGACATCGGCCTGATGCTCAAAGTAGCGGCTGAAGGCGCTGTCCACGGGCTCGGTGAGGAAGCCGGCAATCGATATGGCGAAGAACAGCACTACGAAGCCGGTGCGCGACGCGGCATCATTCGCGCCCCATCCAGCTCCATAGCGCCTGATCATCCACGCCGCAAAACCGGCGCATACACAAAACAAGAAGAAAAGGCCGGCGGAGTCGCCCGCAAATTCTTTGGGAATGTGGTGCAGGACGTAATGCCCGCTTTCATGGCCGAAAATGAACTGCACCTCGTCGTCGGGAATGCGCCCCGCCGTCGTATCCCACACCACAATGCGCTTGGTGGCCCCAAGGCCGCTGACATACGCATTTAGACCGTTGGTTTTCACGCCGGCTTTCATCAAGTACATGCGCGAGGGCGGAATGTTGGTGCCGGTGCGCGCGACCACCTTTTCGAGTTCGTTCACAATGGCGGCATGGTTTTTCTGGAGGGGCTCAAATTGATAGAAAATCGGTTCGAACAGTGGCTCTATAAAGATAGAGAACGCAACGATCGGCAGGGTAAGCGCCCAGGCGACGAGCCAATAGCGCCGCGGCCAGTGCTTGACGACCCAATTGAAAAGCAACAGGATGGGCGCGCCGATCAGCAGCGTGAGCCCCAGCGCTTTGGCGTCGTCGACGAGCCAGCTGCCCCATCCTTGCACGCTGATTCCGTAGGCGCGCTCATAATGATGCGCGATGCCGTCAAGCGGCAGTCCGGCCAGCCTCCTGACGACGAAGAACGCGGCGAAAAAGACCAGGCCCTGCACCCAGCGCCGGCCGGAGATCCGCTGCGTCCAGCGCTCCAGCGCAGCCCAACCGCGGGTGGCAAGAAGCAGCCACAAGAAAAAGACGCCCCAGATCGCCCCCGCGATGCCGAGAGTGATGCGAATGCGGCTGAGCGCGATGGCCTTGGCCAGCTTGTCTTGCGGCAGCGTGTACGCCTGCTGCGACGTGGCCTGCGCGGGTGCGGCAGATTCGGTTGCGGCGGGAGCAGCAGGGGATGCAGGACTCTGGGCGGCAAGAGGAACTGAAACAATGGCAGCAAGTAAGACTGCCGGGCAAAACATCCAGACCAGACGACGGCAAAAAGCCATAGCAAATCTCATACCGGGCGGGGTCGTCGCGGCAATCGAGCCCGCTCTGCGACAATCGAGTTTAGACATGCTTTTACCCGAATCCCTTCGTAGCAACCCACACAAATCTTCTGCCTGCGCGCGGCGCCGGCTGGTCCCTCTCTCCATCTTCGCACCAGCAGTCGCAGCGCTAACCTTGCTGGCGTTGCCGTCGGTGTCCCGTGCTCAGCAAGCGGGTCCAATTCAGCAGGCAGGTCGGGCTCATGCGACGGCGGACACGCCGGTGCTACTGGATGCCATGAATGCCGAGTTGCATCGCGCCTTCACATCGCTCAGCAAGCCCGCAGTTGCGGGTGACGACAAACAGCCGTCGCCGTATTTCATCAGCTACTCAGTGCACGACACCAGCATGCTGACTATCAGCGCACAGTACGGTGCGGTCACCACGAGCGGCGGTTCGCGGGAACGCATGGCCGACGTGCAAGTGCGCGTGGGCAGTCCCAAGCTCGACAACACGCACGGCGAGCACCGCGGCTCGGCAGTAAACAGCATGGCGCTGCCGCTGGGCGACGACCGCGAGGCAATCGCACGCACGCTGTGGCTCGGGACCAACACCGGCTACGGGAACGCGCTCGACAATTACCTGCGCGTGAAAACCGAAGCCCAGGTGCGCGCCAAAGAAGAAGACATCTCGCCGGATTTCAGCCAGGAGGCGCCGCAGGTGCATGTAGAGAAGCCTGCGCCGCGGCTCGAGGTCCACAAGGCGGAGTGGGAGCAGCGCGTGCGGGCGCTCTCGCGCATCTTTCGCGAATTCCCCGATGTGTACCAGAACGAGGTGGGATTCGCGGCGCAAAGCTCGACGCGCTACTTTGTTTCGTCGGAGGGCGCGGAGATCGTGACGCCTTACGTCTCGTCGGGATTGGTGATCGTGGCAGTAACGCGCGCCGACGACGGAATGGATCTGTTCCTTGCTCGGACCTTCGAGGCCGATACGCCGGAAGGGTTGCCCGCGCAAGCCGAGTTGGAAAAAGCTGTGCGCGAGATAGGCGCGCGGCTTGAGGCTCTGCGCAAGGCGCCGGTGACCGAGCCGTTCGACGGGCCGGCGATTCTTTCCGGCCGCGCCGCCGCGGTGTTCTTCCACGAGGTACTGGGCCACCGGCTCGAGGGCCAGCGCCAGCGCGGCGACGAGGAAGGCCAAACCTTTACCAAAGATCTTGGCAAGGAAGTGCTGCCGTCGTTTCTTTCCGTGGCCGACGATCCCACGCTGGCGAATTTCGATGGTATCTCTCTCGCTGGCCACTACGAATATGACAGCGAGGGCGATAAGGCGGAGCGCGTGGAACTGATCCAGGACGGCGTGCTTAAGAACTTTCTCATGTCGCGCCTGCCGATCGCGAGCTTCAGCGCATCCAACGGCCACGGCCGTGCGCAGGAGGGATATGTCCCTACCGGCCGCCAGGGCAACCTGATTGTGACTTCGACAAAGACCGTCGCCGATGCGGAACTGCGGAAGGAATTGGTTGAAGAGGCAAAGAAGCAGGGCAAGCCGTACGGTCTCTACTTTGAAGACATTTCATCGGGCTTCGCGGTGACGCAGCGCAGCTCGCCACAGGCGTTTCAGGTCATCCCGCTCGTCGTGTGGCGCGTGTATGTCGACGGTCGCCCCGACGAACTGGTCAGAGGCGTCAGCATCGTGGGCACTCCGCTGGCGGCGATGAAGAAGATTCTCGTCACCGGCGACAAGAGCGAAGTGTTTGACGGCGTCTGCGGCGCGGAGTCGGGTTCGATTCCCGTGAGCGCAGTCGCGCCAGCGATGCTGCTGAGCGAGATCGAGACCCAGCGCCAGACGCAGGGCACAGCGCGGCCGCCGATTCTGCCCATCCCCGGAGCAGATGCAACGAAGGAGGCGAAATGAATCTGCTTCGTCCGATCACGCTGCCCGCCGTTTTAGCATGTTTTGCCGCGTGCCTCTGCGCGCCCGTTGTTGCCCAGGCGCAGCCCACCCGCGCCGACGCGGAAAAAGATCCCGTGCTTAAGGCCATGCTGACCGAGCTTGACCGCAGCATGAGCCAGTTGCAGTTGCCGGGCTTTGCCAAGCCGTTTTTCATTCAGTACCGCATCGAGGAAGTGAACCAATTCCAGACCAAGGCGGAGTTCGGCGCCAGTGAAGGTGCGGGACGCATGCGGCAGCGCGTGGTGCGCGTGACGGTGCGCGTAGGCGACTACAAGACCGACAGCTCCGGCGGCCGCGGCGACGGTTTCATCGAACTGGCGGGTCTCGACGACGATCCCATCGCGTTGCGCTCCGCGCTTTGGCAGGCGACGGATCAGGCCTACAAGGCTGCGCTCTCGGCCTACGCGCAAAAGCAGGCCGAACTGAAACAGGTGCAGACCCCGCCACAAGCCGACGACTTCAGCCAGGAGAAACCCATCGTCTCGCTTGCGGCCCCGGTCGCATTGCAGCTTGACGAGAGCACATGGACTGTGCGCGTGGCGCGGCTCAGTGGTCTCTACCGCACCGACCCCGCGGTGAGCGCGACCCAGCGCGACGTGGAGTACGCGGAAGCGAGCTTTCGCGCCCGCGCCACCACCACATGGATCGCGACCAGCGAAGGAACCGTCGTCCGCAAGTCGGAAGCGCAATACGAGGAGTCGTTTGCCGCGGGCACGCAAGCCGCCGACGGCATGAGCATCGACCGCTCGTACGCATCGACGGGAACGTCGACTTCTGACCTCGATTCGGAAGCCGTCTTCAGCAAGCATGCCGTGGATGAAATTGCGTCGCTGGCCGAACTGCGCAAGGCGCCGCTGGCCGAAGAGGAGTATCACGGCCCGCTGCTGATGAGCGCCGACGCCGCAACCGACACCCTGCGCTCGCTGTTGAGCACCGCGGTGACGGCCACGCGGCCTCCGCTGGGCACCGAGGCGCGCACCAATGGCCCGTTCGCCTCCAGCTATCACGCGCGCGTTCTGCCCGATTTCATGAACGTGGTCGACGATCCCGGATTGAAGACGTTTGAGGGCAAAGGTTTGATCGGGGCCTACGATGTGGACGACGAAGGCGTGCCTGCTCAAGCGGTGACGCTGGTCGATGGCGGGCGGCTTGTCAGCTATCTCATCGGCCGCCAGCCGGTGCGCGATTTTCCGCAGTCGAACGGCCATAGCCGCGCCGGCGTCACCGGACCCGCGCGTCCCGCGATCGGCGTGCTCGAGATCAGCGCGGAGAACGGCCTGACGGACAGCGAACTGAACCAGAAGTTGCTTGAAATAGCGAAGGATCGGGGGCTGGCGAGCGTCTATTTTGTCCAAACCATGGGCGGGCCGCGCACGCCGCGCCTGCTTTATCGCATAAGCCCCGATGGCAAGCGCGAGTTGGTGCGGGGTGCCGTCTTCGACGACATTGACGATCGCGCCTTGCGCTCCAGCATCGAGGTTGCCGGCAAAGATCTCTTCGTCGCGAATTACTACGGAGACGTGCCCACTACGGTGATGGCCCCGGCGCTGCTTTTTGACGACGCCACTGTCCGGCGCGCTAACGCGAAAAACGAGAAGCTGCCGTTTTATCCGCCGCCGGAGTAGCCAATAGTGAACAGCCAATCGCCAATAGGGAGTAGAGCGGTACTGGCTATTGGCTGTCTTTCGCCGCCGGGCTTTATGCTTGAGGGCAAGCAATCGAATGGAAGCAGCGGCCGGCAAAATCCCGACGGGCGGCACCGTGCTTGAGCTTTGGCTCGCCCACCCCGGCGATCTTACCGAGCCCGCGACCGAAGAGGCGTGCGCCGCACTGCTCGATGACGCCGAGCGTGCCCGCGCGGCGCGCTTTCGCTTTGACAGGCATCGCCGCGAATATCTGGCCACGCACGCCCTGGCCCGTGTGGCGCTCTCGCATGCCCACCCCTTGCCGCCCGATGCCTGGAGCTTCTCGTTCAACCCTTACGGCAAACCGTCCCCCATCCCGGAATGCGGCCTGCGCTTCAATCAGTCGAACAGTTTGGAATTGGCGGTGTGTCTTGTCGCACGACCTGTTACAGGCTCTGCCGCACATCACGGCGCTGCTGCCGCGGAGGTGGCCGCAGAGGTCGGCGTCGAAGTTGGTGTCAACGTCGAGTCCCTGGCGCGCGCCGATGAGATTGTTCCGCTCGCCGCGCGGGTCTTCTCCGCGGCCGAGCGGGCGCGACTCGACGCCCTGCCTGCCGCCGAGCGCCCCGATCGCGCCCTGTCGCTCTGGACGCTCAAAGAGGCCTACATCAAAGCGCGCGGCATTGGGCTCTCGCTTCCGTTACAAGGAATTTCGTTCCTCTTCGATGGGCCCAGTGCGGACGGGTCTGATGCCATTCGTTTTGAAGTCGCCTCGGGCGTCAACGACGATCCCGGCCGCTGGCAGTTTTGCCGGTTCGACTATGCCGGGCACCGCATCGCGCTGGCCGTGGAAGCTGCTGCCGCGCCAGGACCGGAGATCGCTCTGGAAGTCTTTGAAGTGCGCCCGCCGCTCGGGCCCCCGGAGCGCCTTGCGTTGGGCTCGCCGGCCGGGTTTCCCGCTTCTGCAACCGCAGACGGTGTTCGCGAGACGTGACCGACCCCACGCACCGCCATTCACGCCACGTTCATCTCAACCTGTGAACTTTCCCGCACCCTGACCGCGGGTTTTGGCATCAATCCTGATATACGCAGAGCTGAGCTTGAGCCTGAGGTCAGGCCCCACCCAGTACAATCCGAACGAAGGAGATTTTCCCCTATGGCATACGAATTACCAGCGCTTCCCTACGACTACAACGCGCTCGAACCCTTCATCGACACCGAAACCATGCACCTGCATCACGACAAGCACCACCAGGCCTACATCAACAACGTGAATGCAGCCCTGGCCAACCACCCGGCGCTCGCCGCCAAGACCGTGGACGACCTGATCAGCGACCTCAACGCGGTCCCCGAAGACATTCGCGGCACCGTACGCAACAACGGGGGCGGCCACTCCAACCACTCGATGTTCTGGACCATCATGGGCCCTGCGAATTCGTCAGGCGGTCACCCGTCCGGCGAGATCGCCAAGCAGATCACGGCTGACTTCGGCGACTTCGACGCCTTCAAGAAGAGCTTCAACGAGACCACGGCCAAGCAATTCGGCTCCGGCTGGGGCTGGCTGGTGTTCACGGGCGGCAAGCTCAAGATCATCACGACAGCCAATCAGGACTCGCCGCTGTCGCAGGGCCTCTATCCCATTCTGGGCAACGACGTGTGGGAGCATGCGTACTACCTCAAGTATCAGAACAAGCGCCCCGACTACCTGGCCGCGTGGTGGAACGTCGTGAACTGGGCTGAGGTCAACAAGCGCTTTGCCAAAGCGAAGGGCTGAACGCAGCTCCTAGCTTCTAGCCACTAGCTTCTAGCTGATTTGCAGAAGGTTCGACAGTCCGTGCTCTCGCACAATGAGCTAGAGGCTAGAAGCTAGCAGCTAGAAGTTGTCTTTTCCCGCCGGAGGTTGAACACACCATGGCCACCATGCAAATGAGCGTGCGCCCCGAGGATCTTTCGCATTTCTCAAAGGGCACCGAGCGCATTCCCGAGCCGGGAATTCTCGTGATCTTTGGCGCCTCGGGCGACCTGACGAAGCGCAAGCTGTTTCCGGCGCTGTTTCATCTGTACCAGGCCAAGCTCTTACCGCAGAAATTTGCCATTGTCGGCGTGGCGCGCCGCCCGCTGGGCGACGAGTTCGCGGCCGACATGCGCGCGGGCATCGTGGAATCCGGCGGGGTGGACGCGTCCGATACCGCACTGGACAGCTTTGTAAGCCGCGTCAGCTATTTCCCACTCAACTTCGACGATCCATCGCACTACGCAAATCTGAAGACCGAGCTCGACCGCATCGCCCAAGAGAAGGGAATCGGTCCCGACCGCCTGTTCTACCTCGCCACCGCGCCGGAGTTCTTTGCCGGCATCGTGGAAAATCTGGGCGCGCAGGGCATGGCACAGCCCGAGAAGGGCCGCGCTATCGTGGTCATCGAAAAGCCCTTCGGCCACGACCTCAATTCGGCGCGCGAGCTGAATCACCAGGTCAACGCCGTGTTCCCGGAAAGCCAGGTCTTCCGCATCGACCACTACCTGGGCAAAGAGACCGTCCAGAATCTGCTGGTCTTCCGCTTCGCCAACGGCATCTTCGAGCCCATCTGGAAACGCAACTACATCGACCACGTGCAGATTACCGTGGCCGAAACCCTGGGCGTGGAGGGTCGGGGGCCGTTTTACGAGAAGGCTGGTGCGCTGCGCGATGTTGTCCAGAACCACATGATGGAACTGTTGGCCCTCGTGGCTCTCGAGCCGCCATCGAGCTTCGAGTCGGAAAGCGTGCGCCGCGAGAAGCTCAAGGTGTGGCAGGCCATTCCGTCTATCCCCATCCTGCACACGGTGCGCGGGCAATACGGCCCCGGCATCGTGAATGGCGAGCACGTGATCGGCTACCGCGACGAGGAACGCGTGAATCCCGAGTCCGGTACCGAGACCTACGCCGCGCTCCGCCTCACCATCGAGAATTGGCGCTGGGCGGGCGTTCCGTTCTTTCTGCGCGCCGGCAAGCGCATGAAGAAGCGCGCCACGGAAATCTCCATCCAGTTCAAGCAGCCGCCGCTGCTGATCTTCAATCGCATCGCTACTGCCGGTCCCTGCCCGGAGATCCAACCCAACCTGCTGACGATCCGCATCCAGCCCGACGAAGGCATTGCGCTGCGCTTTGGCGCCAAGGTGCCCTCGAGCGCGCAGATGGCGGTCTGCCCGGTGAACATGGACTTCGACTACGAGGCTGCGTTCGGAAAATCGAGCGCCAACGGCTACGAGCGCCTGCTGCTCGACGCCATGCTGGGCGACCAGACCCTGTTCGCGCACCGCGACGGGGTGGAAACCAACTGGGCGCTGTACACGCCCGTTCTGGAAGCCTGGGCAGCGAAGAAGCCCGAAGTGTTTCCGAATTACTTTGCCGGGTCCTGGGGCCCCGAGTGCGCCGACCATCTGCTGGAAAAGGACGGCTGCGCCTGGCGCAACGACTTGGGGCGGAAGGTGTAAGAAACAGGGGTCAGGGATCTGGGGTCAGCAATAGATAAGAATTGTAGTTATAGGTATCCCACCCTAGCCGCAAGAACAAGATCGCGGCGAGGGCGGGGTACCCGGCTGTCCTTCTTTCGATTGCTACCCCCCTCCCCCCTTTTTACTAATGTCGTCAAAACAAAGGGGTTGCGGCACGTTGTTTTTGTAAGTCGTTGATTCCAAAGGGGCTAGTTTTCGTAAAGTCATCATTCCATTCGAGTTACTTGCGCACTCAGGGAAGTTCGACGCGGTCCAGTCGCGGGCGACGCCGGAAACGAATGCCTGGATTTGGACCCATGCAGCGATTATGCGGGAAAAGTGCAATGTCGTCTGCAAACCTAGCAGGGATTTTTTTGCGAGTGTTTTGAGCGGGTTAGGGTGGTCGGCGCGTTGTCGGGGTCTTGACATGGATTTTCGGTTATTTGGTCGCGACCCGATTCTGGAACCTTTGGGCGTTTTCCGGGACCGGTCCTTTTAGGCCGTGGGCTTCTTCCTGCCAATTGAGGTCCGGAGTTTCCCCGGTCCCCAAGAGCGAGGGATCCTTCGACTTCGCTCAGGACGGGCACCCTCGGTGCGGTTCTTTGGGCGTCGAGACCGAGGCCACCTGCCCTCGGAAATCGGTCTACCTAATTTTTTCCGTTTTCGCGGAAAACAGCTTGTATTGCTGTCCATCGAACCGAAACGAGGCGGTCGTAATTGTGACTGCTGTTGCTGCCCCCGCTTCGAGGTCGCGGTAGCCGTTCGTACGCGAGTTCTTCACGGTGAGGCCGAGCGCAGGAATCGTGAGCACAAGCGAGTAGTCCCTCCCTCGATGGATGAATACCCAGAAGGTATCGACGTTTGCGCCTATCAGAGGTCCTTCCGCGGCGACGATCAGATCTTTCTCTCTGGAGCTTCCCAAAGCGATTTCCGAAGCTGAAAACCACGAGGCGGGAAGATTCTCTGGCGTAATTCCCTCATAATTTAACGCGTGCTTGACGTGATCGTCGCGTCCGAGAATCGCCAAGACCTCGCCGGGAATCGGGGCCGGGTGTTCCACGCCAGGATCCCCGGCGTTGAAATGGGTCTGCTCCTGAGCGGGTCGTGCCGATTGGACTTTGGCCGAAGCACCAACGACGGCAAGCATGGTCAGAACCGCGAACAAACATGAGTTGCATTTCATCGCTTCGTTCTCCTCTTACTTGGCATGGGTCTTTCGGCCGACTCGCTGACTCGCCGACTTGCCGACTCGCTGCCCTTGATCCATCGCCGCGTTCGCCAGCTTGTCGGCTTCTTTATTGCCGCCGCGCAGCGTATGCCGCATCTCGAACCCGTCGAGTTGCCGTGACAGGCGTTGCGCCTCTTCCCATAGCGGGCGCAAACCGGCGTTTTTCACCTTATAGATGCCCTTCATCTGCCGCACCATGAGCTCGGAGTCGGAGTAGACTCGCAAGCGCCGGACGCCGTTTGCGAGCGCCCACGCGAGCACCGCCAGCAAGCCCTTGTATTCGGCGTAATTATTGGTCTGGCGGCCGAGAAACTCGCTGAGCCTCGCCACCACCTGGCCGTGGGGGTCCTCCAGAACGGCGCCATAGCCTGCCGGTCCCGGGTTTCCCCGCGCCCCGCCGTCGCAGTGCGCCGTAAACCACCCGCCAGCGCCGGCCGCGCCGGCATCCGTCGTATTTTCAAAGAGATTTCTCGTCATTGATTTCCAGTTTAGCGGTAAACGGTCTTGTGCTGTGGCCAGATGATTTCGTAGAGATCCTCGGACAGGTGCGGGTCTGGAGACCCGCACTACAGCCGGTCAGGAGACCGGCGCTACGTCCGGGGCGCAGCGAAAGCACGCGGTTGCGGAATTAGTCGCTGGTCGCTGCCTTCTTTCGGTTGACCAAATTGATGATTCCGCGTCCATTAGATTGCGCACAGGCTTTACCTTCCGGGAGCGGAGCCAATGGAAGCAGACGCGGCAGGTATGCCACTCGCCTTGGTTCAGGCAGTTGCCACTTTAGCTCGGGCAGCCGGGCTGGGGATACAATCCTCTCCAGGTATGGCTGCGACGAGAGCAATGGACGGGGCGAACCGGGGGAGCTCGAGCCCGAAGGACGGGAGTCGGACCGACGCGAGCCGGGATCAGGAGCGCGCGCACAGCCGTGCGCTTGAAATGGACCTGATCCGCGAAGCGCAGGCGGGTTCGCGCGCGGCGTTCGATGTGCTGGTGCGCCAGTACGAGCACCAGGTGCTGCGACTGGCCCTGCACTTGACCGGATCGGAGCACGATGCCGAGGACATTTACCAGGAAGCCTTCCTGAAGGCCTACCGGTACATCGGCAACTTCCGCTTCGAGTGCTCGTTTTATACGTGGATTTACCGGATCGTCACCAATTTGTGCCTCGACCAGTTGCGCCGGCGCAAGACGCGACGCGAGGATCACGCGGTGGTGGTGGACCGGAGCGGCGACGAGATCGATCTGCTGGCCGCGGTTTCCGACGACCGGTCGTTTTCAAACCCGGCGCGCGAACTGGATCGCAAGGTGCTGGGCGAAAAAATTCAGGCGGCGCTGGGCAAGTTGACGCCGCGCGAGCGGATGGTGTTCGAGCTGAAGCACTACCAGGGGCTGAGACTGCGCACCATCGGCGAGATGTTGAACACCACGGAAGAGACCGCCAAGAATACGCTCTTCCGCGCAACCAAGAAGTTGCGGGCACAACTGGCGGAGTTGAGATAACGATTCACGGTGAACTGCTGACTGTGAACTATGAACGATGAACTGAGAACTGCCTTTTGGGGCCAAAAGGACGTGGATTATGAATTGCGAATTAGCACATGAACGGATCGTGACGGCAGCTTACGGCGAGCTGCCCGACGAATTGGCGCACGAGCTGGATCGGCATGTGGCCGGTTGCGCGGAGTGCCGGGAAGAGCGCGAGCAGGTGCTGGCGATCAAAATTCTCGCCGACGCGCATCCGGTTGCGGAGCCGGGACCGAATCTGGTGGCGCGCGCGCGCCTGCGCCTCGATGAAGCTCTGGACGCACTGCCGCCCAAACGCTGGTACGAGCGCCTCGGCGAACGCATCCTGAACAATTTTGCGAGCCTGCAGGCCGCGCCGGTGGCGGCGCTGTTGCTGCTGGTGGCCGGCGCCGGCGCCGGAGTTCTGGGCGGCTACGAGTACGTGCAAAACCGCGCAGCCCACGCGGCGGATACGCAAGCGGCCGCGCCCGCCGGCATCAAAGTGCAACCTGAAGCAACTCTCCCCGCACTTGCCAACGTGGCCAACATCTCGGGCATTGTGCGCCAGCCAAACAGCGAGATTGTCAACGTGAGCTACAACCAGCTTGTGCCGCGGCAGATCGAGGGCTCGCTCGACGATCCTCAAATCCGCCAGTTGCTCATGCTGGCCACGGTGGATAAATCTTCGCCGGGTGTGCGCGACGATTCCGTAGCGCTGCTGGCGGCTGAGTGCCGCGCCGGCCACAGTTGCCAACCCGCCGGCATTCGCGAGGCGCTGATGGTAGCGCTGCGCTACGATCGCAGCCCCAAGGTGCGGCAAAAGGCGCTGGAGGGCCTGGAGCCTTACGTGGTCGACGACGTGCGCGTGCGCGACGCCGTGCTGGAAGCCGTGCTGAATGATAATGACCCGGCCATCCGCTCGGCCGCCATTGATTTGTTGGAGCCTGTCGACGCCGATACCAGCGTTCGCCAGGTGCTTTATTCCGTCTCCAACACGGACGACAACCCCCAGATCCGGAATGTTTCCCGGCAGGTATTACGCCGGGTTTCCGAAATTCAATAACCGTGCTTACCCTTCCGGCCACTGCTCCGTCATAAAGAGCGCAGACCGGACGATCAAATTGATGGAGAGAAACAGCCATGAAACACCTTTTGAGGCCGTACCGTACATCGCAAATCATCCTTGGTTGCGCCGCGCTGTTCGCGGCAGCCTGTCTGCTTCTGGCACCGCAGAGGACGCATGCGCAGGCGCAGACACTCACACCCATCTTTGAGGATCCCGCTCCTTTGGTGGCACATGCCAGCCCGTCAGGCTACCTGGGCGTGGAAGTGAGCGACGTGGATGCAGATAAGGCACAGGCGCTGAAGCTCAAGGAAGTGCGCGGCGCCGTGATTATGCTCATCGATCACGATGCACCCGCGGGCCAGATCGGCCTGAAGGTTGGTGACGTGGTGCTGGCCATCAACGGCCAGAACGTGGAAAATGCCGATCAGTTGCGCCGCGCGCTGCGCGACATTCCGCCGGGCCGCAAGATCAGCCTCGAGGTCAGCCGCGACGGCAACATTCAAACGCTGGCCGTGCAACTGGCCGACCGCAAGGCCATGGAGCAGAGCATCTGGTCGCGCATTGGCATGGATACCGACGGCGTTGCACCCGCCGCGCCGGTGCCGGGGATGGGCGTTGTGGCCGGCGATGCGCCTGCGCCGCCACCGAGCGGCTTCCACATGTCGATCTTTACCAGCTCGCTTAACGTGGGCGCGATGGTTGAGCCGCTTACTTCGCAAATGGCCGAGTATCTCGGCGTCCCGGGCGGCCTGATGATCAAGCAGGTGAGCAAGAAATCCGAAGCTGCCACTGCGGGCTTCAAGGCCTTCGACGTGATCCTCAAGGTCGGTTCCGACTCCATTAATACGTTGGCCGACTGGGACCGCGCCCTGCGTTCCAATCAAGGCAAGCCTGTGCAGGTGACCATTCTGCGCGACAAGAAACAGCAGACGATTACCCTCCAGGTGGATTCCAAGCACCGCGGCGCAGTGGAGTTCGACGATCTGTTTGCGAGCGGAGACGCTTCGGAGCTGGCTGAACTGGCTCCCGCGCTCGATTCGGACATGATTCGGGCGATGACCGCTGAGGCGCAGGCTGATGCCGAAGCGGCCGCTGCGCAGACGCGCCAGCAGGTCGATGCGGTGCGCAAACAGCTGGATACCATGCGGCTCCAGATGAGCCAGGAGCAGATCGAGCAGCTTCGCCAGCAGGCCCAGAAGCTGAGCGAAAGCATGAAGAACTCTCAAATCGACCAAGAGCAGTTGCGGAAGCAGATTGAGCAGCAGATGGAACAATTCCGCAAGAGCTTGAATGGAGAACCGATGAAGCAACTGCAGCAACAGTTGCAGCAACAGATGAAGCAGTTCAGGCAGCAGATGGAAGAGTGGCGCGAAGAAAGCGCCGGGCACTTTGTTTAGAGAAACGTCAACTTTCTGCAATCTTGAGGGTGCCGGAAAGCGGCGCCCTTCGTGTCTCGCGCCGTAAACTAACCTCATGGATGTTCTCTACGGCCTGCACCCGGTGGAAGAGGCTCTGAAAGCCGGGAAGCGGCGCTTTGACCACGTACTCGTGGCCCGCGAGCGGCATGACGCGCGCCTTGAGCGGTTGGTGGCCCAGTGCCGCGAGTCCCGCGTCCGCGTTCTGGAGCAGCCGCGCGAGCAGCTTACGGTTGCCGCCAAGACCCCGGCGCATCAGGGCGTGGTCGCGCTGGTTCACCCGCAGGAGTTTCTTGCGCTTGAAGATCTTTTCGCGCCGGGCGCCGGCAAGGCCGCCGCGTCGCGTCTGGTGCTGGCTCTCGATGGCGTGGAAGATCCGCAGAACCTGGGCGCGTTGCTGCGCGTGGCAGATGGCGCCGGCGTGGACGGGGTGGTGCTTACCGAGCGCCGCTCCGCGCCATTGAGCCCCGTTGCCGTGAAGGCCAGCGCGGGCGCGACCGAGCACCTGCGCATCGCGCGCGTCGTCAACCTGGTCCGTGCGCTCGAAGAACTGAAACGCCAGAATCTGTGGGTCGTCGGTTTAGACGAGCGCGGCGAAAGCGACTACGACCGCTTCGACCTCACCGGCAATCTGGTGATCGTGCTGGGCCACGAAGGCGCGGGGCTTCACGATCTGGTGCGCCGCACCTGCGATCACCTGCTGCGCATTCCCATGGCGGGCGGCGTCAGCTCGCTGAACGTTTCTGCCGCGGGAGCCGTTGTGCTCTACGAAGCTGCGCGCCAGCGGCGGAACTCCCGAATCATCGCAGATTCCGTCCAAAAGGCTGCCCCACGCAGTGATGCTGCGCGCAGTAGGCAGAAAGGTCTCGGTTCATGAAGGTCAAATTCATTTGCGCGATGCGCTTCTTTTTCGCGAGCGTCTTTTTTCTCGCCGCACTTCCGGCCGCGCCGCAGACCACGCCGGCGGCTCCGCAAAATCCGCCGCAACAAGACGAGCCGCATCACGGCCAAGTGATTTTTTCGCGCTCCACCGACGAAAACGGCCAGACCACGACCACGGTCGGGCCGGGCGCGCAGCGACCGGCCCCCAGCGGACAGTTAGTCGATGCGCCCACCGCAACTGACGCCGAGCGCGAGGCTCTCACCTTCACCGAATTCAATATGGACGTGCATCTGCGCACCGCGGAACATGAGATTGCCGTGCGTGCTCTCATCACCGTGCGCAACGACGGCAAATCCCCACTGGCCCACGTGCCGCTGCAAATTTCTTCTTCGCTGCATTGGGAGCGCATCCGCGTGGCCGCGGGTGACGCCCTGTACACCATCGCCACGCTCAACTCCGACACCGATCACACCGGTCAGCTTCACGAAGCCGCTGTGAAGCTCGCGACCCCGCTCGCGCCTGGCGCGAGCCTGCAACTCGACGTCACTTACTCCGGCACGATTCCGCAATCGGCGCAGCGTCTTCTTGCCATCGGGACTCCGGAGGACGTGGCACTGCACACCGATTGGGACGCGATCGGCACCGATTTCACCGGGCTGCGCGGTTTTGGCAATGTGGTGTGGTACCCGGCCTCTGCCGCGCCCGTGATCCTCGGCGACGGCGCGCGGGTTTTTGACGAGATGGGCGAGCACAAGCTGCGCATGGCCGGCGCGCATTTCTTCCTGCATCTCACGCTCGAGTTTCCTCACGGCCACGTGCCCACCGTCGCGCTCATTAACGGCCACTCCGTGCCGCTGACGGTGACGGAGCCGCAGAACGGAGGGGACGAAATCTCCGGCGTGGCAACGGCTACGCTCTCAAGCGCGACACTCGGCTTTGAATCCCCCAGCCTCTTTGCGGCCGTGCGCGCCGAGCACCCCGCCACGAACACCACGCTTTGGACGCTGCCCAATGCCGATGAGGCCCCCGGAGCGGCTATCGACGAGTGGGCCAGCGCGGCATCCACGGTCACGCCTTTTCTGCAAAGTTGGCTGGGCCAGGCGCCGCGTTCGCAACTGACGATTCTCGATCTTCCCGATCCTCAAGACGCGCCCTTTGAAACCGGGCCGCTGCTCGTGACTGTCGTTCAGCCTGCCACATCGGAACAACTGACCGGGGTCATGGCCCACGCGCTCACGCATGCATGGATGTCGTCGCCGCGCGCATGGCTCAGCGAGGGCGTGGCGCACTTTATGGGAACCCTGTGGCTGGAAAAAACGCTGGGCCGGGAAAAGGCGCTCGAAGCCCTTGAGTCAGGCCGCGGCGCGCTGTCGTTGATTGAGCCGCCGAGTCCCGGAGAAAGTTCGGGCCAGCCGCTGGCCCAGGCCATCTCGCCGGTCTACTACCGCTCCAAGGCGACTTATGTTTTCTGGATGCTGCGCGACTTGGTTGGCGATCCCGCGCTCTCCGCGGCTTTGCGCGCATACGACCCCGCGCAGGATGCCGCGCGTGGACTGGGCCCAGATTCAGGATCAGGCTCGTTTAAAAAACTGCTGGAGCAGGCGGGGCTGCGCCGCGATCTGTCATGGTTCTTTGCGGATTGGGTCGATGCCGACAAGGGACTGCCGGACATCGCGATCGACAACGTCTTTTTCACGTCGGTGGAGACAGCGCACACGCCGAGCTCGTCTGATTCCGGTGCGGGGCCTGAGGCCAATGCATGGATTGTCACTGTCGATCTAGCGAATTCCGGTTACGCCGCTGCCGAAGTGCCCGTCACCGTGCGCAATCCGGACACGTCCGTGACGCAGCGCGTTCTGGTTCCCGCGCGCGGCAAAGCCACGCAACGCATTCTCATTCAGGGACGGCCGGCAGAGGTGCAGGCCAACGATGGCACCGTTCCGGAGACCGAGGCCAGCGTGCACATCCGGCACCTCACGGAAGCGAACGGCGATTCGACGCCGGGCTCAGCGGGCGCTGTGCAGCAGTAGGTCAGCATCAACGTGGCTGATGGAAATGTGCGACGAATGAGGATTTGAGGTCAAGCGAAGTCTCTGAGGGCCGGGAGGCCCTCAGTACAGCCGGTCTGGAGACCGGCGCTACAAGTTCTCGCCGGATGCGAGAGAGCGGGCTAGCCGCGCTTCTCTGTGCCCCGCGCCCTGACCTTGAACCAGATGGGCGTGCCCTTGAATCCGAACGCGTCGCGAACCTGGTTTTCGAGGAACCGCTCGAAGGCAAAGTGCAGTTTGATGTCGCGATCGGTGAAGAGCACAAAGGTGGGCGGAGCCACGGCTGCCTGCGTCATATAGTAGATGCGAATGCGCTTCGCCATGGGCACCGGCGCGCGCTGGAAGTCGATCCGCTCCAAAAACCGATTCATCTGTCCCGTCGACACGCGCTTGCGCCGTTCCTTGGCCACGGCCACCACCTCGTGCAGCACGCGCGCCATGCCTTTGCGTTGCGGTCCTATCGCTTCGAGCGCCGATAGAAAAATCACCGGCGCGTAATCCAGATACTTGAGCGCCTTGCGCACCTGCTGCTCGAAGATGTCGCGATCGGCCTGCGGCTTGCCGTCGGTGCGGCCTGACGTGACCAAATCCCACTTATTCACGATGATGATCACGCTGCGCCCGCTCTCGTGCGCGTAGCCGCCGATGGTGGCGTCGCTCGCGGTCACGCCTTCGGTCGCGTCAATGATCAGCAGGGCCACGTCCGCGGCCTCAAGATGCCGGCGCGCCATCACTACGCTCAGCTTCTCCGCCATCAGCTTTGTCTTGCCCTTGCGCCGGATTCCCGCCGTATCCACAAAGCGTAGCGTGTTGCCTTCGAATTCGACCACCTCGTCGACCGCGTCGCGCGTCGTGCCTGCGATCGGCGACACGATGGCGCGCGAAGTCCCCGTGAGCGCGTTGAGCAAAGTCGATTTGCCGACATTCGGCCGCCCGATGATGGCCACCGACGTTTCGCGCTGCTCAAATTCGCCGTGGGTGCGGATCTTTTTCTGGTTTTGGGCTGGCGTTGCGCCAGGAACCAAGGGTCCGCCCTCTCCCATCTCGTCCTCGATTGCCTCTTCGATTTCTTCCGCTTCCTGCGCCGCGTCTTCCTTCACTTCCGGCCGCGGAATTGCCTCCGCAATCGCATCCAGCAGCTCGCCCACGCCCTGCCCGTGCTCCGAGCTCACCGGAAACACGTTTTTGATGCCGAGCTGCCGAAAATTCTCGGCTTCGCTGGCAAGCGCATCGGTCTCCACTTTGTTGACCGCGAGAAACAGGGGCTTGCCGCCGCGCTGCAGCAGGCGCGCCAGGTCGTAGTCGGGCCGCGCCAGCTCGGTGCGCGCGTCCACCACCATCACCAGCGTGTCAGCTTCTTCGAGAGCCACCTTCGCCTGCACGAAAATCTCTGTTGCGATGAGTTCTGGATCATCGGGCACAATGCCGCCCATATCCACGAGCCTGTAACTCCGCCCCGCCCACTCGTACTCGCCGTAGATGCGGTCGCGCGTGATGCCGGGCTCGTCGCCCACAATGGAGCGCCGGCTGCCGGTGAGCCGATTGAAGAGCGTGCTTTTGCCCACGTTGGGGCGCCCCACAATGGCCACCAACGGCAACTGCGCGGCTCCCGCGCGTGCGGGCACAACCGATCTGCGATACGTGGGCAAAATCTTCTCCTGCGGGGCTTTTCGCGCCGGAATGCGCCAGTTGCTGCATAATTTCCGGAACCGGTCTGCGGCCCGGGCGTGGGGCCAGACAATCTCCCTCTCTCAGTGTACGTTCCGGCCGTGAAGCGGACCGCCGGCACCCAGCGGGCCTTCTTGCGTTGGGCACACTTGCTGCCGCCAAAACGATGAGCCTCTTCTCATCTTTCCCGCGCTCATTCCGGCACGCGAATTGCCCTTTCAGCCGCAGGAGGACGCCATGCACATGCACCCTGCAGCCATCGGGTTGCAGCCCATCAGCAGCTACGCTGCCGGAAATGAACGCGCTGCCGCCGCGCAACGGGCCGCGGAAACCCGCAAGCGTCTCCTCAAATCCGCGCAATCCGGCGAGGGAGAAGCCACAACCGATCCCGATGCGAACCTGCTCATCGGCCAGTGGCTCGACTCCCGCCACAGTCAGGTGCTGCCGGGCGACGAATATCACGCCGCAGCCGAGGGCAAAGACTCCGACTTGGGCTGAGCCCGCACTATCCCTCGGCTCCAACCCGCCTGCCTCCTGCCGCCAATCCAACTGCTACTCGCCCCTTGCCGCAACGACGCGGCTGTTGTGTACACTTGAGCATCGCCCATCTGGGCAAGGGAGGTCGTTTCCGTGCCAAAGTTCGTCATTGAGCGCGAAATTCCCGGAGTCGGCTCCATGTCTGCCGAGCAGTTACAGGCCGTCTCGCAAAAGTCCTGCTCCGTGCTGCGCAACCTCGGGCCCCAGATTCAGTGGCTGCAGAGCTACGTCACCGACAACAAAATCTACTGCGTCTACATTGCGCCCGACGAGGAGACGGTGCGCGAACACGCGCGCCAGGGGGGCTTCCCCGCGAACAGCGTCGCGCAAGTGCGGCACGTCATCGATCCTACGACCGCCGAAACCGCCTGACCTTAGCGTAAGCAGTGGCATGGATCGCTGTACTCCCGCAGCGAAGGTGCAGGTGTGTCTCGCACGGTCCAGTTCTCACACCAGCTAAATCCATCGTCCCGCGGCTCCGCAGTCCCTGTCTCTATGATGGAGACAGCGCTCTCCATGCCCTCCTCCGACACTTCAACCCGCGCCCTGCCCACGCTTCGCCAGTTCTTCGCGCCAGGCGGCATTCTGGCCAACTCGCCGCTGCCCTACGAAGTCAGGAAGGGACAGTACGAAATGGCCAAGGCAGTGGAGCGCGCCCTCGGGGAGCGCCGGCATCTGATCGTGGAAGCAGGCACGGGCACCGGCAAAACCCTGGCCTACCTGCTGCCAGCGCTGCGCACCGGGCAGCGCGTGATTGTTTCCACGGGAACGAAGGCCCTGCAGGACCAGCTTTTCTTCCGCGACGTGCCGTTTCTTGAGGGCCTGCTGGGCGAGCTGCGCGTCTGCTACATGAAGGGCCGCGGCAACTACCTTTGCCGTCGCAAACTCTACGCCCTGCGCGACCAGCCGGTGCTCTCGGGCTTGGCCGAGGTCGACGAGTACCAGCAGATCGCCGAGTGGGAGCGCACGACCGAGAGCGGCGACCGCGCCGAGCTTTCCGGGCTGCCGGAGTCGAGCGCTCTGTGGCACAAACTCGACGCGCGGTCCGAGGCTTGCCTCGGATCAACGTGTCCGGATTATCGGCGCTGCTTCATCACCGAGATGCGACGCCGCACCATGGAGTCGGACCTGATCATTGTGAACCACCACCTGTTTTTTGCCGACGCTGCGGTGCGCGAGATGGCCGCTGCCGCGCCGGATGCGGGGATTCTGCCGGAAGCCGCAGCTGTCATCTTCGACGAGGCGCACGAACTCGAAGAAGTGGCGTCGCAGTACTTCGGGCGCTCACTTTCAAACGTGCGCTTCGAGGATTTTGCGCGCGATGCCGATGTGCTGCTGCGCGGCAAGGAAGGCTCGACGCAGGTTCACTTGCTCACGCAGCAACTACGCGAGCGGGCGCGGCTCTTCTTTGCTGCGCTGCCTCACGAGGGCGACGGCCGGCATCCCTTCAGCAATCGTGAAGAGTTTCTCGAATCCTCCGGCGACCTTTATGAGGCGGTCAGCACTTCGCTCAAGCTGCTCGAAGCGGAGTTCGAACGGCTCAGTGAAACGGACGAAGCTCCGGGGCTCGAAGTCACGTGCCGCAACGTTGCGCGCCGACCTGCAATACATGCTGGAAGCCAAGGCCGCCAACATGGTGTTCTGGCTGGAGCGGCGGGGAGCTCCCGCGAACCCCGACCGAAAATCTGCACCACGCGGAGGCGCCCGCACCACTTTTCTCCAAGCCACACCCATCGACGTCTCCGAGATCTTGCGCGACCTGGTGTGGGACCAGATCCCCACGGCCGTGCTCACGTCGGCCACGCTCACGGTGCAGGGCGGCTTTGAGCATCTACGCAAGCGGCTCGGCCTGGGTGATCGCAGCCAGGGGGCGCGCGAGCTCGTAGTGCCTTCGCACTTCCGTTACGAAAAGCAGGCGCTGCTTTATCTGCCGCCACAGATGCCGGACCCACGCGCGGCGGAGTTCCAGGAAGCCGCAGCCGCAACCATCGAGCGCATTCTGCGCATTACGCGCGGCAGGGCCTTCTGCCTCTTCACCAGTTATGCGCAAATGCGCGCGCTCTACGAGCGGCTGCTGCCGGTGCTCGACTATCCGATTCTTTTGCACGGTACGGCTCCGCGCAAAGCGCTGCTCGAGGAGTTTCGCGTAACTCCAAACGCAGTGCTCTTCGGCACT
The DNA here is from genome assembly GCA_963729915.1 of uncultured Acidobacteriota bacterium. Taxonomy (GTDB): domain Bacteria; phylum Acidobacteriota; class Terriglobia; order Terriglobales; family Acidobacteriaceae; genus Telmatobacter. The sequence goes on along the minus strand of CAVSQE010000030.1, from coordinate 95,492 downwards.
GCAAGTTTCTGGCAGGGGGTTGACGTGCAGGGCGAGGCGTTGAGCTGCGTCATCATCGACCGGCTACCCTTTGCCGTGCCCTCCGATCCCGTGGTGCAGGCGCGCATGAAGGCCATTGAGGAGGCGGGCGGGAAGCCGTTCTTTGACTACCAGGTACCCGAGGCCGTACTCACGCTCAAGCAGGGATTCGGCCGGCTGATCCGCTCGCTCGAAGATCGCGGCGTGCTGGTGCTGCTCGACCCACGCGTGCGTACGCAGCGCTACGGGCAGATTTTTCTGCAATCGCTGCCGCCGTATCGCGTTACGCAGACGATCACAGACGTGGAGCGGTTTTTCCTCAAGGATGACAGCGGGGTTCGCGAGTCGTCGCGCTGAGCGAAGTTGGAAACCGGCCCGCCCGAATACAGACGAAGAAAAATGCAGGTCCTTCGGCTCCCTGCCCCTTCGGCTGCGCTCAGGGTTCGGTCGCTCAGGATGACCTTCAGGGTGGGGAAGCAGACAGGGTCGATCGAGAGGGCGTCGCGCTCCTATACTGGAGTGGTTGGCCGCTTGCACGCGGCCACAGGAGAACGATATGTCGAGCGAATCGAAGTGCCCGTTTACGGGCGGCATGTTGCAGCACACGACGGCAGGAGTCAAGGGCAATGGAGACTGGTGGCCCAACCAGTTGAACCTGGCCATCCTGCATCAGCATTCGTCCTTATCCAATCCCATGGGCGAGTCGTTTGACTACGCCAAGGAATTCAAGAGCCTCGATCTCGATGCCGTCATCAAGGATCTGCGCGCCCTGATGATCGATTCCCAGGAGTGGTGGCCCGCCGACTTCGGCCATTACGGCGGGCTGTTCATCCGCATGGCGTGGCATGCCGCGGGCACCTACCGGATACACGATGGACGCGGCGGCGCGGGCCGAGGAGCGCAGCGTTTTGCGCCGCTGAACAGTTGGCCCGACAACGTGAATCTGGATAAGGCGCGGCGGCTGCTGTGGCCGATCAAGCAGAAGTACGGACGCCGGATTTCCTGGGCGGATCTGCTGATTCTGACCGGCAACGTGGCGCTGGAGTCGATGGGCTTCAAGACGTTTGGCTTTGGCGGCGGGCGCGCGGACATCTGGGAGCCGGAGCTCGATGTGGATTGGGGTCCGGAGGCGACGTGGCTGGGCGACCAGCGTTACAGCGGCGATCGTGAGCTGGCGAATCCCCTGGCCGCGGTGCAGATGGGCTTGATCTACGTGAACCCTGAAGGCCCCAACGGCAATCCCGATCCGATTGCAGCGGCGCGCGACATTCGCGAGACCTTTGCGCGCATGGCCATGAACGACGAAGAGACGGTGGCGCTGATTGCCGGCGGCCACACCTTTGGCAAAACGCACGGCGCGGGCCCGGCGAGCTACGTGGGCGCGGAGCCCGAGGCCGCATCCATTGAGGAGCAGGGACTGGGCTGGAAGAGCAGCTTCGGCACGGGCAAGGCCGGAGACGCAATCGGCAGCGGCCTGGAAGTGACCTGGACCAAAACTCCGACGCAGTGGAGCAACAACTTCTTCGAAAATCTATTTGGATTTGAATGGGAGTTGACCAAGAGCCCGGCGGGCTGCCACCAGTGGAAGCCCAAGGGCAATGCCGGCGCGGGATTGATTCCGGACGCGCACGACCCGAAAAAGAGTCACGCGCCGACCATGCTGACCACAGATCTCTCGCTGCGCTTCGACCCCGCCTACGAGAAAATTTCGCGGCGTTTCTTGGAGCATCCGAAGGAGTTCGCGAAGGCCTTTGCGCGGGCGTGGTTCAAGTTGACGCATCGTGACATGGGTCCGCACGCACGGTACCTGGGACCGCTGGTGCCGAAAGAGGAGTTGATCTGGCAGGATCCGATTCCCACCGTCAACCACAAGCTGGTGAGTGACAAAGACATTGCCGCGCTCAAAGCCAAGGTGCTGGCGTCAGGCCTGTCGATCGGTCAGTTGGTGTCGACGGCATGGGCGTCGGCAGCCAGCTTCCGCGGCAGTGACAAGCGCGGCGGCGCCAACGGTGCGCGCATTCGCCTCGCCCCGCAAAAGGACTGGGAAGTGAACCAGCCGGCGGAACTCAAGAAAGTACTGGCCAAGCTCGAAGCCATCCAGAAGCAGTTCAACGCGGCGCAAAAGGGCGGCAAGAAAATCTCGCTGGCCGATCTGATTGTGCTGGCCGGCTCGGCGGCCGTGGAAGCAGCGGCGAAGAAGGCCGGTCATACTGTAAAGGTTCCTTTTGCGCCGGGGCGCATGGATGCCTCGCAGAAGCAGACCGATGTGGCGTCGTTCGCGGTGCTGGAGCCGAAGGCGGACGGGTTCCGCAACTACGTCAGCAAGGGCCTCGAGGGATGCCAGGCCGAGTTGCTGCTGGACAAGGCGCAACTGCTCACGCTGTCCGCGCCCGAAATGACGGCACTCGTCGGCGGCCTGCGCGTTCTGGGCGCAAACTTCGGGCACACCCAGCACGGGGTCTTCACCAAGCGGCCGGAGACGCTGACCAACGACTTCTTCGCGAACCTGCTGGATATGGGAACGAAGTGGCAAAAGTCGGCGACAGAAGGAGTGCTTGAAGGGCGCGACCGCAAAACGGGCGAACTCAAGTGGACGGGCACGGTCGTTGATCTCGTCTTCGGTTCAAATTCGCAACTGCGCGCGCTCGCCGAGGTCTACGCCAGCAAGGATGCCGAGAAGAAGTTCGTGAAGGACTTTGCGGCCGCGTGGACGAAGGTGATGAACCTGGATCGCTTCGACCTCGCGTAGCGGCGAGTGAGCAAGCCAGCCAGTTAGCAAGTCAGCGTACCCCGTCCAGACGAACCTGGGCGGGGTACTTTTGTTTTGGGCTGGGCGGACGCGCGTCTGGAGTTAATAGCCTGCGGCTTTGCCGATGGGTTTGCGATGATCTTGCCCGCCGAGCAGATCGCCGGTGGCGGGATCGACGGCGATGCACTCGCCATCGGACCAGTGCCCGCGGCTGAGCGTGATCGCGTAGCCCATGGCGCGCAGCGCGGCGATGGTGTCGGCGCTGAATCCCGGCTCGAGGTAGAGGATGTCGGGCAGGTACTGATGGTGGAAGCGGGGCGCGTCCACGGCTTCCTGGATGTTAAGGCCGCCCTCGGCCGCGGAGAGAAAAATGTTGCCCACGGTCGAGATGATGCGGCCGCCGCCAGGTGAGCCGAGCACGTAGCGCAGCTTGCCGTCTTCAAGAATGATGGTCGGCGTCATGGAGCTCAAGGGGCGCTTGCCGGGCGCGATGGCGTTGGCCGGCCCCTGCACCAGGCCAAACATGTTGGCGGTGCCGGGCTTGGCGGCGAAGTCGTCCATCTCGTCGTTGAGCAAAAAGCCGAGCGAGGCGGAGGCAACGTGAGAGCCAAAGTTGTCGTTGAGCGTGGTGGTGACGGCGACGGCGTTGCCCTCGCGATCCACAACAGAATAATGCGTGGTGTCGGGTGATTCCGCGCGGCGTTGACCGGCAGTCGCGGGCGCTGCCAGCACAAAGCCCGCAGGGCGTGTCAATTTGGCGCTCGGCGACGCGCGATCAGGCAGAATGCCTTCACGCCATGCGGTAGCGTAGTTTTTCGCGGTGAGCGCGGCCACGGGAATCGTGTTGTAGTCTGGATCGCCGAGATAGTCGGCGCGATCCATGTAGGCGCGACGCCACGCTTCAGTAGCAAGATGAACCCATGCGGCGCTGCGGTCGCCGAGCGTCGCGAGTGGATAATTTTCCAGAATATTGAGCGCACTGATGAGCACGATTCCACCGGAAGACGGCGGCGGCGCGCTGATGACCGTGAAGTTGTGAAACGTGCCGACAACGGGTTCGCGCTCCACCACGTTGTATTGCGCCAGATCGTCGAGCGTGAGCAGCGCGCCGCCTTTCTTGAGATCGCCGACAAGCTCGCGGGCCATTGCACCGTGGTAGAAATCTTCGGGATCGGCAGCGATGCGCTCGAGCGTGGCGGCGAGCAGCGGCTGGCGGAAGATTTCGCCGGCCTTGTACAAGCGGCCGTCGTGCTGAAAGATGTGGTACGACGCGTGAAAGCGGGCCAGATCGGGATCGGAGAGCTCGGCGGCCTCCTGCGCGGTGAGAACAAAGCCCTCGCGCGCCAGTTGGATGGCGGGGGCCATCACGCGCTTGAGTCCGAGGCGGCCGTATTTTCTCTCCGCATACACCAGGCCGGCGACGGACCCCGGCGTGGCGATGGAGCGGTAGCCGAGAATGCTCGAGTCGGGAATCACGTTGCCGCTCGCGTCGAGATACATGTTCTCGGTGGCGGCCAGAGGAGCTTTTTCGCGGTAGTCGAGAAAGGTGGTCTTGCCTGAGTGCTCCCGGATCAGCATGAATCCGCCGCCGCCCAGGTTGCCTGCGGAGGGATGGACCACGGCGAGGGCAAAACCCGTGGCCACCGCGGCGTCAATGGCGTTTCCGCCCTCCTCGAGAATGTCGAGACCCGCATCGGCAGCCAGATGATGCACGCTCACCACCATGCCGTGCCGAGCGCGCACCGGCTGCTCGCCGCGGTAAGGCAACGCAGTAGATGCAGTCTCCTGAGCAATGAGCGGAGAGCAAATAGCGACGGCGCACGAGAGAAGGGCGAGGCAAGGAATGCGGCGGAGGGCGGAGATCATTCTGCAGACAGAATAGCGGAGCTAGCGGACTTGGCGGAGTTCGCGGAGCTAGCAAGTCGGCGAGTCAGCAGGTCGGCGGGCCAGCGAGGGAGCAAAAGAGCAAGTCAGCGAGTCGGTAAGTCAGCCGGTTAGTAGCCGATGGCGTGGAGCGCTGCAGCCCCGAGGCGTTCTTTGAGCTGCTCGAGGTAGAGGCTCTGGGGCAGCACAGGTTTGCCCGGCGATTCGATGGTGGCGGGCTGGAGCGCGGGGCGGGGTGGACCGCCGTCGTAGAGAGGAAACGCGGGATCGGTTTCCTCGCCCTGGTTGCCGATGGACCAGACCATGGAGCCGGGCGGCGTGTTCATGGCGAAGGATTGGGCGGAGTTGTTCCACGCCACGCCCCAGCCGATGGCCCAACCATGGCCCGAGCCCATTTCGCCGCGGTTCATCATGTCGATGCCGCCGCCGGGGACATCGCAGTTGTTGACAAGCAGACCGGTGAACCAGCGCTGATGCGGCTGCATGTGGCCGTTGCCGGTGAAGCGGCAGTGGAGCAGGACGACCGGGCCCTGGCCGCGATCCTGGGTAGCGAAGTAGAAGGTGTTATCACCCGAACCGGTGCAGCGATCGAAGAGAATCTGCGAACCGGCAACGGCGAAGTCCGCCGGTTTGGCGGAACTGGTGACGTGGGTGTGCTGCTCGATGTCGCACTGCTCGAAGGTGATGCGCTCGCTGCCGTTGTTCACGCTGACGCCATTGGTGGTGTCTTCAAACGTGATGGAGCGGAACCAACTGTCGACGGCGTCGCGAATGTTCATGCCGCTGAACTCAGGTTGGCCGAGAGCGATGGTCTGCTGCGGCGCGACGAAGCGGAGGTTCTCGACACCGACCTGAGAGATCTGGCCGGTGACATTGATGGTTTCGACTTCAGCGTGGCCGCCGTCGAAGAATGCGGCGTCGTAGGAATCCATGAGGGGAACGTCGAGGGTGAGGGTGTTGCCCCCCGAGGCATTCATGTTGACGGCGGCAACACGGCGGCGGACTTCAAGGCGCGGCGCGGTGACCCAGTGCTCGGCCTGGCCGTTGCGGTGCATGTCGTCCATGCCCATAAAATGAACCCACGCGGCGGTGACGGGTTTGCTGAGGAGCACAGTGTCGCCGGGATGGAGTTTGGATGCATCGGCCACGCGGAGGGTGACGGCGCCGGCGGGAACGTAAGCGTCGGTGACGAAGGTGCTCGCGCCCGTGGGGGTTTGCTGGAGCTGGCCCATGATGCGCAGCGCCTGGTGAGGCGAGCCTGTCATTTCTATGGTAGTGCCGTCTTTGCCGTTGCCCGCGCCGCGCAGGACCACACCGGAGGCCGTGATGACGAGAGGATGCGCACAATGAAAGTCTCCTGGGGCGAGTTCGACCGCGCCGCGAAAGCCGTTTACGAGCGGGAGAGCGGAGACAGCATCAATGGCGGCTTGAATAGCGGTAGTGTCGTCGGAGCCAGAGGGCGCGACGGTGCGCTTAGCGGGGACCGTGGGCAGGGCCACGCCGCCGCCTTCGTAGCCGGCGTAGGAGAAGTCGGGGATGCGATCACCCTTGGGTGTGTACGTATACACTAACTTGCCGTGAGGCCCGGGATAGGCCCAGTGGCTTTGCGCTGGGAGGGTGGCGGCAAGAAGCGCGAAGGTGAAAGCGGAGAGACGCACGAGGCGAGGGCAGAGTAAAAGCCGGGGAAAGGACATGGTGTTCATCGCGCAACCATCTTACCGCGCGGCCCGGTCGGCTGGCTCGGGCCCGGCGGGCGCGCCGGGCTAAAAGCTGACAGCCGGCTCTACGGATTCGGGTCCGATGCAATGCGAACCCACGTGCCTGTGCCGAGCTTCCCCGTCATCGACACCGCCGCTGAGCCCTGCATCGTGTAGGTTCCAAGGTCGTCCCAGGTCGTGCTGGTGGCGTGCAGCGCGTACTTTCCGTTGCTCGCGGTAAACGTCCCGGCATTCGGCGCCGTGCCATCAAGGGCTTCGCTGTGAAATTGGTAGGTGCCGTTAGCTGAGATCTTCCAGACCCAGATGCCGGAGCCGACGTCGAGTTTCCAAAGGCCCACGAGGGCGGGATCGACCGAACCCGGCTTGCCGCCCGGCGGCAGCGGCAGCGGAGATACCCAGCGCGGATCGTCGCTGGAGCAGAGCGCTAGTACCACGAAGCATGCGCTGCCACTCTCCCTCGTGCACTCGGCCAACGCGGTTGCCGCGACTCCTTCGCGCGTTGGACCCTGGCCAATGGCATAATGCTTCGCGACCGAGCTCCCCGGTGTTGTTGCCAGCGCCACACATTCGCCCGAGCCCGAGACGACAATCTTGCAGTCCTTGGCGCCGCTCTGTAGTTGGCAGGTCTGAAGAGCGCCGCTCACGGCATCCGCCTGCGAAGTCAACGCGTGCGTGCCGCCATAATCCAGCTTCGAGGGAGAAACTGCGATGGCGACCCAAAGATTCCCCTGCGCAGCCGCCGGCCCCGTGCTCAGCGCCGCAGCCGCCAGCAAAACTCCCGCCCAAACTTCCGAACCCGTCCATCGGACCGCTGCCATAGGCTTCCGCATCCTCAATCCTCCCGCCGGCAATGCTGTTCCTCATACCCTCCCGCGTTCGCCCCGAGCCAGAAGCTAGCGCCTGATCGTTATCCCTGGAGCCGGCCCCGATGCTGGCACTAAAGGCCGCCCTGAGTATCCGGGGTCCGCCGCGATGCGATACCAGGTGCCTGTGCCGAGCTTCCCTGTCATCACTACCGCCGTCGAGCCCTGCATGGTGTAGGTTCCCTGATCGTCCCAAACCATACTGGCGGCATGCAGCGTGTAGTGCCCAGCGTTCGTCTCGAAATTCCCGTTATGCGACGGCGCTCTATCCGGGGCCTCGCTGTGGAAGGTATAAGTACCGTTGGCCGCGATCTGCCAGACCCAGATACCGCCGTTGACGTTGAGCTTCCAAAGGCCGACGAGGGCGGGATCGACCGTTCCCGGCGACCCGATCGGCGGCAGCGGCAGTGGCGCCGTCCAACTCGGATTGTCGTTGGCGCAGGGCGAGTCCTCGATCCAGCATTCGATGCTGCCTGCACCCTCTTTCTTACACGCCGCCAGCGCGTTTGCCGCGGCTGCTTCGCGCGTTGAACCGACGCCAGAAGCGTAGAAATTCGGGTTCTTCTTGATCGCCAGCGCCACGCACTGGTTCGCCACCGATTCGACAACCTTGCAGTCCCTCGCGCCGACCGCCTGGCAGGCCTGAACGGCGCCGAACCCGACATTGGCCGTCGAAGTCGTCCCCGCCGATTCACCGGAATCCAGCGTCGAGGGAGAAACGGCGACCGCCGCAAACCCCTCCTGCGCCGCCGCCGGCCGCGCGCTCAGCGCCGCCAGCAGCAGACTCGCTCCCGCACACACCGACCTACTCGCCCTGCGAACCGCCATCGCTCTCCGCATGGTGGCTTGTCCTCCTCGGGGGAATTCTCCATGGGGGATCTTCGGGGGAATCCTTGCCTACACCTTCCCAAAGCCGCTCGCCGCGAGTCAAGCACAAATCTGCGCCGACCTGCGGGGGTTAGGAAATCCCCGCGACAGCTGGTCTGGAGACCGGCGCTACAGAGAGGTGAGCTAGATGTATTCCTTGAATAGTTCGGGCGAGGGGTTGGGGATGACGCCTTTGCCGACGAGCATGCCGTCTTCAGCGGCGGCCTTGCATCCGGCGGCGACGGCGGCCTGGACGCTGGAGACGTCGCCAGCCATGACCACGAAACCTTTGCCGCCGAGGGCCATGGCGAGGTGGACTTTGAGCAGGGTGACGTTGGCGGCTTTGACCGCAGCGTCGGCCACTTCAATGATGCTGGCGGCGGAGAAGGTTTCAATGACGCCGATGGACTTGAGCTGACTGGGCGGAATGTCGACGGTCTGCGAGATGGCCTGGAGCACGGTCGGATGCACGCGGGCGATCTGGCGGCGCTCAATGAGCGAGGCTCCAGCGGCGCTGGCTCCGGCGAGCAGCGCGGCCTGGACGCTGGTGACGTCGCCGGCGACGACGATGAGGAATTTGCCCGAGCAAATGCTGCGGGCAAGGAGAAGCTGGACCGAGCCTGCCTTCAGCATCAGGTCTTCGACAACAAAACCGTTGGCCACGCTGGAGAGCTCGATGAGTCCGATGGAACTGATTTCCTGCATTGCAGTATTCCTCTGGGGCGAAAGCCCCGAACTAGCAATTGATTACTACGCGTCGATGGTGATCGCATCCGCGCCTACGGTGACGCGGCCGTCGATGCTGGCATGAATGCGCGCGCCGAGCTTGCCTGCTTCCGGCGCGGCGAGCAAATCGCCCATGCGCACCGTGCTGCCGCACTTGACCGTTGCAACCGAGGGAGCGCCCGCGTGCTGCTTGAGCGGCAGCGTGACGTTGCGCGGTGCAAAGTTGTGCTCGGTGAGCGGGCCTTCGTTCACAAATTCGCCGAGGCCGAGCTTGGCAATTAACCTGCGCATGGGCACGCGGCGAAACTCGGCCATGGGATGCGGCTGGATCGAATCGGGAGTGCCTTTCCAGGTGAGGCCGCGCTCCCGGGCCACGGGCTTGCCCTGCACGCAAACGTTCTTGGGGTCCAGATCTTCGGGGCAGGCGAACATGGTGCACAGATTGCATTCGCAGCAGTAGAGCGTGGCCACGGTGAGGTCGCCGGGTTGAGAAAAGCCCAGCGACTGCATGGCGCGGTGCGGCTCGATGGGATGGCCGAGCAGATAGCGCGGACAGAACTCGGTGCAGAAGCGGCATTGATCGCAGGCCGACCGACCGATTTTGGCGATGTGCATCCACGGCGCATTGTGGCGGCGAATAAGCGCGTGCTCGGCGGGCAGCACGATAATGCCGCCAGTGGTTTTGGTGACGGGCACGTTCAGATCGGCTGCGGGCTTGGCCATCATAACGCCGCCGAGAAGAATGCCGAAGTCAGGAACCGTGGGGCCACCGGCAGCGTCGATGACTTCGCCGATGGTGATGCCGACGGGAACGCGGAGGGTGACGGGGTTGGCGACGGCTCCGGCGACGGTCAAATATTTGTGCGTCACCGGGCGATCGAGGCCGATGTTCATCAGAGTTTCCACGTTGGCGACGGCGCAGTCGACGTCCTTGGGCAGGCCGCCGGGCGGAATCACGCGGCCCGTGACCATGTGCACGAGGATGAACTCATCGCCGGCGGGGTAGCAGTCGGGCAGCGGCACGACACGGATGCCCGCGGGGGCAACGGCCTCAAGAGCGGCGATGATGTCGAGATATTTCTCCTTGATGCCGACGACGCCCTCGCGCGCGCCGACCAACTCCATGGCCATTTGCATGCCGCGCAGGAAGGGCTCGGCGTGGTGGTGGAGGAGTTCCTTGTCTTTATGGAGGAGGGGTTCGCATTCGGCGGCGTTGGCGATGAGAAGGGAGGCCTGGGTTTTGAATTTGACTGCCGTGGGAAAGCCGCCGCCGCCGGCGCCGACGATGCCCAGCTCGTCGATACGGTCAAGCGAAGAGGTGAGGCTGGCGAAATTTCGCCCGGAAGTGCCCGTTTGTGGCGTCATCGTTTGGATTATCTCTCAAAATCCGCCATAATTGCGATTGACTCTGATGAATAATGTATCGTATCATTCATTTTCATTCAAGAACAGTCAAAAATGAAGGTTCTAATCCCAAACATCGGCAGCACCTCGTTCAAGTACCGGCTTGTTGACCTATCCGACGACCCTGCTGCGGGCGAGACGGTGCTGGCGCAGGGACGTGTGGAACGGATTGGCCAGCCGGGCGGGGAATGCGGCGATTGTCAGGCGGCCATTCACAAATGCCTGAGCGAAATTGCCGGGCCGGGAAAGGCCCTCAAAAGCCTCAAAGAGATTGACGCGGTGGGCTTTAAGGCGGTTCATACGGGGACGCTGAATACGCCGCAAATCGTTGACGATGCGTTGCTTGCGGCCATGGAGGAGTTCTCGTTCATGGCTCCGGCGCACAATCCGCCGTATATCGCCGCGATGAGGGCCTTCGAGCAGGAGCTGCCCGGCGTGCCGCTGGTGGCGGTGATGGAGCCGTTCCCGTACCGGTTCATGGACGAGGCTTCGACGACCTACGCGGTGCCTTACGAGTGGCGGACGGAGCATGGGATCCGGCGCTACGGTTTTCACGGGGCAAGCCATCGCTCGGCCAACGAGCGGGCGCAGACGCTGCTCGGACGAAAGGACCTCCGGCACATTTCCTGCCACCTGGGCGGAAGCTCCAGCGTGGCCGCGTTCAAAAAAGGTGTGGCCGTTGATGTGAGCATGGGCGCGTCGCCGCAGTCGGGGCTGCCGCAGAACAACCGCGTGGGCGACATCGACGTGTTTGCCGTGCTGCACATGATGAAGAAGCTGGGGTTGGGGCCGGACGGGATGGCAAAGCTGCTGGGCAGCCAGTCGGGATTGGCAGGGATCAGCGGCACGAGCGGAGATTTGCGCGATCTGGAAGAGGCTGCGGCCAAGGGCAGCGCGCGGGCGCGGCTGGCGCTGGATGTTTTTGTGCGCGCCATCCGGCATTACGTGGGCGCGTTTCTGCTGGAGCTGGGCGGATTGGACGTGTTGACATTCTCCGGCGGCATTGGCGAGAACAGCGTGGCGATTCGCGCAGCAGTGCTCAAGGGGCTGGTGCCCTTCGGCGTCGAGCTGGATGAAGAGAAGAACGCCGAGATCAAGGGCGAGGGCGAGATCTCGACGATGCGCTCGATGGTGAAAGTTCTGGTGATTCCAGCCAATGAGGAATCGATTTTGGCGCGAGAGACGGTTCAGGTGGTGAAGAAGAGCAGGGAACGCGAACAGCTTCTAGCTGCCAGCTCCTAGCTTCTAGCTCGTCGAGGTGAGTCGGCGGCGGCGAGAAGACCGGGGCCGCGGGGCTAAGGGATTTAGGAAACAAGGAACAGTTATGGCAAGCGTAGGGAATTCGGTAATCGACAGGGCGACGGTGGAACGCATCGTGCGCCAGGTGGCGCTTGAGTACCTGGGGCGCGACAGCGGGGGCAAGGCGCCGGAGCTGGTGGTGCAGGCGTCGTCGCGCCACATGCACGTGAGCCGCGAGGACATGGATGTGCTGTTCGGTCCGGGCACGGAGCTGACCTTCGACCGGCCGCTGTTTCAGGAAGGCAACTTTGCGGCCAAGGAGATGGTGACAATCGTGGGACCGCGCAGCCGCATCATCTCGAACCTGCGCATTCTTGGGCCCATGCGCAAGCAGTCGCAGGTGGAGCTGGCGTTTACCGACGCGATCATGCTGGGCTTCATTGATCTGCCGGTGCGGCTTTCGGGCGATATCAAGGGCACGCCGGGCGCGGTGATCGTGGGACCCAAGGGCGTGGTGGAGCTGAAGGAGGGCGTAATCCGCGCCGCCATCCACGCGCACATGAGCCCTCAGGAGGCCGCGTACTTCGGCGTGAAGAAGGGCGACATGATGAAGCTGCGCGTGGGCGGGCCTTCGGGAGTGACGTTCAACAACGTGCACGTGCGCATCGATCCGACGTCGAAGCTGAATGTGCACATGGACACGGACGAAGCCAACGCCTGCGGCCTGCATCTGACCAAAGACGTGGAGATTTTCAAGTAAAACGCAAAAGGGTAGTAACGCTACAGAACAAGAGAGGAAGCGATGAAACAAGCGCTGGGAATGGTGGAAACAAAAGGCCTGGTTGCGCTGTTTGAGGCAACCGACGCCATGCTCAAGTCAGCAAACGTGACGTTCGCCGGCTGGCAGACCGTAGGTTCGGGTCTGGTGACCGCCTTTGTGGAAGGGGACGTGGCGGCGGTGAAGGCGGCTACGGACGCGGGCGCGGAAGCGGCATCGAGAATCGGCGAGGTGGTGAGCGTGCAAGTGATCTCACGGCCTCACGACGAGCTGCCGTCTTTCGTGCAGGGCAACAAAACCGCAGCGAAGAAGTAGAGGCTGCACTTCGAGGAGACGAGATGAGTCAAGCAATCGGATTGATTGAAACCAGAGGCATGGTGGGACTGGTGGAAGCCAGCGACGCCATGGTGAAGGCCGCCAGCGTGGAGCTGGTAAAGACGGTGCAAATCGGCGGCGGCTACGTGACAGCCATTGTGCGCGGCGACGTGGGCAGTGTGCGCGCGGCGGTGGACGCCGGCGCGACCGCGGCCAAGGTCGTAGGCGAGCTGGTGTCGTCGCACGTGATTGCGCGGCCCCACGACGCGCTGGTCGAGAGCATGTTGAAGTAAGTTTCAGACGAGGAGATCGCAATGGCGAGTGAAGCACTTGGAATGATCGAAACCAAGGGCCTGGTGGCCCTGGTGCAGGCGACGGACGCGATGCTGAAAGCGGCCAGCGTGAAATTCGTGGGCTGGAACAAAGTTGGCAGCGGCCTGTGCTCGGTGTATGTGACAGGCGACGTGGGCAGCGTGCGCGCGGCAGTAGACGCGGGCGCGGCGGCGGCGCGCGCGGCCGGCGAAGTGCAGAGCGTGCATGTGATCGCGCGTCCGCACGATTCGCTGAGCATCGTACTGCAGAAGTAAGAGTCCTGGGTTTTTGAAAGGGCACGGCATTTGCCGTGCCGCAAGGGTTGGCCCATCATGCATGGGGCTAAAGCCCCAGAAGATGTGCGGCTCTTCAAGAGGTTCGCAATGTTCATAGCGAAAGTCATCGGCAACGTGGTTTCCACGCAGAAGATCGCGAAGTTCCGCGGCATGAAGCTGCTGCTGGTCCAGCCCTACATCAACAAAGAAGGCAAGCTGCAGATTTCAGGCAGTTCCGTGGTGGCGGTGGACGGCGTCGGAGCCGGTGTGGGCGAGTGCGTGTTGTTTACGCAGGGCAGCTCCGCGCGGCTGACGCCCACGACCAAGGATGCGCCCGTGGATGCAGTGATCGTGGGCATTGTGGACACGATTGAAGTGGGCGGCGCGACGGTCGCGAAACCGTAGACGAAATCGGGGAGTTTTTAAATGCAGATGCAACAGCAAGTTTCGCCTCAATTGATTGCGGAGATCGCGAAGGAAGTGGTGGCGCGGCTGCGCGTGCAGATGACGGCGGCGCCCGCGACGCAGGCGCCCAGAACATCAGCCGCGCGGGACGGGGTGTTTGCCACCGTGGACGAGGCGGTGAACGCGGCGTACGAGGCGCAGAAGAAAGTGGCGGCAATGCCGTTAGAAGACCGCAAGCGCGTCATTGAGATTATCTGCCGCATCTGCAACGACCGGCGCGAAGAGCTGGGCAAGATGGAGCTCGAGGAGACCAAGGTTGGCCGTCTCGACCACAAGATTCTGAAGCTGACCAATATGCGTTTTGTGCTGGGCGTGGACGCCCTGCACTCGGAGGCGCGCAGCAACACCACTGGTGTGTGTTTGATTGAGCACGCGCCGTGGGGCGTGATCGGGATGATGCTGCCGGTGACGCATTCGGTGCCGACCATGGCTTCGAACGCAATCAACATTGTGGCCGCAGGAAATACGGCGGTGTTCGGGCCGCATCCATCGGGCGCGCGGGTCGCGCAATATGCGCTGCAACTATGGAATCGCGAAATCGAGCGCGAACTGGGCGTGGGCAACGTGTTTACGACTACCGTGGAGCCGACGATCGAGGCTGCCGAACAGATTTTCCATCACCCCAAAGTGGCGCTGCTGTGCTGCACGGGCGGAGCGGCGGTGGCCAATGCTGCGGCCATGTCGGGCAAGCGCGTGATTGCGGGTGGGCCGGGAAATCCGCCAGTAGTGGTGGACGAGACGGCGGATCTGGATCGCGCGGCGCGCTGCATCATCGACGGCGCGGCATTCGACAACAATCTGCTGTGCATTGGCGAAAAGGAAGTGTTCGTGGTGGCATCGGTGGCCGATGCGTTCATCGCGGCGATGAAGCGCGCGGGCGCGTATCAACTGGATGCGGCCGCGATCGACCGGTTGACCAAGGCCGCGTTCACGTTTGAAGGCGGCGGAGGCGGTTGCGCACGAGCACACGTGAAAAAAGATTTGGTGGGCAAGGACGTGGCCGTGCTGGCGAAGGCTGCGGGAGTGCAGGCGCCGGCGGGAACCGATCTGCTGTTTGGCGAGACCGGCGAGGACCATGCTTTTGTTCAGGAAGAACAGATGATGCCGTTCGTTCCCATCGTGCGCGTGAAGGATGCGGATGCGGCCATTGCCGCCTCGGTCAGGGCTGAGCACGGCTACCGGCACACGGCCATTATTCACACCAACAACCTGGAAACGGCCACGCGCATGGCGCGCGCGATGAATACCACTTTGTTCATTCACAACGCGGCCTCGCCGGCATCGTTGGGCGTGGGCGGGCCGGGCTACTTCAGTCACACGATTGCGACGCCGACGGGCGAAGGCATCACCACGCCGCTCACATTTACGCGCGAACGGCAGATGGTGGTCGGCGATGCATTGAGGATTATCTAGAAATGTTTCTGGCGCGGATTGAAGGCACGGTGGTGGCAACGGCGAAGCATCCGACATTGGATGGTTGCCGGTTTCTGGTTGCACGCCGGCTGGAGGCCGATGGAACCGCGGCAGTCGAGCCGAACGTGGTGGTGGATTGGATGGGCGCAGCGCACGGAGAGACGGTGATGGTTTCAACCGACGGCGACATTGCGCGGTTGAAGCTAGGCAACAACACGCCGGCGCGCATGGTGGTGGTGGGCCTGGTGGATGCGGTGCAGCAGTTTGCCGCGGGGAGCGCGCCATGAGGCTTGGCATCGTTCGCGGGCACCTGACACTGACGCCGGCCGTCGAGTCGTATCACGGACGGACGCTCAAGATCGTGGAGCCGGTAACGATGGAGAACCTGCGCGCTGGTAACGGGCAGGGCGGAGGCAAGGCGCTAATCGTCGTTGATGAGTTGGGCGCAGCCACGGGGCAGATGGTGGCGTTTACCGAGGGGCGCGAGGCGTCCAATCCTTTTTGGCCCACGCCGGTGCCGGTGGATGCTTACCTGGCGCTGATAGTGGACACGGCAGACGTGCAGCCGTAGAGATTTGTCTAGAGAGTTTTCAGGGGTGGGAAAGTGAAGAGTGGAGCAAAGAGCATCGATCTTGGCGAACGCAGACTGATTGCGATGCGCGATGTGCAGGACGCAGTGACGGCGGGAGCCACGAGCATCGTGGTTGCCGCAAACAGCGTGGTCACGCCATCGGCGCGCGACTTTTTGCAGCAACAAGGCATTGAACTGGTGGCCGAGAAGGCGGCCGGCGGGCCGCAACAGGCCGCGCAGCCCGCGACGTCGGCAATAGCGGGCTCGGCCGCGGTCAATCGCCGGCTGTTTTCAACGCCCGAGGCCGAGGCGATCAAGAAAGAAATCTGCGCGGTGGGCCGCAAGTTGTGGATGCGCCAGTTTGTCGACGGCAACGGCGGCAACATTTCCTATCGCATTGGGCCCAATGAAGTGCTTTGCACGCCGACGCTGGTGAGCAAGTACGATCTGACGCCTGACGATATTGGGCTGACGGATTTGGAGGGTGTGCAGATTGCGGGCTCGAAGGCACGGACGAGCGAGTTGCTGCTGCACCTGGAGATTTACAAGGCTGTACCGGAAGCGAAGGCGGTGGTGCACTGCCATCCGCCGCACGCTACGGCCTACGCCATCACCGGAAGCGTGCCGCCGAACCTCATCATTCCGGAGTTCGAGGTTTTCGTCGGCAAGGTGGCGGTTTCGCCTTATGAAACGCCGGGCACAAAAGCGTTTGCCGAAACTGTTCTGCCCTATGTGAAGACGCACAACACGGTGCTGCTGTCGAATCACGGCATCGTGTGCTGGGCCGACACGGTGACGCACGCCGAGTGGTACGCCGAGGTGCTGGAGACGTATTGCTGGACGCTGATGATTGCCTCGCAATTGGGCGTTCCCATTTCGCAAATTTCTCAGAAGCAAGGCGACGATCTGCTGGCCATCAAGAAGAAGCTGGGCCTTCCCGATATTCGCTTCGACGCGTCGCGCATGAAGGAGTGCCAGTTGTCCGATCTGGAAGTGCCGGGCTCGATTGCGCTCGCGCCGACGCCCTGCGATGGTCCCACGGGCAGGAGTGCCACGACGACTGACGGCGATCTGGAATCGCTGGTGAAGTCGGTGACGGACGCCGTGATGGATGCAATGGGGAAGTGAGAAGCAGGGACTAGGGATGGCGCGGCGGGCGAGGGAACTAAAACCGGACGCAAGACGGACCGACGATGAAGGCTGCTGAACGGCAACTGAGAATCCGCCAGATGATCGAGTCCCGGGACTTCATCGACTCGGAGACACTCGGCCGTGAACTCGACGCGTCGGAATCAAGCGTGCGTCGCGATCTTGACATGCTGGAAGCCGAAGGCGTGCTGAAGCGCGTGTACGGCGGTGCAGTGAGCGTGCAGGCCCCGGCAAATCGCGCCTTCGACTACGCGGTGGAAAGCGTGCGCCTGAGCGACGAGAAGAGCCGGATTGCCAGGCTCACCGCGGGCTTGATTGAAAACGGCCAGACCGTGATTCTCGACGGCGGCTCGACGGTGGCCGCGGTGGCGCGCGAACTGGCTGCGAAATCGCTGCACATTGTCACCAACTCGCTGCCCATTGCCGAGAGCCTGGAGTCGCTGCGCAACATCGAGCTGACACTGACCGGAGGGTATCTCGATCCGCGGCTGCGCGTGATGCTGGGGCCCTTCTGCGAGCAGATGCTGGGCGCCATCCGTGCCGATGCGGTGATCATGGGCATCGGCGGCATCACCGAGGCCGGGCTGAGCAACAACAACACTCTGGTGGTGGGCTCGGAGCAGAAGATGATCGAGGTGGCAAGCCGCGTGATCATCGTGGCCGACCACACCAAGTTCGGGCGCGGCGGCATGATTCCTGTGGCGCCGCTGACGGCCGCGCACATCGTGGTCTCCGATGCGGAACTGAGCCCGGAGTACGTGACACTGCTGCGCGACCATGGCATTGAAGTGCTTCTGGCATAATCGGAGCTGATGTCCACCCCCAACGACGAAGACCTGTCGTCGGGGGCCCCGGTTCGGGAGCCTCATGCGGATTGAATCCAACGACGTTCTGATCGTCACCGACGTGCAAAACGACTTTTGTCCCGGCGGAGCGCTGGCTGTGCCCCGCGGCGATGAAGTGATTGCGCCGATCCTCGGCGTCGCGCCGCGCTTCCGGCACACGATTCTCACGCAGGACTGGCATCCGGCCGATCACATATCGTTCGCGGCGTCACATGCGGGCAAAAAGCCTTATGAATCGATCGAGCTTGCCTACGGAGCACAAACTTTGTGGCCGGCGCACTGCGTGCAGAGGACACCGGGCGCGGAGTTTCATCCCGGGCTCAATCTGCCGCAAGCTGAACTGATTCTGCGCAAGGGATTCAGGCCGCAAGTTGATTCATATTCGGCATTCTTTGAGAACGACCGCACCACGCCAACTGGCCTTGCCGGCTACCTGCGCGAACGCGGGTTGACGCGCGTGTTTCTGGTGGGGCTGGCGTTCGACTATTGCGTGGGCTATTCGGCGCTCGATGCGCGGCGGCTGGGTTTTCCCGTGGTGGTCTTGCGCGATGCGTGCCGGGCCATCGATCTTGAAGGCTCGGTGGCGGCGATGGAGGCAGAATTTGCGAAAGCGGGAGTTGCAGTGATCGAGACAGCAGAGATTACGAGCTGAGGCCGCGCACGCGTAGAATCGCAACAGGCCCACGAAGCGCCCACACTTCACGCATATGTCCCGCAACTTCTACATTCTCGCCGCCACGCTCGGTTTTTTTGCGCTCGTCTCAGGAGGCATGGCGCTGGTGCCGTCGAGCTTTCAGCCGGGTTTGCCGGCCAATGGCACGTTGTGGCGCACAGTGGCGTTGATTCTGGCGCTGGCGGCGCTGGGGTCGGCGCTGATCGGCGTGATGAGCAATCTTTTCGAGCAGGTCGATCGGCGCAGCGAAGAGACGCGCCGCGCGGCGCGGGAGAAGCGGCGCGGACGGCAGGAGTAGCAAGTCGGGAGGCAACGACTTGCCTTACTCATTAAAATAGAAGAGTGCGGGCTGCGGTCCGTGCAGGATTGAGCTGACAGCAATGTTTGAAGTTACCGTGGAGGCAGATTTCTCCTCCGGCCACTATTTGCGCAACTACAAAGGGAAGTGCGAGAACCCGCACGGCCACAACTACAAGGTCCGCGTGACGCTGGCAGGGGGCGAGTTGGACGGAGCCGGGCTGCTGCTCGACTTCAAGCTGCTGAAGCAGGTTCTGCGGCCGGTGATCGAGCGCCTCGACCACCAGATGCTGAACGACCTGGAGCCGTTCACGGTGCTGAACCCCTCGGCCGAGAACCTGGCTAAATATTTCTACGACGAGACCAACCGTCATCTGGCGGATGTGACCGCGGGCCGGGTGCGCGTGAAGGACTGCACGATCTGGGAGACGGACACGACAACGGCTACGTACTACGAGTAGAGGTTCTCACGCTGCTTTCCGCGCCACCAGAATGCGCAGCGGAGGAAAGGTTCCTGCCCAGTCGGGAGGACAGAGGTCCACCGTCAAGCCGCTTGCCGCAAACGTCGCGGCATATTCCTGCAGGTGTTTAAAGTCGGAGATGACGGCGACGCCGCCGGGCTTGAGCACGCGGGCGATTTCGCGGCAAGCTTGGGCGCGGCCTTCCTGCTGATAAATGTTATGCAGGCACAGATTGGAGAGCACAACGTCGAAGGTTCCATCGTTGAAGCTCATCTCGCGGGCATCCTCGCTTTTGACGTCAGCCTTTCTCCCTACACCCTCGATCACAATGTTCTGAATCAGCGTTTGCGGCGAGTTTCCCGACAGATCTTCAGAGTTCCAGATGTCGATGCCAGTGGCCTCGCCCGTGGTGAGGCGCTTGGCGGCCCCGATCAGCAGGAGCCCGCGTCCGGCGCCCACGTCCAGTACCGATTCGTCTCCCCTCCACGATACTTTGGCAAGAATTCGGTCGCGATGCCGGAACTTTCCCGCCTTGGAATAGACCAACATGAGAATGACGGGAAGCAAGAACAATGCTGCCGAATACAAGAACCCAGGATAGAGAGTGAATGTGACCTGTCTGATAGTGAAGCGGGGATACAGGAGCGCGAGGAAACCGCAGGCTATGCCAGCTGCGAACAGATTGAGAATCACGTGGGGCGCGTCGATTCCGTAATCCGGCTCGTTTGCCATGCGGCGCCTCCGCGGGGGTCGGTATCTATTGGCTTAGGGAACTGGTCGTATGGAAATCCTAGCACGAGGGCTGCGGAGACAGCATCGGGGACTAATTCATTTGGCCGGATTTCGATTGCAGATATTTATCGAAGGGCACTTCGAAGTAGAAAAGCTCGTTGCCTTCGGAATCGCGGATGGAGCGTACGTAGAGCCGGGCACCGGCGAGGGGATGGCTGAGACCCGAGACATCATAAAAAAGAAATCCGGCGCGCGTGGTGTGCGGCTCAATGGCAAGGGCCGAGTACTCGAAGGTGTTGAAGTCCTGCTCGATCTCGGCGTTGCTGGCTTTGGGTTTGGTGTGGATGGGCGGCAGCGGCGCGGGCAGGGGAATCTTGCCGCCCTGGCGTTCCTTGCGCGTCATCAATCGCTCCACATCTTCGGGTTCGGCGGCCTGGATGCGGTCGCCGTTGGCGGTTTCAAAGAGAATGCGCGCATCGCGCAGCGAGATGGGCTTGTCGCCCAGGTTGGTGACGATGAGCCGCACCGGCATGACATCGTGGTCGATGTAGTCGACGCGGAAGATGGACTCTTTTTCCCTGGTATCGTAGGGCTCCACGGCGATGGCCACGTGCTCGTCGGCGTGGACTTCGACCGCCGCGAAGGAAGTGGCGGGCTGCACCGGGGGCGGGTTGTGCTCGGCGGCGAAGCCGATTGCCGCCAGCCCAAGGATCAGGAGCGGAACTGCAGCAGAAGTTCTCATCGTGCTCGACTGTATCATTCTAGGGTGAACCACCCCACGACTTGGATTAAGCTCTTCAGGATTAGACCGGTGGAAGAGCGAATCGGTACCGCATGAAGCTCTTTATCTATAACGTGGCCTTGCTTACCGCGCTCTTAGCCGGTGCGCCGTGGTGGCTGTGGCGCATGGCGACTACCCAGAAATACCGGGAGGGACTGCGGGCACGGCTGGGACGCGTTCCTGGCCGGCTGGTTGCGGGCTCGGGAGCGGCTGACCGGCCGCTGATCTGGGTGCATGCGGTGAGCGTGGGCGAGGTGCTGGCTGTGACGCGGCTGGTGAAGGCGCTGGACGCGGCGCTGCCGGGGTATTTTGTGGCGATTTCGACCACCACGCGAACGGGACAGGCGCTGGCGCGGGAGCGGTTCGGAGCGAATCGGGTGTTTTATTGTCCGCTCGACCTGCCGTGGGCGGTGCGCGCGTATCTGAAAGCGCTGAAGCCGCGAACGCTGGTGCTGGCGGAGACGGAGTTCTGGCCGAATCTGCTGAACGGATGCTTTCGCCGCGGAATTCCCGTGGCGGTGGTGAACGCGCGAATCTCCGATCGCTCGTGGCCGCGCTACAACATGCTGCGGCGGTTGTGGAAGCCGCTGTTGGGGCGGCTGAGTTCGGTGCTGGCGCAGAGCGAGACCGACGCCGAGCGCCTGATCGGGCTGGGCTGCGCGGCGGAGCGGGTTGCAGTGGCGGGAAATCTGAAGTTCGATGTGCGCGCGGCGGAAGAGGCCGAGGCTACGCGGCTGTTGAAAGCGAAATCGGCGGGGCTGCGTTTTATGGTGGCGGGCAGCACGCTCGAGGGCGAGGAAGCGGCGCTCGTGGAGGCGTGGCCGCGGCTGTTAGCCGGCGATGCGCAGTTGGCGATGGTTCTGGCGCCGCGGCATCCGGAACGGTTTGCGGCGGTTGCGGCGCTGCTCGAAAAATCAAGGAACGCGTGGGCGCTCGGGTCAAAATTGGAACCGGCGAAGCCTTTGCGTCCCGGCGAGATCGTGCTGCTGGACACGATTGGCGAACTGGCGTCGGTGTACTCACTCGCGAGCGTGGCGTTCGTGGGCGGCAGCCTGGTTGCGGCGGGCGGGCACAATCCGCTGGAGCCGGCGCAGTTCGGTGTGCCGATTGTGATGGGTCCGCACTACGCGAACTTCGTCGCCATTACTGAGAGCCTGCGCGCGCACGATGCGCTGCGCATCGCCGCGAAGGAAGAGTTGGCCGAAGCGCTGATTGCATTGCTGCGCGACCGGGCGGCGGCGGAGGCGATGGGGGCGCGCGCCAGAGAAGTTTTTGAGCAGCAGGCGGGCGCGACGGATCGGTGCGTGGCGGCGCTGAGAGAACTGCTGAAGGAGCGCAAGCCATGACGCGTGCCGCACGTCCTTGGCTTTGGCCGCTGGTGCCGGGTTACCGGCTGGCTCTTGCGCTGCGCGAGGCGCAGTTGCGCATGGGGCTAAAGCCGGTGCTGCGGTTGCGCCGGCCGGTGGTGAGCGTGGGGAATCTGTCAGCCGGCGGCGCGGGGAAGACGCCGCTGGTGATTGCGCTGGCAAAGGCGCTCGCGGCGCGCGGCGTGCACGTGGATGTGCTTTCGCGCGGCTACGGTCGGCACTCCATGCTTCCACTTTTGGTTGAACCCGGTGGCAATGCAGAAGCGTTCGGCGATGAGCCACTGGTGATTGCGCGCGAGGCTGGCGTGCCCGTGTATGTGGCTGCTGAACGGTATGAGGCAGGACTGCTCGCCGAAGGGTGCTCCGCGCTTTCAGGTTTTGGTTTGCATTTGTTGGATGATGGGTTTCAGCATCGGCAGCTTACGCGCGATGTGGACATTCTGCTGCTCAGTTCCGCAGACCTCAGCGATCATTTATTGCCGGCGGGCAATTTGCGCGAGGCACAGCGTGCGGCGGAGCGGGCGGATGTCATTGCCATTCCTGCGGACGAACCCGAGGTTGCGGAATGGGTGAAGTCCCGAGGCTTCAAGGGAATCGTGTGGCGCGTGCGGCGGCGCATGGAGGTGCCGCGAGTCGATGGGCCGGTGGTGGCGTTTTGCGGGATTGCGCGTCCGGAGCAGTTTTTCCGCGGGTTGGAGACGGCCGGCTTGCGCCTGGCGGCACGGTTTGCTTTCCCGGACCACCATCGCTACGCGGCCGGCGATCTGGAGCGGGTGACGCTGGCGGCGCAAAAGGCCGGTGCGGCAAGGGTGATGACGACGGAGAAGGATCTCGTGCGTCTGGGCGCGCTGGCCGCATCGCTTCCGATCGAGGCCGTTCCTTTGCGGATTGAGATCGAAAACGAGGGAACTGCGATCGACTGGCTGATCCACACGGTGAAAGATCCCGCGTGACGCTGCTTGCGCCGGACTGTGCGGTTCGGAGCTTTCTCGAGTGGCTCCGGAAAAGACATCTTCGCCAGGGAAGGGTCGCGCAGGGGCTAAAGCCCACGGTACTTTTGAGGCACTTACGGCACGACTGAAGTCGTACCCTGACACTTCTTGCTTTTCCTGATAAGTTGTTCCGCACGCTGTGAAGTCGTGCGCTGACACTCCTTGCTTTTCCTGATAAGTTGTTCTGCACGCTGTGAAGTCGTGCGCTGACACCTCTTGCTTGTCCGGATAATTTATTCCGCAAGCGGTCGGGTCCGGCAGTTGTTCGCCGCCGTCGTCACCGTCGCTGCCTTCGCCGGTGTCGTCGTCGCTGGCCTCGCCGGTAGCCTTGTTTTCGTCACCATTTGCAACGTCGCTGCCGTCCTTCTCTTCGCCGCTGTCATCATCATTGTCGTCGTCTTCGCTCTCGTCGTCCGGCTCGTCGTTGGCGTCGTCGAGCGACTGGGTGTCGGTGGCGGTGTAGTGCCAGCGGGTGCATTGGCCGGGGTTGGAGAATGGACATTCGTTGCAGTCTTCGCCTTCGCAGATGTAGATGCCGGGAGCAAGCTCGTCGCCTGCGGATGTCTGCTCCACGGACTGGACGGATTTGGCGTCATGAGAGTGCTTCTTGCGATCGATGAACTGCGCGGCAATCTGTAGCCCGTAGAGAATGGCGGTGGCCTTCTTGAGAATGATGCGGTCATTGATGATGGCGTCGTTGATGCGGGCGACGGAGAGCTGGATGGCGGCGGCATCCTCGGGCGCGGGCAACTGGAGTGGGCCGTATCTCAGATGCGGCTCGGCGCCGACTGTGTGGACCTTGGAGTGGTAGTAGCAAAATTGGGCGTCCTTGAGGGCAGGGGACTCGCAGCGGAGCCCATTGGTCTTGATGTGCCGGCATTCCATGTACATGTCAGTTATCCTTCCGTGCCCCCCTGCCCTTTTCAGGTAAAGTCGTGATTCCGGGCGGGTTAGCTTTTTGAGGGGGTTTCGTAAGCATTTGAAAACAAAGAAGCTGGGGGTTAAAGTCGTCGAAACGAAGCGGTTACCGGCGTTAGTGGAGTTTGCGGAGTTCGCCGCGCGCCCAGCCGGGTTTTCGCCCAGAAATACGAGGGGCCCGAACTGTCCCAGTCCGGGCCGCCGACGGCATTTGCCGTTTTTCTCGCTTCTACAAAAAGTGTAGCGATTTGTGGGAATTAAACTGTACGGCCGGGTGGGTTTTTATCTCGTTGGAAATGGGAGGGTTGAGGGGAATTGGAGGGCGGGGAGGGGTTGACAGGTGGAACCGCGCTCACCTGGACCGACCGGCTTTTGACTGGTTGGAGCCGGAGGCTCTGGAGTTCCTGGGTTGCTTCCGGATAGGCGACAAACCGCCAGCGACGCGAAAAGTGGGAAGGTAGCAGAAAGTCGAACGGTCAGCACCAAGGAGGCGTCTACCTGTCAGATTATTCATCGGAGGAATGGACGAATCGGTCACGGAAGCGACAGGTAAACTGTGTTCGTTACAATAATCGCCCTGTCGATCGCGCAGAGGTGTCATCACCGAACTAGACTAGCTTGGCTATATTGAACGGAGACCAAAAATGCGATTCGTGGAACTCGCGCGACTCGCCGGAATCGTTGCCTTTCTGTCCCTGCCGGGGCTCTCGCCTGCGGCGGCGCAGGGTGCAACGGCGGCGACCGTCGGCAGTGGTCAGGCGCTGCTGATCACTGGACATCCATTCACCGCTATCAAGTACGCACGCCGCGTGAGAGTTCTGCCAGATGGAAAGCTGCAGTTCATTCGCAATGAGCGTTACCCCGCACGAATTGCGCGCGATGCGGACGGGAGGCTGATGATGCAGGTCAACCCCAGTGATGACCTGCTTCATGAGTGCGGCCGTTTGGATTTGCCTGTTCCGCCGGTTTGCCCTGACTGGCGCGTCTTCGTTATCGACCCGGTAGCGCACACCGTGACACATTGGCTAGAGGGAGAAAGAGCCGGAAAAAATGCGGCCGACTTCCCACTTACCGAGTCGAGGTTGCAAGAGGCAGCCGCAGCCACTTCTATGCTGCCCGCTCTTGAGCCGGATTTCACCGAAGAAGACGGCGACGCGAGCACCGCAGACTTAGGCGATAGGACCATCGAAGGCGTTCGCGTACACGGCGTGCGATGGACGCTGCGGTACGACACGACCCAGGATGGCCAAACCGTACATCACAAGCGCATTCACGAGGTGTGGACGTCGCAGGAGATGCAACTGATTGTGCGCGTCATCGACGGCGATCCGAGGGGGAGGAGACGGTTTGGGGTCTCGAAAAAGTATCACTTGCCCCGGATGCCTCGCTATTTCATTCTCCTGACGCGTATCGTCCTCCTGACGGTTACGGAACGCATCACAACACGTCGGACTCCCTATGCGCGAAGGATTTCGAAGACCTGAAATCCTGGTTTGCGGAGTAGTTGCTGTACTGAGCGGGTGGCCTATCCTCCCAAATTGCCCGGAAGGCATTAACTCGCAGTTCGCGGTCGAGTTACCGCCAAGCCGGAAGGTGTTCCTTGGATAACAACTCGGAAACGGGCGATTTTCGTCTGGCAAGATCAGTCTTGAGAATTCGGCTTCTGGTCGATGAACCACTCCTGGGAGGCACGGGGCGGGCGCGGCTTCGCCGCGTACTTTATTTCTCGTAAAGACTGTGGGTGGTTTGCGGCCCGGCTAAAGCCGTGCCCTTGTTACAAGACGTGGTGCGGAGGCAGTTTTTTGCGCTTGACAATCATGGAAAATCCACTACCATATGGTTGTGGATCGATTGGACACAACCTTTGCGGCATTATCCGATCCGACGCGGCGGACGATGATCGAGCGACTTTCACACGGACCTGCGTCCGTGCATGGACTGACGGAACCGTTTGCACTTTCGCAGCAGATGATTTCAAAGCATATTGCAACCCTGGTGCGGGCGCGGATTGTGATGAAGACGAAGCGTGGACGGGAGAGTGTGTGTACGCTGCGGCCGGAAGCGATCAAGACAGTCAGCGACTGGGCGCATGATTATCGCCGTTTCTGGGAAGAACGTTTCGACAAGCTGGATGCGGTTGTGAATCAAATGAAAAAAGTGGAGGTGAGAGATGACAAAAGACATGGTTGATGCGACAGAACGGTTGGTTGTGACAAGAGTTTTCGATGCCCCACGCGAATTGGTTTGGAAGGCGTGGACTGACCCGAAGTACGTGATGCAGTGGTGGGGGCCGAAGGGTTTTACTTCGCCGGTTTGCAAAATGGACTTTCGCGTGGGAGGGAAATTTCTATTTTGCATGAGAGCGCCGGATGGGCAGGAGTACTGGAATGGCGGCGAGTACTTCGAGATTGTTGTGCACGAGAAGATTGTTTACTCGATGTACTTTGCTGATGCGGAGGGAAACAAGGTTCAGCCTGCGCAATATGGGATAGAACATGAGGCCATGGACGATGCGCACGATGTGGTGACCTTTGAGGATTTTGGAAACGGCAAGACGAAACTCACCTTCATTGGAAATGAATCGATGGAGAGCGCAAAGAATAGCGGTCAACTCGAGGGCATGAACCAGATACTCGATAAGGTTGCCGCAGTTGTTGCGGAGCTCGCACAGGCGAAATAAGAAGTTGAAGGTTTGACAATCGGCCTACGCGAGACGCTGAAGGTAAAGCGGGTTCGTGCGATCCCGGGTCCCCAAGTGCGAGGGATCCCCACCCCACGGACTAAGACCTAACCTCACCCCAGCGAGCAAAGGTCGCTCGCCGGGGACCCCGGTGTCCGTGGGGACCCGCGGACCCGGGGCACCCAGCACTTGTTCCAAATCGCTCGGCTAATTCTGCGATGGCTTTTCGACGCGATCGATGACGAGGACGTCGATTGGGGCTTTGCCGGCTGCCATCTTCACGCCGAGTTCGTCACTTAATGCGGCTTTGAGGATGGAGGTTGTGTCCGGCCTGGTTCCATCCATATTCTTTGCCGGGTCGGGCAAATACGGCGTGAAGTCGAGGGCGAAATCGTATTTCCCGGTGAGGCCTGTCTGATCGACGACGGGCATCTCGAGCGGGCCGGAGAGAAAATCAGCGAATTCGCCGATGGGCATGGATTTTGCGATGGTGCCATTGGCCGAGTTCTCGCGGAAGGGTTTCGTGTCGGGCGCCGCGGTGGGTGTGAGCCTGGGTCCGCCCTTTGCCACGGTGAGCACGATGACATTCATCACTCTGGGCTCGCGATGGAAGATGAGGCCAAAACGGTCGGCGAGCAGAGATTGCAGCATGCGCTTCATGGTGTCTTCGTCTGTCGGGCCATCGGTTTTTGCGGTGATGTCGAAGTGATCGGACTGGAGCCAACCGGGGCCGGCGATCTGGCGGTCCTGGACGTGATAGGCGAGCTTAATGCACGTGAAGACGGTCACGTCCTGCATGCGGAGGGTATCGCCGAGGAACTCGGTTTTTCCGTCATGCTCGAATTTGACGGATTCCCGGCTGGGCCGGATGGTGGCGACTTCGAAGGTGGGTTTTTGCGCCGCGGCGAAGAACGGCTGGGCAACGAGCAGGGAGAGGAAAACGAGATTGATTCGGAAGAGCCGGGTCATGCAGCTCATACGCGCGGGAGCGGGGGTTAGTTAACAGGACGGGGCGATTCGCTTGCCCCAGCTCTCCGGCAGGGGCTAAAGCCCGCGATTTACTTGAGGCATTTACGGCACGACTAAAGTCGTGCCCTGACACTTCGTGCCCAATGACGCATTTTTGAGCAAGTGCTAAAGCCGTGCCCTTGTTTCAAAGCCTTGGGTTTGTGCTGCACCTGTTTTTAATACCAGAGCGTGTGCTTAACCTTGTAGATGTTGCCTTTGTTATCCCGAGCAACGCCCATGATGTCGGTTTCGTCGCCCCCATTCGGAGACCAATAAGCCTGCAGATAGATTTCTACGTGCAGGACGGTGCCCCTATTCCCCGTCAGAGTGGCATTGGCAAGGCTCCTGGCTCCAAGAATCCGACCGTCATAGAAGATTTGTCCCCAGGCCGCAACCCATGCTGACTCAAGATCGACGGGGGGGCGCGCATTCGCAGCTGCCTGGGCCGGGCGGGTTGGCGCAGGTTCTCCGGGATTTCCGGTAACAACTACAATGCCGGCATCCGTGCCATCGGTTGAGGTGCCGTTTTCAGTGATTAGTTTGGCCCAATCCGTTCCCGTTAGATCGATTGTCCTCCACGCACCCCGGCATTTCTCTCCGTTGGGGAGGGTGACTGTCATCTTGCCTGACTTAAAACCCGCGCGCATGCTCACGACGGCGCGAGGAACCTTGGGCGCCAAGGCGTTATCGACCGGATTTATCCGCGCGTCGCGGTAGCACCCCGAAATCATGCAGACGCAGGGCATGATCGCAGCGAGAATAAGCTGCGCATTCATTGTGGGATTGCCTCTGGCAACAGAAGATGCCAGAGGCAGCCGAGAGGTTGCATGTGTGAGGTAGCTTACAGCCGCTGTTCGACGGGGACCCAGTGCGTGGGATAGGGCGGGCCGATGTATTCGGCGCGAGGACGGATGAGGCGGTTGTCGTCGAGCTGCTCGATGACGTGGGCGGCCCAGCCGGAGATTCGGCTGACGGCGAAGATGGGGGTGTAGAGATCGATGTCGATGCCGAGCGTAGCGTAGGTGGAGGCGGAATAGAAATCGACGTTGGCGTTGAGCTTCTTTTCCCGGTTGATGTAGAGCTCAATGGCGCGCGACATTTCGAACCACTTGGGATTGCCGGAGTCCTTGCCCAATTGCTCGCTCATCTTGCGCAGGTGGGTGGCGCGGGGGTCTTCGGTTTTGTAGACGCGGTGGCCGAAGCCGGAGATTTTTTGCCGCGCGGCCAACATGCCTTTCACGTATTCGACCGGGTCTGCGCCTTCCTTGTCGATGAGGAGCAGCAGGCGCATGACGCCTTCATTTGCCCCGCCGTGCAACGGGCCCTTGAGCGCGCCGATGGCGCCGGTGATGGCGGAATGAATGTCAGAGAGTGTGGCGGCGATGACGCGGGCGGCGAAGGTGGAGGCGTTGAGCTCGTGGTCGGCGTGAAGAATAAGGGCGATATCTAACGTTCGGGTAGCGGTTTCGGAGGGCTTTTCGCCGTTCAGCATCCAGAGGAAGTTGCCTGCGTGGGAGAGCGAGCGGTCGGGATGAACGATTTCCTTGCCCTTGCGAATTCGATCGTAAATGGCCACCAGCATGGCGATTTGCGCGGTGAGGTTATAGGCCTTGCGCACATTGGCGTCGTGCGAGTTGTCTTTCTCGTCGGCATCGTAAAAGCTCAATGCCGACACCGCAGTTCGCAACACCTCCATGGGCGTGGCGGCGGTGGGAAAGGCTTTCAGCATGTCGATGACGCGTTGGTCGAGGGAACGAGCCAGGGCGAGCTGCGTGGAGAATTCGCGCAGGGCGAACGCATTGGGCAGCAGGCCGTTCCAGAGCAGGAAAGTGGTTTCCTCGAAGGTCGAGTGCTCGGCGAGCTCATGGATATCGATGCCACGATAGGAGAGAATCCCCGCGTCTCCGTCGATCCAGCAGATACCGGAGTTCGCGGCAACAATTCCTTCAAGACCCTTCCCAACGACAGCAGTCGACATACCCTTCGCCTCTCCTGATTTTTACGATGCGATTCTGCCGTGCAATGGTGTTCGGCCCCCAGTTGGGGACACAACGCCAAAAAGTGCAGTAAAGATGTTTATAGCTTAGCGGTTCTGTCCTTGTCACGGAAGGTGGGACGGAAAGACCGGGACCGAGCCACCCCAGCGAGCAAGGACCGCTCGCCGGGGACCCCGGAAGGGACCGAGGGACCAAGGGAACAAGAAGACTGGGACCGATGGACTCGGGGCTGCGGGAGGCACGGAGGGGGCGGGCGAAAGGCGCTTCCGGCGCGCGAGGGCCCCCGGAACGATATATCCTGTAAGTTCGCTGGATGCTTGAGAGGGTTTTGGCTGGCCTGGATGGCAGGGAATCCGCTTTCGGGCGGGAAGGCGAACTTCAAGGATTTCCGGAAGGATTGAAACAATTTACCCCCAAGACGGCGTCTAACCGGACAAGATGCCGTCCTAATGCCCGGTGCGGCTGGTCTAGAGAGGCCCCCGGAGCACGAAAGGCAAACGAATGAGTGAGATTGACGATGCCCCTCGAACCTACTCCGGCCCGCTGTTAGCCGCTATCGCCATTGCACTGCTGGCTGGCGTGGGCGGACTGATCTGGAGCTATACGCTGGGCAGCCGGTTGAGCAGCCAGCAAGCGGAATTGACGGAAGCGCAGCAGCAGAACGCCAAACTAGCCGCTGATCTGCGGGAAACCAAAGCCCGACTGCAGGTGGCCACGGATGAACTGGGCAAATCGCTGGGCCTGACGCAGAAGCAGCTCGATGAGCGCGCCCAGGCCATCATCCAGCGCGAAGAGACTGACAGCCAGAGGCTGGAAAACGAGCAGAAGCAGACCGCGCAGCAGGTGAACACGGTTTCAAACCAGGTGACCAACGTGCAATCCGACGTGGGCGGGGTCAAGACGGATCTGACCAAAACCAAGAGCGATCTGGCCACTACGATGAGCCAGTTGCAAAGCGTGCGCGGCGACTTGAGCAACACCAACAGCGTGATTGCCCGCAACCACGACGAGCTGGTGACGCTGGAACACAGAACCGACCGGAACTTCTACGAGTTCACGCTGACCAAGGGACAGAGGAAGCCGGTGGGCACCATCAGCCTGGAGTTGAAGAAGGTCGACCCCAAGAAGAACATCTTCACCCTGGTGGTTTACTCCGACGACAAGGCCGTGCAGAAGCAGAATCGCGGTCTCGACGAGCCGCTGCAGTTCTATAGCGGCAAGGATCCGTCGCTGTTCGAGGTGGTGGTGAACACCATCAACTCGAAGAGTCAGATCTCAGGGTATCTCTCGACGCCCAAGACCGCACCCGCGCCGCCTACCGTTCAGTAATCGCCACCGTGGGCGTGAGCGTGAGGGCGGGCTGGTACCGGAAGTCGAAGGTATAGTCCAGCTTCTTGCGCGCGTCCCACTGCTGCTGCGTCATCTTGAAAGCCGAAACAAAAGTTCCTTCGACCGTCTGCCCGGCGTCGATGGTGGTGTCGAGCGGCGAGATGGGCGTCAGGTGCGGCACGGGAATGTTGGGATACGCCACAAAGATGCGATCGTAATCGCCCTTGTTGGCGGCATAGCTGGAGTGGATGCCGTCGTCGAGGGTGACGTTGGTGGTGACATTGCCGAGAAACAGCGGGTGGTTGGTCAGGTTTTGCAGCTTGACGGTGGTAAAGACCATGATCTGGTCCACGCTTTGTTTTGCCATGGGCGCACCATTGGCGTCCAGGCCTGAAGTTTCGGTGTGTTGGGGATGAGCCCAGACGGCCTCGATCTCACCTGAGCCGAAGGGCGGCGTTCGGCCTACGATCGCGTAAATTCCAATGGCGATGCACATCACGAGGCCGGCAATGATGGCGGCAATCAGCACATGGCTGGTGCCTCTGGTCAGTTCCTCGCCTTTCGCGGCGTCGTCCAGCTCTTCCTGATGAAGCAGGCTCATGGGGACTCCATCCACCGTGCGCCTTCATCTTAGCTCGAACACGATACAACCGGCTACGAAGACTTTTGGCAATCCATTACTGGGGCGCGGTGGGAGATTACCGATAGGGGAGCTGGGAGCGACCGAGTTAGTGAGTGCTTACGGTCTTGGCCGCA
The DNA here is from genome assembly GCA_963729915.1 of uncultured Acidobacteriota bacterium. Taxonomy (GTDB): domain Bacteria; phylum Acidobacteriota; class Terriglobia; order Terriglobales; family Acidobacteriaceae; genus Telmatobacter. Next base: position 63,910 of record CAVSQE010000030.1, on the reverse strand, counting down.
GGCCGGCTAGAAAACTCACCCCTGGCACAAGAAACAAAGAGGCGCCGAGGGTGGGGCACCTGGCGAGCCAGCACTTCCATCAACTCTCGGTTTCTTTGGCAACAATTTGTCGGGGCAGATCGTCCACATCTTCACCGCGGGAACGAAGGACGTAAACCCGGTGGTGCCCGTCCAGTAAAGTCCCATCTGGCCTTGTCTTGAGACAATGCGGTTGTCCCGGGGCCAGACTCTTCTTGAGCGCGTCACTCGGAACCTTGTGGAAGTCAGCAAGCTTACTCTGGACCAGACTTGTATCCGGATGCAGCGATCTGAGAGGAATCACTTAACCCTCGCTGGAAGGCGGTAGATCCACTGCACCTGATCGGCGGTTTCGGGGACAGGGACGCCGCGAGCCTTGCTTACCTCTTCAATTGCGGCGCGGGGTTCCGCGCCGTCGAGCACCAGCAGCGACGCCGCGACCATTCCCGCTCGTCCAATGCCCTGACGGCAGTGAACCAGGACGGTCTTGCCGCGCTGAAGCTCGTTGAGGACTTCGTCGAGCATTTCCATCGCTGCGGCGCTTGAACCCGGAATGCCTCGATCGGGAATCGGGAAGGAGATGAATTTCATGCCTTGTTTCGCGGTTTCCACGGATTCGCCCAGAATGCCAAGCTCGGATTCCTCTTCCCGCGTTAACAGCGAAAGCACGGTTTGAATGCCGCCTCGACGCCACCTCTCTGTCTCATCGCTGAGCCAATCGCCACCACGCGGGCGCGAAGAGACGAAGAGTTTCCCGGGCCACGAACGATTTGGGATTGGCAACATGTCGGTTCAAACCTCGACTTCTTCTGATTGAGCGTAGCAAAGTGGCGGCGGATTATCCATCGGTTGCTATTTCCTTGCCCGCAGGCCGGCCAGAAAACTCTTTGCGGGGCGCGTGTTGAGCACGTCTTTGGCGGTGAGCCAGGCGCGACGTAACTGCTTGGCGCCATAAATCATCTTGCCCAGGTTGCGGCTGTCGTGCGAGTCAGAATTCATCACGATGCGGCAGCCCATTTCTTTAGCCAGGCGCAGGTCGTGATCGTTCAGGTCGAGCCGCTCCGGCGCGGCGTTTTGCTCCATGGCCACGCCCAGTTCGGCGGCGCGGCGGAACACCGCGGGCAGGTCGATGGCGAAGGGCTCACGGCGCAGCAACAGGCGGCCGGTGGGATGGCCGAGGATGCGGACGTACGGGTTCTCAATGGCGCGCAGCACACGCGCCGTCATCTCCTCGCGAGGCTGCTCAAAGCGGGTGTGCACGCTGGCGATCACAATGTCGAGCTGAGCGAGCACTTCATCGTCCATGTCGATGGCGCCGTCGGCGAGGATGTCGACTTCGATGCCGGTGAAGACTCGGATGCGCCCTTCCATCGCGCGGTCGACGGCGTGCACCTGCTTGATCTGCGCCAGGGCGCGCTTTTCGTCGAGGCCGTTGGTCATGGCCAGGTTCTTGGAGTGGTCGGTAATGGCGATGTATTTGTAACCGCAGGCGAGAGCGGCGTCGGCCATTTCGCGGATGGAGTTGTGGCCGTCGCTGGCGGTGGTGTGCATGTGCACGTCGCCACGAATGTCGTCGAGGGAGACGATGTGCGGCAGCGCATGTTCGGCGGCCAGGTCAATTTCGCCCAGGTTCTCGCGCATCTCCGGCGGCATCCGGTCCATGCCGAGGGCGGCGTAGATATCCTCCTCGGTGGCGGCGGCCACGGTTGAGCCGTCCTTGAGGCGCGCCAGGGCCCACTCGCTGAGGGTGTAGCCCATTTTGAGGGCTCTTTGGCGGAGCACCACATTGTGCCCCTTGTTGCCGGTAAAGTATTGCAGGGCCGCACCATAGGCGGCGGTGGGAAGCAGGCGCACGTCCACCTGCAAGCCCGTGTCGAGATTGAAGCTGACCTTGTTTTCGCCCTTGGCGATCATGTTGTGAATGCCGGGGTAGGCGACGACGTGTTCGACGGCGGCCTCAGTGTGTCCCGGCTCGCAAGCCGGGCCGGTGGCCAGCAGGTCAAGGTCGCCCTCGGTCTCGCGCCCGCGGCGCAGGGAACCGGCCGGCGTGACCTTGTTAATTCCCTTGAATCTTAGAAGCCAAGCGGCGAGGCGGGCAGCCTCTTCGGTGGCCACGTCGATGCGGAAGCGGCCGGCACTGCGACGGTAGTCCTCAATGCCCTTCCCCAGCTTTTCAATTTGCTTTGCGCCCATGCGCGGCAGGCCGTTGAGTTTGCCCGCTTCGATCGCTTGAGAAAGCTGGTCAATGGAGCCGATTTTGGCCGCATCCCAAAGGAGTGCGACGGTTTTCGGACCCATGCCGGGGAGTTTGAGCAGTTCGAGGACGCCGGCGCTGTATTTCTTCAGCAGCTCGTCACGCTGCTCGAGCGTGCCGGTTTGGGCGATGGACTGTAGATGGGCGGCCATGCTTTTGCCGATGCCGTCGATTTGCATGAGGCGCGCGGCGTCGGATGCGGCTTCAGTCAAGTCGACGGTGGTTTGCTCTGCGGCCTCGGCGGCGCGGCGGTAGCTGCGAATGCGAAAGCTGTCGGCCCCGTCGATTTCGAGCAGGTCGGCGGTCTCCGCCAGCAAGCGGGCCATGGTTTTGTTGTCCATGAAGCGACTCTCCGCTTAGCAGTATGGATGATTTGCGGGATGGAGGGCTAGCGGGAGTTGCAGCGCGAAGAAATGCGCGGCTTTGCGTGGGGGAAACCCGGAAAGCGATAGATGAAGGTGTGAGAAGAAGCAAAGGATGGGGCGCACCTCACCCTTACCGCCGGGCGGCGGTCTTGCGCTTGCGATACGCCCGGGACCTATCGACGCTTAAGCAGCGTTGTGAGCGGCTTCAGCCCGAAGACGAATGACTGCATCCGCCTGGGGACCTTTCTGCCCTTCGACTATGTCGAACTCGACCTCGTCGCCTTCTTTGAGCGTTTTGTATCCATCCAACTGGATTGCTGAGTAGTGAACGAATACATCCGGCCCGTCTTCGCGTCCGATGAATCCGTAGCCCTTGGCGTTGTTAAACCACTTGACCTTTCCCTTGTACTGAGCCACAGGTTCCGCCTTCCTCTTTTCTCTTGCGGGGATACGGTGAGTCTTATGGGGAACACCACACCGTAACTTATATGACGCGAGAAATAGACGAAAGGTTGCTGATTTTGCGGGTTTCACAAGGTGATACGGCCAGCGAGGGCGCGGAAACGGAAAAAGCGCGCAGAACCGGGCGCCCGGCGTGGAGGAGAAATGCGAGGGCCGCCGGTTCACTTTTTGCGCCGATTTTGGAGGCGCGCGTACAGGAGCACGCTGGTCAATGTCTTGCCGTCGAGAATGGCGCCCTTCTCGATCATCTTCAACAGTTCAGACAACTTGACGAGGCGCAGCTCGATCTCTTCGTCGTCTTCGAGGTGGGTTTCGCCCGGTTCGAGGCCTTCGGCAAGGAAGACTTTCATCGACTCGCCAAGAAAACCGGGGCTGGCGTAATACTCCACCAGGGGACGCCATTTCTTCGCCCGGTAGCCGGTTTCTTCGGCCAGTTCGCGCTGCGCGCCGGCCAGCGGCTCCTCGCCGGGTTCGAGTTTCCCAGCCGGAAGCTCCCAGAGATACTGGTTGGCCGCATGCCGATACTGCCGCTCCAGCACGATCCAGGGATCGCGTTTGCTCTTTGAGCTGTCGACAGCCAGAATCACGACGCTGCCGTTATGGCGAATGACTTCGCGCTCGTTCGCGCGGCCGCCGGGCTCGATGAGCTTGTCGTGACGCACGCAAAAGAGCGGGCCCTGGTAGACCACCTCGGAGCTGAGCACGGTGGCGCGCTCGACGACGATGGTCTTCTTTGTCTGTTTCCGCTTTGCGGCGGTGGTCTTCTTTGTGGTCCTGGTCGGCATGGTGAGTCCTTTTTGGTGGCGGGCGCGCGATGCGCAGGATTCAAGACGAGTATACGCATTGCGCTCGCAAAGCCGCGTGAGTTCTGCATCGATCGGGGCCGCCGTGGCATCCTTAACTATGCTAAGCAGCATGATTTGAGGTGAGCGTTTCCCTGGTGGTCAACCCGAGATTCGCTGAAGAGCAACCGCAGGTCCTTCGACTCGTCCCGGCACGCCGGGACTCGCTCAGGATGACAGGCAGTTTTGGTTGCTGAGGATGACAAGACATTGATTTGGCGAACTTCGGCGGAAGAACGCTAACAGAAACGAAACGAGCTGCAGGTGAACGAAACGACGACGACAGAGTGTTATCCCGTAACCGTGATGCCGGGGCAGAGCCGGCTGTTTCTGGATTTTTGCGCGGGGGCGCTCCGCGCCTTTCTCCCCTTGGATGAGATTCAGCGGGAACGGCCGGCGCTCCCAGCGCACTGGCGGGAGCTGGTGCGGCTGCTGGCGGCGCAGAATCCATCGAGCTCCGCGAAGGCCGCGCTTGCGGCGCTGGAGCAGGGCGCAGGGACGATTCTGACCGGGCAGCAGGTGGGATTGTTCGGCGGGCCGCTGTATACGCCGTTCAAGGCCTCCACTGCCATCGCGCGCGCACGCCAGGGCAGTGCATGCGGTAGACCTCACGTGGCGATTTTTTGGCTGGCCTCAGAAGACCACGATTTTGCCGAGATCAACCAGATGACGTTTCCTGCGGGGCGCGAATTGGCGAGCCTGAGTTACGAGTCGGCACCCAAAACGGCGCTGCCGGCAGGCAAGATCGTTTTTGACGATTCGATCACGGCCCTGGTGGAGCGCGCGGCAGAGATTTTCGGGCCTTCGGAGGCGACGGACGCGCTGATTGCGGCCTACGCGCCGGGGCGGAGTTTTGCGCAGGCGTTTGCGGATTTTTACGCGCGGATTTTTGCGGCGCAGGGATTGCTGATTGTCGACGCCGACAGCCGCGAGTTCCACCGGCTGGGCGCGCCGGTGCTGCGCGCGGCCATTGAGCGCGCCGACGAATTCCATGCCGCGCTGGTGGAGCGCAGCCAGGCTCTCGAAGACGCGGGCCATCATTCCCAGGTTTTAGTTGCGCCGCAATCGAGCTTGCTGTTTTTGATCGATGACAAGACCGGAGCGCGTCTGGCGCTCAAGCGCATCGCGCCGACGGCCGAGGAGCCCAGCGGACTGTGGCAGACGGCGGGCGAGGACGGGAATCGGAACTTTACGACGGGCGAGTTGCTGGGGATTCTCGATGTCGAGCCGGAGCGCATTTCGCCGGCGGCGCTGCTGCGGCCGGTGTTCCAGGATTTTCTGTTCGGGACCACGGCGCAGGTGGGTGGCCCGGCGGAGATTGCTTACCTGGCGCAGTCCACGGTTCTGTTTGAGAGAATTTTGGGCCGGCAGACGCCGCCGATTGCGCGTTTCTCCGCCACGCTCATCGAGTCGCAGATTGCGGAGCTGCTGCGCAAGCACGAGCTCGGACTCGAACAGGTTTTTGGCGAGGAAAGCGCGGCCACGCTGGCGCTAAGGCTGGCGGCACGCGCTATGCCTCCTGAAACCAAGATGAAATTGGCGGCGGCGGGCAACGCGTTCGACGCCGAACTGACGACGCTGGTGGAGTGGCTGCAATCGCAGGACAAGGGACTGGGGCAGTCGGCCGAGACGGCGGCGGGCAAAATGCGCTACCAGATGAATCGCCTGCGGACGCTGGCCGCGAACTTCCAACTGCAACGCGAAGCCACCCTGACGCGCCACGCGAACAGCATCTTCAACGCGCTTTATCCCGGCGGCGTGCTGCAGGAGCGGGTGCACGGGGCCGCGTACTATTTCGCGCGCCACGGTTTGGAATTGGCGGAGACGCTCTCGGAGCAAGCAGGCTGCTGTTCAGGTCATACCGCGCTTTGGCTATGAGGCCTCAGGCCGCTGCATGCGGACCGCGTATCATTCGCAGTCGGGACGACTAAGCGACGGCCTCGTAAGCCGGCGCGAGATTCGATGCGCGCTGCCATCCAAACCCACACGGTAAAGGTAATCGAATTGGACGACGGGCGCATCGTCGGAGTGCCCGCAGAACCGGATCTGTACTACGCGGTTGTCGTGCCAGTGCTGGGCGATGACGTAGCGGTGGCCCTTGAAAAAGCGTACCGCCGTTGGGTCCGAACGCTGAATGGCTTCCCCCACATCGATTCTCTTAAGAGGATCTGCGACGTAGAGCGCTGAGTCGGTTTCGTCGCTCGCGATGTGATTGTTGATAAAGAAGGATGCACTATCCGGCGACCACACCGCATTCCCAGAGTACCCATCAAACGCGATCGGCCGCTTGCGATGGGTGGATGCATCTTCCAGAAACAGTTGGTTGTTGGGATCGCTCGAGCAAGCCGGGACTGCGGCCTTGTCCCAATCCTTGTTCTCGCCAGGCGGGCAGTTGATCGTACACTTTGATCCGAGCGTCCAGCGACCATCTGGAGATTCCATGTGGATGGCGCGGCACCAGGGGAACTCCCCCTTGACTGCCTGCCCACTGCCGCTCCCGGCTGGAAACAGGCCTGCCAACACGATCATTGTAAGCACGGTGCTGCAATTCGGTCTTCTCATTGCGCCCCTCTGCCTACGTACTATAACCCGATCGCAATCGGGATACTTCGCTATAATCCTCGCGAAACCTGTTGAGGCTCCCATGAAGCAGATTTTTACGTTTCTCTTTGCGGCATCGCTGGCCCTGCCCGCCGCCGCGCAAACCGTTTCCTGCGCCACGCCGGGGACGGACAATGCCTTTCTTGGCATCCAGACCATCCGGCTGTGGCCGGGCGCCGCGCCCGAGGCCAAGGGTTCGACGTGCAACGACATTCCTGCGCTCACGGTGCTGGAGCCGCGGAAGGGTTCGGCCAACGGGTCGGCTGTGATCGTCTTTCCCGGCGGCGCCTACGTGGAGCTGGCCGGGGATCTGGAGGGGCGCGAGGTGGCCGACTGGTTTACGGCACGCGGCTTCCGCGCATTCATTCTGAGCTACCGGCTCGCCTCGAACGGGTACGGCCTGCCGGTGCCGCTCGTCAACGCGCGGCGCGCGATCCAGACGGTGCGCGCGCGGGCGGTGGATTATCACATCAATCCCAACCGCATTGTCGTGATTGGATTTTCGGCGGGCGGGCACCTGGCGGCGCTGGCGGGAACACAGTTTTTGCCCGGCGATCCCAATGCCGACGACCCTATTTCAAGGTCGTCAAGCCGGCCCGACTTTGTGGTTCTGGGCTACCCGTGGCTCGACGCCATCACGCGCGACACCACGTACCTGAGTTACTGCAAGATGTTCAACCTGATGGATCAGTGCGACGCGCTGCGCGCGAAATACGACCCGGTCCTGTTTGTCAGCAAAGACACGCCGCCCACGTTCATCTATCACACGTTTAACGATCACACTGCCGCCGCGGAGGCGAGCATCGAGTTCTACCAGGCTCTGTTGAAGGCCGGCGCGGCGTCGGAGATGCACATTTTTGCCGACGGGAAGCATGGCAGCGGACTGGGCAAGGGCGATGTCGCGCTGGACCAGTGGCCGGGACTGCTGGAAACCTGGTTGCGTGCGCAAGGGTTGTTGACGGTGGATAAGACGGCCACCGGCGCCAAGCCGTGACGGGGTCACCTCAGACGGGAGCTGGGCGAAGCAAGGAGGCAATGATCGTGAGCGCTGAATGGTATCTGGCCGAATTGGTAATGAAAATTACAGTGGCAGGTGATCCTCGTAATGTTGTGCACCAGAATCTGACTCTTATTCGCGCTTCTTCTGCGGACGAAGCGTACGAGAAAGCCACCAAAATCGGGAAGGATGGGGAGGATGAATACTGGAATCCCGACGGCAAGGCCGTTTTAATCGTTTTTGAGGGTATTTCCGATCTGACTGAGATTAGCGAAGATTTGGAAGACGGGTCAGAAATTGCGTTCAGCGAAACAGTTAGCATTCCAGAGGAAGAAATACGAAATCTCGTCCCGCCGCGTGATCGTCTGCCCGCCTTCCGACCGCCTGGGCGGGGGGATGGTCCGGATTATGCCTCTGGCGAGGTTGTGGCCGAAGTTGAACGCAGATTCGGAGTCAGGCGCCCAGAAAAACCGCCCCAAAATTAGAAGCGGGCAGCTGGAATCGGGAGTGGAAGGTAATCCCGAAACCGGCTGCCCGCAGGACCCTGGACCGGGTCTAGGTGGTAAGTTAAGTGTAGGACCATTTCAGGCAAAAGCAAGCCCTTTTTTGCATGAAAATTCCCACTTCGTGACAGGAGTCACATTAAGTCATCTTGTGGACTCCCGACGCGTTGACTTGGGCGTTCTCCCTTGGTAAAAGAGAGGGTTCCACTTGCTAAAAATCTCATCTGAGAAGCCGCAGTAGTCCGGTACCTCCATGCAAGATATCTTTCAACAACTCGGAGAGCTTCTGGTGAGCGCAATCCCGACGGCGCTGCTCTTCATCGTGCTGGTGATCGCGTATCAGTTTCTGATCCAGGGCCCATTGACGGAAGTGCTGGCCAAGCGCCGCGCCCTGACGGAAGGCGCCATGGAAGATGCGCGAAAGGCCGTGGCCCAGGCTGAGGCGAAAGCCGAGGAGTACGCCGAGCGTTTGCGGCAGGCGCGCGCCGAGGCCTATAAACTGCGCGAGCAGCGCACCAAGCAGTGGAATATGGAGCGCGATGCGGCGCTCGATGCCGCGCGACAGGCAGCCGGACAGAAGGTGCGCCAGGCCCAGGCTGAGCTGGATGCGGAAGCGGCATCCGCGAGGGCCGCTCTTCAAGCCGCGTCGGCCGATCTCGCCGGGCAGGCCGTCCGCGCCGTTCTGCCAGCCGCTGCCGGGGGTTCCCGTTGAGATTTTCTGGTTCAAAACTGAATTTTTGCGTGCGCGCTTTCTGGCTTGGGCTGCTGCTGGCCGTTGCAGCGCTGATGGTTGCGCCGCAGGTCGCGGCCGCGCAGCAAAATGCTCCGGCGGCGAGCGCGCCGGCGAACGGATCTGGATCTGCACAGCCGGCTCCGGCAAAATCCGATGACGACGGGGACGCCGCGTTTCTGCATTCGCCCGTGGTGCAGTCGGTCGCGCGCATGTTGCATCTGAGGCTCGGTACCGCGGTTGCGATCCTGCTGGGGATCAACTTCGCGATCATCTTCTTTGCCATCGCCATTCCGCTCACGCGCATCATGCCGAAGATCATCCGCAAGCGCTCGCAGACGCTGAGCCACGACCTGACGAGCGCGCGCCAGGCCACGGCGGAGGCACAGGCGCGACTGAGCGCCGTAGAGGCCAAGCTGGCGGGACTGGGCGAGGAGATCAAGAAACTTTCTGCGCAGGTGGAGCAGGAGAGCGTGGAAGAGGAAAAGCGCATCAAGGCGGCGCTGGGCGAAGAGAGCGCGCGCATTGTGACCGCAGCCGAACAGGAAATTGACGTAGCGGTGACCCAGGCCAAGCGCGGCCTGCGGAACTTTGCCGCCGATCTCGCGATCGGGCAGGCGGAGAAGCAGATTAAGCTTTCGGCCGAGACCGACCGCGCTTTGATCGCCGAGTTTGTGGCCGGAGTTGCCGGCGACGGCGCAGGCAAGGGAGGCAAGAACTAGATGCCCGCATTTGTGGCTCGCTACGCCCAGGCCTTTGCCGATGTGGTGAAGGACGCCAAGCTCGACTCGGCGGCATTGAACCGCCAGTTTGCGGATTTTCTCGCAACGTGGGAAGGCAGCGCCGAACTGCGCACGCTCTTCGTGAACCCGGCTTTTCCGGCCGCAGAGAAGGTGGCGATCCTGGACAAGCTCAATGTTCAGATGGGTCTCGAAAAGGAACTGCGCAACCTGCTGGCCGTGCTCATCGACAACAATCGCATTGCGCACGTGGCTGAAGTGGCCGCGGAGTGGTGCAGAATTTTGCAGGAACAGCAGGGCATTCGCCCGGCCGAGATTGTAACGGCGCGGGAGTTGAGCAAGGAAGAGCGCGATGCGCTTGCCGCCGAAGTAGCCAAACTGGCCGGCGCGAAGATCGACGCCAGCTTCAAGCTCGACAAGGGAATTCTCGGTGGCACCGTAGTGCGCATCGGGTCAACGGTGTATGACGGCTCGGTTAAAGGCCGGCTGGAAAGACTGAAGGAATCGCTAATGGCCGGATGAATCCGGTCGTAAGGAACCGAAATGGCTCAGATCAAAGCAGACGAGATTACACAAATTCTTCGCGAACAGATCGCGAACTACGACGCGAAGGTCCAGGTGGACGAAGTGGGGACCATCACTTCGCTTGGCGATGGCATTGCCCACCTGTACGGCCTCGACAAAGTGATGGCCGGCGAGCTGCTGAGCTTTCCGCACGACATTGCGGGCCTCGCGCTCTCGCTTGAAGAGGATCAGGTAGGCTGCGTGGTGCTCGGCGATTACACCGAGCTCAAGGAAGGCCAGGAGGTCAAGCGCACCGGCAAGATTCTTTCCGTGCCGGTGGGCGAGGCGATGATCGGCCGCGTGGTGAACGCGCTGGGCCAGCCCATCGACGACAAGGGCCCGATAGCCACTACGGAAACGCTGCCCGTGGAGCGTCTGGCTCCCGGCATCATCGACCGCCAGCCCGTGCGCGAGCCGATGGCCACCGGTTTGAAGGCCATTGACGCCATGATTCCGATCGGCCGCGGCCAGCGCGAGCTGATTATTGGCGACCGGCAAACCGGCAAGACCGCGGTGCTGCTCGACACCATCATCAACAACGCCAAGAACGACCTGATTTGCATTTACTGCGCCATCGGGCAGAAGCGCTCGTCGATTGCGCAGGTGGTGCAGACGCTGGCCGAAGCCGGCGCCATGGGCCACACCATCGTCGTAGCTGCCTCAGCCTCGGAGCCGGCGCCGATGCTGTACCTGGCGCCTTACGCGGCGTGCGCCCTGGGCGAGTACTTCCGCGACAACGGCAGGCACGCGCTGGTGATGTACGACGATCTTTCGAAGCATGCCGTGGCGTACCGCGAAATCTCGCTCCTGCTGCGCCGCCCGCCCGGCCGCGAGGCGTATCCCGGCGACGTATTTTATCTGCACTCGCGCCTGCTGGAGCGCGCAGCCAAGCTCAGCAACGAGCGGGGCGGCGGCAGCCTGACGGCGCTGCCCGTGATCGAGACCCAGGCCGGTGACGTTTCGGCGTACATTCCGACCAACGTGATTTCGATTACCGACGGCCAGATCTTCTTGGAGACCGACCTGTTCAACTCCGGCGTGCGGCCGGCCGTGAACGTGGGTCTCTCGGTTTCGCGCGTGGGCTTCTCGGCGGCGATCAAGGCAGTGAAGCAGGTGGGGTCGACTTTAAAATTAGACTTGGCGCAGTACCGCGAACTGGCGGCCTTTGCACAGTTCGGCTCGGACCTGGATCCGCTGACGCAGAAGCAGTTGGCGCGCGGCCAGCGCCTTACGGAACTGCTCAAGCAGCCGCAGTTCCATCCGCTGACCTGGCAGCAGCAGGTGGTGGTGCTGTTCGCGGGAACGCAGGGCTACCTCGACCAATTCCAGGTGGCGGACATCCGCGCCTTCGAGGACGGGCTGTACAAATACTTTGCTGCCGCGCAGGGCGGACTCATGGAAGAGCTCACCAAGAAGGCTGCATTGGACGACGATCTCCGCAACAAGCTGCATACGGCGATGAAGGAGTACGCGGCGAACTTCAAGGCGGAGTTGGCGGCAACGACGGTGTAGCCGTAAGTGGTCAGTGATCAGTGCTCAGTGATCAGAAAGAGCACGGGTGCACGGGATCTGACCACTGAACACTGAACCCTGATCACTGGAAAGAGAATGGCAAACGTACTCGATCTCCGACGGCGCATCCGCAGCGTGAAGAACACGCGGCAGATTACCAAGGCCATGAAGATGGTCTCGGCGGCCAAGCTGCGCCGCGCGCAGGAGCGTGCGATGGCGGCGCGGCCTTACGCGCGCATGATCACGAGCGTGCTCGAGTCGCTCACGCGCCGCGTCGATCTTTACGACGAGAAGACCGGCAACCTGTGCAGCCCTCTGTTTTTGACCAGGCCCGAAAAGCGCGTTCTGCTGATCGTGGTCAGTGGCGACAAGGGTTTTGCCGGCGCATTCAACGCCAACATCCTGAAGGTGGCATACCAGTTCATCGCGGGCAATCCCGACAAAGAAATCGACATCGAGGCGGTGGGGCGCAAGGGCCGCGACCAGATGCGGCGGCGCTATTCTGCGGCTGAGTACACGGAGCAATCCGATGGGCAGGGTCTTGTCCAAAAGGTAAGAGCCCGGAGGGCGCCGGTCGAGCTGACGGGTGACCATCCCGGCATGCTGGCGAAACTCGATGTGGCGCGCGTGGAAGACATGACGCACAACATCATCGCGCGCTACGTGCGCGAGGAGATCGACGCGGCCTACATCGTCTACAACGAATTCAAGTCGGTGATCTCGCAGCGGCTGGTAGTGGAGAAGGTGCTGCCGCTGATCGAGGTCGGCAAGCAGCAGATTGCCGGCGCGGTGGAACCGACCTTGGAAGAGCGCGAGCGCGTTGCCGAGGCTGCTCGTTCGGCAGGCATCGAAATTGAGGCGGCCGACATTACGGAAGGCGAAGAGGAAGCCAAGAAGTTCGGCACCGCCAACGTTGACTACATTTACGAGCAACCGGCGCACGAGCTCTTCAAGGGCCTGCTGCCGCAGTACATTTTTTCCATGCTTTTCCACGCCATGACAGAGTCGGTGGCCGCGGAGCACGCGGCACGCATGACGGCGATGGATTCGGCATCGAACAACGCCTCCGACATGATCGACTCGCTCACGCTGGTGATGAACCGCGTGCGCCAGGCCAAGATCACCACGGAGATTATTGAGATTGTGAGCGGAGCGGCTGCGCTCTAAAGGCAGCCCCTAGCTTTCAAAAAGAAGGCAGAAGACATGGCAGAAAACATCGGCAAAGTGATTAAGGTCTCCGGCCCGGCCGTGGACGTGCAATTTGAAGAGGCGACGATGCCGCCGATTTACCAGGCGCTGCGCGTCACGAGCGACGGTTTCACCGTCCCCACGCCCATCAACGTAATCCTCGAAGTGCAGCAGCACCTGGGCGAGGGCAGGGTGCGCACGGTGGCCATGGAAGCGACCGACGGCATGGTGCGCGGCATGAAGGCCATCGACCTGGGCGGGCCGATTCGCGTGCCCGTGGGCAAAGAAACGCTGGGCCGCGTGATCAACGTGATCGGCGAGCCGGTGGACGAACTGGGGCCCATCGGCGAGACGCAGCGCATGCCCATCCATCGCCCCGCGCCGCTGTTTGACGAGCAGACAACGCACGAGGAGATGTTCGAGACCGGCATCAAGGTGATCGACCTGATCCAGCCGTTTTTGAAAGGCGGCAAGATCGGCCTGTTTGGCGGTGCCGGCGTGGGCAAGACGGTTGTGATCCAGGAACTGATCACGAACGTGGCCACGAAACACGGCGGCTACTCCGTCTTTGCCGGCGTGGGCGAACGAACCCGCGAGGGCAACGATCTGTGGCTGGAGATGACGGAGTCGGGCGTGATCAAGCCCGGCAAGTGGCAGGAGTCGAAGTGCGCGCTGGTCTACGGCCAGATGACCGAGCCGCCCGGAGCCCGCCTGCGCGTGGCTCTGAGCGCGCTCACGGTCGCTGAATACTTCCGCGACGTGGAAGGCTCCGACACGCTGCTCTTCATCGACAACATTTTCCGCTTCACGCAGGCGGGATCCGAGGTTTCCACGCTGCTGGGCCGCATGCCCTCGGCTGTGGGCTACCAGCCCAACCTGGCGACGGAGATGGGCGAACTGCAGGAGAGGATTACTTCGACGAGCAAGGGCTCGGTGACTTCGGTGCAGGCGGTGTACGTACCGGCCGACGACTTGACCGATCCCGCGCCGGCGACGACCTTCGCTCACCTGGACGCGACTACGGTGTTGAGCCGCCCGCTCTCGGAGCTCGGCATTTATCCGGCCGTCGACCCTTTAGCGTCAACTTCGCGCATTCTCTCGGCGCGCGTCGTCGGCGACGAGCACTACGATGTGGCGCAGGGTGTGAAGAGAATTTTGCAGCGCTACAAGGATCTGCAGGACATCATCGCGATTCTGGGCATCGACGAGCTGTCGGAAGACGACAAGCTGACCGTGGCGCGCGCGCGCAAGGTGCAGAAGTTCCTGTCGCAGCCGTTCCACGTGGCCGAGACGTTCACCGGAATCCCCGGCAAGTACGTCAAGATTGCCGACACGGTGCGCGGTTTCAAGGAGATCATCGAAGGCAAGCACGACGATGTGCCAGAGCAGGCGTTTTACATGAAGGGCGGCATTGAGGAAGTGCTGGAAGCCGCGGAGAAACTGAAGGCGAGTGTGTAGAAAACAGTGGTCAGTGATCAGTGGTCAGTTGATTTACGCTGCTGCTGGCCGGTTCGAATGACAACTGACAACTGAGAACTGAGAACGGATTTATGGCTGAAGAAAGCAATCAACTTCGCGTGCGGCTGGTGACGCCGGAGCGCACATTGTTCGAGGCGGATGCTTCGGTGGTGGAGCTGCCCGCGAAGAACGGCTACATGGAAGTGCTGTACGGGCACGCGCCGCTGATGGCCGAGCTGGGCGCGGGGGACGTGACGATTCACGGCGGCCCGGGAAGCGAAGCAGGCGAGCCCGCAGGGATCCTTCGCTACAACGTCAGTTGGGGGTTTGTTGAGGTGCTGGGCGATCGCGTGACTATCCTCGCCAGCGACGCTCTGAAGCCCGAGGAAATCGACGTGCCGCGCGCCGAGCAGCAGCTCGGCCGCGGCGTGAAGATGTGGAAGGAAGCCGGCGAAAGCGAAGAGGCGTACGACGAAGCCCTCCGCGTCATTTCCGAAGCCGAAGCCAAGATGTCGTCGGCGAGCGAAACGACCAAAGCGCACTAAACCGGAATCGCTCGATATGCTGCGACAAAAAGCCCCGCTCAAGCGAGCGGGGTTTTTGATTGAGTGGAGGTTACCAGACCGTGCGCGGATAGTGCCTGGCGATTTCTTCGTCATAAGAGATCAGTTGCGCCAGCCCGTTCAGCCGTGCCTGGGCTACGATGATGCGGTCGAATGCGTCGCGCGTCCACTTTTCATCGAGTGCCGCCCGCGCTACGTCTGCGAAAGGCAGATCGCACAGGCGAAGTCCGAGCTCGCCCTCCAGTTTTCGCAGAACGTCTTTGCCGGGCAGTGTCAACCTACCGATTTCGTGCAAGTACTCCAGCTCGACAAGCACCATGGGCGAAATCAGCAACTCGGCCCTTTGGATCAGCCCTGCGGCGTCGCGTCCGATGCGCGCGCGGCCATGAGCAAGCCGGGCGGCGGCATGGGTATCGAGATAGGCGATCATGCCGTGCGCCGGGACTTATGTGCATTCGTTCGACCCTGCGCCGATGCTGCGCGCGCAGGCTTTGCGAGCGGCCCTAGCTTGCGGTCCCATTTCCGCTCCCATTCGCGCATCATCTCAACCTTCCAGGAATCGTCGTCGAGATTCGTGCCGGGAACGATGATCTGCATCGGCGTGATGCGGCTCAGTTTGGAGGGAGCATGTTCGGGCACAAGCCGCAGCCTGCGGCCCTTGTGCGAGACCCAAACTTCCTTGCCGTCGAGAGCCTGATTCACGATGTCGAAAAGTTTCTGCCGGAATTGGGTGATGGGAACTTCCATGATCTTGCGATTATAGCATGATGTACATATATATGCGTACATCATGTACACTCCTATGCGAGTGAGGTTTACTTATGTGGGCGAATCTCCTTCATGTAACGTTCGTATTTGGCTCGCGACAAGCTTCCTTCAGCCAGGTACTTCTTTGCAAGCGTTCCGGCAATCACACGCAGAAGCGGCATGAACGGCCGAAGAATTCTTCTCAGCAAGGGGCGCTCTTTCCGAAACCACTCTCGCCCCAGCTTTTTGCTCCAGTCGTCTGCGATATCTTCCTTTTCGCGGAACTCGGGGCGGTGTGTTGCGTCAATATGATGGCCAATCTCATGAAAAAGCACACCGCCTAGCGCGTTTTCCCGGAAATAACCGAACAGCAGCAGCCACTGCCACCACCCCTTTTCGTGACCTGCGAGTGTACTATCGACGAAGATCTCGATCCAAGCCTGCTTGCCCTTCCATGCGGGGTGATAGAGCCCACGCGCCTGCAGGATCTTGACCTTGCGCCCCCGCGACTTCGTGACGCTTCGCCTGCGTGCGCGTGTGAGCCCGACCTTATTGGTCAGAACGACTTCCCTCAGGCCGAGCAAATATCTCGGCGGGACGAACTCGAGCATCCGCTCGACGAGCGACGAAACATCGAACGGTGGAGTGTAGTCGGAGAAGCTCACAACCACTCGCGGCCGCGACATGGCCAGCTTGCTCGGCTCACTTTCCGTTCCGGGAGCATTTGTCATGATCTTTTGGCTCAGGCCTGATTGGCATTCTAAGCCCGCCGACTCGCTGAATCTAACGACTTGCCCAGCATGCGTCCGGCCCGATAAAGTTTGATCCGAGGCTTCTCCCGCGTTTGGACGTTTCTTGCGCGCCATTTTTCAAGTCACAACCAGCTTCCTCCGAGGATCGTGCATGTCCAGCTTGCCTACATCCGTTGCCAACCGGGATATCGACTCCACGCTGCGCGAGAACCGCGTATTTCCGCCGCCGGCGGAGTTCAGCGCCAGGGCTCACGTCAAGAGCCTGGAGGAATACGACGCGCTGTATCAGGAGTCCATCGAAGACCCCGAAAAGTTCTGGGCGGAGGCGGCGCGGGAACTGCACTGGTTCAAGCCGTGGGACAAGGTTCTGGAGTGGAATCTGCCGTGGGCCAAGTGGTTTGTGGGCGGCAAGATCAACCTGAGCTACAACTGCGTGGACCGCCATGCGCTGGGCGCGCGCGCCAACAAGACCGCGCTCATCTGGGAGGGCGAGCCGGGCGAGATTCGCCGGCTGACCTACGCGGAACTTGCATGCCGAAGTGCAGAAGTTTGCCAACGCGCTCAAGTCGCTGGGCATTCAGAAGGGCGACCGCGTGGCGGTGTACATGGGCATGACGCCGGAGCTGGCGATTGCGCTGCTGGCCTGCGCGCGCATCGGCGCCGTGCACTCGGTGATCTTTGGCGGATTCGCCGCCAACGCCATTGCCGACCGCGTGGCCGACTCGGGATGCGTGGCCATCCTGACGCAGGACACGAGCTACCGGCGCGGCAACGAGGTGAAACTGAAAGCGACCGTGGACGAGGCCATGCCCGCGTGCCCCACCGTGAAGCACGTGGTGGTGTACAAGCGCACCGGCACGCCGGTGAACATGGTGGCCGGCCGCGACCACTGGTGGCACGAGCTGGTGGCGAAGGCCGCGGCGGAATGCGCGGCCGAGCCGATGGATTCAGAAGATCCGCTCTACATTCTGTACACCTCAGGGTCCACGGGAAAACCGAAAGGCCTGCTGCACACCACGGGCGGCTACGCGGTGCAGACCTATCTGACCTCGAAATATGTGTTCGACCTGCGCGACGAGGATATTTACTGGTGCACGGCGGATATCGGCTGGGTGACGGGCCACTCGTATGTGGTGTATGGGCCGCTGCAGAACGGCGCCACGGTGCTGATGTACGAGGGCGCGCCGAACTTGCCGGATTTTTCGCGCTTCTGGAAGATCATCGACGACCACAAGGTGACGATTTTCTACACCGCGCCGACGGCGATCCGCGCGTTCATCAAGTGGGGCGATGAGTTTGTGGAGAAGTATCAAGCTCGACTCGCTGCGGCTGCTGGGCACGGTGGGCGAGCCGATCAATCCCGAGGCGTGGATGTGGTATCGCGAGAAGATCGGCCACAACCGCTGCCCGATTGTGGACACGTGGTGGCAGACGGAGACGGGCGCGATCATGATTGCGCCGATTCCGGGCGCGGTGCCGACCAAGCCGGGCTCGGCGACGCGGCCTTTCTTCGGCATTCAGCCCGAAGTGGTGACGAAGCCGGATGCGAACGGGAATTTTGAGTCGGTGCCGGCGGGCAGGGCGGGCTGCTGGTGGTGCGCAAGCCGTGGCCGTCGATGGCGCGCACGATTTACGGCGATCCCGAGCGCTACCAAAAAACCTATTGGTCCGATGTGCCGGGCTGCTACTTTACGGGCGACGGCGCGCGCCAGGACGCGGACGGCTACTTCTGGCTGATGGGCCGCGTGGACGACGTGATCAACGTGAGCGGGCACCGGCTGGGCACGATGGAAGTGGAGTCGGCGCTGGTGGCGCACCCCAAGGTGGCCGAGGCCGCGGTGGTGGGACGGCCGGACGATCTGAAAGGGCAGGCCATTGCGGCGTTCGTCACGCTGGAGAGCGGCAACCAGCCCAACGATGCGCTGAAAGACGAGCTGCGCAAGTGGGTGGCGAAAGAGATCGGCGCGCTGGCGCGGCCCGACGATATTCGCTTTACCGAGGCGCTGCCCAAGACGCGCAGCGGCAAGATCATGCGCCGCCTGCTGCGCGAGCTGGCCACGCACGGCGAGGTGAAGGGCGACGTAACTACGCTCGAGGATTTCACCGTGATCGCCAAGCTGCGCGAAGCGGAAGAAGGCTGATCCGCTTCAACGCGGATAACGGCGGATAACTTCCGCGTTGGCGACGACTCGCCCGAAATCCGGGACTAATGGTTTCATTGGGGTGCCCTCGATATTGAAACTGTGCGTTATGATGGGCCCAACCCAAATATTGGATCGGATGGAGCGGGATGGACTATTCGCTTTTCATGGGATGCTGTTTGCTAGGGTTTGGCCCCGCACTTGCCATCTTCTTTCTGCTCCGCGCCAAGCGTAGAGCGTGGATTCCACCTCTTGCCTGGTGGCTTTTACTAATCCTGGGAGCCGTCGTTTGCTTTTATGGGATGTCTCACTCGACCATGCCATCGTTCGCAACCCGAATTACGGCGGTAGGCAAGGCTTACGACTACGTGGAGCGGGAAATTCATACCGGCTATCACCACGACACAATTTATGGCTTTCGTCTTGTGCCTGACGGCGGACAACCTATCAACATTGAAACTGAGATCATCCTTCCTGGTCGGGACGATCCCGCAATTTTCAACGGGCGTACTTTTCGCGTTGTGTATCTGCAAGACACCAGCCGAGCCCTGAAGAACGAGGCCATTGACATTGAAATCCTTTCCGGCAAGCATTCGGGATATCACGAATTTCTTGATGCCCGACCTTTCGGAACATGGATAGGGATACCAGTGGGTGCTGCTTTTCTCGGATTTGGACTGATGGGTCTCAAATACATGAAAGACGATGCTAAATCCGCTGCATCTGATGATGATGACAGTCCGTTGACTTGATTGGATCCTCGTTAAGGTCGGATGACCGGCCATCCGGACAGAGCCTGCATCTTCGTGCCTAGCGATGTCGCATCGTCCGACTACTTATACTGGATAAGGATGGGCAGGGCGCTCTGGGCGCACCCATCAAATTTTATTGAGAAACGTTTTTAATTTGGGGAACGCATGGCCGCACTTTTTGAAGCAATCGAAGTAAAGCGGAAGATGGTTTTTGAGTTCGAAGGCATACCGTATTACTGCCTGGAGGCGGAGATTTCCACGCCCACGGCGCGCGGCGGGCAGACGCTCGTCCGCCTGAAGATGCGCAACCTGCTTACGCGCGCGGTGTTCGACAAGACCTTCAAAGCCGGCGAGAAGTTCAAGGAGCCGGACCTGGAGCTTGTCGAATCGTCTTACCTTTACAGCGATGGAGATGGCTCCTATTTTCTTGACCAGGAAAGCTTCGACACGCACACGCTCTCGCCGAGCATGGTGGGCGACGCGCTGGACTTTCTGGTGGAGGGCGCGCTGATTCAGTTGCACAAGTTCAACGGCAACCCCATCGGCTTGCAAATGCCGGCGCAGGTGGAGTTGAAGGTTGCGTACTCCGAGCCCGGAGCGCGCGGCAACACGTCTGGCGACGTGACCAAGCTGGCGCGGTTGGAAACCGGACTCGAGATCAAGGTTCCCCTCTACATTCAGGAGGGCGAAAAGGTGCGGGTTTACACCGAAACCAGGGAGTTCGCCGGGCGGGCGTGAACGACAATTTCCTGATTGCCACAGGGAGGCGCATTTTTCGTCGGAACGTGGCGCGATCAACGACGCATTGCTCGCATTTGCATGGGGCTGCAATCTATAAGCGAGTGAGGCTCATTTCGGGAATCTCCGCGGCCGTGGCCAAAAAGACATAAAGGAACCGTAAAGTTAGCGGCTTGCTGCAGTTTCACGTAATCTGTTGCGTCCATTTTGCCGTCAACTCCTATGTGAGCACTGCGGTCGAAGTGCGTTATCGCTGCCCTTGTTGCGGCTACAAGACGCTGGAAGCGCCTGGGACCCTGCAGTTGTGCCCCGTCTGCTGGTGGGAGGATGACGGCCAGGAGGATGCGGACGCCGCCGAAGTGCGCCTGACGGTGAACGGCCAGTTGAGCCTGAACCAGGCGCGCACGAATTACACCCAATTTGGCGCGGCGCATCCGCGTTTTCTGCCTTACGTTCGTAAGCCCCAGGCCGCAGAACAGTAACGTGCCTTTGACGGTCCTTAAGTG
Organism: uncultured Acidobacteriota bacterium; assembly: GCA_963729915.1. Taxonomy (GTDB): domain Bacteria; phylum Acidobacteriota; class Terriglobia; order Terriglobales; family Acidobacteriaceae; genus Telmatobacter. The sequence goes on along the minus strand of CAVSQE010000030.1, from coordinate 43,477 downwards.
CCGCCGAGTTGCCCTTCTGGTTTGACCCCCCCAGCAAAGCCCCGTACCATAAAGAGAGGTAATCCCCAGGCCAAACGGCGCCGAATCGCCTTAGAGGCAGCCGTGGCCGCACGAACTTTGGCGCAAGCCCGGAAGGTATATTTTGACTGCCAGCAGCACCCTCGAAAACAACTCCGAAACGGCTGAACCCCAGCATAATCACGATCATGCCGAAGAACAGCACGACCACGCCCACGGCCCGGTTCTGAATCCCGACTGCACGCGCGAACTGGTGATCGACGTGCCCGCAGATGAAGTCTCAAATGCGTGGGCCAAAGTGGCCGCGGCCTACCGCAAACACGCCAAGATTCCCGGCTTCCGCGCCGGCAAAGTGCCGGAATCGGTGATCCGCCGGCGCTTTGGGGCGGAGATCCGCAAGGAAGTGATTGACACGCTGCTGCCGGAGCGTTTCAACAAGGGCGTCAACGAGCTGGGCATTCGTCCCGTGGGCCAGCCGCAGGTGACCGAGCTTTCCGTGGAGGATGGCACGCCGCTGCACGTGAAGGCGGTCTTCGAGTTCATTCCCTCCTTCGCGATCGATGGCTACAAGGACGTGACGGTGGCCAAGCCTTCCGTGGAAGTGACGGAAGAGGAGTTCAAGCACGAGCTCGAGCACCTGCGCGACTCGCGCGCGACCATTGAGCCGGTGGAAGAAGACCGCGCGCTCGTGGACGGCGACTGGGCGCAGATCAGCTACAAGGGCGAGATCCAGAAGGACGCGGCCGAGGTTGAGGGCGCTGCCGAAGCGCAGCCGGTGAGCGGCGAAGACACGCTGGTTGAAATCGGCGGCAAGGATACCGTGGAGGCTTTTACCGGCGCACTGCGCGGGGCCAAGCCGGGCCAGGAGCTGAAGGTGGAAGTGATTTACCCGGCGGACTACGCGGAAGCGAAGCTGGCCGGCAAGACGGTTGCGTATGAAGTGACGGTGAAGGGCATCAAGAAGCGCATTCTGCCCGAACTGAACGACGAATTCGCCAAGGAGATCGGGCACTACGAGAACTACGCCGATTTGGAAAAGAGTGTGCGCGATTATCTGGAAAATCGCAAACGGCGCAGCGTGGAGTCTGAAACCAAGGACCGGCTATTTGCGGCGCTGAATGAGAAATTCACGTTCCCGGTTCCGGAATCGCTGGTGCAGGACCAGATTGATACACGCCTGGAGCGCGGACTGCGCGCGCTGGCGGCGCAGGGCATGCAAGCCGAGCAGATGCGCAAGCTCGATTTCACACGGCTGCGCGCCGCACAGCGTGACAGCGCGGTGGCCGAAGTGAAAGCCAACGTACTTCTGGACCGGATTGCCGGCGAAGAAAACATTACCGTCAGCGATGAGGAACTGGAAAAGGAATTGCAGATTGCCGCAATTCAATCACGCGAGCCGATCGATGCCCTGAAAGTGCGATTGACCAAAGAGGGCGGACTGGCTAGGATCAGGGAACAGTTAAGGCGCGAAAAAACTGCGTCGATTTTGTACGAACGACTGCCCGCGTAAGACGGCGGGCATCGCAGTTTCCGACGATGGAATCTTGAAGAAAACAGCCGGTAGAGGCACAAACAAAGCTGAAAGCGGATAGCTGGAGGCAGGGAGCTAGCACTTCATGGCATTGGTACCCATGGTGGTAGAGCAGACGAGCCGGGGCGAGCGCGCCTACGACATTTACTCCCGTCTGCTGCGCGACAATATTATCTTTCTTGGTACGCCGATCGACGACCAGATAGCCAATCTGATCGTGGCGCAGATGCTGTTTTTGCAGGGTGAGGATCCCGAGAAAGACATTTCGCTCTATATCAATTCTCCGGGTGGATCCATCACGGCGGGCCTGGCAATTTACGACACCATGCAGTTCATCAAGAACAACGTGGTGACGTATTGCATTGGCCAGGCGGCGAGCATGGGCGCGTTTCTGCTGCTGGCTGGAGCCAAGGGAAAGCGGTTTACACTGCCCAATTCGCGGATTTTGATCCATCAGCCGTCGATGGGTGGATTGAGCGGCCAGGCTACGGATATCGACATTCACGCGCGCGAAATCCTGCGCATCCGCGAGATTACCAACAACCTGATCGCCCGCCACACCGGCCAGCCGCTGGAGCGGATCGAGCGCGACGTGGAGCGGGACTTCATTATGAACGCGGAGCAGGCCAAGGAATACGGGATCGTGGACGAGATTATCGACCGGCCGCGCACGTAGCCGCCGGCGGGAAAATTGGATTACACTCGACGAAGTACGGTTGGGGTTGGGTTGGGGGAGCAAACAGGATGAAGACGCGGATGGGACCTGAAGAAGCGCTGCGGTGCTCGTTCTGCCATAAGTCGCAGGACGCCGTAGCCAAGTTGATCTCGTCGCCCAGCGACTACCCTCGCGCCTACATCTGCGATGAGTGCGTGGCCGTCTGCAACTCCATTCTTGAAGACGACCGCAGCGGCGAAGCTCCGGCCACGGCCGCCGGCCATCTTCCCAAGCCGACCGAGGTCAAGAGCTTCCTCGACGATTACGTGATCGGCCAGGACCAGACCAAGAAGAAACTTGCGGTGGCCGTTTACAACCACTACAAGCGCATCCAGATGAACAAGGTGCGCTCCAACGAAGTGGAGCTGGCCAAGTCGAACATCCTGCTCATCGGCCCCACAGGCAGCGGCAAAACGCTGCTGGCGCACACGCTGGCCAAGATGCTCGATGTGCCGTTTGCGATTGTGGACGCGACCACGCTTACCGAAGCCGGATACGTGGGCGAGGATGTGGAGAACATCATTCTCAAGCTGCTACAGGCCGCCGACGGCGACGTGACCAGGGCGCAGCAGGGCATTATTTATATCGACGAGATCGACAAGATCGGCCGCAAGGACGAGAACCCTTCGATTACGCGCGATGTGAGCGGCGAAGGCGTGCAGCAGGCGCTGCTCAAGATCCTTGAAGGCACCGTGGCCAATGTGCCTCCGCAGGGCGGGCGCAAGCATCCGCACCAGGAATTCACGGCGGTGGACACAACCAACATTCTCTTCATTTGCGGCGGCGCATTTGTGGGTCTGGAGCGCGTGGTAGGACGCCGCGTGGGCAAAAAGGCGCTGGGCTTCCGCACCGTTGAAGCCGAGACCGACGATGCCGCCTCGCGGTCGCATCGCGACACCGAATTGCTGCGCCGGACCGAGCCGCAGGATTTGATCAAGTACGGGCTGATCCCCGAGTTTGTGGGCCGCCTGCCGGTGATGGGCGTGCTCGACGAGCTCGACGAGGCCGCGCTCATCGAGATCCTGACCAAGCCGCGCAACGCCATCCTCAAGCAGTACCAGCGCCTCTTCGAATACGAGAACGTGCGCTTGCACTTTACACAGGACGCGGCATGCGCCGTGGCCCGCGAAGCGCTGGCCCGCAAGGTGGGCGCGCGCGGACTGCGCATGATTCTCGAAGAGTTGATGCTGGACCTGATGTACCACCTGCCCTCAAACAAGCGCGTGCGCGATCTCGAGATTACGAAGGACATGGTGGAGCGCCGCGACCTGTCGCTGTGCCTGCTGGAAAAAGCCGGCTAAGCGCGAAAGCAAGTTAAACGAAGAGCCCCTCCACTCGATAGGGAGGGGCTTTTTGCTGCTCGTCGCTGCGCTCGGTGTCAACCTGAGCGATTGCAGGGAGTCGATGGATCTGCGGTTCCCATTCAGTTTCGCCAGCTCGCGCGCCTCGGCGTATGCTGAGGGCCATGCGGACGCTGCTCCTTCTTGCGGCTTTTTCTTTTGCGGCTTTGGGTGCCTTCTGTCAGGCTCCGGCGCCCGCGCCAGCGTTCGACGTTGTCTCCGTAAAGCCGGTCGAGCACGTCGTCGGACTGGACTACAACAATCAACTGACGTATTCGCCGAACGGACTCACAGCCAGGAATGCCACGCTGAAGCGCCTGATAGCGGACGCCTACGGCCTGCAATTGAGCCAGGTATCGGGGCCGAGTTGGATCGACCACAACGAATACGACATCGACGCAAGAACGGCCGGAGCAGCCACCAGAGAGCAGATGGCCCCGATGCTGCGAAGCCTACTCGCCGAACGGTTCAATCTGAAGCAGCACAGCGAACTGCGAGAGATGCGCGTGTATGACTTGATCGTCAGCAAATCGGGCGTCAAAATCCACCCGGTGAGCGACGAAGAAACCGCCGCGGCGCAAGCGGGGTCGCATTTTCACGGAGACATGCGCAAGTTCGCGGACTTTCTGGCCGTCGTGTTCACCATGCCGGCAGCAAGCAGTCCAAGCGAACCGGTGATAGCGGGTGGCCCCCAGATCCCGGTGTTGGACAAGACGGGGCTTACGGGAATTTTTGACTTCAGTGTGGACATGCGCCCTGAACTGGGCACCGATGGGTTCACGTCCTGGCAGCGTGTCCTGCGGGACCAATTGGGACTGAGTGTCGAGAGCCGCAAAGAAAATGTAGTCATCGTGGTTGTAGACGACGCGGCAAAGATCCCGACAGAAAACTGATAGCCGAAGCGCCGCGACCTGTCGTTAACGGCTCAAATTCCCTATTAGAAGCCTAGGCGGTCGCGAGAGAGACAGTCCTCTTTTCGCCCGCGGCAAGGAGCAGATTCAGTTCCGTTCCATGGCTCCGCTGCACTCGAACCTTCGCTGGAAAAACGGTAGGGTTCGTCAGGTGCATTGAACGATGCGCGGCATCGAATTCCGATTCAATCTGGTCGAACACGGCGCATCTGTCCCTCGCCAAATCGACGAATACCGAGGGCACTTCGCCATAACTGAGCAAAACACAAGTCGCGGGCCAGCTTGCGCACACCCACCCCATATCTCCGCGCGATCCGAGCTCGTCAGTCATGTTGAACTGCTCGCTTACCATCCCCGCTGCCAACCTGAACAGTTCGCTGCCTGTGCTGACGAATTGTGGCAGGCTCGTGATCACATCTTCCAATAGGCGCAGAGCTAGAGTGTCGCCAGTGTATTGATACAGGCGCAGCAGTGCGCTGCCGGAGTTTGTGCAGAATGAGGGCCCGATGTGATGGTTTTGCGCATTGGCCAGGACCCCGCCAACCGTTTGAACTCCAGCCTTTTGGCAGAAAGTACCGTCGGGAAAGGTTGCGTTATAGGCGACGACCCACGTGGACAAATGCCGCGCGGTCTCCCGTGCGTACTTCAGGTACGTGCGATCTTTTGTAACTTCGTACATCGTCACGTAGCTTTCAAGCAACGCCGTCACCGATTCGGAATCGGGCGCATTGGGAATGTCCAGCGGCCCAGCGACAATCCAGCCGGTGCGCACAAATCGCTCGTAAAATGCTTCACTCGCCTGGCGTGCAACGGAAAGGTACTCTTCTCCATGCGGCAGGCCGGCGCCAAGCGCCAAAGCCCCGATACAAAGCGCGCCAGCGGCTGTGCCGGGATCCACGATGGCCAGGGTATTGTGGTCCACTCTATGGCCAAAGTCCTGGTGTTCCGACCACAACCGCGTGAACGCATCGAGGTTGCTGATCGCCGCTTTTTCCCAATCCGGCTGCTCAAATCCGCGGCTCCGTTCCAGAGCGATCGCCTTCAGAAAATAAAACGTCGCGTCGGCTGACATGCGCATGTGCTGCCAGCCTGCGCCATTGTTCTTTGCATCCCAACTGCCGTTGGCGTAGATCGACCAGAAAAGGCCCGACGGCGATAGGCCGCCCGCGATTCTATCCATCATTTTCCGCGATCGCGCGCAGCTCTCTTCACTGCCCATCTTCAGCAGCGCATAGCCCGTGATCGCCCCCGCGCACCACCCCACCTGTAGCTGCCAGCCCGGACTCAATCCGCTTACACCGCGCTTCGCAATGTCGTAGTCCGGCATCATCGCGTTGATATAAAACTGATTCTCGGGGCCATCCGCCCACATCCGGGTATTGAAGTTATCCTCCACCATCGCGGCCGCCTTTGAGAGCGGCAGATTGTTCGTCCGCTTAAACTCCGGACGCACTGTTCTTCGTATCGGTTGCAGCGCCTCGAAAAGGCCGATCACATCCGGACAGCGCATGGCAAAGTAGCTCACCGCGACACTGAAGCTCGATCCTTCAGTGACTGCGGCTCCCTTGGGCGCCTCCGGTGTGTAGTGGTTGTGATGAAAGTGCTTCTCGCGATAGCACGGCGCCATGACCGAGATACGGTGGTCATCCTCCCGGCTCACGCAACTGAAGCCCGACATATCCAACGCGGTCGATGGCTCAGTAAGAACCATCAGCGTTTTTCCGGTGCGTCTTTCGAAAAAAGCTGCGATCGGGATGGAGAGCGTGAAGACAGGAGTATCGACCCGGAAGTTTTGCGGAGCCGCAAGCTGCGGAATCTCGAGCGGCGCGCGCGTGAGCCGATTGCCGTCGTAGAGCAGTCCCGGCATCAGGACGTATGTCTCCTCGCCGCTCACTGGCGTTTCAGGTGTCAGCGAGTGCTCGAAGAAAACATCTTCGGCCGCTCCGCGCGTGAGACGGCAGTCAAATTCGCATTTGAATCCACCATTCGCCGCAGGCGCTGCGCGAAATGCGACTTCCCACTGATTGGATCGCTTGTCAGTGAAGGCTGCGTCTGCTCGAATTCCGCCAGGCGTTCTCTCGCCGTGACGAAATGCGACACTCGTAAGCCCTTCGGACGTGCGGACTCCGTAAAATATTCTGATGGGAAATGGGGCGTAGGCGACGCGCTCCATCCTGCGTTCAATGGACGTATAGAGCGCGATGCTATATCCGTTCGGGCCGGGAAGAAGTTCTAGCCGATTTTCACCGTTTGTGAGCGAGATAATGCCCCCACTGGGCATGTTGTCCTGTTGTGAGGCCGATTCCGTCCCGGAAAGGCCACGCGCAGCGGCAGTGCCGCTTAAGCCAACTAGAAACTGGCGTCGATTCATTCACAGACTTTCCCGGCAATTGCTGCTTCGGCAATTGCTGTTTCGCTTCGCTGCGAATTATAGAGCACTGTGGCGATCCGGGCCGGGGACGAGCGGCCCCGGATGTCACTGCCCTTTTGTGCACACCCTTTCCACAACTCAATGGATACTGCATTTTGTACGGACGTTTGGGGCGGCACCTAACTTTAGTCATGTCATCAATGGGCCACAAGGTTACTACGCGTTCACACCGATTGGCTGTACAATCCCTACATGACCTTGCGTCCGGCCTCGCATCCGGAGGGTGGGCGTGGGAGTCTAATAGTGAGACGAGCCGATGACCGTGCCCCGCGAAAAAATCGAACCGCGCAAGCTGCCCATGATGCCCATCCGCGACATGGTCATCTTTCCCTACATGATGACGCCGTTCGTGGTGGGCAGGGAATCGAGCGTGCGCGCCCTGGAAGAAGCGTTGACCGGGGACCGCAAGATTTTTCTCGCCACGCAGCACGACGCCTCGATTGACGAGCCCAAGGCGAAGGACATCTACCAGGTCGGAGCCATTTGCAATATCGTGCAAAGCGTCAAAATGCCCGATGGCAACATCAAGGTGCTGGTGGAGGGCGTGGAGCGCGCCAAATCGCTCGAAGTGACCGACCGCGACGGCTTCTTTGTGGCCACGGTGCGCACCGGCAAAACCCAGTTCGAGATGACGCCCGCGACCGAGCAACTGATGCAGCGCGTGACGACACTGTTTGAAAACTATGTGAAGCTGCAGCAGTCACTGAACTACGAAACCATCATCGCCACCGTGAAGATGGACGAGCCGGCCAAGCTCTCCGACACCATCGCTGCGAATCTGCAGGTGGGCATCGAGGAGAAGCAGGAGCTGCTGGCGATCTTCGATCCGGCGACGCGGCTGGCGCGGTTGGCCGACGTGCTCGATGTGGAGATTGAGAAGCTGGATATCGACCGCAACATCCAGTCGCGCGTGAAGCGCCAGATGGAGCGCGCGCAAAAAGAGTATTACCTAAACGAAAAGATCAAGGCCATCCAAAAAGAACTGGGCCGCGGCGAGAAGAGCGAGTACGACGAGCTGCGCAAAAAGATTGAAGCCGCGGGTATGCCCAAGGATGTTCTGGACAAGTGCATCCAGGAGCTGAAAAAGCTGGAAGCCATGCCGCCCATGTCGGCGGAGTCAACCGTGAGCCGCAATTACATCGACTGGTTGCTGGCGGTGCCGTGGAAGAAGCGGTCGAAGGAAACGCGGTCCATCGACTTCGCGGAAAAGGTTTTGAACACCGACCACTACGGCCTGGAAAAGATCAAGGAGAGAATCCTGGAGTTTCTTGCCGTGCGGCAGTTGGTCAAGAATCCAAAAGGCTCGATCCTGTGTTTCGTCGGGCCTCCGGGCGTGGGTAAAACTTCGCTGGGCATGTCGATCGCCAAGGCCACGGGGCGCAAGTTCGTGCGCTTGTCATTGGGCGGGGTGAGGGACGAGGCCGAGATTCGCGGGCACAGACGGACTTATATCGGCGCCATGCCCGGCCAGATCATCCAGCACATGAAGCGCGCGGGGACGAAAAATCCGGTGTTCCTGCTGGATGAGGTGGACAAGATTTCGTCGGACTTCCGCGGCGACCCGGCATCGGCGCTGCTGGAAGTGCTGGACCCCGAGCAGAACGTGACCTTCCAGGACCACTACCTCGACGTGGACTACGATTTGTCGCAGGTACTGTTTGTGGCCACGGCCAACGTAATGCACACCATTCCGGCGGCGTTGCAGGACCGCATGGAAGTTCTTCGCCTGCAGGGCTACACGGAGCAGGAAAAGCTGGAGATCGCGCGCCAGTATCTGGTGAAGAAGCAGCGCGAACAGACGGGCTTGAGCGAGAAGAACGTGGTCTTCAAGGACGACGCGATTCTGGAAATCATCCGCTACTACACGCGCGAAGCCGGAGTGCGCAACCTGGAGCGCGAAATCGGCAACGTGTGCCGCAAGGTGGCGCGCAAGGTGGTAAAGGCGGGAGCCAAGCACAAGGAAGAAATCAGCGCGGTGAACATCGCCGATTTTCTGGGCGTGGCCAAGTTCCGCGACTCCGAGGTACACGAGAAGAGCGAAGTTGGGCTGGTAACAGGCCTGGCGTGGACCGAAGTGGGCGGCAGCATTTTGACGACGGAAGTACAGGTGCTCGACGGCAAGGGCAAGCTCACCATCACGGGCCAACTGGGCGACGTGATGCAGGAGTCGGCGCAGGCGGCGCTGGCCTATATTCGCAGCAAGGCGCATGCGCTGGGGCTTTCGCGCGAGTTCTACCGCAACATGGATATCCATCTGCACGTGCCCGAGGGCGCCATTCCCAAGGACGGTCCTTCGGCGGGGATCACGATGGCCACGGCGCTGGCGAGCGCACTGGCAAAGATTCCCGTGCGGCGCGACATTGCGATGACCGGCGAGATTACGCTGCGCGGCAAGGTGCTGCCGATCGGCGGGCTCAAGGAAAAATTGCTGGCCGCGTTGCGCGCCGGAATTTTCGAGACGATTTTGCCGCGCGCCAACGAGAAGGATATTTCGGAGTTGCCGGACAACATCAAGAACTCCATGAAGCTGCGCTTTGTGGATACGATGGACGAAGTGCTGGCGCTGGCGCTGGAGCGTCCGCTGCCCGCGCCGTTTCCCGACGAAACCAAGACGCTGGCGGCAGTGCCGGGCGAAGTCACCGGCAATCTTCCGGCACCGCAGTAGACAACGGTTCGCGGGCCTGCATCCTACTTGCGGACCGTTTCAGGCGAACGGCATTACTTGTACCCCCAAAACCATTTTCTGGTTGGAGTCGAGGCGCGACGAGTACACTTGTCCGGACGATTCCGAGTGGTTCCAGAATTCACTTACCCTTTTGAGAACAGCGATAGGTGGCGTTTTCTTGAAGAAAATGCCACTTGGCATCCAGGCTTCTGGGTAGAGCAATTCTGGAACCGCTGTAGTCGAGGTGTACATGCTCAGCCGCCGCAAATTCCTGAAGACCGGCCTCACCACCGGGGCCGCAGCCATTCCACTGGCCTCAGTTCTCGACGCTGCGCAGCAGCCGGACCAACCTGCCGCGAATTTTGCGCCGAAGATCCCGGCCTACCAAATGATTGCGATGCCTGCGCGTCTGGCGCAGTCGGCCGCGGCCAGCGAGCCGTGGCAAAACAGGGTCCGCCGCGTGGGCCAGACGAATATGACCGAGCACGACCCCGCGGTGATGAACGTGGAAGAGTGGGCCGACTACTGGCACTCGTGCAAGGTCGACGTGGTGTTTGTGAGCGTGACGGGCATCCTGGCTTTCTATCCGTCCAAGGTGCCGTTTCATCGGCACGGGAAATTTCTGAATGGTCGCGACTTCTTCGGCGAGTGCGCGGCGGCGGCAAAGAAACGCGGCATGCGCGTGGTGGCGCGCATGAGCCCCGACCTGAACTGGGGTGACGCGCTCGCGGCGCACCCGGAGTGGGCAATGCGCCACAAGGACGGCTCCGCGCAGTTCAGCACGGAGGAGCCGCGGCTCTTCAAGACTTGCATGTTCTCCACCTACATGGACGATTACGTGCCCGCCGTGATACGCGAGATCAATTCTCTTTACGAAGTCGATTGCTTTTACACCAACGGATGGCCACCGATCGGCATGCTGCCGGTGTGTTCCTGCGCGGTGTGCAGCAAGCTGCCCGCGAGCGGCACACCGGCCTACTGGCGCGCTTTCAACGATCGCGTGCTGGACCTGTGGAAGCGCTACGACGCGATCGCGAAAGAGAAGAAGGCTGACAGTTTCTTCTTTGCCAATTCGGGCGGCAATGTGCACGCCAGCGTGAACCTCGACCAATTGGGCAAAACCATCGCGTGGTTCCAGGCCGACAACCAGGGACGCACCTACGACGATCCCGCGGTGTGGGGATGCAGCCTGCAGGGCCGCGTGTGCAGCGCCGTGATGGATGGAAAATTTGCCGCCAATGTGACGGCAGCCTATTCCACCGGGACTCCCGGATGGCGCAATTTGTCCAAGAGTCCGGAAGAAACGCGCATGTGGTTGAGCGAAACCGTGGCCAGCGGCATGACGCCCTACAACCATTTCGTCGGAGCGGAAAAGGGATTCTGCGAGGATCGCCGCTGGCAGAAGGTGGGCGAGGAGTATTTTGATTGGACGGCGCGCCATGACGCGCATCTGGCCGCCCGACGCTCCGTCGCCGACATCGGCGTAGTGATGGGCCAGAGCACGCAGTTGCTTTACCCGGGCCCAGCTACCGCGCGCGTGCGCACCTACATGCGCGAAACGACGCAAGGCATGTACGAGGCGCTTCTGCGCGGCCGTTTCGCCTTCGACTACGTGCACGAGGACCGGCTGGAGCCGGAGCGCCTGAAGAAATACCGCGCGCTGCTGCTTCCGAACATTGCGATGCTCAGCGACCGGCAATGCGAGCAGTTGCGCGCGTATGTGCGCAGCGGCGGCTCGCTGGTGGCGGGCTTTGAGACCAGCCTGTACGACGAAAACCTGAACCCGCGCGGGGATTTCGGTCTCGGCGATTTGTTTGGCGTGTCGCGCGCGGGCGACGTCGTGGGCACGAATGGCAATCCATATTACGCGCGCATTGAGACTTCGCAAGCGGCGCATCCGCACGAGATTCTTGAGGGATTCAGCGACACCAACTGGCTGGCTGGTGCGCAAAATCGCGTGCCGCTCAAGCCGGTGGCGCTTCCGGTGCTGACCGTGGTGCCGGGATTCGTACGCTATCCGCCGGAGCTTGCCTATCCGCCGGTTTCAGAAACCAGCGAGCCGGCCGTGGTGCTGCGCGAAGAGGGCGCCAGCCGGCTGGCGTGGTTCGCCGGCGACGTGGAACGCACCTATTGGCTCACCGGCCACACTGACCTGCTGCGCCTGATCGACAACACCATTCGCTGGGTGACGCGCGATGAGCGCATGGTGAGTGTGGCGGGGCCGGGCTTTATCGAGCTGTTCTGCTGGGAGACGGAACCGGGTTACGCGGTGCACCTGCTCAACTACTCGAATGCGAATGCATTTCACGGCTGGCTGCAGACTATGGAGCCGCTGGGGCCGCAACACGTGAGCATGAAGCTGCCGGGCATAGTGCGCGTGAGGTCCGTGCAATTGCTCAGGGCCGAACGGGATGTGCCGTTCCACTTCATAGACGGAGTACTGCAGTTCACAGTGCCAACGGTCGGCGATTACGAGGTTGCGGCGGTGACCGCAGCCTGACGCGCGTGCAAAGCCTCCAGCGCATCGCATGCGGATTTTACGCCGTCCTCGCGAGCCACTTCTTCGGCGGCGATGCGCGCATTCTCGGCATACTCCGGATCGGCGAGCATGGCACGCACCCGGCGGGCCACGCGCCAGGGCTTGTATTGCGAGCGCTGGATGACGCGCGCCACGCCCATGCGCTTCATGCGCCGCGCGTTGTCGGGCTGGTCGTGCGAGTAGGGCATGATGAGCATGGGCCGGCCGGCGCGGAGACATTGCGCCGTGGTGCCGACGCCGCCCTGATGCACCACCAGCGACACACGCGGAAACAGTCCCGAATAGGGCGCGTACTCCGCTATGCAAATCGAATCGGGCAGCTCCTGCGGCTGCGGACGAGTGCGCGGGTCGTTTCGCGGATCGGCGCCTATGAGCAGCACCGCGCGCACGCCCAGCCTTTTTGCCGCGCGTGCCGACTGCTCGTAAAAATCTCCCGCGGCCAGCACCGCGGCCGACCCTAGCGTGAAGACGACGGGCGGCTCACCCGCCGCTAGAAATTCCTCAAGCTGAGCGGGCAGCGCAGCGTTGCCGGCATCGGCATCGTAGAAGCAGAAACCGGTAATGAGCGTGTTCTCAGGCCAATCCTTTTGCTTGGTGCCTAGTACGCGCGAGAAGAGCGCAAGCACGAGGTTGGGCGAGTGCTTGGCGTCGAAGATGGGGTTCTTGCCCCGCGGCAATCCCAGCTCGCGACGCAACTCGTAAACGGGCTCAGGCCATTTGCGCGTGACAAAACGCGCCAGCCGTTGCATCGCGCGCCCCATGCCCGGAGCTTTATCGGCGCGAGCCAATTTTGGATAGGGCGGCAACACCGGCGGATCGAATGCGGAGAAAAATGAAAACGGCGCCAGCACATAACTCGCCCAGGGAATGCCCGTCACCTCGGCGACAATCGGTCCCGCGTAGTTGAGCTCGCCGAGCAGCAGCAAATCGGCGCGCGCGGGTTTGGTTGCGGCATCCAGCAGGTCGGCGTAGGTCTCGCGCAGCACCGGATACAGAAACTCGCGCAGCCCCGTCTCCGTGCCTTTCTTCACGTCGTAAATCATTTCCACGAGCTTGGTGTTCTTGGGGTCGATGTCGGGCCGCAGCTCGCGAAACTCCAGGCCCAGCGGCGCAATCTTCGGCCGATACACGTTGGGCAGCGCCATCACCGGCACATGACCGCGGCGCTTGAGCTCCAGCGCAATGGAAATGAGTGGATTGATGTCTCCAAACGTCCCGATGTTCGACAGAACAATGCGCAATTCCGGCTCCCCGATGCTGGAATGAACTGCAGCTTTGAGAGTAATGCATAGGAACCGCAAAGTGCGGAACAGGCGTCTCCTAGTTGGTACCAGTGGGCGGAGTATATGCGCACGCCGCGGGCGGATTCTTCAACGTCGGCCCCAGATCTGGCCAGTACGCGCTCTTTTTCAGCAGCGAGCAGAAATCCGCGAGCGAAGCGAATGGCTTCTGCTGCGCCTTGGGTCCCAGCGCATCCACGAACTTCCACGCCATATCCGAGTGGCCTGTGTAGAGCAGGTCGAGTACCACGCCCCACGTCGCCCGGCCCATGTCATCGACTGCGCCATCGTTCACTGCTTTTTGCGCCGTGCTCAACTCCTTGTTCCATGCCGCTTGCGTTGGCGCGGGCTTCTGCATCTTGTCGAATGCAACGTGATATGTCCCGCCGCTGGCATCGTCAACAAAGCGCAAATTCACCACCTCCGCCGGCGAGCATGCAAAACATGTGGGCCAGTACGCGAACGTCCAGTCTGCGGTGTAGTAATAGTATTTCCGATCTTTCGGATCGCGCGCAAAGTGGGCCATGTCGTCATCGGCATCGTTAAACCGGGCCACAAGCCGCACCGTCGGCGCCAGCTCGTAGAGGTAGTGCGACATGCAGCAGTGCGCTCCCCCGGTAAACAGAGAAACGATCAGGTCCGGATGCCCGCGCCCCGTCACGTCGGTGCCGTTGTCGATCTCTGGAATGTCAGTGTCCGAGCCGGTCTGCCCCAGTGTCAGCGCACCTCCGCCGTCGAGCATGCCGCGATAGAGCACTTTGGTTCCGCTCGTCACCTGCAGGCAGTCACCGGATTCGGCGGAAAGAGCCGAAATTTTCAACTGACCCATCGTTACTGTACTGTCCAGGTTTTTCGCCGCGCACACGGTCGCCGGATCGTCGCTCGATTGCTGTTGCGCAAAGAGCCCACCGGACGCAGTCATTGACGCCACTGCGAACGCAATCGCCCACCTTCGACGCCTGCCCGCTTGAATTTGCCAGCTCGTCATCGATGCACCCGCGCGTGCGACCAAGATAGCATCTTCCCCCCGTCAGTTCGCCAGTCTGTGCGCCGCCGCCATCCGAGGTTGTCTATCTTCCTGGCTGGTCCTTCCATTGGAGAACCGCTTCGGCCCGCGCGGCTCTCCCTGCGCGGTCCTTCCCGTATAGTTTCAGTGGGAGCTGCTTTCCAGACCGATGAAACTTGTGCTCATTGTCGTCGCGGTCCTGGTTCTTGCCGGCTCGGTGGTTGCCGACTACAAATGGCGGCAGTGGATGGCCGCGCGGCGGCGCGAACGCGACGATGGGGGCCCAAGGGCTGGCCGCTAGACCGCCGTCCTCCTGATCCCTGACACCTGAACCCTGGGCCCTGTTTTTCCCCGTTTACAATAGCTTCAGGGAGCCGTCCAAAGACCTATGCGACAACTGTTTGCCGTTTCATTCCCTGTACGACTGAATCGTGCCCGCTTTGCGCTGGCCCTGCTGCCTGCGGCGCTGCTCCTGCTTGCGCCCGCCGCGCGCGCCCAGTTTGGCGCGCCGCCCACCACCCCGGTTCACGACGCCTCGGCGCTCAGGCCGCCGGCCGGCGCTAAAGTGGCCATCATCGAGTTCGAGGACCTGGAGTGTCCCGACTGCGCCAACGCCAACCCGCTGCTGAAAGAGGCTGCGGCCAAGTACGGCATTCCGTGGGTGCGCCATGACTTCCCGCTGCCGATGCACAACTGGAGCTTTCAGGCGGCCGTGAACGCACGCTACTTCGACACCAAGAGCCTGGCGCTCGGCGGCGAGTACCGCGACTACATTTTTGCCAACCAGATTTCGATTGAGACGCCCGCGCAACTGCAGCAGAAAACGCAGGCCTTCGCCGACGCGCACAAGGTCGCACTGCCCTTCGCCATCGATCCCATGGGCAAGCTGTCGCAGCAGGTCAAGGCGGACTACGCGCTCGGCCAGAAGATCGGCATTGAGCACACGCCGACCATCTGGATTGTGACCAATGCCGCGCACGCCGCGCCGTTTGTCGAAGTGGTGGACCGCAGCAGACTCTACCAGCTCATCGACCAGGCCGAGGCGGAAGCGCGGGGGCGCTGAGGCGCCACCGGCGGCGGCAATCCATTTAGATTGAGGTCCCGGACCCGGCAGTCCGGCAAGTGCCATTCGTAATCAGCCTTCGCGGAACCACTGCTGCGACTCTCCCACTCGCCGTGTATACTGCGCCCATTCGCGGCCCGATCGGAGCGTTTTTCCCCATAGGCTTCGCAGCCGCTGAGGAGGTCCCGTGAAGATGCTTGTGAAGTTGTACCTTGTGCTCGCGTGCTTTCTGTTCGCCGCGCCGGCAATGGCGGGCGATTTGGTTCTCACGGCAAAGTGGGTGGCGCAGAACCCGCCGTGGACATCGACCACCGACACCCGCGTCGACTTGAACGCCCAAGTCCTCTCCGCCTGGCGATCAATATCAGGCAACAACGGCGCCATGTGCCAGGCCGTCTGGAACAATCTCGGCCCCGGCCTCTCCGGCGCCGCCAACTGCATTCGCAACCTTTACAACACCGGCAACACCTGCAGCTTCGATCAGAACCCGGCGATCTCTGTTGACAGCCGCAACAACACGGCCACCATCACCTTGCGCACCAGCAACAACCTGCTCAGGTTCACCACATCAGTGCAGGGGCCATGCAACGTGGTGAACACCGGCGATCCTAACTTCACGGCCAATGTCGCCGTCAACGCCACCGCGGTTCTCAGCTACAACGGCTCCGAGATCCACGTCGATTCAGCCAATGCCGAAATCACTCACATTTCCCTCAGCGGCAACAATACGCAGGCTCAGGCCATTATCGGCATGGGCAACGTGCTGGGCTCCATCACCCCGGTTCTCAACCGTCTCGTCGGCCGCCCCTTCGATTTCTCCGGCCCGCTCAACCCATCCATCATCAGGGTCAACGTGCTTCTCGCCATTGCCAAAAGCCAGCTCACGCTGCCCGGCGAAAACTTCTCGCTGGGTTCTGACAACAACGGCATACTCTTCGAGGCCGTCGCAGACAAGTGCCTTTCCGGACAAACCTCCGGAAAGCTCCCCGGTACCAACGACGTGGTTTGCCTCACCAGCGCCGATTGGCTGAAAGTCAATGCCGTCGTAAAAGGCTGCACGCCGGCGGGCAAGGTCGAGGCCAAATGCCCCGCCGCTTCCGACCGCGGGCCAAAGCCACCCGATGGTTGGTTCGGCAACGGAAGTTGCGTCACCTGCGCGTGCGCAAGTCCCCGTCAATGGAACGCGAATAACGATGCGTGCATGTTAAGACTTAACCTTCACTAGGATCCGCCGCACCGATCACTGACCACTGATCTTGACCAGCTCCTGGCCGCCGGGAGCGACCATGCGCGTCTGCGGCGCGCGCCAGTGATCGATGTAGCTGATGCGGTGCACGCAGCCGATGGTGCAATGCGGCGCGCAGCTCTTGGCGGTCACATACTCGCGCTTCACGTCGTCGATCGTGTATTGGGCTACAGGCACGCCAGGATAGCCGCGCTGCTGCGAGCAATAGTGCACCAAGCCGTCTTCGCATACATATAAATAGCGCGAGCCGGCGCGGCAGCGCCAGTTGTTTGCGCGGCCCTGCACAATGGCTTCCTGGAACTTGTCGAACTGCGCGTAGTTGGTCTTCCTGCGATCGGTCATGGTGTGGTAAACGCGCGCCTCGTCTTCCTTGAGGGGTTTGAGCTGCCCATCGCCGTCGTGGATGATGCCGATCGTCGAACTCGAAGCCGAGCTCGAGAGCGCGCTTGCCGATGACCAGCGCGTCGTTGGGATTGCGAATGCCGCCGCCGACCACGGAGTTGATGTTCACGTGGAATTCGGCGTATTCGGCCAGCATTTGCAGGCGCTTGTCGAGGGTCTTGAGCGACTTCTTCGAGATGTCGTCCGGGTCTAAATTGTCGATGCTGATTTGCATGTGGTCGAGACCCGCTTCATTCAACCGCTGAATGCGCTCGGGACTCAACAGGAAGCCATTGGTGATCATGCCGGCGATTGCGCCGGTCTTGCGCATGCGGCGAATGATGTCGTCGAGCTGCGGATGCGTCAACGGCTCGCCGCCACTGATGCCGATCATGGCCGTTCCCAAGCGGCCCAGCGCGTCGATGCGTCGGTACATCTCCTCGAGCGGGACCGGCTCGCTGACCTTGTCGTACTCGTTGCAATAGGCGCAGCTCAGATTGCAAAAGCGCGTGGGAATGATCTGCACCAGCACTGGATGCGATGTGTCCGCGAGCGCGCGGACGACCATCGCGTACTCGCGCAGCTTGCGCTTGGCAGCGATCCAGCGGCCTTTGAATGTCGATCTCCGGGGAATTGCCATTGCTTCTATTGAAACACGGATGAGGCAGGGAGCAAGGGAGCAAGGGAGCAAGGGAGCGAGAAGGCAGCGAGTCAGCAGTTCAGCGAGTCTGCAAGGCAGCGAGTTGTTGCGCTGCCAGGCGCGAAAGGGTCACAGTTTCACAGAAACGCACAGAGTGCGAGGCTGTGAGATTTTTTCTTGTAAGTGGTTGATTCTGCTTCGGCTTGCGGGCTTCACAGTTTCACAAGTCGGTTTTTGGCGGCGTGAGCGGCGTGGGTGCGAGTGTGAGTGTGAGTGTGGGGGGTGGGGGGAGGGGGGTGTAAGGGCAGGGAACAAGGGAGCAAGCCACCCCAGCGAGCAAATGCCGCTCGCCGGGGGCCCCGGCAGGGAGCAAGAAGCCAGGGGCCTAGGGCTACGGGAGTTGGAGTGCTGCTCATGTAAGAAGTATGCGCCGGGAGGGGGAAATGATCTGCAAAAGGAGGGGCGGGGGAAACGCGTTTGGTTTCATAGGTTTCGGCGCGGGGCGTGGGGTTTTGGGGTTGACGACGGCGGACAGCCAATAGCCAATAGCCAATGGCCGGTAGCTTGGGGCCTTGTTGCTTCTGTGGCCGGTGTTTTGGGGCAGTTTGGGACCGGTCGATGCCGGCGGCAGTGGTTCCCGGGTCTCAAAGGCGAGATCCGGGGCACCCCTTGTCATGGTGAGTTTGCTTTCTGATGGCGAAGGGTATAGTGCAGTAGAGAAAGTTTCCGGGTTAGCGAACGTTTGGGCGAAATGGCGCTCTTTAGAGGTAGGTCATCATGCAGCCAGCGTTATTCGAGGTGAGGCGCGACGGCCCTGCGCGTGAACCGGAGAGGGAGACGCCTGCATTGTCAGCCTCCTTTACGGAGCTCGTGGAACGGCACTCACGCATTCTCTATCGCATAGCGCTGTCGGTACTGCGGCAGCCGGACGATGCGGAGGACGTGGTGCAGGAGGCGTTCCTGCAGGTGTACCGCGGGGAGCGCTGGCGGCAGATGGGGGACGAGCGCGGCTACCTGGCGCAGGTGGTGTGGCGGCTTGCGGTGCGGCAGCACAAGCGGAAAGGGCGGGAACTGGCGCTGCCGATCGACATCAGCAGTCCGCGGCCCGGGCCGGAGCAGCGAGCGGTTGACCGGCAACTGGAGGAATGGCTGCACCGGCAGATTGATGCGTTGCCCGAGAAGCTGCGTATCCCTTTGGCGCTGGCGGCGCTGGGCGAGTTGAAGTTGGTGGAGATTGCGAAGATTCTGGGCTTGCCCGAGGGAACGGTGCGACGCCGGATTCACGATGCGCGTGTGCGGCTGCGGCAGCAGCTGAACGAGCAGATAGGAGGAGGCAGTGAGCAAGGTCATTCATCCTGATCGCGGAGAAGAGCTGATCGATCGTGCGCTGGAGACATACACGGCGTGCGAGGCGGATGCCGGGCTTGAGGATCGGATTCTGGCGCGCGTGACTGCCGTGCGCCCCCGCATGGAAATCGGCCGCTGGCGCTGGACCATGGCGGCTGCGGCGTCGATCGCGGTGGTGGCACTGTTCTCGTTCTGGCTGAAGTGGCAGCATCTGGAGATTGCGTTTGTGCATCAGCCGGCAACGGCGGTGACGGGACGGCAGACGCCTGCGCAGGACGGGGCGGAGGCCACTCGGGGCACGGGCATCGTGAAGGGACCGGATGCTGAATCCGGGCCGAGGTTGCAATCTTCCCCGGCGGAGCAGGAGGCTGCATTGCACCCGGTGAATCGACCGCGCGAGGCTGGACGGACCCCTGCGGCGGAGGCCGAGATGGCTGAGGGCGCGGAGCCGGTGGCACCGATCGTCTTGAAGCCGATCGTGATCCGGCCGATCCGCATTGGCGGGGCAAGACAGGATTAGATATGCGCAAGACCCACCTGATTTTGGCAGCAGCGCTTGTGCTGGCAGCGCGCGGCGCGGCACAACAGGCGGGCACACCGGCGAGTGCGCCGGCTACGGCAAAGACTACGCCGGCTGCTGCGGACAAGTCGCGATCAACTACGCATGAGGCGTTCGAGATCACGATCGTTTTCCGCAGGTACCAGAACGACAAGCGCGTGACCGACAGGAGCTACACGCTGCTGGCGACCACTGGTGAAGTGATGCCGGCGATGCGCGACGACGAGCGCTTCAAGCCGAGCCTGGCGAACAACGACGGCGCCGTGGATCACAACATCGATGTGGACATTCTGAGCCTGCGGCGCGAGGGAGGGTCGGTCTTTGTGGCGCTGAGGATTTCCACCCAGAACTTTGACGTCGACGATCCGCTGGGCATCGCGAAGCTTCCGATCGAAACCTCAACGCACCAGTACCTGGTGACGCCGACGATTCCGATTGGAAAGCTGGTGACGGTGTATGCGGCCACGCAGCCGGGGCGCAACCAAGAGGTTCAACTGGAAGTGAAGCCGTATCACCCGGACCATGCTGCAACCGACGCGCCGTGACGTTGCGGCGCGAGCGGCAGGAGTGAGAGATGCTCTGCGAGGAGAACCTCGTGGGCAACGTGACGACAACCCGGACAGGAGAATCAGGATGAAGTTTGTGCAGAAGATGCCGCAGAGAATGGGCGCGTTTCTTGCGCTGATTTTGGCGATGGCGACAGTGGCAGGGACCATGGCGCGGAATGCTACCGCCCAGGAAGCAGCGGCGAAAACGACTGGCAGCGTCACGGGCCGGGTTTTTTATTCCGATGACAAGGCGCCTGCACGCCTGGCGCAGGTGTTGCTGGTGAAGATTGCACCCGCCAAGCCGCCCGCTGGCGGAACTAGCGCCGCGACCGGCAAGCCCGACCTGCAAAGCATGATTGGCAGCCTCTCCCATGGGCTCGACACCTTTGCGCAAACGGGGCTGGATGGGCACTTCGAGATGGCCGATGTGCCCGCAGGCAAATACATTGTGCTGGCGCAGCAGAATGGAGCGGTCAATCCGCTCTCGCATATCGATCTGGGAACTCTGAACGGGATGAAGATGGGGCAGGTGAGCGAGGACCAGATCAAAGAGGCACTTCCTTATCTGACCATCGTGACCGTTGACCCCGGCAAAACCGTTGACGCCACGGTGAGCCTGATTCATGGCGCAACCATCTCGGGTGTGGTGACCTACGATGACGGCTCGCCGGCCGTGGGCGTGAAGGTGCAACTGATGAGCAAGACGCAAAACGGCAGCTACGAAGAGCCCAATATGATGACGCTGGGCATGGCGTCAAGCAATAGCACGCTCATCGGCTATATCACCGACGATGCCGGGCGCTTTCGCATCGCGGGCCTGGCTCCGGGCACCTACGGATTGCGCGCCTCGCTGCCGCTTAACGTGATCAAGAATCTTGGCAACAAGCTGAAGAGCGTGTTGGTCATGGGCATGACTTCGCCCGACGCGCTCACCGCGAACTCGCAGGTGGACGATGGCTTGAGCGTTTACAGCGGCAACGTGTTTTTCAAGAAAGATCTCAAGCCCATCGAGCTCACCGCCGGCGAGGCATATACCGGCGCCGACATCGTCATTCCTGCCGACGGCATGCACAAGGTGCTGGTGCACGTCGAGGAGATGACCACGGGCAACCCCATCGATGTGGCCCAGGTGCAACTGCTCGATGCCGATGGCAAAGATACCCTGCGCAGCGGATACGTTGACGATCACGGCGACTGCACCTTCGACTACGTTCCCGACGGGCAGTACACGCTACAGGTGGTGAATGCGGTCGATGCTTCTGCCATGGGAAAAATGGGATCTGAGGACTTTAATCCGAAGAATGTTGTTCGCTATGGCCCGGCAAAGACCAAAGTTTCAGTAACCGGCGACATCAGCAATATCGTGTTGCAGGTGACCAAGATCGTTCCCGCGGAGAATAAGGCTTCGCAATAGGCGACGGGGTGGACGGCGCGGCTGAAGCCGCGCCCTGATACAAGACCTGTGGGTTTAGGTTCGTGCTTTCCCGCCCTGAGCACGGCACAAATTGGGGTGCCCCATCCTAGCTTTGCTAGGGTGGGGGATATCACAGACATCGCCTTCGGTGCGCGCGGATATTCTTGCCATGCCCTCGCATCTTCGGCGGTACCAGCAGGCCCGGGATCTGCACTTCATCACGTTCTCTTGCTATCGCCGCCGGCCCAAGCTCGGGAAACCTTCGGCACGACTGATCTTCGAACAGTCTCTGGAGCGCACGCGCCGGCGGTACGCGTTCTGCGTCAAGGGCTACGTCGTGATGCCGGAACATGTACACCTGCTGGTAAGCGAACCCGAGAACGGGAACCTGGCCACAGCGCTGCAAGCGCTGAAGCAGTCGGTATCGCGCACACTCGCCCTGCGCGGCCCCCAGCCCTTCTGGGAGGCGCGCTATTACGACTTCAATGTTTGGGCCGCGAAAAAAGAGACAGAGAAGTTGAAGTATTTGCACCGGAATCCGGTGACACGCGGGTTGGTAGCCAAACCGGAGGACTGGCAGTGGAGCAGTTACCGGCATTATGCAACGGGAGTTGAAGGCGCTGTTGAGATCGAGTCAGAGTGGACGGTACGGCGTCGGGAAGAGATGGGGTTGAGGATCATTCCCCCGCCCTAGCGAAGCTAGGACGGGGCACCCCCGATACCGCGCCCTCGCGAAGCTGGAACGGGGCACCCCGATACCCGCGCCCTCGCGAAGCTAGAACGGGGCACCCCGATACCCCCGCCCTCGCGAAGCTAGAACGGGGCACCCCGATACCCCGCCCTAGCGGAGCTAGAACGGGGCACCCCACGATACCCCCGCCCTAGCGAAGCTAGAACGGGGCACCCCCGATACCCTGTCCTAGCAAAGCTAGAACGGGGCACCCCCGATACCCCGCCCTAGCGAAGCTAGAACGGGGCACCCCTTATAGTTGGGACAAGGCCTATGAATTCCCCGCGACTGCTTTTTCTTCGTCCTTGCGTTCTGCTGCTTGCTTTGTTGCCTCTGGGCAACGCGCAGCAGGTTAGTTTCCGCATCACTCCGGTTCGTCCCGTTGAGGAGTTGCGCGCAGAGGCGCTGAAAGAACAGCCGCCACGCGAGCAGGGAGACTTTCTCAAACCCGATCTCGTGGAGTTGACGACGCTCGACCCTACCATCAAGCTCGACATCCGTTACGCCACCACGAACAATTTTCTCGGGACGCCCGTGTACACCGAGGCGCGTGCGTTTCTGCAGCGGCCAGCGGCGGAAGCATTGCTGCGCGCGCATCGCGAGCTGAAGGCTTACGGATACGGTTTGATCATTCACGATGGTTATCGCCCTTGGTATGTGACCAAGATCTTCTGGGAAGCGACGCCCGTCGATAAGAGGATCTTTGTCGCCGATCCAGCGAAAGGCTCGAACCACAATCGCGGATGCGCCGTGGATCTGTCGTTGTACGTTCTGAAAACCGGAGAGGAAGTGACGATGCCGAGCGGCTACGACGAGATGAGCGAGCGCGCCTACGCGGACTTCCCGGGAGGGACGGCCGAGGAACGCGCTCGCCGCGCGCTGCTGCGCCGCGTGATGGAGAAACAGGGATTCATGGTGAACCCGGAAGAATGGTGGCATTTTGACTACAAGGATTGGAAGAAGTATCCCATCCTGAATGTGAGATTCGAGGACATTGCGCAGTAGAGAAACTGCGGCTCGTGGTGGGACCGTCTGAAAGAAACCGTCCCGCAGGGGCTGAAGCCCCGACATCTACTTTGCGTCGCTACTGGCGCGGCTGAAAACCGCGCCCTTTCAAAGCCATACTGATTGCCATTTACGGCCAATTGCCGGTTAGGTGGATTTGCACTAACTGGCGGTAGGCTTCGCTGTCGAAGCGCATGACGCCGCCTGCGCTTGGGCTGGCGTTCTCTTCGGAGACGCTCGCGGCGGGGCGGTTGGACTCGACGGCCTGCTTCCAGAGCTGGCGGCGTTGCTGGTCGTCGCTGACAACTACCGCCATCTTTCGCGCCTTCACGTCTGAGGAATCCGAGGGAAGAGGCTCGAGCTTGGCCAGGTCGTCGCGGAGGCGCGCCTCGACGATATTGATGGCCTTCACTTCAAGCTGGACGATGGTCTTGATAGCTTCGGCGCGGCCGTCTTCAGGAGTGGGCAACTGCGCCACCAGAGTGCCTTTGCCGGTGAGTTGCTGGAGGGCGCTATCGAAGTCGTTTTGCTGCTCGGCGTGGATGGCCTGGTTGAACTCAGTGAGGAATTCGACATAAGAGAGCACCGTGCACGGTTCTGTATCGGAGGGACAGGGCAGAACGATGCCGAGAGGCGGGGGAGCTTCGGGTCCGCCTTCGGGGCCACCACCGCCCGATCCGTTTGGCGATCCTCCGGGGGTTGGGACGGGAAGCGGAGCAGCGGACGGAAGGTTGGGCATGGGAGTGGGCATGGAGGGCATGGGGGCGGGCATCGCCGGCGCGGCGGGCATAGGCGCAATGCCTGCAGGGCCAGTATTGGGGGCCGTCGTCGGTCCCGAAGTCACCTGCGGGGGTAGCATCGCCGCGGCAGTTACGATGAGGCCGCCGGACGCGCGTTCGCGGTGGAAGGGCAGCAGCGCGGCCTGCGAGGCATCCTTCATCACACACCGGAGGCGTTGGGCTGCTTCCGGCGCGGCAACCGGCGAACCGAGATCGTCGGGCGCACGCACCGACTGCCAAGCGCCCAGGCTCTGCCAGTTCTGGTCGTCCTGCGTGATGAAGCGGAAGACGAGGTCGTTGCCGTCGGAGTCGTGATAGTGCAGGTCGCGGATGCCCGCGCCATCGGCGACAACACCGGTTACGTCCTGATTGGGCGTGCCACAGCGCGTGGTGAGGTCGTCGGGCGCGAGGTTGAGAATGGCGTGAAACGCCTGAGCAGGTTGTGGCGAGCGGTGCAGGTAGAGGAAGAGAAGCACGGCGCCGGCCACAATCAGCACAAGAGGCCAAAGGATACGACTTGGTTTGGTCATTGCCCGTCCGTGGTGTCTGAATGTACCACGCGGGATTTGGCGGGGCAATAACGGATTTTGCGGACGGGGAAGGCAGTGGCCAAGGGACTACGGGGCTAGGGGAGCGAGTGAAAGAGTGAAAGAGTGGAGAAGTGAACTCGTGAAGCTGGCGGGTCAGGGTTCGTTGTCGAGGTATTCTTCGGGGACGTCGTCCTCGGGAACCTCGCGGGTGCGGACCTCGGCGACATCGGCGTCGGGGGCGTTTTCTATGCCGGAGAGGATTCCGGCTTCGTAGGCGTTGCCTTCTTCGACCAGTTCCTCGACGCTTTCAGAGTCCGCGAGAGCGGAGTCACGGAGTTGCTGCTGGTCGCCGGACTGTCCGGCGGAGTCGGGGCCGGTCTCGTCGCGCCTTTTTCGCCTGGGATTCGCCATGGGGTTGCCTCCTGTGGGATTCGATGCGGATGGGAGGCGAACGGGTGCTGAGTCTTTGCGAGCGGGAGCGTGGGAAGGGCACCGGGCGTGGTGGAAAACGCGAATCTGATTTTTCAGAAAGTGGTTTCCAGCTGCTCACTTCTAGCGTATTTAGGTCAATGTGCGACCAGTGCCAGGCGAATTTCACGGAATTTGGAGACAAACGCAAGTTGCTGTTCAGCGCCGATCGGGCGAAAGGCAAAAGCAAAAGCAACCGCAGGTCCTTCGACGCGTGGGCCGCGCGAAGCGCGGCCCACTTCGCTCAGGATGACAGCATTGGTGCTGGGGGTGGGCGGCTCTATACTGTGCCGGATGCCTATGTCGATGGACCAGATCGTGGCCCTGATGATTGCAGTGAGCTTTGCCGCCGGGCTGAACGTGTATGCCACGGTGGCGACGCTGGGATTGCTGGGACATACGCGCTGGTTGGCGCTGCCGGCGTCGCTCGGCCTGCTGACGAACTGGTGGGTGATTGGGGCGGCACTGGCGCTGTTTGCGGTGGAGTTTTTTGCGGACAAGATTCCCGCGTTCGACATGGTGTGGAACGCTCTGCACACATTTATCCGCGTGCCGGTAGCGGCGTTGCTAGCTTTTCAGGCGGCGTCCACGCTCTCGCCCGGCCAGCAACTGCTGGCAACGCTGGCGGGAGGATTGATCGCCTTTATTGCGCATGGCGGCAAGATGGCGGCGCGCGCGGCGGTGACGCCGTCGCCGGAGCCGTTCTCGAATATTGCGCTCAGCCTGACCGGGGATGGGATGGCGGTGATCCTGACTTGGCTATCGACGTGGAAGCCGTACGTGGCCGCGGGGATTGCCGTGGTGCTGGTGGTGATCGCGCTGGTGCTCATCTACTTGATGTGGCATGCGATCAGGTTGGTGTTCCGCGGGCGCGCACGTAAATCGGGACGATGAACGGTTTTGCGCGGCTGCGGAAGTCGGAGTGATTCGAGACCTCGTTGGTTTCCCACCCTTTCGCAAAGAACGCGAAAGGATGGGGCACGGGGGCAAACGCAGCCGGAAGATGAACGGTTTTACGCGACGGGCCGGCCAGGGGTTGTGATGGTCTGCACGCGCCAGTTATTGCCGCGCCGAACGAGCGTGGCGAAGTCGGTCTCGCCACGGCTTTCCCTGACGAGCTGCGGAAACGCCTTCTCGATCTGCGGATTTTGAGCCCACGCCGGCAGCATCACGGAGTCGCGATATCTGACCTGGAACGCCGGGGAGCGCAGTCCGCCCAGCCGTTGATAGTGGTTCACCGAGCTGACCTGCATAGGCCCGACGCAAAAGTTTCCGTAGCCCAGCCGCGACCAATCGGCGGTCCAATTCTCGCGGCCCATGTCAGAGAGGGAGTACTCGACGGTCTTGACCGCGCGCTTGCCATGGCGGGCCGGGGCGGCGGGCGCGCGATTGAGCTGTCCCGCGTCTACCAGCGCGTCGAATCTGGCGATTTGCGCTTCATCGTCCGCATCCACTCGCGCCGGCAACTGGATAGATTCCTGCCACAGGCACGCCTGGTGGCTGCTCAGATAGTTGTTGAGCGTGGCATTGAACGCCATTT
Organism: uncultured Acidobacteriota bacterium; assembly: GCA_963729915.1. GTDB lineage: Bacteria > Acidobacteriota > Terriglobia > Terriglobales > Acidobacteriaceae > Telmatobacter. The sequence goes on along the minus strand of CAVSQE010000030.1, from coordinate 16,791 downwards.
TGTATTTCGCGGGACGCTGCATCCCGAGCACGAGAAAACACGCGATGATTGCCACAGTCGCTGCCACGATGACGGTAGTCGCAACTTTCTCGGTTCTTGTCATAAGCACACCTCTGGAGCGTTGGATGCGGAAGCCGATGTGCTGCGCAGCCGAGCGACGTCACGGTTTGCACACACCGGCCGTTGCCGCCGAAGTTAGCTCGACTTGGCGCGGGTTAGCCAAGTGCGGCAAACGCGACAATTGTGAGGAGAATTGCAGCAATGGCGACGCCGGCAATTTTCTCCTCTTTTGTCATGGATTGGTCCGTTGTATATTCCATAGCGCACCTCTTGAGACTTAGATGCCGGAGCCTGTGCCGCGTGGCCTGCCGCGGGTATGATGGCTTTTGATGAGGTTGAAACGAGGGCGGAAGTGGAGGATTCGGCTGCACTTTTCGCGCTTAGGGGCGGCTGGCGTGAGGTCTCGAAAGTTCGGTGCAGAACTCGGCACTTCGAAATGCAGGTCCTTCGACTGGTCCAGGCACGCCGGGACTCGCTCAGGATGACAGTTTTCTTTTTCCAGTGAACCTTAGGGACGGGCATTAAGGGGCGAGCGATGGCGATCAAGAAAACGCGCGGAGTGCGGAGGTCGTTTACGGCGGTGCTGGAGCCGGATGGGACGGCTCTGAAGTGGACGATTGCGCGGGTGCCATTCGACATGGCGAAGACGTGGCCAGTGCGCAAGGGACGGCGGGTGCGGGGCGAGATCGAGGGATTCGCGTTTCGGACGACGTTGTTTCCGCGTCGCGGGGGCGGCGAGGACTTTCTGCTGGTGAACAAAAAGATGCGGGCGGGCGCGGGATTGCGCGCTGGCAAGAAGGCGCATATCTGGCTGGAGCCGGACTTGGAAGAGCGCGAGATTGTGCTGCCTGTGGAGCTGAAAAAAGAACTGAATAGCGATCGCGGGTTACGGAAGTGGTTCGATGGCTTGAGCGACTCGATGCGGCGCGAGATTGGGAAGTGGGCCGACGAGCCGAAAGGCGCCGCGAGCCGGCAGAAGCGTGCGGAAAAAATGGCGGAGCGGCTGATGCAGGCGATGGAGGGGGAACAGGAACCGCCGCCGGTGCTGAAGGCGATCTTTCAGCGGCAGCCGCGGGCGCGGGAGGCTTGGTTTGCGCTGACGCCCGTGCAGCGAAGGAATCATCTGCTGGGCATTTTTTATTATGAGACGGTCGAAGGGCGGGAGCGACGGGCGGCTAAGGCGGTGGAAGAGGCAGGGAACAAGCCACTCCAGCGGGCAAAAATCGCCCGCCGGGGACCCCGGCAGGGAACAAGTGACCAAGGGACCAAGAAAAGCAGCCAGTAGCCAGTAGGGAGTGGCTCGACGCGGTCGGCTTTGGGCTATTTTTGAGGCTGTGGACAACTTTTTGGACAGAACAGGGGTCGGAATCAGGAGTGGGGGAAGACGATGGACAGGCCGCGGGGCGGAGATTTCCGGGTATCAGGTTAATTTCTAGCCACTGCAGCCGTTTTTATCGTCTAATGGAGTGAGATGACCATCGGATCAGTACGGCCATTTTTTGCCAAGACGCCCGCGGTTGCCGACGAACAGGCTCGGCGGGAAAGTCTTGCTATTGCCGAAGGACTGAAGCGCAACAAGGCTGGGCTGCTGGATGAGCTGATCGTCAAGTACCAGCACCGCCTGCTGCGCTACCTGCTCTTCCTCACCGGGAACCGGGAGACCGCCGAAGACCTGTTTCAGGAGGTCTGGATGCGGGTGCTGGTGCGGGGCACGCAGTTTAACGGCAAGGCGCGGTTTGAGACCTGGCTGTTTACCATTGCGCGCAACCTGGTGATCGACCAGCGGCGCAAGCGCACCATGAACAGCCTGGATGAGCTAATCGAGGGCGTGGGCGACGACGACCGGGCCATGACTTTTGAAGTGGCTGCCGACGATCCGACGCCTTTCGAACACGTTTCGAACCTGGAGGACCGCGAAAAGATTGCGGCCGCTCTGCTGGATCTGGATACGCTGCACCGGGAGGTGCTGGTGCTGCGTTTTCACGAGGAGCTGTCACTGGAAGAGATTGCCAAGGTGACTAAGGCGCCGCTTTCTACCGTGAAATCAAGGCTTTACCGTGGCTTGGCAATGATCAAGCCCCGGCTTGGCTACGCCGCCGAGCGCTTTATCGCCCGCTTCAGGGAGGCGATATGAAAACGGCGGAGTGGGCCGATAACGTGGCAGCAAATCCCGCGGCTGGGGCGGAAGCGAACCCGACGGCCAGCGCGGATGACGCCCGCCGCGTCGTGTTGTCGGCGCTGGCCGGGAAAGAGGCAGCCCGCGAGCGCGCCGTGGCCCAGACCACCCGCCGCGTGGTGTCGACTTCATTTGGAGTGATGCAGGACCAAAGCGCCAGCCGACGGCGCAGCCGTGCTTTAGCCGTGGCGGCTCTGCTGCTGGTCTTGCTGGCGCTGGGACCGTTCCTTTGGCACTTGACGGACGGCCTGCTGGGCGGCGAGCACATGGCCGATATCTTCACGCAAACCAGCCTTTGGATCTGCATCCTGTGCCCGGTGATCCTGGCGGCGGTGATTGTGGCTGGGTGGGCGCACATCAGGCAATAACTTGCAGGTTTCAGGGGTCAGGTTTCAGGGGTCAGGCCAGGTTGGCATAGAGAACTCGCCTAAAGTCAGCAAAGAACTTCGAAATCGTGCTAAATCTCCTCTAAGACCCTAAGAAGGGCAACTTCTGCCGTCGCTTTCCCGTCCATTTAAAAAGGGGTCATCAGTTTCAAAAGATTTGAGGAAAGGTCCTCCGCTACGGGGGAAGGCGCATGCCCGATCCGCAAGCCATCAGCGTAAACGAAGAAGAACGGATGATTCCGGTATGGTCGATTATTGCGGCCAGCCTGGCGTTCGTTCTGGTGGAGTACTATTTCTGGATCGTTGCTCCTACGCAGCACCATCATGCGGCGCCGGCGCTGGGGCTGCGCATCTACTTCAATATTTCCTGGGGCGTGGTGGCTTCGCTGTATTTCCTGATGGTGGGCTACATCAGCAAGGACGCGCCGCGGCGCGCGATGAGCACGCGCTTCTGGATGTTTATCTGTTTCGTGATGCCGGCCGGGATTGGCGCTGTGCTCTACTTCCTGCTACGGCCGCCGCAGGTTTTCCGCTGCCCCACGTGCGGCACGCATGTGCAGGGCGATTTCCACTTCTGCCCGCAGTGCAACTACCAGCTTGCAGCCAGCTGCGGCAACTGCTTCCGCACCGTTCGGGCCACCGATCAGTTCTGCACGCGCTGCGGCCACGAGCTGGAGCAGGATCAGACGCCGGCGCGGCTGCACGCGATGAGCGAGTAAAAAGCAGCCACTAGCTGTTTCGTGGCGAGGCGGCGGTCGTTTGCATCTCAATCGGAAACCTACGGGAGCCCTATGCCCGAAGATTCAGCCCAGCTGACCTGTGCGGAATTCCAGAGCCGACTTTGCGAACTTTTAGCTTCTGATAAACCGATCGAAGAGCATCCCCACTACAAATCATGTGTGCTTTGCCGTAGTCTCGTTCGCAGCTTCGACGAGATGATTGAGGACACGCTCGGTGAGCACTTCGGCCCTCACAAAGGGCCAGGGTCCTCGGGCGCCGACGATTGGTCGGAGTCCACCTGACGTTGGCTAGCGGGAAACTACGGTTCTTCCTCACGCGAACGATGCAAGAGGCAACCGCGGATCCTTCGACTCCGGTCGCTGCGCAACCTCCGCTCGGGATGACATTGCTTGTTTGTGGCGTTTGCGGCCTGGGCGAAGATGCGTGTTCTACAATCGAGTTTTCCGGACACCATGGCGATTTCCGCACTGATTATCGACGACGAACAACTGGCCCGCGAGGAGCTGAAGTATCTGCTCGACTCGGTGGGCGGAGTGGATGTGGTGGCGCAGGGAGCGAATGGCATTGAGGCCGTGGACCTGATCGAGGAGCACCATCCGGACCTGGTGTTTCTGGATGTGCAGATGCCGGGGCAGGATGGTTTCGCGGTGATCCAGCGGGTGATGGAGCGGAGCCGCAAGGACAAGCCAGCGGCAGCGCTGCCGCATTTTGTGTTTGCGACTGCGTACGACCAGTATGCGGTGCGCGCCTTCGACGTGAATGCCGTGGATTACCTGCTGAAGCCGTTCGATCGCGCGCGGGTTCTTGAGGCAGTGGATCGGGTGAGGGCGCGACTGGCCACGGGCGGGCCTGCGAACGCTGCCGCGCCGGATGCGGAGGCCCAACTGAATCGGCTGCTGCGTTTGCTCGACCGCCCCCAAGGCGCGGAGCAGGGACGGCCACCGGCCAAGCTGATTGTGCAGGCGCAGAGCCGCTTGCTGCTGGTGGACCAGGCGGAGATTTGCTATGCGGCCATCGACGAGGGCGTGATTCGCGTGGTGACGCGCGCGTTCGAGGGGCAGTCGAAGTGCCGCACGCTGGAAGAATTGATGGAGCTGCTGGACCCGGCGCGCTTCTGGCGCGCGCATCGCGGATTTGTGGTGAACATCGACCAGATTCGCGAAGTGATGCCGTGGTTCAAATCGAGCTACCAACTGCGCATGAACGATAAGCAGCAGACGGAGATCCCGGTGAGCCGCGCGCAGACCAAGCGACTGCGCGAGCTGTTCAATCTGTAGAGCAGCTCAGTCGTAGCGCTCGAAGACGATCTGCTTTTTGTGCCAGCCGAAGCCGGCCAGGCGCTCGCGCACACTGGACACCATGAAATTGAGACCGCAGATGTAGGTGTAGATGTCGAAGCGCAATTCCGCGGGCGGAATCGCGGGATCGACCGGCGGGACGGGCAAGGGCTGGCCCAGGAGCGCGGCACGCTCCTCGACAATTTTGGCGACATGCTCCTGCACGTAACCGCGAAGGCCGGTCCAACTGGGCTGCGCGCGGCTGAGCGTGGGCAGGTAGTGGAAGTTGGGCATGCGCTGGGCGAGCGCTACAAATTCGTCGTGGTAGTACATGTCGGTTTCGTAGCGCGTGCCGTAGACGAGCCAGATCTGCTTGCCGTTGCTGCGGTCGGGGCCGTCGGCTGGGAAGAGCCACTGCACGTAGGCGCGCATGGGCGCAACGCCGGTGCCGGTCGAGACGAAGATGGAATCGGTGATGGGCTCCTGCAGCACGAAGTGGCCGTGGGGACCGTGCAACTCAATAATCGAACCAACTGGCAGGTCGGGCAGGTCGGCGAGGTGATTGGAGAAGAAGCCATTCTCCACGCGGTTGACGCACAGCTCGAACTGATTGCCACTGGGCGCCGAAGCGATGGAGTAGGCGCGGGTCTGCTGCTTGCCATTTTCGTCCAGAGCGACCGCGGAGACGAACTGGCCGGGCAGGTAAGGGAAGGATTCTAACGACTCGACAGAGAAGAGGAAGTGATAGCACTGCGCAACTTCCGAGATGCACTCTTTGCGCAGAAGACGCGCCTTATAAAGCTCACGTGCCAAGGTTTTTTCTCGCTTTGCCGGGAAGTAGGAGCTGGTACAGTACCTGCGGAAATTATAGGTCGCCGGGGTTGGGTGCGGCGATGTTTGTGGTGCGGTGTATAAGGCTTCATGGGGATGGATGACGGTTTTCCGGCCCTGAAAGGAACTCATGCGTGCGATAAGGTTTGGTTTTTACGGCGGGCTCGCGGCGGCGGCTGGCGGGTTTGCGATTCTCTTGACGGCAGCCGGCGTTGCGCCGGCGGGCGGTCACGCACAACAAGCGGCGGCTGCACCCGGCGATATGTACGTGGGGATGTACGACGGATTTGAAACTCCGGCGTTGAGCGACCTGTGGGAGACGAGCCGATTCGCGCCGGGAGCGGTGGAGATGCAATCTGATGTGGTGCGCGCGGGGCACGGGGCGGTGAAGATTACGGTGCGGCCGCGCGACGAGTTCGAGGCCGGACAGAATGGGGACCTGGACAGCGAGCGCGACGAATTGCTGGAGGCGCGGCGGTTGATTTCGCAGGAGAATACCGGCTACGAGTTTTCATTCAGCATGTTTTTCCCGAAGGATTTTCCGATTGTGCCGACGCGGCTGGTGATTGCGCAGTGGAAGCAATACTGCCACGGCGTCCTGGAGAAAGCCACGACCCCTTGTTCCGACGACAGCCCGGTGCTGGCGCTGCGGTATATCTCGGGCGAGCTGCGCATTACGCAGGACATCAACAAGAAATTCGTCATGCTGTACCGCGAGAAGAGCGACTTTCGCGGAAGATGGCTCGACTTGCGCGTGCAGGCGCGGTTCACGCCGAGCGCGAACGGACGCGTGAAGGTGTGGCTCGACGGGAAACAACTCGTGGACTATACGGGCGTGACGGCGGACCAGGAAAACGCGGCGACGGGCTATTCCAGTCCGAGCGTTTTCTATTTCAAGATGGGTTTGTACCGGGACCTGATGCCCGAGCCGATGACGGTGTACATCGACGAGTACCGCAAGCGGCAGTTGCGGGATGGGGAACTTTGAGCGGGTCGGTGCTAAAGCCCCGGTCGATTAGTTGGCTTCATCGGCGCGACTGAAGTCGTGCCCTGATACAAGACCTGTCGATTGAGGTTCGTGCTATCCCACATCTCAAAATCGAGATGTGGGGCACCCGTTTTTCGTGCTGGGTTGAGTTTGCAAAAAACAACCGCAGGTCCTTCGACTCGTTTGGCGTGCAATCGTGCCGATTGCACGCCAAACTGGGCTCAGGATGACAATTTCATTGTGGCGCGAACTTCTGACTCGGAACGCTAGGGATTTATTACGGGCAGTTCTAGCGCGGAGTTGTGGCCGGGGCCGGAGTAGATGGTGATGGCGGCGGGTTTGTAGTCTTCGGGTTTGGCCTTCATGATGTTGGGCACGAAGGTTTGCGGATTGCGATCGTAAAGCGGGAACCAGGTGCTCTGGATTTCAACCATGACGGTGTGGCTGGGCTTGAAGACGTGGTCCACATCGTGAAGGCTGAACTTGTACTCGTGGATGGAGCCGGGCGCGAGGGGGGTGGGGTGGTCGTAGCCCGAGAGATAGCGGCCGCGAAAGATTTCGGCGTTGGCGATGAGCTGATAGCCGCGCATCTTCGGGTCGGGGTCGTCATCGGGATATTGGTCGATGAGCTTGACGACGAGATCGTTGTCGCTGCCGGTAGTGGCAGCGTAGATATCGGCGACGACTTCGCCGGTGACGGTCAGATTCTGCGTGAGCACGGGCAGCTTGAAGACGGCGACGTCGCTGCGGCCGGTGACGAAGCGCTGATCTTCCGTGAGCCAGTTGTACCACTGCGAGCCGTCGGAGTAGGTGGGCTGGATGGGGCGGTGACGGTAGGGAATGGGGTTGGCCGGATCGCTCACGTAGGATGCGGTTGCCGTTGTGGTTGAGGAGTTCCAACTGAGCAGGCCCGCGCCCGCGAGATAGAGGCTCGTGGGGCGCGATTCTTTGGGCGGGAAGTGCGCGTAATACTGCCAGGTGTTCGAGCCGGTCTGGAAGCTGGCGGTGTCTTCGAGAGTGAATCCGGGCTCATCCTTGAGATAGTGCGCAAAGAAGCGGGCTTCGATGCGAGTGCGGAACTCGGTGCCGATGGGCTCGCCGTAGTCGAGATTTCCGAGATGGCGTTGCGGTGAGCCCCAGGAACCGTGCCGCCACGGACCCAGCACGAGAAAGTTCTCGTGCTTCGTGTCGTGCGGCTCGAGTGTTGCGTACTCTTCCTGCGGGCCGTACATATCTTCCTGGTCGTAGTAGCCGCCGACGCTGAGCGTGGGCACGGTGACGGTGTTGAGATGGTACTCGACGGCGCGCGAGGACCAGACGGAATCGTACGCGGGATGATCGAGGAAGAGCTTCCAGGTGGGCAGCAGATCCAAGCCGGACTCTTTGACGTCGCGGGCAAAGTTGCCGCGCTCGAGAAAGTAGTCGAAGCCGTCGATGGGCTGGCCATCCTTGTCCTTGCCGTAGCTCACGCTGGCGAGCGGATTGTCGGCTTCCATGCCGAGTACGTAGTCGTAGCCGTACGTTTGGCGGAATGCGCCGTTGTGAAAGAAATCGTCGCCGATCCAGACGTCGATCATGGGCGCTTGCGGCGAGATGGCTTTGACGGCGGGGTGGGGATCGATGCCCGCCATCATGGCGAGAAAGCCGTCGTAACTGGTGCCGACAACGCCCACGCGGCCGTTGTTGCCGGGCACGTTTTTGAGGAGCCAGGCGACGGTGTCGTAGGTGTCGGTGCTTTCGTCGATGGCCGTGGGGTTGTGATGATCGGCGAGTGGGTGCATCATGATGAATTTGCCCGGGCTCTTGTAGCGGCCGCGAATGTCTTCGCCGACGAAGATGTAACCGTCGCGTGCCAACTCCGGACGGCGCGCATAAGGTGACTTGCCGTCCTCATCCTCCACGCCATAGGGCGTGCGTTCGATGAGAATGGGCAGCGGCGTGGCGATGTCGGAGGGTTTGAGGATGACCGCGAAGAGGCTGACGCCGTCGCGCATGGGAATCATGGCCTCAGTGCGCTGGTAATCGTGGAAGACGTGGCGCACGGGCGGGCCAGTTCGGTAAGAGACGGAATGATCGGATCCCTGGGAAAGCATTACGCTGGCGCCGCGGCCGGAAGCATCGAGCCCAAAGCGGAGGGTGGCCTTGGTATTTGGGATTGCGAATTCGGTGGGGGAAATTGGCTCGAGCGCGACAGGGAGGCGGCGCTCGTTTTCGTAGATCAGCTTGCCATCCTTGACATAAAAACTGGACGGCGTATCCGGCTCGATGGGGTTCGTGTATTCGCCGGAGAGAGCATCGAGTTGGGCAGGGGTAGGGGCTTGCGCGGCGAACGCGGATGGAAAGGGAAGCAGGAAGAAGAAAAGAGCGAAATGTAAGGGGCGGCGTGAAGTCAAAAGTTTTCTCTCCGAATTCCTTCTAACAAATCAGGGTATCAGCGATAAGTGCTATCCCGGGTCCCAGAATCGGGACCACCACTCCACGGACCAAGACCTAACCTCACCCCAACGAGCAAGAGTCGCTCGCTGGGGACCCCGAAGTCCGTAGGGGCCCGGACGCGGGCACCCACTCTTCGTGTTGGGTGAGGCCGCGGAAAGCAAAGGCAAAAGCAACCGCAGATCCCCGTTCGACTTCGATCGCTGTGCGATCTCCGCTCAGGGCAGGCTTTCGACTCGCGGGCCGCGCGAAGCGCGGCCCACTTCGCTCAGGATGACATCCGAGTTTTATTGCTCAGGATGACATCCGATACTCGCCGCTCAGGATAAGGTGCGATTTGTGTGGCTCAGGATGACAAATTCATTGTGGTGAGGACTTATGAGTCTCCACGCTAATGCGCGTGGCCGTGGTGATGTTCGTGGCCGTGAGGATGCGCGTGGGCGGCGGAGATGGTTTCGGGAGGCGCGACGCAACCCTCAAGGTGCTCGCAGCCGATGTGCTCGAATTGGATGGTGGTGTGGCTGATCTGAAACTGCTCGCGGAGCAGACCGTTGAGCTTGATGAGAATGCACGCGCTTTCAGACGGCGGAATGTCGGCGATGGTGACGTGGCACGCCAGCGCACGCGAATTTGAGCCGAGGCTCCAGACGTGAAGATCGTGGACGTTGACGACGCCCTCGACGGCTTCCATGCCGGAGCGGATGTGGGCCGGGGAGCAGCCGCGCGGCGCGCCTTCAAGGAGAATGTTCAGGGTTTCGCGGACGATGCCGATGCTGGACCAGAAGATGAGCGCGGCGATGAGCAGCGAGAGGACGGGGTCGATCCAGTTCTGACCAGTGAGGAGAATGCCGAAGCCACCGGCGATGACGGCAGCCGTGGAAAGGGTGTCGCCGGCCATGTGCAGGAAGGCGCTGCGGAGGTTGACGTCGCGGGCCACGCCCCACAAAAGCGCGGCGATGACGCCGTTCATGACCACGCCCGCGGCGGCCACAATCATCATGAGGTGCGGCTCGACGGCGACAGGGGCACTAAGGCGATGCACGGCTTCGACAGCGATCCAAAGCGAGATGGCAATGAGCGTGGCGGCGTTGATGAAGGCCGCGAGGACGCCGGCACGCTGGTAGCCGAAGGTGCGCGCATGGTCGGCGGGACGGGACTGAAAGTAGACCGCGGCAAAACTGAGCAGGAGGGCCAGGAAATCGGAAGCGTTGTGGCCGGATTCGGAGAGCAGCGCCAGCGAGTGAGCGCGCAAACCGGCAACGAAGGTGACGACGACATAGGCCAGCGTGGCGGCCAGCGAGAAGCGCAGGACCAGCGTTGTCCGTTTAGCGTTTTTGTCATTGGAGGCCGGATGCCAATGCATAGAGATAGTGTAACCGGGGTTGGGTATGGGGAAGCAGGGAACGAGGGACCAAGGGAACAAGAAGACGGGGACGTGAGGAGTGAGGGAGCGAGTGAAGAGGTGAAAAGAGTGAAAGAAGTGAATCAGGAGGGGTTGCGGATTCGCAACTAATGGGCGCCGGGCTCGAGGTGGCTCGTATCGAGGGGATTGGGGTCGTCAATGGAGGGGAATTGCGGCAGCCCCGCGCGCAGCCCGGTCCAGCCTTCGGCAACCACGATGCTGTTGTATGGGTTGCCGGGCTGGTAACGGACGGTGCAGGGAAATCCGGCGCGCACCTCGCCGACCTCGACCACGTCTCGCATGGCGGTGATCTCCTGGGAGCACTCGTAGTCCACGCCGGCGATGCGGTAGCTGAAGAGAAGGAAGGTCAGCGCCCGGCCGTCTGCGCCTTCGACGTCGTACACATCGAGCAGCATGCCGTCGACCAAGCGCCCGGACTGGAGCAGAAACCGGCGGCGGGCGCGCTCGATCTCCTCGGCGCTGGGCCGCCGGCGGAACACCAGCCAGAGAGCCAGACCCGCGACCGCGGCAACGGTGGTTACGCCGGCGACGATCTGCCAGTCGGTGTTGTTCGGAAGGTTCATCTACGAGTGGGTAGTTGCCCCCAACAGTCCCAGATTGAGGATACCGCACGCGAAATGCGGGTTGGGGGTTGGCATCTCAGTTCGGATGAAACTGTCCCTCAGGGGCTAAAGCCCCGAGTTACTTTTTTGCGCTGTTTACGGCACCCTTCGACTTCGCTCAGGGCAGGCTTTGAAGCCGTGCCCTGATACAAGACTCGTTGCAGAGGGAAGCTCTTAGCGGTCTCTCAAGCCCCTGACCGTTAAGAACGGCTCCGAACAAGCGCGTTGCCGGGACGGCTCCGACACCGCGTAAATGCCCTATACTCTAGGTTGTGTCAGGCGCGGGATTGTTGCCTGTGAAGGGCCTGTGTTTGTCGGGTTTGAGGGTTGAAAACTGCCGTGAAAGAGCAATTGTCATTTCATTCGACGACCGTGATCTGCGTGCGGCGCAACGGCCAGGTGGTGATGGCTGCCGACGGCCAGGTGACCTTCGGCGATCACGTGCTGAAGCACTCGGCCAAGAAGATCCGGCGCCTGTTCCAGGACAAGATCCTGGCGGGATTCGCGGGATCGACGGCCGACGCATTCAATTTGTTTGCGCGATTCGAAACCAAACTCGAGCAGCATGCCGGCAACCTGAACCGTGCCGCCGTCGAGCTGGCCAAAGATTGGCGCACCGACAAGATGCTGCGCAACCTGGAGGCATTGCTGCTGGTGGCCGACAGGGGGCAGACGTTTTTGATCTCCGGTTCAGGCGATGTCATTGATCCCGACGAGCCGCTGGCGGCGATCGGTAGCGGCGGCAGCTACGCCACGGCCGCGGCCCGCGCCTTGATGGAAAATACCGAGCTGAGCGCGCGCGAGATTGCCGAGAAGGCGATGAGAATCGCCAGCGAGATCTGCATTTACACCAACGACCGGATTACGGTGGAGGAATTGTAGGACTGAGTGAACGAGTGAAGAAGTGAAAGAGTGAAGAAGTGAACCTCGTCAGGAACGAAGCCTGACCCAAAGTTGGAGTATCCGAAGTAAAGCATGGCAATTTATTTACCCGCTTCCGCTGAAGAACAGGAACTCGCGCTGGACGAGCTGACGCCGCGCGAGATTGTGACTGAGCTCGACAAGCACGTGGTGGGTCAGAGGGCCGCCAAGCGTGCGGTGGCGATTGCGCTGCGCAACCGCCAGCGCCGGCAAAAGCTGCCGCCCGACATGGCCGACGACATCATGCCCAAGAACATCATCATGATTGGGCCGACGGGCGTGGGCAAAACCGAGATTGCGCGCAGGCTGGCCAAGCTGACCAACTCGCCGTTCCTGAAAGTAGAAGCTTCGAAGTTTACCGAAGTGGGCTACGTGGGCCGCGACGTGGAGTCGATGATCCGCGACCTGGTGGAGATCGGCATCGACATGGTGCGCGAGGAACGCCTGGAAGAGGTGGAAGACCGCGCCGAGATGAACGCCGAAGAACGGCTGCTGGACGTGCTGCTGCCTCCGCCGCCCGCAGCGCCGCACGGGCAGGAGGGCCAACTCAAGCTGCCTGAGTCCGAGAGTCACCAACGATCGCGCGAAAAGCTGCGCCAGCAATTTCGCGAGGGCAAGCTCGACGACCGTATCGTGGAGATTGATGCCCGCGAACGCAACACGCCGCAGTTCGGCATCATCAGTAACCAGAACCTTGAAGACATGGAGATGAACCTGAAGGACATGCTGCCCAACATTTTTGGCGGCGGCATGAAGAAGAGAAAGATGAAAGTAGCCGATGCCTTCGACTACCTGGTGCAGGAAGAAGAGGGGCGGCTCATCGACATGGACTCGGTGAACCGCGCGGCCGTGGAGCGCACCGAATCGAACGGGATTATTTTCCTGGATGAGATCGACAAAATTGCCGGACGCGAGAGCGGGCACGGGCCCGATGTTTCGCGCGAGGGTGTGCAGCGCGACATTCTGCCGATTGTCGAGGGCACGACGGTGAATACGCGCTACGGCATGGTGCGCACCGACCACATTCTGTTTATTGCTGCGGGCGCGTTTCACGTGTCGAAGCCCAGCGACCTGATTCCCGAATTACAGGGGCGCTTCCCCATCCGCGTGGAGTTGCAATCGCTGACCGTCGAGGATTTTCTGCGGATTCTGACGGAACCCAAGGCTTCGCTGACCAAGCAATATGCGGCACTGCTCGAGACGGAAGGCGTGCGGCTGGAGTTCGCGCCGGACGCGCTGCGCGAGATGGCGGAGTTTGCTTTCAAGGTGAACGAGCAGACGGAAAACATCGGCGCGCGCCGACTGCACACGATTATGGAGCGCGTGCTTGAGGACATCAGTTTCCTGGCGCCCGACGTAGCGCGCCGCATCTCCGATGAGCAGGCTGCGGCGGCAATGAAAAAGACCATCAGCGACGAAGCGACTACGCCGTTGCCCTATCTGGAACGCATGGCGACGTCCGGACCGGAGAAGGTTTTCCTTATCGACGCCACGTATGTGAAGCAGATGGTGGCTTCGATCGTGAAGGACCAGGATTTGTCGCAGGTACATCCTCTAAAGCTCTCGGAAAAAAGTGAGCGCAGATTACGTGGTATTTTTGCCGGCGTGCAATGTGGCGACAATCTCCGCGGTGCTGCGCACGCGGCCCATGCGGGGAAAGATGTTGACGATGGCGTTGGTGTGGCTTTCGGCGGTGCGGGACGTCATGGCGTCCTCGGCGAAGACCTGTTCGAAGCCGCGCTCGTAGGCGTCGCGGGCGGTGCTTTCGACGCCGAACGCAGTCGCGATGCCGCAAAGGATGATGGTGTTGAGGCCGCGGCGGCGCAGTTGCAATTCGAGATCGGTGCCGTAGAATGCGCCCCACTGGCGCTTGAGAATGACAAGGTCGTTGGGCTGGCGGTTGAGCTCGGGAATGAGTTCGCTCCAATCGGGCGGGAGAGCGCCGGCCATCCGCATGGGCTCGTCGCAGGCGACCTGGAGTCCATCGCCACCGTCGGGCGAACGGCCGACGTGCACCAGAATCGGCTGCGCACCCGCGCTGCGCGCGGCGTCGAGCAGGGCGACACTGTTGGCGATGACGCTGGACGCGGAGTGCGGGTTTCCGGGAAATCCCACAATGCCTTTTTGCAGATCGATGACGACGACCGCGGTGCGGCGCGGCTCAAGAATGAGTTCGCTCATGATGTTCCTCCGAATATGCAGCGTCGCAACGGCGTGAGAGCGCGATTTGCCGTTCGCGGCGAGCCATTTCGATTCTCGCACGGCAGCGGTCGGCGCGGGCCACGGCGGGAATCAGGCGGGCTGCGGCGCAGGGTGCGCGAATGCGGCGCTACAATGGGAGCCGCTGATTCTGAGAGGAGTTCCTGAGCGATGAGGCTTCGAATCTGGATGGTTTTGATTGCGGCGGCGATGCTTGTGCTGGCGGCGAGAGCAGGCTGCCAGCAGCCGTGGCAGCATTTGCAGAGCCCGACGGCCGCGCAGGTGGCTGCGCAGTGGAAGACTCCACCGTCGGAGTACGGCCCGGAGCCGTATTACGGATTGAACGGCAGCGTGAGCGTTGCGCAGGTTGAGCGCGATCTGGACACGCTACACAACCTCGGCTTCCAGGCGGTGACGGTGCAGGCCGGGTTCAACATGCCATTCGCTTACCTGTCGCCAGTGTACTTTGCCTTTTTCCGCAAGTTTGTGGCGGAGGCCAAGCAGCGCAACATGCGGGTGTGGATTGTGGACGATGCCGGCTATCCCAGCGGTTTTGCCGGCGGCAAGTTCACGAGCGAGAAGCCTGCGCTACGGATGCAAGCGCTGGAGGTGGAACAGAAGATTCTGGTGGAGGGAGGGCGGACTCTGCACCAGGACTTGAACCCGGACGTAGTGAGCGCGGCCGCAGTGGACTTGAACGGCGCGGCGATGCCACTGCCGTTACACAGCGACACGCTCAACTGGACGGCGCCCGCGGGCAACTGGACGGTGCTGCTAGTGGATCACGAATTCCGCACCTCGCCCACGCGATCGGATACGAATCCGAAGCGCGTGAAAGATACGGAGCAGTCGCTGGAAGACTATATGGACCCGGCGGCGACACGGCAGTACCTGGCATTCACGCACGAGCAATACAAACACTACGTCGGCGATGAGTTCGGCAAAACCATCATGGGTTTCCGCGGCGACGAACCAGACTACTCGATTGCGGGGCTGCCGTGGACGCCGAAGTTTTTCGCGCGGTTCAAAGAGATCAAGGGCTACGACGTGCAGCCGTACGCCGCGCTGTTTGCCGAGACGCCGTCGCGGCGCGGCCCTGTGGTCTCGATCCAGCTGACACCCGAGCAGATGCGCATCAAAGGCGATTATTACGACGTGTTTTCGCAGATGTTTGCGGCGGGGTTCTTCGAGCCGCAGGGCGAGTGGTGCGCGGCCAACCATCTGGAGTACCAGGTGCACCTGAATCACGAAGAGATGGAGATGGAGCTGACGCACAGCGAAGGCTCGTTCTTCCGCGACATGCATTGGGTAGAGGTGCCGGGGATCGATGCCATCTGGCACCAGATATGGAAGGATACGATCTCGGATTATCCGCGGCTGGCCAGCTCCGTCGCGCACGTCGACGGCAAGCCGCGCGCGTTCACCGAAAGTTTTGCGGCGTACCGGCCAGCGCCCGATGTGGAGATGGCGCGTTACATTGTGAACGAACAATTTGTGCGCGGCGTGAACATGGTGGAGATGATGTATTTTCCCGCGACCGCTGCAGGTCCGCGGCCTGCGCCTTCGTATATGGGCCAGCCGGGATTCTCCGATCTGACCGCGTACGTGCGGCGCATGAGCTACCTGATGGCGATGGGAAGGCCCGACGCGACGGTGGCGCTGTATCTGCCGTCAATGTCGATGTGGCTGGGCAACGACAAATCGGACGAGCAGTTTGTGTCGACTGAACGATTGCTCAGCGAGCACCAGATCGATTTCGATATTGTGGACGAGAATGCGCTGGCGAGCGGGTTGACGGCGCTGCCCGGAGCGTTGGAGACGCGGAGTGGCAACCGCTATCGCACGGTGATTCTGCCTGCGCCGCTGGTGCTGCCGGCTGCGGTAGAGACGCGGCTGAAGGCCTTCGCGCGTGGCGGAGGGAAGGTAGTTTTCCTGGGCGGCACGCCGCAGTGGATCGCGGGCCGGACGATTCGCGATGCGCGCGCGGCAACGGCGACGGAGTTTTCGTGGGCCAGCGTGGTGAGCGCGCAACTGCCCCCAACACCGACGCCGCCGGCCGAGCCACCGGCCGCACCACCGGCGCCGCAGATGGTTCCTGCCGAGGTGCTGGCGGCGTTGCAATCGGCAGTGATTGCGCCGGTGGTCGCGATGGACGCTCCGGACGCAGCGTTGCGCGTGATGAAGCGGAGTTGGAGAGACGCCGATGTGTACCTGTTCTTCAACGAGGGCGCGAAGGCGAGCACACATGCGGTGACGCTGATGGTGAAAGGGCGTGTAGTGGAGGCGTGGGATCCGCAGACGGGCACGGTGACGCCGCTCGATGCGACGCGGAGCGGAGAGCACGCAGTGATTCAGCTCGACTTAGCGCCTTACGCAACGAGGGTGATCGTGGTTCGTTGATGGACGGATGGGTAGGCGGGGATCGCAGAGCGGATGAATGCCCGGATGTGAGAGGGTGTGGGCGCAAAGCGCCGGGCCGGCCCGTGAGGCCAGCGAAAAATGCGCAACTGCGATAGAATCAATGAGGAGTTGCGATTGCGGAGGGGTCAGTTTGGGCCGTCTCGCATTCGACGCCGTACCGCAAGGATCGGCGGGCGAGCCTGAAACCTTCAGAGCCTTGAACTCCGGCTTGCAGCGCGTTGCATATCCCGAGGCTGCAGGTGACAATCAGAGCGTCGGGGAGTGGCTCAGCCTGGTAGAGCACCTGGTTCGGGACCAGGGGGTCGGAGGTTCAAATCCTCTCTCCCCGACCAT
>CAVSQE010000029.1:0-76658 GCA_963729915.1 uncultured Acidobacteriota bacterium | reverse complement strand
ATGTGGCCTGTAAGCGTTTTCTCGAACATGCTAAACACCATTATTTGTGTCGTCTATCGATCCGAAAGCTGTTCTTCCCAGCGATCGAAGTTCTCCGAACGATGCGGACCATTGGGAGCGGCGACCAAGAGGCCCCGGGAAGGACACGGCCATTCTGGTTTTGCCAGAGACGCGTACCTCTCCGCACATCGTCTATCTCGATCAGAGGGTGTTAACTCAAATCATACAGATATGGGGATTTCTGCGGCGGTTGACGCCGCAGGGAGGCGAATTCTACCTCTTGTGAAATGGCAACTGACCGGCCTGAATTGAGGCGCAGCGCGTCATTGCTTCGGGCAGCCATCCAAATTCGCGGAGGCTTCGGCCGGGTAGTGCACCGACTCAATTTTGCCGCTCCTTACCGCAGTTGCCCGAGCAGGCCATGTGGGGTTGGGCTGGGACGACATGTGAAAGACCAGCGTTCCGCCGGCAGCAATCTCCGCGTGCGTTAACCAGAACCGTCTGAGCGGCTTTCCGTTCAAGGTAGCCGACTGGATGTAGATGGCTTGTGCTGACTTTCGTTCCGCGACGATGTGGAATTGAGCACCATTGGGCAGATGGATCTTCGCATCGGGGAAGAGCGGTGACCCGATTGCGTAGCGAGGAATTCCTGGCGTGACTTGATAAAATCCGAGAGCACTCAAGATATACCAGGCTGACATCTGTCCTGCATCGTCATTGCCAATCAGCCCGCCAGGCTCGTCTTTATAGCCCGCGGCTCGCTGCTCCGCAACATGCCGCTGGGTCTTGAAAGCCGCGCCGGCATAGACATACAGATAGGCGATGTGATGACTGGGCTCATTGCCCTGGTCGTAGAGGTTCTTTTGGAATAACTCGTCGAGTTTGGCGATGAATCCGCAGCGCCCGTGCTCGAGCGCAATTAACCCGGGAATGTCCTGAAGCACATAAAACGTAAATTGAAATGGCAAGCCCTCGGTAATATACGACGCTGGCTTGTCGGGATCGAACGGAGTGACCCAAGTTCCATCCGCATGACGGCCTCTGGCAAATCCTGTAACTGGATCGAATACGTTGCGATAGTTCTGAGAGCGCTTGCGAAAGATGGCCTCGTCTTCAGGCTTGCCGAGAGCCTCGGCAACTTCAGCCAGGACAAAGTCGTCGTATGCATAGTCCAGTGTGCGGGACACCTGTTCATTCTTATGCGGCAAGGGGGCTGCGGAAACCGGATCTTCCAGCGGGATGTAGCCGTATTTCAAATACGAGTCCAGCGATCGCCGGCCTTCTCCGTCGAGATACTCGGCCTCCGATGCGGGCGACTCCAACGCATTCTTGCGCATCAGGCGATAGGCCTCTTGTATATCGAAGCCGCGTATTCCCTTCAGATAGGCGTCGCCAATAATAGCGACCCCGTGATCGCCGTCCATCTCTGACGTGTAGCTGTCCCAGGCGGGAAAAGTGGGCAGAAAGCTACCCTGCTCTCCTTTGAGGATCAGCGACCGGATCATATCCGCATCGTCTTTCGGATCGATCATCGTAAGGAGAGGATGCTCGGCGCGAAAGGTATCCCATGTCGAGAAATCATCGTAATAAGTGAAACCGCGGGCGGTTTCAATGGATTGCCCACCCGCGAAACGGGGATAAGTCCCACTTACATCGTTGAAGATGCGCGGAAGTTGAAGCGCGTGATACATCGCGGTGTAGAAGATGCGGCGATCTGCGTTGTCTCCGGTCACTTCGATCATGCCAAGGGCTCTTTCCCACGCGGCGCGGCTCTTCTGCTCGATTTTCGCGAAATCCCAATCAGGAATCTCGGCGCGGAGATTCTTTCGCGCTTCATCGATGCTCACGAACGATGTCCCGACGCGAGCCAGTACGACTTCTCCCGGCTTTACATCGAACGTGACATAACCGCCCGAGGGACTGCCGTCGGAGGATTGACCGGTGCTGCCCGGATGAACCTCTGTCCCCGACCACGTGCCTCCGACATGGAAGGGGCGATCGAATTCCACGACCACATAGCCGCTAAATCCTGCCAGCTGGCCTTGGCCCGCATAGATGCGGCGCACCTGGCTCCAACCCACGATCTCATTGTGAGCAGTATCGATGGTCAAGGAACCGTCGCCAGGGCGGGCGTTGTTTTGCAGATCGATCCACGCAGCGTTGCCGCGGTGAAATGCAAACCGCAGCAGACCGCAACGCGCAGTTCCCGTGACCGCTGCAGTCACGCCGAGATCCGGAAGCTCGATTTTGTAGAGATACGGTGTGGCGTGCTCCTGGTCGTGAGAAAACCGCGAAGTAGGCGCATGGCCTTGCCACGGGAACACATCCGATCCAGCGAGCAACTGGAAACTGCCATAATCCTGCATTGCCGAGCCACTCAGAAAGTGGCTGCCGCGAATTCCGTGAAATGTTTGATCGGCATAATAGTAGGGGACTACGCCCTTTCTCTCGGTATCTTGTGTTGTGGGCGTCCATTGCGTCATCCCAAAGGGCATGCCTACTCCGGGATATGTTTGCCCTTCAGCGGCCGTTCCGACAAAAGGATCCACCAAATCTGCGAGTTGTTGGCCCCGAAGCAATACGGGCAGGAAAAGAATGACGAGAACGTACCGAAGAATACGGATATCCATCTTCTCTCTTTCGGCGACATGCGGACTATTACGCCGGTCACCAATGTCGTCAGGTAAGAGTTGGCTGTCAACGTTCCGAACAGTTCGGTGCTGAATAGGGCCGTAACGACATGACGGGAAATAACTTAAGGGTCAGCGTTACGATTCAGTTAAGGCGTGCTAGAATTTGTGCTGCATGGGAAGGATGAGCGTTCATGCGGATTCTTTCCAATCACGAGAAGACTGCAGGCCTTAGCGCCGAACGAACCGCCGCCATCCGGACCGAACTCAGCACGATCGTCAAAAGCCACTATTTTTCAGGAAGCAAGAGATGCCAGGACTTTCTGGAATTCATCGTGCAGCAGGCGCTCGATGGCAATTATGAATATCTGACAGAGCGCTTCCTCGGCGCGGAGCTTTTCGGCAGGCCCATTAACTATGAGACGGGAACTGATTCCATCGTTCGGGTGAGGGCGAACGACGTACGTCGCCGACTGGCTCAGTATTATTCGGAAGTTCACGGCGGGTCCCAGGTCGTTATTGAACTGGCCTCGGGAAACTATGTCCCGGAATTCCGCTGGCGGGAGCCAGAGGCCGCCAGTGCCGCACCCGAAGTCGCTCTACACGAGGCGCACGCGATGCTCTCGGACGCATCGCACCAGGAATCGATCGCAACTCTGCCGGGGGCGGCCTCTGGGGACAATGCAAGGGCACATCGCTGGCGGATTCTTGCCGGCACGATCGCGATTGCCCTCATACTTGGCTCATGTGCAGGCTGGTGGCTGCGGGAACGAACACTGGACCGTTCCTTATATCCCTTAAAATACGAACCATCGCTGAACTCCCTGTGGTCGCCGTTCGTCAATGCCCCCACACACGAAACGGATGTTGTGGTCTCCGACGTTTCCTTCCAACTCCTCGAGGACATCGAGAAGCGAGCATTCACTCTCAGCGACTATCTCAATCGCAGCTACCTCAACCAGGTTGCGACGCAGAGATCTAACTCGGATATACAGCCTGTTTTGACTTTAATTGCCTCGAAGAATTTTGGAAACTCGAGTGAATTCAGGCTGGCGCAACGGATGACGTTATTGGACCGCATCGGGAACCCGATGCACATTTACAATGCACGCGATTACTCTTCCGCGCTTGCCGGCCAGGACAACATGATCCTAATTGGCTCAAAGTACTCAAATCCCTGGCAACAGCTATTTGAAGCCCGCCTGAATTTCAAGGAGAATCCGCCCGGTATCGATCCCGGGTCAGTGATTAACAGTTCGCCGAAGGCGGGAGAAAACGCAATCTACTCGCCGACCGATTCCGTGGGCTACTGTGTGGTGGCTTATCTGCCGAATCCGGATCGCGGCACAAGAGCACTTCTGATTGAAGGGACCTCTTCGGAGGCTACGGAGGCCGGCGGAGATTTTCTGCTCTCGGAAGAGGAGTTTTCCGGATTCGAGAAGACCTTGCACTCAAATGGAATGCAGTATTTTGAAGTTCTGCTCAAAACCTCACAGGCGCGGGGCACCCCAATTACGGCTTCAGTCGTTGCCTACCGCATTTACCCAATTCAACCTTGAGCCGTCTGTTCTATATCGCAACGCGTTAGGCGAATTCGGGGTTTTGCGCGGGTGGTTCTGTACCGGTGCGCAAGGTTTCTTGTGGATTCAGGCCGATGCGCAGTGAGTATTCAGTTGAGTAGAGGGATGAAAGGGTCGCGCCGGGAACGCGGCAGGCCTCAGATTCGGCGCGGCGGGCGAGCGGAAGAGCGAAAAGGACCGATCAACGATATTTCTCTTTTTTCACTAATTTCACGTAAAATATTGATTCTATGGTGCCCAGAGGGGGACTTGAACCCCCACGACCGGTAAAGGTCTGCGGATTTTAAGTCCGCTGCGTCTGCCAATTTCGCCATCCGGGCCCGCCTCTATATTATGGGACCAATTTGGTCTCGCACAGGGGGTCTGCCTCACGCCAATTCCCTGCCCTGCCGAGGCGCTGGCTCCGGGATGTGGGCGCTCTTGTTTCCACAACTTGCCCTTAAACGCCAATCCCTCGTATCATCCGGCAAGAGCAACGATCATGAGTGAACCGGAAAGTAACAGCAACCTGCGCGTGAAGGGGCGGCTTATGTCTGCCTCGGAGATTGAGCGCACCCTGGTGCGCCTGGCCCACGAAATCGTGGAAAAGAGCGACGGCAGCGAGGATCTGGCCCTGGTGGGCATCAAGCGCCGCGGTGTTCCTCTGGCGCAACGGCTAGGCAAGCTGATCTCAACCATCGAGAAGCGTACCGTGGATACCGGAGTGCTCGACATCCAGTTCTACCGCGACGATCTCTCCACGGCGGGCGTGCGCCCGGTGGTGACGCCGGGAGCCATCGGCATCGACGTGGAAGGCCGCGACGTGGTGATCTGCGACGACGTGCTTTACACGGGCCGCACCATTCGCGCCGCGCTGGACGCGCTCTTCGACCACGGCCGTCCGCGCCGCGTGCAACTGGCGGTGCTCATCGACCGCGGCCATCGCGAGCTACCCATCGAGGCCACCTACGTGGGCAAACACGTTCCCACGAGCAGCCGCGAAATCATCGAAGTCAAGTTCCAGGAAGTCGACCAAACGGAGCAGGTACTGCTGGTTGAGCGCACCAACTGAGCTTCAAGCTTTCAGCCCCCAGCCTTCAGCTGAAAGCCGGTAAACGGGATCCGAAACTGAAGGCTGAAAGCCGCTTCTCCCATGAAACCGGCCCTACCCACGACTCGCCGCCAGCGCAGCACTCCGCCTGCGCCCGCTTCTTCATTTCCTTACCATCCGGGATCGCTGCTTTCGGTTCTCGATTTGACTGTGGACGGCGTGAGCCGACTTCTCATTCGCGCCACCGAACTCGACGGCGCGGATCCGCTTGTGCGTGATCACATTCTAGCGAAGCGACGCATTGCTCTGCTCTTTTACGAGTCGTCAACTCGAACGAGAACGAGCTTTGAGCTGGCCTGCAAGGCGCTCGGCGCCGACACCACGCTAGTTTCGAACCTGAGCTCGAGCATCGAGAAGGGCGAGTCGCTGAAGGACACGGGATTGACGCTGCGCGCGCTGGGCGCCGAAGCCATCATCCTGCGCCACAACTCGTCGGGAGCGGCGTGGCTGCTGGAAGAGTCGACGCGCCTGCCCGTGATCAATGCGGGCGACGGCATGCACGAGCATCCCACGCAGGCGTTGCTCGATCTGCGCACGATCCTGACGCATCTGCGGCCGGGACTCGCGGGAGTTGCGCAGGACACGCTGGCCGGGGTGACGGTGATGATTACCGGCGACATTCTGCACAGCCGGGTTGCGCGATCGAACATGCTGCTGCTGCCGCGCGTGGGCGCGCGGGTCCTGCTTTGCGGACCGAAGGAACTGCTGCCGGAACAGGCGGCGCGGTCTGGACCGGGAATCGAGATCGAGCGGGGCTTTGACGCTGCGCTCGCCCAGTCACAGGCGGTGATGATGCTCCGCATCCAGGCCGAGCGGCTGGCCGGATTGCAACTGGATTTGGACGAGTACAAAGCAAATTACCAACTGACCGGGCAACGGCTAGCCGCACACGCGCCCACGGCGGTCGTGCTGCATCCGGGGCCGATCATTCGCGGCATGGAGATCACGGCGGGCGTGGCCGATGGTGTGCAGTCGGCGATTCTGGAGCAGGTGACGAACGGATTGGCGATCCGCATGGCGGTGATGGAACGCGCGCTGACGGCAGAGAATGGAGGCCGC
This sequence comes from uncultured Acidobacteriota bacterium, assembly GCA_963729915.1. Taxonomy (GTDB): domain Bacteria; phylum Acidobacteriota; class Terriglobia; order Terriglobales; family Acidobacteriaceae; genus Telmatobacter. The sequence goes on along the minus strand of CAVSQE010000029.1, from coordinate 70,299 downwards.
GCATGACGACGCTGGCAATTTGCGGAGGGCGGCTGGTGGATCCCGCGGCGGGCGTGGATGCTGCCAAGGACATTCTGCTCAGAGACGGGCGCGTGGCGGAGATTGCAGGTCCGGGCAAGTTGAAGCACGCGGAAGACGCTGAGGTGCTGGACGCGACGGGGCTGGTGGTTACGCCGGGGCTGATCGATATTCACGTGCATCTGCGCGAGCCGGGACAGGCCTACAAGGAGACCATCGCGACGGGAACGGCTGCGGCAGCGGCGGGCGGATTCACGAGCGTGGCCGCCATGCCGAACACTACGCCGGTGAACGACTCGCCGGAGATTACGCGCTGGATGCAGGCGCCGGAGCGCGGCGCGTCGGTGCGCGTGTTTCCCATCGCGGCGGCTACGCGCGGGTCGAAAGGTGAAGTGATAAACGACTATGCGGCGCTCAAATCCGCTGGAGCCGTGGCCGTGACCGACGATGGTCGGCCGATTCTGAAAGACGGCATGATGCGCGAGACGCTTGCCGCGGCGGCGCGCGTAGGACTTGCCGTGATCCAGCACGCCGAGGACACGCGCATGACGCAGGGCGCGAGCATGAATCTCGGCCCGGTGTCGTTCAAGCTGGGCCTGCGCGGCATGCCGCCGGAAGCGGAATCGAGCATGGTGGAGCGCGATATTCGCCTGGTGGCCGAGCTGCGCGAGTGCGCATCCACATCTGCATGTGGCGCACACGTCCACAGCCGCGGCGCTGGCGGCGGTGCGGCAGGCGCGGCGCAACGGGCTGCGCGTTACCTGCGAGGTGACGCCGCATCACTTTCTGCTGACCGAGGAACACGTCGGACTTTACAACACGCACGCCAAGATGAATCCGCCGCTGCGCTCGGCCGCCGACCGCGACGCCATGATCGAAGCGATTCTCGACGGCGTGGTGGATGCGATTGCGACCGATCACGCACCGCACGCCATGCACGAAAAGGAAATTGAATTTGAGCTGGCGCCGAATGGGATTACCGGCCTAGAAACGGCGCTGGGACTGTGCCTGCGCTGGCTGCACGGCGAGTGGAAGATCCCGCTGGGGCGCGTGCTAAGTATGCTGAGCGCGCAACCGGCGGCGCTGCTGGGCTTAAAGGGCCGCGGCACATTGACCGTGGGCAGTTTTGGCGACGTAGTGGTGTTCGATCCCAAGGCCGAGTGGACCTACCGGGCGACGGAGTCGAAATCGAAGGCGAAGAACACGCCCTTCGATGGCTGGACCATGCAGGGCAAAGTGCGCTGGACCGTGAGCGAAGGACGCGTGGCGTACGGCGGCGCTTGACGGCGCGGATTGACGCAAAGAGTTTGGATACCATCAACGAATTCCCCTCCGCTCAACATAGTTTTGATTCGATGAAATAGCGTTTCTGCCAGATCGCATTGTGATGCCTCTGCCTCCGGCATCGCCTGAAGTGCACTCTTCTCAGTGACTCAGCACTGTTGCGCCGTTGTGACGGGAGAGAAACAAGGCTACCCGCAGCGCCAAAAACACACGCTAAGCCATGAAAAATGAGCGGAGTATTTCGTTGTAAGGCCCTTCGCGCAAGTCTACACTTTGGCTACAAATTACGGAGAAACCTGAGCGGCTGTTTGCGGTTCGGTGCAGTGTTTTCCCGGAATCGAGCTGCTCGCGTTCCGCCGCGGGAGGTGGCCCATGAACAATCTGCTTCGGCTGCTGTTGGTGGCGGGAATCGTTGCGTGCGGCATTGTCGTGGTGGCGCTGGGGTTTGCACGCCACGATGCCGACCTGACCGGGCCGATCAGCCTGGTGCTGTTTTTGCTTGGGGCGCTGGTCTATCTGGCGCCAACTGGCCTGGCCATCTACCGGGACTGTCAATCGATGGCGTGGATCACCCTCGTGAATGTGTTTTTGGGATGGACGATCCTTGGCTGGTTTGCGGCTCTGGGATGGGCGGTCTCGGGCAAGGTTCGCGTCGCGGTTCATCCGCCAGCGCATCCGGTGCCCGGGCATTGAAAATAACCGGGGCCAGGGACCAAGGGACTGAGGGAACAAGCGGAGCCTGCTGCTGCTGAGGCTGATGCTGGCGCTGGTTTTCGGGACAAGCGGATTCAACCATCTGCGGCATCCGAAGGAACGAGCTACGAGCATCGGAATGAGCGTGCCGTTCACCGTCTTTCTGGGCGCGGCAGAGTGCGCCGGGACGATGGGGCTAGCGACGGGAGTTCTGGCGCAATGGGCGGCGCTGGGGCTGATTCTCCTGATGCTGGGCGCGATTTACAAAAAGGCTGTAGTGTGGAAGACCGGCTTCTGGGGCGAGAAGTCCTCGGGCTGGAACTACGAGGTGCTGATCGTCACGATGAACCTGGTGATTGTGACCATGGGGCCCGGGAAGTTGAGCTTGTAACCCGCGACAAACAGCACTCAATTCTCAGTTGTCGATTCTCAGTTGTCATCCGTGCGAGCAGACGCCTATGCTGGAGCGGCGGCGCGCGTGCCGAGTCGAGCGCGGGTCGCTTCGAGGTCGAACGAACAGATGAATAAACGGGATTTCTTGAAGACGGCGGTCGCGCTGGTAGCCGGGAGCGCGCTGAAGCGCATGGCGCGAGCCGAGCAGGCGGCTGCGGCGCCGCGGACGAACTGGGCCGGCAATCTGACCTACAGCACAAACAATCTGCGGACACCTGGAACGGTGGACGAGGTGCGCGAGGCCGTGAAGACCGCGAGCAGGCTGCGTGCGCTGGGCGCGAGGCACTCGTTCAACGCCATTGCCGACAGCACGCACGAGCAGATCTCGGTGGCGCAGCTCAAAGAGATGACGCTCGACGAGACGGCGCACACAGTGACGGTGGGCGGAGGGGTAACGTATGCCCAGCTTGCTCCGTGGCTCGACGCCAAGGGCTATGCACTGCACAATCTGGCGTCGCTGCCGGGGATCACCGTGGCAGGGGCGTGCGCAACCGCGACGCACGGCAGCGGCCTGCATAACGGCAACCTGGCGACGGCGGTGGCCGCGGTGGAACTGGTGACAGCCGACGGTGATGTGGTGGAGCTGAAGCGCGAGCGCGACGGCGAGCAGTTTCTGGGCGCGGTGGTGGGGCTGGGCACCATGGGCGTGGTCACGCGAACGACTCTCGAATTGCAACCAACGTACAAGGTGGCGCAGGCGGTGTACCAGGGGCTGAGCTTCGAGGAGCTGGGGCGGCATTTTGAGGAGATCTTCGCGAGCGGCTACAGCGTGAGCGTGTTTACCGACTGGCAGAATCGCCGCGCCGAGCAGCTGTGGGTCAAGCGGCGGCTCAAGGAAGGCGACACAAATCAGTGGGCACCCGAAATTTATGGCGCGAAGCTGGCCGAGGAGAAGCTGCACCCGCTGGCCGGGCATCCGGCCGAGAGCGTAACGGACCAACTGGGAGTTCCGGGACCGTGGTACGACCGGCTACCGCATTTCCGCATCGGACAGACGCCCTCAAGCGGACAGGAACTGCAAACGGAATACCTGGTGCCGTGGGCGAGCGGATGGGACGCGGTGCTGGCGGTAGAAAAGTTGCGCGAGAGGATCGGGCCGCTCATCTTCATCACGGAACTGCGGGCGGTGGCCGCGGACCGATTGTGGATGAGCACGGCGTATCAGCGCGCATCGCTGGCGATCCACTTCACCTGGAAGCCGCAGTGGGCTGCGGTGCGGCAGGTGCTGCCGCTGATTGAAGCACAACTAAGGCCGTTCCATCCGCGGCCGCACTGGGGTAAGCTGTTCACGCTACCAGCCGCGCAACTGGAGCCGTGTTACACGCAACTGCCGAACTTCCGCGCGCTGGCGGCGCGGTACGATCCGCAAGGCAAGTTCCGCAACGCGTTTGTGCGCGTAAACCTGTACGAGAGCTGAGAGCGAATCGCACTCCATGAGCCGCCGCGGCAGGCTAGCCTTTGCGGCGGTAATTGACCTGGAACTCGTAGCCGGCATTGGTGGGGAAGAGCGTGGCGATGTGGCGCAGGCGCTCGGCGAGCGCGGGCGCGGCCAGCAGCGGGTACTCGCGCTCGCGCAGGTCGTGGTAGTCGAAATCGACCGCTAGCGAAAGCATGTAGATGGCGAGCGCGTCAGAGAACGACGACTCGAAGAAGCTCATGCGCGCGCGTTCGTCGATGGTTTTCGCGCCGGCGTGCGGTTCCTGGGCGCGGCGGCGGGCTTCCCACGCATCCTGGCTGGTTTCGCCGCGTACCTGTGCCTCGGCCTGCGACCAGGCTAGCGTGGAGAAGCTGTCGGGAACGCCGGCGGCCTCGACAAAATTGTGCGCCACGTTGATGAAGAATTCGAAGGCAAGACCGAAGCGGTCTTCAACAAGGCGCGTGGAGATGAAAACGGCCTCGGTCGAGCCGAAGGCTGCGTTGCGATGGCAGACGGCGCGATCGCCAAGCTCAACCGTGTAGGCGGGCGCGATGAGGTTCTCGCCGGTGTCGGCGATGGTGAGGGGAACGAAGTAATAGGCTCGCGGGCGCAGCGCGGGAGCCAGCGCGGCCGGTACCGCGCCCACAAGTCGCTCGAGGTCCGCGTCGGAGATGCGGTTTTCGCCGAAGGCGGCGTAACGGATGCCGTTGGGCGCCTCCTGCACCGCAGCCTGCGTGGCAACTTTCTCGGCATGCCACAACTCGATTTGTGCACCGCTGGCCATGAGTTTGTATTCTAGTTGATAGGGGGTGGGTCATGGCGATGCCAAGGGAAAGCGGACGAGGAGCGAGGATTTTCGGGTTCCCGCTGGAAGGTTTCAGCTTGTTCCAAAGCCTGCTGTTGGCGTTTGCCTCGGCGTTTCTCACGTTTTTCGCCACTACCTGCGCGTCCATTTTTGCGTTGCTGGCCTGGAACGTGGTGGGTGGGCACACGGTAAGCTACGTCGATACCTACCTCTACGTCGGATTTCCCGCGGGCGTACTGGTGCTGATCGTGGCGCTGCCGCTGTTTCTGGTTTTGTGGATAAGGGCGAAGGCGCGGCGGTAGAAGCTGTCTTAGCTCAGCAAAGACAGACGGCCTTCCCGATCAGGGAAGGCCGCATCTTTTCTCAACTCAGTGTGAATCTGCCGGCGAATCGGAAGCGCTATGCGCTTCCCGCGGGCTTGGGATTTTTGGGATCGAACTTTGCCACCTGGATTTTGCGCGCGAGGCCGAGCTTGGCCAGGATCCAGATGCCCCAGAAGTTGGGGTCGATCTCGTACCACTTTAGACCGTGGCGCGCGGAAACGGGATGCGCATGATGGTTGTTATGCCAGCCCTCGCCGCCGGTGAGCAGGGCGACCCACCAGTTGTTGCGCGAGTCGTCGCGCGTTTCAAAGCGGCGGCTGCCCCACATGTGAGTTGCGGAATTGACCAGCCAGGTGGCGTGAAGGCCGAGCGTGACGCGCAGCAGAGCTCCCCAGAGGAACATGGCTACGCCATTCACAAAACCGCCCCAGTACCATCCCAGCGAGAACAGCAGAATGGCGCTGAGAGTGATCGGCATCCAGTGGTATTTGCTTAGCCACACATGGAAGCGGTCGCGGCTGAGGTCGGGCGAGTAGCGCGAGAGCGCCTTGATCTGCAAGTGCAACGGCTCGCCGAAGAGGATCCATCCCGCATGCGCCCACCAGCCGCCTTCGCGCGGGGTGTGCGGATCGCCTTCCTTGTCGCTGAGCTGGTGATGCACGCGATGCGTGGACACCCAGAAGATGGGCCCGCCCTCAAGCGAGAGCGTAGCGAACACGGTCATGACATATTCGAGCCACTTGGGCACCTGGTAGCCGCGATGCGTAAGCAGGCGGTGATAGCACATGCCAATGCCCACGTTGATGGCCAGAACGTAGAGCACGGCCATGACGACGAGGCGCTGCCAACTGAAAAGGAACAGAGCGGCGATCGCGCCCACGTGAAAGAGCACCATCACGAGGACCATTGGCCAGCTGATGCCGTCGCCGACGGCTTTGTCGCGGCCCATGCGCACGTGACGCCACCCAGCGCCCGCTTGCGACTCACTGGGGGCGGCTGTTTCAGCTACTGCTGGAGTCTGTGGGGTCGGAGTGACAGAAACGATTTCGCTCGACGGGGCCGTAATGACAGATGCCATGCGATGGGGAATCCTTGAAAAGTGTCGATGTGCCCACTTATTTCTATTCTCCATTGTATAGGAGATGTGAGCAGAATCACACTCCGAGAATGCCTCTTTTGGGGGAATTATTTCTGAGCAATATGGGCCACTTTGGGGAGTTACCTGCGAGCGTTATTGACCGGTCGGAACGCTGATTTCGTCGGCGTTGCTCACGAAGATACGCGTGGCGTCGCCGCGCAGCACGCGGTAGAGGACAAACTGGCGCTGGGTCGATCCCCGCAGCTCGAACAGAAGATCGCCGCGGTTGTCGGCCAGGGCATCGACCGCGTCCACCAGGCGCATGCGCGGCGTGTCGTCGAGATGCGCTGCATCCGTCACATTCTTAATGAGAACCGTAACGTTGCCGTAGAGATCGGGCTGCGCGACCAGAGTGACAAACTTCTCCTGCACGCCCGTGCCACTGGTATGCGCGGAGAGCATCATGGTGGCTCCCGAGCCGTAGGCCAGCTCAAAGACGCGAAATTGCTCGTCGAGAAGCGGTGCGGGCTGCGGCGGCAGGGTGAGTTGCTTTGGCTTGTGGGCAGTGGAGGCCGTTTTGGTCTTGGTCGCGGGCTTGGCAGGGGCCGGTGGCGGATTGAGTCCCAGCGCGGTGCGCGCAAGATCCTCCATCGCGGCCTTCATTTTGGCTTCGTCATCGGGATTGGCCCAGGTGTAATCCCACACGTGCTCGGGCCGGTCGGTCAGGTCAGAGACGGCGACCTCCTGATGCATATCGGGCGGCAGGCCGAAGAGGCTGGGCGTTACGGGCGCATCAAAGCCCAGGGACTTGCCGCGAAACAGGTGCGGGCGGCCAGGATCGCTCGACTTTTCGACACTATCGACGTAGCTATCGTCTTCCTCGTTCTTCTTCCTCTTTAGCTTGGGTTGATTGGAGTCGCTTGGAGCCGAGCTATCGGGCAAGCGATGGAGTTGGGGCTGATTGGAACCCGAGCCTGAGTTGGAGCCGGAGCCGGAATTCGTAGATTGCGTGGAGCCGGAGGCGCTGCCGGAATTCGAAGTATCGCCACTGTTGGAGCCGGAGGCGTCGCCGCCACGATGCAGCGTGGGAGCGCCGGAATTGGACGCTTGCGTGGAATTGGTGCTGGAGGTGTTGCTGCCGGAATTCGTATTCGGGCTGTCCCCCGAGTTGCTGGCTGAAGCGTCGCCGCCCTTGTGGAGCGTCGGGCGGTCGGGATCGGGAGCCGGCGCATTGGGATCAGGGGCCGAACTTGTCGATGAGCCGCCGGAAGAGTCGCCGCCACTTCCCGAACTCGGGTCACCGGCATGATGCTTGCGGTGCAGGATGGGCGTGTCGCTCTGCGAATCGTCGTACTCGTCGATCTTGGCCACCTGCGCGGGTTTGGGTTTCGGTGCCGGCATCGGCAGGTGCTTGCCGTAGCCGACCCAGGAGCCCTGTTCGCGCGCGGCAGTTTCAATGTCGAAAAGGCCTGAGGGCTTGCCGTCCCGCAGCAACTGGTACTCGACGTCGCTCGAAAGTGCCAGTGGAAACGGGCGGGCGAGATAGATATCCGCGTCCTGGAGATCCTGACCGTCATAGATGCAGATGGGCACGAGGCGGCTGGTCTTGGGTTTAGCTTCGTCGCCGGTCCACTCAAAGACCGCGACGGCGCGCAGCGTGGGGGCGTTTTTGTCGGCATTGGTGATCTGGCCGGGGTATTGCGCGGATGCAGGAACGCCAGCCGCGAGGAGGAGCACCAGGGCTACCCACCCTGCTGCCGTTATCCACAAGCGACTTGCCGTCCGCAATGACATTTTCAGCACCCTTCGACCATAATCAAACCTGGAATCATCAAACCTGGCCGCCATCCGGCGGCCCGTACCATCTATAGCGAGGATATTCCCCATGGAGCTCAACAAGAAAGTCGCCAACTTCACGCTGCAGACCGACGAGGACAAAACAGTAAGCCTTTCAGATTATGCCGGCAAGCCGGTGATCCTTTTCTTTTATCCCCGGGCCGATACTCCGGGCTGCACAATTGAGGCCTGCGGCTTTCGCGATACCTTTAAAAAGCTGCAGGCGGCGGGCGCGGTGGTTCTGGGCATCAGCCGCGACACGCCAAAGGATCAGGCCAAGTTCCGCGCGAAGTACGACCTCCCGTACACACTCCTTGCTGATGTAGACGAGAAAGTGTGCAAACAGTTTGACGTGTTGAAGGAAAAGAACATGTACGGGAAGAAAGTGATGGGCATTGTGCGGACGACATTCGTGATCGGGCCGGACCAGACGCTGCTGCACGTCTTTCCCCAGGTCAAACCGGAGGGGCACGCTGAAGAGGTGCTGGCGCTGATCAAGGGGTTGAAGCGGAGTTAGCGGCGTTGGCGGGGTTGGCAGCGTGGGGCTTAGCGAGAAGAGAGAACTACCGGGCAAGCTGCTGCAGCGCGCGTTCTTTGAGGCGCCACCGGAGCGCGTGGCGCGGCGGCTGCTGGGCAAAGTGCTCGCGCGCCGAAGTCGTGCCGGTTGGTTGGCCGGGCGCATCGTTGAAGCTGAGGCCTATCTGGGACCGCACCGGCTAACGGCCGATCGCGCGGCGCACTCACATCGCGGCCCCACACCGAGAAACCAGGTATTGTTCGGACCCGCTGGGCACGCGTATGTCTATTTCATTTATGGGATGTACTTCTGCATGAATGTCTCGTGCGAGCGCGAGGGCCATGGCGGAGGCGTGCTGATACGCGCCCTGGAGCCAGTGGCGGGTTTCGAACAGATGGCGCGGAATCGCGGCCTGGATGACTTCCCACGCTTTCCGCGACAAACGCGAGATGGATGGGGCACGGAAGCAGAATGCAGCAAGCTGAAGGAATTGACGGGCGGCCCTGGCCGGCTGTGCCAGGCGTTGGGAATTACACGGAGCGCGGACAACGGGTTGGATTTGCTGGATCCTAAGTCGCCCCTGCAACTGCACGATGACGGAACGCGTGCCGGACGCGTGGTGGTGACGCCGCGCATCGGCATCCGCCACGCCGCGGAATTGCCCCTGCGTTTTGCCATTGCCGGGAACGGCTGCGTTTCCGGGCCGAAGTTGTTGAACCGCTCGCGCATCTTTCCGGATTCCCATTCCGTCCGTTAAACTGCACCCACACCACTTTCCGGAGTCCGCTCCCGGACCTGAAAGGATTCCCTGCACGTGAAAATTACTTCCCTGCTTCCTCCTGCTGCCGCCGTAGCACTGCTCGCCGCGGCGATTCTTGCCGCAACCACCGGTGCGCAAGCGCCGCAAGCCGCGCCGCAGACGACTGAGTCCGCTCCGGGGGCAACCCAGCAGGGCCCTCCGCCGCAGGGCGAGCGGCCGATGCGCAATTTTCCGCCTCCCACAAATTTGCAAGTGCTGCCCAAGGACCTGACCGGCCGCCAGGTACGCGACATCATGGAGACGTGGGCGGGTTCGCTGGGCGTGAAATGTGAATTCTGCCACACGGCCGACCCGAAAAATATAGGCCCCAACGGACGCCCGCGTATGAACTTCCCTGACGACTCCAAGGCGGACAAGAAGATTGCGCGGATCATGTACTCCATGACGCAGCAGATCAACAAGGACACCATCAGCAAAGCGATGGACCTGGACCCGGACGGAATGGGTTCGCCTGTGACCTGCGGAACCTGCCATCGCGGCCACGAGATGCCTGAAGTTTTCGTGGTTCCGCGCGAGGAGCATCGCGGTGGTCCGGGTACGGGCCCGGGAACGCCCCCGCCCCCAGCTGGCGCGACACCCCAGTCAGATTAGCTTTGGCGTCGAGTTGATTCTGGCGGCGGGGCCGGAATTACACTGGCTCGGTATGCGGCTGTTCGTGGGAATTGCACTGGCGGATGCGGTGGTGCGCGAGCTCGAGAATGTGGTGGCGCAGCTGCGGCCAAGTGTCGGCGAATTGCGCTGGACCGAGCCGGATTCCTGGCACATTACCCTGCAATTCCTGGGAAACGCGACGTCCGAGCAGTTCGACTGCCTGATGGAGCAGTTGGGTAAGGTGCGATCCGCTCCTGTTCCCGTGCAGTTGGGCGAACTGGGTTGCTTCGATCGCGCCCGCGCGTTGATTGCTCATGTCGCGGCAACCTCGGGCCTGGTTGTGCTCGCCGAGCGCGTGGCGGCGGCGACAAGCCGGTGCGGATTTGCGCCGGAGACGCGGCCGTTTCATCCGCACATCACATTGGCGCGGGCCAAGGGACAAGGACGTGGAGCGGAACTGCGCACGTTAGCAAGCCGGATGCGCAGCCAGCCGGCGTTTACGCCCTTTGCGGCGCGAGAGGTTCAGCTCTACGAGAGCCATTTGAGGGCCGAGGGGGCACGGTTACGCGGTGCGCGGGCGGTTCCCGCTCATCGGCCCCTGAGGCATAGCCGGGACGCGCCAGGCACTGGTATACTGAAGATTCGGCAGGGCGAGGACGCGGGATTCCGGGTGTGCGCCTACCGCTCGGGCGGCGCCGAAAGTCCTTGAAAAATCTGGAGTTTAACCATGGCACAAGTTTGCGATATCTGCGGCAAGGGTCCGCGCTTCGGCAATAACATTTCACATGCGCACAACGTGACGCGCCGGCGCTGGAACGTCAACCTGCAGTCGGTCAAAGCGCTGGTCAATGGCTCCGCCAAGCGGATGCGCGTGTGCGCAACCTGCATCAAGAGCGGTAAAGTAGCCAAGGCGTAGGCGCCCCGCGCTTTCAGTCCCTGGTCCGGCATTGCACAGAACCCCGTTCCGCAAGGACGGGGTTTTGTTGTGCGCAGAAAACAGGATGCGCGTCCGGGCGGATTTACTTGTCCGCGTGAGTGAAGTTGAGCGACGCGGAGTTGATGCAGTAGCGCAAGCCGGTGGGATGCGGGCCATCGGGGAAGACGTGGCCGAGATGACCACTGCAACGGGCGCATGTGACCTCGACGCGCCGCATGCCGAAGCTCGTGTCTTCGTGCTCCACCACAGCTTTTGAGTCGGCGGGAATCATGAAGCTGGGCCAGCCACACCCCGAGTCAAACTTGGCGCCGCTCAAGAAGAGCAGCGCGCCGCACCCGGCGCAGTGGTAGTTGCCGGTCTCGTGGTTTTCAGTGAGCGCGCCGGTGAAGGGACGCTCCGTTCCCTTCTCGCGCAGCACGCGATACTGCTCCGGCGTCAGCCGGGCGCGCCACTCGGCGTCGCTGTGGACGACTTTATCCTGAGCATCGCTCAAGGCAGACCTCCTGGCGGCATCCCTCAGGGGCTAAATCCCCCGTTCATTTTGCGGCGCTTGCGGCACGACTGAAGTCGTGCCCTTTCACGACGCAACTTCGACGGCTGGCAATCAGACTTCGGCAACCACTTCGATTTCGACCAGCAGGTTGCGCGGCAGTCGCGCTACTTCAACCGTGGTGCGCGCGGGCAGAGTGTCGGAGTCGCTCTCAAAAAACGACGCGTACACCGCATTCATGGCCGCGAAATCGTTGATGTCCTTGAGAAAGACGGTGGCTTTGACAACCTGACCTAGGCTGCTGCCTCCGGCTTCAAGCACGGCTTTCAGGTTTTGGATGGTTCGCTCGGTCTGTTCCTTGATGCCGCTGGAAACAACTTGCCCGGTGACGGGGTCAAGCCCACCCTGGCCTGCGGTGAAGATGAGGTTGCCGACACGCACACCCTGCGCATAAGGGCCAATGGCGGCCGGCGCACCATCGGTTGAAATGATTGATCGTGCCATAAAAAGATTCTAGGGCATTTCCCCTTCCATGACCTGTTCAAACCACTGGGGCGGGTGGCGTTCTGAACAGCCTCTGACGTGGAGGGGCAATTCCCCTAGGGGAATTGCCCCTTGAATGTTTCGAGCCACCTGTGCCGCAGAGCGAAGCCGTGGTTTAGTGGAATGCCGCGAGGATCGCGCCACCCATGGCCATGGCCAGCAACCAATATGCAGCGTTGATGGCGAGCAGGTTGGCGCGGCGGTTCTCAAAGATGTGCTGCACAAAGAGCGGCGGCGCCATAAAGCCAAACCAGCAAACAATGCCGATTGAGGCCCCGTCCATCGCGGTGATCGACCGCGCTAAACTCACGATGTGCGCCAGCACGAACGAGAGCACGAAGCAGCCTATAAAGGAACCCACCAGTTCAAAGATTTGGTATCCCGGCTTTTGGTCTGCGGCGAGCCCGACGAGCTTCATCCAGGATTTCTTGAAAATCACTCCATACCAAAGGGCTCCAAGAAAACACTGCGCTGCAGCCGAAATGACCACCAAGGTCAGGAGATGACTAGTCATTGGTTCCATGAACAGCATCGCGAAGAGATTTGCCACGAGCATTCGTGCACCCTCCTCCGCCAGGATTGATGTCCGGCTCTGTCACACTGCACTCCCGCGGACAGAAATCACCCCTGGCAGGCCTGACGGGAGTCATCGGGAACACTGTGCGCTTGGCGGCTGAGCGATGTCAAGAAGATTTAAGCCGGTGACACATCGCTGGTAAACGGCTCGTATTCCTTCGAAATACACAATGAAGAGCGCGGAACGCAAGGCGCGCCGACGCACGGTTGTGATGGGACCGGGGAGACTATGCGCAACCCAACGCACCGCTTCCATGGCACACAGCGCGTGCGGCTTACTTATATGCACGAGAAGGGGCAATTCCCCTGAGGGGAAATTGCCCCTTGAACGTTTCGAGCCACGTGGCCCGCAGTGCGAAGCCGTGGTTTAGTGGAATGCCGCCAGGATCGCGCCGCCAAAGGCCATGGCCAGCAACCAATATGCAGCGTTGATGGCGAAGAGGTTGGCGCGGCGGCCTTCCCAGATGTGCTGTGCGAATAGCGGAGGAGCCATGAAGCCCAACCAGCAGACGACGCCTAGCATAAAGCCCTGGGTAAAGACACGAGCTCCCGCCATTTCGATGACGTGAGCCAAAACATACGAAAGCAGCAAATTGGCAAGGAGCGAGGCGGCCATGGCGAAGATCGCGTTCTTGGGTTTTTCGCCATCGGACAAACCGACCAGCTTATGCCATGACTTTTTGAAGATCAGCCCGTACCAGAGAGCTCCCAGTAGCCACATTACTACCGCAGCAACCACAACCCAACCGTAACTGACATGCATTCTTTATTCCTCCAAAACGGAGTTGATATACGGCTCCCACGCACAGGCACCAGGAGATAAGGGGGACGAACCGCTGGCCCCGCCTGATAGGAGTCGCCGCAACCACTCTGCGGGAGGGGTAGAAGCTATGTCAAGGTAAATTAAGGGAAATGACGCAGAAGTGTTACTCCTTTCCACGAAGGTAATCCACGTTCATTTCGCATCTTCGCGCGCCGATCAGCGGCGCTTGAGGGCTTCGAGATCCTCCAGCGTCCGCGGCCAGTCGGAGCCGAGCAACCGCGAAAGGCTGCGGTCGGCAAGGAGCTTGCCGCCGGTTTGGCAGGCGGGGCAGTAGTTGGTTTCGTTATCGGCGTAGCGAATTCTTTGAACGGGCGCGCCGCAGCGCGGACAGGGCTGGCCAAAGCGACCGTGAACGGCCATTTCCGGACGGAACGCTGTGACGCCCTCGGGAAATCTTTCCTTGGCTTTGGACGAAAGCCGTGCGATCCAAAGATCCAGCGTGAAGCGCGTGGCCGCATTAAGGCGCTCCCACTCTTCCGGCTTGAGATTATGCGTGAGCGCGATGGGCGAGAGCTGCGCGGCGTGAAGAATTTCGTCGGAGTAGGCGTTACCCACGCCGCTGATAATCCGCGGATCGGTGAGGGCGCGCTTGAGGGTGCGGTTCTCTTGGGTGAGTGCCGCACGAAATGCGTCGAGATCCGAGTTCAGAACTTCGAGGCCGCCGGGATCGATGTCATGAAGGGCCTGCTCTCCGCGCAGAACGTGCAGCGAGGCGCGGCGTTTGGAGCCGGCTTCTGTCAGTACGAGAGTGCCTTCCGGAAAGTCAAAGGCGAGCAGCCCTTGGCGGCCGGAGAGCTTGGCTTGCGGCGGACGCCAATGCAGACGGCCGGCAATCATGAGATGGATCACGAGCCAGAGCCGGTCGTTAGGACCTGCGCCGGGATCGCCTTCGACGCCAATAGCGATGCGTTTGCCGACGCGGCGCAGTTCGCGCACGGTGCGGCCCTCGACGCTGGAGAGAGGAGGGTCGGCCGTGCGCAGAACAAAAACGCTCTGCAACCGCACTCGCTCGAGTGTCTTGCCGAGAATTCGCGGTTCAAGCGCGGTTAGATATGCGGTAATGTCGGGTAGTTCCGGCACTGCTTCAAGATTGCGGCTTGAACGTGCCGGTACGCAACGATTTTTTCCGATGCTCAGCGCAGAATCACATTATCGATGAGCCGCGTGGAACCGACCCATGCGGCGACGGCGAAGAGCGTGCCCGGGACGGCGGTGTCAACCGGCTCGAGCGTGGCTGCGTCAACGAGGGCGATGTAGTCGATACGCAAATCGGGCTCGGCGGCAAACACGCCATGCGCGGAAGCGAGAAGCATGGAGACGCGGCGCTCGCCCCCGGCGACAAGCGATTCCACGTGGTGAATGGAGCGGCTGAGCGTGAGGGCTCGGTCGCGTTCTTGCGCTGTGAGATACGCATTGCGCGAGCTGAGCGCAAGTCCGTCGGCGTCGCGCACGATGGGGCAGACGACGATTTCAGTAGCGAGCAGCAGATCGGCGGCCATGCGGCGGAGCACGGCAACCTGCACTGCGTCCTTCTGGCCGAAAAAGGCGCGGTCGGGCTCGGCGGCGATGAGTAGCTTGGCGACCACGGTGGCGACGCCGCGAAAATGGCCGGGACGGGACTGGCCGTCGAGACGCTCGCTCAGTGCAGGAACTTCGACATATGTTGAATCGGGGCCGTTTGGATAAAGCTCTTCGACCGCGGGCACGAAGAGAACATCGGCGCCTTCGGCAGCAGCAAGCGCGCTGTCGGCCTCGAAGGCGCGGGGGTAGCGCGCGAAATCCTCGTTGGGACCGAACTGCGTGGGGTTGACGAAGATGCTGACGGCGACATGCGTGCAGGAGGCGCGCGCGGCGCGGATGAGCGAGGCGTGGCCGGCGTGCAACGCGCCCATGGTGGGAACGAGCCCGAGAGCATTACCGCCGGCGGCGCGGAGAGCGCGGGACCAGCGGCGCAGTTCAGTTACGGTGCGAAGAATCTGCATCAGGCCCGGTTCGCTTCCTCGTTCATTTCTTCGCGCGCATCGATATTTACTTCCGCGTCGGGATTCACCACCGCATCCGCATCCTCACGCGCGGACGCGGCATCGGGATCGATCGCAAACAGACGGCGCGCGGATTCCGGCAGATGATAGCTTTCCGCGTCGGAGGGGAACGCGTGACGCTCCACGTCTTCGCGGTAGCGCTCGGCAGCGGAGTGGAAGAGCGCGGAAGCGTCGCCGTAGCGGCGGACAAATTTAGCTGGCGGCGCGAACGTGAGATTCACCAAGTCGTGAAAGACAAGAATCTGGCCGTCGCAATCGGGACCAGCGCCGATGCCGATGGTGGGAATGGGGAGGGCTGCGGTGATGGCTGCGGCGGCTTCGCGAGGAATGCCTTCAAGAACGAGGGCGCCGGCGCCGGCTGTGGCGAGCGCGAAAGCATCGGCCTGAAGCTGAAGAACCGAATCGATGCTGCGGGCCTGCACGCGATAGCCGCCCATGCGATGCACGCTTTGCGGCGTAAGGCCGAGATGGCCTACGACGGGAACCTCGGCAGCGACCAGGGCACGGACCAACTCCACGCGCGGGCCTTCGATCTTGACGGCTTCCGCGCCCGCCTCTTTGAGGAAGCGGACGGCGTTGGCGACGCTGTCGCCAATCGTACCGTGATAGCTGCCGAAGGGCATGTCGGCCACGACGAGCGCGCGGCGCACGCCGCGGCGCACGGCGCGCGTGTGGTGCAGCATCTCATCCACGGTGACGGCTAGAGTGTTTTCGTGGCCGAGCACGACCATGGCGAGCGAGTCCCCGACAAGGATGAGATCGATGCCCGCCTCGTCGACGAGACGCGCCATCGCGTAATCGTAGGCGGTGAGCGCGGAGATGGGCTTGCCCTGGCGCTTCATCTCGCCCAGTGCGGGCATGGTGACTTTGGGAAGAGGATGGCCGCCCTGCGCGAGAGGTGCGCCGGCGGAAAACTCGGTGAGGCTCATATTTGGCTCCAGTGCCGCTCCGCAAACTCAGGATGCGACCCGAACACTACAAGTATAAGATGCGCCAGCCGTGGAATGGGAATCAGGAATGCGCGGGCCAGTGGCTGGGGTGGTCCACACGCCGGGCAACCTGCCTGCGCGGGCTCCTAAAGTGCTATAAGGAATGAGGAATCAGGCGCGGCGGAGGAAAGCATGGCCTACGATCTGGCGATCGTGCTGCCCACATTTAACGAGAGCGGAAACGTGGGCCCGATGGTCGATCGCCTGGAGAAGGCGCTGGCGGGCATTCGCTACGAGGTGATCTTTGTGGATGACGACTCGCCGGACGGCACTGCGGACGTGGTGCGGCGGCTGGCTCGCGACCACGACAATCTGCGCGTGCTGCACCGGATCGGACGGCGGGGACTGGCCTCGGCGTGCATTGAAGGGATTCTGGTTGCGTCGGCGCCGATTGTTGCGGTCATGGACGCAGATCTGCAGCATGACGAGAGCATTCTGCCCGAGATGCTGCGGCGCATGCGCGAAGAAAATCTTGACGTGGTGGTGGGCTCGCGGAACATTGCCGGCGGCAGCATGGGCGAATTCTCGCGCTGGCGGGTGAAGCTGAGCCAGCTAGGCAAGCGGTTGAGCCTGATGGGCGCGGAGCACGAGCTCAGCGATCCCATGAGCGGATTCTTCGTGGTGCGCGTGGCGACGTTCGAGCGGTTCGCACACCGGCTTTCGGGCATCGGCTTCAAGATTTTGCTCGACATTGTGCTTTCCGCAGGGCCAGAACTGCGCATCGGCGAGGTGCCGTACCGCTTCCGCGTGCGCGAGCACGGCGAAAGCAAACTCGATGTGATGGTGGGGCTCGAATACTTCGAACTGCTGGTCGATAAGCACCTGGGCAACCTGGTAAATGTGCGCTTTGTGCTCTTCGCCATGGTGGGCGCCGTGGGCGTGGGCGTGCATCTGCTGATTCTGAGCGTTCTTCTGCACGTGGCCGGACTGCGGTTTGCCACGGGACAGGCCGTGACCACGTTCGTCGTGATGATTTTGAATTTCGTCCTCAACAACTCCGTCACTTATCGGGACCGGCGTCTGCGCGGCTGGCGGTTCTGGCGTGGGCTTGTGACGTTCTGCCTGGCGTGCGGATTGGGCGTAGTGGCGAACGTCTCCATTGCCAATGAGGCGTTTCATCACGGCGTGCCCTGGTGGCTGGCTGCGCTCACAGGGTTGCTGTTCACGGCGGTGTGGAACTACGCCGTGACTTCGATGACCACGTGGCGGCAGGAGCGGCGCTCCAGCGAACAACGCGCGCGGAGGCGCATGGCGGCGGCTGCGGTGCAGGCTGGGCCGAAGGGCAATGGAAGCGCTCCTGCGAAGACAGCCTGAATTGTGGCACACTTTGGCGTCAACCACTACGCAGCATCATACTGGCAGGAAGAATGATCTCTCCTTTGGCGACCGGAATGTGCGTGGGACTGGGCGCTGCGGCAGGTGCGGGGCTGGCGGTGGGCGCGTACGCTTACGCTTCGCTGTGGCCGGGTTCGCGCATCTTCGGCACGGCGATTATTGCGCCGGCGCGGCCGGGCGAGCTGGCGCTCACCTTCGACGACGGACCGAATGCAACATGGACGCCGCGTCTGCTCGACATTCTTGCTGAGCACCAAGAGCGGGCGACGTTCTTTTTGCTGGGCAACCGCGCCGCCGCTCAGCCGGAGTTGGTGCGGCGCATCGCGACAGCGGGACACACGATCGGGAATCATTCGTGGTCGCATCCCAACCTGGCGCGTACACGCGCCAGCCGCGTGCGCGAGGAGCTTCGGCAGACCAGCGAAACCTTGCAGCAGATCATCGGCGCGCCGGTGAAGTTTTTCCGGCCGCCTTTTGGAGCGCGGCGGCCTGTGGTCTTTCGCGTGGCGCGCGACCTGGGCATGGAGCCGGTGCTGTGGAACGCGATGACTTCCGACTGGAGCGAGCCGTCAGCAGATCGAATCGCTGAGCAGCTGATGAAGAAGATCGACGGGCTTGAGCGGCATGGACGCGCGGCAAACATCGTGCTCCACGATGGCGGGCATCTGGATGGGGCCGCGAACCGCGAGCCAAGCGTGAAGGCTGCGGGACTGCTGCTGGAGCACTACGCCAAGAGCCACCGATTTGTGACTGTCGATACGTGGCTAGGGGCGTGGCGCGAACAGCAATAGCAGATCAAGAGGCAAATGCCGCGCGGGCCGCGGCGATCGTGGCTTCGATGTCGGCATCGCTATGCGCCGTGGAGAGGAACGCCGCTTCAAACTGCGAAGGTGGAAGCCAGATTCCCTGCTCGAGCATGGCGCGGTGGAAGCGACCGAAGGCAGCCGTGTCGGATTTCGCGGCCTGCTCGTAGTTCGTGACGAGCCCGCCCGTGAAGAACCATGTCCACATGGCGCCGACGCGGTTGGTGGTGAGGGGAATTTGGGCTTGTGCGGCTTCCTGGGCGACGCCCTCAGCGACGGCGCGGGATTTTGCTTCTAGCTGACTGTAGACTTCCGCGGCATGTGCCTGTAAATAGCCGATGGTCGCGATACCGGCAGCCATGGCAAGCGGGTTGCCACTGAGCGTTCCCGCTTGATAGACCGGCCCGAGCGGCGCCAGAAGATCCATGAACCGGCGCTTGCCGCCAAAGACGCCGACCGGCAGTCCACCGCCCACAATTTTGCCAAGCGTCACCAGGTCGGGATCGAGTGCGTAGAGCTCACATGCGCCGCCAAGCGCAACGCGGAAGCCGGTCATGACTTCGTCGACGATGAGGAGGCTGCCGTGACGCGCGGTGAGCTTGCGCAGGCCGGCAAGATATCCCTCGGCCGGTGGAATGCAGCCGGCGTTGCCGACGATGGGCTCGAGAATGATGGCGGCGATGGCACCGGAGTGGGCATCGAATGCGGCTTCAACGGCGTCGAGATCGTTGTAGGGCAGCGCCAGCGTCAAGTGCGCAATCTCTTCGGGAACTCCGGCCGAGCCGGGGATGCCGAAGGTAGCCACACCGGAGCCGGCTTTGACGAGAAGTCCGTCGGCGTGGCCGTGATAGCAGCCCTCAAATTTGACGATGATTTTGCGGCCGGTGACGGCACGGGCCAAGCGGATGGCCGACATGGTGGCCTCGGTGCCGGAGCTGACGAAGCGCATTTTCTCGAGGGAGGGATAGCAGGCCACGATGCGCTCGGCAAGATCGGCTTCGGCGGCCGTGGATGCGCCGAAGCTTGCTGAGTTGCGTGCCGCGCGCGCAATAGCTTCCACCACGGGCGGAAAGGCATGGCCCAGAATCATGGGGCCCCAGGAGCCGAAGTAGTCGATGTAGCGGTTGCCGTCGGCGTCGAAGAGATACGCGCCCTCGGCGCGGTCGATGAAGGGCGGTGCGCCGCCCACGGCGCGAAAGGCGCGCACGGGCGAGTTGACGCCGCCGGGAAAGTAGCGCTCGGCGCGCTCCTGGAAAGCCTGGGAACGGGTGCGGTTCATGCTGGGTTCAGTATAGAAGGCCGTACGTTTGGCCGGGTCGATCTGCACCATGGCCGCTCAGGAGGCGCAACGACGGGCGCGGCGTGATGCGAAGAGATTGGCCGCGATGGAGAAGCCCATAAAGAGGCCCGTGAGCGCATCGAGCCATTCGGGCGTCGGGCTGGGCCGGCGCCGGGCGAGATCTAAAAGGAGAACTCCGGCAACCAGCGAGAGGTTGGCGGCGACCATGATGGCGCGGGTTTGGGGATCACGTTCGCGATAGGGCACGCACATGTCTGTTGTCTCCTTTCGAGCTCAATCGTGGAAGCGATACCAGGCAAAGAGAGAGATTTTGAAAACTGCAAAGGTGAGGATGACAACCAGCAGGTCCCAACTCACCACCTGGTCGTGAAGCAGCCGGTATTCAAAGAGGACGACGGCGACAATGAGGGTAGCAAAGCCGGCAATGCTGCTGGCGCGACGCCGGTGATCCAGAAACCGCTCGTCGACGAAAGCACGAAGAATCGGAATGCGGCTGAGGACGGGATGGGTCATGATGGTCTCTCCAATTGGAAGACCTGGTCTGTGGGACAGGAGAAAATTCGGGCGAAGGTGAGAGCCAGCTCCAGGCTGGGTACGTAGCGCCTGCGCTCGATGGAGTTGATGCTCTGCCGCGAGACTCCAGCAGCCTGGGCCAACTGTTCCTGGGTCCAGCCCTGGGCGACGCGAAGTTCCTTGACGCAATTGGTAACGATCGGAGGCATGTAAAGCCGACTTTCCAAATCAGAGTAGCCCGGAATCAATTGGATGTCAAGCCGACTTTCCATTTTCTTGCAAAACCTCCCGCCAAGGCTAATTGGGACGCTGGAAGGGCCCCGATGGGGCAATTCGTTTTGTGGGAAATGCCCCCTGCAAATGCTGCTAGAATTCCTCTTTCCGGCTCATCCACGCCGCGCACCTTCCACGAAAAGAAGACCTCGACCGTGCCTCAGGAAGTCTCAAGCAAATCCGTAACTTACGCCGATGCCGGCGTGGACATCCGCGGCGGCGGCCAGGCCAAAGAGCGCATCAAGTACCTGGCGCAGAAGACCTTTAACCGCAATGTTCTTAGCGTGATCGGCGGCTTTGGCGCGCTGTTCCGGCTGGACCTGCAGCGCTGGAAAAACCCCATCCTGGTAAGTTCGGCCGACGGGGTGGGCACCAAGCTGAAGGTGGCCTTCGAGCTGGGACTGCACCAGACAGTGGGCGTGGACCTGGTGAACCACTGCGTGAACGACATCGCCGTGCAAGGGGCGATACCGCTTTTCTTCCTCGATTACCTGGCGACGGGCAAGCTCGACCCTGACGTGATTGAGAGCGTGGTGAGCGGACTGGCTGACGGCTGCAAGGCGAATGGCTGCGTGCTGATCGGCGGCGAGACTGCGCAGATGCCCGGCTTTTATGCCGACGGTGAATACGATCTGGCGGGATTCATTGTGGGCGCCGTGGACCGCGACAAAATGATTACGGGCGCAGGCATCAAGCCCGGCGACGTGCTCATCGGGCTGCCCTCTACAGGGCTGCACACCAACGGCTACTCGCTGGCGCGCAAGCTGCTGTTCGGGGTAGGCGGCTACAAGGCTACGCAGTACGTGACGGCGATTAAAGAGAAGGCTGGTGCGGCGCTGATGAAGACGCACCGCAGCTATCTGCACGTGATCCAGAAGCTGGTAACGGCGGGGCTCACTACGGGCATGGCGCACATCACCGGCGGCGGCATTACGGAGAATCTGCCGCGCATTCTGCCCAAGGGCGTGACGGCGCAGGTGGAAATCGGATCCTGGCCGGTGCTGCCCATCTTCGAGCATCTGCGCGAGCTGGGCAATGTGCCGCAGGAAGAGATGATGCGCACCTTCAACATGGGCATCGGGCTCATCGCGGTCATTCCCGCGGCGAAGTTTACGAGGGCCAAGAACCTGCTGGACCGGGCGGAAGAGAAGTTTTATGTCATCGGCCGCGTGGTGAAGGGCGAGCGCCGGGTACAGTACACATGAGCGCGGACGCGGCGGCTCAGGGCAAGAAGGTCCGCCTCGGCATTCTGCTCTCCGGCCGCGGATCGAATTTTCTAGCCATCGCCGAATCCATCCGTGCAGGCAAACTCCCTTGCGTTGAGATTGCCGTCGTCATCTCCAACATCGCTGACGCTCCGGGCATCGCCGCTGCGGCCGAACTGGGTTTACCACACGCGGTGTTTGCTTCAAAAGGCCGCAAGCGCGCAGAGCACGATGCCGATGTGGCGGCTTTGCTGAAGGCGCACGGCGTGGATCTCGTCTGTCTTGCCGGCTACATGCGACTGCTCTCACCGGAGTTCGTGGCCGCGTTTCCGCATCGCATTCTCAACATCCATCCCTCGCTGCTCCCGTCCTTCCCCGGCCTCGACGCGCAGCAACAGGCCTTCGACTACGGCGTAAAGGTGACGGGCTGCACCGTGCACTTTGTTGACGACGAACTGGACCACGGCGCCATCATTTTGCAGCGTTCGATTCCCGTGCTCGATGCCGACGATGCGCACTCGCTCGCCGCGCGCATTCTCGCGGAGGAGCACATCGCCTACACCGAGGCGATTGCCCGCGTGGTGAGCGGAGAGTATGAGGTCCGTGGGCGACAGTATGTGAAGGCAGCGAGTAAGGAATAGAAATCTCCGTCTCGCAGACTCGATCTGTCCGCCGCCGGGCACGCCATCTATAGCAAATGGAGCCAACCCGTTCATGCAGCGACGCGGGAGAGCGTGAGCACCGTGATGTCGTCTTCCTGACCGAACTTCTGCGCCGCTTCAGCAATGGTTTCCGCGGGCTGGGTTGAGATGCCCGCGGTGCGTTCGAAGCCGAAGAGCTCGCCTGCCTGTGACCGCGCTTCGACAACGCCGTCGGTGAGGAGCGTAATTTGTTCGCCCGGCGCCAGGTGCAGCGTCGACTCCGGATAGCTGGCGTTGGCGTCGATGCCGAGCGGCAGGCCGGCCGCTATTTGCGATTCCCTGCCCTGCACGTACGGAGGAAGATGACCGGCATTGGCCAGCGTTACGCGGCCATCCGGATCGACGCGGAGGATAAGGCATGTGGTGAATCCGCCTTGGCTGCGCCCGATCATGCGCAGGTTCATGGCGGCGAGCAATTGTCCGGGGCTCTGCGTTGTGTAGCTGACCAGAGCGCGCACCGTTCCCACGAGCAGCGAGACGGTCATGGCGGCGGGCATTCCCTTACCGCTCACGTCGCCGACGACGGCCAGAAGGCCCCCGTTTTCGAGCGGCAGAATCTGGAAGAAGTCGCCGCCCACCTGTTGCGCGGGACGATAGTCGTTGCCGATGGCGAAGCCGGGCATGGCGGGCAATGCTTCCGGAATGAGTACCTGCTGGACTTGGCGGGCCTGCTCCATTTCCAGCTTCATCTGCTCGCGTTCCCGCAGATCACCGATGAAGCGGCGCATCATGAACAGCGAGATTACGGCGAATGTGAGCAACAGCGCCAGCGCGCCAATGGAAACTACGATGCCAAAAATGTGGAAGGTCGGGGAAACGTGAATCGTGAGCAACTCGTCGGCGTAGAGGCGCAGTAGCATCAGCAGCGCCACGGGGAGAACCAGCCATCCCTCGGTTCCGCGCGCGCGGATGCCACGGTACACCACCCATAGAATCAATACTCCCAGCATCAGCTTAAGGGCGACGCTGACGGGCACCAGCCATGCCGAGGCCGCAATGGGAATCAAGGTGCCGTAGAGTGGGGCGCGCAACATGGCGACACAGATGACCAGCAGTGAAACCAGGGTCCAAGCCGCGCGATGAATTCGCGCTATGCCGTCGAGCTTGAACCAATAGCCCCAGAAGACCACCCACATACCGAACGTAAGCGGAGCGATGATCACATCGACGAGCATGAACTGGACCACGATGGGGATGATGGTGGTGTACCAGCAGAAAAGATTAATCGCGCTGTTGAGAAGGTGCGTCAAAGACGCGAAGCCCAGCCACAAATAGGCTTTTTCGGTGCGGTCAAGCCAGAAAAGAATGAATCCCAGCAGAGCCGCCAGGAAAAGCACTCCTGCGAGGATGAAATTGGTGGTTTGCACACGGCTCACGGTGAGCCAGCCAAGTTCCAGCATGGCTTCAATGCTGGCCTCGCGCCCCAGCACGGGAACTCCGTGCAGGCCACCCGCGTCCTGCGCCGAAAGCGGCGTATCGGGACTCATCCACATGCGAATAGCAATGGTAATTGCACCGTCGTGGGCATCGGCAGGCAGCAGAAACGCGCGCGGCTGCGAGTTGTAGACGGTTACACCGTCGGATGAGAAGTGCCCGAACTCGCCGATCAGCTGGCCATTCGCATAAACCTGGTAGGCGTCGTCAAAGCTTTCCGGCATCTTGATGGCCAATTGGGCGCGGTCGGCGGAGGTCGCGACATTCTCGACATCGATGCGAATCCGGTACCAGGCGTAATAGGAGAGATTGGGATAACCCTTCGCCGTCCAACCGGGGACGAAACCGCTCGATCCCAGGAGGAAGTCGTAGGAGCCGGGCGGCGGCGTCAGGTCCATCGTGTCCCACGCGGAGTCGTCGAAGTCCGGCCGCGCCCATGCCATGTCGTCGCCGGGATGAAAGGCCCAGGGGCCGTTGAGCGTGACCACGGAGTTGCCGATGACGCCGCGAACGGGTGGCCGTTGCGCAGAGACGAGGGCTGGAACAAGAAGAAGCGAGAGAAATGCGGCCGATCGTAAACGCATGTCATGCCTTGAGGTGCAGAGACAGCGATGATGAAGACTTTTCAGCATAAACGCTCTTGCGGCAGGCAAGCGAGACAAATCCATGAGCCACGGGAGAACAGCGTCCGCAAGCCGGAGAGTCCGACATTGCGCGCGATCGCCGAACTTCGTCGATTAGCTGCTGATGATCGCGGAAAGGGGATGGCGGGCCGGGAATCCTGGCTGCGGGAATGGCTTGTCAAGCAGGACGACCTTGCCGAATTCATCTATGTATTTGAATAGATAGAAGTTAGATAGATCCATGAATTTGCTTAGTATTTGTACTGAATTGCCTATTCTTATAGACAACCGGATAAACAGCGGAAGCTATGCGTCGGGCGACAAGTTAGGCCCTCCCCCCTGCGGCTCCTGAATTCGCCTGCATTTTGTCTCTGTGAGCAGGCGAATTGGCAGAGACAGAGTCGAGCCGCAGTCATGGATGGCGTCGCGGCGCACGCTCCGTGGGAGGCAGCGATTGCTTCCCAGGGGGTGCGGGACCGCTGTTGTTTCGATTGGATGGCTCTCCTCCGGATGCAGGACCGGAACCACGGCAACATGCGGACTTTGAGGGCCGCTCCTGACCATGCGCAGGGCCGGTGCCAAGTGCAGCACCGTCCTGCGCGGGAAAAGTTTTCGATGCAATTGCACACAACCTGATGAAGCGCGCTCGCCGCGACGAAGAGACGTGGCGCGAAGGAGTTTTGACCTATGAATCTTTTGACGAACATCTGGAATCATCCGAAGACATCGGCGGCAGGGCTGCTGATTGCGGTGGTGAGCATTGCCGGCGTGTTGTCGCAGCAGGGCATCTCGCTGGGCAAAGCGGGAACAGGCACGGTGGTCTCGCTGGCAAGTGCGCTGGCCACGGCGCTGCTGGGATTGCTGGCAAAAGATCCGGAAACAGGGACCGAGGGACCAAGCAACCCCAGCAGGTACCAGGGGACCAGTGCCAAGCTCGGCGCGTGGATGCTGATTGCGCTGATCCTCAGCGCAACCCTTCCTACCACCGGATGCACTGCAAGCACCAGCGAACTGCAGTCTGATGCGACGACGCTTGCCTCGGCATTGAACAATCTTGCTGCCGCGATCCAGACTTCTGACGCGACCGCTGCCAACAACCTGAAGACAGCAGCGGCTGCGCTTACGGCAGCGGTGCAAAGCGGAATCACAGGGCCGGCCTGGGAACAGGTTTTGAATGCGGCGACGTCTGGGGCTGAAGTTGTGCTTTCGGCAATCCCTGTTACGGCTCCGTATGCTGCGCTGCTAGCCATTGCAGTTGCAGCGGCGGAAGCCATCATCGCAAATACGATGGGTGGCAGGACGTCGGTAAAGGCGCAAGCGACAGGCAACAACGGCAACTTGCTCTGGTATATGCGGACCGGACGCGGGCTCCTGAGGCACCGTTTTGGCCGCGGCCCTGCAGGCGACTTTAAGGCATCGTGGAATGCCGAAGCTGCAGCCACTGGATTTGCCGGAGCGGTCGTCAAGTGATCTACGGAAATATCAACCCGCAGCGACTCGCGGCCATTGAGGCCAGAGCGCAACTGGAGCTCGGCATCTCCATCAGCGGCAATGAGGGAACGGCCACGAAGAACGGAATCACGATCAGTTGGGTATACGACCCTCGAGATCAAACCCTGACTGTGGGCGACACGCGCAAACCGTGGTTCGTTCCCGAGAGCAAGATCGATGAAGAACTAACTGAGCTGGTCAATGCAACCGAGCCTCCGCGGGAAGCTCAGTGATCAGTGGCCAGTGGCCAGAGCTGCGCTGATAAAACGAATTGGGCCGCTTCGATTCCGAAGCGGCCCAATTCCTCAGGGACTAAAGCCCTTAGATTCTTCTACCCTTGTCGGCACGACTAAAGTCGTGCCCTGACGCTTCTTGCTTCACGACGCATTTTTCGGCACGCGACTCGCCCACAGGGTGAGTTCTCCCATCGTGACCATTCACGAAATCAACTTCGAAACGCGCTCTACGTATTCGAGTCTCTGGCTTCGCCCAGGATTAATTTGATCGTCATGCGGCGCTGGCCCCGCAGTATCGTCACGCTCACGGTGTCGCCGGCCTGGTGCTTGTCCATCAAGGCGTTGATGTCCTGCGGATCGGTGACGTCCTGGCCATCGATGGCGAGAATGAGATCGCCACCCAGCATGATGGGCGTGTTGCCCACGTAGGCCTGCTCGTTGCCGCCACGCAAACCGGCACGCTCCGCCGCTCCACCGGGAAGTACGCGCTGGATGAGGACGCCCGAGTCAGCCGAGAGACCCATTTGCGAGGCCAGGTCGGGACCGATGGCGAACGAGACGATGCCCAGCGAGGGCCGCTTGACGCGCCCGTACTTCAGCAAATCGGCCAGCACGGCCTTGGCGGTATTGATGGGAATGGCGAAGCCGATGCCCGAGCTCTGGTCGGCGCCATTCGAGGCAATCATGGTGTTGATGCCGATGACCTCACCGCTCGAATTCAGCAGGGGCCCGCCGGAGTTGCCGGGATTGATGGCCGCATCGGTCTGAATGGCGTCTTCAATGGGCGCGCCGTCGGCGCTGCGAATGGGCCGGATGGCGCTGATGATACCGCGCGTCATGGTGCCGGCGAGGCCGAAAGGATTGCCGATGGCGTAGACCTTCTGGCCCACGTTAAGTTGCGACGAGTCGGCCAGCGTGACCGGCTGCAGGTTGGGCGCATCGATTTGCAGGAGCGCCAGATCGTGCGTGCGGTCGCTGCCGATGACGTGCGCCGAGAACTTGCGCTTGTCGCTCAGTTGCACTTCAATGCCGCGATTGGCGCCCTCCACCACGTGAAAATTCGTCAGAATGTGGCCGGCCCTGTCGAGAATGAATCCTGAGCCCTGCCCCTGCTGCGGAACGGTTCCATAGAAGAAGTCGAAGACCAGCGCCGTGGAGGTGATGTTGACCACCGAGGGCAGCACTCTCTTGTAGATCGCGATGTTGTTTTGCTCTTCGGCATCGTAGGCGGGCGCGGCCTGGGCCTCAGTGAGCTCGAGCGGCGCGTTCGACCCGCCGCCAAGCCCCATGGAGTGCGTAGGCTGGAGATACGTGGTCACCAACCAGAATGCGCCCAGCAAGAGCACCAGAATAAGGAGAATTCGGCTCAATTTCATGATTCAAATCCCTGAAGGAACATTCAACACCATTGCATGGAGCAGGCATTGCATGCAGCAGCCTTTTGGACCAAGGCCTGTCCGACTTAAGCCCCGACCACCACTCTTCTTATTGTAGTGACAACTATTGGCCGGATTTGTTGCTCTCGTTGCGCAGGCGCGGCCAAAGCGCCCGGACCTGGGCGCGCAGCGCTTCAATATCACCCGAATTATCAAGCACATCATCGGCCTGCGCGGCTTTTTCGGCATCCGGAACCTGGTGTGCGAGGCGATTCCGTGCATGGGCCTCGATGGCTTCCAGGCTGGCTCCCCCGCTGCCCGCTGAAGCCTGGATGCGCGCGGCGTAGCGGTGGATTTTGAGCTCGTCGGGCGCAGTGACGACGATGATGCGATCGATGCGCCGCCGCCAGTTGGCCAAAACACTGTCATTTTCGCCGCGGGCACGGGCGTCGCGCACTACCTCAAAGATGAGCGCCGACTCGATGACGGCGACCGCCGACGGATCGCGGCCGAAGACCTCGTTCATCCAACGCGTCTGGAGCTCAATGACCGGCGGATGCACGATGGCATTCAGTTCCTGCAAGTGGCCGTGGCGAAAGGCGAGATCGGCGAGGCGCGCGCGGTTCAGCCGGCCGTCGGGTCCAATTACTTCAGAGCCGAAGCGTTCGACGATTGCAGCAAAGACGGCCTGTCCTGGTTCCATGAGGGTGCGGCCCAGAACGTCGGCTTCGATGACCTGCGCGCCCAGCTCGCGCAGCATCGCAGCCACAGTCGATTTGCCGCTGCCCAGCCCTCCTGTGAGTCCGACGCGCAGCACGATCTACAACCCCCGCCGTAATTTGGCCGCGCGCACGGTGTTCGACATCAACATGGCAATCGTCAGCAGGCCCACGCCGCCGGGCACGGGCGTGTAGGCGCCGGCAATCTCGAAGGCTTTGGGATGGATGTCGCCGACGATGGTTGAGCCGCGCTTTTCAAATGCGGCTTCGCGTTTCGCGTCGCCCTTGAAGAAGCGGTCGAACTCCTCACGCGTGGTCAGTCGATTAATGCCAACGTCGATGAGCGTGGCGCCGGGAGTGACCATCTCCGACGTGATAAAGCCGGGGCGGCCGATGGCGGCAACGAGAATATCAGCCTGCTTCGTTATCGCCGGAAGGTCGCGGGTTTTGGAGTGGCAAATCGTCACCGTCGCGTTCTCGTGGAGCAGCAGAATCGCTACGGGCTTTCCCACAATGTCGCTGCGGCCCACCACGACCGCGTGCTGACCGGCAATGGAAATCTTGCTGCGCTTCAGGATCTCAATGACGCCGGCGGGCGTGCAGGGCGCAAGCGCAGGACGGCCGGCAAGCAGGCGGCCCGCGTTCACGGGATGAAAGCCGTCCACATCCTTCGCCGGATGGATTGCATCCAGCAGACTCTTGGAGTTGATCTGCGGTGGGAGAGGGAGTTGGATGAGAATGCCGTCGATGTCCTCGCGCGCGTTGAGCGTGGCGACCAGATCGAGCATGGCCTCGGTGTTGACATCGGCCGGCGGCGTGATCAGGTCGCTATAGATCCCAAGCTCGACGCAGGCCTGCACCTTGTTGCGGACGTAGATCTCCGAAGCCGCCACGTGGCCCACCAGCACGGCCGCGAGGCCCGGGCGCACGCCGCGCGCGGCCAACTGGCCAACCTCCTCAGCCACTTCCTGCTTAATGGCGGCGGCAAGTGCCGCGCCGTCGAGAATCCTTGCCATTCTGCCTCCAGATTCATCGTATCGCCTCCGGTTCAGGACGAAGGCGGGCGTTGGGAAGGATGTGCGTTGGAAGGATTCTTCTTTGCCTGCGACGCAGTCCCCTTCAGACGGGGCGACGACATCCCCCTGCTTACCGTAAAGCGGGTTGGGGTTGGCGACCAAGCGTCGCCGTTGGTCATCACAGCCGCTCTCTGAACCGCAATTCCGCCAGACCTGTTCATTCCAAAGAACCTGCGAACGCACATCGGCGGCTCCACGTGCGTCTTGTCACATCGATTTGTGAGCTATCTCACATACAGTCCCGCTTCCAACGCATAACTTCAGAGCTGTCGGGAGTGTGCTAGATCACATAGTTGATCACAAAGCCCCCTCCCGGCGCTGGCTGTACGGAGACAGCGCTTCATGAGGGTCTGAAGGATGCAGGACATCTTTTCCGGTTTGCGGGGCTCTTTGTGGTCGCGTTCCTGGTGTTTCTGGTGGTACGCGGCTACGTGGTTCCAAAGACCTTCGGGCAATATGGGCACTATCGCGGGGCGGCGATCGGCGAGATCGCCCAGCACCCGGTGAAGTTTGCCGGGCACCAGACGTGCGAAACCTGCCACTCGGATATTGCCGATACCAAAACCAAGGGCGCGCATGCGCACGTGAACTGCGAAGCGTGCCACGGCGCGACTCTTTCAGCGTTTGCCTGCGCCGCCGCAGCCCAAAGGGAACCTCTACCAGCGCTTCGTGGCCCTGATCGTTCCTCCGCTTCCCCCCGACGCTCCGGTTCTTCTCCATGCCGACGATCCTGCGTCGGTGGTTCCGGACGAAGCCGGACACATTGGTGCTGTGCGTGCGCTGCCACACGGCCAGCGCAGCCAAGCCCAAGGGCTTTCCGCAGGTGGATCCGACGGATCACATGGGCGGAGTTCCCTGCGAAACCTGCCATAACCCCCATAGCCCGGCGATGGGATCGGACGCGAGTGCTACTCCAGCCCCCGGAGGTGCGAAATGAATATCAGCCGGCGTCATCTGCTCATTCTTTTGCCGGCCGCAGCCGTGGCCTGGAAATTTGTCGAAGCCGGCACGCCCGAGGCCTCGCCCAACTACCAGATGAGCGAGCACTGGTGGGGCATGCTCATCAATATTCCCAAGTGCATCGGCTGCGGAAATTGCGTCCGCGCCTGCCAAACGGAGAACGACGTGCCCGATGGCAACTTCCGCACCTGGGTAGAGCGCTATCACGTCACGGACACGGAAATGACCACGCCTGAAGTGATCTCGCCCGACGGCGGCAAGGAAGGTTTTCCGGTAGCCCAGGAGGACGCGGGCAAGTATTTCTTCGTCCCCAAAATGTGCAACCACTGTGCCGATTCGCCCTGCACGCAGGTGTGCCCGGTGGGCGCCACATTCATCAGCCCAGACGGCGTGGTGCTGATCGATCAAACCTACTGTCTGGGTTGCGGGTATTGCGTGCAGGCCTGCCCATATGGCTGCCGCTACCTGCATCCCACCAAGCACGTGGCCGACAAATGCACGCTGTGCTATCACCGCATCACCAAGGGGCTGACCACCGCATGTTGCGAGGCCTGTCCCACGGGAGCGCGGCAGTTGGCCGATTTGAAGAATCCCAACGACCCCATTCACGAGTTCCTGAAGACGCATCCCGTCGAGGTGTTGAAGCCGCAGATGGCAACCGGCGCCAAGGCGTACTACTTCGGGCTGGATGGGTCGGTGCGATAAGAAAGCAGCTTGGGACATAGTGGAGCTGCAAGGCAGACCGAGGCTACAAGCGGTGTGGAATCGGCACGACGAGCTAGAGCTAGAGGCTAGTAGCCAGGAGCTGTATTTATGAACGGCGTTGTGGGCTTCATGTATCCGAACGAATATGCTCTGCAGTGGAGCATCTTGATCGTTTTGTATCCTTACATCACGGGGTTGGTGGCGGGTGCATTCATCCTGGCGTCGCTGGAGCGCGTGTTCCGTGTGGAAGCAGTGAAGCCGACCTACCGGTTGGCGCTGCTCACGGCGCTGGCATTTCTGCTCGACGCGCCGCTGCCGTTGCAGTTGCACCTGGGCCACCCCGAGCGCTCGCCGGAGATGTACTTCACGCCCCACGCCACGTCGGCCATGGCCATGTTCGGCTACGTCTACCTCTGGTACCTGATGGCGGTGCTGGTCTTCGAGATCTGGCTCGACTATCGCCGCGACATCGTGATTCTGTCGCAGCAATCGAAGGGCCTGCTGCGCGTGATCTACAAGATCATGACGCTGGGCTCGAGCAACATCAGCGAACGCTCGCTGCGCATCGACGAAAAGGTGGGCTGGATCGTCACCCTGATCGGCATTCCTTCGGCGTTCCTGCTGCACGGCTACGTGGGATTCATCTTCGGATCGATCAAGGCCAATCCCTGGTGGTCCTCGCCGCTGATGCCCGTGGTGTTCATCTTTTCGGCCATGGTGTCGGGCGTCGCCGCGGTCATGCTGATCTACATGGCCACCACCAAGCTGCGCAAGCTGACCATCGACATGCACTGCGTGGACACCATCGCGATGTACATGTTCTACATCTTCATCATCGACTTCAGCCTGGAGATGCTGGACCTGATTCACCGTATCTACGAGGCCGACGAGTCGTTCCGCAGCCTGGATTTCATGGTGCACACCAAGCTCTTTTTCTCGCAGATCGTGCTCCAGATCATTCTCGGCACGCTCGTGCCCCTGGTACTGCTTTTCATCACGCAGGTCTGGAAGAACAGCCTCAGCGCAGTCGTGCGCAAGCGGATTTACGTCGATTTGCGGATCGCTGATCATGATCAGCGTCTTCGCCATGCGCTGGAATGTGGTGATCGGCGGACAGCTGTTCTCGAAGAGCTTTCTCGGCTACACGACCTACAAGGTGGCGCTGGTTTCGCGCGAAGGCCTGCTGGTAGCCGTCGGGTTGACCATTCTGCCCCTGCTCTTCCTGTGGGTGCTGGTCAAGCTGCTGCCTCCGTGGCCCGAGAAGAGCCTGCACCAGGTTGCGGCAGGCGACTGAGCTTGGCCGCTCCGCGCGACTCAGGACCGGGGAGGAACCATGAACGATCTCCCGGAAGATCGCAACGGCTCAGGCAACGCGTGCGCCTGCTGGAACAGCACCTCGAGGAGCTGGAGCGGCGTATCGATGATCTTGAGCGTCCGCTCACCGAACACTGGCCGCAACCTGCCATGGAGGTTGAATCGGCGACGCTTGCCGCGGCCTCTATCGCGGCAGAACCTCCCGCTCAGCCGGGGAATCTTTTTACGGTGTTCGGCAAAGCTCTGCTGGGCATTGCCGGCGCGTACGTGTTGCGCGCCATCGAGGAAACCAGCACCCTGCCGAGCCTGACCGCGGCCGCAATCGGCATCGTGTACGCATTCCTTTGGCTGGTCTGGGCGGCGCGTGTGAAGTCCGGACCGCAGCTCACCAGCTGCCATCTACGCCGGCACCTCGGCCCTCATCCTGGCTCCCATGCTTTGGGAGCTGACCCTGCGCTTTAACGTTCTGCCCGCGGTGGGCGCCGCGGTGCTGATCTGCGCTTTTGCGCTGGCCGCCATCGCTCTTACGCTCTTCGCTCCTGCCGCCTTCGCGCCCCGCGACCTCAAGCCGGTTCTGCGCGTGACTGCGATCGCCTCAGCCGCCTTCGCGCTCGCCCTCGCCATCGCTTCGCATGTGTTTCTGCCCTTTGTGGCCGTGCTCCTCATTCTCGCGGCAGTCTGCGAATTCGTTCCCGGCTGCGAGCGCGTGCCCGAAGCCGGAGCGATCATCGCGCTGGCTGCCGACGCGGCCATCTGGACCCTGATTTTCATGTACTACGGCGGACTCAATGCGCGCGAAGGCTACCCGGCGCTGAGCCGCGTCGAACTGCTCGCTCCCGGCATCGCGATCTTTGCTCTGTTTGCGGCCAGCGTGGGGCTGAATACGATTCTTCGCCGCCAGCAGATTGGAATCTTTGCCATCATTCAGGCAGTCATCTCGTTCCTGCTCGCCGCAGTAAGCGTCGCGGATTTTGGGCAGCCACGCGGCACGGCGATCTTTGGCGCGATTTGCCTGCTGCTCTCAGCGGTGTGTTATGCCGCGGTCTTTACGCTGTTTGCGCGCGCGCCCAAGCAGCGCAACCGCAACGTCTTTGCCGCATGGTCGGCGGCGCTGCTTCTCTTCGGGAGCCTTCTCTGCCTGCCCCCACTGCTTGTGGTTCTGCTGCTGGGCACGGCTGCGCTGGCGGCAATGGGTCTGAGCAGGCAGGACCGCTGGAAGGCCTTCGAGTTTTACGGCATGGCGTTTCTGCTAGCGGCCGCCGCAGCTTCAGAACTCCCGGACTTTCTGGTGACCGCGCTGGTTGGAACCCGCGCGGGCACGCCGGCCGTGGACGTGTGGTTCATGGCTCTCTGCGCGGTGCTGTGCTACATGCTTGTGAAACCGCGCGGAGCGAAGGGATGGATGCCGCGGACGCTGCATATCGGATTTGCCGCGCTGGCCACTGGCTCCGTTCTGGCGCTGCTGGTTGACGGGCTGGTTGCCCTGACCGCCTTCGTCCTGGTTCCCGGCCCGCATCATCTGGCTTTGATCCGCACCGTGGCCCTGTGCGTAGCGGCGCTTGCGCTGGTTTCGGGCGGCGCGCGCTGGCGCCGCGATGAGCTCACGCGCCTGGGTTACGCGGCCATCGCATTGGTCGCAGTCAAGCTGGTCACGGAAGATCTGCGCCACGGCCACCTGGCCTACATTGCCGCTTCCATCTTTCTGGTTGCCTTCACGCTCATTGCCGCGCCGCGCGTGGCGCGTGCGCGGCAGAAAGCGTGACACCCGTCAGCGGTCTACATCCTGGCGGTACACGTCCGGATGGAAATTCTGCGGTTCGTAGATCGGATGCTGCGGAGCCATCGGGTGCGGCTTGCGAATGCGATGAACTTCCTCGATCAACTTCATCTTGCTGATGTGCACATCGTAGCCCGTGCCGGGCAACAGCGATTCCAGCACGAAGGTTTCAGCGTTTCCGCTCTTCAGCTCGCGATAGCGATAGATGCCCACATCGCCCTCGCTGTTTTCCGTTCCACCTGAAGGCATGTCGAGAAAGTGCTGCGCATCGGTCACGCTGGGCGCAGAATGATTCTCGCCTTCGGTCAGGCTCTCCGCCGCGTAGGAGCGAACCAGTTTGGTCCAGTAGCGCGCCAGCAGATCGGTCGAAGCAAAGAGGTCGGCCCACACGATTTCGCCGCGCACGGCCACCACTACGCCTACCGCGTGCTCGTCGCGCAGTTTCGCCAGCACCTCTTCGCGCGCCTTGATCACCGGGGCGGCTTCATCCACCTTCTTGCTGATGGCCGGGTTCTCCATCATTTTGACGTAGCTCGTGGTGCCCAGCGTCATGGGCGGCTCAGCCTCGACCATGGGTCCGCCGCTTCCAGATGAGGCCGGCGGAGCCGCAGCCGCCTCCATCTTCGACATCGTGCCATGCACCGAGTCCCACACCTGCTGCTGGTCACGGTCAACCATGGCGCGCTCGCGCACCTCGGGCTGAACCATGAAGCTGTGGGCGGCCGACTTGTCGGACGCTCCGAAGACCGGCGAGCTTTCCGTCCAGCGGCCAGGCTCAATGCAGAAGACCGAGAGATCGATGGGATCCGCTTCGGCAGGAACAATGCGGTCTTTGGCGACAATACGGTCCTGCTTTCCGCCCGTCACCACTTCACCCGCCAGCAACAGCAACGGCCGCTTGGAGTGGTTGACCAGGACTAGCGTGTTCACTTCGTCGCCGCGATCGGATGGCTGCGGAGCTTCGCCCCTCGGCCGCACCAGGCCGTGCGCACGTCCCGCCTCGGTCACTTCTACTTCGCCGCTTTTCAGACCCTCGTCGAGGGTAATGAACGGCGTTTCCACCGCGGATTTTCCATCGGTCCGCACCACGGGAAACAAAAGCAGGTTGCCGCTCTCGATCGGCGCCAGCACGCGGTACGGTCCGTTCGCGCTTTCCTCCGGCCCGCCGGCAGCCTTCACTTGGCTTCCGTACTCCCGTGCCGCCAGCACGAAAAACAGCGCAGCCAACAGTCCCCATTTGCCCAGGTTTTTCATCAATATCCTCCGCCGGCCCTGATTCCCTCAGGACGCCTTCATCCGTCGAACGGTCAGCAGACAGCTTCTTGCAATGTTTTTCTGGGACTTTATTCTTGGCGTATCGTGAGGGCGTGGGGATGGCGCCAACTGAATCCGTAGCCAGCGCAACGGAGCCTGGAGTCCCAAATGGGACTGCCGCGCCCGATCGCAGTCTCGACCGCGCCCTGGCAGCCGAGCTTTGGCGCGACTGCGACGCGGCAAGTTGGGGACTGACCCGCAACGAGTTCGACCAAATCCTACTCGATGCGGGAACGGCGCAGAACTTTGGACTGTCTGAAGCCGCGCAACGGCAGCTCCGGCGACGCCTAACAACAAACCTTCTTCTTTCGCGGCCTGCGCGTGGCCGATCTCGCGCTCGCGCGCGCCTGCGCCCGCGGGAACGAGCGCGCATGGGAGCACTTTGTCGCCGTCTACCGGCAGCCGCTTACTCGCGCCGCCATCGCCATCACCGGCAGCGAGACGCTGGGCCGCGATCTGGCCGATCAACTCTACGCCGAGCTTTATGGATTGAATGTGCGCGACGGCCAGCGGCGCTGCCCGCTGCTTTCCTACCGCGGCCGCGGCTCGCTGATGGGCTGGCTGCGCACCACGCTGGCTCAGCGCCACGTGGATCACTATCGGCGCACGCGCCGCGAGGAGCCCATCGAGGATTTTGACGCGCCGGCGTCCGAACCTCCGCCGCGAACACCGGCCCGCGAGCTTTCACTGCTGGAGCAGGCGATTGCAAAGGCCGTGAGCGGCCGCGAGGCCGAAGGATCGCTATCTTCTCGCGTCGTATTATCTTGACGGGCAGACGTTGCTCGAGATCGCGCGCGTGCTCGGCGTGCATGAGGCCACGGTGAGCCGCCGACTGCGCCGCGCGGAGCAAGAAATTCGTAAGCAGATTTTGAAGCACTTGCAGCACGGCGGCATGAGCCGGCGCGCCGCGGCAGAGGCGATGGGCACCGATGCGCGCGACCTGGAGGTGAACCTGAAAAAACTTCTGCAAAATTCGCAATCGGAAGCGTTCCAGGAACAGGCGGCGTCATGACTGCGACCAGCCAACACGGATTGCATCCCGATGCGGAGAGCCTGAGCGCATTTTCCGAGCAGGCGCTTGGCAAGCAGGAGCGTGCCGAGGTGCTTGCGCATCTTGCCGTCTGCGGACGATGCCGCCAGGTAGTGGCGCTGGCGCGCGAAGCAGCCGGTGCGGACACCGCGACAATAGCCGCGCCAACCCGCAAAACCATTGCACCCGATGCGTGGTGGAAACAGTGGCGGCTGGTTTGGGTTCCGGCTGGAGTTGCAGTTGCCTTTGCCGTGACGACGATCTCCTATGTTATCGAGCGTGCAGATCGGCATGGGCCCGACATCAAGATCGCAGAACAGAACCCTGCCTCGGGCGCAACGCCGGCTGCAACGTCTTCGCGGACAGAACAGGCAAAAGTAGAACCGCCTGCTGCGCCTGCTCCCGCGACCTCGCCAGTGCACACCGCGAAGCGCGCGCACTCTGAGGCGGCAGAACAACCGCCCGCACCAGCGCCGCCTGCAGTGACTGCGCAAATGCCGCCAGAGCCCGGAGCCTCCGCACCTGAACCCATGGATCAAGTGGAAGTCATGCCGGAAGCGCATCGCACCTTTCGCACGGAAGCGCAGCAACCGCCTCCCGAATACGCAACCGGTGCCATGCGCCCTGCCTACTCGCAGCCGGAAGCTGAATCGTATGAGGCCAGTCAGGAGCAGGCCGAGCACAAGCAGGTCGAACAGCAGCATCAGGCAGAAGTCAACACGTCGCGCATGCGCTCCTTTAAACGCAAGGCCGCGCCCGCCGCGGCGCACGGAGCGAATGCCGCCCCGCCCAGCGTCGCCACACAAACCGTCACGGTCGCCGCAGCGCCACCGCCCGAGGCGCCTGCAGCCGCGCCCGCTGAGCCCACCCCCGCGGGGCCGACGCAACTGCCCAGCGGACTGGCAGCCGTTTCCATCGCGTCCCGCGGGCATTTCCTGCTGGCCATCGACAAAGCGGGTGCATTGTTTTTGAGCGAGGACCGTGGCGCAACATGGGAGCCCATCGCCACGCAGTGGACGGGGCGCGCCGTCGCGGTGCGGCAGCGAGCTCAGCTTCATGGCGCCCTCTTTGCTGCTCCGGCCGTTCAAAACGGGCCGACGGGCGGCTCCTCCCCCAATGCCGGACCCGCGCCTTCACCCTCCGCATTCTTTGAACTTTCAAATGACGAAAATCAGACGTGGGTGAGTACCGATGGCCGAACCTGGACCGCAGAATAAGTACCTGCGCGCGGCGTCCCGCCTAATGCGCAATTCCTCCCTCTAGAGATTCCTTCCTGATGCCGAAGAACCAGTTGTCGGAGTGCGCGCCGACGCGCGAGCTTAAGGAGGTGCTGCAGTGGGAATGGATGCAGGGCACAGACAAGCGGCCACGATGCCCTGGGCGCATTTGCGGCTTCCGCCGTTCCCGCAGGTGGCCGTCAGAGTTTTGCAACTGGCCAGCGATGAGAACGTGCAGTTGCATCAGTTGTGCGATCTCATCTCGTCCGATCCGGCATTCGCCAGCGAAGTGCTCACCGTCGCCAATTCCCTGCTCTACGCACCGCGTTATCCCGCCACCAGCATCCTGCAGGCCGTGGCCGTGCTGGGCGCAAACACGCTGCAAGGCATGTGCGTCACGGTCGGCGTACGTGCCTATCTCGGCAAGACCATGAGTCACCCCGCGATGCGCAACCTGTGGCGGCACAATCTAGGGTGCGCTATCGTCGCGCAGCGCCTGGGGGCGGTGGGTTTCATAGACAAAGACACGGCCTTTACCGCCGGCATTCTTCACGACGTGGGCCGCATGGGCCTGGCGCTGATCCAGCCCGCAGCTTATGCCGCGCTGCTCGAGAAGCATCAGGGAGCCTCGGCAACCCTGCTCGAAGCCGAGCGCGTACTCTTCGGCTGGGATCACTGTGAAACAGGACGCCAGTTGATCAGCGACTGGAAGCTCCCGGAGGAATTCGATGCCGTGGTCGCCCAGCATCATGAGTCAAGGCGCACCGACGGCGCGTGGGATGTATCGGAACTGGTAAAGGTGAGCTGCGCCATGGCCTCGACCATTGGCTTCGCCGCGTTTCCGGGTTGCGAAACAGTGCCGTTCACCAACCTGCTGGAGGCACTGCCCGCGCGCGAACGCAGGCTCTTCCATGGCGATGAGGAGACGCTGAAAAAGGACGTGGCGGAGAATATTCACGCTATCGAGTCGGTTTGAGCGCGCGCCTCAGGCCTCCCTCGCGCCCGCCGCTCAAAAGCGGCTCGATGGCAAGTCTGACCTAGCAGTAGTAAGCTGGAGACTTCCAGGGGTAACCAATGCAAAATACATTTCTCGCAGTGTGCCTAACGATCGTTGCCGGAACGCTGAACGGAAGCTTTGCCGCACCGACAAAATATGCCAAGAAATGGAAGTGGGAAAACATCTGGTCGGTTTGGGGCGTGTGGGGAATGTTGATTCTTCCCTGGGCGCTGGCTTTTGCTACTATTCCCCACACGATCTCCTTCTTCGAGGATACGCCGGCGGACCAATGGTTGCTGCTCATTCTGTTTGGAATTGGTTTCGGTCTGGCCCAGATTTTCTTTGGGCTGGGCATCGCGGCCGTGGGCATCACTTTAAATTTTGCGATTGCAATTGGCATTTCCACTGCTTTCGGATCGATTGTGCCGTTCCTCTCCCAGCACGGCGAGAGGGTCTTCACGCGGGAAGGCTTTTTCTTCTTCGCCGGCATTCTTTTGATGCTGGCGGGCATTGTGGTCTCAGCCGCTGCAGGACTGGCAAAGGAGCGACAGCTTCGATTAGGGATTGCCGTTGCAGCGGATCCGGCGGGAAAAAGGATGAGCTTTGCGGCGGGACTGATCCTCTGCATATTAGCGGGACTGGGCTCGCCTTTGAACAACTTTGGCGCTGCCTTCTGCACGCCCACGGTTCAGCGGGCAGTCGCCATTGGCGCCAGCCCAACGAACGAATACAACGTGGTCTGGGCGCCGCTTCTCACCGCATCGCTGATACCCTATCTGATTTACTGCGTCTATCTTTGGCGTAAGAACCGCAGTTTTCATCTTTTTGCGGCTTCAGGATCGGGAATCAATTGGGGGTTCGGATTCGTTATGGCAGCCCTATGGATGGGCAGCAACGCCATTTACGGGGTCGCTATGTCCCAGATTGGAAGTATGGGACCCGTTGTAGGTTGGCCGTTGTTCATGTCCGTTATCATCGTGGCCTCAAGCGGATGGGGATTCCTCACGGGAGAGTGGAAAGGGGCCGGCTCAAAGGCGGTGAAAATCATGATCGGCGCGATTGCGCTGCTCATTTTCGGCTTTTGCACGCTGGCTTATAGCAACACTCTTAGCTAGAACCCATCTCGCCTATGAATCGGGAGAATCAACGCTTGCGCAGGGATGCAGTTGGGCGCAAGTCGAAGGCATAGCGACGCTGCCACTGAGGCTGATGCCCCGCGGGCTCAGACCATACAGCCTTGTCACCGAATCAATGATTCCCGAAATAACAACAGTGTCGAATCCATACAGCAGACCGCCCAGGGCTCCGGTCAGCGAGGCTTTCATCAGTTTGGCGTTGGGTCGCATCGAGATTTGTCCTTAAAGTTCCAAACCATAGTACAGACTGGGCCTGCGCGTGGCAAAGAGGGACCGATCACTCAAATCTGCGTCCAGTGACTTAAGTCGCTGCCGTGCCGCAAGCCATCGCCTAGTCTCAAGCCATTGGGAGGTTTTACACCATGAATTCCGCAACCACGCTGCGCGCCATTGCCCTGGAGCATCCGGCCACCATTCGCGTCTTCGAACACTTCCACCTGGACTATTGCTGCGGTGGCAACCGGCCACTTGGCGAGGTGTGCGCCGAAAAATGCATTGCCGCGGAGATGGTGCTGGCCGCATTGGACGAGGCGGTTCATGACGAACCAGCCGTCGAAGATTTCACTAACTCCACGGCGACACAGATCATCCGGCACATCGTTCAGACGCATCACGCGTATGTGCGCAGCGAGCTGCCCCGGCTGCAGGCCATGGCGGACCGGGTTGCGTCCAAGCATGGGCCCTTGCACCCTGAAGCCACGTTGATCCAGCGCAATCTCGCACAACTGGCCGAGGAATTGATCTTCCATCTCAATAAGGAAGAACGCATTCTGTTCCCTTACATCGAGGGCCTGGAGCGGAGCCGCGAGGACCATACCGCGCCTCCCAGCGCCTGCTTCAACTCAATCGAGAGTCCCATCCAGGCAATGATTCACGAGCACGAGGGCGCGGCCGGCCTGCTCGAAGAGATGCGCACGGCCACGCGCGGATTTGTTCCCTGGCCCGGCGCTTGCCCAACGACAGTTGGCCTCTACTACGGCCTCAAGGCCTTCGAGTCCGATCTGCACCGGCATGTGCATCTTGAAAACAATTTGCTGTTTCCGCGCGCCATCGCGCTGGAGCAGGAGTTGCTGGCGGCGCAATAAATCATCGCCTACCGCGCAAGTATTGATCCGGCACTTAAGAGTTGCAGCGGGGTATCCCACCCTTTCCGCAAGAAGCGCGGAAAGGATGGGGCACGGCGTGCATTTTTCGGACCGGCTCAGCGTTTCGCGTGCGCGGCCCTGGGATGCACCGCGAGAATCCGGCAGCGATGCTTGTCGGCGGCGCTCCAGGCCAGCGGCATCTCGCTTTCCATGCACGCGCAATCGCCCGCATCGAGCACCTCGTGCATGGCGCCCGCGTCCAGGCGCAGGCGTCCCTCGAGCACGTAAATCACAGCGCCGGTTTCTTCAAAGGCATTCATGGCCACGGTCGAGCCGCCGGGTGGGAACTCGACCACCTGCGCCACCAGGCGGAATCCCTCGCCATCAGCGTTCAACGGCGTTACCTTCACCGGCTCCATGCCGCGCCCGTTGCCCTGCAGGTGCGCTTTCCGCGTGATGGAGAGCTTGTGGCGCGAAGGCTCGTTGAAGAAGTAATCCATGCCCACACCGTAGACGCGGGCGATGGTGGCCAGCGTGGGCAACGTGGGAATCATGCGGTCGGTTTCGAGCTTGGAGAGCAGCGCCGTGGAAAGCCCGGTTTCGGCCGCCAGCCGGGAAAGGGTGAGCCGTTTGCTGTTGCGCAGTGAGCGCAGCTTAAGGCCTATGCAATACGGCTCCAGAGACCATTGGGCGTATGAGGCAGCCTTGGACATCGCTAGCTCCGCTAAAGTGTTGTGAAATCTGTGAACCAGTCTACGCCAACCGCCGGACGCATCGGCCGGAATCTACCGCCGGTAGGGCGCGCGGCAACCTGTGTGCCACGGAGGCGCATCGCAGAATAGAATACTTACGACAAAACGCGGAGGAAGGCGCCGCCTTCGCCGCATCATCGAAGAAAGGTCCGCATTCCTATGAGCATCTTCGCCGCTCGCACATTCCTTTCCCTGCTTGTTCGAGGCGCACGCATCGCGGTGCCCGTCGCCTCGCTCTGCCTGACGCAGATGTGCACTGCCCAGAGCAAACCGGCCGCGCCAAACCCCGCGCCCGACGTGCTGGTATTGAGCAACGGCGACACGTTACACGGGAAATTCGTGAGCGAAACCGGCGGCAAGATCACCTTCCACAGCGATCCGCTGGGCGACGTCAGTCTCGGCTGGGACAAAATCAAGGAACTTCATGTGGCCGGAAAGTTCGGCGTCCTGAATCAAACCGTGGCAGCGCGCGGCAGGAAGGGCGTCTCGCAATTCCCCGTGGGAACATTCGATGTC
The DNA here is from genome assembly GCA_963729915.1 of uncultured Acidobacteriota bacterium. Taxonomy (GTDB): domain Bacteria; phylum Acidobacteriota; class Terriglobia; order Terriglobales; family Acidobacteriaceae; genus Telmatobacter. The sequence goes on along the minus strand of CAVSQE010000029.1, from coordinate 28,176 downwards.
GCGGATCAGAAGCTCACCGTCCATCCTGAGAATGCCTCGGCCTCCGCGCCCATTCCAGTCGCGAAGGCGCAGTTCATCATGGATAGCGCCGAACTCGACAAGCAGATCAATCACGAGCCGGGTTTCTTTGCGGGATGGAATGGCTCGGCCACCGCGGGCGCGACGCGTGGTGTCGGCGACGGAACAACCAATACACCTTTACCGGCGCAGTGAACCTGGTGCGAGCCGTCCCCACGGTGAGCTGGCTGGAGGCGCGGAACAAGACGATTTTCGGCTTCAACGAATCGTATGGCAAAATCACGCAGCCGGCTTATTCCTACCCGGCAACCCCTCCGGCCACCGGATCCATTCCCGTAGCCGCGATTGTCACCAAGTCGTCGATTACGCATGTTGGCGCGGAGCGCGACGAGTATTTCTCGCCGCGCCTCTACGTGCTGGCGCAGACGGCCTTCGACCACAACTACGCGCAGGACTTGCAATTGCAGCAAATCTACGGCGGTGGCTTCGGATGGACTGTGATGAAGTCTTCCAAGCAGGAAGTTGACCTGAAGGGCACCGTGCAGTACGAAAAGCAGCAGTTCACGCCCGGAACGGGGAACGTGAACCAGAATCTGATTGGCTCCACGTTCTCCGCGAATTACGTTCTGCACCTCAAGCTGCTCACCTACACGCAGGCGCTCTCTTTTATTCCCGCGTATAACCAGTTCAGCGCCTACTCCGCCACGGAGGCGGACACGGTAACCTTTCCCGCGTACAAGAAATTCAGTTTCTCTGTGGGGACACTGGATTCTTATTTGAATAATGCACCGTTCGTGGGCACATCGTCCACTCCGCCGACCAAACCGAATTCGTTTCAGTTCACGATGGGGCTGACGTACGCGATCAAGTCGAAGTACTAAACACAGCTACTAGCCTCTAGCTTGATCTTGCGGATGCCAATAGATTCACGCATCCTGAGAGCTCCGATTCTTCAGCTCGCTGCGTCAAACTGCACGACACGGCTAGTAGCTAGAAGCTAGCAGCGGCTTGTTCATTTTGGCGTCACCGGTTGCAGCCACGCGCCGTCGCCCGCCGCGTCCCACACGTCGAAGCGCACCCACTTTTTGCCGCGTCGCGTCGAACGGAATGCGGAAGGTTTTTGTGCCGAAAGGCTCAGTATCAGTGAGCCGGATGATCTTGCGGTCGACCTTTGCGCCGTCGCTCCAAACCAGCTCCGCAAACTCCAGCGGGAAGGTGTATTCGATGCTGGCCGTGTAGACGCTCTTCGCGCCCGCGCCTTCAATGCCCCACTTGTGGAAGAGAATCTCGCCCGTTGTGCCGAAGAAGTTGCCGCCGCGAATGCCCTCGACAATCGGCGCCCAGCTCTCGTTATAGGCCGGAACCTTGTCGAGCTTCAGATAATTGATGGCCAACAGCGGATACGTTTCGTCGCTCGGCACCTTCATATAGGTATCGCCCTCGGCCAGCATGAACTTGGGCTTGGGCGCCCAGTTGCTCATGTCGTCGTTCACGCCGAAGCACCGCACTTCGCACAGCCGCGCCTGCGACTGATCCACCGGCAGCGACTCCCACGATCCGCCGATGAAGCGGTCGCTCAGGAAGAAGTCCTGATCCTTGTAGACTTCGGGATACATGGCCGAGCTCTTGGTCCGCGGATGCGCCACCCAGATGATGCCCTGCTCGCGATTGATGAAATTCTCCACGTCCTGGACCGAGCCGAGATGGTAGACGTGCCCATAAGTGGGATCGTTTTCTTCGAAGGTTTGATCCGCAGGCCGCGGCGCGGCGTGCGAGAAATACACGGGCTTCGGCAGCATCAGGTACCAGTGGCCGCCCAGATAGACGTTCACCTCTTCGGCGGGAATCACCAGGAAATCCTTGTCGCTCATTTTGCGCGCGCCTTCAAAGTAAAGCTTCTGCTCGGCAAAGCGCTTGGGGCCGGGATCGGCAAGATCGGAATCGTCGTGAAAATCGCCAAGATAGACGATGTTGATGCCGAGGCCACGGAAGACAGGAACCCATGTGGGCATGAAGTCCGAGGTTCCGCGGTCGCGGATCATCTCATTGAAGTCGAGATGGAAATGGCCGGTCACGGTCTTGAAGCCCGGCACTGGCTTGTACGCGTCGTCGTGCGTGTAGGCCATCACCTGCGGTTGCGTCGCTCGCGCGCTCTCCGCGCTCAGGTAGTAGTACACCGGCATGTGCTGCAACGTTCCCGGAGGCGCGTTGTAGAGCGCGTAATTGTAGACCTGCGATCGCGCCACGTGGACGCGGCGGTTCCACACTTCGTCGCTTACTCCCCATGGCGCGTAGCCCGTACCATGCTCCGGCTGCATCACGCCCAGCGAAAAGGAGCTGTCGCTGTCCTTGCGGTAATACACGTAGCCGAGGTTCACCTCGTTCTCGCGCGCAAAGAAGAATTTGTGCGGCGGCAGGAAATATGGCGAGCGAGCCCGCGCCAGCATCGAGAATCTCCAGCCGGTTGCGCGCTTCAAGATCCACCGGCTGCTCATTCAAGTCGCCGCCGAACGCATACTGCTGCCACAACTGCGCATCGTCGCGCCATTCAATCTTGGTGTTTGCGCCGATCGCGAAGCCCTTCAGGCCGGCCTTGTAAATGTAGGCCACGTCTTTGGCATCGGTCCTGGCCACCGCCTCCTGGCGCAGCAGGTTCGAACCCTTGTACGCAGTAAATTCCAGATCGCCCGAAAAAATGCCCAGCGCAAGTCCGTTGAAGACCACGCTCACGCGATCGCCGTCGCTTTCTACGCGGCACGCACTCGCGTTGTAACTCACCGTGGCGCGCTTCACCTCATCGGGGGTGCGGCCGGGGCCCACAAGATGCGAGTCATGGCCGGGAATCTCCAGCGGCGCATCCCAGAATACGTTCCACTTGTACTCTTCCTCGGCTTCAGGCGTGTCGTTGTGGAGGCGCTTCAGAATGTCGAGTTCGGTCGTCGAGATGCGGCGTCGGCCGGTGGTCACCTGAAACTCCGGCTCGAGATTGGTTCCCAGCACAATCCACGCGCCGCCGGCCTTTTGCGCAGCCAGCTCTTCAACCACCGGTTGCCTGTTGCGCAGCGCAAACCGCGCCCGGTTCTGCTGGCCGTGTTCGCCCTGCCAAACCACTGTAACGCCGCTGCTGCTCGCGGTCACACTCACGCCGGCAATCGGCCGCCAGTCCTGCACGTTGCAACTTTGCGCCTGCGCCACGGCCGCTCCCGCGCACAGCACCGCCATCCACGCCATCCGACCGAATCTCATTTGCATCTCCTCTGCTCGCTTGCGATGGGTCTTCCGCTATCGGCTCTTCCTTTGTGCGTCTTCCGCATCATATCTTTACAAAGATTTTTCGGCGGTAGAGCAGCCACACCGGCAGGAAGCAAACTGCAGTGTAGGCAATCACGTAGGCAAACGACCGCCAGCCTGCATCGGGGATTTGCATGAAAACGTGATGGAACACATAGCGAAGCGGGTTCGACGGCTGCCCATCGTCGGCAAAGTGAATCTGCACCAGGAGCACGTAAAGCTCCTCGCTGATCACGTAGGCCACGATGGCGTTCGAGCCGAAGACCAGCCACGGCCAGGCCAGCACCTTGCTCCAGCCTTTCTGGCCCCATCCGCGCTGCTCCATCGCCCAATAGAGTATCGCAAACACGAGCAGTGAGAATCCCGCTGCCACCAGCACGTAGGAACTGGTCCACATCTTCTTGTTAAGCGGGAACCAGAAGGCCCATAGATATCCCATGGCAAGACACGCCGCCGCGCCGCCAATCAGGCCCAGGGCTTTAATCCTCGTGGACAACCAGCCACTAAGCCACAGGCCCGCAAGCAGGCCCAGCAACGTCGTCCCGATCGCTGGGATGTCGCTCAGCAGCCCCTCGGGATCGCGCGCGTTATGCAACGGCGAATCCTCGTAGAGATGGCCGGGCATGAGCTGCCGGTCGAGCCAGGCCACAATGTTCTGGTCCTTATCGAGGAAAGTGACGTCGCGGCCGGGCACGCCCGCTCCCGGCACCGGAACCCAACGCACCAGCACCCAGTAGCCAACCAGCAGGCATACCAGCAGCGCGACTTTTGTCCATACACGGCGGTCCCACAGATAAAGGAGCGCCACGATCAGGTAGCAGACGGCGATGCGCTGCAAAACGCCGTAGATCCGCAGGTGCTGAAGATGAAAGTGGGGAAAGCCGTTGGAAAAAACTCCAATTGCAAACAGAATCACTGCGCGACGCACCGCGTGCCAGGCAAGTTTCGTGCGCGAGCCGCCGCGCCGCAGCCGTGCCTCGGTCGAAAAGACGATCGACACGCCCACCACGAAAAGAAACGTGGGAAAAACCAGGTCGGTGGCCGTCAATCCGTTCCACGCGGCGTGGTGCATCTGCGCCCATGCGCCAGCGCCGGAGTTGTTCACCATGATCATCCAGGCAATGGTGAGCCCGCGCAGTACGTCAAGCGAAAGCAGGCGTTTTTGCGGCGCGAGGGCAAAAGGCAATTTGAACATTCGGCTCTCCGTCCATACCGATTGCAACGATGCTCAATACCCTACGCGCTCGGGTCCGTCTTCGCCAAGTGGAAAGCCGTTGCTGTTCTCAACGAGTCTGTGGAATCGCGCCAATGCCCACGATCCGATCCCTTTGCCGCACAGAAAAAAGCCCGAACCGATCCGGTCCGGGCCTTTTGTTGTGATGCCGTCGGTATTGCGTGCTTAGCCGGTACGTTACCTCAATACTTCAAAGGTAAATGTTGTGGTTTTCGTCACGCCTCCGCCCGTCCCCGTAATCGTGATGGGATACGTGCCGGTCTTGGCCGTCCGCGAAACCGTCAGCGTGAAGTGCGAGCTGCCTGCGCCCGGCGCCGCGATCGAAGCCGGACTAAAGCTCGCCGTCACGCCCGAAGGTAGTGTCGAGTGCGACAGTGAAATCGCCGCGTTGAACGAGCCGGAAGTCGTCGTGGTCACCGTGGCATATCCGCTCTGCCCTTGGGCGAGCGAGCCCGGATTGGGCGAAACGGAGATGGTGAAGCTCGCCGCTACTGGAGCCGTCACCGTCAGATTCACCGTCGTGGTTTCGGTCGTCGCTCCCGAGGTTCCTGTAATGGTGATCGGGTATGTGCCCGTCGGCGTCGAAGAACTAGTGGAGAACGTGAGCGTCGAACTTCCGCTGCCTGTCGTAAACGAACTCGGACTGAAGTTCGCCGTTACGCCTGAAGGCAATGTGGAGTACGACAGCGTTACTGCTGCATCGAATCCACCTACCACCGTGCTGGTGATCATCGACGATCCCGCATTTCCTTGCACCACGGAGACTGCACCCGGCAAGGCCGAGAGGCTGAATCCGGGTTGCGCCACCGTTCCCGCCAGCGTGTTCAGCAGAGTGGCACCGTTCGGGCTGCCCCAGCCGGTGGCCAGGTCGTAACCCGTGGTGGCAGAGTAGCCGTTGCTGCCGCTGGTGACGTCATGGAAATTCGCGTCGTAGCTCGATCCTGTGCCGATCGAGTACAAAGCCGGGTTGATAAAGCCCAGCGATCCGTTGCCGTTGGTCGTCCTTTGCTGATTCACCAGTGCCAGGTAGCCGGCCCACAGCGGCGCGGCAAAGCTGGTGCCGCCGTATTCGTTGGCCGTGCAAGTGGTCTGGTCGGCGCACACGTAATAAGTGAAGTTGGCGTTGGCTGAGACGTCAGGGCCGTTGCGATAGCTTTGCGAGCAGCTGGCGCATCCCGCCGCCGCGGCCGTCTGCCAGGAGGGAATTGCATACTTATGCGGCGAGATGCCGCCGCCGCTGTCTGACCACGCGGTCTCTGAAGACCATGCGCCAGCCGCTGCGGAAGTCGACAGATCCGTGCCGCCTACTGAAGTGACATAGACGTCGTCCGCCGGGTAAATCTCTGAAGCCGTCCCCGACGTCGTCCATTTGCTGCTATCGCCCGCGGCCTGGAACAGGTTCTGGCCCTGCGCCGCAAACTCCTTAAAGTAAGGATCGTCGGTGGTCGGATCGGCCGGGTTCCATGTCCACGAAGAGCTCAGGTTCAAGGCTAGCGGGCTGTGCGTCGCCATGGAGTTGAAGATGGCGGAGTCGGTCGAACCGACGTACATGGTCAAGCCCGCCATTCCCGGCGCCATGCCCAGTGCCTGTGTCATGTCCAAAGTCTGCTCGGTATCGTCGCACCTGCCTCCAGCCCTCGAATCCACGCAGCTCGTGCTGGTACCGTCGGTGGAAAGGAGCGTGATGATGCTGCCGGGATAGGTCTGATTGGCGTTCTTGTAGTAGGTCTGCAGATCGGCCAGATCGGTGCCGTAATACTCCAGCAGGCCGACGTATTGGCCGCTGCCAGTCAGCGATCCGCCATAATAGGCTGCCCGCATGTCGCTGCCCAGGAACGAGGCCGAGGGGCCGGAGCCGGTAGTGGCGCCTGACTTCGCTCCGGAACTCTGCGGGTTGTGCGTCAAGCCTGCGGGATGCGGAATCGAGAAGTTGTCGAGACCCGCCACATGCCACAGCGATATCCCAAGGCTCGTCGTCGGTTCTTTGTCGGGCGCGTAGAAGGTGCGATTCTCGGTGGGATGCTGATACACGCCGAGGTTCACATGAAACGCGCTCTGAACACTTGCCACGCTTCCCGTCACCTGAATATTGACCCGGTTCGGCGACGTGTCGACCACGTTGAGTCCGTTCGCCTTGGCGAAGTTGATCACGGAATCGTAGTCCTGTTGGATCGGCCCGAATTCCGCGGTGAACTGTTCCACCGTGAGGAAGTGGTGATACGACGGGCTGCTGGGGTTGTACAGATCCACGAGGAGCTGATTGAGCTCGTCCTGATTGCGAAGCGGCAACGCGATGACGAGACGCAGCGTCTGCGATGAGGAAAGGTTGCCCATGAAGTGCGCGGTTCCATCCTGCGTGGCCTGGCGCACATGATGCGTCAATACGGATTGCGCCTGGGAAACGCCAAAGGCCAGCGAAAGGCACACAACTACAGGGATCCCCAAAGTTCCCAATTTACGCATGAGATTTTCTCCTTATTTCCCCCGGGGTCGAGGACGCCTGCGAGCGAGGAAGCAGACTTCCACGCCTCGCATTTTCAGCCATGCGCGCTGGCATTGTCCATAGAAATCTGGCGATTTAGCCGTGTACTTTCTGTCACTTTTGGGGGATCAACAGGGCTTGCAACTTGTGTGCGTTCCAGGGGCTATACCCATATACGAGCGGGCGATCCGCGGTCCTTCGCGCACCCCGTTTTCGGCTGGATTCCCCTCGCCGGCATGGCTCCTTTGCGGCGCCGCCGCGGACCTCATTAGGGTTTGCCCTTTGTCCTCATTCACTTCCTGTGACGCTTTGCCCCTCCCGCTGTTACACTCCCCCTTTCAGGGATTTCTCAAAAACATTTGTTTGCCATCATCCGGAGGCTATCGTGTCTCATTTTCAGCCCTTCGTTCCCGCCGACCAAAACCCACCCGAATTCACGCTCCGCGCCGTCCTGCTAGGCTCTCTGTTCGGTCTCATCTTCGGCGCCGTCACGGTCTATGTGGGTCTTCGCGCGGGACTTACCGTCGCCGCCTCCATTCCCATCGCGGTCATCTCCATCAGCTTTCTGCGCGACAAGGGCAAGGTCTCGATTCTGGAATGCATCATCGTCCAGACCGCAGGCAATGCCGGCCAGTCGATTGCCGCGGGCGTCATCTTTACCCTCCCCGCACTGATCTTTCTCGGTTTCGATCTCGAATACTCCCGAATCTTCATGCTGGCGCTCATCGGCGGCTATCTCGGCGTGCTATTCATGGTGCCGTTGCGACGGCCGCTCATTGTCGAGGAGCATGGCAATTTGAAGTTCCCCGAAGGCACGGCTTGCGCCGACGTGCTCATGGCCGGCGCCAAAGGCGGGGGGTTTGCCAGCCGCGTCTTTTTTGGACTTGGCCTCGGCGCGCTCTACACCTTCTTCCAGAACAAATATCTCTTCGGCGTCTGGCCCAGCACACCCGAGTATCAGCCCGACCTCGGCATGCAACACGTGCTGAAAGGCGCGTCCATCAAGGCTGACGCCACGCCCGAATATCTCGGCGTGGGCTACATCATTGGCGCGCGCACCGCGGGCACCATGTTCGCCGGCGGCATCTTCTCCTGGCTCGTGCTGATGCCGCTCATCTATTTCTTCGGCAAAGATCTGCCGCATCCCATCTACCCCGGCACCGTGCCCATTGCCCAGATGGGCCCCAGCGACCTCTGGATCACTTACATCCGTCCCATGGGCGCAGGCGCGGTGGCCGCAGCCGGACTCATCACGCTCTTCAAAACCCTGCCCACCATCGTCGGTGCGCTACGTTCCGGCTTCGCACAGATGCGACACCGTTCCACCGCCGCGGCCGAGCCCCTCCGCACCGAGCGCGACCTGCACATGAGCACCGCCATCATGGGCTCCATCGTACTCGTCGTCCTCATGTTCTTCTTTCTCGAATTCAAGCCCGTGCCCGGCGCGCAAGTGGGTCTATTCGCGAACTTTGCCGCATCGATTCTCGTGGTCGCCTTCGGATTCCTCTTCGTCACCGTCAGCTCGCGCATCGTGGGTCTCATCGGCAGTTCGGCCAACCCCATCTCCGGCATGACCATCGCCACGCTCATGGCCACCTCAGCCATCTTTCTCGTCAGCGGCTGGACCGCTCCGGCCTTTGGCGCGCTCGCCATCACCATCGGCGGCGTGGTCTGCATCGCATCTGCCGAAGCGGGCGACACCTCGCAGGACCTGAAGACCGGCTTTCTCGTCGGCTCCACGCCCAAGCTGCAGCGCTTTGCCTTTCTCATCGGCATCGCCGTCTCCACCATCGCCATCGGATTCACGCTGCAACTCATGAACACCAGCCTGCAGACCTTCCGCGCTGCCCCGCAGGTATGGGACATCAACGCTCCACATCCCGGCGTAGAGATTCAGCGTGACGTCCACGGGCTCATCGATCAGTTCCCCGTCCTCGCCGCTGACAACTCCACGAGCATCCACCACAAGAGCGAGTACCTCGTGCTCAACGCCATCGGCTCTTCGGAGCTGGCCAACGGCAAATATCTCTACTCGCCCACCACGGGGCGCATCGAGGTGCACTGGATTCCCGGCATCGGCAGCGAAAACGCTGCCGCGCCGCAAGCGCAACTGATGGCTACCGTCATCAACGGCATCCTGACCCAAAAACTGCCTTGGGGACTGGTGATGCTCGGCGTCTTTCTCGTCATCGCCATCGAGTTGCTCGGCGTCCGTTCGCTCTCGCTCGCCGTGGGCGCGTATCTTTCCATCGGAACCACCCTCGCCATCTTCGCGGGTGGCGTGGTGCGCGCACTCGTCGATTGGTCTGCCAAGCGCGCCGGCAATTCGGACGAGACCGACTCCGACGTTTCGCCCGGCTCGCTCTACGCTTCGGGTCTCATTGCCGCCGGCGGCATTGTAGGCCTCATCGGCGTCGGCCTCCAGGGCTACGAAACCACCTTCCGCAAGCCCAACCCCATCGGCTGGCCGCACACGTTCCTCTACAACCCGTGGGTGTCGGTGGTGGCCTTCGCGCTGCTTGCGTATTCGCTGTATTACTTCGCCCGCAAGCCGCTGAAGAAGTAAGCGGAACGTCAAACAGGCTAGTGTTGCCCCCTCCGCTACAATAGTGTGAAGCTCCTGCCACCTGGGAACCCGAGTCCCTGGCCCGCCAGGAGCCTTCACACATTATGCTGGCCGAAAATCTTTCTGAAGCTCTTACCTTCGACGATGTCCTGCTGGTGCCTGCCTACAGTGAGGTGGTGCCCGCGCTTGTGAGCACGCAAACCCAATTGACACAAGGGATTGCGCTCAACACCCCGCTGATTTCGTCGGCCATGGATACGGTCACGGAGTCGCGCATGGCCATCGCCATGGCGCAGCAAGGCGGAATCGGCATCGTGCACCGCAATCTTTCCATTGCCGACCAGGCCGGCGAAATCGACAAAGTGAAGCGCTCCGAGAGCGGCATGATCGTCGATCCCGTGACCATCGGCCCGGAGAAAACCATCGGCGACGCGCTCGAAATCATGCGCCGCTATCGCATCTCCGGCGTGCCCGTCACGCAGGGCAAGCGGCTGGTGGGCATCCTTACCAATCGCGATTTGCGCTTTGAAACGCGCACTGAGATTCCCGTAGGCGACGTGATGACCAGGGAAAATCTGATCACCGTGCCCGTGGGCACCACGCTCGAAGAGGCCGAGCGCATCCTGCACAAGCATCGCGTGGAAAAACTGCTGGTGGTGAACGACCAGTACGAATTGAAGGGCCTGATCACGGTCAAGGACATCCAGAAGAAATTGAAATATCCCAACGCGAGCAAGGACGATCAGGGCCGGCTGCGCGTGGGCGGAGCCATTGGGGCCACCGGCGATTTCCTGGAGCGCGCGGCCGAGTTGGTGCGCAACCGTGTAGACACCCTGGCCATCGATTCAGCGCATGGACACTCTTCGCGCGTGCTCGATGCGGTGCGCGAAGTGAAGAAGCGCTTCGCCGATATAGCCCTGCTGGCCGGCAACGTGGCCACCTACGAGGGCGCAATGGCGCTGATCGACGCCGGCGCCGACGCCATCAAAGTCGGCATCGGTCCGGGATCCATCTGCACCACGCGCATGGTCACCGGCGCGGGCATGCCGCAGATTACCGCCATTGCCGAAGCGTTCCGCGCCGCGCACAAGCACGGCATTCCGGTGATTGCCGATGGCGGCATCAAATACTCCGGCGAAATCACCAAGGCCATTGCCGCGGGCGCCAGCTCCGTGATGATCGGCTCGCTCTTCGCCGGCGTGGATGAGAGCCCCGGCGAAACCATCCTCTACCAGGGACGCAGTTTTAAAACCTATCGCGGCATGGGATCACTGACCGCCATGAGCCAGGGCTCGGGCGAGCGCTATTTCCAGGGCTCATCTGATCTGGGGGGTCCTAACAGTGAACCCGGGGACGTGGTGCAGCGCGAGCGCGCCAATGAAAACCGCCTGGCCAAGTTCGTTCCTGAAGGCATTGAGGGGCGCGTTCCTTATCGTGGACCGCTCGAAGCTATGGTCTTCCAGCTTGTCGGTGGTCTGCGATCCGGCATGGGCTACCTGGGGTGCGGCAGTATCACGGAGTTGCAGGAGAAGTCGAAGTTTGTACGCATCTCCGGCGCCGGGTTGCGTGAGAGTCACGTGCACGACGTGATCATCACGCGCGAAGCGCCCAACTACCGTGTCGAGTAAGCGGCGCGGGATCTGGTTCTCCACCTCGCAGACGAAGACCTATCCGCGGGGGCCCCGGTTTTGGATCAGCACGTGGTGGCCGGTGGCCGTAGGCATCGCCATTATTACCGTCGAGTCGACCGCGGCTTTTGGCTCGGACCGCACCTCCTATCCTCTCCGCTGGCTAGTGCAATTGCTCTTCGGCCAGTTGAGCGACACGACCTGGGATCTTCTCCATCATCTGATTCGCAAGTCGGGCCACTTCCTGGGCTACGGAACGCTGGGATTGCTGTGGCTGCGCGCCTGGCGCATGACCGCACCGGACACGCGATTCCTCTCCCAGGCAGGACTGGCGCTCTTCGGAACAGCGCTGGTGGCCAGCTGGGATGAGTGGCACCAGACCTTCCTGCCCAACCGCACCGGTTCTCCCTACGACGTGCTGCTGGATTGTTGCGGCGCCGCTTTCATGATGGGAATCGTCTACATGTATTTGCGCCTGTTCCATCGCAGTCAGCCAGCCTGCAAAAACCAAGAACGACCCACGGCGCTCCGGATCGCAATGTACGCAGGAGGCCCTGCGCAATCAGGCCGACGGCCCCAATCGGGGCGCGGACAAATGGCGTTCATTCACGGTCCGCTCAAAAAACAACATGGGCACATCCCTAAAGGGAGATGCCCGCGTGAGATATTGCGCGGATAGATAAAGCTGGCTCGGTTGCGGCTGCTTAAGCGGCCTTGTCGCCGCCCTCCGGTTCGTCCGCTTCCTTCTTCTGCTCTTCAAGCTGCTTTTCCAGCTCGGCACGCTTCTTGGCCTTCAGGTCGGCGCGTTTCTGGCGCTTCACTTCCAGCTGTTTTTCCGCGCCCAGCAATTCGATGAACGCCTTGGCGGCGCCATCGCCCTGCTGGAAGCCGGTGCGGATGATCCGCAGATAGCCGCCGTTGCGGTCGCCGTAGCGCGGAGCTACGACATCGAACAACCGCTTGACGGCATCGTCGGTGCGGAGGAAAGCGAGCGCCTGACGGCGCGAGTGGAGGTCGCCCTTCTTGCCCAGGGTGATCATTTTTTCGATGTGCGGACGAACCGCCTTGGCCTTGGCCACGGTGGTCTCCACGCGGTCTTCTTCGATGACGGACGTGACCAGGTTGCGCAGCAGCGCGCGACGATGGCTGGTGTTACGTCCGAGCTTGAATCCTGCATTGCGATGGCGCATAACAAACTCTCTCTTCGGTTACAGGTGTCAGATTTCAGGTGCCAGGTTTCAGGTGTCAGGTTTCAGTGATCGGTTCGTGTCGGCCTGAGCGGCTTTTCACTGATCCCTGAAACCTGAACCCAGTTCCCTGCTTTTAAAAGTTCTCCGTCTCGGTAGGCAACTGCAGATCCACCGAGTCGAGCGGCTCTTCTTCGTCGTCGTAACGGCCAAAGCCCGCGGCCAGCGCCGTCTGCGGCGAAATGCTGGTGGGCCCGGGCACTGCGTTGCCCTGCTCGTCGATCTTCATGCCCAGCGACAGACCCATCTGCGCCAGGATTTCCTTGATCTCGTTCAGGCTCTTGCGGCCGAAGTTCTTGGTCTTGAGCATCTCGGCTTCAGTCTTCTGCACCAGTTCGCCAATGGTCTGAATGTTGGCGTTCTTGAGGCAGTTGTAGCTGCGGACCGAAAGCTCCAGCTCTTCAACCGAGCGATTGAGATTGTCGTTGCGGAGCAGGATGCGGCCTTCTTCGCCGCGCGCTTCCGCCTCGATCTCTTCCTCGAAGTTGATGAAGATGTTCATGTGGTCCTTGAGCAGCTTGGCAGCCAGGCCGATGGCGTCGGCAGGCAGCACGGCCCCGTTGGTCCACACTTCGAGAGTCAGCTTGTCATAGTCGGTGATCTGGCCCAAGCGGGCGGCATCGACCACGTAATTCACGCGGCGCACCGGAGAGTGCACGGAATCCACCGGAATAAATCCGAGTCCGAGATCGGCGTCGAAGTTCTTGTCGGCCGAGACGTAGCCGCGGCCGCGTTTCAGGCGCATTTCCATGTCGAGCTTGCCGCCTTCAGACAGCGTGGCGATGTACACATTCTTGTCGAGGATCTCGACGTCGCCGTCGGCCTCGATCATGCCGCTGGTGACCACTCCGGGCTGGTCGGAGCGCAGGTAAAGCGCCTTGGGGCCTTCGCCCGCAAGCTTGAAGGGAACCTGCTTTAGGTTGAGAATGATGTCGGTCGCGTCTTCGACCACGCCGGTGATGGACTGGAACTCGTGCAACACGCCCTCAATGCGGACGGCGGTGACGGCAGCGCCTTCAATGGAGCTGAGCAGCGTGCGGCGCAGGGCGTTGCCGATGGTGGTGCCGAAGCCCCGCTCAAAAGGCTGGGCGCTGAACTTTCCGTAGGTGTCGGTAAGCGTCTCGGCATCGACCGCAAGGCGCTTCGGTTTTTGAAATCCTCTCCACAACATATGCGTTTCCTTTTTCCCGCACGGCATGTACGTCGCGATGCATTTTGCGGCGGCCGCGCAAGTTCTCCTTTGTTTGAGGTTTCAGGTTTCAGGTGTCAGGGGTCAGGGGTCAGCAGATTCACGCCGCAATAGCTGCACCGGCTGATCCCTGATCCCTGAAACCTGTGGTTCTTACTTGCTGTACAACTCCACAATCAACTGCTCGTTAATCGGCAGATTGACGTCCGCGCGCTTGGGCAACTGCAGCACGCGTCCGGTCATGTTTTCAAAATTCGCTTCCAGCCAGGCGGGAACGGGGTTCTGCGCAGCGTACTGCGAGGCCTGCTCCACGATCACCAGCTTCTTGGCGCTGTCGCGGATGGCGATCACGTCGCCCACGTTCACCTGGTACGAAGGAATGTTCACCTTGCGGGCGTTCACGGTCACGTGGCCGTGACGCACCACTTGCCGCGCCTGACGGCGCGAGATGGCGAAACCCAGCCGGAAGGCCACGTTGTCGAGGCGCCGTTCGAGCTGCTGGATCAGCAGTTCGCCGGTCACGCCTTGCGCGCGGTTGGCCTTCTCGTAGTATTCGCGGAATTGGCCCTCGAGCGTGAAGTACATGCGCTTGGCCTTCTGCTTTTCATGCAGTTGCAGGCCGTAACCTACGATCTTGGCCTTGCGGTCCTTGCCGTGCTGTCCCGGCGGGAAGTTGCGCTTCTCCAGCGGGCAGCGGTCCGAGAGGCACTTGGTGCCCTTCAAAAATAACTTGGTGCCTTCGCGACGGCAAAGGCGGCAAACTGGTCCGGTATAACGTGCCATTTCTTCTCCTGACTTCGGATGACGGCCGGTTTACGTACGACGGTGCGTACTTCGTCCCGGCCCGGTGGATCTTAAAGTGTGAGTGTGCGGTGTGAGTGTGGTTGCGTCTCACACTTCACGCTCACACTCGCACCGTTCTTACACTCTGCGCCGCTTCGGCGGACGGCAGCCGTTGTGCGGCACCGGCGTCACGTCGCGGATGGTCTTTACCTCGATGCCCGCGGCAGCCAGCGCACGGATGGCCGATTCGCGGCCAGACCCCGGACCGGCGACGCGCACATCCACTACGCGCACGCCGTGATCGCGCGCCATGCCGGCAGCGTTTGAAGCCGCCTGCTGCGCCGCGAACGGCGTGCCCTTGCGCGAACCGCGGAAGCCCAGAGAGCCCGAGCTCTTCCAGCTCAGCGTGTTGCCCATCTGGTCGGTAATGGTAACGATGGTGTTGTTGAACGAAGCCTGAATGTGCGCCACGCCATACGGCACATTCTTGCGCTCGCGTTTCTTGAACTTTTTGGTCTTGCCCTTTTTGCCGGCTTCGGCCTTCTGTTCTGGTTTCGCCATTAGGTCTTCGCGCTCGCTTTCTTCTTGCCGGCAATCGTGCCCTTGCGCGGGCCCTTGCGAGTGCGGGCATTGGTGTGGGTACGCTGGCCGCGCACGGGAAGGGACTTCCTGTGGCGCAGGCCGCGATAGCTCTGAATGTCAATGAGGCGCTTGATGTGCATCGAGACGTCCTTGCGCAGGTCGCCTTCGACGTCACCCTGGTCCTCAATGACCTGGCGGATGCGGTTGACCTCGTCCTCGCCCAGGTCCTGGATTTTCTTGAAGGCGTCAACGTTCGCCTTTTCCAGAATCTTGAGCGCGCGAGGCTGGCCGATGCCGAAGATGTAAGTAAGCGCGATCCTTGCCTGCTTGTTGCGGGGCAGATCGACGCCAGCAATACGTGCCATTCTCAGTTCCTTCTCTGGTTATGTGCCCCCGGCCTCAACCGGTTCGCACGGGTTTTACGGAGCGTCTTCCGAGGTTCATCGCAAGCCTTGACTCCGGCTAACTCGCCTCTTGAATGCAGGGACTTAGGGATTCGGGACTAAGGGACTCGGCCAGTATTGCTGATGCCAGCAATTTCGAGTGTTTTCTAGTCCCTAGTCCCTACGTCCCTTAGTCCCTGCTTTCTGGAAGTCCCCATTCCTGCCAGGTCTTGCTTATCCCTGACGCTGCTTGTGCTTGGGATTCTCGCAGATCACGCGTACCACGCCTGAGCGAGTAATCACCTTGCACTTGACGCAAATCTTCTTTACCGATGCCCGGACTTTCATCCTTGTTGCCCTTCTCCGCCCATGAAATTGTGGCGCGGAATCTTTTTCGATTGCTACTTGTACCGGTACACGATCCGGCCGCGATTCAGGTCGTATGGACTCAGCTCCACCGCCACGCGGTCGCCGGGCAAAATCCGGATGAAATTCTTGCGCATCCTACCCGAGACATGGGCCAAGACTTCGTGGTTGTTCTCGAGCTTGACCTTGAACATGGCATTGGGCAACGTCTCAAGGACGGTTGCCATTACCTCAATCGCATCTTCCTTCGACAATCAGTGTCCACTTCTGGCGCTCGCGCGCCTTGGGGTTTTGGCGCTCACGCGCCTTTGCCTTTTGGACCAGAGTATTGCTACTCGGTCAGAATTCTTGCTCCGGTCGCAGTGACCGCAACAGTGTGCTCAAAATGAGCGCTCATGCTTCCATCGGCCGCCACAGCCGTCCAGCCGTCGTCCAGCACTCTCACATCGGGCTTGCCGACATTCACCATAGGCTCGATCGCGATCACCATGCCCACTTTCAGCTTCATGCCCTGACCCGCTTCGCCAAAGTTCGGCACCTGCGGATCTTCGTGCATCTGGACGCCGATGCCGTGGCCCACAAAATCGCGCACCACGGAAAATCCCTGGCCCTCGACCACCTTCTGCACCGCGGCTCCCACATCGCCCAGGGTCGCCCCGGGACGAACTGCCGCAATGCCTGCCTTGAGCGACTCTTCGGTCGTCTTCAGCAGCCGCGCGGCCTTGTCATCAATGGCGCCTACCGGCACCGTTATTGCCGCATCGCCGTAGTAGCCGTCCGCCACCACGCCGAAGTCCACCGAAACGATGTCCCCTTCCTTCAGGACCCGTTTGGGCGATGGTATGCCGTGCACCACCTCGCTGTTGACTGAGGTGCACAGTACGCAGGGATACCCGTGATATCCCTTGAACGCTGCCTTGATGCCCAGTTCTTTCAACCGCGCTTCGGCGGCTTTCTCGAGATCGAACGTGGACGCGCCCGGCTTTACCTTGCTGCGCACCAGTTCCAGAACCTCGCGGACAATCTGTCCGGCGCGGCGCATTTTTTCGATCTCCTGGGACGACTTCAATACCACAGCCAAGAAAAACCAGCCTTCAGCTAACAGCAGAAAGCTAACAGTTGACGATTGCATCGCTGTCAGCTGCTTGCTGTGTGCTGTCTGCTAACTTCACACGCACAAACCCGCCCCGAAGGCTACGCCGTATGGCGCAACCGCTCGACGGCGGCAACAATTCCGGCAGCGATCGTATCGATCGGCCGGTCTCCATCCACTTCCGCAAATCGTCCCTGAGCCCGGTAGTGCTCGACAACAGGCGCGGTGAGGGCCACATAAGCGCGCATGCGCTCCTTGAAGACCTCTTCCGTGTCATCGGCTCGCTGGATCAGCGCTGCACCCTCTACATCGCAGAATCCATCCCGTTTGGGAGGATGCATATACACGTTGTAGATGGTCTGGCAGACAGGACAATTCCGGCGCCCCGTAATGCGCCGTAACAATTGATTATAGTTCACTTGGATGCTGACGGCAACCACCGGCAGGCACTCGGGTTGCGCCGCCAGACGCCCGTCCAGCCAGTTGGCCTGGCCCAGCGTCCGGGGGAACCCGTCCAGAATGTAGCCCCGGGCCGTATCGGGCTCCAGCAGGCGCAGCGCCACCATCTCATTGACCAGGGAATCCGGCACCAGTTCGCCCCGGCCCATAATCTGCTTGGCCACCATGCCCAGCTTCGTCCCCTGGGCCACGTTGGCGCGAAGCAGATCGCCCGTCGAGATCTGGGGGATATTCCAGATTTTGACCAGTTCCTTGGCCTGGGTACCCTTGCCCACGCCGGGAGCTCCCAGCAAAAGAATCGGGCCGGGTACGGTTTTCGTTCCCGTGTCCCGGCCACTTTCCATAGAAACCTCAGATGAAACAGATGAAGACATTACCAGGTTTTCCTTCCCCTTATGCGACCGGAGCGCGGGGAAAAGCCGTCATAGTGGCGCATGATCAGCTGCGATTCGATCTGGTTAACGGTATCCATCGCCACACCTACCACAATCAGCAGCGAGGTGCCGCCGAAGTAGAAGTTCACATTCATGCCGTGAATCATGAAGGTGGGCAGATTTTCGAAGAACCTCCCGATAAGCCAAATCTTGTCGAAGCGGATACCCGAAATGAGGAAGGTGGGCACCATTTGCACCAGAATCAGGTAGAGCGCGCCCACCAGCGTGATGCGCGTCAGAATGTCGTTGATAAAGTCGCTGGTCCGCTTGCCCGGCCGGATGCCCGGAATGAACGATCCCGACTTGCGGAAATTATCGGCAATATCGTCCGGACGCATCACGATCGACACGTAGAAATACGCGAAGAAGATAATACCCAGGATGTTCAGCAACTCGTACCACGGGTAGCCCGGTGAAAGCGCCAGTAGGATGGGCTGCAGGAAACGGTTGTTCTGCACCCACTCCACCTGGCCGAAGAGCAAAGGCGCTGAGAGTATGGAGCTGGCAAAAATGATCGGCATCACGCCGCCGGAGTTCACCTTCAAAGGCAGATGGCTTGACTGGCCGCCCATCATGCGCCGGCCCACGATGCGCCGCGCGCTCTGGATGGGAATACGGCGTTCGCTGCGCTCCACGTAGACGATGAAGCCCACCACCGCGGCCATGCCGGCCACCAGCAGCAGAACCACCAGGAACGACATCGACCCCCAGGCGTCGGTCTGCACCTTCTGCACCAGGTCGGCCACGCCGCGCGGCAGTCCGGCCACAATGCCCGCGAAAATGAGCAGGCTCATGCCGTTGCCGATGCCTCGGTCGGTAATCTGCTCGCCGAGCCACATGATGAAGGTGGTGCCGGCAGTGAGCGTTAGCACGGTCATGAGGATAAAGCCCGGCCCCGGATTGAGCACCAGGCCCTGCTTGGTAAGAATGGCGGCGATACCGATGGACTGGAGGACGCCAAGGACCACGGTGACGTAGCGCGTCCATTGCGTGATCTTGCGCCGGCCCAGCTCGCCTTCCTTTTGGATGCGCGCCAGCGGCTCATACACCACGGTCAAAAGCTGAAAGATGATGGACGCGGTGATGTAAGGCATAATGCCCAGCGCGAAGATCGTCATGCGGCGCAACGTACCGCCGCTGAACAGGTCCATCAGGCCAAACATGGAGCCGGTCTGCTGGTTGAACATGATCTCCAGCTGGTTGGTGTTCACGCCGGGCGTGGGAATCCACGCACCCAGACGGTAGACGGCTAAAATGCCCAGGGTGAAAAGCACCCGCTTGCGCAGGTCGGGAATCCGGAAGATATTGAGAAATTTCTCAAGCATATCGGGTTATCCGCTTCAGGCGCTTCGATGCGCCGGCCAATTCGTCTTTTGATCCCATCTTACCCGGAGTTCCCTGGTGCTCTCAGACTACCGAACTCCGGGGAACCGCGGACGTGCTTTGCGTCACACCAGAGAATGTAAATCCTGGGTCCCTTACCGAGACCCAGGAATCATCGTCTCTACCGTCGCGCTACGCTGCCGCAGGAGCCGTTTCGCCACCCACAACCACAGCCTTGCCGCCGGCCTTTTCAATCTTCTCCGCCGCCGACTTGGAAAACTTGTGCGCGGTGATGGTGACCGCCTTCTTGAGTTCGCCCGAACCCAGGATCTTGATCAGCGCCTTCTTGTTCGAGGCCAGCCCCAGCTTGCGGTAGTCGTCGAGGCCGATCTTGGCCACGCCCAACTCCGCAATGCGGTCCAGGTTCACCACGGTGTATTCGGTGCGAAAGATGTTGGTAAATCCGCGCTTGGGCAGCCGGCGATGCAGCGGCATCTGGCCGCCTTCAAATCCCCGCATCAGGCTCGTGCCGGTACGCGATCCCTGACCCTTGTGGCCGCGCGTCGAGGTCTTGCCCATGCCGGATCCCATGCCCCGGCCCACGCGCTTGCGCCCGGTGTTAGCCTTCCGAGGCGCGCGCAAATTCGATAAATTCTTTGCCATATTCCCCTCGCTATAACGCCGGCAGTTCAGACGGCCGACTCGCGTTTTCTAATGAGTGAAGGAGTGAAAAAGTGAAGGAAGTGAATCGGGCCCGAAAGCTCTCTTTCACTTCATTCACTCTTTCACTAGTTCTCAACAATGCGGACCAGGTGCGGCACTGCCTTCACCATGCCCCGAATCGACTCGGTATCTTCGCGCTCCACGATCTGATTGAGCCGCGTAAAGCCCAGGCCCTTCACCACAGCCTTGTGCTTGGCAGGCGTGGAGTTCTTCGACCGGTAATACTGAATGCGAATCTTCTTGGTTGCGGCCATCACAGATCCTCCACTTGCTTGCCGCGCGCCGCTGCCACATCGGCCCTGTCGCGCAACTGCGCGAGCGCGTCGAACGTCGCCTTGATCACGTTGTGCGGGTTCGGCGAGCCGATGCTCTTGGTCAGCACGTTCTGCACGCCGACCGAGGTCATCACCGCGCGCACCGCACCGCCAGCAATCACGCCTGTGCCTTCCGGCGCCGGCTTCAGCAGCACCTGGCCGGAGCCGAAGCGGCCCAAGACCTGGTGCGGAATCGTGGTGTCAGTTAGATGGACTTTTACCAGGTTCTTCTTGGCCGATTCAATTCCCTTGCGAATTGCCTGGGGAACTTCTTTGGCCTTGCCCGATCCGTAGCCCACCACGCCCGAAGCGGCGTCGCCCACCACCACCAGCGCGGCAAACGACATATTCTTGCCGCCCTTCACCACCTTGGTGACGCGATTGATGGCCACCACCTGATCCTTCAGGTTGTACTGGTTGGCATCGAGTTTCTTCGTCAACATCGTCATTGCTATCCTTTTGAGCTACTTGCTTCTAGCTCCCAGCCTCTAGCCCATCCCGCTTGGGCAAGATCGTCAACTTAACTCAATCAGCTAGCAGCTAGAAGCTAGCGGCTAGTAGCTGCCATTAGAATTCCAGTCCCGCTTCGCGCGCCGCATCGGCGAGCGCCTTCACGCGGCCGTGATACAGATAGCCGCCGCGATCGAAGACCACCTGCTTGATGCCCTTGGCCACGGCCTGCTCCGCGATCGTCTTGCCGATCTCCTTGGCTGCCGCGACGTTGCCGCCGGTCTTCGACTTTGCCTGCAGGGTCGAAGCCGACACCAGCGTCTCGCCCTTCTGGTCGTCGATCACCTGCGCGTAAATGTGATTGAGCGAGCGGTACACGTTCAGCCGCGGCCGCTCCGTCGTCCCCGACAGCTTCGCCCGGATGCGCGAGTGGATGGTCTTGCGAATCTCGTTCCTCTTGGTCTGCGTAATCATCGTCTTTTCTCACCTATCAGCGGAACCGCCTCGCGGCCCCGTTCGGATTCAGATCCTTCCCCTTCACTACGTTCAGCGTCAGGATGATCGCGCGAGGCTCAGACGCCTCGCAAACGCGATCACTTCGCGCCGGTCTTGCCGGCCTTCTTCTTCAGCCGCTCGTCGGAGTAGCGCACACCCTTGTTCTTGTACGGATCCGGCTTGCGCAACGAACGCATGTCGGCCGCTACCTGGCCCACCTTCTGCCGGTCGACGCCGCTGACCGTCAGGTGCGTCTGCTTGGGATCGATGGCCACTTCAATGCCCGTCGGCAGCGGAACTTCGATGGGATGCGAGTAGCCCAGCGTAAACACCACCGTGCCTTTGCCCTTCAACTCGGCGCGGTAGCCGATGCCCACGATGTCCAGCTCCCGGGTCCATCCCTTGGTCACGCCGTGCACGGCGTTATTCACCAGGGCGCGCGTCAAACCGTGCAGCGCGGCCTTGTCTTCACTCGCCCGCTCGATCTCCAGGTTCCCGTTTTCCGTCTTCAGCGTGATGCCATCGGCGATCAGCGCCGTGACCTTGCCCTTGGGGCCTTCCACCAGCACGGTGTTGCCCTCGACCGTGTACTTCACGCCCGCCGGCAGCGGGATCGGTTTCTTTCCAATGCGCGACATTCTTCAAATTCCTTCTTGGCTTGCGAGTCCCGCCGGAGCGCTTCCGCTCCTACGTTCCACTGCAGCCCGATCGAGCCAAAGGCCCGATCATTCAGCTTCTAATCACCACCACGGCCGGCTTCCATACATCGAAGACCATTGCCTGGACAGCCAGTCCTACCAGACTTCGCACAGCAGTTCGCCGCCTACACCCTCGCGGCGCGCCTGGCGGCCCGTCATCACGCCCTTGGGCGTAGTCAAAATCGAAATGCCCAGCCCGCCCTGCACGCGCTTGATATCGTCGCGGCCGACATACACGCGGCAGCCGGGACGCGAAACGCGCGCCAGGTCGCGAATGGCCGCTTCTGTGCCGCCGTACTTCAGATACACGCGCAGCACCAGCTTGCCTTCCTCATTCTGGACCTTGTAGTTCGAGATGTAGCCCTCTTCCTTGAGAATGCGGGCAATCTCGGCCTTCAGCTTCGAAGCGGGAACATCCAGCTTCTGATGACGCGCCCGGATCGCATTCCGGATGCGCGCCAGAAAATCTGCTACTGGATCGGTCAGACTCATTCCTTCTCCTTCATCCCCCGTTCGCCCGCCGCTTATGCGTCGGGAACCTGCGGGAATGCTTACTACAGTGATCAGTTTTCAGTGATCAGTGGTCAGTCAATCTTGCTTCGATTTGACTCAGTGGTCTGTACCTGCACGAACAAACTGACCACTGTCCACTGACAACTGTTTTTCTACCAGCTCGACTTGTTGACGCCGGGGATCTCGCCCTTCAGCGCCAGCGACCGGAAACACAAACGGCATACGCCGAACTTGCGCAGGAAACCCCGCGGCCGCCCGCACAGTTGGCAGCGATTGTGCTTGCGGCTCGAAAATTTCGGCTTCCGCGCGTCCTTCACTCTTTTTGCAGTAGTTGCCATAAATCCTCAACTCTCTCTTTACGCGCCCTGGCGGAAGGGCATGCCAAAGTGCTTGAGCAGCGCACGCGCCTGGTTGTCGTCCTTCGCCGTGGTCACAATCGTGATGTTCATGCCCTTCAGCTTTTCCACCTTTGCGTAGTCGATCTCCGGAAAGATCAACTGGTCGCGCAGGCCGAGCGTGTAGTTGCCGCGCCCGTCAAAACTCTTCGTCGATACGCCGCGGAAGTCGCGCACGCGCGGCAGTGCGATCGAGATCAGGCGATCGAGAAACTCGTAGGCCTTGTCGGAACGCAGTGTAACCATCGCTCCGATGGCATTGCCGGTGCGCACCTTGAAGGCCGCAATCGACTTCTTCGCCTTCGTGGTCACCGGCTTCTGGCCGGCGATTTGCGTCAGATCGGCCACCAGCGGGTCCAGCAGCTTCGAATTCTGCGTGGCTTCGCCCAGCCCCATGTTGATCACGATCTTCTTGAGCTGTGGCACCGCCATTGCATTCTCAAGCCCGAGCTCCTTCTGGAGCGCCTGCTTGATCTCCTTGTGGTACTTCTCTTTCAACCTTGCCGCCATCTCTCTGCTCTCTTTCTTCCGGCTCTCGGATTGGGCTTGCCGCCCGTTTACCGTTTCGGAAGGGACTGGCCGTCCAGGCAATCGCGCTTCGCGCCTTTTCCGTTCGGCCTTTCAACCTTGCAATCCGTTGCCAGCCTTCTTTGCATCTCGCCTCAGCACGAACCCGCTGACCACTGATCACTGACAACTGACTTTCTACTTCTTCGTGGGCAGCTCTTGCCCGCATTTCTTGCAAATCCGCAAACGCGAGTCGCCCTCAACCTTGTGGCCCACACGCGCATTGCCGCAACTGGGGCACACCAGCACAACGTTCGACACGTTGATCGGCGACTCCTGCTCGGCGATGCCGCCCTTGGTCCGCTGGCCGCCCTTGCTCGAGACCGTCTTCTTGACCACGCGCACGTGCTCCACCAGCACCGTGCCCTTGTCGGGGAAGACACGCAGCACACGGCCCGTCTTGCCCCGGTCAGAGCCGGTAAGGACCTTGACCGTATCGTTGCGATGAATCATCAAACTCGCCATTCGTTTCTCCGAAACAGTTCGTAGTTCTTAGTTCGCAGTTCGTTGCGCAGTCACTGTGAGCTGCGAACTGTGAACTTGCTCCTCCGTTTAGACAACCTCGGGAGCTAAGGAAACAATCTTCAAAAACTTCTTCTCGCGCAGTTCGCGGGCCACGGGTCCAAAGACGCGCGTGCCCACCGGCTCGTGATCGTCGCTGATCACCACCGCCGCGTTTTCGTCAAAGCGGATGTAGGTGCCGTCGCGGCGCCGGTGCTCCTTGCGCGTACGCACGATCACCGCCTTCACCACCTTGCCCTTCTTCACCGTGCCGTCGGGGGAAGCTTCCTTTACCGCCGCCGTCACAACGTCGCCCAAACCGGCGCTCGCGCCCAGCCCGCCACCCAGGGGCAGAATCACCTGCAGTTTGCGCGCGCCGGAGTTGTCCGCCACCGCGAGCATGGTTCTCATTTGTACAGCCATGGTTTCTTTCTCCTCTCGGCAGCCTTACTTCTCGGTGGGTACCACTTCGCCCGGAAGCACGGCGTCTTCAATCTGGCCGAGCGCCGACCGCCGCACAATCTCTTCGAGCGACCACCGCTTCAGCTTGCTCAGCGGGCGCGTTTCCCGGATGCGCACCACATCGCCCATGCGCGCCGAACTCTGCTCATCGTGGGCGTAGAACTTCTTGGTCGAGCGCACGATCCTCTTGTACTTGGCATGGGCCTTGCGCATCTCCACCGCGACCACAATGGTTTTCTGCATCTTGGTAGAAACTACCTGACCCACCTTTTCATTACGCCGCGAGGTCGGCGCTGCTGCTGCCGTTTTCTCAGTCGCCGTCATTTGCGCGTCTCCTTCGCTTTCGCTGTCTTGGTCTTCGCCGCCGCAGCGGTTTTCGGAGCGGCTTTCTTCGTCGCTTTTGGCGCCTTGACTTCAGCGGCCGCAACGGGCTCTTCCGCCTTCACCACCTTGGCTTCGGCAGCCGGCTTCGCTTCCTGGCTTTCGCCGTGAATGCCCAGCTCGCGCTCCCGCGCCACGGTCTTGATCTGCGCAATCTCCTTGCGCAGCTGGCGCAGCTTCTTCACGCCGTCGTTCTGCCCCAGGGAAACCTGGAAGCGGAGCCGGAACAGCTGCTCCGCGGAGGTCTTCTCCTGGTGCCTGAGCTCGTCGTCGCTCAAATTCCGCATCTTTGCGAGTTCCATCTCTTAAAACTCCTGGCTATCGGCTCTCAGCCTTTAGCTTCGTCTTGCTCCGGCGAACAGCCCAGCCATCGCCTGAATCTTTTCCCCGCCACCGATTCGCTAAAAGCCAATCGCTGACGGCCGGTCTTTACTCCGCTACCTTCACCGCGGTCTTCTCCGCGCCGGGCCGCATCACGAACTTGGTCCTGAGCGGCAGCTTGTGCGACGCCAGGCGCATAGCCTCGGCCGCTGTCTCCGGCGTCACGCCTTCCATCTCGAACAGGATCTTGCCCGGCCGCACTACTGCCACCCAGTGGTCCAGCGCGCCCTTGCCCGAGCCCATGCGGACTTCCGCCGGCTTCTTGGTAATCGGCTTGTCCGGGAAGAGGCGCAGCCAGATCTTGCCGCCGCGCTTGATGAAACGCGTCATCGCCACACGGCTGGCCTCGATCTGCCGGTCGGTGATGTAACCGCACTCCATCACCTTCAAACCGTACTCGCCAAACGACAGCGTCGAACCGCGCCACGCTTTGCCGCGGCGCTTGCCCTTCTGCTGCTTCCGGAACTTCACTTTCTTCGGCATCAACATAACGAAAACCCTCAACGATCGTGTACCGTGCACCGTGGTCCGTGAACGCGATCACGGTTCACGATTCACGGCTTTTAAAACGCCGTCTTCCCAACCGGCGGAACCTGGCGGCGCTTCTGCTCGTAAATGTCGCCGCGATAGATCCACGTCTTCACGCCGATCACGCCGTAGGTCGTGTGCGCTTCCGTAAAGCCGTAGTCGATATCGGCGCGCAGCGTGTGCAGCGGCAAACGCCCCTGCAGATACCACTCCGAGCGCGCGATTTCGTTGCCGTTCAGCCGGCCGGAAACGCGCACCTTGATTCCCTTGCAACCGAAGCGCAGCGCCGAATCGACGCTCTTTCTCATCGCCCGGCGGAAACTGACGCGCTTTTCCAGTTGCAGCGCGATGTTCTCGCTCACCAGCTGCGCATCCAGCTCCGGCTTGTTCACCTCGATGATGTCGATGAACACATCGCGGTTGGTGCGCTTGCCGAGCTCGGTCTTCAGCTTCTCGATCTCGGCGCCCTTGCGGCCGATCACGATGCCGGGACGCGCTGTTCGGATCAGGAAGCGCAGCTTGTTGCCCGGGCGCTCGATCTCCACTGAGCTCACGCCTGCAGCCTTCAGCTTCTCGCGCAACTCCGCCTTCAGCTTCACGTCCTCGACCAGGAGCTTGTCGTACTCGCGCTCCGAGAACCAGCGCGAACGCCATGGCTTGTTGACGCCAAGCCGAAATCCGTAAGGATGGACTTTCTGTCCCATACTTTTCCTCTCAAAAACTCCAGGCCTACTTGCCGGCCTTCTTGGTTGCCGCAGCCTTGGCTGCCGGCTTGGTTTCCCCGGTCTCCGTCGCCTTTTTCTTTTGGGCCTTGGGAGCAGCTTCCTTCACCTTGGCCGCCGCGGGCGCAGCCTTCTTCGCCTTGGCCGCCTTTGCGGACTCCGGCGCAGGCGCCGGCTCCTCTACCCTGGTCACCAATCCCGACTTCGCCTGGCGCTCGGCCACCGAAAGCTCAATATGCGTGAGCCGGCGCTGGTAGCGATACGCCCGCCCCATGGGTGCGGGACGGATGCGCTTCATGCGCGGCCCGTCGTTGGCGATGGCATTCTTGACGTAGAGATTGTCCACATCCAGATCGATGCCTTCCTCGCCGGCCACGTACTTGGCGTTGTCGATCGCCGAAGTCAGCAGCTTGTGCACCACCGGAGCGATGCGCTTCTTGGTGAAGGCCGCCGTATCCAGCGCCTCCTGCACCCCGCGCCCCTTGATCAGGTCCAGCACCAGCCGCGCCTTCTGCGGCGACACGCGCTGGAACTTCGCCGTGGCCCGGTATTCCCTTGTTTGAACTGCCATACTCATGCCTTCCTCAAAAACCAGCTGCTAGCTTCTAGCTCCTAGCTTTTAGCTCGTTTTGTACCAGGAGTCGCTTCGTGCTCGCTACGCCCAGCTAATACCTTTTGCCTAGACCGCTTGTTCTCCCTCGTTCGAGCTAGAGGCTAGAAGCTAGTGGCTAGAAGCTACCTTTACGCCGGCTTAGCCGTGGTCTCTGCAGCCTTCGATCCGCCGGTGTGTCCCTTGAACGTGCGGGTCGGCGCAAACTCGCCCAGCTTGTGTCCCACCATGTTCTCGGTCACGTACACGGGAACAAACTTCTTGCCGTTGTGCACCGCGATGGTGTGGCCCACGAACTCGGGAAAGATCGTCGAGCGCCGCGTCCACGTCTTGATCACTTTCTTGTCGTTGGCCTTGTTCAGCGCCTCCACCTTCACCATCAGGTGCGCATCCACAAACGGCCCTTTTTTTGTCGAACGTCCCATAAAAACAGCTCCTAGCTTCTAGCTCCTGGCTTCCAGCTTTGAATCGCTCCCGCTATCAGCCGGCTATTGCCTGAAATCTCTTACCTCGCAACCATTAGCTAGCAGCTAGAAGCTAGTAGCTAGAAGCTGCACTTCTACTTCGCCCGGCGGCTGATAATCATAGCGTCGGTCCGTTTGTTGTTGCGCGTCTTGTAGCCGCGTGTGGGCTGGCCCCACGGGGTTACCGGATGGCGTCCGCCCGAAGTTTTGCCTTCACCACCACCGTGCGGATGGTCGACCGGATTCATGGACACGCCGCGATTCGTCGGCCGGATACCCATCCAGCGATTGCGGCCCGCCTTGCCGATCGAAATGTTCTCGTGATCGGTATTGCCCACCTGCCCGACCGTCGCCATGCACTCCACAAGAACCCTGCGCGTTTCGCCGGAAGGCAGCTTGAGCAGGGCGTACTCGCCCTCCTTCGCCACCAGCTGGGCCTGTGCACCCGCCGAGCGCGCCATCTGCGCGCCCTTGCCCGGCCGCAGTTCGATGGCGTGCACCGTGGTGCCCGCGGGAATGTTCTTGAGCGGCAGCGCGTTGCCCACCAGGATGTCGGCCTCGGGACCGGAGGTCACCGTAGCGCCCACCTTCAGCCCGACAGGTTGCAAAATATAGCGCTTTTCGCCGTCGGCGTAGTGCACCAGCGCAATACGCGCCGAACGGTTCGGATCGTACTCGATCGTCGCCACCTTGCCCGGCACGCCATACTTCTCGCGCTTGAAATCGATCGCGCGCAGCTTCTGCTTGTGCCCGCCGCCTTGATGGCGGATGGTCAGGTCGCCCGAGTTGCGGCGTCCGCCCGTGCGCTTGCGCGTCGTCAGAAGCGGCTTGTGCGGCGTTCACGTCGTCAGATCGTCAGTCGTCAGCGAGGTCTGAAACCGCAGCGTCGGTGTG
>CAVSQE010000028.1:0-7539 GCA_963729915.1 uncultured Acidobacteriota bacterium | reverse complement strand
CCGATGTTGACTGTAGCGCTCAGCAATGATGCCAAATTGCCAAAGCGTCCACCAAGGTCCGATTGGCCATCGGAAATTGGCCTGGCGACGGAAACACAATCACAATTCTCTGAATTCGAGGAACGAAAAGGGTACCGCAAGTTCGAATGTCTCTTTGCCCGCCATAAAGTCAACATAATGAGCAACTTATAGAGATCCACCAGAGATTCCTCTAGATTCCGGGCAAACTCGCGCGTATTCGACTCTGAAAGGGACCAGAGAGCAATCTCTGCCATGGATAACAGCGCAGAAAACCCACGTTTTCTCCATCGTGGAGCTCGCCAGTCCCCTTTCGCACTGTTCCGAGACCGGACTAGAAAACAAGGTTCCCGCCAAGGTCATCCAGTTAAGTACCCGTCGGAAGGCTGCCGTTGAGGATTCATCTAATTACGCAATTTGAGGGCGTTCTTCGGGTCCAATCATTTCAAGCCTTTGCCCGAAACGTGCAAGGGCCAGTATCCGCTTCGCGAACGCAGATGGCGACGATGAACTCATCGAATTCGTGCACAACTTCGGCCCGGTTGTTTCCATGAGTTGGAGATTGTTGCCATTCGATCCCCCGCTCGGTTCAAGGAGCGCCGACGATCCTCCACCTCAGCGATTGATGCGGGTCTGGCAAGATCTTCTGGAGTTGAGAAGCGAACAGCGAATCTATAAAGCGGCGCTAGGCTTGGTGGCGGAGTTGGCCAAGAAAGAACCTGAGTTCGACATCGAGTCCACCAAAGCGCAAGAGGCTGTGATTGCGCGAGGCATTCGGCAGTGGCCGCGACAGTGGAATCGAGAGAAGAAGGAGCGCGGGAAAAACCCACTCTGGAGAGTCCGTGCAGATTCAATTCGAAGAATCGCGGCACTCGCCAAATCTGGACCCGATCTGTTGCTGCCACCACAAGTTGATGCACGAATTGTCATCTGTGAATTGGTGAACATGTTCCCTTCGCTTGCCTTCCCTAACCCTCCAGAAATGCACTCTTACATCCGCTTCGGGATTCGCCCACTACTGTACGGCATACTCAGGAGGGAATTCCTTCAATCTCGCGACCTTGGCGATTGTGCCAATACCCAATGTCGGGCGTTCTTTGAAGTTGAGCGCGCTGGCCAGCGGTTTTGCGATGAGGGGTGTTCCCGTTGACAACGCCAACGGGATTATTGGCTGAGCCGCGGCAAGAAGGCCCGTAAGAAAAGATTGGCCGCCCGAAGCAAAGCTCGAGATCTCAAGCTTCCTGCGGCCGAGATTCCCTCTGCGGGCTCGATTCCGGCCGAAAACTAGCATTTTCCGTGGTTCAGAATTCCCGGGGCCGATCACTGCTTCCTCGCCTCACACCGCCACTGGCAGGATTGGACTGTATGAACTGGCGGAATTGAGTGCATTCTTTAGCTGTTCAGGTTCAGATTAATTCAATGGCTAAAACAGGATTTCGACCCGCTGCGGCGCTGCAGTGTTGGTGAAACACAGAAGGAGAGTGCGGCCGGCGCACGTAAGCTGCGCGGCGTCCAGCGGCTTGCGGTTCAGTGTGACCGAGCGCGGCGCACGCGGTGCAAGCACACGGACAACAGCCTGCGTCTGGTCAACGCCCTCAGCCGTGAAGCTGAGACTGCGCGCGGTGGCGTGCTCGGCGGTGATCTTTGCGGCCGCGGCCAGGATGCGGGGCGTCGAGGATTTGAAATAGTTCACATCGAGCAGCAGCGCGTGCATACCCGGCGTGACGGTAACCGCATTGCCCTCCTTCAGGTCCGCATCGAAGAGATCGACCAGGTCTCCGTGCACCGTGAACGAAGGTGCGCCCGGCAGCGATGCTTCGCTGGGCTCCGTATCCAGGCCCGCAGCGACGACGTAGGGACCGCGACGGAGAACAAGAGAAGTGGTCTCCTTGATGGACAGTTGGATGGCTCCGGCAACTTTCTTCACGAAGCTCAACAGGGTCTGTGCGCCGTCGGGCGAATGTGTCAACGCGGCGGGACTGAGCGATTCATAAAGCACAAAGCCGTGTCCAACAGCGTGGAGACCAGGTGCCGATGGCAAAAGCCCAAGCTTATCAAAGAGGTGATCGCGCGGCGTGTCGTAGTGCATCTTGCCGGAGTTCCACCATTCTCGCGCGCGGTTGTAGGGGTCCTGGTCGTCATCAAGAACGATCAGCGCGCCGCCGGCGCGGACCCACGCGGCGAGTGCAGTGTGGAACTTAAGTGAGGGCGGCTTTTGGCCGTCGTAAGTAAGCAGCAGGATCTTGTAGCGGCTCAAGAATCCCGGCGCGGATTGGCTATACGTGCTTTCGATCTGCACCGGCTCGATGGGCATGCCGTGCATAAGCAACGGCAGAGCAAGCCCGTAGAACTGTCCAAGATCGGCGTCGGAGGGATCGGGCGCGGCGCGTTGGAACATCACCGTATCCGAGACGAGCACGCCAATGCCCTGTGTTCCAGCCGACTCCCAATGCGTGGCAGCAGCGGGCTGTTGTATCTCGCCCAGCGCGTGGAAAACCGTTTGCAACTCGGTTTCGTAGGCGTGGGGAATGAGTATCTTCTCTGGATGAGGATGGGCGGCGTTCGGATCCTCTGCCATGTGGTACCCATCAGGTCCGAAGACGCGGTCGGGCCAGGGCAGAATCTCGTACCGCGCGACCAACGGCTGCAGAAGCGAAGCGGTTAGAGTGCTCTCCCAGTTCCTGCGGTAGTCTCCCCAGGAGTGGTTAGGGTCGTCCTCGATGGGATCGTTCAGGTACCAGATGTGCTTGCCGGAGGAACGAGCGATATTCTGGAGCGCGCCGTATTCGAGGAAGGCCGTCTCGAACGTGCGCTCGCGGCGCACCCCGTCATAAAGGTTGGGCACACGCGACGTCCCTGTCCACACCTGCGCGATATAGCCGTCCGCGCCAACTGAGAGCAGAGACGATTCCGGGCTAACGATGGCCCACTGCGCGTAGTTGAAGAGCGAGTGTGTTGCCACAAAGCACTGGATAACGCGATGATGCTGCTTGCCGTAGGCGCGAACCGAGTCGAAGACCTGCGCGAGTGCGCTGCGATAGAGGTAGTACTTTAGCTTGGAGGCGCGGTATTGCGCGTCGACGGAGCTGTCCGGCGCCTGCCACGGCTCGTGGTAGTACTCCTGCCAAGATGCTTTGAAGCTGTCGCTCCATCCGGCGCGCGCCCAGAACTCAGGTTCTTCCAGATAAATTGCCTCTGCACCTGCGTCCAGCGCGTCCTCAACGCCCTTGGCCAGAAAGCGGCCGTAAGAAGCGCTGGGCTAGATATACGGCACCTCGCGGCTGCCGTGCAGGATCAAATTGCCGTTCCGGTCCTGTTGCGTCTGGTTCCAGTGCTCCTTGCCATCGAAGTCGCCGCGCAGATACGTCGCATACGGGCCCCAGGCCACGCCTGTCATCACGGTCACGCGATAGCCGTGCGCCCGCCAGGAGCGGATGCGCGCGGCAGTGGTGTCGTCGATGCCGTAGACCATTACCGTATCGGCGTTCAGGTTTGTGCGCGGCGACCAGAAGCCGAAGCTCTGGAAGATGAGATGACTGTCTGGCGGCTGTGCAATTGCTCTCTGCGCAGGACGGTTGAGCGGTGCGCTACTCACCGGACCACTCGCGCCGGCTGGAGCTTTCTGCGACTGCAAAGCAGGGAACGCGTAAACTCCCGGCAGCAGGCAAGCTGCCGCGAAAACCGCAAAAACACGGGAACGCATGGGCAAGTGGCTCCTTATAAGCCGGTAGCGCCGACGAGATGGGGTGGGGAAGATTGATGCAGTGAAGGGACAGACCACAAGAGGTGTTGCATCATTGATGGTTGGCACGTAGGCGCGGCGAAACGCGGGGCCAGTTGTCTTCGACAAGGCGCTGGCGGCAGACGCCGAAACTCTCTCCAACAAATCGAGCCTGGAAGTAGAGCGTTGCGCGATCATCTGACTCTCCGGCAAACAGGCATACGCAGCACCGGTAGCCGCACGGATGCCCATGAGAATTGTAGGCGGCCGTGAAGGTGAAGTTCTAATTCACTGGACCGAAACAATCTCAAAATGGTGCGGAACGGGCTGAGCTGCTTGATGCACTCTTTTCTCAATTTCACCTTCGAGCGCTCGCATGGAATCAATGGCGGAGGCCGATTGCTGCAGGCCGTCGTCGGCCAGAGGCAATTCGATGTGGCGCCACCAGTCGAAGTGGATATCTTCCTGCGAGACAACCAGTTGGTAGACTTTCATCGCCTGCTCGGTGGCCGGAGTCTTAAGCAGGGCAAGATTGACGCCTGCCGCAAGTTCATCGCTGTTGAATACGCCAATCGATTCGTCGTCGATCTTCACTGAGTATGTACCAGGGTGTAGACCCTTTACCTTGAGAATCTGCCGATTGAGAGCGTCGGTAATGTCAGAACTCTTGACGACAAGGGTTACCGCAGCGCCGGAATCCCACTTATCCTCCCACTGCCTGAAGGGAAGAGGAAGAGCATCGTCAAGCTCTGTCCACCTCAGGGAACCGTTGTTTGAGAGATCTGTGATTTTAGCGTCGGTAGCTTCTTCTACTTTTGCCGCCGGCTTTGAAGCATCGATTGTGACCGCGGCGACAACGGAGCGCCCGCCCCACGCCTTCAACAGTTCTTCGGCCATCACCATGTGACCGGCAAAGGAAGGATGCACGCGGTCCTGAATGATCGTCTTTGCGGTGTCCGGATCGAGTGCGTACGCATCGTGCAACGTTGTGACAACATTCGTATTGAAGTCGGCGGTGTCCAGGTGCTCCTGCTGCGCATAGTTGCCAATCCACATGCTGAAGCCGCGCAATACGTCGTTATATTGAAAGTCCGGTATCCCGCTCGGTGCGTGCAGCCGCGTGACATTGTCATAGGGCGAAGGCTCGATAGCGGTAATGCGAACGCCGGGAAGGTTAGCGCGAAGACTCTCAACAATATGCCGATACCCCGAGTAGAACTTCTGATTGTTAGCGTCGGTTGCGGGGTGGTAGCCGCCATCGTTCATGCCTAGCATTATGGCCACCACACTGGGATGAAATGGGAACACATCTCGTTGGAGCCGCGTGTCGATGGGACCACCGCCTCCGCCATTCACCGTGTCTCCGCTCCATCCCGAGTTGACAAACGAAACATTCAACCCCGGATAGCGGGTTGCCACAAATGTTTCAACGATCGCGGAGTAGAGGCGCTGCTCGGTAATGCTGTCTCCGTAAATCACAACGCTGTCGCCGTCTTTCAAATGAAAGCTCTTGACTTGTTGAGCTGCGCACAACGTCGAAGCACAAATCGAGAGCAGCGCCAGTGCATGCGACAATCTCATCCCGAGCTCCATTGATCGGCCGCTCGCTGGAAACGCGAATGCTCTTGGCGATGCGGGAAGTTCTTCTTCTTTTATTTTATTGTTTGACGGCAGTGCGCCGCGGGCTTCTGCCGGCGGCGCAATTCGCAAAGCGAACGGCGCTACTTAAACAGCGCCGTCTGCGTCAGGCCTCGATGGAAGCACCTCGTCGGCATGCGTTTCAAGTCGGCCAAGGGCCCCGCCTGAACTAGTCGCTCAGGCGGGGGTGACGGCTAGAAGGTGATTTTCACGGCGCCCTGGAAGATGCGGGCTCCGTTCGTTTGGCTGTCAATCCAGCCGGCATAGTACCCAGCTCCGATCGTGCTCCATAGGGCCCAAGGATAAACGGGAGTGCCGAAATCGGGATGATTGAGTGTGTTGAACGCTTCAAGCCGCAAGTCCAGCGCGAGCCGGTCGTGGATCGGGAAGAAGCGGCTCAGAGCAGTGTCCAACTCAAAGTACTTTGGACCGCGAAGCGAATTTCGTCCGACATTGCCGTAGGTACCGATGGCCTGCGGGGTAAACGCGTTGCCGTTGATATAGGCAACCTGGGGTGAGGCGGCGCTGTTCAGGATCTTATTTCCAGTGTAGATCTTTTGTCCCGGCACAATATTCGGGCGATTATTGTTGGTATCCGTCAACGATTGATCTTCGCCTGTGAGCATGGTGAACGGAGCACCGTCGGTGATGCGCACGAGGGGAGCAATCTCCCAGTTGTTGACGATGAGGCCAACTGTGCGCGAAAGCGAGAAGTGGCTCTTTGCGACCACGCTAGCATTGACCATGTGTCGATAGTCAAAGCCGCAGTTTGCGCGATCCATGCCGATGTTATCAGGGTTCTCAACCGTGGTGCCGTTGAGGTCTCCCTGCGCGTCTTCGATATCGAGGCAATGCGACCAGGTATAGTTGCCGAGCAAACTGAAGGTAGATGACAGGCGGTGCTGGATGGTCGCTACAATCGCGTTGTAACTCGCACTGGCTCCCGCAGTGCCAAGAAGCGAGCCACCGTCGCCGCCCGAAAACAGCGGGCCCTGTGTTGCGTTCTCCAGCGTCAGCCTGAACCGCGCAGAGTAGTTGCCTGTGCTGGAACTACCCGGTATATAGACTGCGGGGTTAATCGGGTATCCGAAAGCCACAAAGCTCGACTTGTTCCCGATGTAATCGACCTGGGCCTGCCAGCCATGCGCAAAGTTGCGCTGCACGCTTGCCGTCCACTGCGTGGTGTACTGCGTACGGAAGTGGGGCGGCAGACCGATATACTGCGAACCCTTTGGGAACACTGCGGTTGCAGCGGTTGGTGGGTTGGCCAGCGGAAATGGATTGGTGGTGACAGCACCATTGGACCAGGGAGCAGAGAAGACCAAGGGCTGCCCGACTGGAGTGTTGGCAACGTCCGTGGCATATGGTGGATTCTGTTGCACACGCTGGCCAGTGAAGAAGTTTGGCATGTCGTATACCAGACCACCGCCGAGGCGGATCACCATCTTGCCGTCGCCTTTCGGATCGTAAGTGAGTCCGAACCGGGGCGAGAACTGCCATGGCGAATTTCCGGTGAAGCCCTTGGGAACGCCCTTGTCACCATAAAAGAAGATTCCGGCGGGCGCGTTCGGGTAGACCTGGCTGTGCTGGTTGTCGAGGAAGCCAGCATTGTTAAAAATGGAGCCGCGGTTAAAGTAGTCCGTGGGCCAGTATTCCGGCTCCCAGCGCAAGCCCCCCGTCAATACCAACCGACTTGAAGCGTGGTAGGTATCCCCCGCATAAAGGCTCGGAATCGGAGCGCGAAGGGCGTTCTGTTGGTATCCGCTCTGACTGAAGCTGCTCATGGCGCCGGTCAGGAAATCGAGGTTTGAGTCGCCGGTGCCACCGGGGTTCGGAACGGTGCCCGCAGGGCCGTTCTTGCTGAACGTGCCATTGAAATTGAATTGTCCGAAGGCCTGGTAGCCGTTGAGGATGTTCAGCTGGTTGCGAACATACGCGCCGCCGAACGCGATCTGATGCTTGCCGCGGACCAGGTTTACATCGTCGGCAAAGGAGAACAAGTTGTCATTAAAATTGGCTCCTACGCCTCCCTGGTAAGTGTCCCACTTGCTGGTTACGATTCCCAGACTTGGGCCGGAAGGGGAATACATATTGATACCAATGGTTGCGGCGTTGATTCCTCCAGGCGCTGGTCCACGGTCGATGCGCCGCCTCGTCCCCGT
>CAVSQE010000027.1:0-152628 GCA_963729915.1 uncultured Acidobacteriota bacterium | reverse complement strand
AACGGACGCGATATTTACAACCTGCTCACGCTGACCGCCGGCACCGAATCCAGCCCAAACCCTAACAGCAGTGTGGGTTATAACGGTTATGTATCCCCCAGCCGTCCGACAATCGCCGGTGAGCGAGCGGGGTACACGGTCTTCCGCATGGATAGCCTCAACATAAATACACAAGGACTTCCCGCGGCTGCCATATCCCCCAATGTGGATGCCGTGCAGGAGTTTCGGTCGGTTACGCAGTTAGGGTCTGCCGCTGATTCCGGCCCGGGTTCCGTTTATGTCGATCTCAAGTCTGGCACAAACAGTTTCCATGGCGCGGCTTACGATTTTCTGCGCAACAACGTCCTCGATGCAGAGCCATATTTCCAGCAGGTGATCACAAATGCCCCCGGCTACGCTTACGAGGGTGAGCAGCTCCGCTACAACCAGTTTGGCGCCACAGTGGGTGGGCCAATTTGGAAAAATCGCACTTTCTTCCTCGGTAGCACTCAAATTCTTCGCACTACGGATAAAACCCAGTCTCGTCAGCTTTTTCCGACGCAGGCCATGATGAGCGGCGACTTTTCAGGTCTGGATCCTTATACCGGCAGCAACTTCGGGCCAGTGTATGTGCCAGGCAGCTTTGGTACGCAGACCTTCACTAATAATCAGGTCCCAATTGCTTCCACGATGGCGCAGGCGCTCCTCCCGCTCGCTTTCCGGGCTGCCAATTGCATGGCTTGCTTGTCTCTCGGTTTTGACTATGTGGGAACGCAGCCGAGTTTCAACAACGACACGCAAACCATTGCCAAGCTTGAACATCATTTCAGCGACAAGGACCAGATCTCTGGTTTTTACGTTAGAGATTATGGGACGGGTACGAGTAACGCCTTTCCAATTCAATATTGGGCCCAAGACATCTTAACGGACGGAAATGTTGTGGGCCTGCGTGAAACACACACATTGACCCCCAATTTGCTCAACACTTTTAACCTGGGTTATGTGCGCTTCCATCAGGAGCAGTATCCCGATTCCAACGCAAACGGGAAATTCCAATATTTCGCAAATATGCCATACAACTTGCCGCAGTTGGCCCCTGGCCCAGTACTCTCGCCAGGTCCTGCGTACACAATTGCACCATTCGTTATCTTCAATGATATTGAATGGAGCTATGACTACAGTGACAATTTGAATTGGTCGCACGGGCACCACAACATCGCAGCGGGATTTGAAGCGGTTCGGGATGACAGTCTCTATGCTGAGAATTGGAACGCATTATTCATCTATGCTGACGGCTTAGCGGGATTGAATTTCACTGGCTACGCATTTTCTGATTTTCTATCGGGATATCCATTTGTGGGGTTGACCGATCAAGGAACGGGTGCTACGCCGGGAGTGAAGCGCACCATCTATGAAACCTACGTCCAGGATGACTGGAAGATTGCGCCTCGGTTGACCGTCGATCTTGGGCTTCGCTATGAGCTTCCTGAAAGATGGCGTGACGTCAGCTCTCCCCAATACAACCGCTTGGGGACGTTGGATACCAGCGCGACCAGCTTGGCGGATGGTGGCCAGTTTCTGATTGCCAGCAGCTCGAATGTCTATATTCCCGCGCAAGGTGTTGTCCCTGGGAAAGGCTCTGTCATCCCCGATGGGCTGCAAAACGCTCAGACCACAAACTTCCAGCCGAGAGCAGGTCTTGCGTTTCGCCCGTTCGCTGATAACAAAACCGTAATTCGAGCCGGAGGAGGCATTTATTACGCGCTCGCTGACGAGCAGTCCGTCGTATTTGAAATAGAGACACCGCCATGGCAATACGGATACGAATATGTAAATTATCAAGAGCTATTTGGTGGACAGTTTTTAAAAGATGTCAACTTTTTCCCGCTGGGAAGTGTAACAGGTGCAGGGACCGGGTCGAAGGGAGATAACCCGAGAAATGTAGATGGCCGCTCTTACCAGTGGTCGGCGAGTGTGGAAAGGCAGTTGAGCAGGAACTTCATGGCCACTGCGGAATATGTTGGAAACG
The DNA here is from genome assembly GCA_963729915.1 of uncultured Acidobacteriota bacterium. Lineage (GTDB taxonomy): Bacteria > Acidobacteriota > Terriglobia > Terriglobales > Acidobacteriaceae > Telmatobacter. The sequence continues at coordinate 150,620 of CAVSQE010000027.1, read as the reverse complement.
AGGACGCGCATCTACCGACCGTAATCTATGTCAACCAGCCGGCGCTGCCCAATGCGTCTCAACTTGCGGCTTTGGAGGCCAATCCTGCGAATGATGCAACAGCGGCGCAGGCGAGAGCGCCATTTGCCAATATCACCCCTGGCTATGAGTACCTTGATAGCGTCGGAACTTCGTCGTATAACGCGCTTTATGTGACCGCGTCTGGGCAATTGACAAAGGGCCTCACGCTTTCAGCGAGCTATGTATGGTCGAAGGTATTGGATGAGGCATCCTCGGAAGATGCCCTCACCGACTATCAGCCGAATCTTCGATTTGACAGGAGTCTTGCAATTTTTGATCACCCGCAACGTTTTGTCACCAGTTGGGTCTACAACCTGCCCTTTGGTGACACGGTATTGCACACCGATAGCCGGATTTTGAAGCAAATCATCTCCGGATGGGAGACTACCGGTATTGCTACCTTTGAGGCGGGTTTCCCCTACTCCGTTTCTGCGGGTATTGATACGGCATTTCTTGATGCCGGCAGCATGTACGCGAATCAGACAGGTCCGCTTGTGCACAGCAATATCCGTGCGACCGGCGGCACATACCTCACCCCGCAAAACTTTGTTTTGCCGCCATGGGGGCAGCTCAGTTCAGGGCGCCGCGATCAGTTCATCGGACCCGGAGTGAACAACTTTGATCTTGGGTTTATGAAGAACTTCAAGATCCTGGAGAGCCTCAATCTCCAGCTTCGCGGAGAGATGTTCAACGCCTTCAACCACGGCCAATTCCAGCTGGGGTCGCAATCGCTCGCGGAATCGGATAGTTCTCCGTCGGGCGGCTCCACAACACCAACGGTTACGTACACGCCGGCTTCGCAATTCGGCCGCGTCTCTGCGGATCCGAGCCGTGTTGCTCAAGTGGCGGCCAAATTGATCTTTTAATGAAGATCTTTAACGAGCCTTTGCGCCTTATGCGTAGTCGTGCGGCGGCGCAAAGGCTGTATATTCGGGCATTTGTGACCACCAGGTGAATCTTGGTGTTCCATCCGAAACGTGACTTGACGATACCCGGGATTTTTCTTTTGATGACCCAGTATCGTCCGGATGCACCATCGATGATGCTGAGGCCCAGGGAAACAACCTTGCGCCGAATGTGTATGATCTGCTGGCACTGTAATTCCTCGAATTCCCGGTTGAAAAGAAAGCAACAATGAAGCACCTGAATATAACAAGAAGAAAATTTCTCGCGGTAAGTGCGATGAGTATGGGAGCTGCGGCCGTTACTTCGGGATCGGTCGAGGGGCAATCCGCGTCTGGTCAGGGCTCCAATCACAAGCAGACCCCGCCGGGTTCGCATCCCGTCTGTAATGAGGCTGAACAGCCGTTTCCCGTAAAAATCCACGTGTCGGCGGCAGAGCCGGTTCATGCTATGCGTGGCGGCATCGGCGCATCCTTTCACACCATAAGCACCACGTTGCCGGGCGCCAAGCCCAATGGAAGCTCCTGGTCCGGCAGTGCATGGGGCGGTAACCCGGACGCTGGAGACGACAAGCACTGGCATGAGCTATTCAAGCACGCGGAGTGGCTGGGAATGAATTGGTGCCGCGTGGAGCTTGAACAACACATGTATGAACCGGAACGGCGGGAATTTACTTGGGACAGTGCCGAGATGCAGGTCTTGTATCGCGTCCTGGACTGGGCGGAGCACCTCGGCGTTGACGTTTTTTTGCAGCAAATGTGGGGGAATGTCGCGTGGAACGCCTATCCCGGCAATGCAGAAGACCCGGTCAGGCGGCTGCGCAGTGCCCCGTACTCAATACCGGAATGGGCTTATGGCATCGGAGAGCTTGTCGATCACCTGATACGGGTGAAGGGGTACACCTGCATCCGTTGGGTATCGGTTGCCAACGAGCCTGGTCATGATAATTTCTCCTGGTGGCAGGACTCCGATATGAAGTCGGTCCCATTCAGTCCGAGCCTGAAAGCTGTGCGGGAGGAGTTTAACCGTCGCGGGCTAGTCGTGCCAATTTCCGGACCAGATCGGACCGATTTACCGGAACTCATACCTGCCGAGGTGGATTTCGACGCCTACATCGGCGCGTATGATCTGCACTCATACAACGCAGTATTTGACTCGATGCCCGGTGAGTATAACTTGACCGAAGCAGAGAGACGCATGAGCCAATGGGCGGACTGGGCACACGCGAGGAACAAACCTTTCTTCATTTCCGAGTTTGGCACCATGGCCTATGGAAGAGGGCACACTGACGCGGGCCCTGCCTGCTACCAATCAGGGTTAAAGAACGCATCCCTGGTAGTGCGCGGCATCAACGCCGGTGTGGATGGCTTTAATCGCTGGAGTTTTACCAATCGCGGCGACCTGGACGGACAGTGGCAATTGGTGCGCACTTGGGACGCTGGCCGCGATAAACTGCTGGATACCTTCGCGCCTCAGCCTAATTCGTATTATCTGTTTGCAATGCTATCGCGCTATCTGCCTAAGTATGCCGAGGTCCTGGCATCTCGTGTCGATGCGCCGTATCTTGAAGAGGATCGGAAATTGGTAGCTGCCGCACTACGTACCCCAAAAGGAAACCTCACGCTGATATTGGTAAACGAGAACCATTGCGCAGCCGACGTGAATTTGGAGTTAAATGGTTTGTCTGCCTCAGTGCGCTTGCATCGCTATGCGATAACCAAAGACGATGAAGACAAGTGCGACGTAACCCTTAGTCCGCAAAGAAGCATTGATGTTAGCGCTGTGCTCTCAGACCGCATCGAGCCCATGAGTGTCGTCGTCTATTCAACCTACTCGCTAAACTCTAGTGGTCCAGGTCTGATCGTCGAATAGGCATTGCCGTGGTGGAGGATCGTCTTCGACAGGATGGACTTCACTGGGAATGGAGTGAAAAACGGCCTCACTCTCGACGCATTAACAAGCGAGGAACTGAGACTCCTCTGGATGATTCCGTGATCAACCGGTATCTGCCTACGACTGAGACGACGAACTATGCTGCGGAGTTGGCGGCTGCATACCTTTCACTCGCTGCTCCTTCAAGGAGTTCGCCCCCCCGCCGTTCGTGATCTTTTTTGCATTACCATATTTTGAGGAGTGCACATGATGCAACGGTACCTCCAATGCGCTTTCGTGATACTTGGGACCCTGACGATGGGGGCAAGTGTCTACGCGAAGGAACAATACGACGTCAAAATCGAGACTAATGTGGCGATGACCACCCGCGACGGTATCACCCTGCGGGCAGATATTTATCGCCCCGACGCACCGGGAAAATTTCCTGTCATCCTGCAACGAACGCCGTACGACAAGCGCAATGACGTATCAACTGGGATGAGTTTTGCTTCCCATGGATTCGTCTTTGTCGATCAGGATGTCCGGGGGCGCAATGCCTCAGAAGGTGATTGGTATCCTTTCAAATACGAATCGCGCGACGGTTATGACGCCGTGGAATGGGCAGCAGGATTGCCTTATTCCAACGGCAAGGTGGGCTTGTTTGGCGGGTCCTACGTGGGCGCGACGCAAGTGCTGGCGGCAATCGCTTCTCCACCACACCTGGCTGGAATCATGCCGTTCGTGACCGCTTCGGACTACCACGAAGATTGGGCATATCAAGGGGGAGCATTCGAGCAGTTGCTCGCCCAGGCGTGGAGCAGCGCTCTCGCCCTTGACGGGTTGACGCGGCGAACTGCTCCAACCGCTTTGCCGACGCACTGGAACTTGATGAACTCACCCGTCGAATACGCGTTGCTGGATCCAGGAACCGGTTCGGCTGGCCTGGCCACGTACTACTTCGACTGGATCGATCATCCAACGGACGACGATTACTGGAAACAATGGTCAATTCAAAGAAATTTCGACAAGATTCAGGTTCCAGCGCTGGTAGTTGGCGGTTGGTATGACTTGTTTCAGGACGGCTCGCTCCGAACATATATGGGCATCAGGAGCAAGGGAGGGAGTGATGCCGCAAGGAACGAGACCCGCCTAATGATGGTGGTTGGGGGACATGCTGGAGCGACCGAGACCATTGGTGACGTGGATTTTGGGAAAGCGTCGATTCCGGATCTGACCGGGCTCGGAATCGAATGGTACGACTACTTGCTCAAGGGCATTGATAACGAAATTGGTAAGCACCAGCGCGTAAGACTCTTTGTCATGGGCCAGAATATATGGCGCGACGAGATGGACTGGCCGCTCCAGCGCGCAAGAAGCACTTCTTACTATTTGCATTCAGAGGGAAAAGCAAACACGCTCAGCGGTGACGGAACACTGAGCACTACTCCTCCAGGAACCGAACCGCCCGACCAATATGTGTACGACCCGAATCACCCGGTACCAACGCATGGCGGGCCAGTGCTGGGCGATACCGGACATTACCCTCCAGGCCCTCTTGACCAGCGCGCCGTTGAGACAAGACCGGATGTGCTCGTCTACACGACGCCTGCCTTCAATCGCGACACTGAGGTAACGGGGCATGTGACCCTGGAACTCTATGTGAGTTCTTCCGCCGTCGATACCGATTTTGTGGGCAAGCTGATTGATGTGTCGCCGAACGGACAGGCAGAGAACCTCACGGATGGGATATTGCGGGCGCGTTATCGCGTCTCGGAAGAAAAGCCCGAATTGATGAATCCCGGCGAAGTATACAAGCTGACCATCGATTTATGGTCAACCTCCAATGTTTTCCGGGCGGGGCACAAGTTGCGCCTGGAAATCGAGAGCAGCAATTTTCCGCGCTTCGACCGGAATCTGAATAACGGCCTTAGCGCTGAGACCTCAAAGGATCCTGTTCCGGCGACCAACGTGATTTATCACGACAAAGTGCATCCGTCGGCACTCATCTTGCCCATTGTGCCTTGATAAACATACTTCACGTGTGATCGAGTGAGCTTGCGATGAAACCGCCTGCAATTCTCTCAGCCACCTTTCTTATCGCGTTGATATGCCCCACCTTCAGGCGCGGCGCAATCTATCAGACAACTTGGCTTCGCGCCGTTACTGGATCACACAAAAGTCGATAACCCATGACAAGCGGAAGCGGTCATATCGAACATGAAAGCGCGGCGGGAAACGCGACTGCCGCAGGTGCACACCTTCGCCCTTGCGTCAGTCGCCGGCACTTCTCAGTATCGTTGCTTGCTGCGATTGCCCTTGGGAGGCTGGGGCCCATTCTCGCGCAAAGAAGCGATGCTACAGCAGCAGCGCCGTTCATCCCGGCATCAAACAATCTGAAACGACGCTGGTACGGCTTTAATCTGCTCGAGTATTTCTCTGAGACCCCGACTGGATGAAATACTTCCCTTACAAGAATGACGGGTTGTTTCGGGAAGACGACTTTCGCTGGATGCGTGATTGGGGCTTCAATTTCGCGCGCTTCCCAATGGACTACCGTTTCTGGACCGACCCAGAAGATCCGATGAAGATCGATGAGAGCAAACTGGAGCCGATCGATCGGGCAATCCGCCTGGGGGAGCGATATGGAATTCACATCAATATCTGCCTTCATCGCGCGCCAGGCTATTGCATCTTAGACAGCTTGAATTCTCTTGTGACGGACATTCACATTACAAAGGAGAAGACAAATCTGTTTACAAGCCCCAGCGCACAGGATGCCTTTCTGCACCAATGGACTGTTTTTGCGCAAAGATACAGAGGCATTTCAGGCGATCGTCTCAGCTTCAATCTGGTAAATGAACCAAAGGTTTTCTCAACACCTGATCAGGTCGCCGGGCGCGAGAGACATGGTGAAAAAGACTCGCTGGACACTGTCGAGCAAAAGGCTCAGGCGGAGGGCGCAAGAGAGTATGCACGGATAGCCCGAGCCGCTTTGGATTGCATTCGTGACATCGATCCCAATCGTCTGATCGTGATTGACGGATTTGACGTTGCTACCGAGCCAGTATGGGAACTTGCTTCTACCCATGCAATCCAAAGCGTGCATGATTACTACCCCGAAGCTGTCACATCGTACCGGGCAGAATGGGCGCGAGGCGAGGAATCGCTCACCGGAGCTCCGGCTTGGCCACTTGCGAACGGCCGAAACAAGCCAACGGAAGGCCGAGACAATGTAGCGGCGCACTTTCAACCCTGGAGAAAACTCGTTGCAAGCAACGTTCCTATCCACTTTGGCGAAATAGGTTGCTATAAGTACACATCTCCGCAGGTCGTGCTGGCTTGGTTTAACGACACGCTCGATGTGATTGACGAACTCGGAGCAGGATGGGCGCTTTGGAACTTTCGTGGCCCGTTCGGTGTCCTCGACACCGAGCGCCATGGCACCAGGCTCGAAGATTGGTATGGTCACCATCTGGATCGACCGCTTCTCGATCTACTCCAGAAGAAGATGAGGAAGTAAGCCATTGACTTCACATCTCCCGACCGTAAGAGTTGCGACGACGTGGTTCGCTGCTGTGCCATTCGCAATGGCGCATTGGACGATCCAGGCACGCTGCAACATCCCGTCGCGCACACCGGTGAGGGCGGACAAGATTGTTTTTGCGCCGACAGGTGTTCAACTTCACAGAGAAAGAGATTCGATCACATGATCACCACGCAAGGAAAGTGGATTTCTAACCGAAGAGAGCCTCTAGTTTTCACAGCCCTTCTCTTCATTTTGGTTGCCCTTTATCCCGCCATCTGCTTTTCGGAAAGCTCGGCGCTTCCTGGCGCGAAGAAAGGGAGCGAGGCGGGGCGAACCACTCCGAACCCTGGGAACCCGTACTGGTGGGTCCAAATCGACTACGAGAAGCCGGGCGAGGGTCCGGCTGCCAGCACGCCCTGGACGGACGAAGATTTTGCCGCTTTTGCGAATGCGGGGATCAATGGCGTGGAGATCAACCTGGTGTGGGGCAGCATTGAGCCGCGCCGGGGTGAGTTCGATTTTGCGCTGCTGGATAGCTACCTGGCTTCGGCCGCCAAGGCGCATATCAGGCTGTACTTGATTTTTTGGCAGAGCGTTTGGGCGGAAGCGCCACCCAAGGTAGTGGGCAAGAACCCTCCGCTATGGATCACGGGACGCGACCTGACCAGCGCCGGCATGACCACGAATGAGCCCTCCTGGTGGGATAAGGATTCACGTCAGGCGTATTTCGATTACGTTGGCCGGACGGTCGAACACGTAAATGGCAAGCCCGGCTTCGGGGGCTTATTTGCCAACTACGGATGGCTGGACGCGATGTGGGGGCCCGAGAATTACAAAGGCTCAGGCTTTGAACCGACCCGTGGAATTGCGGGCTACGCTCCGGCAGACATCCAGGAGTTTCACCGATGGCTGCCCCGGACTTACAAGTCTCTAGCAGCATTCAACCGTAAGTGGCAAACTGCCTATACGGAGTGGAGCCAGGTTCCAGCGGCCAAGCCAGGTGAGCCGCTGTTCCCGGTCTATCAAAACTTTCGGTACCAGAGCGTGCTTCAGACGTACGACGAGATTTCGCGCCTGGTGCGGGCCCGGACCAAGGCTCCCTTGCTTTACTACTGGGGCGGGATGATAGGCGGGGATTCGACTGGCGTGGGCGTGATGATGAACGCCCCGGATATCTTCTTCCAGACCGCCAAGCGCTACAACGCCATCGTGGTGCTCGACGATGCGGACTACACAGGGCTCTCGCTGGTCTTCGGCAGCCTGGCCCGATCCTACCATGTGCCTCTCTTTGAAGAGTGGACGCCCCAGGAAAGCGGGATGGAGGAGGAAACCGCAAGATGGTTGGGCCACATCGCCATGGGAGCGCCATACGAGATCGGTGCGGATTTCTTCGTCTATCCGCCGCCGAAAAATCCGGCTGGATGGGCCGCTGCCTGGCCGAAGTTCCAGGACTGGCACGGCACGATAGCGCAAATCAGGGGCATTACCCCGGAGCAGCCGGTCGCGATTCTCATACCGATGAAGAAGATCGCGTTCGGCCAGGATTTGAATGCACTCTCCGGGTGGGAGGTCCAACTGGGCAACTTTTGGCGGATTCACCACGTAATGCCCCACTTCATTACAGACGAGCAGGTAACGGACGGAATCGTAGACCTGGGGAAGTTCAAGGCCGTAGTGGATCTGGGCAATGAACGCGCAGATCTGCCGGAGCTGAATGCCTACGCCGAGAAGCATCCGGTGCTCAAGAATCTCGGCGAGGCGGTTCCTCTGTTGCGACCGTATGTGACATTGGATCCGACTTACGATTTCCTGGAGGTGACGCCGGTCGTGGACGGGAGTTCGGTTTGGCTTACCTTGGCCAATTGCAACGGCGAAAAGGCTTACGCGGGGAACATAGAATTCGATCCTCAGGCCGTGGGCCTGAAATCGACGAACTTCGATGTGACCATTGTCAAAGGGGGAGAAAGCGTTCCCGCCAGTCGCACGCAGGAGGGCAAGATTCAATGGCGGATCAGCCTACCTCCAGCGGGGTTTGAAGTGGTTCGTCTCAGCCCTCGCAAGTCCGCGTTGCCCTAAGATAGAAAGGACTAGCTGCATGTCCAAGAGGATTGCTCGCGCTCCGGCGCAAACCATCTCCGCGGAACGGGCCGCGGCCTTCGTCAAGTCCGGCATGTGGCTCGATTACGGCTCAGGGCTCGGCCAGCCAGACGTTTTCGATCAAGCGCTCGTCGCACGGTGGGAGGCGCTCGAAAACGTAAAAATCCGCTCCTGCCTGTCGATGAGGCCGCGCGCGGTGGCGGAATGCGACTCGGGAGGCAATCGGTTTTTTCTGTTCAGCTGGCACTTCTCCGGCTACGACCGCAAGAAACACGACGTCGGGCGCTGCCACTACATGCCGCTGAACCTGGGTGAGGTGCCGGACTACTACCGCCGCTTTCTAGCCCCAGTGGACATCGCCATTCTGAAGACCTGCCCGATAGACGAAAATGGCTACTTCAACTTCAGCGCCGCTAATCTCTGGCACCGCGCGGTCGTGGAAAGCGCGAGGATGGTCATCGTTGAAGTGAGCCGGGCGCTGCCGTACGTCTACGGAGACGAGAACGGCGTTCACCTGAGTGAGGTGGACTACATTGTCGAAGGCGATCACGAGCCGGCACCGGAATTGCCCAATCCTCAGCCAACCGAGATCGACCGCACCGTTGCCCGCCTCATCGCCGGCGAGATCGAGGGCGGTGCCTGCCTGCAGATCGGCATCGGCGGCATGCCCAACGCGGTTTGCGCACTGCTGCTGGAAAGCGGCGTGCGCGACCTTGGCGTGCACACCGAGATGCTGACCGACGGCATCGGGGATCTGTATAAAGCCGGCCGCATCACCGGCGCCAGAAAGACGCTCGACCGCGGCAAGATCGTCTACACTTTTTCGCTCGGTTCTAGCGCCTTGTATGCGCTGGCCGACCGCAACTCCGACATGTACTGCAGGCAGGTGGACTACACCAACTCGCCGCACATTATCATGCAGAACGACCGCGTAGTCTCCATCAACAACACGACCCAGATCGATCTGCAGGGCCAGGCCGCCTCCGAGTCGGACGGCCACCGCCATATCAGCGGTACCGGCGGGCAACTGCAATTCGTGCGCGGCGCCTGGAGTGCCCGGCGAATTTTGTACCAGGGGCAATGAGACAAACTGGTATGGGAGGAGCCTGGAATGGCCAAAGGGAAGAAGTATTCGCCGGAACAGATTGTGAGTCTGCTTCGGCAGATTGAAGTGGCAGTGGCGAACGGAAAGACGACGCCAACATCTTGCCGCGAAAATGGAATCACCGAGCAGACGTATTACCGATGGCGGAAGGAGTACGGTGGCCTGCAGGTTGACCAGGCTCGCCGGCTCAAGGATCTCGAGCAAGAGAACGCGAAGCTGAAGCGTTTGGTAGCTGATCTGAGCCTGGACAAGCTGGTATTGAAGGATATCGCCTCGGGAAACTTCTAAGCCCGGAACGACGGCGCTGTGCGGTATCCCATGCACTTGAAGCGCATGGGATGAGCGAACGAAGAGCGTGCCAACTGGTGAATCAGCCACGCGGCACGCAGCGCTATCAGCCGACACAGCGTAACGACGAGGATGCACTGACCCGGGCGGTGATCGAGCTGGCCAGCCAATATGGGCGTTACGGATATCGCCGCATCACGGCGCTGCTGCAGCGCGTTGGATGGCATGTGGGCAAGGACCGGATCGAGCGCATCTGGCGTCGCGAAGGGCTGAAGGTTCCGCAAAAGCAGAAGGCAAGAGGCAGGTTGTGGCTTAACGACGGCTCGTGCGTACGGCTGCGGCCGGAGCGGGCCAATCACGTATGGTCCTACGATTTCGTCAGTACCTTTACCCATGATGGAAGGACGGTGCGGATGCTGAACCTGATCGATGAGTACACGCGAGAATGCCTGGCGATCCGTCCCCGTCGGCGGTCGAACAGCAGGAACGTGATCGAGGTTCTGGCCGATGCCATGGTTCAGCATGGAATACCGGAGCACATTCGATCAGACAACGGCCCCGAGTTCGTGGCCAAGGACTTGCGCAAGTGGCTCCAGAACACGGGAGCAAAAACCCTGTACATCGAGCCCGGATCGCCATGGGAGAACGGCTACTGCGAGAGCTTCAACTCGAAGCTGCGCGACGAGTTCCTGAATGGGGAAATCTTCTACTCGCTGAAGGAAGTGCAGGTGCTGGCTGAAAGATGGAGGATCCACTACAACACGGTGAGGCCGCACTCTTCACTGGGCTATAAACCACCTGCGCCCGCCGCTCAAACGGGGGGAACGAATACGGGGCATGGAAAAGTGGAAAGCCAAGAACGCTTACCACTTTTCCACGCCCCCGACTGCGGCTATCTGACTCACTCGATAACTGCGCTACACTAACAATCTCGCTGGTACAAAACATCGGGCAGTCCACTTGCGAAAGAGATTTGCGCCGACATCCTCTTGAAGTCTCTTCATTTGCAGGCTTATCGCAGATGGGGTCCTTCCGAGCCTATGAGCGGCTTGTCCATAACCACCCAGATCGGCCGCGACAGAAAGGGTCCTCAGTGTGTCGAGGTCAAGGTTTGCCATATTCATTATTGAGCCTTTCTCATCTGTCAGTTGATATTTGTGAACTTGTAGTGAGTTCTACTCAAGTATAACCTTGACCTTGTCATGAGATTTCCTGGCCGGTCGTATTGACGGCCGATCATAGTTTCGCACCGAGGAGATGTGCGGCAGCACTGCCTTTTGAAAGTTGATACGGATTGGATGTGAGCCCAAGACTGCGGCTCATCGAAAGGAACCGAGGTGATACGGACAACAATGGTGTGTATTGGCCCGTCAGACCAGCGCTTCCTGTCGCGTCTCTCCAACCTCTTTGATGAGCAGGGGCTGCCGCCGTTGAATTTCATCTCTATTCGGCTTGAGAACGTGATTTGGACGAAGTTCCAAGTCGAGGGAACCTGCACGCGGATCGTTCGTCTCAAAGCGGAAATCTTAAGCCTGAATAGCGTTGATCTGTGCCTCGAACTCCAATCCGCAGCACTCCCAGCGGCCCAAAAGGAGATCGCAGATGGCCTGAATTCGCTAGGAATACTTGCTGACAATCGGGACGGCCGCAAACGAGATACGCCGACATTCAGGGGACTGCAATGAACGGACATTGGTCATTCATTACTACGTAGAGAAGGGCCGCCGCGGATTCTGCGAGAGCCTCAACGGAGCAACAACTTTGTCCTCAATTTTTCCAATTCGCTCGGCACACGGACTCAAACACCTGTACCCGACTCGTTTTTCGGTCGCCTGAAGGCAAAAGGCGTGAACATTGAAAACCATCTACTTCTTCCTGAGTTTGCTTCAGATCCCACGAAGCTCAAATTCGACGTGGCAACGTACCACGACTTCCGAGGCAGGAGGCTAGAGAAGATTCTCGAGATCGCCGACCTGGTTGTTAATCCAGAACAACGCTGCGACTAAACGTTCTCTCGAATTTGGGTCCGATATGATCTGATTTATCTCTCGCTCAAGCGCCCCAGAAACCACAGATTCACGTGCTTCGTATGGGGTGAAACTCGTACGCGAGCACGGCATTTACCCGCTTCAACTCGGCGAATTCGATCTGCCCGATCTCGGCTGACATCGAATGCCTGTCGGAAGCCAGGAGCAGCCGCACGAAGATCGGACTTGCAAATTCCGATTTTCGGAATATACTGTACCGCCTGAAGACCCAAAACCAGGGGGACAAAAGTGGCGCGGCGGGAAATCAACGAGTTCAGCGACGATTTGGCTAAGGTTCGGGACGGTACGGATGCATCCGGCCGCAGCGGCGACCGCAACGAATCACAGACCGTGCTACGCGCATGCGAGGTGCTGAAAGCTTTTCGCCATCTTGGCGAGGAACTGCCGCTGACCACCGTGATGGAGCGCACTGGCCTGCCCAAAACCACCACCTTTCGTCTGCTGCGTACGCTCATTCACGGCGGGCTGGTGGAGCGCGTGAGCGCGGGCGTTTATCGCAACAGCTTCGGACCGGTCACGGCGCGGCCGTTCCGCATCGGCTTCGCGACGCAAGGCGACACGGAGTTTGCCCGCGAAGTGACGCGCAGCATGGTCACTGCCGCGGCGCGGGAGCACGTGCAGCTGATCACCTTCAACAATCGCTACAGCGCGCGCGAGGCGCTGCGCAATGCCGACCTGTTGATTCGCGAGCGCGTCAACCTGGTTCTCGAATTCCAGACTTACGAGCGCGTCGCTCCCGTGATCGCTTCAAAATTCCTGGCCGCGAACGTGCCGGTCATCGCCATCGAAGTGCCGCATCCAGGCGCCACCTACTTCGGCGCCGACAACTACAAGGCCGGGCTCATGGGTGGTCGAGCCTTAGGCCGCTGGGCGCGCGAAAACTGGGAGGGCAAGGTGGACCAGCTGGTTCTCATAGAACTTCCTATCGCCGGTTCGCTCCTTGAGTTGCGCCTCGTCGGCCTGGTCGACGGGCTGCGCGCCGAGCTGCCGAAAATTGTCGAAACGCCGCTGGTTCGCCTGAACGGCCGCGGAAATTTTGAACAGGTGCTGGACGTGTTGCGCAAATACCTGCGCCGCCGCGGACCGCGCCGCACGCTGGTGGGCACCGTAAACGACATTTGCGCATTGGCTGCGCTGCGCGCCTTTGAAGAAGCCGGTGCCTCGCAGCAGTGTGCGGTGATGGGCCAGAATGCCCTGCGCGAAGCGCGCGCGGAATTGCGCCGGCCGGGTACGCGGCTGGTCGGATCGGTGGCGTATTTCCCCGAACGCTACGGCGATGAGCTCATTCCGCTCGCGCTCAATATTCTTCAGCAGAAGCCCGCGCCGGCGGCACTTTTCGTCAAGCATCAACTCCTGACTCCTCGCAACGTGGACCTCGTGTATCCGCTCGATGAGGTGGAAGCAGGCACCGCGCATAAGACTGCGAATGGTCCTGAGAATTCCGCAATGCGGAACCAAAAGGCCGCCGAAGTTTGACCTTCGGCGCGTGCCGGCCCACATCATAGTGTGCAAGGGAGAGCAGTCTCGTCGGGATGGACAACGCAATCACAAGAAGGGATTTCCTGGCCGGCGCAGCGGCAATCGCATTAGCCGGCGGGGAGCGCGCATCTGCCCTTCCCGCTGCTTCTGACCCACTGGCCGAATTCGATTACGATGCGGTCGAGCTGACCGGCGGGCCGCTCAAGCGGCAGTACGACCGCATCCACGCCGCATATCTCGCCCTCGATAACGATCGGCTGCTCAAGGTCTACCGCAAACGCGCGGGTTTGCCCGCTCCCGGCGAGCCGATGGGCGGATGGTACGGCCGCGATGGCTTCGTACCCGGCCATTCGCTGGGCCAGTACATCTCCGGACTGGCGCGAATCGGGCGCACCACCGGGGACGCCGCCTGCGCCGCCAAAGTTGCGGCCCTGGTCGATGGTTTCGCCGCCACTCTGGGTCCCAAAGATCAGTGTTTTGCCGGGCCCAACGCTGAAAATGTCTGGCCCTGCTACATCCTAGACAAGCACCTTGCCGGATTGATGGACGCTTACCGGTTGAGCGGCGTCGCGCAGGCGCGCGAACTTGTTCCTCGCGTGTTTCATGGGGCTCTCCCGTACATTCCCGAGCGCGGACGCGACCGGATCGGCAAGAAAGATCCTCCCTATGACGAAACCTACGTTCTGCCCGAATCTCTTTTCCTCGCCTATGAGCTGACTGGGGATCGCGCGTTGTATGACCGCGCGATGGCCTATCTGCTGGATCGCGAATACTTCGACCCGCTCGCCGCGGGGCAGGATGTGTTGCCAGGCCGGCACGCATACAGCCACGTCATCGCGCTCAGTTCGGCAGGCAAAGCGCGCCTGGTTCTAGGCGATGAAAAGTATCTGCGCGCCATCGAGAACGCATCGCATCTGCTCCAATCCACGCAGCAGTTCGCGACCGGGGGCTGGGGGCCGAATGAGACCTTCATCGAGCCGCACAAAGGTCAACTCTGCGCGAGCCTGCACACGACCAACGACCATTTCGAGACGCCCTGCGGCAGTTACGCGGCCATCAAACTGGCGCGTTATCTGCTCCGCGCCACCGGCGATGCGCAGTATGGCGACGGCCTGGAGCGCGTCGTCTTCAATGGCATTCTTGCCGTCAAAGAGCCGGACGCCGATGGCGATTATCCGTACTACTCCACTTATGGGGCGGGTGCGCACAAGGTTTTCTATCAGAAAAAATGGCCGTGCTGCTCGGGAACGCTCGTCGAAGGTGTTGCCGATTACGTGAAGAACATTTATTTCCGCGCGCACGACGGCGTGGCAGTGAATCTGTACACGCCTTCCCGCGTGCAATGGATGGAACGCGGTGCCGCGGTGACGCTCGCGCAGGAGACGGATTACCCGCTGGGCGGAGCGGTCGCTTTGCGCGTAACGTGCGCCGCGCCAACCGACTTCGCGTTGCGCATGCGCGTTCCCGGATGGATGGCTGCGACGCCGGAGCTTCGCGTGAACGGAAAACCGGTGCATGCGGATCTGCGGCAGGGATTTGCCGTGGTGCGGCGGCGTTGGGTCAGTGGCGATGCGCTCACTTGCGAATTGCCGTTGCAATTTCGTGTCGAAGCCATCGACGATTTGCATCCTGAAACCGTGGCGTTGTTACGCGGTTCGCTGGTGTATGTCGAAAAGAATCCGGCCGACAGTGAAGTTGCGCATGCAAACCCTGAAGCCCTGCGGCCCGAGGCCGGAACGCAGGGAGTTTTTTCCTCTCACACCGGCAACCGCACCCGAACCTATGCGCCGTTCTACCTAGTGCGCGATGAAGCCTACACGATGTACGCCCAGCATGGATAAGACAAGCGCAAATTCGGAGCGCATTCACGCGCGGTATTGGATCGAGACGGCGTTTCCGCTCGACGACGCGGCCGCCATCATGGCAGGCGAGCAGTCAACGGGAACCTTCGTGCGCGTTCCCGGCGAGACCGACGAGTTGCGCGAACGCTACGCCGCGCGCGTGGAGCAGATTGTCGAATTGGGCACGGTCGACGCGCCGTCGCTCTCCGGTTCCGGCCCGCCGAAAAATCACAGCGGCCCCGCGGTCCGCCGAACAGCCGAAGTCACGCTTTCCTGGCCGATCGAGAACATGGGGCCCTCGCTGCCCAACTTGCTCGCGACGGTCGCTGGCAATCTTTTCGAGCTCAAGCCGTTCTCCGGCCTCAAGCTTCTCGACGTCACATTGCCGCCGGCTTTTTTAACTGCGTATCAGGGACCTCAGTTCGGCGTGGAGGGAACGCGGCGGCTCACATGCGTTTACGGCCGGCCCATTATCGGCACTATCATCAAGCCGAGCGTGGGTCTGACGCCCGAGCAAACCGCTGCACAAGTCAAGATGCTCGCCGAAGCCGGCGTGGACTTCGTTAAGGACGACGAGCTGCAATCGGACGGTCCGCACTGCCCGTTTGACGAGCGCGTTCCCGCCGTGCTTTGCGTGCTGAGCGATTACGCGGAGAGAACCGGCAAACGGCCGATGTATGCAGCCAACATCACTGGCGAAATCGACCAGATGCTGCGCCGCCACGACCTGGTGGTCGCGTGCGGTGGCACATGCGTCATGGTCAGCGTCAACAGCGTGGGACTTCCCGCGATGACCGCGCTCCGCCGCCATGCGCAGGTCGCCATCCACGGCCATCGCAACGGCTGGGGCATGTTCAGCCGCTCGCATGCTACGGGAATGAGCTTCATCGCCTTTCAGAAGTTCTGGCGGCTTGCCGGCATCGATCACATCCACGTGAACGGCCTGCGCAACAAATTCTGCGAAGAGGACTCGAGCGTAATCACATCCGCACGCGAGTGCCTCACGCCCATGTTTCCCGCGCCGCTCAAGGGTTGCGAAATCATGCCGGTCTTTTCTTCGGGCCAGTCCGCGCGCCAGGCGCCGGACACTTACAAAGCGCTTGGCTCGATGGATCTGATCTACGCCTGTGGCGGGGGAATTCTCGCCCATCCTGCAGGTCCTGCCGCGGGCGTGCGCAGCCTGCATCAGGCCTGGCAGGCGGCGGCCGCGGGCATCCCACTGGCCGAATTTGCGAAGAGCCACGAGGAATTGCGTTCGGCTCTGGAGGCGTTTGCCGCGTGAGCACCGAACCTTCAGCGCGCCCGCTGTACTTCTGGTACGGCGACGACTTTACCGGCTCGACCGATGTGCTCGAAGCGTTGGCGCTTCACGGCGTCAAGGCCGTCCTGTTTACGCATACGCCTAGCTCGCGCGAGATCGCAGCTTTTTCTGATTGCCGCGCCGTGGGAATTGCCGGTGAAAGCCGCAGCCGCAGTCCCCATTGGATGAGCCGCAACCTGCCCGCAATCTTTCGCGCCATGCGGCGGCTGGGAGCTCCGGTCAATCACTACAAAGTCTGCTCGACCTTCGATAGTTCGCCCCGGGTGGGCAGCATCGGCCGCGCCATGGAACTGGGCCGTGAAGTGTTTCGCTCCGGTGCCGTGCCGGTTGTGGTCGGAGCGCCGCACCTGGGCCGCGCCGTCGTCTTCGGAAACTTGTTCGCCGAAGTTGACGGCACCTGGTACCGTATCGACCGCCATCCAACCATGCGGCATCACCCGGTGACGCCTATGACCGAGGCTGACCTGCGCGTGCACCTCGCCCAACAGACAAAGCTCGCGATGGAACTTGTCGACCTGACAGCGTTCCAATCTCAGACTGCGCAAGAGCATTGGCAGACCGCAGCCGACGCACGTACCGGAGCCGTGGTTTTCGATGGTTTCTCCAACGCCATGTTGGAAGAAACCGCACGCATCCTCTGGGAGCGCGCCGCGCAGCGAGCGGTCTTTGCCGTGGGCAGTTCCGGCCTCACTCATGGGCTGCTGCATCATTGGCGCTCTGCCGGATTGATTGGCGCGGCGCAGGCGCTTGCGCCCGCGCCGCCCGCCGATCGGCTCCTGGTGCTGAGCGGAAGTTGTTCGCCGGTAACTGCCCACCAAATCCGTCGCGCGAAACAGATGGGGTTTGCCGCTTGGCGTCTTGAAGGCGCTGCGCCGTGGAACCCCGTGGCAGCGAAGGCCAAGGCAGCGCTCGGTAGCGGCCGCAGTGTCGTGCTTTATACCGCGCTTGGCCCGAAGACCCAGGGCAAAAACTACGGCGAAAAATTCGGTACTGCGTTGGGCGTCCTGCTACGTGAGATCGTGCTCTCGAGCGGCGTGCACCGGGTTCTCATCGCCGGCGGCGATACGGCGACGCATTCTGTGAAGCAACTGGGACTTGACGCACTGACGTTTGCCGCGCCGCTCGTGGCCGGAGTGCCGCTCTGCCGGGGCAGCGCCCGATCGCAACTCGACGGGATCGAACTCGCGCTCAAGGGCGGCCAGATCGGCCCCGAAGACTTCTTTGCCAACGTGCGCGATGGCCGCCCTACCTGATCACCCGTCCGAGCGCTTCAATCCGCGTCCACACATTGCGTGCAGTCGATGCTCGTAAAGATGGCGGCGCTCGCCAGCACCATGGCAGCGATGAAATAGAGCGGAAGGTTGTAGCTCCCGGTGGCGTGCACAATGTAGCCAAACAAAACGGTGCACAAAAATCCGCCAGCCTGGCCCGCGGTGTTCATCATGCCGGTTGCCGTTCCGCTCAAGCGGCCGCCGATGGCCACGCACAAAGCCCACGCTGAGGGCAGCATCAAATCCATCGCGCCGAAGCCCAGGCTGGAAAGCGCCACCACCGCGATCTTCCCATGAAAAACTGCCATGGCGACGAGCAACAGCGCCGTCACCATGAGACACACCGCCGGAATCCATCGCAGGGCGCGTTGTGCGCCCCAGCGCAGAGTCAAGCGGTCGCCCAGTTGCCCTCCGACGAGATTCGCAACCAGGCCAACCAAAAACGGCAGTGAAGTGAACAACACGCCCTTTAACGAGAAACCGGCGGTGTGCACCATCCATGTCGGAAACCAGGAGAAATAGAACCAGCTTCCGCAGCCATAGCAGCCGTAGGCGAGAACGATGAGCCACAACGCGCGCGACCGGAAGAGCGGCCGCCAGGGCGCGGACGCATCGCGATGCGCGGCGCGAGTTTCACCGATCTCCGCCAACTCAGTTGCGGTCACCGAAGGGTCGTCCTGAGGACGGGTGCGAAAACGCCACCACCAAACCGCTGCCCACGTGAAGCCCGCCAGCGCCAGCACGCGAAACGCCGCGCGCCATCCAAAGAAGTGCACCAGAGGAACGATCAGCACCGGCGCCAGCGCTCCGCCCAGACGGCTCGCGGCCCACACCAGGCCCTGGCAACGCGCGCGCTCCCGCGCCGGGAACCAGCGTGCAATCACACCGGCAATGTTGGGATACGCGCCTGCCGCGCCCAGTCCGAAGAAGAATCGTGACGCGCATAGTTGCCAGAATCCTCGCGACCACGAACCGAGCGCATTGAAGCAGGACCACCATGTGACGATGCGGGTCATCTCGCCGCGTTGCCCACGGCGGTCGCCGATGGCGCCCGACGGCACTTCAAAGATCCCGTTGGCCAGCACGTAGGCGCTCAGGATCCATCCCCATTGTTGCGGTTGGATGTGCAGATCGGCCTGGATCGCGGGACCCGCGACGGCAATGGCAAGGCGATCGAGAAACGTGAGGGCTGAGAGCAGACCGAGAAACGCGAGAACCTTGTAGCGCTGTTTCAAGCGCTGGCCCTCGCCAGTTGCGGAAGCTTCAGCGCCTTGCGCGCGCTCTGCACCGCGAGCTCGGGGCTGGAAAGCACCGGCGCATGCACCACATCGGCCGCAAGGGTAGTCAATACGCGCGCCATGGACGCTTGTGCGAGCACGATGAGGTCGACTCCCTTCAAATCTTCCACCAGCGCCTTCCCCAGCAAGCGGTCGTGGGTCGCGGTGTCGCCAGCGAGCACGGCGGGAAAAGCATCCTCGCACAAGCACTCTACCAGTTCCACCTTGCGGCCCGCTTTAGCGGCCTTTTCGTGCAGCAGCGCCGTGGTGGGATCGAGCGTGGTGCGCAAGGTGGCCAGCACGCCGATAGTGTGCGCCTGCCGCACCGCCTTCTCGGCCATCGCTTCATCGATGCGCAGCACGGGAATCTCGAAAAGCTGCTGCGCCAGCGTTGCGCCCGGCCCGATCGACGAGCACGTCACCAGCACTGCATCCGCTCCGGCCTCTTCTGCCGATGCAATCTGCGCGATCAGGCGACGAATGGTGGCCTTGCTCAGGCACCCGGCCTTCACCGTGTCCTGAATCAGGCTCTCATCCACCATGTGAAACACCTTGGCCTCGGGGATGTGCAGATGGCAAAGCTTGGTGAAACCAGACGCCAGTGTGGGACTGGTATGAATGAGAGCAAGGGTCGGTGCGATTCGAGTCGACAACGTTTTGCCTTTCCGTGCGCCAGTCTCGATCAACGATTAAGCGCAAGCCAGGAATGATACGGAGATTGCGGCCTGAACATCGAGCCGGTTTTCGATTGCTACTCAAAATACCGCATTTGCATCGCCTGTTGCGAACCATGACAACCACGATGCACTGCGATTCCGGCACGCGGAATGAAAACCGGTGGCCGTAAGACGAAAAACATTTGTGATGTGTGATACAACAGGCTCGAATGGGAAAAGGAATCGCGATGGGAAGCCGAGCTTCGGCGCGTACGTTGCGCGGCGCAGGTCTGGCCTTGACGCTGGCCTTTACGCCCACATTGCTGCTTGCGGCGCTCTGCTGCGCACCGGGTCCGGCCGCTGCGCAAAGCGGAAATGATGCTCCTCCTCCGTTGCTGCTGGGCGCGGCGTGGTATCCCGAGCAGTGGTCCGAGGCCCGTTGGGATGCCGATCTGCAACTGATGGAGGACGCCCATCTGCACGTAGTGCGCGTGGGCGAATTCGCCTGGAGCACCATCGAGCCGGAAGAAGGCCATTACGACCTGGACTGGTTCGTGCGTGCAGTCCGGCTCGCGGAAAAACACCACATCGCGGTGGTCATCGGCACGCCCACAGACGCGCCGCCGGCATGGCTCACTGCGGCGCATCCTGAAACCTTGCGTGTCGACGCCGAAGGCCGCCCCGCGGAACACGGCAGCCGCCGCCAGTTCAACTATGCCAGCCCCGAGTACCGCAAATTCTGCGCGGCTATTGCGGAACAGTTGGCGCGCCGTTTCGGGCACGATCCCGACGTGATCGGCTGGCAGATCGGCAACGAGTACACCGAGGAGTCGTTCGATCCCGCCACGCGCCGCCAGTTCGAGGAGTGGCTCAAGCGAAGATATGGAACGCTCGACGCGCTGAATCGCGCCTGGGTCACGGCTTACTGGAGCCAGACCTACGACCGCTGGGAGGAGATTTCTCTGCCCACCGCGGGCGGCAATCCTGGGCTGCTGTTGGAACACCGCCGCTTTGTCAGCGATACCTGGCGCGACTTCCAGCAGGTGCAGATCGACGCCATTCGCAAGTACGCCGATCCGCGCCAGTTCATTACCACAAACATCGGCGGGCTGGGCTGGAGCGACAACTGGGACCATTACGAAATTACGCGCCCGCTCGATCTCGCAGCATGGGACGACTACGTGGGCGAAGGGCATTTGAATGTTGCGCGCAATGCCGCCATGCACGACTTCGCGCGCGGCTGGAAACGCGAAAACTTCTGGGTGATGGAAACGCAGCCGGGCTCGGTGAACTGGGCGCCAGTAAACACCACGCTCGATGCCGGAGAAACGCGCGCCATGGCCTGGCAGGCCATCGGCCACGGCGCAGATGCCGTTCTCTATTGGCAGTGGCGCGACGCTTTAAACGGCCAGGAGCAGTATCACGGCGCTCTCGTGGGTCCCGACGGCGCGCCGCTGCCGATCTACGCAGAGGTCAGCCGCATCGGCAGCGAATTCGAGCGCGCGGCTCCTGCTCTCAAAGGAACCAAACCCGTGGCGCAGATTGCTTTGCTCGTCAGCTACGACAGCCGCTGGGCCATCGATTTCCAGCCGCACAACAGAAACTACGATCAGCTCGACGTTTTGCTCGGCTATTATCGTCCGCTGCGCGACGCAAAGCTTACGGTCGACATCGTGAGCGCAGATTCCTCGCTAGATAGCTACAAATTGGTGTTCGCGCCGAGCCTGAATGTCATTTCGGAGGATCTTGCCGCGCACCTGCTCGCCTATGTGCAACAGGGCGGTCATCTCGTGATCGGGCCGCGCTCCGGCATGAAGGATGAGCACAATTCTTTGAACATCCAGCGGCAGCCTGGTCCGCTCGTGGCGCCGCTTGGCGGACGCGTGGAGCAGTATTACGCACTCGATGGCGCCGTGCCGGTGGGCGGAAAGCTTGGCTCCGGGACTGCTTCGCTTTGGGCCGAGCAGCTTTCCGCAAGCGCGGCGGACGTGGACGTTCTTCTTCGCTACGGAAAGTCGAACGGCTGGCTCGATGATCAACCGGCCATGATCACGCGACGCGCTGGCAAGGGACGCATCACCTACCTGGGCGCGGTGCTCGATCCCGATCTCATGCGCAAGGTCGTTGCGTGGGCTACGGACGACGCGCAATTTAAGGCCGAGTTCCCTGCTGTGCCCGATGGCGTTGAAGTGTGCCGCCGCGTAGCGGCCGACGGCACAGTTTTTGTGCTTATTAATCATGGCTCCGCCGAGGCAAACGTGGCGCTGCCGTCTGCAATGAGCGATGTCCTCCATGACGGCCGCCGCGTGACCAGTGTCGTTCTCGAGCCGCAGGGCGTGGCTGTGCTGACGACCGATGTACGCCGACGGCGAACAGAAATGCGAGAAACCACCCCATGACTCGAAGCCTCAACCGCCGCAAATTTTCCACCTCGTTAGCCATGTCGCTTGCCGGCTTGCCATTGCTTCACAGCGCGCGCCTCTCTGCCGAGGAATTCAGCGCATCCGAAATCGCTCCTTTCCGCACGACCTACAAATACTGCAAGCTGGTACTCGCCGCTTCCGACGACCCCAACGCCTTCGATTGCAAATCCGTTGACGACCCCTTCGTCTTTCTGCACGAGGGCGCGTTCTACATGCTCTACATCGGCTTTGATGGGACCGGCTGCCAGACCGGCCTGGCGAAATCCTCCGACCTGCTGCATTGGGAACGCGTTGCCTGCGTGGCGCGCCGCGATTCCAACTCGAAATACACGCGCTTCAACATCGCGCTCAGTTGCATCGTGCGGGATGACGGTCTGACTTCAAAGGGACAGGCGAAGAAAGTGCATGGCCGCTACCTGGGCGCGTGGAATGCCTATCCCGGTGCGGGCTATGAAGCGGGTGCGGCGGTCATCGGCCTCGCGTGGAGCAGCGATCTACTGCATTGGGAGCTCACCGACCCGATTCTGTTTCCTGCGGACGGCGCGCCGTGGGAGCACGGCGGACTCTACCGGCCCAACCTCATTGAGCACGACGGCGTCTTCTACCTTTACTACAACGCCAAGACCGATGCGTTGCCGAAGAGCGAAGGCGGAGGCTGGCACGAGCAAAGTGGCGTGTGCGTTTCGCGCGACCTGAAGCTGTGGACGCGCTATGAAGGCAACCCGATCCTGCGCAACGGTGGCCCCGACTCGTGGGACGCGCGCTTCGCCAGCAATCCCTTCGTTGTGCGCCACAAGAATCTCTGGGGAATGTACTATTTCGGCCTCGACCGCCGCGGCGTGGCCCGCGAGCTGCTCGCCCTGGGCCGCGATCCCTATCACTTCGAAAAAGCAAATGAGATCATGATCGACCGTGGCGCGCCGGGCACGGTGGATGAAGACTACGCCCACAAGCCCTGCGTTCTCTTCCACGATGGCGCGCTCTACCACTTCTACTGTGCGGTTTCAGGTAAATGGCCGCACGATGTCCGTGGCATCTCCGTGGCGCGCTCTAAACCTTGGTGATGGATCGCGCGCCTGCACCATCTCAAGGAACCCGTTTGCGGAGTGAAGATGTTGGGCTCCGATGCGCCCCTCTGATCGGGGCCGGAAGGCGACGGTTTGCATGCCCAACTTCACCCGCGGCGTCCGAATGAACCCTCGCGGACGTTCCGGATTATGGAACCAGAGGGTGCTGCGAGCGGCTGCGGAAACTAGATACCTATTGCTGCTCAATGTGACCGCGCTCCCCAGGCGCCGCATGGCCCCTCCTCGCGCTCAGATTGCCCATCGTTGACGCACAAAACTCAGGGTGTTCGCAAGGCAGGAAGCAGACGGGCATTTCTTTCTCGAATCGCTTTCCGCCAAGTATTCATGCCTACTCCGCGATTCTTTGCGTACATGGATTCGGTTCCGATCATCATGCGCTGAGTGGTGCCAAGCCTCCGGAAATCGCAACCCCGCTCTACGAAAAAATGTTCCGCATTGCGGATTACTCTGCTGAAAATTTGCGAGCCGTCCGAGCAGTGGTTCTTTCCAGCCGTCACTCCCTAATTTCCGCGCGTCGAAAAATTGGTTTTCACGTTGACATCGATTTTGCGGGTTTCTTACTGTTCCCCCGCAGAAGCAATGTGCCCTCTTTGCACCAGGCAAGGGGGAGCGAACCAGGAATCGGAAGGAGGCCTTTATGAGACTGAAACAGCTGAGGAACCTTTGGCGACTGGGTGCGGCACTGGCCGTAATCGCTGTCGCCGCTTGGGTGCACGGACAGAGCGCAACCAGTTGTTCAATTACCGGCACAATTACTGACGCCACCGGGGCGCTCGTGCCCGCAGTCCAGGTGACAATCACCAATCAGGCCACCGGCCTGTCGCAAACCGAAACCAGCAATGGCTCCGGGTTCTACGACGCGGAGTCGCTGGCACCGGGAGATTACTCGGTCGCCACTGCAAAGGCTGGATTCAAGAGCGAGCAAATCAAGAACATCCACCTCGATCCCGGCCAGCGCCGCGGACTGAATGTGAAGCTCGCAGTCGGCAGCCAATCAGTGTCCGTCAGCGTGGAAGCTGACGCCGAGACAGTGCAGACCGAAAGCGCTGAAGCCGGCGGCACCATCACCGCCAAAGAAGTCCAGAACATCATGCTCAACGGCCGCAACTTCGAGTCTTTGTTGACGGTTGTTCCGGGTGTTAGCAGCGTCAACGGCGCCAACGGCACGTATCAGGCCGGGCAAGGCGCTATCACCTCGGCTGTCGTGATCAACGGGTCCTCTGACGAGGAGAGTATGTACACCATCGACGGTGTGTACAACGACGTCAGTGCGTCGGACATCACTTTGCCCATCACGCCGGTCGTCGATCATGTGGCCGAAATGCGCGTGCTCAGCGACAACTTCAGCGCCAAGTATGGATTGGCCGGACGCCAGGTCCTTGTCACCACCAAGAGCGGCGGCGAGCAGTTCCACGGCAGCAGCTATTTCTTCGACCGTACCAACGAATACGGCACGGCGCACGGCTTTCTCCAGAACGGATCTGTACCGTTGACCTCGCTGCACCAGTCCGACTGGGGTATCACGCTGGGCGGGCCGGTGGCGATTCCCAAACTCTTCACCAATGTGAACAAGAAGCTCTTCTTCTTTGTGGGCGCCGATTGGAAAGCGGTTCATCAGTCCTACACATCCGGCGCTCGCGATGTATTTTCGCAGGCCAACCGTGGCGGCGACCTCAGTACGGAGGTTGTGGATCCAGCCGGAGCCAGCGCGAACCTGACGCCTTATGCATCGCTTCCTGCGTCGTATCAGGCGATCCTCGACACCCGCGAAGGGGGCGGCGCCGGCTCGGGAGCGGCCTGCATTTACCAGAAAGGCGGCACCGGGCCCTACAACCAGATTCTGCCCAAGTGCATGGACAGCAATACCGTGGCCCTGATGAATGCCTACTGGCCGCTTCCCAATTACAACACCACGCTCGCGGCCACCAGTCAAAACTATTTGAACGACAATCCCACAAAGTTCAGCGTCAACGATGAGTTGTATCGCGGGGACTACAACATCAACTCCAACAATCTTGTCACCTTCCGCGTGCTGCATGAAGAAGTCGCCTCGATCAACGCCACACGCGGCTACAACGATTACGCGCCAAATCCCAACTCCGCGGCCTACACCCCGTCAACAGACGCCTTGCTGCGCTGGCAGTCAACCATTAAGCCAAGTGTGATCAATGCAGTCGGTTTTGCCTTGATCTATTCCAAGTACATTGCCGCGTTGATCGGGCAATTCACCGTGCCCAGCGGCGTGACCATCAACCAGAAATTCCCGGGCGCGGATCCGCTGGACCGCATTCCCGATATCAGCATGAACAACGATTCGCAAATGACCAACGGCTGGTTCTGGCTGGGTGAAGGAGCGCTGCCGACGCACTCAAATAGCTCAAGCGCCGAGTTCCTCGACGACTTCACCTGGATCAAGGGCAACCATGCGTTCCAGGCCGGAGTCACCGTCATGTGGGATCGTCTTCATGTCAACGCCAGTGCATTCCCGATGGGCAACTTCTGCTTCGACGGCAGCTACTCCAACGACACTGCCGGCGACTACTTGTTGGGTTTCCTGGCCAGTGGTAGTCACGCCTGCAGCAGTTACGGATACGAACAAACCAACTCGCAGCGCGACGGACTTTTCCGTAACGTCTGGACAGAGGCCTATTTCGAGGATGACTGGAAATTAAACCCCAGGCTGACGGTCAACCTTGGTATGCGCTGGTCCTATTACACCGCGCCCACCATGAACGGCAACCAGGTGGCCAACTTTGTTCCGAGCGGATTCTCAACCGCAGGTGAACCGGCTATATGCGCCTCTCCAACCGGCGCTGCGCTGGGAAGCCTGCCCGCCTGTGCCGTTTCGTCTTACGGGTTCACCTCCAATACCTGGCAGTATCTGAACGCCACCAACTCGCCGTTAGAGAAGGACGGCATCACGGCGGCCAATGTGACCAGCAATGGCATGATTAACGCCGGCAACGGCGTCCCCAATGGATTCACCACACCGCATAAGGGACTGTTTGCGCCTCGCCTGGGCTTTGCTTACCGCTTGACCAACGACGGCAAAATGTCGCTGCATGGCGGCGTTGGCTTCGGCTACACCCAGGTAGGCCTCCTGCAGACTTCCAACCTGCTCGCCAACATTCCCTTCGCGCAGACGCCCGTTTATTTCAATACCGAGTTCACCAATCCGGCCGGTGTTTCAGGCGGCGGCGCCGTACCCAACCCCCCCGGGCTTTTAGCGGTCAACTCAACCTCGAACAGTTATCGTCCGGCAACCATCCGCGACTACAGCTTGACGATAGAAAAAGAAGTCGCTCCGGGCGGCGTCGTCGCCATCGGATATGCCGGCATGACCACGCAGCATATCTTCACCACCGGCTGGGACTCGAACTTCCCATTGAATGCAAATCCGGTGACAGGAACCTATGCCAACCCATCCGGAACCGCGGCCTGCGTCGCAGCGTCTACAGCTCCCAACCAGCTCACGTCGGGCTTCGCCTACGATCCCTGCATCAACCAAGGCAAGGTGAACAGCTACTACTATCGTCCCTATCAGGGATACAGCAGCATAGGCACCGGCGCCAGTTTTGGCGTCGCCAACTACAACGGCCTGCTCATCGGTTATGTGCAGAAAATGCGTGACCTGACAGCGCACGTCTCCTACACCTTCAGCAAGGCGCTCGGCGATATCAACGCCAGCGGCATCCAGGTGGCGTACAGTTCCAGCGGCGCGTTCCAGAACTCCAACAATCCTTTGGGGGACTACGGAAAACCGGATTACGACCGGCCCGACGTCTTCGTGTACTCGCTGGTCTACGATGTGCCGTTCTTCAACAAGACATCGAACAACCTTGAGAAAGCGCTCCTTGGCGGGTGGAATTTCACGTCCTATGGGGTGGTCGAAAGCGGATTCGCGCAAACGCCCACCTATAGCTCAGGCTTGGCGACACGGCCCAATGTTGGCGGGCCTTTGTATCGCAACCACGGCACCAGCGGGAAAGTCAGCGAACACCAGCAACCCGTCTACAGCGCCACCAGCTTCACCGCTCCCTCGTGGGGATACTTCGGCACTGCCGCGGTAGGCTCCCTGCGGGCGCCGAAAGAAGTTGCCTTCCATATGGCCACAGAGAAGGGCTTCGCTATTCGCGAATGGGCGACCGTTAAACTCGGCGCTCAGGCATTTAACGTCTTCAACCACCCCAACGTGTTAGGCCTGAACGCTTCCTGGGCGCCAGGCTCCACCACATTTGCCACAGCAACTTCGTTTGGTGATCCACGCCAAATGCAGTTCTACACGAAGATCACCTTCTAACTTCCGTTGCATAACCCAACAGAGGGGACGGGCACCGTTTGGCAACCGTCCCCTCCCTTGCCGCGTGATAGTTTAAACGGATCTGCCAATAGGGCGCTGGACGACCTCGCTGGCGCGTGAGGACATTTCCTATTGATTGGGTTATGCTGCGGCGCTTCTGGCCGCGATGGTTATCCGGCATCGTGGCCGGATAACCATGGATTCGCGCTATGCTCTGCTCTGCGACTTAGATGATCCGGGGTTCGTCAAGCTTGCATAGCCTCGATGCTTCGGTTCTCCGTGAATCCGGTCCAGGAGACGGTCCTGTGGAGAACATCGATGTCTCCGAGTTCCACCTCCAGTGAGAAGCATTGTTTCACTGCGGAAAGGGCGATGACCACGCGACACTGGCGGCGGAACTCCGACACGATGCCCTCGACTCCTTCAAAAACGCCGCTGAGCACGCGCACTGGCGTTCCGACAGAAATGTGTGGATGGGGCCGTAGCAGACAGCCGCTTGCCAACCCATTGCGGATCCTGTCGATTTCCTCGGTGCTCACCGTATCGCACTCGTGATCGCCCAGGAGGCGGATCACACCGGGCGTGGAGACGACGGAGAGCTTGGCATGAGGCGAGAAACGGACAAACACATACCCCGTGAAGAGTGGCCGTTCCAGGATGACGGACCGGTCAGTCCATTTTGACCGCTCCGTGTAGAGCGGCAAGTAGTGTTCCAAAGAACGCACAGAAAGATGCTGCGCGACTTTCTTTTCGTGATTCGCAACCACATGCAGAACCTGCCACGGTCTCTCATTCATGATTCGTTCCCCGCTGTTCAAGCTCAGAAAGATTTCCGGTTATCCATCTCCAATGCCCTGGTGTCATCGAGATCGCTGGTGCATGATCCGTCGGGCTTCTGGGCATGAGATCGCAACCGTAGAAACTTACGCGAGGTCTTTCAGGCAGGGTCTGCTACTGAAAATCAGACCAAAGTGGCACAGACGAAAAAGAGCGGCTTTCTGACTACTGTAGACCATTAAATATCAGAGCTTCGCCGCTAAATGTGTTCGCGATCACGTCTAAATAAAACGGCCGGCGCAGAGGCGCCGGCCGTTGTCTATCATGCGTAGAATCAAAGAGCTGAGCGTAGATTTAATCAGGCCTTCGGCCCCTTCACGGCCCCCGCTCAAGCATTCGTCGTCGCGCGGCGGGCTGATTCGACCTCTCGTTCCGTTCATGAAGCACGCGATCGGGATCAACCGGATAAACGGCGTGTTCGCGGGCGGTGATCGACGAAAGCCGCCCGGCTTGGGCATTCCGATCCTATGTTTTCATGATCATACAATCCGATAGGGAGAAAGCACCCGGAATCGAGGGGTCCACGCAGCCTAGAGGAGCAACAAAAAAACGCCCAAAAACTGGGCGCTGCGGGGACAATCGAAGTTGTGGGAGCGGGAAGAGATTAAATAGGGAATTACATACTTAACTCCCTTGGAGCGTGAGAAATGAATGGAATTTGCGTGGCTGCCTTTGCTTTACTATTTTGCGTTTTAGTTGTCGCCGGTGCCGTCATGCGCATTGAACGCCGTATCGCAAGGTTAGAGTCAGAGAAACAACAATCGAGCAAGCGGCCTAACCACCAAACGCGCCCCGTTCAAGTTTGGGTTGACGTTGACATCGCTATTGCCGATGCGGTTCTTTATCTGAATACGCTTCCGGGCGTTCGCACCTTCGCAAGTTGTCAAGGAACGATTGGTGAAGGCGGCTCCGCGCCCTATCGCGCTCAGATTCTTGCCTCATGGCCAGAAGACACAATCGCGCTAATTGAAAAAGACTTCGGGATAGGTGAGCGCCTGAACGGGTGTGCCTACCTTCATCCACGGGACTCAAGTATATAAGTCCCATTAAATACTTTTTTAAGCGGGTATCGATCGCCTCAGTCGGGAGACCTTTCGCTCCTTGCTATTCCCAGTGATCATGGACCGAGCCTGCATTCAGCAGCGCTTTACGATGCGGCGCTTCGCGCGAACCGAAGCCAGCGCACACAGCCAAAGTTTGCAGCTTCGCCTACAAATTGCCTGATACTGTCCACGACTATATCGGTGACATCTTGTAAACGATCTTTGCCCCGATTAAACCCCTAAATTTCTGCAACTTTCCCCGAAGGAAAGGGGGCCATTACCATTTACGGATGCGCTCTATGAAAGCGCACCGAGTTCGCTCACTCTGCCGGTTTCGGGATTGCCCACACTCGCACGTTCTTCGCTTTGCAAAGCGACAATCCGGTCCTGTACTGCAATTGGGAAGCTGAGTGGCGTCAAGCTCTGGTTCCGGCGGTATTCGGGGACAATCTGGTTCAGTTTGATGCGAAGTGCGGCATCATCGGCCGTGGAGCCGATCAAGGCGCGAAGTTCGTCCAGACCGCCGCTCAGCACATCCCAGCTCACAAGCTTACCTCGAGCGCGCATCACCTTCCCGCACTCGGTAGGCAGAGGGACTTCGCTATCGTAAAACAACTCCTCGTAGAGCTTTTCGCCATGACGAAGGCCTGTGTACGTGATCTCGACTTCATTGTCGCTCTTGCCGAGAAGACGCGTAAGCATTCGGACCATATCAACGATGCGCATAGGCTCGCCCATCTCAAGCACCAGGATCTCCCCATGCCGGCCGAGAGCGAAACCCTGCAGAACGAGTGACACAGCCTCAGAAATGGTCATAAAGAATCGCGTAACATCCGGGTGGGTGACGGTCACTTTGCCATGCTTTCGAATCTGCTCCTCGAAGATCGGTACGACGCTCCCTTGCGAGCCCAGGACATTGCCAAAGCGCACAGAAATGCAGCGCATTTCACCATGAGGCCGGCCCGCCAATATCAACTCCCCGATGCGCTTCGTGCATCCCATTACGCTTGTCGGGTTTACAGCCTTGTCTGAGGAGATGGCCACGAAAGAGCGGCACCCACATTCCACAGCCACGTCCAAAAGCGAGATGAGCCCGAAAACATTGTTGCTGACTGCTTCACGAGCGTTCGCTTCCATAAGTGGCACATGCTTGTAAGCCGCCGCGTGGAAGATGATCTCAACATCCTGTCCGGAGAGGATTTGCCTCATTCGCGGCCCGTTGGAGATGTTGGCTACGCAGTATTCGGTCTTTACTGAAGGGAATTCCTGCTCCAGCCGCTGCTGGAGGAAGAACAAGCCGCTCTCGTCCTGATCGACGCAGATGAGTTTGGCGGGCAGGTTGGCACGCACCTGAGTACAGAGCTCAGAGCCAATGGAACCTGCGGCTCCGGTAATCACGACCACTTTTCCGGCCAGTTTTTCCTGTGCGGGCGCCGCGGCCAGATGAACGGCCTCGCGGCCCAGCAGATCCTCGAAGCGGACCTCGCGCAGCTGGTCTGCCGTGATGTTCTTGTCGATCAGTTCCACATAATTTGGAGTCGTGCGGTAAGGCACGCGCGCCTCATGGCAGAGGCTGACGATGCGGCGCATTTGCTCTCCGGTTGCTGAAGGGATGGCGATGAGGACCTCATCGACCCCGCGCCGCTGTGCGATCGTGGGAAGTCGGTCGAGTGTCCCCAGCACGGGTACGCTGCACAACCGTGCCCCCGCTTTAGCTGGATCGTCATCCACAAACCCGATGGCACTGAATGCGGTACGGGGAAGCGCTCGCACCAGTGTCACGCCCGCGGCACCGGCACCCACGATGATCACAGCCGAGTGATTCGATAGGGGTACATGGCCGCGCTCAATGGCCTGCAATGCGGAACGGGAAAGAAATCGGATTCCTCCCAGAGACGCCGCACTCAGTATTGCCTCAATGATGTAGACCGAAACCGGAAAAGCGGTTACGCCTAGCACCCAGCGCTCCAATAGATAGAACGCCACTGACCCGATGGCGATCGCTTTCAGCACGTCCTGTGCGTCGCTCGCGCCCGTGTGTCGCCAGTACCCGTGAAGCAGCTTGAATTCGCTGAGTGCTCCAAGGCGCACGGCCGCCAGCACAGGAAACGCGGCTAGCAGGACGTTCACCTGTGGAAGCTTGAACTCAAATCGCAACAGCCACGCCAGGATCAGCGAAAAAAAGATTAGAAACAGTTGCAGTGACAGAATCCACAGCGTACGCATTCGAATGCGCATAATCGAACCCTCCGGTTCGGAGAGAGAAAGTTAAGATAGGGTGTGTGAGAGGAGCGTAATTCAGCCGGCGTAACTCTGGAATGGTTGCGCGCGGCTAAACAAGAATCTCTTTCAGCGTGCGAAGAATTACGACGACGTCGGACCATATTGACCGATGTTTCGCATACTCTTCGTAGTAGCGCAGCTTTTGGGGCAGAATATTCTCGACGTACTCGCGTTCGGGATCGTCTGAGGCCGCGAGCAGCTCTTCTTCGCGCTTGTAGATAATGGCGGCTGGGTCAGTGATGCCCGGACTCATGGACAGAAGTAGGGCTTTGGTTTGCGGTGGATAGTACTGGACGTAGCGAGGAACCTCAGGTCTTGCCCCGACCAGGCTCATTTCACCGCTCACGACATCGATTAGTTGGGGAAGCTCATCCAGCTTGAATTTGCGCAAGATTTTTCCCACTCGTGTCACGCGGCTGTCGCCAGAGCGAGTGATTAGGGCCCCAGTCTTTTCAGCGCCAACGCGCATGGTACGGAACTTGTGGATCCGGAATATTTTGCCGTGCCTCCCGACGCGTTCCTGCCGAAAAAACGCCGAACCTCGAGAATCGAGCTTGATGCAGGCCGCGATGAGGAGAAACAGAGGCGAAAGGCACACGATGCCCAGGGCAGCGAAAGTGAGATCAAAGGCCCGCTTGGAGATCAAACCGCGCATGGCGCCGCAACGGGCCTCCGATTCTTCACCAGGGCACGGACGCAATCGATAACGCGCTCCTGCTGCTCGTCCGTCATGCGCGTATACAAGGGCAGGCTCACCGCGCGCTCGTACACGCGGAATGAGTGAGGAAAGTCTTGCGGTTGGAGATGGTAGGTCGTGCTCCAGTAAGGATGAAGATGCAAAGGTATGTAGTGAACGCTGCAGCCGATGCCGTGCTCCGCCATCCCTTCAATGAACTCATCGCGCGAGATGCCGGCAGAGTCCAGAAGCCGGATGACATAGAGGTGCCAAGCATGAGCATTGCAATCCTGCGGCCGGGGCGGCAAGAGCAAAGGGAGTTCGCGAAATGCCTCATCGTACCGGGCGGCGAGTGCCAAGCGCCGCAGGTGAAATCGATGCACCTTCTTCAACTGTTCGATACCGAGGGCAGAGGCGAGGTCGGTGAGATTGTATTTGAATCCAGGGGCGATAATCTCATAGCGCCAAGATGGCTTGCGGGACTGGTAACGATCGAACGCATCCTTGCTGATGCCATGCAGCCGCATGATGGCGACTCGATGTGCAATTTCGCTGTTGCGGGTGACCAGCATTCCGCCTTCGCCGGTGGTCAGGGTCTTCGTGGCATAAAAGCTGAAAACGGTGGCGTCCGTATCCAGAGTACCGACCAGTCGATCCTGCCAGGTGGCGGGTAAGGCGTGTGCGGCGTCCTCGATCACTTTCAGACTGTGCCGCCGGGCTATGTTGAGAATGGGTCCCAAATCGCAGGCCATCCCGCCGTAGTGGACCGGGATGATGGCCTTGGTGCGCGGAGTGATGGCGGCTTCAATCCTGGTGGGATCGATGCAGAAAGTGTTTGGGTCGATATCCACAAAGACCGGATGAGCGCCCATGTAGCGGATGACCTCGGCCGTCGCAGTGAATGTATGCGTGGTTGTGATGACCTCGTCGCCAGGGCCGATCCCGACCGCCTCGACCGCCAAATGCAGTCCGGCAGTAGCGGAGTTTACCGCCAATGCATGGACATCGCCTCCGAGAAACGCGGCAAAGTCGCGCTCGAATTGTCGAGTAACGGGTCCCGTTGTGATCCACCCCGAACGCAGCGTCTCGACGACGGCCTGGATCTCTTCCTCGCCAATGTCAGGTAATGCGAACGGAATAAAATCGCTCATGTTCTCTCTGTTTTTTGGCTGTTTACCGCGGCGGGAACTTGGCGGTAAATGGGCGCAATGCACGCTAGGTAAAGAGCGGGATTGCAGTCCGAATAATATGAAGACAATTTGAAATGCTAATGTGGCTCGCGTACCAGACATTAGCGGCACGCGCCAAGCGAGCGCGCCTTGCATCATCGTCGCAGAGGGTGGTCACGGCTGCCGCCATTGCCATTGCATCCAGAGAGGCCACCGCGATACCTGCCCCGCTTTCGCGTAACAAGTCCGCCGTATCGCCCGCGCCCGCGAAGATCACCGGAACGCCGAGGCCGAGGTAGTCAAAAGTCTTGCTCGTGAGCGTACTACGGAAGAATTGATCCGGGAGAACGGCTTGCAGACACAAGTCGCATTGGGCAAGAATCGCTCGCGTCATACCGCGAGGGATTGGCCCGAGAAACAGCAGATGGTGCAACTCCAGTTTACGGGCCAAATCGACATATTCGGAGTACCGCTCGCCTCCGCCCACGATGAGAAAACCCAGGTCATTTCGGTGTTTTAGCTCCGCCGCTGTACGGATAATGGTTTCCACGTCGTCGGCTTGGCCGAGAGTGCCCGCATAGCCGATGAGGCATCGATACCTGGAACGAAATTCAGCCACCGCTGCCGGCACCTGGGGCTGATCCAATACGCTCAGATAGGGATCTGCATTGAGCAATACGTGAATGCGATCCGGATCGTGGCCATGCGCAACGAGTCGCCGTTTGATTCCCGGTGTGGCCGCCAGGAGAGAAGCGGCCCTCCGGCGCGAGAGCTGTAGCATAGCGAATACCAACCGCGTTAACCAGCCTTCTCGCACAATGCCAAGAGCAATTGCGGTGTCGGGATACAGATCCCTCTCGTCCAGCACCACTGGAACGCGCTTGACCGCGGCAACGATCATCAGGAAGGGCATAAAAAATAGGGGGTCCGTGGCTGTAAATAAGCAATTCAACCGCTTGCGGACTTTCAGCAGTGCGGCCAATGCCGCCAGCACGGCGAAGATCGAGTAATTCAGGATGCGGCGCACGATGGAGCCCCGATGATCCGGGATCGTCCAAACGCGCAGAATGCGAATCCCCTCACGCATCTCCTCTCTGCACCAGCCGCTGCCAGAACCGATAAACTTTCCGGTCATATAGTGAACGGCGGACGTGATTACGGTTACCTCATAGCCGGACTCGCGCAGCAGGCGCGCCTCCACCCACGGACGAAACGCGCCCGGCTCGTCGTCCGTCGGAAGATGGTAAGTGATATAGAGAATGCGGGGTGAACCATGCAATGGTTTTGACATTGGACCTGATCCTAATGTGGCGGTTCCATGTGTTGCTTATCGTTGGGCCGAGGTGACCGCTTCGACGATGCGGGAGACATCTCCGCCTTCGAGGCCATGATGTACAGGAAGTGCGAGAATCTGCCGGGCAAGGCGCTCGGTAGCTGGCAGGGGCTCGTAGCCATATAGTTCCTGAAAGATCGGCTGCTGGTGCAAGCCGCGAGGATAGTGGACTCCGGTAGCAATGCTTTGGTCTCTCAGCTTCGAAGCCAGGGTGTCACGATCGATGCCGAAGATTGTGTCCTCCACCAGAATGGAATACTGGTGCCAGGCGTGTTCACCTCCCGGTGTTACGCGCTGCGGATGAATTCCAGGAATTCCAGCTAAGCCCTCATTCAGCATTGCCGCGTTGCGGCGCCGTGCCGCGAGCATGGTCTCGAGCCGCTGCAACTGCTTGCGGCCGATCGCTGCCTCCACATCAGTCATGCGGTAGTTCAGGCCGAGCATGGTGTGAAGATATTTTCCCGTCTGGCCGTGACTGCGCATGTACCGCATGCGATGTTCGTAGTCTTTGTTGTCGGTGCAGGTGATTCCTCCCTCGCCCACGAACATGTTTTTGGAAGGATAGAAGGAATATGCAACGAAATCACCGAATGAGCCGACGTCGCGGCCGCGATAATGTGCGCCGTGCGCTTGCGCCGCGTCCCACACAATTTTGAGATTGTGACGCTCGGCAAATGCCTGCACTGCGTCTATTGCGCAGGGATTGCCAAAGAGGTGCACTGGCGAGATGGCCTTGGTACGCGGCGAGATGCGGCGTTCCGCATCTTCAAGGTCGATCAGGAAGGTTTCTGGATCCACATCGCAGAGAACCGGTCTGCCGCCCGCAGCGGTCACCATGCTTCCGGTCGCGATAAACGTGAATGCCGGCACCAGCACTTCGTCGCCAGGACTGAGAAACGCCATGTACGCCAAGTGCAAAGCCGCCGATCCGTTGGCGGAAGTTACAGCATGATGGGCGCCGACGTAAGCCGCGAACTCCTCTTCGAAGGCATCGCATTGGGCTCCCTGCCGCAGTGCGCCGGATCGAAGCACGTCCACCGCCGCGTTGATTTCACCTTCAGTCAACGAGATTTCTGCCGCCTGAATTGGTTTGTGCTGAATGAGTGTATTCAAGATTTCAACCTCTTCTTTCTGAGTTTTTCGTCTGGCTCTAGGTATCTGGCGAGTGGTTTGGTCTCAGGCACTTACAAGGCGCCGTTGCAGCATCTCCATAGACTGGAGTAGCAACACCGAGTCATCGACGGTGCAGCGCACGGCACCTGACCGGGTTCGAACTGCATGAATGAACGCGGACATTTGCGTTTCGAACAGATTCACGCGCCCGAATTCGAGGCTGGTGCGGCCCTGTTTCCATCCGTCCACCTGCTTATTGCAATACACAAATGAAGGGATCGCCGGATCGATCGAACCCATGAAGGTTCCGTTGTCTCCCTGGATTTCAACGAACTGGGTGAAAGCCGGCGTCAATAGGTCAGCCTGGCAGATCGCGGTCACGCCGCTGCTCATCTCGAGTTCCGCCAGGATGTAGTCTTCCGCATCGACATCTTCTATCCTGCCCTGGATTTCGCGTCGCGGCTGAAGCAGCTTCTTACCCAAGAGCCGCGCCTCCCGGGCGGCCCCGAAGTACCACATGGCAAGGTCCAGCATATGCACCAGCATCTCGTTGGCGGCGCCCCCCCCTGAACCTCGCCGGTGCTTCCATAACTGGTGCGAACCGCGGCCGCCAATGCGAAACTGCGCGAGCCGGATGGGACCGAGGACATGGCTCGAGCCGGAAGCGGGTGCGTCTTCAAACAACTTCTTGCCCAGCTCAAATACAGGCGCAAACCGGTAAACGTATCCGACCATACCGACGCGGTTGCTGTTCCGCATTTCGACCGCGACCTGGCTGGCCTGAGCGGACGATTCGCAGAGCGGTTTCTCGCAGAAGAAATCCTTGCCGCTACGGATGGCTGCGTGGACCAACTCTAGATGCGAGGGCGTGGGGGTGCAGATATCGACAGCGTGAACCTGCGGGTCGGAGAAGACATCCTCCGGCCGCTCCACCCAGGGCAAGTTTTCTTTGTCGGCAAGCGCCCGCGCAAATTGCGGGCAGGCGTCGGCCAATACAACCCGGACTCCGGGGATGGCGCGCAAGCCGCTGATATGCTTGGGCGCCTGCTTGCCGCAGCCGATAATCGCTACCCCCGTGTCAGTTGGCAAGGTGCTTCCTCCAGGAAAGGGCCAGGTTGCGGCCGCGGAGTTTTTCAGGAAGAGGAGCTACTCGGCCGGGTACGCCACGCACCAGGCTGAGCGGGGGCACATCCTTGGTGACTACGGTGCCAGCGGCAACAAAGGAATCGTGACCGATCCGCACCCCCGGCAAAACCACCACACCACCACCCAGCGTCACTCCGTCCTCGATGACTGGCCCCTCGGGAACATATTCATCGCGAAGCTTGAGCGGGTAGCGGTCGTTGGTAAGGGTCACGCCGGGCCCGAAGAAAACGCGGCTGCCGATGGTGGTATGTGTGGGGATGTAGCAATTCGACTCGATCTTCACGAAGTTTCCAATGGAGACGGATCCGTCGACCACGGTATTGGTCCCGATGACCACATGATCGCCGGCAACCGTTTTTTCCCGTACTGTCACGTGGTGACCCGTCTGAAAGTCTTCTCCAACGGTGACATCGCCATAAATGATGGTCCCCGCGCGGAGATGCGCGCCTCGACCCAAGCGCACTGGTGAGCAATCCGCACGGTATTTCAGTCCAACGATACAGTCCGCCTGCACGACGCAACCCTCAGCCATTTCTGCAAAACTGTCTCTCATGTTTTCTCCAGAGCGCGAGTGATATCGGCAGCGCTTCGTGCCGCATCCACCTTCTCACGAGGAACCGGCATGCCGCGCTTGTGGTTTACAGGTAATAAAGCCCATTGTCACATTTGGGTGCCGAACGTGAGCGACACCCCGAGCCTCATGCGGCACAGATATAATTGCATGTCACAAAAACACCAATTATAACACTTTAATGCGCTAAAGGGCTGTCGCCTATGATATCTTCGTCGCGGTGTGCGGGAGATATCGCTCGTCTCGGTAAGCACCGGCGTCCCTCTTCACCTTAGAAGTCGCTAAAATTCGCGAGTTCCAATTATAGATAAGAAACCCGCAGACAAGTCCGATAATCATGTTGTAATCATGCCGGCGATAATACGTCTCCACCATCGCATAAGCAACATACTGGATGACTAGCAAACAGGCTATGAATGGAAGAGCATCGTCCTTTTTCCAAGTCCATTTAAATACCTTGGCGAGCCTGACAGTCAGCAACACAAAAACTATGATTCCGAAAACCCCCAACTTCCACATGCAATATAGAAATAAGTTATGGACCCACGTTTTGTAGGGCATAGCCTCGGCGGTAAACATTTCGGTGCCGGGAAAGTATGCGCTGCTTCCAAACCCAGCCCCGAGAGGGTGCTCGCGGAACTCGTTCCAAACGACGTTTGCCTCTATGAGGCGAAAATAGGCACCGGTATCCATTAGCTCAAACCGTGTACTGTAGACGTCAACAGAACGTTGAAGTGCATCTCCTCCCATAACCAGCACAGTACTTGCCGCGAAGATAAGAGCCGCGAATGACAAGCCCAGGCGATGGCTCTTCCGAGCGGCGCCGGATCTCGGATCTTTCCGGACAAACAGTCTCTTCGCTAACATAGTCAAAACGCCTAAGGACAAAAGGATAACCATGGAACGGTTACCTGTAAGAAAAGTGCGATAGAGCAAAACGGGTAGGGAGACTAGCGAAAGCCTGAATAGGACTCTATTTTCATAGAAGATGAGAAACCCGATGCAGATGTTTGCCGCAACGAAAAAATCGACATTGGCCATCTGCAAAGATACTAGTCTATTGGTTATAACTACCTCCGAGCTACTGCCATACACTACTAAATCCCTCATAGAGGAAGCAACACCCAGCAGGATGAGCAGCGAGAAAATCTGTAGCCACTGTTTCCTCTCCGTGAAAAGGCTGGCGAAGCTAAAGGAGAGCAGCAGAGGTATAAACCCCCAAAAGTCTGTGACCCAATCGTACAAATGGTAGTTATAAACGCATGCGAGCAAGAACGTATAGCCGAGCGTCACGAATACTAGGACCAGAACACGCCCGTATTGCCTTAAGATGAGGGAGGAATAGTCAGTCTTGCGAAAGGTGAAATCGAAGTCCGTGTAGACCATGAATAGGACGATGCAGGTCATATAGGCCCATTTGGGCCAAGTTAGGGCGTCGTCAGAAGCGGAGGTTAAAAAGTTGAGGGCCAGAAATATGACAACAAAGAACATCGGCAAGGAGCCTTCCTATGGTGACGTCGTAAAACGACTTTGAAATGTCAGCGTAGATGGGAAGAGAGGCAATACGAAATACTCATGCAGGGAAAACACCTGGTGAAATACCGCGATGAGAAGGAGACAAGGCTTGCAATCGCGGCGCCGATGTTTTCGTAACGAGGCACCAGGAATGCGTCGAAGAGCAGGATTGCGAGAAGCAGGATCAGGGCGCTGGTGAGATCAACCCCGTGCAATTAGTCGCCCTCCGCCAGCCGATGGACAACTTCGCCGGCGTCCGCTTCCTGGACGTCCGGCATCCACCACACCGGGTGAAGCAGAATGTGCAGACCCGCCTGGGCGCGCAGGTGCTCGCAGATACAGCCGTTCCGCCATTTCCGACTACTGTCGGACACAAAACTCAATCCGCCAAACCGTTCCTGCGAGGAGACATCGTACAGCGCTCCGGCTTCCTCAATGGCGCGGCCGTCAAAACCGCTGCAGCGCCTGGGCATATGTAGCGCTACACCCACCGGGCGGCCAACCAGATCTTCGAGCATCGCCTTCTCCAGGAGAAAGCGGCGCCATGCTGAATCCGGGCTCTCCTCGCTGCTGACGCCCTCGTAATGCAGCCCTACCTCGCCACCTCTGGCTTCGATCTCCGCCAGGATCGCCCGGTTGTGCCGGCTCATTGGGTTGTAACCTGCGGCTCGCATGCGGACAAAATAGGTAGCGGGAATTCCCAACTCCTGCTCGAGGTGCGCCATCCGCGCCGCGTATTCCAGCGAGACGTCAACATCGTGACGCAACAGGCAAACCATCTCCGGCGGCGTACCGGGCGAAAAATCCCGAAAGCGCAGGAAACGGCGCGTCAGCCGCGACTCGCCGAGGACGTCGCTGAGGTGCTCGAGGGAAAAACTACAGGATGGGATCGGCATGGCGCGCGTTAATGCCAAACAGAATGGCGGAGCTCTCAACTCCGGCATGGAAGAGCAGATCGAGAATGGAGAGATTGGGAACGAACTCCCCGCCGCCCTGGTGGTAATGGGGATGCAAGAATTCCTGATACTCGACTGCGATGCCGGCGGCCTCAAACTTCGTTACGTCCAGGTATTTCTTGCCGCCCTGTCCCGACAGATAGGTGGTAGCGCCTAGATCTTTGCATAGGGCCAGGAGCAAGTCTGAGGATTGGCCGGATACAGCCAGCTCCGAGGCCTTGATGACGCGCGCGCCAATGCCCAGGGAGACGCGCACGAGTTCGATCAGCTCACAGTTTATTTCCGCGAGGTTGACGCGGCGGCGCGCATATGCCGGCTGCAGCCACGCCTGGTATTGCCGGAAATGCGGCGCGTGGCCGTACTCCTGGAGAAGCCTTTTCCAGTGCTTCGTCTCCCAATCATCCCCGGCGGTTTCCACTTCCGAGATCAACTGGCCGAAGTGTCCTGAAAGGCGCACTGGAACCGTAAGCCAGGCCCACTCGTCGCGGCTCCGGATGCGATTGCGATTGGTGTAATTGTTCTTCGAGTATTGAACGTTGTCGAGGAGCACAAAAACGTCGGCGCTCGCCATCTTGTGAAAAAAGCCAAGGCCGGGCATATAGTTTGGCTGATGAATGGCGACAATCATATCGAGAGGGAGGG
This sequence comes from uncultured Acidobacteriota bacterium, assembly GCA_963729915.1. Taxonomy (GTDB): domain Bacteria; phylum Acidobacteriota; class Terriglobia; order Terriglobales; family Acidobacteriaceae; genus Telmatobacter. The sequence goes on along the minus strand of CAVSQE010000027.1, from coordinate 109,781 downwards.
GGCCGTAACCCGGCCGTAGGCGGCCAGCAGCTTCGGTTCCACAGCCTCCCAGTTACAACGAGTCTCAAACGCACGCCGCGCCGCTGATCCGAGTGCATGCGCCAAGTCTCTATCGCTCAGCAGCTTTTCCATGGCAGCTTGGATCTCTGCGGCGGAAGTGGAATCGACCGATAATCCGCATCGCCGCCGTTTCACAAGCATGGACAGACCCCGGAAGGAGCTGGCGATGATGGGTATTCCCGCGGCCATGCACTCCATCGCCTTCACCGGAAACATCAAGTTGTCGCCATATGGCATGGTTGGCGAATAGAGGACAAGACCGGCATAACTGCGACGAAGAAAACTGGGCACAGATGTAAACGGAACTTCCTCGATCAGCGCGACGTGGCTATGCAGGTTGTGTTCCGCCAAGAACATTACTACGCACTGCCGGTAGGCCGCGTCGGCAAAGGAGCCGATAAAAGCCAGGAGTAAATCGGGATATCGCTTGCGCAGGCGATCGACCGCAGTCAATACCGGGAAGATGGAAATCTTGTTCGTAAGCGTTCCGGCAGAGATGAAAACCCGCCGGTCATTCCAATCGGGGCGAACATCCGCCGCCGGCTCATGGACGCTCATACGGGGGAAATTCTGTACCGTGTGGACCACTGCCCCCAACTTCGCGAACTTATGCGTGATAAGCGGATCCACGGTGATTACTTCGTCTACCATGCGCAGGAACAGCCATTCATAAATCGAAAAGAGCGAACGTAGAAAGCGGCGAAGCCCGGCATTTTGAGCAATATTCACAGCATGCGTCAGCGGGTAATTCTCATGCGCGTCGTAGATGAGGCTGCGCCGGGTAACCAGTTTGAGCGCGGACCCTGCCGCCAGCGAGGCCAAATCATGGCAATGATAAACGTCGCACTCTTCGCGGCGTCCAATCTTGAAAAGACGGAAGGCCGTGAACAACTTCCCGATCCTGCTTGTTTCGGGGAGTGGAATCACGCGGCAGCCGTGATCCGGAGGGTCCGCGGGAAAATTGTCGGCGACGCCGATAATCGTCACATCCAGACCTGCGGCGCGCGCCGACAATGCTTCGCGCTGGAACAATCTTCCGCTGAAAGTGGTATGGCTCGCGGCCAGGTGGCAGATGCGCATCGTTGGTGAACGATAGAGTTTCAATTCAGGAGCAGCTTGTGACTGACTACGGCTAAACGCGAGTCGATCGCGCGCTGGCCGCTTTTCGGGGCTGTCGCCTGCGCTCTTTCTTCTGGCTTCAGGAGCGCGCGACGGAATTCGCAGGCACGTGGCGGAACACTGAGAACTCCTCTTCCGTCTTCACCATCTCCAGAAAGCCACATTGCATCATTAACGCCCGATGCACCGGATAGTGGTAGATAACGTACACTTCACGCTGTGACTGGTGCAGAGATTTCCCAAGGTGGTTCATGAACTTCCGCACCATGAGCGCACCGAATGGGTTGAAAAGGTACAGCACGAGCTTGCAGCTTTGCGGCAGCGGAAAAACCGTAGCGTCGGCGCAATGTACTTCGATGTCGCGGCATTTCTGCTGCGCGCGTCGATATTTGCGCAGATTGTTTTTGGCGATCTCGCACAGCTTTGGATGAAACTCTACCCCAACAATCTTTTGGAAAGTGAAGCGCGAAGCCAGTAGCAGAATCCTTCCCTTGCCGGAACCGATATCGATAAACGTGAATTGTGTGTAATCAATGTCGAGACCGCTCAGGGCCTCGATTACATGCGCTATTTTGCTCGGCGCGTAGTGAACAAACTTGGCGCTGTCATAACCCTCCGGGATTCCCCACGCGTTCCAAAGAGAAGTGGTTTCCACCCCGTGGTAGAAATCGAAAACCAGTTCTTCTGCGACGTGTCTTAAGGCGCGGAAGAGTGACCGGAGACCGCCCCGCCTGGATGCAGCTCGAAACTTACCGATCAGGATGAGCGATCTTGAAGTAGAAGAAGAGACGGCTTGCATTAACTTGTGTTGGCCTTTCGCAGATCAGAACGCGATAGTGTTGAACTACACACAGCAGGCAACGAGTGCGCATAATCGAGCGCCACAATCGGTCGCCGGCCTGCAAGCAAAGAGTGATTCCGAGTCACGGAAGAGGCAGCGAGAGAACATTCAATCGCCGCTTGACGATGATCACCAGGGCGACATTCCAAAACGCAGTCGTGACCACGGAGGCAATCGCCGCTCCCACGGGTCCCCACAGCGGAATCAGCGCGAAATTCAGCGCCAGGTTGATCACCACAGCGACGGCATAGATCTTCACGCTTTGATTCTGGTATCCCGTCAGCATCAGCAGAAAGCCGGCGCTGCCCGCCATGGCGGTCAGCAGTTGCCCAGCGATCAGAATCAGGAAGGCCGGCCGGGAAGCAGTAAAATCGTGCCCGAACGCCAGCATCAGCGGCCGGGCAAAGATCGCCATACCGATCGCCATCGCCAGGGCTGGCCAAAACGCCCCGTGCGCCGTTGTCTTCACCAGCGTACGCAACCCCTCACGGTCCCCCGCAACATGCAACCGGCTGATGAGCGGCGCGCTGATCCCGTTGAAGGCGACCAGGAAGAACGAGGGCAGCGTGGCCGTGCGCGCAGCGGCGTTGTAGAGCCCTGCTTCATACGGCCCTCGCAACATGCCGATCAGCAGCACATCCGTTTGATACAGCAATTGCAGCGCGGTAATGAGGAGCAGCGGCCCCGCCAGGCCCCACCAGAATCTGACATCGTATTCGTAGCCGCGCGGACTGTGCGCTGGAAACTGATTCTTCAGGAGTACGCTTTGCAAAAAAATCTCTGCGCAGACCGCCACGCTCAGAACATTCAGAATCGTCTTGCCGCTCAGGTTCCCCGTCATCCGGAACGCAACAAAGGCCATGGTGCTGACAAGAATCGGACGCAGAATAGCGCCCGGGGCATACGCCGCGGTAACAAACTGAAATCCGCGCAGCACCTGGCTCTGCAGAGTGGTAACGCCCAGCAGCGGGAGGGTGACCGCCGCGGCCACCAGCGCAGGCGCCATTTCCCGTCCCGCGAAGAGGGTAGCGCACCCCGCCATGATAGCAGCGCACAAGACACCCACGCCGAAGGTGATGGCCTGCGTGTGCAGCAACAATCCCCGTAGCCGTGTCCAGCACTGCTGATGCACGTATTCCGGGACGAATTTCAGCACTGCGGTGGTGAAACCCAGCACGCAGAACGCTGAAATCAACTTCGACCATCCGAACGCATAGGCGTAAACGCCGTATTGGGCCGCCCCTGCCCAGCGCGCGTAGCCGACGTTCGACAGATACGTAGCGCCGGTGCCCACCACCTGAATTAGAAATACTGTGCTCGCGCCGCGCACCAGAAGGCTGCGCAGCAAGGAGCGCGACTTCACTTCCTCAGAGTGGTCTTGTGGTTCCGCGACGGCACTATTCACAGGATCTTCGCCACATTGAAGGGGGTTTGGGGCAATGCGAATGCGGTCATCTGCCTAGACGGCACAGGGCGCCGCTGCGGCGGTGAGCAGGTCAGAAGAGTTCCAGGAAACGCGGGGAAGGATGCGGCTGGTGTCAATCTCGTTCTTGGATCGCAGCACCTTTGCCAGCATGTCGGCCAAGATTTCGTCGGTCATAAAGTGAGGTTCGAGCCCAAGCTCGAGAAGGCCGCTATGCACAGGGTTGTAATAGTGCTCTTCCTTTTCTTTACGCGGGTTCGCAATCGATCGGATCTGAACTTCGAGATTCATCCGGTTGCCCGCGCGCTGCACCCGTTCCGCCAGCTGATTGACCGAGAAAAGTTCCGTGAACTGGTTGAAGATGCGCAGTTTGCCAGGGTCCGCCGGCTTTTCAACGGCCAGGGAGATGCACTGCAACGTATCTTTCAAGTTGAGATAACCCCGCACCTGCTCGCCGCGGCCGTAGACTGTCAGCGGAACGCCGGCGACCGCCTGAACCAGAAACCGGTTCACTGCGGTGCCGAAAATATCGTCGTAATGAAAGTTGGGCATGAGGCGCTCGTCCCAATCGCTTTCGTCGCTGGACAGGCCGTAAACAGGCCCTTGCATCAGGTCGGTTACGCTCAGGCCGTAGGTGCGCACATAAAACCAAAGAAGATCAGTATCGAGGACCTTGGTTGTGTGGTAGAGACTCCCTGCCTGGCGGGGATAGAGGAACTTTTCCTTGCGGCCTTTGTGCTCAATGTCAATCCAGCCTTCCTCGATATCCACATTCGGCGTCCCGTACTCGCCCATGGTTCCGAGCTTCACAATATGACATCGGGGGGCATGCGTAAGCACAGCCCAGATGGCATTAAATGTGGCATTCAGATTGTTGTTCAGAGTGAGCGCCGCCTCTCGAAATCCAATCATTGAATACGGCGCCGACGGCTGTTCCGCATAGTGGATCATCGCCTCCGGAGCGAATTGCCGGACGGTCTCTTCCAAGAAGCGGAAGTCAGCACAATCGCCGATCCGCACCTGAATGTGCCGGCCGCCCAGGGCCTCAAATAACTCAGCCCGCGCGTGGAGGCCAGGGTTAACCATGAGCGCTTCGGAGCGAGTCTGCTGCGCGATGGTGCGACGAAGGTAATTGTCGACGACCATAACTACGTGGCCGCGAGCCGTAAGGTGCATGGCGGTCGGCCACCCAAGATAGCCGTCGCCGCCCAAGATCAGAACGCGCATGAGAAACCTTCCTTACTAAACTATGTGGTTTTCGGCCAGTAACTCGGCGGTCGCCGTATCGGGCTCGACGAACCCATCGTACGAGGGCTCGGCTGGGCTCTCTATCGGACTATGCGGGGCGCCAACGGCGACTGGAGTCCGGGGACTGGTGAGGTGGAGCGATTGCAGCGCCTCTTCGAGCAACTCTCCCTTGATCAGCAGGCTGCGCAACTCTTCCATCGACATAGCCTTCTCATTCGCCGAGTTATAGGCTTGAACGACGGAGTTGCGATCCATGTTGGGATACTTGTATTCGACAACGTTGTAGATCGGGCGCAGTGCGGGCAGGACGACAAAGTAGTTCTTCAGCTCGACAGTTCTCCGGGTCTCTTCACTGCTCATCAGCTCTTCATAAAGCTTTTCCCCGGGAATGACGCCGATGGTTTTAATCTCAATGTCTTGGGGATCACAGCCGAAGCGCGGGGCCAGCTCCTCAATCATGACGGCAGCCAGATCCTGAATGCGCGCGATCGGCATTTTGGTAATGAATACTTCGCCTCCGCAGGCCAGGAATACGGAATCCATGACCAGGCGTACTGCGTCCTGTAAGGTCATGATGAAGCGGGTCATTTGAGGATGCGTGAGGGTGACCGGGCCGCGTTCTAGGATCTGCCTCGCAAACAGTGGAATGACCGATCCGCGAGATCCCAACACATTGCCAAAGCGGGTGCAGGCAAAGATGGGCTTGCCATTGCGACGAGTTGCATTCGCGGATGTAATCAGCCGCTCGCCCATGAGCTTTGAAGTCCCCATTACGCTGGTCGGATTCACGGCTTTGTCGGAGGAGGTAAAGATCACCCTCTCGACGTCATTGGCGAGGGCCAAGTCGATCACGTTCTGAGTTCCAAGGATATTCGTTTGCACCGCGTTGCTCGGAGCCTGCTCGCACAGAAAGACGTGCTTATAGGCGGCCGCATGCAGAACGATGTCAATCCCCTCCATGCGCCGCGCAAGCTGGACGGGATTGCGGATATCGGTGAGATAAAGACGCACAAAAGAATATGCAGCGAACTCCTGCTGCACATAAAACAATTCCGACTCGTTGCTATCAACGCCGATAATCTCGGCGGGTTTTGCGTCAACGAGTTGCCGGAGCAGTTCGTGCCCAATGGTGCCGGCCACACCGGTAATTAGTACCCGTTTACCTTGCCACGGATTCATTGCAACCCTCCTGATCTGTGCACTGCGATTCCCAACATTGATAAAGAAGCTTGCGCGCCTACGCATTTGAAGCATCGGGAGGACCGGGCCAGTCCCGGCCTGGTCTCTTCCCGTCCGATCCCGGAGCCACACGCAGCCTCAGCCACTGCAAGCGCAATCTTTCTTCCGCACATCCGCATTGCTGCGCTCTTCTCGTTTCGGGCGCTTTCGCTTCAGGCCGACGGCTGCCATTCGCATTGATCCGCCCGTCATATCTCAGCCTGGACGTTGTTCTTCGACTCTGGCGCCCATGTCATCAACGCCTTTTTCAGAGCGCGGAGCTGTCTTGCGGATGCTGGATCGGAATTGAGGTGAGCCTTTAACTGCTCCAGCAGCGCCATCACACAGCCCACTAGAAATCCGAAGACGAGACCGCATAGTGCGATTAGCGTGCGCTTCGGCGAAGATCTGCGGTCTGGCTCTACGGCAGGCTCAACCGTCTGAATCACCGTAGCTTCTTTTGCTTCATCCAGACGGGCAGAATCATACAGCTTCAAGAGCAGATCGAACAGGGTTTGCCGGTACAGCAGCTCGTGCTCGGCAGTTAGGTAATCAAGGCCGGCGGTGGGAATGTCTCCTAATCCGATATCGAAGGGCTTTTTCGATAGATTGTGCTGCTCCATGATGGCCATTTGCTCGCGCAGCGATCCTAGTTCGCTTTCCGCCAGTTGAACTTGCGGATTGCGATCGGTTGAATATGAGCGAAGGGCTTGGACTTCAACTTCCTTGGCGGTAATTTGGGCGCGCAGCCCGGCAAGGCCGCTGATTATCGCCGACGTCTGAGCGTTGACCTGGACGATTCCACTCTTTTGCTCCACCTGCTGCAAGGCAAACTCGGCCTGAACTACATCATCCTTGGCCCGTCTTAGCTGATCTTCGTAGAACAGCCGCCGTTGTGAAGCTTCGGTGAGTGCGATGGATTGGGTAAGGACGCGTAACTGCGCGATGTAGGCACTGGCCATGGCCGTCGCACGTTTCTTATCCCTATCAGTCACTGAAATCGCGAGCAATCCACTTTTTTGGGAGACGATCTCGGTTCTTTTTGCGAGGGTCGCGCGGGCCGCGGTCCTGTCGGCGGACCGATAAAGCTTCATCAGTCCAAATTGATCAATGATCGCGTCTACTACTGGTCGTGACTGCAGGAGTCCTATATATAAATCGTTGGGATTTCGCATTAATATCCCCGGGCCGGCCAGCGAAGCAAGCGAACTAAGGTTGGCATTGGCGAGCTGGCCATTACTCGTGAGCAGTGCCGTCAATGAGGGTGCTTCGCGCGGGGTTATGATGGTGGTGGTTGAGGTGTAGCGGATGGGAAGCAGCAAGCTGACAAAGGCGGCCACAAGTATCCCGATTCCAGTGGTGGCGGCAATCAACCGTTTACGCCGCGCAAGCACAACCATGAGCTCAATGAAGGTTACCCCGCGCGTGGGGCGCTGCCCAACGGAGTCCCCGTCATCCTGAGACTCTACGTTTGGCATTGGGCTGTAATCGTTCTGCACTATCATTATGTCCTTGGTTAATAGGTCGCGCCGAGTACCGCGCCTGTCATTGCGGTTTGCGAAAGAGTCTGGGTCCAAAGCGGAAGCTGCTGCATGAAGTTGCTTGGCGACTTCAGCTTGGTGGGGACAATGATTGCGTCCCCGGGCAGCAGGATAGTACTTTCAAAGTCGGAATGCCAGAACTGGCCGTGACTTTGTCTGCTGATTACGGTTCCGTCCGCCCTGACGAGGAAGATGCGCTTCCTATCAGCTTGTCTGGTGGGGCCGCCGGCGTCATTCAGATATGCGGATAAGTGCTTCCTGGGCTGATACCGGAAGGCATTCTCGTTGTAAACCGCTCCCGCGACCTGGACGGTGCTGAGCTTGGGTGGAATATAGAAACTGTCTCCATCTTCCAGAGGGAAATTCGGGATGTCCGCGACCGTGCTGGCGCTGGGCTTCATGTCGAGAACGATTCGGCCTGTCGGTTTAACTGCCGCGAGTTGGTCTATGGCGGCTTGCTGCGCTGCGAGTTGCGTCTGCTGTTCGGTGGCATTGCCCGTCGTTGCCGACGAGGCGGCCGCATAACGTGAGGTAAGTTCTCTCTGCATTTGTGCGCTGGAGACTTTAAGCTGCTCTTCCTCGGCCTCGCGGGTTGACACGCGCGTTAGTTGAGCGGCGTATAGGTAGGAGTGCGGCGTAAGCCCGCCTGCGCGCTCGACCACGTTTCGAAGAGTGTCGCCCGGCTCGACCCGATAAACTCCCGGTGCATTGATCTCTCCGCTCACTCGAACAAATGTCGCGTGCTTGTTCATCGGCAAGGGCAGGTCGCTCCGCGAAAAAATGGTAACCACATCGCCTGGCTTCAAGAACTGGTTATCGGGAGATGCGGGATTGTTGATCGCGTTGCCCAGATTGAATGCAATCAGGCGGGTGCTCAAGTCCTGCTCGTCGAGGCGCTGGATGGAGGCATAGTCCCAGTTGATCTCCGCCGTGTTCTGAACCAGTTCGGTCATCATATCGATCGGTATATGTACCGGCGTGCTGTTTTGCTCGTTAAGCCTGCTCCCTCCGGGCAAGTTCCCGTCTGTTCCGTATTCCGGGTTCGGAGCACCTGCACCGAGCGGATTGCCAGCCGCGTCGTATTCCTGGTTCGGAACGCCTACACCGCGCAGATTGCGACGAACTCCATTCTCGTCGCTCCAACTGCTACCGACGGGCGCGCTCTCCGTCAAATGGCTTTCCTCGTACCAATAACTGCGGGTAATCAGAGAATCGCGTGACGGAATCAGATCTGAGACCCGCATTCCTTCATGCCACGGAAAACGCCCCGGCTGGGCCACATTGCCGCGCAGCATCACCGTTTCCTCAAACTGCGGCGAGATAGGGAAGATCCGCAGCAGATCTCCGTCATTAAGCACGTGTTGCAATCCCGATGCATCCAGAGGAAAGTCATCGACTCGCCGTCTTCTGTGGTTCTCGATCCGCTCCAACAGAACTCGATCCACTGCCGCCAGATTGGTCAGGCCGCCCGCGTCGGTCAAGGCAGCGGCAATGGTGGTTTCGCCTCTTAATTCATAGATTCCGGGCTCATTGACACTCCCCATGAGCGCAACTTGCGGACCGACAGGGGGAATATAGATCACATCTCCCGGGAGCAACTGGGCATCGTGCGATTTGTCGCCTCTGCGCAGGAGGTCGTAGATGTCAAAGTCAACGAGGACGCGATTGTCACGGCGCAACTGAATGTGCCTCATCGATCCGGTGGCGGAGGGCCCGCCGGAGGCAAAGAGCGCGTTGACCAGCGTGCTGAGGGAGCTGACAGTGTACGTTCCCGGCTGCCTTGCGCTGCCCAGAACGAAGATCTGAATGGAGCGAAGCCGGCCCATCGTAACATTCAGTTCGAAGCCCTTGTAGAGATTGCCGATGGCCGCGCGCAGATAGCTTTCGAGCTGCTCGTAACGTAACCCGGCTACGGTTAAGCTTCCCACTCGCGGAAGGAATATCTGGCCATTCCTGTCTACAGTAACGCTGACATCAAGGTCGATCTTTCCCCATACTCGAATCTGTAGTTGATCTCCCGGACCGATTGCGTAATCGGCGGGCACCGGAATCCGATCCATGGGAGCAAAAGTCGTGGGGACTTCATCGAATAACTGCCTGCCATACACTTGGAGCGTGCGTCCGGCCGCATCTTCAGCGAACGTCTCGAATTCGGAACGAGTGGTGATCGGTCCGATCACCCGAGTGGATGGTGGTGGTGTCGTGCCGGGCGCGGGAATGGCTTCAGTTGAACCTGGAGTTGTTCCGAGGTTGAGGTTCGTCCCGGATTGAATAGGATATTCGTTCAACCCGCTGGCCGGCATCTGGGTGGTTCCGGGAGCGCATTGAGCGGCTTCCTCTGCAGAGACCGGGCCGGGGCCGGTAGGACAGGTGGCCGTTTGAGCCGAAGGCGCGGTCATGTCAGACTGTGCGGCGCAAAAAGAGCCGAACAGTACAAAGAAGATCAGGAGTTTATGCGTCATGGTGTAGGAGGTTTCCCAGATATTTGTTTTGACTTAATTGACGGAGTCGATTTTGGGAGTTGCTTTCAAAAGCCAATTTTGCGTTCCGGAAACCAAGTCAGTTGGATGGTTGTGGTGGTCACGGTCTGCAAACCGGGAAGGTAGACTGGGGCCTTCCACCTTTCGTAGGTGAAACTGCCGTTGATCTCGAAGGTCTTCCCGATGCGCTTTACCATCTGGAAATTCATGTCATTCAGGGTCGTACCACCGGGAATGAAGTCTTTTGAGGCTTTCTGATTGCGCAACCCAACCTGAATCCATTCATTGCCGCTCAGGTGATAGGTGATCCAGCCTTGTCCGCCTTTGCCTTCACGTCCAATCCAGTCGCCGAACAGTTGCCCCTGGTTAGTGTAGCCTTGGCTCTGGATTCGTTCCCAGTATTGATAACTCCCGCCAGTACTGCCGGGATAGTCGGAATCGGTGTCAACGCCTTCCACGCGCACATCCAGATTAGGAACGCCGGGAACATGAGAGAGGTAAAGGCCTGGCCTAAAGCCGCTATGCGCAGGCTTGGCGATGGGACTGGGTGTATCGTGCGCCTCGAAGTCACTGTAGAACGTGAGCCAATTTTGCCGGAAGGGCAGGCGATAGGTGAAGTCGAAGGCGCCAAAGCGTGCGCCGGGATCTTGAGACGTATCTTTCACGGCATAATATGTGGAGTTGGTGCTGAAAAAGCTTTTCAGGAAGGTGCGAAGGGTGATCGGCGCGTGACCCTGTCCGCCCCATATCACCGTACGTTCGAAGCCAAACTCGAGATCGCGCGTGGGCTTGAAGCTGAATTTTTCAGCGTGTACCCACGGGTCTCCGGGATTGATGACGTTGGGCACATTGGGCGAAGGGTTGGCGAGATACGCCGGGTTAGGCATCATAGTATGGCCACGCAGCGCGCCCACCAAAAATTCATAGCGGAAAGGACCAGTAAGCCTTGAAAGCAGTGGAATGTACAGCGGCTCAGTGCGGTTAATGTGAAAGGCATAGATATTCTCGGCGTTGTTCGAGTAGGCCATACTGGCGCCTTGAGCCGGCCCCATCCACTCGTCTTGCTTGCCGAATGAAAAAACGTGGTTCAGAAACTGCGCGGAGATGTACGCCTCAAGGAAACGCCCCTGAGTAGCGGTGGCGGTAGGTCCTTGAGGAATCGTGGTCTGGTTAAACACCGCGGCGGTAGGGCCGTAAGGCGGTGTGCTCGACGGAACGAAGTAGCTGGTTTGGTCGATCGTAGAGAGCGTCTGGGCCAAGGCCGCCGAATAACCTGCGGCCGAGGGCGCGCCCTGAAACTCGCCGCGCGCGTAAAGCGTGAACCGGCCGGCGGTCGCGTAGCCGCTGACGCCCGAATAGTTATTGAAGCCGTTTTCGTAAGGTCGGCCATAGTCGTTGACGATGGTCGAACCGAGGTGGAAGCTATCGCGCAACGGCGTACCGCTGATGGCGCGTATCACTGAATAGGTTGACTCGATGCGCACATCGCCCCTGCGGGCCGGACAGGATCCTCCGCTGCTGAGATGCAACTCATGATCGAGCGCATCGTACAGCCGCCTCGCCTCATCCGTGACCGGCCCTTCGGCCGCATTCTCGATCTTGGCGTCTGTGTCTTCCAGCATGTGGCTCAAACTGGCGCGCGTCCACGGACGGAGGCCCAGAAAAGCATGATTCAGAAAGCCCAGAGAATACAACCGCAGCACGGCCGGATAAACCCAACTGTCCACAGGAATATAGGGTGAACCCGACATGGATAGATCGCAATCTTGCGCCGATGCGTCAGGATCGTTCGTTCCCTGATTGGCGCTTTGCTGTCCGCTCGAAGGCACCGCAGGCAGTGGGCTGACTGCAAGGAACAGAATTCCGCCCAAAACCATTACAAAACGGCGCATGGGGACCGCAGCCCGCTGCTCGCTCACGCTCTTTGCCCCACCGCTATGAGTCCGTCTTGCATGGCAGTTTGTTCGCTATTGCAGAGTCTGACGAAACCTCTGCATCAGCCAGGAGTGGATTGACCTCAGTCTCGCTCTTCGCGTCGGGTCCCGCTATACTTTGCGGCTGCGCACCAACTCGAAACGATGCAAGTTCCGCGGCAAGTTCCTTGATCCTCATTTCCAGATCCTTCACCTGCGCGGAATACTCGTTGAAGCCTGATGCCAACGAGTTGTCTTGATTCCCGCTCGCGACCATGTTGTGCATGGCGCTGCGCACAAGATCCGAGATGCTTCGCGCGCCGCTGGCAATGCAGAATCGCTCTAATTCCAGGTACTCCTCTTCGGAGAGCCTGACATTAATCGTGCGGATTCGAGGTATTAGAACAGCCATCGGAAATTGAGCTGCTGAGGGGGAGTTTTGGCGGGAGAGGCTGCTGGTTGTTGGGATCTCTGCTGCAGCTAAGACAGGCGACTTTCCAGAGGCGCATTTGGGGTACGCTCCGCGCCCCTCGGTCCCATGCCCCGGGATCGATATCACGAAACACTGCCTCCGCCACCTTCGCCGTGGCAAGACACACATCACTACCCTGCGTTCCGGTGAAATACCGTTCGGCTGATCGCGATGCACGATAAGCAGTGTTGAGGGAACGATAGCACAAGAGGAAAAGGACAACAAGCAAAAAGTATGACTTTTGTAACGCATTTGTGAATTTCATCTTGGCCTAAATCTATTGTGGGCTATGTCACCCGCGCGGCGTCTTCTATCCGGCAGTTCCAATAGGAACTCCGCTGGAAGCTATCAGGGGCAAAGCTGCGATCACGTTCGAGCCAGCGCCAACAGGGGGTGGACCGCTCCGTTGTATACGGTCCTAATAGGTGCTCTCCCTGCATTACTTGGTCTTCGCGTGCCTCATCCTCGCCAACCCGGTCCGGACAATGCAGCAAAATCAATAGCAGGTTCTACTATGGATAATGAAATCTCCGTTAGCCGAAGGAATATGCGCGCATTTCCGCCGGGCTGGTTTGGACACCGCATCCGGAGACGCCGTCCACCGAGGAGGAGGGGTACAACCCGGTCGAAAGCTAGCCGGTCAAAAGCGAGTTGGTGTTCGAGGATCTTGGAGGCATCCGCCATTCTCATCTCTTTACCGGCTCTGGGGAGAAAGCGGGTCTCCGCGCCGGCATTTCTAGACTCCGTTCAGCGCTATTTGTCGCTCGCTACTGAGAACTTGCATGGCAGCCGGTTTGCGCAGAACCTCGATGTCTTCAAGGCCCACTTCAAGTGAAAAGCACTGACTCGTTGCGGAAAGTGCCATAACGACCTTGCATAGTTGGCGCAAATTGGTGACGACCCCCTCTACGCCTTCAAAAACCCCCCTGAGCACTCGCACCGGGCTCCCCAGCGCGACGCCGGGATGGGGACGCAGAAGACAGCCGCTGGCCAGACCCTCGCGAATCCGGGCAATTTCAATCTCGCTCACCGTATCGCGCTCAGTCTCGCCGAGCGCACGGAGTACCCCGGGGGTGCTGATAACGGAAAGCCTCGTTTCCGGTGGAAAACGGACGAATACATATCCCGCAAAAAGCGGCCGCTCCAGGTTGACCACGCGATCAGTCCATCGCGAGCGCTCGCGGTAGAGGGGAAGATAATGTTCTAGTGACCGCACAGCCAGATGCTGTGCAACGCGTTTTTCGTGGTTCGTGATGACGTGCAGAACTTGCCACCGGTCCCCGTGCATTGCTCGCTCCCAACAGCTTGGACAACAGATTTCGAGCTTTCGACCCCAATACCAAACGCGACGGCGCGACGAATCTCGCCACGTGGCCGCATCTAGGGAAATCGATACACCGTTCCGAGACAACGAAAGATCATTCTAGGAGAGAACTTACTTCCGGGGGAAGGCAGCATACACTCAAGGCTTGAATTGCTTGTCTATTAACTATCACGCCCATTATACCACTGCGCCGCGAGATGGAATTCTGCCTTGCGTCATACGTACATGTTTGCCGGGGCAGGAGGGTCACGCAGTGCTGTCTTCCAGGAGGGCGCTCGCCCGCAGTCCAAGAATGCATTGGATTCGCGATGACGGTGGGAAAATCCCTCACCTGCATTCAGCACGTAATCAGAGGCCGGGATGTGACAAGAGGCTGCTTTGGTGCACGACGGCGCCGCAAGAAGAACGTAGGACCTTCGTAAAGCAGTTGTAAATTCCCGTTTAGCCTGCACCCTTTGTGAGATGTATCTCCCACCTTGCATATTGGTTCTGACCACTGCCTCGCAGGTCAGCTTAGAACTGCCCAGTAAATCGCACCTGAAATAGGGCCGCAATCGGGGTCAAATTAATTCAGTACGGATCTATATCAAATACACTCCGCCAATGCACCCATCCTATATAAGAGCAGAATTTGCTATAAGAGCAGAATTTGCGGGTCTCAGTCTCCCAGCGCCGCGCGCTTCCGCGCCCCCACCAACGCCTCCGTCAAATTCCCCTGCTCCCAGGCATGGATGTGATCGGCGTCCATCGAGTTTTTGAAGTTAGGCAGTTGTGTAGCGGCTAGCCGAAGCGTGGATATGTCTGATGCCAAGGCAAGCGTTATCATCGCGGACGAAGCGCCTTCGATTCATATGGCGCTATCGCAGATTTCTGCAAGCAATGGGTATGCCACACGCTTTGCATCCTTTGCGCAGCAGGTGGTCGAATCTGCTCAGACTCACAGGATTTGGGCCGATACGCTCAAATTGGGTTGGGATCGACAAATGAAGGCCCAACGACTGTGAGGAAAGTGCATGCATGGGATCAATTTTCTTGGGTTCGCCGCTCTGGCTGCATTCACAGTTGCGACTGGCGCAACCAGGACGACGCCTCAGATCAATCTCTATATTGGAGCCGCCCCTGATTGTCCTTATGGTTACTATGACTACGCCCCTTATAACTGCGGCCCCGATGGCTACTACGGGCCGGAATGGTTTCGTGGCGGCGTTTTCATAGGCGCCGGGCCGTGGTTTCATGGTTCCGACGACTTTCAAGGTCTGGTCGATAACACACTCGATCCACAGTACGGCTATCATGGCCCATTGCCCGAGGTTGGTGACAAGCCCGCGGCGCAGCGGAGAGCTGCAGAACTGTTCAATGGAAACGAAGTGCGCGATGGGCAGGTGACGTACCCGTCGAAGGCCTGGGCGGCAAGACGTAGCATAAGCCACCGCCCGTCGTTGCGAACGGTGGAACGACTCAATACCCCTGGCCAGCGATGAGGTTACCGTGCAGTTTCTGAGATCGAGCCGGCTGCGCGCCCTTTGACGCTGATAAGAAGTTTCATCCTCTTTGATCGAGGCGCTGAAAATGCGCGCCGGCGCCTTCGTCGAAGCCGCACAAGTTGAATCCCCGGAGGTGGGAGAATGAATAGTAATCGAGTGAACGGCACGATCGACGAAGTGGTAGGAAACGCCAAGCAGAAGGCCGGCAAGGTGATCGGCAATCCATCGCTCCAGGTGGAGGGCGCCGTCCAGCAGGTAAAGGGTAAGCTAGTAAACACCTTTGGCAAAGTGCAAGATGCGGTTGATAAAGCGAACCGCAAAGCCAATCCACCGCAAAACCCACGCCCGTAAGCGGAGTCACCCCCGGCAGAAGATCGAGCCAGGAACAAGCGCGTAATGTCAGCACCCGCCCCATCTCGTTGGACTCGAGCGCTGCTCAAGGCGCTCGGGCCCGGAATCATCACCGGGGCCGCTGACGATGACCCGTCGGGCATTGCTACGTATTCCATTGCCGGCGCACAACTCGGAACCAAGCTGCTATGGACGGCACTGCTTACTTGGCCGCTGATGGCCGCAGTGCAAATGATGTGCGCCCGTATCGGTAAAGTGACGGGACAGGGCCTTGCCGCGAATTTCAGCCAGCGCTTTCCAAAATGGCTGCTGCTCGTGTTTGTCTTTGCCCTTCTTGCCGCAAACACGATCAACATAGGGGCGGACCTGGCGGGCATGGCAGATGCGGCTTCCATGCTGTCCGGTGTCAATTCGCACTGGTTTGTGCTGGCGTTCGCGCTTCTTATCTCGTGGGCGACCATCAGGCTCCAGTATCGGCAGATTGCAGACGTACTCAAGTGGCTGGTTCTGGTTCTGTTCGCATATCCAATTACTGCATTTGTAGTGGGAGCCAATTGGAGCCAGGTGCTGCGCGATACGCTGATTCCCTCCATGCCGCATACCAGGCTCGCATGGGAGACGCTGGTGGCAATTCTCGGCACAACGATCAGCCCCTATCTTTTTTTCTGGCAGACAAGCGAAGAAGTCGAGGAAGAAAAGTTGGCTGGCGAAACTTCGCTCGCGAAACGCAGGGGAGCCACGCCCGAAGAGCTTGAACTAAGAAACATCGATGTGGGTGTTGGCGCATTTTTCTCGAACACCGTCATGTTCTTCATCATCCTGACCACCGCCATCACCCTCAACCGGCACGGCATCACGAATATTGAAACTTCCCGGCAAGCCGCCGAGGCTCTGCGTCCGTTTGCCGGTAAGTGTGCAACCACCGTGTTCACGCTCGGCATTGTCGGAGTCGGATTTCTTGCCATCCCCACGCTGGCCGGATCTGCCGCATACGCCTTTGCTGAGACCCTGGGATGGCGGGTGGGCTTGAACAGGAAACTGCGACAGGCGCGCTGGTTTTACGCTCTGATTCTGATCTCTACCGCAGTGGGTGTCGCGCTTGATTTCATTGGCGTTAATCCAGTAAAGGCGCTCTACTGAACTGCGGTCATCAATGGATTGCTGGCGCCGTTCCTTTTGGTCGCAATCCTGATTGTGGCAGCGGACAAGAAGCTGATGCAGGGCCAGCCGAGCTCCCGCCTGGGATGGATTGTTGTAGCAATCACAACAATCGCCATGTTCGTCGCCGGCGTTGCGATGTTTGTTGTGTAGACGCGAGATGCGGGATCAGGCGGCGTCGGGAGTCGCGCATGCCCGAGCTGATTTACGCAGTGCAAGATTGTCGGCCGCATCGATCTTGCGAAGGCCGCTCACCTTCCAGATTCCAAGGCACATGCCGGCCATCAGCAGGGTCACGAATATACAGATGAGCGGAATCGACCACTTCTGAAGCGTTCCCGCCCATAGGCGGATGGCGTGGCGTCCATAGACTACGCCGACCCAGGCAATGAGCGAGTAGCGCAACGTTCGAGCCGCGCCGTAGACGACCAGAAAGCGGCGGCGCGCGACGCCCAGCGCGCCGGACGCAAGCGCAAACGACAAGAGCGGAATGGGTGGAGGAAGCAGGGCGGGAAGAAACACGGCGAGGATGCGGTGACGCTCCACCCACCCGACGACTCGCCCAAGAAGACGCACCGGGACGTAGCGGCGCAATGCCGCTTCGCCTCCGCTGCGCCCGAGGTGCCAGGTGGAGTATCCGCCCACAAGACTGCCCGCGATGGCATACGCGGCGAGTAGCCATGGATTGCGACCGAACGCTACCAGCCAAAGCAGCAACAAGTCGGTGCTGCCGGGAATAGGTAGAGGAATGGGGGAAGAGTTGACGATGGCAACGGAGAAAAGCCCCAGCGCTCCCAGGTGCGTCAGCCAATGCGGCATCAGCGAGTGATGCAAGGGGGATGCAAGCAACATTGCTGGTTGTCCGACAAGAATGCTCATACCATGGGCCCTTATATTTGGAAGCCGAACTCCGGATTGGATCGATCGCATCTACGGGCGTTGTCTCGGGTCAATTCAACGATGCCTGACTTTGTATCTGGCGAGCCTGGACGGTGACTCTGGCGATGCGGAAGCCGGGGAAACTCGTAACATGGATGGAATCCAGCTCGGCAGCATTGAACCGCTTGTTCACTCCAGGAAGGGCGCGAACCAGTGCGCGATGGATCGCGGTTTCTGCCGTTTTGCCGAGTGCTTGCGACGAGTACGAATCCGCCAGCCACATAAAGTGCCAGCCAACGCCGCGGATTGCCGTATCCAGCTCCGATGCTTCGGTCCCGATCGCCTCTGCCCATCCCCTGGAAAACGGCTCCTGAAGCAGATTGAATTGGCTGGGCAGGGTACACTCGTCCCGCAGGAATACCGTGTTGATCTTCACTCCAGCCTGCTTGCTGGCGGTCTAAGCAACCGGTTCCGACCAGAATCGAACATGATTGGAATCGACGCGGAGGATACGCTGGGAGAAGAATCTTCTAAAGGGAGAGCTTCGGCAGAGGTCAGAACGCTCTTTTTCTTGGCGGCGGACTTGATCCCGGCTAGGCCGGGCTGGCTCACCATCCCTAACCTTCCCAGCCTCATGGCTCGCCGCGCTGCGAAGTATCTTTCCACGTCGATTTTCTTGATAAGTGCCATTGCCGCCCCGCTCGTTCTGTTTGTATCCTCTGCGGACCTTATTGGGTCCGAAGAGGGTAGTGGGCTGGAGCTAGCGCAGGCTTCCAGTCGTTGCGTTGGCCGGGCTTCCAATTGCGTCGCCCGATACGACCAGTTCCACTCGGCGGTTCTCTTGCCGTCCAGCGGAGTTATCATTCGAGGCTACGGGGGCACTATTGCCGAAGCCCGTTGCGCTGACTGAGTTTGCGACTACGCCTTGTTGCACGAGATAATCGCGAACGGCTCCGGCGCGATTCTCTGAGAGCTTCTGATTCATCTCATCGCCACCCACGTTGTCGGTGTATCCGCCGACCGCGATGTTCAGCGACGGATATGCAATCAGAATTCCCGCAACCTTTGCCAGCTTCTCCCGCGCGCCGGGCTTCAACGAGTATTGCCCAGTATCGAAGAGCACGTCGGACATGCTGACGATGAGTCCCCGTGCGCTGTCGCGTGTCTCGAGGATCTCGTTGAGCCGCACTTCCAACTGCGCACGCATTGCCATTTTGTCGGCGCGCGCCTGTTGTTCTCCCTCTTGGGCATGCTGGGCAATCAACCGATATTGGTCAGCGTTGGCTTGAGCTGTGTTGATGGCCTGGGTTGCTGCTGCCTGGTTGTTCGTTAAATCTGCCTGGGCCTTTGTCGTGACGGCCTCAGCGTATGCCGTATCGGCTTGGGCCTTTGTCGCGTCTGCCTGGGCTTGCACTTTTTGTCGGTTTGCCTCATCGGCCTGCGCCTGCGACTGTGCCTGTGCATCGGCCGAAGCCTTGAGTTCGCTCACCCTGCGATCGTCTTCGATCCTTTTGACGGCTATCTCGCGCGCATCTTCCGCGGTTTGCACCGTCTCCCTGGACTTCGCAATTAGTTGCTTTCTATCGGAATGCCCATCCACAGCATATTCGTCGGCACTGTTCATCAACTGGACCGCGTGTTGGTAGCTTTCGCCGGCAAACGTCTCGGCTCCCTCAGATCGGGCGATGCGAACCGCATTCCGCGCTTCCAGAAACTCCAAAGGCAGCTTGGCATCCAGAACCACCGGATCGAACTTGTATCCGGTTGGGATATAACCGCCACGTTCCATGAGTTCATATTTTGCAATCACTGCCTCGGGTGTTCCCTTGGTGTCGGCGCGAATCACATTTTCAAGCACGACAACATTGCTGGGCTCGTGAACGGCAAAATACGGCTCCGCGGTGACGATCAGCGCGAATGCCTGGAGATTGGTGGTGGCAGTCAGCTTGCTGCGATCGTTGCCGCCGACCAATACTTCTCCAAGGTTCACTGCGTGACCATCAGGCGAGATCGCCCACATCACGTAAGTCAGGTATTCAGCGCCAAAGATCGTGGGGCTTTGCAAATTCCCAAAGTCCGCTTCCACTTCCATGGTGCCGCGCTTGCTGCGCACTTTGGCTTTTCCATCGGCCGCCGGCAGCAAGGTGGTTCCAGCCAGATTCACTTCCGAAGCGCCGCTGCGATGTTCGTAGTCAACCGCTTCGACGTTGCGGCTGGTTTCAATCACGGCATAGACCGGCATTGAGACGGTAGGCACGAGGGCAATCGAAACTTGCGGGCCGGCCTGACCAAACGCGCTCACGCTGAGAACGCTTACGATGACGAACAGTAGTGTGTGCTTCACGAGATCTTTTGCAGTCTGAAGGCTGCCGTATTGCGTTGTTGTTTTCGGTTGGCGGGCGAAGCGGTGCAGGCTTCGATGGTGTGGTCTGTCAGCGTCCGACGCGGAAATGATGGAGGTGATCAAACACCCCGTAGAGATTCGCGATCCATAAGACCAGGACCATGACAACCAGTCCGTTCAGGATCGATTTGATTTGTGCCTGCATGGGGATGAACCTGTTCACAATCCATAGCAGAAGTCCCGCAGCGATAATTGTCATGAGGACGGTGGTAAGTGGCATATCGTGTTCTCCATTGATTTCCCTTGCTCGATACCTACGTGGCATCGTCGGGAAGTTACGAGCGTTCGGCTCACTTAGCGTGGGAGCCATCAGAAAGAAGAGCACGATGACTCCGCTTCACTCTCATTCTCGCGAATCGCGAGAGAAATAGCTGAGCCATACTGCTCATCCGGCAGAGTATGGGCGACAATCTCGACCCTGCCATGATCTGACACTTTTAGAGACAGCTTTGGCGGCATATATGGCCGGAGAGCTTAAGGCGGTGAAGTTGGAGCGAGATCTCGCGGAAAACAGGCAATTATTCTGCGGCGCCATCGGGGCTTGGATTGTGCCAACTGCCGTCTGCCGCGATGAGCGCGTCAGCTTCTTTCGGCCCCCAGGTACCGCGTTTGTAACGGCGAACCCGGTGATGGTGCTTGAGGACCCGATTGACGACCTCCCACGCGGCTTCAACCGCATCTTCGCGTGTGAAGAGCGCACCGTCGCCCTTCATGGCATCGCCCAAAAGCCGTTGGTAAGGTCCTTCCTCGCCCGGTTGTTCATCTGACAGATAAAGCTCTCGCTCCTCCCCAATAAATTCCTGCCCAGCAAGCTTGACGCGAGCAGCCAGAGCGATGGCAGAGCTGGGAGAGAGCCGGAAGCGCAGATAGTTCGACCGTCCTTGCGGCTGAACCGCATCCGCAAACAGCTTCTGCGGAGGTCGCTTCATTTCTACCAGGATTTCGGTCGCCGTGGTTGGAAGATACTTGCCCGAGCGCAAATACCACGGCACTCCTTCCCAGCGCCATGAGTCGATGAAGAGCCGCAGGGCGCAATAGGTTTCGACGTCGGAGCGCCTGGCCACGTTCGGTTCCTCTCGATAGCCGGCGTACTGGCCGCGCACCAAATCGTCGGGCTTCAGAGGGCACATGGCTCTAAGGACTCTGGCCTTCTCAATTTGCACATCTCCAAAGTCCCGGCCTGCGGGCGGTTCCATGGCAAGCAATGCCACGATCTGGAAGAGATGGTTCTCGATCACGTCGCGCAAACAACCTGCCGTCTCGTAGAATGCGCCGCGATTGCCCACGCCGAAATTCTCCGAGAGAGTGATCTGCACGCTGGCCACGTAGTTGCGATTCCAGATCGGTTCCAGAAATGAATTGGCGAAACGGAAGTAAAGAATATTCATGATCGCTTCCTTGGCAAGGAAGTGATCGATGCGGAAGATCGAGTCCTCAGGAAACACCGCGTGCGCAACCTTGTTTAATTCACGCGCCGAAGCCAAATCACGCCCGAACGGCTTTTCGACAATCACGCGCGCATTCTTAGCCAGGTTCGCGGCTCCCAGCCCTTTAATCACAGTTTCAAAGAGCGCAGGCGGGATTGCCAGGTAGTGCGCGGGCCGTTTTGCATTTCCCAGCGCTTGTTTAATCGCCGTGAAGGTATTGCTGTCCGCGTAGTCTCCGCTCACGTACTTCAAGAGAGACAAAAGACGTTGCAGGGCGCGCTTGTCGTCGATTCCACCTGCGCGCTTGATGCTGTCCGTCGCACGCCGCTGCAGCCGCTCCAGGCTCCATTTCGGAAATGCAACGCCGATGACCGGAACCTTGAGTGCGCCGCTTTTCACCATGGCATAGAGCGCCGGGAAAATCATTTTGTGGGCCAAATCGCCCGTAACGCCGAAGACCACCAGAGCGTCTGACTGGGAATTTGCCATCAGGCGCCCTCTTTCTGGCCGGTTTTTTCTTCGTGGCCACCGAATTGAAACCGCATAGCGGACAAGAGCTTGTCGGCGAAGGTATCCTCACCGCGCGAACTGAACCGCTCGTATAGCGCGGCGCTCAGCACGGGAGCTGGAACCGATTCGTCAATTGCAGCAGTGATCGTCCAACGTCCTTCTCCCGAGTCCGACACGCGGCCGGCGAATTTTGCCAGGTCCGGGCTGTCGAGCAGCGAGATGGCGGTCAGATCCAAGAGCCATGAGGAGATCACGCTGCCGCGGCGCCAAACCTCGGCGATGTCGGCGAGGTTCAGATCGTATTGATATACTTCAGGGTTCCGCAGGGGCGTCGTTTCGGCGTCCACAGTTTGCTTCTGCTTTCCGACATTGGCATGGTGAAGAACATTCAACCCTTCCGCATACGAGGCCATGATTCCATACTCGATGCCGTTGTGCACCATCTTCACAAAGTGTCCGGCGCCGTTGGGGCCGCAGTGCAGATAGCCGTGTTCCGCCGTGCCGCCCACTTTTTCCCGGCCGGGCGTGCGCGGCGCTGAATCGATACTTGGCGCCAATGCGGAAAAAATGGGATCGAGTCGCTGAACCACATCCTTTTCGCCGCCGATCATCAGGCAATAGCCGCGCTCGGCTCCCCAAACTCCGCCGCTGGTTCCCGCGTCCACATAATGAATGCCTTTGGGTTTCAGTTGCGCGGTGCGGCGAATGTCGTCGTGATAATAAGAGTTCCCGCCATCGATAACCACATCATTCGGTTCGAGCAGTGGGGTCAAGCCCTTGAGAGTCGCATCCACTACGCCCGCCGGCACCATCATCCAAATGGCGCGCGGCGTCTTCAACTTTTTCACGAAGTCTTCAAGCGAATTGGCGCCAACCGCACCTTCTTTGGCAAGCGACTGCACGGCTTCCGGATGAATATCGTAGACAACGCATTGGTGGCCGGCCTTCATAAGGCGCAGTACCATGTTGTTTCCCATCCTGCCCAGGCCGATCATGCCCAGTTCCATGGAAATCCTCCCGATATGAGATTGGATGCGGGCGCGGGAAAGCTTGCGCACGATTACGAGGTATTTTATCCAAAACGCTGCCGATACCGGTAAGGCGCAGGAGTGATCGAGGATTGCGCAGGATCACCGCGCGGCCAGTTATGGTTTCTGACTTGCCTCGGCAGTGACCTGCACGGGCTTGTCGGCCTCAGGCGTGGATAAACTAGCCGCCGGCGCAGGCTTGTCGGCCGGTATCTCGGTTCCAGCGGGATAAATGAGGATCTGGATCGAGCCCCAATCCGCATCGAGGTTCGCGCCTGACTGTTTGCCCATTCCCAACGTCTTGAGCTGGCTGTCGTCAAATCCGAAGTTCTCGACCAGATACTCGCGGATCACCATCGCCCGGGCCTCAGTAAGGACGAGATCCTTCTGGGTATCGCCATCCATGCCGGTGGAGACCTCGATGACCGCGACTCCGAATTGCGTCTGTGCCAGGAATTCGCCGGCGGCTTTGAGGGTTTTCTGATCCGTCATTTTTGCCGAAGCACGGCCATCGAAGAGCTGCTTTGCTGTGTAAGTAAATATCTTCACGGGAGCGTTTTGCGGGAGACCGCTGATCTTGTTTGCCGCCAGATCGGAGGAGTCTTCGTATCCACGCTTCTTGAAATACCCGCTCAAAAAGAAGTTGTGCTTTAGCGCTTCCATATTTTCCTGGAAGTCCGTTACGCCAGCTTGCGCCTGCAGCATCGTGTCATGCAAAGTCGTCGTGGTCTGTTCCAGGTTGATATAGAGTTGCTTATCGTTCACTAGGGCTCCCACGGTTCCCTGGCCTGAATCGATCTTGGCGCTTACCGAATTCAGATGGGCCGTGGCTGCAGTTGTGTTGGCGATGGCCTGTTGACCGCTGTCCAGGATCGCGTTCGTCTTTGCAAGCAGTGCTCCCAACTCCAGCGGTGGTACACTCTGGATGGTTTCACCGTCCTCTATCTCGGGTTCTCCGGCAGATCCAAACGAAATGGCCACGAACTGATTGCCCAACACTCCCTCGGTTTCAATGGAAGCTACAGAGTCACGCTTGATGATCTCCTTCGTCGATTTGTTGAGATCCATGACGACGAGCACCTTATCGCCTGGTTTGTGAGGCAGGGTGATGCTATGCACATCTCCGCTGTGGACGCCACCCACCTCCACGTCAGCTCCTACAGCCAGGCCCGCAACGTTGTCGAATTGCGTCTTCAGTTGGTAAGTGGAGCGAAACAGATACTCCTGGCTCCCGATGATGAAGACACCAGCAGCCAGAACTGCCAGCGTCACCACGATAAATGCTCCCAACCTTGCAATTCGCGACATAAGTCCTCCTACGATTGCTGTAGAAATTCCTTCACAAAACCGATGTCGCTTTGTTGAAGGTCTTCAAACGTACCCTCGATCACTACGTCGCCCTCATTCAACAGGGCGAGATGGCCTGCGATCGTTTTAGCGCTATGCAGATCGTGCGTGACGACGATCGACGCCATGCGACGTTCCCTTTGGAGCTTAAGAACCAACTCGTCGATTTCGCCGGAACTGATGGGATCGAGGCCGGCCGTGGGCTCGTCAAGCAGCAGAATCTCCGGCTCCAAAGCCAGTGCACGCGCCAGGCCGACGCGCTTTTGCATGCCGCCTGAAATATCCGACGGCATCTTATCGAGAGCGCCGTCCAGGCCCACTTCGGCCAGCAACTGCCTCACACGGTCGTCCCGCTCGGATTTGGACAGGTCTCTGCGATGGTGTTCAAGGGGGAAGGCCACGTTCTCCTGGATCGTGAGCGAATCGTAAAGCGCTGCCTGCTGAAACAGGAAACCCATTTTCTTGCGGATTTCTCCCATACGGTCGAGCGCCAGACCTGCGATGTTCTGGCCGTGAATGCAAATAGATCCCGAGTCGGGCGTATCGAGACCGATGATCAGCCTCAGCAATACGCTTTTCCCCGTACCGCTGCGTCCCAGCACGGCCAGAGTCTCTCCCTGGTTTACGCGCAAGCTGATTCCGTTTAAGACCTTGTGCCCCGGGAAGGACTTGTACACGTCCTCGACAGCAACAACGGGCACAGGACCACTTTGCTCGGGGTCCGCTCGTTGCGTCGTAATGTCGTACGTTGTGGCCATACTTGTTTCACGAGTGGTTCAAACAACGGTTAAGGGAAAAAGACAAGGATGAATTTCACCAGGACAACATCGGCCAGGATGAGGAAGAGCGAAGCCAGCACAACCGAGTTGGTGGCCGCGCGGCCAACACCTGCAGCCCCACCGCGCGTGCGCATTCCCTGAAAGCACGCGATGAGCCCGATGATCAGGCCATAGACGGCGGTCTTGAATGTTTGCGGCAGGAATGCATTGAAAGTGGCGCCATTAAAGCCGCTGGAGATGAACTGATGGAATGAGAGCGGTTCGACCAGAGCCTGTGCAAACCAGCCCGTCAGCAAGGCGCATGCATCGGTGGCAAGGGTGAGCAGCGGCAGCATCAGGATGCAGGCCAGTATTCGTGTGGCCGCCAACAGCCGGTAAGGATTGATCGCAGATGCTTCGATGGCGTCGATCTGCTCGGTCACTTTCATCGATGCCAGTTCCGCGCCCATACCCGCGCCCACGCGCCCGCTTACCACCAGGCCGGTAATGACGGGACCCATAATCTGAACCACGGAGTACACGAGGGTGGAAGGAAACATCGACTTGGCGCCGAATCGAGTGAGACTGTAGCGGGCTTCGAGCGAGATGATGACGCCAATTGCAGCGCCTGCCATGGCGACCAACGGCAGAGACTTCGACCCAACCTCATCAAGCTGCCGAATCAGCTCGCGCCACTCGTACGGAGGGGTAACCGCGGCTGTGACGACTCGCCAAGAAAAGATCCCAAGCTCCCCGAACCACTCGAAAAAACCGTTGAACAGGTTTGTGGCAGAGCTTGTAACAGCGGAGATGAGGTCGGTTCGCCGCACCGGAAGAGGTGGGTTTAATTCCGCAACGGCTGTGGATTCGCGAGAGCTCAATTATTTGGGCCTTTATCTGGCGAGCCGTGCGCAATGTTCAGATGCATCCGTGAAATCAAGGCGTGAGGTCCGCTATAGAAGAACTCCAGAGCAATGTTGCCGCCCATATATCCCAGCAAACTGTAGTTGCCCATCCGGAACGCATCTTTTGCGTTGAAGCGATCCGGATACCACACGTAAACGGCCGTCATGGAACCCGCGTAGGGCGCGACGAGCGCGGAGATAGAGAAGACGCGATGGCCGTCTTCGCCACGACGCCCTGTAAACGTGGAGATCACGGCGTGGCGCAGCCGCGGAAGCGGACCCGCGCATTCGCAGCGGTAATACAAGGTATCTTCCCTGAAGGCTTCCGCCAGCCCATAACGCGTGGTGGTTCCAATTGCCGCAATCCCAAAGTCGGAGCCAAATCTCTTGCCGAAACCCTCGGCTCCCTGACCCCACTCCGGCGGTGCATTGCTCCATTGGTTAATCCCAGCGGCGAACGCGGCGCCTGCAACTGGATACGGACCGAATACGTCGAAAGCGTAGTTGCTCACCTTTGTTCCTTCCGTCGGCCGGATATAGCTCAGGTCCAGTGTTCCCGATGTCGTGACTCCCGATAGTTCAGAGGGATCTCCGGAGGAGACAAGCGATTGCGATCTTGCCGGCGCTGGTATTGCGGCCAGGGCCGCAGTGACCAACACCAGAAGTATGAATAACCTCATCGTCTCTCCTTTGATCGGCATCGCTTATTTCGGGCGTGGCATGCGTGGCCAATGAAATTTGGCGCCGTGCCGATACACCCAAAGAGGTGTTTTCAGAATGGAGGCCTTCAAGGATGGTCATATTTGCACGCCATCGCAGGTTGTCTGCGACTGCGATGACCGCACCGGGCAATCAAAGCGATGTTCGTCCCGTCCGGGCGGATGGTCCACAAGGCGTATGTCCAAAAGAGCACAGTCTTTGCTCTTGTGACGAGAGGACAATGGAAGAAACCAGCTCTTTCTACGGTTCGGCGAGGTGTCTGCAATGTCTGAGGTTCATGCGTTTCCATCCATTCCCACCAGGATCTTGTTGCCCATCGACTTTAGCTCGTCCTCGCAGATAGCTTTGGAGATGGCCGCCGACCTTGCGAAGCACTTTCACGCGGAACTCCATCTCGTGCACGTGATCCCGATGTTCCCCGCCTCAACACTTCCCGATTTTATTCCTGAAGCCAAATTCCTTCAGGATGCGAGGTCAATTGCGGAGCGGCATCTTGCCAAGTGCCATGCAGCTCTTGCGGCCAGGGGAGTGAAGTCAACTTCCAGCGTCGAAGTTGGAAATGATGTCGCCGGAAACATCATGGAAGTGGTGGAGCGCGAGCATATTGATATGGTGGTAATCTCCACCCACGGCATCTCCGGCTGGCATCCGCTGGTCTTCGGATCGATTGCCGAAAAGGTCGTAAAGCTCGTGCAATGCCCCCTACTGCTTCTGCACTCAGCCAAGCCCGACGACAGTGCACAGGATCCGGCTAAGCGTTCCACGGAATGGTGGTAGCGAAAGCGCGGGACCCAGTTTCGCAGCGCCCGGCTATGGTGGACTTTCAGCGCCTCTCCCTCGGTGAGCAATATTGACCATACGCGGCTTCTAGGTCCGGGCGATGATGGACAGAGACTGATCGTAAATGCGGTCGATCCTACGGCAGACTGCCCCCATGTCGCACCCGCGGTTCCTGGTCCATTCGCCACAAACCCCTGAGCACGGCACATTGCGGCGAAGTCTTCCTGGCGTGAAGAAGCCGCCAAACAAACGGACTGAAATGGAGTAGCATTTTGACGACTAAAACAGTGCCCGAGTTCGATTCCGCGACCTTTCTTGCCAATGCCGGGCTGGGCCGAACTATCGTCGAGCTGAAGCCACAGGAGACGTTCTATTGCCAGGGAGACACGGCGGATGCTGTGTTCTATCTGCAAAAAGGCCGTGCCAGAGTCACTGTTGTTTCGCAGACGGGCAAAGAAGCCACGATTACCCTTTTATCCGATGGCGATTTTGTTGGAGAGTCGTCTCTGGCTGTGATCGGCGGGTTGCGGCTGTCTACCGCAACTGCCGTGAACACCTGTACTGCGCTCAAGATCAGCAGAGCCGAAATGGTCCGGGTGATGCATGACGAGCCGTCATTCGCCGATATGTTTCTCAAGTTCCTGCTGGCTCGCAGCATGCGCACCCAGGCTGATCTAGTCGATCAGTTGTTCAACTCCAGCGAGAAGCGTTTGGCGCGGATTCTCCTGTTAATGGCCGAATTCGGCAAACCGGGCGAACCGGAAACCTTCATCCCACCCATTACTCAAGAGACTCTGGCAGATATGATCGGCACTACCCGGTCCCGCGTCAGCTTCTTTATGAATCGTTTTCGCGCTCTCGGCTTTATCAGCTATAACGGCCGCATCCAGGTACATAAGTCGCTGCTCAATGTGGTTCTGCTCGATCAACTGCCCGACCAGAACGCGGAAAAGCCTGCGATCCTCCCTGTCGCATGAGTGCGTCCAGCCCGGTGCTTCACGCGGTACCCGCACCGCCACCCCTCCCCTCACGGGCTTCATGAACTGATCCCGTTCGGCCGTTTGCGATCCCCTGGGTGGGTAAAACGCAAGACTTTCACAGCTGAGGGGAGATTTTCAATCAGCTCCGAAGATTCATGCAACCCGCTCAAGGCTCGGGCCGTCAGATAACTCATTGGGCAGCGGAGATCGCATCAAAGACATCAGGAACTTGCTTGGACATCAGGAACTGGCTGGCGACCACTCTCCAAATAGCTTGAACCAACGGAGCGCGCTCAAATGAATATAAAGCGACTTGAAGAAACAGCGCAGGCTCTTTTCGTGAGCGACAAGGGCTTGCTGGCGATGGATGAAAGTAACCCAACGTGTAATAAGCGTTTTGCCCAGTTGGGGATTCCGCAGACCGTAGAGGCTCGGCGAGCTTATCGGGAGATGATTGTGTCCACTCCCGGACTGGGCGAATGCATCGGTGGCGCCATCCTCTACGACGAGACGATCCGCCAGCAGACGAAAGATGGCACTCCGTTTGCCACGGCTCTCATGGAAGCGGGGATTGTTCCTGGAATCAAGGTCAACCTGGGCGCCAAGAGTCTGGCGGGGTTTCCCGGCGAAAAAATTACCGAAGGTCTGGATGGATTGCGCGAACGGCTGACCGAATACTCCGGCATGGGCGCACGCTTCGCCAAGTGGCGTGCCGTGATTGCCATTGGCGACGGCATTCCCAGCCGAGGCTGCATTGCGGCCAACGCACAGGCCTTGGCGCGCTATGCCGCATTGTGCCAGGAAGCTGGACTGGTGCCCATTGTCGAGCCTGAAGTTCTCATGGACGGCGATCACTCCCTGGAGCGCTGCTTCGAGGTCACAGAAGAGGTTCTGCGAGAAGTCTTCTGCCAGCTCCATGCACAGCGAGCGATGTTGGAGGGAATGATCCTGAAACCCAACATGGTTCTTCCAGGATTGTCCTGCCCCCATCAAGAGTCCGTAGAGGAAGTAGCCGATGCGACGGTACATTGCTTCTATCGCGCCGTTCCTGCGGCCGTCCCGGCAATTGCGTTTTTGTCGGGTGGTCAACCCGCGGAGCTGGCGTCAGCACGCCTGAACGCGATGAATGTGAGATTCAAGTCGCGGCTACCCTGGGCGTTGGCTTTCTCATTTTCCCGCGCCATCCAGCAGCCGGCATTGGAGATTTGGATGGGCCAAGAGGCCAATGTGCCAGCAGCACAGAAGGCTTTGTATCATCGCGCGTGCTGCAACCGGGCTGCGCGCCGCGGCGAATACGACGCGGCAATGGAGAAGAGATGACCGGAAACAAGCACAATCATGAAGGAAACAGCGGCGATAGCGGTGAACCCGAGCCCGGCCCATACTGGAAGCGAATGCATCGCGATTGAAAGCTGTGTCCACCAGGGCGCAAGATTCCCAGATGCGGTGTCGCTCTCACGATGAGTCCGTGATCCGTGACGCGGCAAGTGAATTCCATGCGCAGGAATTCGCCCTTCCTGAAGTCGTAGCTGATGCCATCATCTTGATAACCAAAAGCAATTCTCCGTTGAGATTGCGGCTAAATCCGCGCGCAACAGAGAAGCGCGTGAATCTCCATCAGAAACAAGTTCCGCCAAAGCTCGATCCGCTGGTTAGACCAATGGAGGGGGAGAACTGCTCCCCTCGCCTAGTCAATCCTTGATTTTCAAGGAGTTTAGCGAGAAACAGACTTTTTTCTTGACAGCCGCAAACAGACGCTAAGATAATCCTCACGTTCTGAGGTCAGACCACTAGACCCGCTTTCTCTGAAGTATTTTTCCTGTTCTGCAAAGCCCTGTGAGATTTTTCTGGAGGTAGGACGATGCGCCGTGCGTATGCCGTTGCTGTGTTTGCCGTGAGTGTTCTTGTTTCGCTGAGCCTTTCTGCTCAAGCCCCCATTGCATTGCCGTACACCATGACGACGCTGGGCGGGACCTCGCCCATGACGGCCGCGACCGGTACACAATGCCCCAACCTTCCCACGGGAGTTCTTTCCACCGACGCAGAGGGCGATGGCTGCCTGGCTGTGAATGGGATCTTCGGCAACGATCCGTATAGCGGAATCGTCGTCGATCCATTCGGTATTGTCTTCATGAACGACGACGTCAAGGGCATCCTGCACATGATCAATCCCAGCTCGGGGATCATGACGGCAGCGGGCGGCACCGGCACAGTCTGCTCGAACAAAGAGGACTCGTCAGGTGACGGTTGCGTTGCAGCGACAGGAACGCCTTCGACGGCGTTTGCTGACGCGCGCGGCATAGGCATCGATCCCTACGGCAACATTTTGCTCGCCGGGTATAACGATCACTTTGTGCACATCATTTGCCGCGTGGCGTCGCCGCTCTGCGGCAGCGGCGCACCCTCGGCGGCAGCGCCCATCCAGATTCCCATCGGGAACATGGGATTGGTGGCGGGATGCGCGTACGCGGGGGGATCGAGCGGCGTGACCGGCGCGGGGGCAGACAATACGCCCGCATTCACCATTGATGGCTTTAGCCTTGCAGCCTTCGCAAATGCCGGTGGAAGTTCCACCGCCTGTACCACATCCCGCGGCGAAGTCGATCAGCCGCGCGGCGTCAGCGGCGACATCTACGGCAATATCTACTTCGCTGACACCGCGAGCGAGCGCTGGCGCGTGGTGCTGGGACCGCAGACCTACAACGGAGTGACCAACCCACTGTGGGCTATCCTCGAAATGAACACCTCCTGGCCGTTGCCCACCGCAGGTTACGCCTACACCATCGCCGGACTCACCACGACGCAAACCACCGCGGGCAGCTCCTGCGCGGGCACCGGCGGCAAGGCAACCGACAAATTTGGCGACGGCTGTCTCTTCACGGCGGTTTCAGTCAACTCCAGCAGCAGTGACGCGCAGGGCGTGGGCGTAGATAACGTGGGAAACATGATCTTGACGGACGCAGGCAATGGGCTGCTGCGGGTGCTGTTTGTGAGCAGCGCGGGCACGGCCGGCGCGGCCATGGCGAACGCAATTGAGGTAAACAATTCTGGCGTAACGCCGCAAGCGGGATTCGTGTACGCTCTTGCCGGTGGCGGAAGCACGAGCGGAGTTTCAACGACGGCTGCTCTGGGCAACAGCAGGACCGCGCTCGATTCGTCGACCACAAAATTGGCCGTGAGCCCGCAAGGCGACATCTTCATCGGCGACAAGACGAGAGTTCTATTTTTCGACATCGATACCGGCTACATCCGCATCCTTTTCACCGCGGCCACCAATGTCGGCTCGGGCTCGTACTGCAGCGGATCGTCAGGGCCGATTTCGTTGAGCGCATATAGCGACGGCTGCCCGGCCGCGAACGCCGACTTTGGCAATACCAACGGTCTGAGCCTGGGCGCGGACGGATTGGGCAATCTCTACATGGACGACGGCAACAGCAACTCGGCGGAACTGGTGCGCAAAATCACGGCGCAGGGAATTGCGCCGCAGACGCTGGCGGCTTCGCGCAAGCAGATTTTTGAAACGCACACCTACGGCGCCACGGCGGCAACTTCGTCGGCGACGCTGAGCGCGGTGACGGACATCACCACCGGCTCGCCCACGTGTACGCTCAACGGCGACAGCACCGTGGATTGCACGGTGACGATCACCAGCACGCCTTCAGCAGCCGGGCTGCGCTCGGCCACCTTGACGGTCTCCAACGCTTCGAGCGGCGGCAACGCCGATGTCAGCCTGGTCGGCACGGTTTCCGGATCGGCGCTGGTCTTCGACAACGTGTCCACGACGGCCAATAATGCCACCACACCCGTCGCGCCCACCACGAACGCAGTTTTGAGCGGAATTACTCCGGCAAGCGTGGCCACGGATGGAGCCGGCAATGTCTATGCGGCTAACGGCACATCGATTGTCGAATCCATTGGCGGAACTGCCTACACGCTGTCCAATTCGTCGAATGCTCCGATCGCATTGCCGGCGCTTCCCAGCCAGATTGCCGTCGATGGGCTAGGCGATGTGTTTACCACGAGCCCGTCCGCCGGAGCCATCGACGAACTGGCCGTGACGATTGCGGGAAGTCCGTCGGCGTATGCGCTGACCTCGATCGCTTACACACCGTGTTCCGACTGCACGGCCGCGCCGCAGGCAGTCGCCACAGACGCCGCGGGCAACGTGTATGTGGCTGACGTGCAAAGCTCGCAAGCCAACACCGCCATCTATAGACTCACGCTAGCCGGTGGAGCAGTGCGCCAGCAGGCGACAATCGCCGCGGGCTTTGCCAATCCGGTTTCGCTGGTTGTTGACCCATCAGGAAATGTTTACGTCGCCGATAAGGGCGCGGACGCGGTGTACAAGCTCGCACCCACTACCACCGGCGTCTACACGCAAACCACGCTGCTCTCGGGCGTGGCGCCCGTGGGCGTGGCCGCGGACGCGGCCGGTAACATCTACGTGCAGGATGAAAACAGTGCATCCATCCTCGAGATTCCGGTGAGCGGCGCCGAGACTCCGGTTCTTACTGCCTTGCAATCACCAGTTGGGGTCGCAGTCGACGGCCTGGGCAATGTGTATGACGCCGATGCGCGGAATACCGGTGTTGTGCAGGTGGTCCGCGACGCAGGCTCCTACGGTTCTATCGCGACGCCTTTGACCAGCATCGCCGGGACGCTGACCAATGTGGGTAACCTGGCTGCAGCCGGCACGGCGCAGACAGCCTCGAGCGCGTTCACGATTTCGGCCAACGGATGCACCATCGGAAACACAAGCGCTATCGCCGTGGGCGAAGCCTGCCCGCTATCCGTCGCGCTCTCCTCCGCCTCTCTCGAAAATCCGGGCACCAGTTATAGCGATACGCTTTCGTTCCTGGCAGCGCCCAGCCTCGGTTCCGTCACCTTCAGTGACATTGTACCCGCTGGGCCGACGTCCACAACGCTCGCCGGGCCGGCCTCAGTGCTCTACGCGGCCAGCGGCACTGAAGCTACATTTACGGTTTCCGTCTCCGGCATTGCTTCGCCCAACGGGAGCCCGGTTTCCATTACCGTCAGCTCGGTCACGCTTTCAGGCAACGCGGTGGTGTATTCCAGCATGCCAGCGCTGAATGCGTCGGGCGTTGCGACGGTAAGCCTGTCGGGGCTGGCGCCGGGCAATTACGCGATTGCCGTAACCTATGCGGGCGTCGCCAACACCTACTCGCCTTCCAGCGCGTTGACCGCTTTCACGATCCTGCAGTATGTGGCAACGGGCGATACCCGGACCGTGACCGAACCCGCAATCCCGGGCGTCTGCTCTGTGCTGAATGCGGATCTGGCCATGGTGAACAACGATATTCCCACGTCGGTTGACGCCACGGTGACCAATCCCGACGGCGCACGCATCCAGGCCGCATTAAACAGTTGTTCCGGAACCGGCCAGGCGGTCGAGCTGTCGGTGGGCAGCAGCAGCAATAACGCATTCCTCAGCGGACCGCTCTCCATGCCGTCCAACGTCACGCTGCTCGTGGATCCCGGCGTGGTGCTGTTCTTCTCGCGCAACGTGCAGGATTACGACAAGACGCCGGGCATGCACACCTGCGGCACTGTGAACAGCTCCAGCGCCACATCGAGCTGTTTGCCGCTCATCGATATTCCCGGCAGCTCAAGCAATGTGGGCATCATGGGCTTCGGCAAGCTCGACGGTCGCGGCGGCGATGCGCTGATCAACGCCTTCCCGGCCAGCTTTGCGGGCCAGAGCTGGTGGGGCCTGTCGTCGATCGCCAACGGCGGCGGCAACCAACAGAATCCGCGCTTCATTCAGATGGATACCGGCGCAAGCAACATCACGTTGTACAAAATCACGGTCCGCAATTCACCGCTTTTCCACATTTCCACCACCGGCGCGGTCTCGAACTTCACGGCGTGGGATATCAAGATCATTACGCCCACCAGTTCGCGCAACACCGACGGCATCGATCCCGGCAACGCCACGAATTTCACCATCACGCGCTCGTGGATCTCCGACGGTGACGACAACGTCGCGGTAGGCGCTGCGGGGACATCCGCACCGGCCGCCAATATTTCGGTGACCAACAACCGCTTGTTCGCAGGCCACGGAGAGTCCATCGGCAGCTACACCCAGGCCGGCGTCAGCAACGTGCTCTTCGATAGCAACATGCTTTCCGGCAATGCCGTTGCCGGCAGCGGCAGCTCAGTGAACAACACCGCCGACAGCAACTCCACCGGCATTCGCATCAAGTCCGGCTACGATCGCGGCGGCGTGGTCACGAACATTCAGTACTCGAACTCCTGCTTCCAGGACCACAAGGCCGAGGTTGTCTACAGCCCGAATTACGAGGCCACGACGGGAAGCGCGAGCCCCAATCTCGAAAACATTCTGATGCAGAACCTAACCTTCCTCACGGCGGGAACCGTGCAGCTGACGGGAACCAACAACGGCGTCGTGTATCCTCTCCAGCTCACGCTCGACAACGTGAGCTTCCCAAGTACATTCCCAGCCTCGGAGTTCAGCCCTGCGCCAACCAACGCCGCGCTGTGCTACGGTCCCGGCCAGGTTTCGAGCGATTTCATCGCGGATTACGCGACGTTTGTGGGATCGAATGGCAACACCGTCTCCAACAACATCACGGAAACCAGTCTGCATCCGCCCACGTGCAGCTTTACCTACATCGCGCCCGAGCTGACCGGACCCAACGGCGTAGCGCAAACCATAACCGAAGGCCAGAACGCGACGGCCGTGGTGATTTTGACGCCTGCTGTCGGCGGCGCGGCGTATCCCACGGGCACGGTCACGCTGACCGATGCGCTTACCAGCAGTTCGATCACGGTCGCACTGCCCGGAGGCACCGACACCATACTTGTGCCGCTCACTGGCCTCGCGCCCGGAACGCACACCTTCGCAGCCACCTATTCGGGCGATTCAAAATACACGCTCACCGCAGGCCAGACCGCGTATTCAACGACAGCACCCTACGTCATTACCGTGAATTCAGGCAGCCTGAGCAGTACCGCCACCGGTCTTTCCGGCGTGCCGAGCACGATTTCTTACGGCTCCTCCTTCACGGCCGTGGCCACAGTTACCGGCAACAACCCCACCGGCAGTGTGGAGTTTGTGGTCAACGGAACGGTATTTGCGACGGCGGCTCTGAGCTCCGGCTCGGCATCGGCCAGCATTGCGCTCCCCTACAGCGTGAATCCCTACAACTTGTTCGCGGTGTATAGCGGTGACGGCGCCAATGACGGCTCGACCTCGGCCACATCCTCCGTCACGGTCACACCCGCGCTCACCACTACTTCTCTCTCAGCGAACACCACCACCACAACGCTGGGCCATCCCGTGGCATTGACGGCGACAGTCAGCTCCACCGTCGGCGCGCCCACGGGTACGGTGACATTTACCTACACCACGACCGGCAGCGGAACTCCTCAAGCGACCACCGCCACGCTGGCAGCATCGTCGACTCCGAATGCGTCAGTGGCCACGGCGGGCGTCGATTTGCCCGTCGGCACGGACAACGTGACGGCAACCTACACGGCCAGCGGCAGCTTTGCCGGCTCGGCTTCCACGCCCATGCAATTCACGGTCGCGCAGGGAACGATTCTTTCCCTGCCCAGCGGCCCCATCCCGCTGCCTTACACCCTGACCACGCTCGCCGGCGGCGCCCACGCCAACTGCTCCGCCGCGACAGATAGCTATGGCGATGGCTGCCCGGCCACGTCGATTGTCTTTGGCGGTTCGGTGGATTTGCGCAGCGTAGCTGCCGATCCATTCGGCAACGTGTACCTGACTGACGCGGTGGCCAGTGTCGTGCGCCGCATTGCGCCCAACGGGGTAATCACCAACTTTGCCGGCAAGGTGAGCGGTTCGGCTTGCGCTCCTACGGGAACCACAGGCTGCACGCCAACGCAGGTCAGCATCGATAAGCCACGCGGCGTTTCGTCCGATGCTCAGGGCAACATTTACATCGCGGGATATGACAGTCACGAAGTCTACAAGGTGAGCGTGTCCAACGGACTGCTGTATCTTGTGGCCGGCACCGGTTCGGCGGGCAGTTCCGGCGACGGCGGTCCCGCGACCTCAGCCGCAGTGAACGCGCCGCGCGGGGTTTGGGCCGATACCGCTGGCAACGTCTATATCGCCGACACTTCGAATAACAAGATTCGTGTAGTCGAT
The DNA here is from genome assembly GCA_963729915.1 of uncultured Acidobacteriota bacterium. Classification (GTDB taxonomy): domain Bacteria; phylum Acidobacteriota; class Terriglobia; order Terriglobales; family Acidobacteriaceae; genus Telmatobacter. The sequence goes on along the minus strand of CAVSQE010000027.1, from coordinate 73,253 downwards.
CCCACCGGTACCATCCACACTTTTGCCGGTACCGGAGCGGCTACCTCCTCCGGCGACGGCGGCCTGGCCACAGCGGCCACGATTAGTAACCCGCAAGGCGTGATGACCGACGCCAATTTCAACGTCTACATTGCCGACTCCAGCAAGATCCGCGTAGTGTGCGTGACTTGCGGATCCGGCTCGCCGCTCGATGCACTGTTGGCGACACTGGGAATCACATCTCCGCAAAACGGATACATCTACACCGTCGCTGGCGGCGGCAGCTCGTCCGGGCCCTATCCCACGCTTGCAACCAACGTGAGCATGAGCCCGCAAAAGCTGGCCATTGATAACTCCGGCAACATCTACATCTCTGACGGCAGCGGAGCTGCGTGGTTCCTCGACGGCCACACCGCATACATCCGTCCCATCGCAGGCAAGACCGGCAGCAACTGTTCAGCAGAAACCGACGCCTTCGGCGACGGTTGCCCGGCCACGCAAGCGGTGATTGGCGATGGCGGCAACGGCATCGGCGTGGGGACCGACGCACTCGGCAACCTCTACATTTCCGATACCCTCAATGCCCGTATTCGCAAAGTGACTACGGGCCTGGCTTCGCCTGCAACTGCCGCAGCCACAACGGCTGCGCAGCCAATCGAGCTGCACTTCATCGCCGACGATAGCCTGGCTGCCACCAATGGTCTCGTGAACGCATCGAGCGAGTGGTCGCTGGGAACGCCCGCGTGCACAACCAATTCCGACTCGACCGCCGATTGCCTGCTCACTTCCAGCTTTACTCCGGCCGTTCCGGGCGCGCGTTCGTCGGCGCTCACCGTGAACAGCACGGAAGGGAACATTGCTTACCTCGGGCTGACGGGAACGGGACTGGGCTCCGGAGCCACGCTCGATCCTGCCACCCAAACCACGTTTGCTTCGAACCTTGCCGTCACCGGCCTGACCGCTGACAATGCTGGGAACGTCTACGTATCTGACGCGAACAGCAAACAGGTGTTCCGCTTCACTCCCGCCGCTCAATCCCAGGGCAGCAGCGCAACGGGAACTTCCCTAGGCACGTTCCAGGCACCCGGCGCGGTTGCTGTCGATCCGCGCGGTTACGTCTATGTAGCAGACACTTCGGCCGGAACCGTCACTGCAATTTCTCCTGCCGGGGCATCGAGCGTCCTGCCCTTCACCTTCACTACGCCCACCGGTCTCGCGGTGGATGCGCTAAATAACCTCTACGTTTCCGATTCGTCGGCGAAGGCCGTGTACCAAATCGACCCCATCACCGGCGCCGAACGCACGTTGCCGCTGGGAACCCTGGTTGCGCCTGCGGGCCTTTCCATCGATCCCAACGGAAACCTTCTGGTGGCCGATCCCGGCGCGCCCGCGATCGATCGCTTTAACTTCCAGACCAACGGCGTGACAGCAGTGACCACACCCGCGGTGGCCCCGTCTGCTGTGCTTAGCGACGCGGCCGGCAACCTGTTGATTGCGGACACTGCCGATATCCTGGCGGTCCCGGCCAGCAGCAACAGCACCTCGTTCACCGTTGCCACGCTCGCACCCGCCGCACTGGCCATCGATTCGGCCGGCGACCTCTATACGGGATCTGCTGGAGGCGTGCTCAAGCTGACCCGCACGCAGGGCACTGTGCAATTCTCTACATCCGAGCCGCCGCAAGCAGTCAATATGCTCGAGTCGGGCAACCAGGTATTCACTGGCACTTCGTTCGGACAGACCGATACCTCCGACTTCAGCCTCGCTCCCACAGCCTCCACCGATTGCACGCTGAACTCGAGCGGAGCCGGAACGCTGGCGATCGGCGGTGCATGCGTGCTAACAGCCACGTATATGCCGACAACCTACTCGACCACAACCGACACTGTCACCATCAACGGCAATCTCACCAACGCTGCATTGTCCAATCCATCGTCGGTCGAGCTCACGCTCACCGGCCCGGCAACGCCACCGGCCTCGACCATCGTTCTCGGAGCCTTTTCACCGGCGTCGCCCGTTTACGGCCAGACTCTTACTTTGAGCGCGACCGTCTCCGGCACATCGGTTACGCCAGCAGGCACGGTTGTATTTACCGTCGACAGCACCACGTACAACGCCACGCTCAACAACGGCACGGCGACCGCGTTGGTCAGCGGCCTTACCGCGGGCTCGCACCAAGTTTCCGCGGCGTACACCAGTACAAATGGCTACGCATCGGCAAGCACCACGGCATCACCGCTGATAGTCGCTCAGGCCACGCCTGTTGTCACATGGGCGACGCCGGCAGCGATTACCTACGGCACAGCGCTGAGTTCCACGCAGCTTGACGCCACGTCGTCAGTGAGCGGCGGCTTTGCGTACACGCCGGCCGCAGGGAATGTGCCGGCCGCGGGAATGCAGACGCTTTCCGTCACCTTCACACCCACCGACAGAACCGACTACACCACGGTGATCCAGACCGTGCAGTTAACCGTCAACAAGGCGTCGTCTTCCACGGCGCTTTCCGCCAATCCGAACCCGGGTGTGCAAGGCAAGACCGAAACCCTTACAGCAACGGTCACCGGCGCAGGGCAGCCGGGCGGAACGGTGATCTTCCTCTCCGGCGCAACCACGCTGTGCACTTCCACACTGAATGGCTCAGGCGTAGCGACGTGCACCTTCACTCCCTCTGCGTCGGGCGCACTTTCGCTCTCCGCGCAATACCAGGGAGACACCAATCACACTGGCTCGTCCACTACTCTGGCGCTGAATGTCTACGACACATCGGTCACCGAGCAGTTCTTGAGCACACAGTTGGTCTATCCCGGCGCAACCAATGTCACGGTCTGCGTGGCCGGCGCTACCAAGGCTACGCCCACCGGCACCATTCAGATCGAAGACGGAAGCACGGCGTTGACCGCGCTCGCTTTGGGCGGGAACGGCTGCGCCTACTGGTACATTTCGCCGGGATTGAACGCCGGGTCCCACACCATCACCTCGGTCTACTCGGGCGACCACAACAACCCGCCCGGTACCTCCGATCCGACCGTGCTCACGGTCAGCCCGGTTCCGGTACGCATGTCGGCCTCCTGCTGGAACGCGTCGTTCCCGTACGGCGGCAATTATCAGTGCACGGTCAATGTGAGCTCCAATGCGGGATCGGCGCTGGGCAATATCACCTATAGCTACGACGGCGGCACTCTCGTGTCGGTTCCGTTGAGCAGCGGGAACGCGGGGTTCACGATCACCAAGCCGCCGGTCGGCAATCAAAATGTCGTCATTGGCTACGCGCAGCAGACCAACTACGCTGCAGCCACGCCGCAAACTGAGAACTTCACGGTCGCCGCGGCTCCGGTGCAGGTTTCGCTCACTCCCTCCACCTGGTACACAACTGTGGGAACCAGCATCACCTTCTCGGCAGCCGTTACATCGTGGAGTGCGGGCCCGCCCAATGACAATGGCGCGGTCTCCTTCTACGACGGCGCGACGCTTCTGGCGACAGTTCCCGTCAACAGCAGCGGCCAGGCCAGCTACGTGACATCGTCGTTGCGGGCAGGCTCGCATACCATCACCGCAACCTACGCAGGAGGAGCCAACTACGCATCCGGGTCGAGCAGCGTAACCATCACGATTGTGCCGTAGGAGCGTGGAACACCAGCGGCGCGCCTTTGGTGCGCGCAGCGACCTGCACGGCCTGGCGTTAGGATAATGAGCGGAGGCAGGTTCCAATGCTCATTGTTCATGTGCACGTGCACGTCAAGCCTGAGTCGGTAGAGGAGTTCAGGCAGGCCACCCTCGAAAACGCCCGCGCGAGCGTGCAGGAGCCCGGCATCGCGCGTTTTGACGTGATGCAACTGGAGGACGATGCGACTCGGTTTGTGCTCACCGAGGTCTATCGCACGCAGGAAGCGGCGGCCGCGCACAAGGAGACTGCCCACTACGCGAAGTGGCGCGATGCGGTCGAGCCCATGATGGCCGAGCCCCGGCAAAGAGCACTCTACAACGCAGTCTTTCCCGATCCTCAGGGTTGGTAGACCCATGCGCTTCGAGTTCGCGACCGCAACGCGCATTGTCTTTGGCGAAGGCACGGCTGCCACCCTCCCTGAACTGACGCGCAACTTCGGCACTCGCCCTCTGGTGGTCACCGGCGCATCGACCGAGCGCGCGGCTTGGCTCGTCTCGGCGCTCGGGGCCGAGACATTTGCCGTTCCCGGCGAACCCACGGTGGAACTGGTGCGCGCGGGGGCGCGGCGCGTGCAGGATGCCGGCTGCGACGTCGTCCTTGCAATGGGCGGTGGCAGCGCCATTGACGCAGGCAAAGCGATTGCCGCCATCGCTACCAATGGCGGCGAGCCGCTGGAGTTTCTTGAGGTAGTAGGAAACGGGCGCACGATCACTGTGCAGCCGCTGCCGCTCATCGCCGTGCCGACGACCGCCGGCACGGGTAGCGAAGTGACACGCAATGCCGTGCTGGGATCGGCGGAGCACGGCGTGAAAGCGAGCTTGCGCAGCCCGATGATGCTGCCGCGGGTAGCGCTGGTGGATCCCGAGCTGACCTACGGGCTCCCGCCTGCGGTAACAGCAGATACCGGCCTGGACGCCCTGACGCAACTCATCGAACCGTATGTCAGTGTGCGCGCCAATCCGTTGGTAGATGCGATCTGCGTGGAAGGGATGGGGCGCGTAGCCAGGGCGCTGCGCCGCGCGTACCACGACGGCGGGGATAAAGAGGCGCGCCGCGACATGGCGCTGGCAAGCCTGTTCGGCGGCCTGGCGCTGGCCAATGCCGGACTCGGCGTGGTGCATGGTTTGGCGGCTCCGTTGGGCGGCCAGTGGAAAGCCCCGCATGGCGCATTATGCGCGGCACTGCTGCCGCACGGCATGGCGGCAAATGTAGTTGCGCTGCGTGCGCGCGCCCCACAGCATCCTGCCCTGGAACGCTACGCAGTGATCGCGCACCTGCTTACCGGCCGGAATGAAGCCAATGCTGAGGAAGGCATCGAATGGGTACGCGCACTTTGCGCCGAACTCAACATCCCTGGACTGCGCGCCTGGGGGATTGCGGAAGCCGATTTTCCCGCAGTGGTAGAGAAGGCAGCCCGCGCCAGCAGCATGCAGGCCAATGCACTGCCCCTCACAAACGAGGAGTTGCTGGCGGTGCTCACGGACGCGCGGTGAGCGCCGAAGCTGGCCGCACGTGACCGCATAAACATTTTCGCGCCGAAGGCAATCACGCGAGGATAATGGCCGATAGGGAGTTTGATCGATGAAAGCATTGGTCAAAAGCAAAGCCGAGCGCGGGTTGTGGCTCGAAGACATTGCCGAACCGGAAATCGGCATCAACGATGTCCTGGTGCGCGTGCACTACACCGGCATCTGTGGCACCGACGTTCACATCTACGAGTGGGACGAGTGGGCGCAAAAGACCATCCCGGTGCCCATGGCCATTGGACACGAGTTCGTTGGCGAAGTGGTTACGGTGGGCGCGAATGTGAACGACTTCTTCGCGGGCAACATCGTGAGCGGGGAAGGGCACGTGGTGTGCGGCCGATGCCGGAATTGCCTTGCCGGAAGGCGGCATCTTTGTGCGTTGACGCGGGGCGTGGGCGTCAATCGGCCGGGAGCGTTTGCCGAATTCATCGCGTTGCCCATGACCAACATCTGGAAGCACAGCGCCAGCGTGCCGGAAGAGGTTGCCGCGATCTTTGATCCTTTTGGCAACGCCGTACACACAGCGCTCTCGTTTCCGGTTCTGGGTGAGGATGTGCTGATTACGGGCGCGGGGCCGATTGGGCTCATGGCGATTCCGGTGGTGAAACATGCGGGCGCGCGGCACGTCGTGATCACCGACTTGAACCCCTTTCGATTGGAGCTGGCGCGCAAGATGGGTGCGACCCTCGCGGTGAATCCCGGCGAGGTGCCGCTCGCCGACGTGCAGAAACAGCTGGCAATGGTGGAAGGCTTCGATGTGGGTCTTGAGATGTCGGGCAACGCGCAAGCCCTTCGCGACATGATCGCCAACATGAGTCATGGCGGCAAAATCGCCATCCTGGGAATTCCGGCCAAAGAGATGCCGATGAATTGGCGCGAGGTGATCTTCAACATGCTCACCATCAAGGGCATTTACGGCCGCGAGATGTACGAGACCTGGTACAAGATGACGGTCATGCTGGAATCGGGAGTCGATATCTCAGGGGTGATCACCCACCGCTTCCCGTGGAATGAATACGAAGCGGCGTTTGCCGCCATGCGTTCCGGCAATGCGGGCAAGGTGATTCTGGACTGGAGAAGTGTGAAGTAGTCTCAGAGCTTGTACAAAGACTCGTGGCCCTCTCAATGCGAGAGCATCCATCGCATCATTGAGTTTTTGTACGGGCTCTCGGAAAAACGTCGGAATCAGCTCCACGACCACGCATGCTGACCATCAATCGGATAACGATCCAATGTGCCGGAGCGGATAGTCGTGAGTCGAAGGCGGCGCCCCTGCGCCGCCCTGACTTGTGTAAGGGTCGCTTGTTTAGAATGCGAAACGGCCGCTTACCTGGATAATGCGGTTGCTTCCGCCGCTTCCGGTGATCTTGCCGAAGTTTGTGCTGTTCATCGCGCCCGTCGGAGCGCCGAGGTTAGTCAAGTTGAAGACGTTGACAGCCTCACCGCGTAACTCGAATCGGTACTGGTCATGGATAGGGATACTGCGCACCAATGACGCGTCGATGTCCCGGTAACCTGGATCGGACAATGAAGCGGGACGCTCGTTTCCGAGGAGGTTGAGAGGACCAATGCCAGGACAAGCCGTGGATGTTCCCGTGATCAATCCACCGGTAACACAATAGGCCGATGTATTGAACCATTGATTTTCCTCGGCAACGCGGGAGGAGCCTTTGAGCGTTGTGGGATTCACGCCTGGGACAATGCTGGGACGATTGTTCCCCTGGCCGTCGAAGTAATTGTCCACACCGGTGGTTACGGTGAAGGGTTGGCCGCTGTTCAAGACGATGGACGAGGTCAGTGTCCAGCCATTCAGCGCGGTCCTGACGGTGCGATTGAAAGAATCGAAGTAGTCGGGTTTCCATACTACTGAAGCGGAGACCATGTTCCGCCTGTCCTGGTCGGAGCGCTGTTTCTTCTCAAGGTACTGGTAGTTGTAATCCAGAACGATGTTGTTGAGCGACGTGCCATCCAGGTTGCTGCTGGCCAGGGTGTGACTCCAGGTGTAGCTTCCCTTGGCGCTTATGCGATGCGTAAGCCGCTGCTCAGCGGTAACTTGCATGCCGTTGTAGTTAGACCCCTGATTGGATTGGATGTTATAGACGTTGGAATAGACCGGCGAAGCCGCCGAGAGCCCGTACAGCGAGTTCAGCTTGCGGCGATTGTTGACCGTGCTGCTGCTATTCGCATAGCCGCAGGCCTGAGTGAGGTCGGTGCAGCTTGCTCCCGAGGTGCCGGCGGCGGTGATGTTGAACTGCGCCGGATTGAGGTCCTCGTAGATCGGTTGCCTGCGGTTCAGCGAGCCAACATAGTTGATGCCATAGGCGAAAGTGCTAGTGACCTGCTGCTGGATGCCGAAGTTGATCTGATAGGTAAAGGGCCACCTGAAGTGCGGGTCTATGGAGGAAATCTGGTTAAGCGCAAGGAAACTGGCGGTTCCGGTTCCAGGCGTAAACGTGAGGGTCGGGAAGGGGTTGGTCCCGCCCGGAAACTCCGTCGGATCGTTGGCGTAGGGATGGGTAATCGAAGTGACCTTGCTGAAGGTGGGCCGGACAGCATAGGGAGCGAAGTTCGAAGGCAATTCCCACAGGTTGCCGGCGATGCCGCCAAAGAAGATACCAGCGGCGCCGTGGACGACCATTTTGCCGTTGCCGAAAGGATCCCAGGAGAAACCTACACGGGGCGAGGCGTGATAGAGCGGAGTAAAGGCGCCGCCCTTTGGCACTCCAGGATCGCCAGGGAAGAGCATTCCGATCGGAGCTAGTTGGTTGCCGGTCTTGCCTGAAATATTCACCGTTGGGAATGCATGAGACTGCACTCCGGGAATGAAGTTAGTCTCCCGGTTCTGGGTGTCGGTTGGCGCCTGCTGCCAGTCGTAGCGGATCCCGAGATTGAGCGTCAGGTTGTGCAGAACGCGCCAGTCGTCCTGCGCAAATGCTGCGTAGTTAAAGTAATTGGCATCGGCATATTCGCCGGTGTCTTGCTCCATGCTATTCGGTTCGCCGGCGATAAAGTTCGAAAGGGAGTAGTTTGTGAGGGCGCCGGCTGCTGTGGTGAAACCGAAGACGCCATAGTTGTCCAGCGAAGTCTCCTGGAAGTCCTTCTCCAGGCCGGCTTCACCACCGAGATAGAGGGTGTGCTTGCCGCGGACCGTGTTGAGAACATCGCGAATGCCGTATTGGTTGGTGCCAGCTTTGGGCCCGGTGATCGCCTGGGTCAGGCCGAACCAGTTGGTGTCACTGATCTGTCCGCGCGATGGAGTACCGGAGATGCCGAAGTCGGATCCAAAATTAGCGAACGTGCTGTCGTCTGGAACCGGAATGCGGCCGGCAAACTGCCGCGTGTAGCTAAGCCACGCCTGGTTGACAGTGCGCGGGCTGATAGTCCAAGTATCACTGACGTTAGCATTCTGCTGCTTGGCCGCATAGTCGGAGTAGGTCCAACTAGAGGTGAGGCCGCCCGGAAGGCTGGCAACCGAGGATTTGTAGAAGAAGTAGCTTAGGGTGACTCGGTGGCTCGCAGTCAGCTGGTGATCGGTCTTGATCAAATACTCGTCGTTGGTTTGCGGAGCCGGATCGTACTCTCTGTGGGTGTAAATGGTATCGCCGACAATGACGCCTGGCTGCCCGTTGCGAGACAGGTGACCCGTGTTGGCTAGAGGGCCGGTCATGTTGCCGTTGGCGAGATACTTGAGGATATTTTGGACGGTTGGGTTGACTGCCGTCAGGGTGTTATTTGCATAGGGAAAGCCCGTCGCCCGATTGCAGACCCAGAACTGGATCGCCGTGTTATCGGCAGCGGTAGGAGCCTTGGAGCAGGCGTTGGTGCTGGTAATCGTGGGGTCGCCGGGCTGGGTCGGCGTATTCTCAGAGAAATTTCCTCCCATTTCGGCGACGCTGGGCACAGAGGATACGTATTGCGACGATGTCGCGAAACGATAGCCGCCATAGCTGCCGAAAAAGAAGTCCTTGTTGTGAAGAATCGGACCACCGAAAGTTGCGCCGAAGCGGTGTTGGACATATGGTGACTTGACTGTCTGGTTGTGCGTTACTGCGTTGAAATTCCTGGAGCGATAGTACTCAAATGCCGAGCCGTGAAACTCGTTCGTTCCGGATTTGGTAACCACGCTGACTACGGCAGCGGCGTAGCGGCCGAGCTGTGCGCTGAAGTTGTTGGTTTGCACATCGTATTGGCTGGTGGCGTCAGGGTTCGGGACCTCGTTGCCGCTGTTGCGCAGGCCGGTCATGTTCAGGCCGCCATCGAGATAATACGAAACCTGACCCGTGAAGTCGTCTGTGGAGCCATTGATGTAGACGTGGTATTCGATGTATCCCAGGCTATTTGAGTTATTGTCAGCCTGCACTCCAGGCGTAAGGCTGAGCAACGCGTAGGTGTCGCGATTAATGAGCGGCAGATTGTCGATTTGTACATTGGACACGCTGGTTCCCAGTGTCGAATTGCTCAGATTGATCAGAGGAACGTCGGCAGTAACGCTGACGGTCTCGCTCTGGCCGCCTATCTGCAGCACCATGTCCAAAGTCGCGTTCTGCATGACAGAGAGGACGACACCGCTGCGCTCGAGCGTTTTGAAGCTGGCAGCGACAACGGAAACCCTGTAGGGACCAACCGGGAGAAAGTCTTCATGATAGGTTCCATCCCCTTTCGAAGTTGAGACCCGGACAAAATTCGTATCAGTCTGGATCAGCGTGATCTTCGCATTGGGAACCACGGCGCCGGTGGAATCCGTGATCGTGCCGGAAAGACTGGCGGTGCTCAGTTGTGCGGACGCTCCCATCGCCGTAAGAGCGGCGACTAGCAGCGTGAACAGCGCCTTGAATAGGAAGTGCGTGCGATTCATAGAATGGCTCTCCTCTTGAAGTAGTTCGGGTATTTCATGGAAGTTTGGTCCAATAGTTGCGTGCGGTTTGATGGGTGCTTCTCGCCGGTTAGGGCAAGCTCTTTGCGTTCGTTCATGCGGTGCGACGGACCTGTCTGCCGCCAGAGATTATGCCCGCCAAGCCGAAAGGCCTGCTTGATTGCGACGATGGATCTGCGGCAGAACTGCTGCCCCTCATCGAACGCGCGGTGTGGTTGAAGCGCAAGTTCATGCACAAACCAAGAACGACGAGCTCCTCCAGGCATTCGAGAGGGAATCGGAAGTCCGGCAGTAGACGCGAACGCGGTGTGAAGAATCTGCCGGCGGGACGAATCGATCAAAATGGCTCCTAATCACACGACAGCCAGCATCGCGCGACGTCACACTCCTGAAACGGCCACAGTTAAGCTCTAACGGTGGAACAATGCCGGCCATGATCTTCTTCGTGTATTAGGTTGGCAAGTGACTAACCGTTTTGAACTTCTCGGCGGTTGTTAACGCGTTTAAAATCAATGTATTAATGCGGAGATTCATTTTGTGACAAACGTCCTTGCGGGTTCTGACACTGGGCGAAGAGCGCCCACGCGCTGGAGGGAGATCGTGAAGGTTACCCGCGGTTCGTGACTTCGGCAGCTGGAGGGCGCCTTGACGCAATTTAGGGCAATTATATACTTGACTCAGGAGTGGGTATGGTTGTAGCGTTGGAGCGAGAAATCCGGGAGCATTTGGCCGCCGAAGGGAAGTTGTGTCCCTGGGCAGCCAATCCCTATGCACTCGTGAGCTGGTGGGATATGAGGGCGTTTCCGATTCAATCGTTCTTAATTTTTGCTCGCCAGTTTCAACAGATGGCGAGCGAGTCGAGCCAGCGCGAAGATAGCGTTGCGGGAGAAGGACAGCGCCGCAGGGATATCGAGGCTTTGACAGATTTTGCGGTGCAGGCCGATGAATATTCGCTTACCCTTACGAGCGACCAATTTATGCGGATGGTCAGGGCGTCGGAGAAGGGCGCGTCAGAAAAAGAACTGGCCGCGATGCTTCCGGAGTTATTGAACCGCTTGGAAGACGAGTGCAGCCGGCGCAAGATGATGATGATTGATCCGGCGCGGGTCGGATTCTACGATCGAAACGAACTTTTCGGGACCGAGGTAAACGCCAAGTTCCCGGCAACCCAGTACGACATGGTTGAGGCTGGAAACTGCCTTGCTTTGGGCCGGGGAACCGCTTGCGTGTTCCATCTGATGCGGATCATGGAGGTAGGTGTTCAGGAGTTAGGGAAAAAGCTCGGCATTACGCTGGTCACGGACAAGAATTGGCAGAACATCCTGGATGAGATCACCAAGGCGATCAAGGCGCTGCCTCCGAAGGCTCCCGCGACCATCCTGATGAATCAGGCTTCGGCGAACCTGTACAGCGTGAAGCTGGCATGGCGCAACGAAGTGATGCATCCAAAGGACACCTATACGCTCGAAGAAGCGGAGAACCTGATTGGACAGGTAAAGCTCTTCATGGCGCAGCTTGCGAGTATCATTTAGCCATGAAAACGAATCCCGAATTCGAGAAGTTCACCGGCTTCATGGACAAGCTGGCCAAGGTGCCGAACAGCGAGGTAAAGGCCGCGCTTGAAGGGGAGAAGGCCGAGAAGTGGCTCAAGCGCCAGCCGAAAATGCAACTCAGCAAGGGGTCGCGCTTCATCCGGAGCGGGCCGGAGCAGCCGCTGGTGAAGGCCTTCAATCAGGCGCTAAAAGAAGAGCGCCGCCGCAAGGTGAACTGACCGGCGTCACTTTATCGTTTGTTGAGCACGATGAGTAGGACGAGGGATAAGACGCTGGCGACTAAGAGACCGGCGGCCAGCCACAAGCTACCAAAGATGGCCCAGGCCACGACGGCGCTGATGGCGGCGGCCTCGAAGGCGACCGTCGGCCACAGTCGGCGGTCCTTCCAGGGGCTGTAGGTGGCCGGTTTCCACGCTGGTCGAACGTCAGGAAGAGAAGGTTTCATTTCGGTCCTTACATTGAGGTGAACTAAATGGAATGGGTGGATCAGCTACTCAAGCGGCATGAGGAAGCCAAAGATCAGCGTAACGCAGTGACGAAGGTCGCGGACGAGATTTATCAAGACCTCTGGAAAGCCATCCTTGAGATCGTCAGACTAGATAGCCTTCGCATGATGGGTCTGAAATATAACGGCTCACCCTTGAATCACACCGTGACGATGGGTAACAGAACGGTCGTGGTTAGGCTAGACGAAGACAAATGTGGCATCACAGCAAACGTTTCTGACGGGCCCAATGTGTCGCTAAAACTCAGGTGCTGCGCCGATGCGCAGGGCGGCAGCGTCTGCATAAAGCACGAGGGGGTAGTGGTCTCCTACCCGGAGGCCGCTAAGAAGATCATGGAGCCCTTCATTTTCGGCGGAGAATCTCCTTACGCTTTCCTCTCCCTTGGCGCTTAGAATTGCGTCGCATCGTCCTTGCCGGTCAGTTCGGCATAGGTGAGGCGCTTACCTATAACCTGATTCATCGCCAGTTCAAAGCGCTGGCCGTCGTTCAGGTCCTTCCGGTTGTTGTACCGGAAGGATTGCTCATCGAGGTAGCGGAATAGATGAAAAGGCTCGACGCTGACATAGGTTCCGCTGATGCCGCGCTTCAACAGGCTCCAGTAGTTTTCGAGGCTGTTTGTATGAATCTGACCATCGACGTAGGCAACCGCGTGATCGATCACCTGATGGGCGTACTCGCCAGCGAGGCCGTCATAGGAGAGCAGTGCGTCAGTGTAAAGCGCACTCCCGGCTTCGACGTGCTTGCGGACCTCGGCTTGCAGAATGGGCTTCTTGCGGTTGGGCACAACCTGGGTGCGGACCTTCCCGCCGCGCTCCAGCATTCCGAGGACAGCCACCTTGTCTTTGGTGCCAGTGCCGGTGATGCGCCGCTCCCGTTTGCCGACGTGCATATTCCGGGCCTTGCCGCCGATGAAAGTCTCGTCTACCTCGACGCCGTTGCCGCCCTTGCCGCCGAGCTTCATGAAGGAGCCGGTCTGCATGGCCTTGCGGATGCGGTGAGCCATGAACCAGGCGGTTTTCTGAGTGACGCCGATGGAGCGGGCAATCTCGCACGAGCTAACGCCGTTCTTGCAGTTGCAGATCATCCACGCGGCGACAAGCCATTTGTCGAGGCCGAGCGCGGAATCCTCGAAGATCGAGCCCACCTTAATGCTGAACTGTTTGCGGGCGTGTTCCTTTTTGCACTCCCACATGCGGCGCGTGGATATGTAGCTAACATCCTTGCTGCCGCAGGTAGGACATTCGACGCCGTTAGGCCAGCGCCGCGCGCCGAAAAACTTGATGCAGTTATCGGGATCAGAGAAGTAAATCACGGCATCTTGAAGTGTTTTTGGGGCTTTCATGACTCAAGAGTAGCGCAATTTGCTCACTGAGTCAAGTATATAATTGCCCAATTTAGCGGCGCACGCCGTGCGCGTAGGCGACTTGCGTTTGATGCGCGGTGGCGAGCGTAATGCCCCACGCGCCCGCTCGAAGTTGCAGGTCGAACAGGCGCGGCGCCATCGTGGTCTTTCCGTGGGGAGCGAGCCTGACGCCGTATGCAACCGTGAATTGCCGCATCCATTCAAGGTTGTGCTGCAGCGCATCTTCATAAAGCACAGCAGCGGGTAGCGTGAGATCCTCGCGCAACAGGTTCCAGCCGCGCCGCGCAATCTCATCGTGAGCAATCGGCCGCTCCAGCAATCCAATGCCCTTGTTGAGCACGTCAATTGTTCCTGGATTGCGAGCCAAACGGGCTTTTTCTTTCAATGGATGAATCTCCGTCCACTGCTTTTTTGCTTGATCCAGTTTTCGGTGATCGAAACCACCTTGATGGTTTGGCGGCGATAGGTGAAGGCAACCAGGATTTCTCCATCGCGAGTTTGCAGAATGCCGGGGTAGGAGTATTCCTCGCGGCCGGGCTCCTTGGGAGCCTGCTCAGTGAGTCCGTAGCCGGGGCGTCCCTCTTCAACGTCTCTCACATAAGGCCAAGTGCTTCCGCCGTCCAGGGAAAGCGCGACCGAAAGCGGCTTGCGTAAGCCACCGGAAGCCTTGCTGGAATTATTGAATGCCATCACCAGGTGGCCGTCGTGCAATCGAAAAGCCTGAATCGAGGCATTATTGTTGGGCATGACAGTGGCGATTGCCGGGCTCCATGTGCACCCGTCCGATGAAGTGCTGCTATAAATGAAGTCGCTTGCCCGGCTGCGGAAGAAGGCGAGCAGCCGGCCGGGCGCGAGGGAGACGACGCTGGGTTGAATCTTCCCTTGGCTCCCAGCCATGAGGCATTCTTTCCAGGTTGCACCCTGGTCGTTGCTGATCTCCGCTGCCGAATAGTTCGTTTCCGAGCCTGCGCCGATTCCCGCGCTCGTGATGTACGACAACGGCAGCAGCCATGCCTCATCTTTCAGAATCACCACGGGATGCCGAGTAAAAGCGCCCGGTTTTGCAAACAGGAGGGTCGGCTTGGTCCAGGTGACGCCGTTGTCTTTCGAAACCAGGTGCAGGACGTGCGCATTGGCCTCGCCAGCGTCGGCCCCCTGCGTGCTGTGATACAGATCGAGGGTTCCGTCCGGCTCCTGAAACAGCACGGGGTTCTGATATGAAGCGCCCGCCTGCCGGTCGATCATCGTGGGAAGTCCCCAGTTGCGCGATCGATGAGGCCGTCGTGCCATCACGATGCCCACGCCGGAACTGCCTTCCCAGGTGCCGGAGAACCACACGCAGAGAACATCGCCGTTTTTGAGCTCAAGCAGGTTGGCGGCGTGGGAACTGGGATAGAGAATGGGCAGGTAGGTTTCGGAAGCCTGCAGATTGGCGTTGGGCCGTTCCACGCCATCGGCGAGGCGGGCGACCGAGGGGTCGATCAGCGGCAACCGCAGTCCGGTATTTTGCGCGGGCGCACTTCCACGCCCTGCCAAAACCGTTAGAAGCAGCAAACCACGCAACAGCGCGCGAGGTCTGGTCATGGTGACTTCCGTCCTAGGCACATCCCGGTTGAAGGGTGCACCGCCGGGAACGACTTCAGGACCCGGCAAAGGTCGCCGCAGCGTCCTTTTCGTTCTCAAAGACCTCGAAGAGATCGAGAACGCCCACCATTTTGAGCATTTTGATGACGAAAATGGCGGGTTTGACCAGTTTCACGGTTCCTCCGGCTTTGGACGATGTGCGCAGCGAGTTCACAATCGAACCGATTCCGGAGGAATCCACAAAAGGTACGTCCTCGAGATCGAGAATGAGAAAAATATGGCCACTGGAGAGAGCGTTCAGAAAGGCGCCTTCAAACTGACTGACCGCCTCGCCGCTCACGAGCTTGCCCTTCAATTTCAGGGTGCAGACGTTTCCGTGCTCTTTAATGTCCAAATCCACGAGAAATCCTTCGGCCAGATTCCACTTTACTGCGGAAGTCGGGCTTGTTAAGCTCGTGACAATCTTCGCGTCGATGCATTACCTTGTCAAGCGGGGTGGGGGATCAGGTAAGATTCCCGAATTGACAAGCCCCCAGGCCGGCACACCGCTTGTTGACGTTGGGTCCGTTTTCGCGATGCGCCAGATGCAGTTTGCAGCGACAGATTTCAGGGTAACGGCCTGAAAGGTTGAGCTTCACTATTCCCCTTTTTCATCAGAAATGACCGCTCGCAAAGCGGAATTTGCGCCAATGGTTTCGAATGCCGCCGGGGAGCGGTCATTTGCAGTACACGACACATTGAACGAATGTTTCCGGAGAAACCACGCCAATGGATGACGTGAAGACCGCGACACCCTCTGTAAGCGAGGTTGCCATCGAGGCGGCGGCGCAGCTATTGAGCGCCTTCGATAGCGCATCCCGGGCGACCGTGATCGCCTCCGCCGTTGCCAGCCTGATCCCCGATAGCGCCTGTATTGTCCACCTCTATCAGCCGCAAAACGATCCCGCACTGTGGACGATTGCGGGCGCGGCGGGAGAAATCTCGATCATCGAGGCGCAACACGCCGGCAGCTGGCTGTTTGCGATGCCGGATGCGTTTCCGGCCGAAGGGCAGATCTACGACAAGACCCGCCTGAGCCGTGAAGACTACGCGCACTTCAATGCGTCGCGTTCGGTGGGGGCTGTTGCCTACCTGGCCGTGGAGCAAGATGGGCAGTTGGCAGCCGTACTCGAGATCGTCGTCTTTTCCGGAACCATCAAGCAAAAGCAGCTGAAAGACCTTGCCCCCATTGTGCGGTTGGTCGCACCCGCACTGCTCTCCGGCGAACAGTTCGATCAGCAGCGCCAAACGCTGCTGGATTCCGTGCACCGCATGTCGCAGATGTACGACCTGGAGAAATCGCTGAACGCGACGCTCGAGCTGGACGCGGTAATTGCCATGATTCCCGCGAAAGCGATCGCCATGCTGCCGTGCCAGGCCATGAATTTGTGGCTTTTCGATGGGCCGGAACTGCGGATGGTTGCAGGCGAAGGGTCCGATGACACGGCGGAATTAGGCTGGATCGAGACTCCGGGAAATGGCTACGTAGCCGACATGGCAGAGGAAGGCGAGCCGCTGCTGATCGACGACCCGGACGACGAACGATTGCAGGCGCGCAATGCGCGGCAGCCCGAAGGGAGCCAGTCCCCACCGGTAAGCAATGTGCTGCTGGTGCCTCTCATGCAGGACGACGCGGAGGTTGGGGTTCTTGAAGCCATCAATCGCGAGGACCGGCCATTCGACGAGGACGACCAGTTCCTGCTTTCCTCGATGGCCGAGACGGTTTCCAATGCTCTGAAAAACGCCAGCCTGATGTTGGCGGAGCGGAAGCTGGAGATCCTGAAGGTTCTGGTGCAGGTGAGTGCGGAGATCACCTCCACGCTGCGGCTGGACCGCCTGCTCCAGATCATCGTGAACAGCCCGCAGAGCGTGCTGCCCTACGAGCTTTGCGCCATCGCGCTGGACAACCGCGGAAAGCTGCAGTTGAAGGCGGTGTCGGGCTTGACCAGCCTGCCTCTGGGAGATGCGGCGGTGGAGCGCGTGAAGGCGCTGGTGCATTGGCTATCTTCGCGGCCGGACGCTTTGCATCTGCGGTGGCATGAAGCATCCGATGCGGACGAGAGCACGAGCCTGCCGCCGGAGATCTTGCGCAATTTTGAAGCATCAGGCTATCGCGCGTTCTACTCGCTGCCGCTGAGCGATGATCAGGGCCGCGTCGGCGTGCTGATCTACGAGAGCACCGATCCGGACTTTCTGGATCCGGCGCAGATGGAGATGACGAAGATACTCGCCAGCCAGGCGACGGTGGCCATTCGCAACGCGCTGCTCTACCGCGAGGTGCCGATGATCAGCCTGCTGGAACCGCTGATGCAGAAGCGCGCTGCCCTGCTGCGCACCACCCCCCGGCGCCGCGTTGTTTATGCCTCCGTAGCCGCCGCCGTACTCCTGTTTCTGCTACTCTGCCCCCTGCCCATGCGCGTGGCCGGTAATGCGGTGGTGGTGCCGCAGAACCTTGTCACCGTGGCGGCGCCAATGGAAGGCAACGTGGACAAGGTGTATGCCCATGAGGGACAGCGGGTGGCGGCAGGAGAGATTCTGGGAGCCATCAACGACTGGCAATGGCGCGCCAATCTGGCCGTTGCCGAAGCCAAATATCAGCAGGCATTGCTGGCGATGGAAGACGACCTTGCCCACGGCAGCGCCCGCGCCGGCGCCGACCGCGCCAATACCGACTATCTCCGCTCCGAAGCGGCACAAGCCCGTACCCGCCTGGAGAGCGCGCAATTGCGCTCGCCCATTGCGGGCATTGTCGTAACACCGAACCTGCAGAATGCCGCGGGCGAACATCTGGATGCCGGCAGCCCCTTTGCGCAGGTGCTGGATCTCAACTCAGCTGTGGTAGAGATTGCCGTTCCTGAACAGGACGCTTCGCTGCTGACTTCCGGCGAAGCGGCCGCTATCAAACTTGACAGCTACCCGCAGCGGACCTGGCACGACGCGGTGACTGTGGTCAGCCCGCAGGCAGTGGCTGGCGACGGCGAGCGCACCTTCTCTGTCGAGGTGCAGGTGCCGAACCATGACGGGATACTTCGTGCCGGAATGAGCGGAAAGGGAAAGGTCTCCATCGGCTGGCGTCCGGCAGGGTATGTGCTCCTGCGCCGACCGGCGTTGTGGATCTGGCAGACGCTGTGGAACTGGATTGGCTGGTGACGTATGCATCTTCGCTTGAATCGCTGGAACCCTCTTCTCGTCGCGGTGGCAGCCGCGCTGCTGGCGACTGGCTGCGAGACCAACCCTCCACCGCCGGCCGTTGCCGCATCGGCAGTGCCGGTGAGCGCGCCTTCGCCCGCGGCCGCGCCGGCGCCCAGCGCTCCGGATGCTAAATCCTTCTCGACCAGCGGCCCTCTTGTGGCCGAACAACAGGCCGACGTAGGCGCGGAGCGCGATGGCCGGATTGTCGAGATCGATGTGCAGATCGGCGATCACGTGCATGCCGGCCAGCTTTTGGCCAAGCTTGACGACCGGTTGCTGCACGCGGCGTGCGACGCGCAGAATGCCCGCCTCGCCTCGGCCAAGGCGCAGGAAAGCGAGTGGCAATCGGAGGAGCAGACCGCCAGAGCCGATCTGCGTCGCGCCGACCAGATGCGCGACGACAAGATCATCAGCGAGGAAATCTGGGAACACGCCAAGTACCGTGTGGATGAGACGGTTGCGGAGGTTGAGCGCTACCGCAGCGATGAGAGCGCGGCCGAGGCGGACCTGGCGGCAGCGAACCTGCAACTGGCGCAATCGCGCATTGTCGCGCCATTCAGCGGAGTGATTGGCCGCAGCTCCGTGCGCCCCGACCAGCAGGTGAAAGCCGGTGATGTGCTCTTCTGGATTACCGCGGAAGCTCCGCTGCATGTGCTGTTCACCGTGCCCGAGACGCTGATGGCTTCATTTACTGTCGGCAAGCCTCTTGAACTGACCACCGCGGATTACCCCGGCCTGCACCAGGCGGGCCGCATCCTTCGCGTGAGCCCGGTGGTGGATCCAGCCAGCGGTAGCGTACAGGTAATCGGCGCGGTCGACCCCGCATCGCCGCTGCTCAAGCCCGGAATGACCATGCAGGTCCGTCTCGCGCCATGAATCTGACTGAAGTTTTCGACGCCGTACTTCCTGAGATTCCTCAGACACGCCTGGCGCGCAGCCGCCCGCCCTGTCTCGATCCGGATCTCCTCGTGCGCGAGGACATTCTTGACGGCGTGCCCGTCGTTGGCGTCCTGAAGCGCGATAAGGCGTTGTTCTTCCGCTTCCCGCCTGCGCAATGGGCGCTCTTCCAGTTTTTTGACGGCGTTCGTTCCTACGAAGAGATTGCCGACGATTTCAATGCGCAATCAGGAGAGAGCGTCAGACCGGAAGACGTGCGGGCGTTTGCCGATGCCCTGGAAGAAGCCGGCTTCTGGTACAAAAGCCCGCAGGAGAAGAACGTCGCCCTGAGCCAAAAGCTAACAACCCAGCGAGGGCGCAAATCCGAACGCAAATCCCAATTCAACGTGGCAAACATCTACTTTTCTGCATGGGATCCCGATGGCTATCTCGGATGGCTGGACAGCAAAATTGGAAAGTACATTTACAACCCCTGGACCGTACTGTGTGCCATTGCCCTCTTTGCGTTTGAAGCCACCGTCTTCATCAGCAAGTGGAGCTTCATGGGGCCGGATATAGAAACCTTTTACAGCTATACCAATAAAACCGGCTGGAATTTTGTTGAGTTCTGGCTGCTGATCATGGTTCTTGGCTTTATCCATGAAACGTCCCATGGACTCACCTGCAAGCACTACGGCGGGCAGGTTCACAGCATGGGCTTCATGTTTCTGTATCTCCTGCCTGCCTTTTATGTCGACATCACCGAAGTCTGGGTTTATTCCACTAAGCTGCAGCGGCTCGCCGCCATCATCGCCGGCATCTGGATCGAACTGACCATCTGCGGACTGTCCATGATCGTGTGGCTGAATACCCAGTCGGGGAATTGGATCCACGATTTTGCCTATGTTCTGATTCTTCTTACCGGAGTCGCAGTCGTTGTTCTCAACGTCAATCCCCTCATCAAGCTTGACGGCTATTACTTCCTTACTGAAGCGATGGGCATTCCCGAGCTGAAGGAACGTTCCACGGCGTTTCTGACCGGATGGGTTCAGAGCCGCATTCTGCGCCTGCCGGTGGAGCCCATCGTTGTTCCGCGCAGGCGTGTCGTGTTCTTTGTCTTCTACGCGATTGTCTCGGGAGCTTACAGCTATTTTCTGCTGGTCCTTATTGTGCGCCTCTCTTACAACATTTTTTCCCACTGGCTTGCCGAGTGGGCCCTCATTCCAGCCGCATGGGTGGCCTTCGTCATGTTCAAATCGCGCCTACGTTCTCTTTGGAGGGTAGTTAAGGAGGTATGGGAGTTGAAATTCGTCCGAGGCCGTATCTGGCACACACGTCCAATCCTTCTCGTCGCGGCCGCTTTGTTGGTTGTACTTTTGTTCGTGCCGCTTTGGCGCGATCGCGAGAACGCATATTATGTCGTGGAACCGATGCAATCGGAAACGCTTCATGCAGCCGTTCCCGGAAGGGTAGTTGAAGTACTGACTCGCGAGGGTGAAAGAGTGCATGCCGGGCAGCCGCTGCTCACAATGACCAGTCCCATGTCGGCCTCAATGGTTGAGTCGGCCAGGGCGCAAACCCGCAACGCGAGCTTTCAGGCGTTTAATGCTGAGCTGCGCGGGCAAAGCATCGGACCGGCCGCCGCGGATCAAGACTCTTCGCAGCGATTTACCCGGCTCGCAACCGAGGTTCAGTCGTCGTTGGTCGTGGTTGCGCCGGCAGACGGAATCGTGCTCACCGCGGATCCCGATGCGCTTCTCAGTCGGCAGGTGGGATCCGGGCAGGCGTTGCTCGATCTCGCCGACGATGGGCCGCGTGTCGTGCGAATTTACATTCCCGTAGCAGCCCTTCAGAACATTCCCGCCGGCGCTGAAGTCGCGATCGAGCTTCCCGGCCGCTTTTCACCTGTTCATCTGAGACTGGCTCAGCCGGGTGGCGACGCTCAAAACCTTGCCCAGGGCCTGGTAGCGAAGCAGGATTACCAGGGCGTCACGCTCCCGGTCTTCTACACAACACGCATGACGCTACCCCTATCCGCGGGCAGCCCGCGCCTCGGCGAAGCCGGCCCCGCGAAGATCTTTGGAGTCAGGCGCAGCCTCGCCGGGCGAATGTTCACGGTCGGGGCCGACCTGGTAAAAGCCCACGTCTGGTGAACTGAAAGAACGGCAACCGCTTGCGCGGTTGCCGTTCTTGTCTCGAGAGAACCAAGGGTAAGGTGAAGCGCAAGGAACTGGGGGAGGGCCATTCGAACCGATTGCCGCAAACGGAAATCTTGATCGATCTCAGGCTGCCAGGAGCTTGCTTCAAAAAGAACGGCTGAGTTTCTCGCAGTCAACCTCCGTGGCAGCGGCAACACTGGTTAACGCTTATCGCGCTGCGAGGCTTCAGGTCGCTACCCCATACTGATGGCGCTTCCGGGCTTCAGGGCGTTGCCAGGCTTCAGAGCGTTGCCGGGCTTCAGAGCGTTGCCGGGCTTCAGAGCGTTGCCGGGCTTCAGTGCGTTGCCGGGCTTCAGAGCGTTGCCGGGCTTCAGAGCGTTGCCAGGCTTCAGAGCATTGCCGGGCTTCAGAGCGTTGCCGGGAAGAATCTTGTTCGCCGCGTACATCTTGCTGGCTGCCGCAGGGTTGTAAAGACTGGGCTTTTTCGTGGTGGTTATTCCGCTGCTGATCAGTGATTTCTTTGCGATTGCCATTTTCGTTTCCCCCCTCAGATTTTCCTGAACTGCTTGACGCCATACCTTATTGCATCCGGCATGCCAAACCAGCACCGGCATGCAGGAAAGTCTGCAAGCGATTGATCTGTCGTTATTTACGCGGGGGAGGCTATTTTTCATCCAGCGGAGAGGGATTACCAAATAGGTGAAAAATTAATCGCTCATGGGTTAATTTCTAACCCACGGGAGTTCTATAGTGCGTATTTGCGACAGAGATACTTGATCCGCTGTCCATCGATATTCAACAGGCGCGCGGCGGCTGCTTTGCTGCCGCCGGTGCGGCGCAGGGCCGTTGTCAGCAGAGCAACTTCGAGGCGGCAAATCTCGCCGTCGAAGTTGGTGCCCTCGGGGGGGACTAGTATGGCCTCCTGGGCGGTGACACTTTCGCGCACCACGCGTGGCGGCAGATCGCTCACGTCAATCGCGTCTCTCCGCACCGTCACCACCAGGCGCTGAATCAGATTTTCCAGTTCGCGCACGTTTCCCGGCCAGGTGTGCTCCTCGAAGGTCGCCAGCGCCTCCTCTGTGAGATACTTCTCGCCCTTGCCGTTGGCCGCGCAGTGGACTGCAAGAAAATGCCGGCACAGCAGGGAAATGTCGCCTTCGCGTTCACGCAAAGCAGGCAACTGGATGGGCACCACGTTGACACGGTAGTAGAGATCTTCGCGGAACCGTCCGGTGCGAACCATTTCCTCAAGCGGCTCATGGGTTGCGCAAATCAGGCGGAAATCGATCTTGCGGTACGTGCGGCCGCCCAGACGCTGCACCTGGCGGTCTTCCAAAACGCGCAGCAGCTTGGTCTGCAGGTCCACCGCCAGAGTGGCGATCTCGTCCAGAAAAAGCGTGCCTTTGTCGGCCAACTCGATCTGGCCAGGACGCGATTCGGTGGCTCCGGTAAAAGCACCTCGTTCGCTGCCGAAGAGTTCTGACTCGATCAGGTTTTCCGGAAGCGCCGCGCAGTTCAGCCGAATGAAGGGCTTGTCTGCCCGCTGGCTCAGGGCAACGATAGCGCGCGCGGCCAATTCCTTGCCGGTTCCGCTTTCGCCGCGGATGAGCACATTGACATTGCTACCGGCCACCTGCCGGATGGCGTCGTAAGCGTTGCGCATGGGTTCGCTGGAGCCGATGAAATCCTGGAACCGGCTGGCTTCCAACACCTGACTGTGCTTGGCCAATTCCGCGCGATAGCGCAGCACCTCGACAAGGGTGGTCCGCAATTCGCTCACATCGACCGGCGCTCGGAAGTGCGCATCGGCCCCGGCCTCGAGGGCGTGCTTTTCAACGGAGCGGGCCGCAGCACGGCTGACGGAAATGAGCGTCAGATTGGCGTCGAGCCGTCGCAGCTCGTTCAAGACAGGAAGGCCGCCGATCGGGTCTTTGCCCTGGGTATCGATATCGAGGACGATGGCGGAGTCGGTTTCCTGGTGCTGCGCCCATTGCGCTAGTCCGTCATATTCCGTGCGCCGGGTGACGCGGCACCAGGGCTCAATTTCGTGAGCAACAAGCTCGAGGAACCCTTCGTCGGCTGAAACCAGGCAGACGGGCAACAAGGCCCGCTGCCGGTTTGCACCCGATTCCTGCGGCGCTCTTGTCTGAGACATGGGTATCGAGCTCCTGTTCCCGAGGTGCTACGCACGGTCGAACGCGTAAGCTTCCTGTTGCATGGGACGGGAAAAACGAGAATCATCGCTTAAAACGCCTCAGTTTACCACGCTCTTCGATCGGTCAGGAGTGGGAAATGGCCGCTCTCATTGGTCTTTCCTGTGCAAGAAAACTCTGGCGAAGAATCGTTCCCTCCCGGCGTTCATTCTCCAGAGAATCAAAAGTTGAACGATACCTGCAGGTCAACGCTACGGTTCGAAGCCGCCGAGGAGAAGAATCCTCCGGCGAGAGCGGTGGACTTACCAAACAGCGGCGAATCCAGAACGCCGACGGGCTGCGCCAGGCTCACATTGTTCATCACGTTCCGCGCCATGGCCGCAAAGTTAAGCGAATAGCGCCGGCTCACTGCCTGATCGAGCCGCGGTGGCCCACCGCTTCTGCTCAGGCCGCCGGGGCCAAGCCCGCCTCCACCGCCGCCGGGCCCTCCACCCGGAGGAGGCCCACCGGGTCCGCCCGGACCGCCGGGACCACTCGGGCCAGCGCCCGTTCCACTTGCGACGCGCGGCCCAATGCCAAACGATTTGCTGACGCGCAGGTTCAAGCTGAACTGCGTGGGCCCGTTGCCGTAGTTGTAGGGAATGCGCTGCTCGTTCCACGCCGGATCGAGATCGAAGTTTCCGTACGCCGTCCGCATGGTGTCGGTGCTGCTCGCGGTGGCAAAGGCGGGACGGTCGTTGAACTGGTTGTCGCCGTTCAGGTCCTGTCCGATGGTGATGTTGAACGGAGTGCCGGAATTGGCCACCAGCATGGGGCTAAAGGAAACGCCGTAAGGCGCCTGTAGATTGCCGCCCAGCAGGAAGCGGTTGCGCACGTCGAAGTTCGCCCGGCCGTAGTCGGCGCCGGGGTCCTGCTGATCGGAAGGGGAGTAGCCCGCGCCAGAAGTATCGGCGTTGGCAGAATTCATGCTGTAGAAACCGAAAAGCGTGAGCCGCTTGGCGTTGACCGAGTAGTTCACCATCAGTTGGTTCTGGTTGTACACGCCGCCCGACTGGAACTGTTCGATGTTCTCGTTGATGCCGTTGGGGCGCGTACCCGTGCCCGTGCTCGCGTTGTAGGTCGAGGGCAGGTACGCGTTGATGTTGTCGGTTAGATACTGATGAACGCCGCGCGAGTCGATATACGTGGCAGACATGGTCGCAAACTTGCCGAACTGGTGCTCCACTCCCATGACCGCCTGCATGTTGATGGAGGCTCTGAAGTGCGGATCGATTTGATAGAGAGTGGGAGCCGCTGTGCTGAGCGACGCCAACTGCGAGGCCGAGGGAGCGTTCTGATAAAAGCTCGGGTTCGCGATCACATACTGCTGCTGGTTGATTCCGTTCTGGCGGATGTTC
This sequence comes from uncultured Acidobacteriota bacterium, assembly GCA_963729915.1. Classification (GTDB taxonomy): domain Bacteria; phylum Acidobacteriota; class Terriglobia; order Terriglobales; family Acidobacteriaceae; genus Telmatobacter. Next base: position 48,389 of record CAVSQE010000027.1, on the reverse strand, counting down.
TCGAGGACGTTGCCCTCGGCAAAGCGATCGTAAAACCAGCCATAGCCTCCGCGGATCACGGTCTTCGGATGGTTGTTTGCGCGGCCGGCAGGAGCCCAAGCAAAGGAAAAACGCGGCGCCCAATCGCCATGTTCGCCGATCCAATCCTGCGTCTCGTAGCGTAGGCCGTAGCTCAGGGTAAGGTTGGGCCGCGCCTTGTAGTCGTCTTGGAAATACATGCCGAGATCAAAGTAATTCACGGTCGCACCGGCATTGCCCGCAGTGACGCTGTACTGCGCGGGGGTTTGCGCCGCGTAGGCGCTCAGCGAAGCGTAGGTGTATTGGCCGTTGAAGCCTGAGGTCGAGTAACTGGCGTCGTGGGTAAAGCGCAGCCGCCCGCCGAAGTTGATGGTGTGCGCGCCTTTGGTCACCATGGTGTTGTTCTGCAATTCATAGTGATCCTGGTTGTCGCGCACCGTACCCATGCTGTTGCCGCCGCCGCTGAACGCGCCCTGCACGGTGACGGAGGGGGCGCTGTTTTGCGCAACCTGGCTTTCGCGATCGCCCATGTATTGAAAGTGCGTTTCGTTCACGACGTTGGCGCCCAGCACCTGGGTATCGCTCAACTGCAGGGTGTTTTCGTGATTGGCCACGTTGTAAGCCTGCGTCTCCAGGGAAAAGCCCGACACCCCGTCGTTACTCTCGACCTGACGGTCGAACATGTAACGAACGGTCAGCGTGTTGTTGGCCCCGAGCTGAAAGTCGAAGCGCGGGCTCACATCCAGCCGCGACTGCGGGTTAGCGACCGCCGCGGTGTAGTTGTAGGTGCTGCCGCTGGAATTGAGAAGGTCCGCATTGACGATGGAATTTGACTCGTTGTCGCGGCGGAAGACGCTGGCAAACCAGGAGGAACTCTTCGTGAGTGCGCCGCCGGCATTGCCCGTGAAAAATGTGCTGTAGTACGGTGGCTCGCTGGTCACAAACGGGTTGAGCGAATTGAATGTGGAGTCGTTACCGCTGGCCAACACCATGCCATGGAGAGTGTTGGTGCCGGGCTTGGTGAGAATTTCGATGCGCCCATAGCCCAGCTTGTCGAACTGTGCCGAGAAGGGGTTTTGGTTGATGCGGATTTCGCGGATCGACGATTTTGGCGGAAGCTGGCCGCCAGTAAATCCATCGATATAAATCTGACCACCGTTCGGGCCAGCCGACGGGCCGGCCAGCGCATTGAGTTCGTTCTGCAACTCGTCGGGATCGTCGGAAAGCGCATCCAGATCTCTACCCTTGATGACGATGGCGCCGGAGTTGTCGTCAGGACTGGTGCTGACGCCGGTGTCGTCGCTCTCGACCTCAACCTGCTGCTGCTCCATGGGCAGTTGCAGAGTCACGTTCTGCGTTGTCGTCTGTCCGCCGGCAACCTGGATGCCGTCGAGCGAGAATGGGGCGAACCCCTGCGCATTCACAGTCAGCGAGTAGCTTCCGGCCTGCAATTGGCCGAAGCTGAACGCGCCATTGGCGCCGCTCTTGACCGACTTCGAAAAGCCGGTGCCGTTGGCGATAACGACCGTAGCCGAAGGAACCAGCGCCCCGGAGGGATCCGTCACGGTTCCGAAGACGCTTGCAGCCGGGGCCTGGCTCACGGCGAACGACGCCGAGAAGAGGAAAACCGCGTAGACGACATGGAGAAGAAAGCGAGGTGTTTTCATAATTATTCCTGGCAGCAGATTGCCACCATGTACAGGAGACCGCAGACGGCCGTGGCGTGCGGTCTTAATGGGTAAAGATGTGTAACAAAGTGTCACCGCGCTCTTTACCATTTGTTACATTTTTTGCGGCCGTTTCTTGCTGCAACGGGCGTAGTCTCGAAGATGCGGAAACATGCGATGGAAGATATCCTGCTCATCGACGACGATGTTGAGCTTTGCTCCATGCTCACGGACTATCTGGGGCGATACGAATTTCGTGTGCACAGTGTGCATCGCGGCGACGAAGGCCTGAAGACCGCGCGCGGCAGGGACTGGGCGCTGATCCTGCTGGACGTGATGCTGCCGGGCTTGGATGGCTTCGAGGTGCTCAAGCAGATCCGCGCGTCGTCGGACGTGAGCGTGCTGCTACTGACTGCGCGCGGCGAAGACGTGGATCGCATTGTGGGCCTCGAAATCGGCGCGGACGATTATTTGCCCAAACCGTTCAACCCGCGCGAATTGCTGGCGCGCATGCGCGCCATCCTGAGGCGGCGTTCGGGCACTGCGGCCAAAAGCGAGCCGGGATTGCTGCGCGTCGACGACCTGGAACTTGATGCCGCCGCGCGATCAGTCGTGCAAGCAGGCAAGAAGATCGATCTCACCAGCGTGGAATTCGCACTGCTTGAAGCGCTGATGCGCTTTCCTGGCCAGGTGGTATCGCGCGAGCAGCTCTCAGAGAGCGTGCTGGGGCGAAAATTCGATCCATTCGACCGCAGCCTCGACATGCACGTGAGCCGGTTGCGGCGCAAGCTAAGCGAGAATGGGGCGCGCGACGAACAGGTGAAGACCATTCGCGGATCGGGTTACCAGCTTGTGGTGAGCCGCAGTCATGCGGAGGGGAAGGGATAAATCGTGCGCAGTCTGTTCTTCAAGATTTTTGTGATTTTCTGGATTGCGCAGAGCCTGATCTTCGCGATCTCGACCGCGCTGATCGTACGCCATCACTTTGAAAGCCCGGATGTGCTTTTCGACGGCTTGCACAGCAGTCTGGAAAACGATGCGCGGCGTGCAGTCACGGCCTATGAATCCGGCGGCTGCGCGGCGGTCGATGCCCTGGGCACGGAAATCGAACAGCAAATAGCCTTGAAAGACGCCGCCGGGCGCGATCTGTGCAATGCCCCGGGCCTGCCTCTTCCCCCAGCCAGCGAACAGTTTCCAACCCACATTACGAGCAGCCAGACGGGTGAGCAATTTATCTGGCGGGTTCCGATGACTTCGCCGAGCGGCAAACGATATTTCTTCCTGCTCGGTCGGCCTCACGTGGAACGGCCCCATAGTTTGCTCGATGACCTGGTGCATTTCGCGTCGCCCACGCTTCCCGTGGCGATAGTGGTGGGCGGCCTCACGACGTTCGTGCTGGTTCTGTTCTTTACGCGTCCCATTGCCGGGCTGCGCAAAGCAGCACGCGAGCTGGCGCACGGAAATCTGAAGGCGCGCGTCCAAGAGCCCGTCCGCCGCTCGCGTTTCTCTTCGGGCGACGAATTCCACGGGCTGCTTCGCGACTTCAACCACATGGCGGAGCGCTTGGAGTCGCTCGTTGGCGCGCAGCAACTCTTGTTACGCGATGTTTCGCACGAGCTGCGTTCACCGCTGGCACGGCTCAGCGTGGCGCTGGAACTGGCGCGAGAAGATGGTTCTCAGGAAATGGCCAAGCATCTGGACCGCATCGAACGCGAGACGGAAAAGCTCAATCAGTTGATCGGCCAGCTGCTCACGCTCTCTTCCATGGAAGCTATCGAGAATGTTGAGCGGTTCGAGCCCGTCTCTCTCCGTCAGATTGTGGCGCAGATGATTCCGGACGCTCAGTATGAGGCCTCGCAGCGCCAGTGCAGCGTCGTATTCCACGCCGTAGACGACTGCACGGTGCAGGGCAACCGTCATCTGCTCTACCGCGCCATGGAAAACGTGCTGCGCAATGCCATCCAGTACACCAAACCGGGAACCGAAGTGGAGATTCGAGTGGCAACGGAGCGGGACGAGGCAAGTCATATGGTATCCGTGGTGGAAGTCAGTGATCGCGGACCGGGAATTCCGGAGGCGGAAATCGACGCCATCTTCCGCCCCTTCTACCGCGTGGATCGTGCGCGGAGTCAGGACACGGGCGGCTTCGGAGTGGGGCTTGCCATCGCCGAGCGCGCGGTGAAACTGCACGGCGGCCGGGTGAGCGGCCGCAATCGGAGCGGCGGCGGGGCCATCATTCGCATGCAATTCCCGTCGGCCAGGACGGCTGCAAGCGGCACGGAGCCCCAGTCCGCCTAAACCATGCGCCGCAATGCGCAGCCGATCTCTTTCTTGGACCTCTGATTTTTATTCTTCGAGCGTCACCCACTTCGCGTTCTTCTGCGCCTTGAGCACCAACTCCGCGGCCAGCAACGCCTCGTCCAGGTTCTGTGCAAGATGCGTGCGGTTCACTATGTCGGCCACAAACTGCGGCCCAAAAGGCAACGGCATGGCGTTGCAGTCGATAAACCGCGCCTGCTTGCCGTCGACCACGAACAGGTTATTGCCCTGGTGGCTCACGGCGACGTTGGTGTACTTGCGCACCTCCATATAGCCTTCGGTGCCCAGAATGAACAGGCGCCCGTCGCCCCAGGTTCCGAGTCCATCAGGCGTAAACCAATCCAGCCGCACGTAACCAAGCCCGCGATTGCCGCGCAACACCATGTCGCCAAAATCCTGGAAACGCGGACGATCGGGATGGCGCACATTGGCGATCTGCGACTCCACCACCTCGGCCTGCGTTGATCCGGTGAAGAACAGAAACTGGTCAACTTGATGAGAACCAATGTCGCATAGAATTCCGCCGTACTGATCGGGATTCCAGAACCAGGCAGGCCGGCCGCTGCTGCCGCCTGCGTCGCCCGCGTGCTGGAAAATCTGATGCGGCGCAATATTGATGGTCTGAATTACCTTGCCGATTGCGCCCTGCCGCACCAGAACCCCGGCGTACACGGCCGCCTTTACCTCCAGCAATTCGCTGTAGAGGATCGCATAGACTCGCTTGGTCTCGGCAATGGTTTTGCGCACATCGGCCAATTGCTCGAGGGTTGTCATGCCGGGCTTGTCAGAAAGAAAATCCTTGCCGCGCTTCATGGCGCGCACGGCAATCCCGGCGCGCTCGCTGGCAATCTGCGAGGTCAGCACCAACTGCACGGCGGGATCGTCGAGAACCTCGTCCTGGGTCTTCGCGATCTTCACATCGGGAAAGCGCTTGCGGAATGCGGCCAGCTTGTCTTCTTCGCCGCCCCACGCGGCCACCAACTCGCCGCCCCCGCGTTGCACGGCGCCAATCATTCCGTAGATGTGGTCGTGGCTCATGCCGCACACGGCAAATTTGATGTGGTATTTTGGCGCTTCCTCTGTCTGCACGGGCACTGCCGCCTCTTCCACAATGCGCGCCGCTCCGCCGCCGAACGCCATGGCGCTCTCCGGCAATCCTGCCATCATCGCCGCCGATCCCAAAGATCCCATCAATCCCGCCTGCTTCAAAAACTCCCGCCGCTGCGTGAAACTCGCGCTCATATCTCCTCCGTATCCCTTCTGCATGAATAAACAGCTTGGCAATTCTTGGATCCCATTCGGTCGTCCGGGTTGCGCCGGTGCCGCGCGGCGGCGCATTCCGCATTTTGGACTGCGTCAGCCGTTGTCTGCATCGATGCACATTGATCATAACTGCCTTTGCGTACAAGCCGGAATTTGTCGTGGGAACCGCTGAACATGTGGACTAATATATTGACTTCAATCGCACAGGCTGCGTTCCATAGAGGGTTCACACAAGGCCGGATGTGGTGCAGCTTGTTGCCCGTCCGGAGCAAGGAAGACAGCAAGATGGAAAGAACATTGAAATGCCTCGCCAAGCTGGAACGGATGAACAAGGCGTTGCATCACGAAGAGCCGGACCGCGTGCCCGTCAGCGACTTTTTCTGGGGTGGTTTTCTGAGCCGTTGGCGCCGCGAGCTGGGCTTGGCAGCCGATACCGACATTTATCGCTATTACGATCTTGACTGGCGCGTTGTGGCGCCGAATATGGACCCTCATATCCGGCAGTTCGATATCCTTCGCGACGTTGAGACGGAGGTCATGGTCCACACCGGTTTCGGCGCAACCATCCGCAAGAAGTTCGACCTGCCCATGCCGGCCTTTGTTGCCTTTGACACCGACACCATCGAGAAGATGGAGGCCTTCGAATTCGACGACCCCTTCGACGAGCGCCGCTACCTCCGCGCTGGCGACGACCAGATCAACGGCGTGGGCGATGGCTTCGAGCGCAACCTCGCGCCGTTTGTCGATCGCGTTGCCGCCGAGTATGCCGATTTCCCGGTCTACGGCGGCGCTTGCGAGGCTCACGAGATGATCTGGCGCATCGTGGGCACGGAAAACGTGATGATGTGGATGGCTGAATACCCCGACGCCATCGCCCGTTTCGTCGAGCGGCTACACGAATTCAATTTGGGCATCCTTCGCGCGCAGATCAAGGCCGCGCAAGGCCGCCTGGCGGGCATCATCATCTGGGGCGACGTGGCCTACAAGAAAGGCATGCTTTTCTCACCCGTTTTTTGGTGCCGGCACTTCAAGCCTGGAGTGAAGGCCATGATCGACGAGTGCCACAGCCACGGGTTGCCGGTGATCTATCACGGCTGTGGCAATGTGAATCGCATCTTCGAGGACTTCATCGAAATCGGCGTGGATGCGTACAATCCGCTCGAGTACAAAGCGGGCCTCGATGCGGTCGACTTACGCCGGCGGCTTGGCCACCGGCTCGGTTTTTGCGGCAACATGGACGTACAACTGTGGGCAGCGGGCAGCAAAGAAGAGCTGCGCGCCGCAGTGCTCACCAAGTTGAACGCCGCCAAGGGCGGAGGGTTCATCTTTCAGTCCGATCACTCTGTGCCCTCGAACGTCTCCGGCGAGAGCTACGACTACGTGGTGCGGCTGGTCCGCGAACACGGCGTTTATCCGCTCCAACTCGGAGAGTTCGATTTGCCCGACCTAGGCTAAGAATTCTTCCGGGAGGTCAGATGCAACGCTACGGAATGGTGATCGGCCTCAAGCCCGAGGCCGAACAGAAGTATAAGGAGCACCATGCTGCCGTCTGGCCTGCGGTGCTCGAGATGATTAACTCCTGCAACATCCGCAACTATTCCATCTACCTGCGCGATCACACGCTCTTCAGCTATTTCGAATATCACGGCGCCGATTTCGCCGCCGACATGGCGCGCATGGCCGCCGACAAGACTACGCAGGAGTGGTGGGCCCTGATGATGCCCATGCAGAATCCGCTACCCGACCGCAGCGAGGGCGAGTGGTGGGCAACGATGGAAGAAGTCTTTCACCAAGACTAGCCGTGTTCTCGCCGCATCACTTCGCGCCGCATCCCTCCGGCGCATTGATCGGATTGCATCGCGCGGCCACGTTTCCGGGCAGAGCCACAAAGTAGTGGCCCTCCCACCGCGCCGGCTCGCTCGCCGGATAGTCCGTGCTCAGGATCTGCGCTCCGCTCGCGATCATCGCGTCGCGTCTTCTTGTATCGTTCGCACGCGCCTCGCGGGTACTGTCGTCCGCGCGCGTACGCACCAAATACCCTTCGCGTACCAGCTTGTCGATCTCGCTTGCCGGCCCTTCGTTCAATTCGGTAAACGCCGCGTCCGGCTCACCAGGCACGGCGTTGGTAAACAGCACACGCCCGCGCAGCGAAGGGTGCCCTTCTAGATACACCGGTCCCATGGGCCGCTGATCCATCAGGAAGATCACCTTACCGCGTGCGTTCCTCAGCGTCGGCCAATTGCCGGCCAGCACCGCCTCGTTCAGCGTTTTGTACGCCCCACGCACATCGTCGGGCGTGATCATTTCCTCAGGAGAGAATATCGAGCGGATCTCCGCATCCAATGCGTCAAATGTGTGCGAGGTGAATGGCTCCGCGGGCGTCAGTTGCATCGGGCCTTCTGACGAGTTCTGTTTCGTTTCAACCAAAATAAAAATCGGAATGTGGTCGGGATGCGCATGCGACCAGGCGCGCACTTCTTCAAGACAGGCTTTGAAGGGTTGGCACACGCTGCGATAGTCGATGTCCTGCACGTGCATCACCTTGAAGCCCGGCTTCAGCATCACGCCCTCTGGGTCGAAGGGCGGATCGGGCGGTAGCTGGGCCTCAGCCACCATCCGCGGCCCGGCGGGATGTGCGAAGCGTCCGCCTTCGCTGTCGGCGAAGATGTCGAGCTCGATCTGCCGCACACCGCCATCGAGTTGGCGAGTTAACGATTCATGTTTGTAATCGAGCCCCTGAAAGGTCGCAGGATCTTTCATCTGCCATACCTTGGCCTCACTTGGCGCGATCCCCGCGTGATAGCTGTTGTGCGTCCCGATCACCTGAATCTGATTCAGCTTCAGCGTCAGGTCCAGCTCCTGGCACTCCACCATGGCCACCATTCCCCCTAGTGCAACGCCCATAACCAGCAATGCCATCCTGGCGTTCATCGAATTCGCTCCCGCATCCAAAAACCTGCCGCGATCAGCGTACAGGATCGCACTTGTCTGCCGCGGTGTGAAAAACCTCGGCAGTGGAACGGAGCGCAATCCGCCTCTGCGAAAATAGACTTTCATGCTTGCGCTCAAAAATGCCGGTAAACGCTTCGGGCCGAGAGTTCTTTTTCTTGAGGCCGACTGGCTCATCCGCAGCCAGGAGAAAACCGCGCTCGTGGGCGCCAACGGTACCGGCAAATCCACGCTGATGAAGGTTCTCACCGGTCTCGAGACGCTCGATTACGGAAGCCTCGATCAGACGCGCGGCATGAGCATCGGCTATCTGCCGCAGGAGGGGCTGCAACTCACGGGCCGAACGATGTTTAACGAGTGTCTCACCGTCTTCGACGAGCTGCACGCGATGGAACGCGAAGTAGAGCGGCTGGCGGGCCAGTTGGCCGAGCTGGATCACGAAAGCTCCGAGTATGAGGCTGCCGCCGAACGCTATTCCATGCTGCAGGATCGTTTTCACGCGCTCGACGGCTACGCGCTCGACGCGCAAGTGGGCAGCGTGCTCACCGGGTTGGGCTTCGACAAGCAGGATTGGACGCGGCAGACCGATGAGTTCTCCGGCGGATGGCAGATGCGCATTGCGCTTGCCAAGCTGCTGCTCGCCAAGCCCAATCTGCTGCTCCTCGACGAGCCCACCAACCACCTCGATCTCGAAACCCGCAACTGGCTCGAGGGTTATCTAAAGAGCTATCCCTTCGGCTATATCCTCATCTCGCACGACCGCTACTTTCTCGACGTCACCATCGATCGCACCGTGGAGATCTGGAACAAGCATCTCACCATCTACCAGGGCAATTACACCAAATACCTAAAACAAAAAGATGAGCGCCGCGAGCAGCTCCGGGCCGCGTGGCGCAACCAGCGCGAGCGCATCGAGCATCTCGAGGCCTTCATCAATAGGTTCAGGTACCAGGCCACCAAGGCCAAGCAGGTGCAATCGCGGATCAAGGAACTGGAAAAGATCGAGCGCATCGAAGTGCCCGAGGAAGAGCCGGTCATTCATTTCAAATTTCCTCAGCCGCCGCCCTCGGGACGCACCGTTGTTGAGGCAGTGAACCTGAGGAAGGATTACGGCGCGAAGTGCGTCTTCGCCGGAGCGCGTTTCACCATCGAGCGCGGCGACCGCGTGGCGCTGGTCGGCGTCAACGGCGCAGGCAAATCGACTCTCATTAAACTGCTCGTCGGCGACGAAGCGCCCACCTCGGGTTCAATCAAACTCGGCCATAACGTGGTTGCCGAGTATTTCGCGCAAGACCAGTACAAGGTGCTCGATCCCGAGGCGCGCATGCTCGACGACATCAGCCGGTCCGCGCTGCGCATTCCCGAGACCGCCCTGCGTTCGCTGCTAGGCTGTTTTCTCTTTTCCGGCGACGACGTCTTCAAGCCGCTGGGCGTGCTCTCGGGCGGCGAGCGCAACCGTTACGCTTTGGCGCGCATTCTGGTCTCGCCCTCGAACTTCCTGCTGCTCGACGAGCCCACCAACCACCTCGACATGCGCGCCAAGGATGTGCTGCTCGAAGCGATTTCCGGCTACAGCGGCACCGTGGTCTTCGTCTCTCACGACCGCTATTTCATCGATCGCCTGGCCACCCGCGTGCTGGAAATCGAGAACGGTGCGATCACGGCCTACGAAGGCAACTACGAAGATTACTTGCGCAGGAAAGAAGCGCTGGCGGTTGGATCTCTGGACGCTGAACCTAAACCGCTCCCCGCCGAAAAGACCGCGCATGCCGGAACAACCCTCCTCATCGAGGGCGGATACGAGAGACCCAACGACACCGAAGCGTCGCCGGCGGCTCGTACCCGCCGCCTGAACCCCATCAAACAGAAACAAATGGAAGATCGCTGCGCCTTTCTCGAAGAAGAAGTTCCGCGCCTCGAGGCTTCCATTGCGCACACCGAGCAGCAACTCGGCGTCTACGTCTCCGCTGCCGAAACCCAGCGCCTCACCGTGCTGGCGGAGGAACTCCGCGCGCAGCTCGCCACGCTGACTGTCGAGTGGGAGGAGTTGATGACGCAGCTGGCGGGCCAGACCACCTAATCCAAGCCGGGCCCGAATTTCCTCGTGCATAATCAAAATACGATGGCTCTTTTGTGGAATCCCGAGAGCTGGTCCCAGCGGCTGGCCGAACTGGAAGCGCAATCCGGCGACTTGAAGGAGGCGCCGCTGCGCCGTGACGTGCGCTCGCTGGGCACGCTGCTGGGTGCGGTGCTGCGCGAACAGGCCGGGGACGAGGCATTTGCGCAAGTCGAGGCGCTGCGCCAGGGCACCATCAGCCGTCGCGATGCCGACGCTCGCGGCCGCGCCGAAGAGGCCGCCCGCCACGCCGCCGCCGCGCTTGAAATGGTGCACGCACTGCCCGTCGAGCGCGCCGTCCTGCTCACCCGCGCCTTCGCCTTCTACTTTGAGCTCATCAATTTGGCGGAGACCAACCACCGCAAGCGCCGCCGCGTTGCTCTGCGCCTGAGCGGGCAAGCCGGCCGCCAGCGCGGCTCTCTCGAAGGCACATTCTGCGAGATGCGCCGCGTGGGCATCGGCGCGGAAGAGGCTCTGAACTGGCTGCGCCGCGTGCTCATCGTGCCGGTTTTCACGGCCCATCCCACTGAAGCCGCGCGCCGCACCGTCATGTTCAAGCGCCGCCGCATCGGCGAGTTTCTCGAGGCGCTCGATCGCATTCCTCTCCCCGAGCAGGACATGGCACGGCTCGAGGAACTTGTTCTCGCCGAGATTACTGGCCTCTGGCAGACCGACGAGGTGCGCTCGCGACGGCCTACCGTTTACGACGAAGTCAAGATGGGCCTCGACTACTACGACGTCTCCATCTTCGAGACTCTGCCCGAACTCTATCGCGAGATCTCCGCGTCCCTCCGCGCGGCTTACGATCTTGAGATTGATCCGCTCGAACTGCCGCTGGTGCTGCGCTTCGGCTCGTGGATCGGCGGCGACCGCGACGGCAATCCCTTTGTGACGCCCGACGTTACGCGTGCCGCGCTGCAGCTTGCCCGCGGCCATCTGCTGCTCTATTACCAGCGCCAGCTCGACCTGATCATCGACCTGCTCACCACCAGTGCTCAGCAGCGGCCCGTGAGCGACGCGCTGCTGGAGCGCCTGCGCTCTTATGTGGCCCAGGTGCACACGCCAGAATCGCAGGTTTTCGGATCGCAATACGAATTCGAATACTACCGCCGCTTCGTGATCTGCCTCAAGGCGCGCGTGCAGCGCACTCTTGAGGAAACGGGCGAGGCGCATGCGGCTGCAGGAACCGCGCTGCCGGTGATGCCCTACACGCTGGCGCGCAGCCATGACAAGCTTACGCAGGCGCTGCCTGCCTACTGTTCGGTGCAGGATTTCGTTGACGATCTTGAAACGCTGCGCGCGTCGCTGGTTGCGAACGGCGGCATTCGCATTGCCCGCACCCTCATCGAACCGCTCATCCTGCAGGTGCGCACCTTTGGCCTGCATCTGCACACGCTTGACATTCGCCAGCACGCGCGCGTTCACGCCGCGGCCTTGCAGGAGGCGATCAACGACACCATCGCGCCCTCGCTGGCCGGCGGGCTCTCCGCGCAGACAGCGAGCGTGCTTGAAACCTTCCGCGTGGTCGCTGAAGTCAAGCATGGTTGCTCGCCCGAGGCGGTTCGCCAATACGTAATCAGCGGCGCATCATCGGTAGAAGATGTGCTGGCCGTGATCCGCCTGGCACGGCTGGGCGGGGTCACGGTGGAGGGCGCAGGCGAAGGCCCCGGCATCGACCCCGGCCTGATGCCGGTGCCCCTCTTTGAATCCATCGAAGATCTGCGCAACGCGCCTGCCGTCTGCCGCGAGCTCTGGAGCCGACCCGATTACCGAAAACTCCTCGCCAGTTGGGGCGACTGGCAGGAAATTATGCTCGGCTACTCCGACTCGAACAAGGATGGCGGCATGCTCACCTCAACGTGGGAGATCTTCCGCGCGCATCGTAACCTGTATGTCGTCGCGCGCGAAGCCGGTATCAAGCTGCGCATCTTCCATGGCCGCGGCGGCACGGTGGGCCGCGGCGGCGGACCCACACATCGCGCCATCTTCGCCCAGCCCTTCGACTCGTTCGATGGTCAGTTGCGCATCACCGAGCAGGGCGAAGTGCTCAACTTCAAATACGCCGATGAGGTGCTCGCGGAGCGCAACCTCGAGCTCATGATCGCCGCCTCGCTCGATGCGCTGGCGCGTCCCAACGCGCGCGACCCCGAGGGCCATTTCACCGGCGTGCTCAAGCCGGAGTGGGAGACCGCGCTCGACACGCTCTCCAGCCTGGCCTTCGGTTTTTATCAGAAGCACATTCTCGAGGATCCCGGCGTCATCACCTATTTCGAGCAGTCCACGCCGGTCGGCGAACTGGAAAACGCCAAAATCGGCTCGCGCCCAGCGCGCCGCAACGATTCGCCCCAACTCTCCGACCTGCGCGCCATCCCGTGGGTCTTCGGTTGGACGCAGTCGCGGCTGCTGGTGCCTGCGTGGTTCGGCGTGGGCTACGCCATCAACCAGTTCCTCGCTCAATCCAGCGCGCTGCCTTTGCTGCAAACCATGGCGAAGGAATTTCCGCTCTTCATCGACCTGCTGCGCAACGTTGAAATGGCGCTGGGCAAGGCCGATCTGGGCACCGCGCGGCTCTATTCCACGCTGGTTAAAGATGGCAAGCTGCGCGAGCGCATCTACGACATGTTTGAGGCGGAGTTCCATCGCACGGTGCGCGGGCTTTTCGCCGTGCTGGGCCAGACCGAGCTCCTCCAGACCAACCAGGTTCTAGCCCACTCCATCAAACTGCGCAACCCCTACGTTGACCCCATGCATTTGATCCAGGTCGACATGCTGCGCCGCAAGCGCGCCGGCGAAGACACCCCAGACGTGAACCGCGCCATCGCGGCCACCATCAACGGCATCTCGGCCGGGCTGCGTAACACTGGCTGATTGCGCCGTTCCGCTTGGCGGGCGCCTTGCCGCCCCGCTTCTACCGAAATTCTCTTCCTCACGTCTCGGTTCGCCGCTGTACGATTGCGTCCATGCAGGCAAAATCCGCCCTCTCCGCAAGAACGGTTCTCCCTCTTCTTCTCGCGTCCGCCGCGCTCAACATGGCGTTTGCCCAGCAGCAGAGCGCAAAACCCGTGGCACCGGCAGCTACCGTCCCCGGCTTCACTATAACCATTACCTATACACAAAAGGCGATGGCCACGCTGGTCGCGGGAAAAGAGACCGTGATTGTCGTGGGCTATCTGTTCGGTTCTCCAATTCAAGGCACGCCCAAGCAATATGTTGACCATGAAGGTCAAATCGATATGGGCGAAGTAAAGGACGAAATCGCTCCCGGCGCAATCGCCAAATTCGACAAGGTGAAGCTCAATCAGCCCATGTTGAAATGGCTTGACAGCCAGGGTCCGCAGCTCTTGATTAACGTCTATTCCGGCCGCAAATCCTCGCCGAACAACCTGCTCGACTGCGGGATTTATGAGGGTTCCTTGCAAGCCATTCAAGGCCAGAGCATCCCTATTGCCTGCAAACTCATTGGGGAGTGAGCCGAATCAGGTTTCCCGGCCGCCTGTCCGGCGGAGACAATTGCGCTTGCCATCGCGGGGGCGCTGGGTCTAGGCTATTTGTATGCGTCGATGTCGCTAACACCGTCCTGGTGCCAGCCGCGATGCTGAAGTGCGCGTGAATCGCGCTCGATTTTCTCACCCGATAAGCTGCACCAATCCCCAAGAATCTGTTTTACGAGCGATCCGGGTCCATAGCCCCGGGAAAAGGAGATCATCATGGCGCGCATTGCCGCGAATGTAACCGAACTGATTGGCCGCACTCCGTTGGTGCGGTTAAACCGGGTGTCAGCCGGCCTTCCCGGGACGGTTGTTGCCAAGTTGGAAAGCCATAACCCCTTGTCGAGCGTCAAGGACCGCATCGGCTTGGCCATGATTGCGGCCGCTGAGAAGGCCGGCAAGATCGCCCCCGGCAAGACCGTGCTCATTGAGGCCACCAGCGGCAACACCGGCATCGCGTTGGCCTTTGTTGCTGCGGTCAAGGGCTACAGGCTCATCATTACCATGCCCGAGACTGCCAGTCTGGAGCGGCGCGTCACGCTTCTGGCCTTCGGGGCGGAGATTGTGCTCACGCCCGGCCCCAACGGGATGAAGGGCGCTATCGCCAAGGCCAACGAGATCCTGGCAAAGACACCCAATGGGTACGTTGTTCAGCAATTCGACAATCCCGCCAACCCGGCGATTCATCTTGCTACTACCGGCCCGGAAATATGGGATGACACCGACGGCGCGGTCGACTTTCTAATCTCCGGAGTGGGCACCGGCGGCACCATCACGGGCGTGGCGAACTACATTAAGCCGAAGAAGGCGTCGTTTAAGGCCATCGCCGTCGAGCCATCAGACAGCGCCGTGCTCTCGGGCGGCAAGCCCGGTCCGCACAAGATTCAGGGCCTCGGTGCGGGATTCATTCCCAGCATTCTCGACACCAAACTCATTGACGAGGTCATCCAGGTGACCAACGATGAGAGCGTCGAGATGGCGCGCAGGCTCGCCAAAGAGGAAGGCCTCTTTGTCGGCATCAGCTCCGGCGCCGCGGTGGTTGCTGCGCTCAAGGTAGCCGCGAGACCTGAGAATAAAGGCAAACTGATTGTGACCGTGTTGCCAAGCTTTGGCGAGCGCTACCTCACGAGCATCCTCTTCGAGCCGCTGCGCCAGCAGGCGCTGGCCCTGCAGGCCGAGCCGATTGCGGTGCCGGCGTAAGAAAGGCAGGGAACAAGGGAACGAGCCTCCCCAGCGAGCAAAGACCGCTCACCGGGGACTCCGGCAGGGAACAAGGAACCAAGAATCAGACCTGATCAACGACGGTCTTGGTTGCTGGTTTTTGTCTTCTTGTTCCCCGGTTCCCTTGGTCCCTTGTTCTCTATGTCCCTGTTTGGTCGCATGCACGACGACGTTGCCTCCATCATGGAGCGCGACCCGGCTGCGCGCACGCAGCTTGAGGTTCTGCTCTGCTATCCGGGCCTCTGGGCGGTGTGGATTCACCGCGTCTCGCACTGGCTCTGGCGTCACAAGCTCTACCTGGCCGCGCGCATTCTCTCGCAGGTTGCGCGCTTCCATACCGGCACCGACATCCATCCCGGCGCGCTCCTGGGACATCGGCTCTTTATCGATCACGCCACTGGCGTGGTCATCGGCGAAACCGCCATTGTAGGCAGTGACGTGACCATGTACCAGGGTGTTACGCTAGGCGGCACGGGCAAGGGTCATGGCAAGCGCCACCCCACCATCTGCGACGGCGTCTTTATCGGAAACAACGCCAATATCCTGGGCAACATCACGGTGGGCGAAAACTCGCGTGTCGGCGCGGGTTCGGTGGTGCTCTCGGATGTGCCTCCAAATTCCACCGTGGTTGGCGTGCCCGCGCACATCGTTTACCACAACGGCGAGCGTGTGCTCATCACCGATCCGCACGAGATCAAGGACCCGCTGTCTGACGCGCTCATCGCGCTCTCGGCGCGCGTGGAAGAACTGGAAGAGCGCCTTGGCGCAACCCAGCGCACCGCCCAGCCGTTCGCCGATGAAGAGGCCGAACGCACCGCCTACCGCGAGGAGCTGGAACGGCTAAAGGTCTACGTCTCCATGGGCGAAGGCATTTAGGGGGACATCGCTGCGAATTGCAAGAGTCTCCTCGAAACTCATATTCTTTCCGAACAGGAGAAGCGAGTGATGACGGGCATGCTTATCGATCGCCCTTAATCAATCCGCGCGCCAAAAGGACCGCAGCTGCCTCATGACCTCTTCACTTTCACTTACGGGATTTGTCTGGAAAAACCTCTTGCGCCGGCGGCTGAGAACTTCGCTGACGTTGTGCGGAATTGGGATGGCGGTCGCGGCGTTTGTCGGCCTGGTGGGCTTCTCCCGCGCCTTCGAACAGCAGTGGATGCGCATTTACTCGAGTAGCGGTATCGACTTCGAGGTGATTCAAGGCACATTCTTGAATACTTCAATGGATGAGTCGGCAGCGGCGAAGATCGGGGCATTGCCTGATGTGGCGCAAGCCGTACCTACCATCTACAACGTGATGGACCTTTCACCGGATGTGAATGCGCTGGTTTATGGCTGGAAAGCCGGCTCCTATGAATTCGGTTCGCTCCAGATTCTTGCGGGACGGCGCTTCAGAGATGGCGAGCCGGAGGTGATGCTGGGCGATGTGCTTGCGCAGAATCTGGGGAAAAAGCCCGGCGAGACTATGGAGATTCAGGGCACGCAATTCACCGTGACGGGAATCTACCACGGCGCATCGGCTTTGGAGGCGGATGCGATGATCATGCCGCTCGATCAACTGCAACAGCTCAGCGGCTTGCAGGGAAAGGTGTTGACTGTTCATGTGTGGCTGCGGCCTGCGCCTCGCGGAGAATCGTGGCAGCAATATCTGAAACATGCTCAAGCCGAGATCGAGACCGCTTTGCCGGGGCTTCGCGCAGTTCCAGCAGCCGAGCGCGCAAGCGGCAATCAGTTTGTCAAGCTTGCCCAGGCCTCTGCTTGGGGCACATCAATTCTTGCCCTGCTCATTGGAATCCTCAGCATCGCCAACACCATGGTGATGTCGGTCTTCGAACGCACGCGCGAGATCGGCATTCTTCGCGCCTTGGGCTGGAAGCGGTGGCAGATACTTTCCCTCATCCAGCTTGAGGCAGCCATGCTGGGCCTGGGCGGGGGATTTCTCGGCATCGCGCTCGGATGGGTCGCCCTGCGTGTGCTTGCGGCCATGCCGCAAACTGCGAGCATCGTTTCGGCGTCGGTTCGCTGGCCGCTCCTGGCGGAGGCGATGGGAATCGCTATACTGGCGGGGCTGATTGCCGGAGCCCTTCCCGCGTGGCGCGGCGGACGGCTCGTCCCGGTAGATGCTCTGCGGCACGAATAGGGATCGTCAACCGAGTCTAGGCGATCTTCTCCGAATATCGCTCGCGCAGAACGCGCCGCAGGATTTTACCGTTCTGATTCTGCGGCAGGCCGCCGGGCTCCACAAGCCAGATGCGGCGGGGCGCTTTATAGGCGGCAAGACGCTGCCTGCACCACTCCAGCAAGTCGCCTTCGCCTGCCGCCGATCCCACGCGCAACTCCACCGCCGCAACCGGGACCTCGCCTTTCTCCTTGTGCGGCAGGCCAAAAGCAACAGCGCCGGCAGTGTCGGGATGCGCCATCAATGTTTCTTCCAACTCGCGCGCATAAACGGAGTAGCCGCCCGACTTGATCACGTCCTTCATTCGACCCACAATTCGGATCAAGCCGAGCCGGCTGCGCGTAGCCAGATCTCCCGTTCGGAGCCAGCCGTCTTCAGTTAAGCAGACTCGTGCCCTCGCCCTTGTCCTTCCAATAGTGGGGTGCGAGGCCACGCCTGCGGATCTGGCACTCGCCCGTTGCTCCAGCTTTCATACGGCGATTCTGCTCATCGGCAATGCGAACCTGAAACGGCGGCACGGGAATACACATGCCGCCGCTCGATCGGAGAAACGACAGCTCGACTCCCATCATGGCCAGGCCGCCCAACTCCACCATGCCGTAGCCATTCAGCAAAACCGGCGGAATGCGGCGCCCGCCGGGCAGCCTTGCCAGAGCACCGAATTGGTGAAGTCGTTCTCGCACTTCAGAGGGCAAATGGTCGCTGGCCGAAAGCCACACCCGCACGCTGGCAAGCCGCCTGGGATCGGGCTCGCTGTTCACCAACCTCGCCAGCATTGCCGGCACGCCCACCACTGTGGTCACGCTGAACCGCTCGATCAATTCCAGTGCGCGGCCTGCGTCAAATCGGTCCAGCAAGCACCCGCGAATTCCCGCCATCAATCCGTAGATCGCGATGCTCACCGCCATAATGTGCGACCAGGGCAACGCGACCAGCGCAAGATCCTTCGGCCCCAGGAAGGCGCCCGTAAGGACGGTAGAGGCTCGCGCGCCGAGCAGCGCGCGGCTTGAGATGGCTGCTCCCTTGGGAAATCCGCTGGTGCCGGAGGTGTGAAAGACGGCGACGGTGGCGGACGGATCGATGGTTGCAGGCGGAAACGGCGCGCCGGTGTCGCAGGCGCGGATGAAACCGTCCATCGTCACTGCTGCGTCGTCGTCTTCAATCCAGGTCCCAACATCGAGCGCATCGCGGGTGACGATGGTGCGTTCGAAAACAGCCTTGTCCGTCACTACGATGCGGGTGCCGCTGTCGGCCAGGATTCGCCGCACTTCGGCTAGCGAGAGTTGAGGATTGAGCGGCACAGCGATTCCCCCCGCGCGCAGGATTGCGAGGAACCAGTGGAAGCAGCGCCGATCGTTGGTGCGGTAAATGGCAACTGTTTGCCCCGATTGCAGCCCCACCCGGCGGCGCAGGAAGGCGTCGAGCGAGCAGACGATCGAGTGCAATTCGGAGAGATGGAAGGGCCCGGTCTCGTCGACTGACACCACGCAATCGCCCTTCCGTCGCCGCAGTTCGTCCACCAGGTTGGCGACGGTAACCTTGCGGTCGCGAGCGAGATTGTATCGAGTGATGAAGTTCATGGCACGGTAACTGGCTTGCGTCCCCACTCGCTGGCGACGCAATAGTGGAACAACCGGTCGAGATATTCCATCACCGGTGGCGGACAAATACCGGCGGGCTCTAGCAATCGTTCGGCGTTGTTGGTGTCAAACTGCATGCGCATGCTGAAGTAATCGCGATAGGCGCGGCCGTCAATCAGCACGCGGCGCTTGCGTCCCCACAAAGTTAGGAATAACAGCGGCCTGATCGCGGCAAAGAAAATTCGCGGATCGACATAGCGCGGCTCACGCCCTTTGAAGTACTCTGCAGCCCGCCGCGCAATCTGCTCAATGGTGGCGCTGCCGCGCGGCCCCGCGCACAGGTGAACGGTATTGCCGCGAGCGGACTCGTCGAAGGCAAGGCGCGCCACGGCCGTGGCTACAAAATCCACTGGCACTATATCGAGCACGGCGTCGGGATATCCCGGCACCGTACGCCAAAGCCGACGCGCATAAATCTTTAGTGGCCAGTACATCATTTTGAAACTGGAAGTCACTCCGGTTCGGGAATCCCCAACGATAATGCTTGGACGCAAAATCACCACGGGCAGTGAGCCCATTCTCGACCGGACAAGCGCCTCCGCCTCAGCCTTGGACTGTTCATAAGTATTTCGGTAACCCTGCATGACAAAAAGTTCATCCTCGCGCACCACGCCCGTGCGCTGCCCTGCGACATAAGCCGTGCCCACATACGCAAAGCTCCGGAGCTGAGGCATGGCTGCCGCGAAATTCAGCAGGCGCCGCGTTCCCTCTACGTTCATGCGCCGCGCCTCGTCGAGCGAATGATCGAAGCGAACCGTGGCTGCTGAGTGTATTACGCGAGTTGTTTCGTCTGAAAGAAGCCGATAAGCCGAGGCGCCAAGCCCGCAGTTGGGCAGGGTCACATCTCCGGAATAGATCTGAACACGCGGCCGTTCGGACTCCGGGACAATCGATGCGGCGCGTTGTTCGGCGGTCCAGCCCGGTTTCGACCGGATGATTAATGCCAGCCTCGCCTGCGGCTGCCGCTCCAGCAATTCGCGCACCAGTTGTTTTCCGAGAAAGCCCGTTGCGCCGGTTACGAAGATGAGTTCATCGTTCTGCATGCAGAAATCGGCCTTGGTGCGAAAACAACTCGAAGGCCGATGTAAAGATGCCTGCGCGCCTTGATGGCCGAAGATCTAAGCAAATTATAGCCGAGGAATAGCATCCCGGGATCGCCGGGCGCATGGTGCGCCCCTTCCTCCAACACCCCCCAGAACGGAGCTGTCGCCCTCCTCAGTGCACATCCACCGATCGGTCGCCCTCGTACTGCATGATGTGGAAGTAGCCCTCCCACCCGCTCCATGAGGCCGGAGCGGGCAGCTTGGCCATGGGATCCTTCAGGTGATCCGCGTACGCCTGCACAATCTCCCGCGTGCGATACACGCCCGTGAGCCAGTCGCCACGATACCAGTTCTTCCACTTGCCATATTCGGCAGCGTGCATGGCCGCTTGCATAGCGTCCAGCGCTTTCAGCGCATCGGCTGCTTCGGCTTGCGCCTTTTTCGTGTCTCCGGCGTTGACGTCTTTCATCG
This sequence comes from uncultured Acidobacteriota bacterium, assembly GCA_963729915.1. Classification (GTDB taxonomy): domain Bacteria; phylum Acidobacteriota; class Terriglobia; order Terriglobales; family Acidobacteriaceae; genus Telmatobacter. The sequence continues at coordinate 28,012 of CAVSQE010000027.1, read as the reverse complement.
ACTGCGCAACGTCAAGCAGCATCCGGTTGCTTTCGCGGTTGATGGCGATCATGGTGAGGACGGCTTCCTGGTAATAGTCGCGGCGCGCAGGGTCGATCAGGCTTTCGGCAGCCACGGCGTCCTTCCACACCGCATCCCAGCGTGGCTGCGCATCGGTGCAGTCCTTGATGTCGCGATCGAGAAACTCCGCACGCCGCTCCGCCGCCATGGAGAATCCCACACGCGGCTGTGTCCACTTGGGTGACTGGCTGGGAATACCGACCACCTGGTGCCCGCTGAGGTAGTCGGCAAGAACACGCCGCGCCTCGCTGTGGTAGTGCTGATCGCCATCGACAAGCGGAATGTTGCTGTAGCGCGGCGGGGGCGCCGGGGCATTCCCTGCCGATGTCATCCGAGGCGGAGCGAAGGCAAAAGGCGCTCGCGGCGAGGGCGCGGCAAAATACTCGCGATAGACTTTGGTGAGCGCGTCGGCCGATTTCGCGCCGAACTCCTCTGTCGCCCACTTCCGGTAATACGCGGCATCCGCATCGCCCGCAGCGCCGCCCGTCGTCGCCGGGACTCCTCCCCACGCCATCTCCATCACCGCGCGTGTGGTCATCACCACGGGTCGGAGATCGCTGGTATTCACCAAAAAGTAAGAAGTTGCGCCAGCCTTGATATACCGCTCGATCTCGGACTGGATGATCTTGAGCGACACCATCTCCGAGAGTTGATTGGCCTGCCCATTCATCATGGCGACGTGGAAGTACATGCCCTGGCCGGCCGCCACTTTTCCGCCGTCCTGCATGTCGCCGTATCCCGTGTCGGCCCACACCAGCGATACCTCCGGGGGAATCTTCAGGTAGCCCTCCTGCGTCAGCCGCGCGCCCTCCTGCCACAGATCCGTGACGAACTGCGCATGCGGATACTTTGCCCGCACAATCTTCATCTGATCGACGATCGCGTCGCTGATTCTCTGTCCGAGCAAGGGGTCGTTATTCTGCACGCTGGGGTCGAGAGAGCTGTAGCTCGAGTCGGACAAACCGCGCAGTCCCACGCTCCAAAGGATCTCCTCGTCCGGCTTGTACTCGTTCACCGCGTTGGTCCACGCACGCTCCAGAATTTCGGGATGTGTCGAGTAGTTATACGGAGCGTCCTGCGGCCAGCGCGCCACGTTCACGCCCAGCGGAATGGCATGATGCTGATTCACAATCAGCCCGCGCTCCGTGGCTGCGTGCACCTGTGCGTCATCGGGGAAGATCCAAGTCCCCGGCACCACCATATTTCCTTTGAGGCGCAGGATCGTCTCAAACACCATGTCCCAGGTGGAGAGCGCAATCCCCGTCTGATCACCCTTCTTCGGCGTCACCCATCCGGTCAGCAGGTCTTCATCGTTGGGAAAGAAGCCGCGGTACTTGAAGACGGGGCTGGGATAGGTGTGCGCGAAATCGGCAGGCAGGGTCACGGACGCGCGCTTCACGGGCTGCTTGTCGGTCCACAGATACATCGGGTCCACGCCCAGCACTCTTTGCGAGAACTCGTAGATCGCGTAGATGGTCCCGCGCATGTCCGCGCCCACCAGGCAGACGATGTTTGGACCCGCGGAGGCACCTCCCAATCGGACGATAGAAAATGCGAAGGACTCAGTCCCTGATGGCTTGGCGCACTCCACTCCGGTGGGCACGTGATCGCCTTGCGCGATGAGAATTGCAGTCGAACCCGAATCCTGAAGACCGTCCACGATGGCCGGCGCGCGCCCGAATACTTTCGCGAAGTCGCTTTGCAGGTCTTTTGCAGCGCGGATTACTGGCCACTGCTCCTGCGGGACCACGATGATTCTGGACATCGAACCGCTGATGACGACGTGCGACGTTTGGGCGGGAGCACCGCTCGCCGCCATCGTCAAAATGCCAGTCGCGGCGAAAACGGCCAGGACAGGGAAAAGTCTTTGCACGAAACGCGACAGTGTCATGAAAGGGCTCCGAGAGAAAAATCTTCGATTTACTTTGCGTGTCGAATTATACAGAAAAAGCCCTGAACCTGGCTGAATGCCACTGATTTTTCAGTTATTTCGGCAGCTGTGTTACGTCCCAGCCGCCGCCCAGGGCGCGCACCAGGCTCACGCTGGCGGCAAACTGCCGGCTCTCGATGTTGATCGCGGTCACCTGATTATTGAGCAAGGTCTGCTCGGCAGTCAGGACCTCGAGGTAGCTGGTCACGCCGCCTTTGTAGCGGTCATTCGAGAGATCAAAGGAGTGCTGCGCCGCATCGACCGCGCCCTGCTCCACCTGGGCTTCCCGTTCCAGGATGCGCAGGCTTGCGAGCTGGTCCTCCACGTCCTCGAAGGCCTGAAAGACCGTGTTGCGATAGCCGTCTGCCTGAGCTTCGTAGGTGTGGCGCGCCGCGTCGGTGAGCGCGTGGCGCTGCCCGGCATCGAACAGCAGTTCAGTGGCTTGTGCGCCCAGGGTCCACATTGAGCTCGGCCCCTGAATCCACGTGCCGGGATTGGTGCTTTGAAAACCGCCTGTCGCGCCCAGTGCGATCGTCGGATAAAAAGCGCTGATCTGGATACCGATCTGTTCGTTGGCTGCGGCGGCCAGCCGCTCCGCCTCGGCAATATCGGGACGGCGCTCCAGCAATTGCGAGGGCACGCCCAGCGGAACCTTAGGCAGCCCCAGGTCGAGCGGCGAGGGCGGAATGCTGAAACCCGGCAAGTCGTAGTTGGCAATGGTTCCGATTGCGTGTTCGTACTGCGCGCGCGCCACACCCAAATCCACAAGCTGTGCGCGCACGGTTTCGAGCTGGGTGCGCGCCTGGGCCACATCCACGGCCGTGGCCACGCCGCCAGAAAACCGCCGCTGGGTCAGATCGAGCTGATGCTCGAGGTCCGCGACCGTCTCCGTCAGCAGCTTGATCTCGGAATCGAGGCCCCGCAGGGCAAAGTAGTCGGTCGCCAACTCGGCGTGCAAGGTGAGATCTACGTTCGCGGCCTCGGCCGCGCTGGCCTGCGCGTTGGCTCGCGCCTGCTCTACCGTGCGCCGGATGCGGCCCCAGAAGTCCGGCTCCCAACTGGCCTGCCCCGCAATCGTCAGGTCGGCGTAAGTGGTGGAGCTGGCATTATTCCAATTCGGCGAATTCGTCGAATTCTTTACGCCCTCGGGGGTCACGCCCGCTGATAGCGTGGGATACAGATTAGCGCGCGCCGCACTCACCTGGTCTCGCGCCGCAAGGTACGTCTCCAACGCCTGTTTGAGCTCGACGTTGTTGGTGGCGATGCGCTCTTCGAGCTGGTTGAGCTGCGGGTCCTGGTAGATCTCCCACCATTTGCCCTTCAACAGGCCGTCGGAGGGGTTGGCCGGCCGCCATGCGCCGCCGGGCGGGTTCGGCGGAGGCGTCACCGTTGACGCGCCCGCCTCTTTATACACCGAAGGCGCGTTGTAGCCTGGGCGGTTGTAGTTGGGGCCCACCGGTTTGCAGCCAGCGAGAAGCAGGGAGCAAGCGAGCAAGGGCGCGAGGGAGCGAGTGAGTTTGCGCAACCCGCGGGTCCACTCCGTCGGCGTTTGTAGCCGCTCTCGCATGACTACAGGCCTCCCGCGGGAGAAGGCATGCTCCCCGGTTGCACGACAGTCACTTTTTCGCCGTCAATCAGCGAGTCGGGCGGATCCTGGATAATCTGGTCGCCAGAATTCAGGCCGCTGACAATCTGCACCGTGGCGCCATCGTCCTCGCCAATCACTACCTGCACCAGGTGCGCCACATCGCCGTGCACCACCGTGGCCAGCTCCATTTCGGCGTTGCGGCGGAAGATCAACGCCGCCGTGGGCACAATAAACGTGGGGCCAGCGTTTGGGGTTTTGAAGTGGACCTGGGCCAGTGAGCCGGGCAGGAGTTCGCGAGAGCGGTTATTGATGTCGATCTCGGCCAGTAGCGTGCGGCTCGCGGGATCGATGGCGTCGGCCGTCCGCACCAGCGTTCCCACAAAAATCTTCCCCGGATGCTCGGGAAAGGTGAGATCAATCTTCATGCCCCGCTTGAGCGTCTGCGCGTAAACCTGCGGCACATTCGCATACACGCGCAGGGTTTCGATGGCCTGCATGTGAAACAGCTCGGCGCCCGAACCCTGGTTGATCAGCTGGCCGGTGTCGACCGCGCGCGCCGTGACCACGCCGTCAAACGGCGCATAGACCTTTTCAAAGGACTGCAATTCTTTCAGCCGCTGCAAGTTGGCCTGCGCAGATTTGACGGCCGAGGCCGTAGCCGCGGCCTGCGTGTTGAAGGTGTCGGCGTCGATCTGCGATACCGCGTCGGATTTGACAAGCCCCGAGTAGCGATTGGCCTGCACTTTGGCGTTCCCGGCATTGGTTTGCGCGGTGGCGAGGTCGGCCTCGGCCTGCGCCACCTGGCGATCGAGTTCGGGGGTGTCGATGGTGGCCAGCAATGCGCCCTTTCTCACGTACGTGCCGATGTCGTAATACCAATGAACCAGGTAGCCGTCGGTGCGCGCGTAGATGGGCGCGTCCGTATAGGCGGTCACGTTGCCGGGCAGCACAAAGTTGTCCACCGGCGCGCCGGGCCGTGCCGGAGCCAGCGTAACCGTGGGCGCGGCCAGGTCGTGCGTGCGCTCGGCCAGAACCGTATGAGCGTGCATGCGGCGCAAGATGCCGGTGACGGCGAGCACGGCCAGGATGAGCAGGACTACGGCCGCGCCGGTCAGAATCTTGTGCGGCGAGATCGCGTCCTGTTCGGGTGCGCTCTCGTGACTTTCCGCTGCGGGGCGTGGATTCGGATTGGTCTCTTGGTTCATAAGCGATTACTCCGGTGTCTCGTCGAATTCATCGAAGCCGCTGGAGACGCGACGCGGTTCGTGCTGGCGTTCGCTCTCGAGGCGGCCGTGAATGAAGGAAAAGAATGCAGGCACAAAGAAGAGCGTCGCCACTGTGGCCAGCAACAAGCCGCCGATCACGGCACGTCCCAGCGGAGCGTTCTGCTCCCCGCCGTCACCCAGGCCGAGCGCCATCGGCACCATACCAATAATCATGGCCAGGGCGGTCATCAGCACCGGGCGCAGGCGGACGAAGCCGGCATTCAAGGCGGCGCGCCGCGCGTCGCCCACCAGCACTTCCAACTGCTCGCGCGCGAAACTTACCACCAGGATGGAGTTGGCCGTGGCTACGCCCATGCACATGATGGCGCCGGTAAGCGCGGGCACGCTGAGCCGCGTGTTGGTCAGGAACAGGAACCAGACAATCCCGGCCAGTGCCGCCGGCAGTGCGGAAATGATGAGAAATGGGTCAAGCCAGGACTGGAAGTTGACCACGATCAGCAGGTAAACCAGCACGATAGAGAACGCCAGGCCGCTGAGCAGGCCAACGTAGGACCGGTGCATGGTCTCGCTCTGCCCGCGGAAGATAAAACTCGAACCGCGGGGTAGGTCCTTCGCCGCTTCATGACGGGCGACGATCCTTTGCATGGCGCGCGTCACGCTTCCCAGGTCGGTGCCTTCGACGTTGGAATAAATATCGATCACCGGCTGCACGTTGTAGTGGCTGATCTCGCCTTGTTCGGCGCCAGGCACAACCGAAGCCAAATTGCCGAGGATTTGCTCCGGCGCGGGAGCTCCGGGCGCGGCGGTCGGCGCGGCCCCCGGCATGGCTGCTGCATCCGACCCGGGCGCCGCGGTGGAGGGCGCCATGCCGGGTGTACGGCTCGCCGCACTCCCGGTGATGGGCAGGCTTTCGAGCTGCGCCATCGTGTCCATGCGGTACTGCGGCGTCATGATGGCGATGTTGTACGAAACGCCATTGCGCGGATCGAGATAGAAATTCGGGCTGGTCTGGAAGCTCCCGCTCAGCGCCACCAGCAGGCTCTGCGCCACGTTTTGCTGTGTCAGACCCGTAGACGCGGCGCGCGTGCGATCCACATTCACGGTCAGATTGGGATAGTTGAAGGGCTGCTGGATGCGGACGTCGGCCGCGCCGGGAACGTAACGCACCTCGTTCAACATGCGCTCGGCGAGAGCGCGGTTGGCATACAGGTTGGGCCCGACGATCTGGATATCGATAGGAGCGGCCAGCCCAAAGTTGAGGATCTGGGTCACGATGTCCACCGGCACCACATAAAACGTCACGCCGGGATACTCGTGGGCCAGCACCGCGCGCAGGCGTTCGATATATTGCTCGCTGGGATGATGATCGGGCGTCAGCTGCACTTGGATATCGGCGTCTGAGGGACCTACGGGCGCGGAGGTCGAGTAGGAAAGGTTCAGCGAGGAGTAAGGCAGACCGATGTTGTCGAGAATTGTGACTAACTCATCGGAGGGAATCTGCCCGCGAATGGTCTGCTCGATGTGGTCGCACAGCGCAGCCGTCTCTTCGATGCGCGTGCCCGTGTGGGCGCGCACGTGAATGATGAACTGGCCCGAATCGACCGACGGGAAGAAGTCCTGCCCCAGCGATGGAACCAGAGCCAGCGAGGCCAGGGCAAAGGCAAGAAACACGATGAGGAATGCGCCCGCATGATCGAGGCAGAAGGTGAGTAGGCCCAGATAACTGTGGCGGAAGCTCTCGAAGCCGGTTTCAAAAGCCGCCTGGAATCGGGTGAAAGGGTTCCGGCTCACGCGCTTTCTTATCGCTGCCGCATCGTCGTGCTCGTGCAGCAGGTACTTGGCCATGGTGGGCACCAGCGTCCGCGACAGGAAGTAGCTGGCGAGCATGGCGAAAACCACCGCCTCCGCCATGGGCACAAACAGGTAGCGCGCGACCCCGCTCATGAAGAACATGGGCACAAACACGATGCAGATGGCAAGCGTGGAAACCAGCGCGGGGGTGGCAATCTGCGCCGACCCTTCCAGAATGGCCTGCTCTAGTTCGCGGCCCGTCTCCAGATAGCGGTTGATGTTTTCGATGGCGACGGTAGCATCGTCGACGAGAATGCCCACGGCCAGCGCCATGCCGCCCAGCGTCATGATGTTGATGGTCTCGTGCAGCACGTCGAGCAGAATCAGCGAGCAGAGAATCGAAAGCGGTATGGAGATAGCGATGATGATGGTGGAGCGCCAGCTGCCCAGAAATATCAGGATCATGATGGCCGTCAGGCAGGCCGCGATGATGCATTCGCGGACCACGCCGTTGATGGCGCCGCGCACAAAGATCGACTGATCGGCAAGAGCCACGATTTTCAGCTGCGGAGGCATCTGGCCCTTGAGACTGGGGCTGGACAGGATGTCGCGCACGCCCTTAATTATGTCGAGAGTCGACGAAGAGCCGGTCTTGAAAATGCTCATCATGATGGCGCGGCGGCCGTCCACGCGCACGATGTTGGTCTGCGGTGGATTGCCGTCGCGCACGTGCGCCACGTCGTGGATATAGACAATGGTGCCGTTCACGGTCTTGACCGGCAGGTTGTTCAGCGTGTCCAGCAGAGTTGGGGCGGAGTTAGTCTCCACCTGATATTCAAAGCGGTCGAGCTTGATGGTCCCCGAGGGTGCAATCACGTTCTGCGCGGTAATGGCATTGACCACGTCGGTGGGTGAAAGGCCCCGCGCCTGCAAGGCGTTCAGGTCCAGGTCCACCTCGATCTGGCGCTGCTTGCCGCCGTAGGGGAAGGGCGCTTGTGCACCCTCGACAGTGCTCAATTGCAGGCGAATGGTGTTGGTGGCGATGTCGTTCAGTTGCTGTTCGTTCAGGCCCTGCCCTGAGATTCCCAGTTGCAGCACCGGCACGCTCGACGCGTTGTATTGAATGATGAACGGCGGAAAGGTTCCGGGGGGCAGTGAGCGGATCTGCACCTGGCTGATGGCAGAGATCTCGGCCACGGCCTGGGAGATGTTTACATTGGGGTGGAAGAAGACCTTGATGACCCCAACGCCCACCAGGGACTGCGATTCGATGTGGTCAATGTCGTTGACCGTTGTAGTCATGCCGCGCTCGGCGTTGGTCACGATGCGATTGGAGATCTGATCTGCCGACAGACCCGCAAAGTTCCACACCACCGTCACCACCGGGATGTCGATGTTGGGAAAGATGTCCGTCGGCATCGATTCGATGCTGAACACGCCAAGGATCAAAATCAGCAGCGCAAAGACGACAAAGGTATAAGGCCGCCTCAGCGCAAGCCGGACAATCCACATCATAGGGCTGGTTTTCTCTCCTCGGCCGGCGTTCTGATCGTGTTGAGGCCCGCAAACGGTCCGCGCTCAATCCCGCCTCGTCGCGGGGTCAATTGCAGTCACGGTCCGGTTCGCGCCGGCTCCTCGGGTTCCGGCCGGAACGCACAACGGCGCAACCCGGCCAATGTTCTACTTGAAAATAATAAGGTAGCTGAATGGCAAAGACGATGACGGCCGTTACAGACAGCCCGTCCGCTGACCTGCATTCCGTTATAAAGATGGACGGAAAGGCGGAAAGTTTCAGCTTTCCGGCCCACTCGCCGTGTGGAGGGCCGGCTTCTGTTCCTGCCCGAAATAGTATTCACAGACATTAAGGTGCCCTGCGCCGCAGCGGTGCGTCTAAGGGTCATCACGCCAGGAACCAGGGTTCGCGGACCCTGAGGGACGCGCAGCCGACGCAACCCGTCTGAGTCCGGTAGACTGGGACATGGATTCCAACCAGGGATTCTGCCCTGCTTCCGGCGCCTGGCGCGGCAGGGATGTTGTGGGAAGGACACGGTTCAAGAGCCAAAAGCCAGCCCGGAGAATTTTCGCCTCTGCGACAACGACATGTCGCCGGAGGCCGCGAAGTTTGGGCGGGGTGGCTGCGGTCTTGTAGAATCAATCTTTCCTTAAGGCAAGGCCAGATTTTCAGCAATGAGGGTGTGCAAATTCTTCCTGTGAAGCAGAATTATTGTACGAAAGAGTATTTGTGCTCGGCGCAGGGCTCAAACCCGGTGAAGATCAAGCACGCTTCCATTTCTCGCGCCGTTTTCATTGCGCGGCGCATGGCGCGCTTTGCGGTGGTTCTGGTTTTGGTGTCGGCTGCCTTCACGGCCGTGGCCCAGACTCCGGCACAGACATCGGATACGATCGACCAGATTCGCGTCATCGGCAACCGGCGCATCCCCAAGGAAACCATCCTGGCGAGGATGTTCACCCATGTCGGCGACTCCTACGATCCCATCTCCATCGAGCGCGACTTTCACTCGCTCTGGAATACGGGTTATTTCGAAGATCTGCGCATCGAGCGCGAGGATTCCGAGAAGGGCATCATTCTTAACGTCTTTGTCCGTGAGAAGCCCAGCATCCGCGAGATCAATTACAAGGGCCTGAATAGCGTTACGCAATCCGACGTGCTCGACCGCTTCAAGAAGGAGAAGGTCCCTCTCTCGGTCGAAAGCCAGTACGACGCCACCAAGATCACGCAGGCTGAAACTGTCATCAAGCAGTTGCTCGCCGAGCACGGCCATCAGTTTGCCACCATCAAGACCGACGTCAAGACCATTCCGCCGGCCTCGGTGCAGGTGAACTTCAATATCAAGGAAGGCCCGGTGGTGAAGGTGGGCAAAATCCAGTTCGTGGGCAACCGGCACATCAGCTCTCTTGACCTGCGCCGGTCCATGAAGAATCTGAAGCCCATCGGCATTCCGTACTCCATCATCTTTGAGGACCTTTTCGCCCAAACCTACGACTCCTCCAAACTCGAGGAAGACACGGAACGCGTGCGCCAGGCGTACCGCGACAAGGGCTATGCCAATGCCGCTGTCGAGGAGCCAAAGACGCAGATCCGCGACGAGGGCGGATTGAACTGGTTCACCTTCCGGCCGCGCAAGGGCAAGCGCATCGACATCCAGTTGACCATCGAAGAAGGCGGCCGCTACCGGCTGGGCAGCATTACCTTCACCGGCAACAAGCAGATCACGAATATCAGGGCTCTGCGCTCCCAATTTCCTCTGAAGGACGGCGACTGGTTCAATGCCACGGCCGTCGGGAAGGGCCTCGACAACCTGAAGAAGGCCTACGGCAGCCTCGGCTACATCAATTTCGGCGCCGTGCCCAAGCTGGACACCGACGAGCAGAAGAAAACCGTGTCCATGAATATCGACATCGATGAAGGCAAGCAGTTCTTCGTGTCGCGTATCGAGTTCCAGGGCAACACCATCACCCGCGACAAGGTCATCCGCCGCGAACTGATGCTGGACGAGGGTTCGGTCTACAACTCCCAGTTGTGGGAGTACAGCCTCCTGCGTCTCAACCAGTTGGAATACTTCGATCCGTTGAAGGTTGACCAGGACTCCGAGGCCCACCAGGATCCGGACGCGGGCACTGTTGATCTGCTCCTCAAGGTCAAGGAAAAGGGCAAGAACTCGATCGGCATGAATGGCGGCGTCAGCGGCTATTCCGGCGCCTTCCTGGGCGTCAACTACCAGACCAACAACTTCCTGGGATTGGGCGAGACCCTGAGCGTGCAGGCCAACCTGGGCTCGATTAGCCGCACCTTCCAGTTCGGCTTTACCCAGCCCTATATCCGCAACCGTCCCATCAATGTGGGCTTCCAGATCTTCAACCAGAAGCAGGATTACAACGCCGCCAAGAACTACCAGGCGACCACGGGCGCGGACCTGAACCTGTCCACGGCCCAGAAATCTCTGACGCAGAACTACAACGTCGGTTCCGACGGATTCAATTTCTCCGTCATGTACCCGTTGAAGCGGCATGCGTTCCAGCGTGTAGGCGTTACCTATTCGTGGAGCAAGTCCACGATTACGGCATTCAGCACGGCCTCATCGACCTTCTTCCAAACCATCGCATTCCGTTCCGGGGTGCAGGGTTCGAATCCGCTGGCGGGGATTATCAATAGCAACGTAGGCCTCAGCTACTCTTACGACACAGTCTCGAACCCGCTGCGCCCACATACGGGCAAGGAGTACACCGGCTTCTTGCAGGTTGCCGGCTTGTGGGGCGATGTGCGCTACGTCAATGTGGCGGGTGCCTACAAGCGATATATCCCCATGCACTACTTGATCCCCACCCCCGGGGGTCGCAACGTACTTGCTGTTCGCGCGCAGTTGGGCTACATCCAGGGCATTTCCGGCGATGTGGCTCCGCCCAACAACCGCTTCTATTCCGGCGGCGAACTGGAACTGCGCGGCTTCGACGTGCGTGCCGCCACACCCTACGGCTATGTCCCCACGCGCGTTAACTTCCAGCTCACCAATCCTGACGGCCAGTGCGTGCCGCGCGACCCGACAAACCCGCAGGACAATCAGTGCATTCAAGTGCCGCTGCCCGTTTACGGCATCGCCTCCATCGGCGGCGACACCCAGCTGACCACCAACATCGAATACCGCATTCCCGTCGTCGGGCCCTTCGACTTCCACTTCTTCAGCGACTTCGGCATCGATGCAGCGGTCAACCACAATCAGTTGAAGCAGAGCCCCGAGGGCTTTGCCTCGCTGACCGCGCCCCTATACGGCTGCCCGGTGTATAACAACGGCTCCTGCCAGGGCGGGATCCCCGGTTCCCAAGTCGGATTCCGGCAAAACATCCGGCCGGTGGCCGGCACTAACTTCGTGCCCCGCATGTCCACGGGCGCGGAACTTTCGGTGCTCATGCCCATCATCAACGCGCCTTTCCGGCTTTACTACGCGTATAACCCGCTGCGTCTCTACGAGCAGCCCTATTGCAACGACGCCATTCTTGGTCAAAAGCAGCAGAGCTGCTCAGCCGAGCTGATCACCCGCGACATGTTCCCGCCGGGCGGCGCAGGCGATTACACCTACGGTGAAGCCATCCAGTCCTACGGGTCGGGGTATGTCTTCCGCGAGCCCCGCAAGACCTTCCGCCTCACCATCTCCACCACGTTCTAAGGAGCAGGTGTCAGGTTTCAAGGATCCGGCTTCAGCTTCCGGGCCGCTCTTCGGAGCGGCCCGTTCCTGTTACTGGCTCTCATACTGCTGCTGAGCATGGCGAACATGGGAACCGTGCTCAGGCGCCGTCTGGAAGCGCTCAGCGGCCCGGTGCGCCCGTAACCGCCGCGGGGGTCGGCCGCTCGGTCCCTTGGCGCATCGCTCCTTGTCTCTCGCCGTTTGACGCTCCCCCACCCGGAACCTATAATCCCCTCTAGTTCCCGGCGATGCCTTGGCGCGCAGTTTTTTTGAGATATGCCGCGCGCGATGGAGCCTCTTGCCAGAGCCCAAAGGGCATTGTGGAACGGATAGTCGTATGCGCGGCGTCCGCACATGGGAACTCCAAGGAGTCTTTGATTCAGATGAAGCGCCTGACCTCGTTCGCTCTTTTCCTGGTTCTTGCTTCGGCCATTTCGGTCGCGGGCCAAACCTCGGCTGCGCCCAAGCCTGCCGCACAAAAGCCTGCTGCCCCCGCGCCCGTGCCGATGGCCAAGGTTGCGGTTATCGCTTTTCAGGCCGCCGTCACTCAAACCAACGAGTTCCAGCGTGACGTTGCCGCCTTGCAGAAGAAGTACGATCCCCGGCGCGCGCAGATCAAGACTCTGAGCGACGAAATTGACACCCTGACCAAGCAGTTGCAGGCGCAGGACGCCCAGTTGAGCGAAGCCGATCGCGCCAGCCGCGCCCGCACCATCGATGAAAAGAAGAAGCAACTGGACCGCGATACCCAGGACGCGCAGAGCGATTTCCAGGCCGACATGCAACAAGTGATCAACGAGGTGGCCGGCAAAGTGGGTGCGCTCATGAGCGACTACGCAGACAAGCACGGTTACACGCTGGTGCTCGACGCCGGCGATCAGCAAACCTCCACCGTGCTCTATGCTGTGCCTGCCATGGATATCACCAAAGAGATCATCGACTCCTATAACACCAAGTCCGGCATTGCCGCGCCGGTGCCGCAGGCGGGCGACCAACCGGATGCGCCGCAGCCGCAACCGGCACACTGATTCTCGGTTCGTAGCTCATAGTTCGAAGTTCACAGTTTGCTGGCCTCATTGCCACCGCCCTAACCGTGAACTTCGAACTATGAACTACGAACTGTAATCTACCCCCTATTCCCTAGTCCCCGGTCCCTGCCCTATAATCCCTCTAGTTCCTGCTGACGTCTCCATTCGCGTCTTTTCCAGCCTCGCGCCGTCCGGCGCGAAGTTTCCCGCAAAAGCCGGGGTAAAGATGAGCCGTGAGGAAGCGTGAGGAGGCAAAGGCTCGTTTTCTGCGTCTAAGGCAGAAGCCACACAGGGATTCCGAAGGAGTTTTCGATTCAAATGAAGCGTACTTTTGCACTCGTTCTCATGCTGGCCTCAGGGATGGTCCTGAACGCCGCCGCCCAAACTCAGGCTGCGCCGGTCGCGGCCGCGCCCGTTGCCGTTCCTGCCAAGATCGCGGTCATTGCTTTTCAGTTGGCCGTTGCCCAAACCAACGAGGGCCAGCGCGACTTCGCCGACCTGCAGAAGAGGTACGCCCCCAAGGAAGCTGCCCTCAAAACCCTCAGCGACGAAATTGACGGCCTGACCAAGCAGTTGCAGACCCAGGGCGCCACTATGTCGGAGGCCGACCGCAACAGCAAGGCCAAGACTCTCGACGAAAAGAAAAAGCAGCTGGATCGCGATTCCGAAGACGCGCGCAATGACTTCCAGCAGGATATGCAGGACATGTATCAGGGTCTTGCCTCCAAGGTGTACGACGTTATGCAGTCCTACGCCGATCTGCAGGGATTCACGCTCATCCTGGACATCTCCGCGCAGGCTACCCCCGTGCTGTTTGCCAGTCAGGGATCCAACATCACCAAGCAGGTGATCGATGCCTACAACCTGAAGTCGGGTGTGCCCGCGCCGCCGCAACAGCCGGCAGGGGCCGCAGGGAGCCAGACTCCCAGGCCGGCAGCTCCCAGGCCGACTGCGCCGAGAGCGCCCGCAACCCACTAGATTGCAGCAGAAACGCAGCAAAGGTCCCGCCTGCCGGGGCCTTTGCTTTGCCTGCGCCTTCCACGCCATCGTCTTCCTGTGGAAAAATTTGTGGATTTCTTTCGGAAAGCTTCACGGAAAGCCCAATATTTTCCTCTTGCCAGCCTCTATCCAGTTCTGATAAATAATCTAACTCTTTCTATTTCAGTAAGAACCTGAGCAAGTCACCGCGCGCGCCGCAGCAGGCTCCCGAATGTGCGCACGATTGCAGGGCGGCGCATCTTTCCACAATTTGTCGTGAAGATTTATTCACAAAGCCCTGGGCCGGCGTTACTTCTGCTGCTCTTCACCTACCCGCAAAACCGCCAGAAAAGCCTCCTGGGGAATGTCCACTTTGCCGATGCGCTTCATGCGTTTCTTGCCCTCCTTCTGCTTCTCCAGCAATTTGCGCTTGCGCGTGATGTCGCCGCCGTAGCACTTGGCGAGCACGTTCTTGCGCAGGGCGGTCACTGTCTCGCGGGCCACGACTTTGGCTCCAATGGCAGCCTGAATCGCCACCTCGAATTGCTGCCTCGGGATCAGCTCGCGCATCTTGGAAACCAGCGCACGGCCCCGCTCGTAGGCGTGGTCCTTGTGCACGATGATAGAGAGCGCGTCCACCGGCTCGCCGGACACCAGGATATCGAGCTTGACCATCGGCGACTCCCACTCTCCGGCCAACTGGTAATCCAGCGACGCGTAGCCGCGCGAAATCGACTTCAGCCGGTCGTAGAAGTCCAGCACGATCTCATTGAGCGGCAACTCGTAGCTGAGCAATACGCGCGTGGGCGTTACGTACTCGAAATTGCTCTGCTTGCCCCGCTTCTCCTCCACCAGCTTCAGGATCCCGCCCACGTACGCCTCGTTGGTGAGGATCTTGGCGGCGATCACCGGCTCGCGGATGCTATCGATGCTCTGTGGCTCGGGCCAGCGCGACGGATTGTCCACCTCGATCTCGCTGCCGTCGGTGAGCTTGATGTGGTAACGCACGCTCGGCGCGGTAGTGATCAGGGCAAGCTCGTACTCGCGCTCCAGCCGCTCCTGGATGATCTCCATGTGCAGCAGCCCCAGAAACCCGCAGCGGAACCCGAAACCCAGCGCCACCGAGCTTTCGGGCTCGAAGAAAAACGAAGAATCGTTCAGGCGCAGCTTCTCCAGAGCGTCCCGCAGCAGCGTGTGTTCGTGCGAGTCCACGGTGTAGAGCCCGGAAAAGACCATGGGTTTGATGTCTTCAAATCCGGGCAATTGCGCGGCAGCTGGATGCGCTTCGTCGGTGACCGTATCGCCGATCTTGGTATCGCCCACGTTCTTGATGGTGGCCGCGAAGAATCCCACCTCTCCCGCGGAAAGCAGGCCAATCTCCACCGGCTTGGGCATCAGCACGCTCATGGACTCGACCTCGAACGATTTGCCATTCGACATCATCCGGATGCGTTGCCCCTTGCGTATGGTTCCCTGCATCACGCGCACCAGCACGATCACGCCGCGGTAGGCGTCGAACCAGGAATCAAAAATGAGCGCCTGCAGCGGAGCGTCGGGATCGCCGGTGGGCGCGGGAAGCCGGTGCACGATCGCTTCCAGCACGTCGTCCACGCCCTGTCCGGTCTTGGCGCTCACCGGGAGCGCGTCGGTCGCGTCCAGCCCCACGGCCTTTTCGATGGCTTCTTGTGTACGCAGGATGTCGGCCGACGGCAGATCGATCTTGTTGATCACGGGGATAACTTCGAGGCCGTGATGGATGGCCAGGTAGGCATTGGCCAGGGTCTGCGCCTCCACGCCCTGGGTGGCGTCCACCACCAACAACGCGCCCTCGCACGAGGACAGGGAACGCGACACCTCATAGCTGAAATCGACGTGGCCCGGGGTATCGATCAGGTTGAGCTGATAGGTGTTGCCGTCGTGCGCCTTGTACATCATGCGCACGGCGTGCGCCTTGATGGTGATGCCGCGCTCCCGCTCCAGGTCCATGTCGTCCAGGATCTGGGCCTGCATCTCGCGTCCCGTCACCGAGCCCGTCAGTTCCAGTAACCTGTCGCTCAGCGTCGACTTGCCGTGGTCGATGTGTGCGATGATGGCGAAATTGCGGATGAATTTCGAGTTCATGATGGGATCAATCGGCGCGACAGGAGAACAAGCTCTAGGATATCAGCGCGTGCTCTCGATGAACTTTCGGGCTTTCTAGTGGCCGCTTTTGTATTGACGGAAAATCGCGCCCGAGCCAAGCCGGCGTCAATGCTTCCCTAAAAGGAAAGAAGTTAGCTCGTCGGGGCGGGCACCCCGCGCAACCTCCTCCACGTCATGGCTTATCATCGGCATAGTGCCCAAATTGACCCAATCGAGGCCTTGCCGGCCAGGATTCTCCGCGCGCCGCGCGGGGAAGCGGTTTTTCGTGCCCGCCTGCGCCCTGCTGGTGCTGGCATTCGCCGGCTGCACGCCGACCGACACTGCCGCAGGGCCGGCTCACCAGCCCATGCAGGCCACCGCGCCGCCGCTTCCGGCTCCCGTTGCGCCCCAGCCCGCCGCTCCGCCAGCACCCAGGCAATCGACCGCAGAGCAGCAACGCGCGCGCCAGCTCATTGCGCAGGTTGAAGCCGCGTATGCTGCCGGCGACGCCGACTACCGCAAGGGCAAGCTCGCTGAAGCCAAGGTTCAGTTCGATCGCGCTGTGGATCTGATGCTTTCCAGCGGCCTCGACATCAAGGCCGATGCGCAGTTGCAGGACGAGTTCGACAAGATCGTCGATGAAGTGAACGGCCTGGAGATGGAGGCCCTCAAACAGGGCAACGGCTTCGTGCCTAAAGAGGAAATCACGCCGGCCGAAGCCGCCAGCGACATCACCTTTGCCGTTGATCCCAACCTTGTGGCCAAGACCACGGCCGATCTGGCCACCACCAAGTCCGATCTGCCGCTGGTGTCGAATGAGTACGTGGCCGCCTTCATCAACTTTTTCGCCTACACGCAGAAGGGCCACAACACGCTTTTGCATTCCTTCGAGCGCTCCGGGCGCTACAAGGCGATGATCCAGCGCGTGCTGGCCGAAGAGGGCGTACCGCAGGATCTGATCTACTTGGCCGTGGCCGAATCGGGCTTCCAGCCGCAGGCCGTCAATCGCAAATCCAGGGCCGGCGGCATGTGGCAGTTCATGCCCGGCCCTTACTACGGCCTGACCCGCAACGCCTACGTTGACGAGCGCTTCGACCCTGAGAAATCCACGCGCGCCTACGGCCGCTACATGAAGTTTCTCTATGACGAGCTCGGCGACTGGTATCTGGCCATGGCCGCCTACGACCATGGCGCGGGCAACATGCAGCATGCCGTCCAAAGGACCGGCTATGCTGATTTCTGGGAGCTGTACAAACGCGGAGAGCTGCCCAAAGAGACCGCAAACTACGTGCCCGAAATTGTGGCGGCTATCATCATCGCCAACCATCCGCAGCAGTACGGCTTCGACGACGTGACCCTCGATCCCCCGGTTCTCACCGATACCGTCACCATCGACTACTCCATCGATCTTCGTCTCGTTTCGGACTTGGTGGGCGCTCCGGTCGACGAGATCGAGGCTCTGAACCCGAGCCTGCTGCGCATGGTCACGCCGTCCGATGCCCCATTCGACCTGCATCTGCCCGCGGGCACCGCCACGCTCTTTGAGCAGCGCGCCGCCTTGATTCCCGAGGCCCGCCGCAACTCCTGGCGCTACCACACCGTCGCGGCCGGGGATACGCTGGCTTCTGTAGCGCAGGTGTATCGCGTTCCCGTGGCTGAGCTGGCCTCGACCAACCAGCTCACCTCCAGCCAAAGCCTTGCGGGCATCGACGCCCTGGTGGTTCCTGTACCCCTTGCGGCCGAACCCCTGGCGCGCACCCGGCTTTATATCGTCCGCCGCGGCGATACCCTGGTCACCATCGCCGACCGCTTCGGCGTTTCCTTGAGCCAGCTGCGACGCTGGAACAGCATTCCCTCTGGCATCCGGGTCGAAGCTGGCCGCCGCCTACGGGTAGCAGAGCCCGCGCCCGTTCAAGCTGCCTCGACCCACCGCCGAAGGGGCTCCAGGAAGGGGTCCAGCGCGGCCGAGCCTACGCATCACCCCGCCGGTTCCCCGCCCAAATCGGCCCATACCCAGGCCTCGAAAACCCCCGCCCACGCCACTGGCAGCGCGACCCACAAGTCCACGAAACCTGCCAAGCCTTCGCAGCAATGAGAAAAACTGCAGCAAATCCCCATTCCCCGCTTGTGTTTTTCTTGTCTTTGTGTACAAGCTAAAGCTACAATCGCTTGCGCAAGCACGATGGCTCCATCTGCTGTGCGAAAATGCAAACGAAATCATGTGCAGCGGCAATCCGCTGGAGGCAATGGGATGGATGAAGTGTTCAGGATGTACGCAATGAGTGACGGCGATCCCTTTGGGAAGCCGAGTGACCTGGACCGCGAGCAGGTCGAAGCCTTTGCCGACGAGGAAGATGAGTTGGAAACCGCCGGGATCCTCACTTCCTCGGACGACGATGAGGTGGTGGCCGAAGAGACCGTGGTCGTGATCGCAGCAACGCCGGCGCCGAAGCCCGCCAAGAAGGCCCCGGCCAAGAAGGCGGCCAAGAAAGCACCCGCCAAGAAAGCTGCGAAGAAGGCTCCGGCCAAGAAAGCCGCCAAGAAGGCCCCGGCAAAGAAGGCTGCCAAGAAGACTGCAAAGAAGGCAGCCAAGAAAAAGGCTCCAGCCAAGAAAGCCGCCAAAAAGGTCGCCAAGAAGGTCGCCAAGAAGGTCGCCAAGAAGGTAGCGAAGAAGAAAGCTCCGGCCAAGAAAGCCAGCAAGAAGGCCGCTAAGAAAGCCGCCAAAAAGGCCGCCAAAAAGACCGCGAAGAAGAAGTCGAAGAAGAAGTAGCCTCGGCGCCTCTGCTCCGATGCCAGGAGCGCGTGACGCGGCTCGATCCGTCACGTGCGGGCTCAGTGGTTCGCTGCAATGCGGCCCGTGAAAATCAAAAGGCCCGGTTCCTCACCGGGCCTTTTCTTATGCGCAGCCCGCGAGACTCTACGGCAGTGCCGCCAGCACGTCCGAGGCCGCGTTGGCCGGCGTCACCTTCACCCACACCTTGGCGATCTTGCCCTGGGGATCGATCAGGAACGTGTTGCGGTTGGCAATCGTCATGGGGCCAAACGCGCCCAGCGACCCATACGCGCTCACCACCTTGTGGTCGGGGTCCGCGAGCAGATGGAAGGTCAGGCTATCCTTGGTGCAAAACTGCTTGTGGCTGTCGACGGTATCCACGCTCACGCCCAGAATCACAGCATTCTTGGCATCGAACTGCGGCAGCGCGTCCTGGAACTTGTGCGCCTCGATGGTACAGCCGGTGGTCATGTCCTTGGGGTAGAAGTAGAGCACCACCCACTTGCCCCGGTATTGATCGAGCGAGACGGGCGTGCCGTCCTGCGAGGGCAGGGTAAAGGTGGGCGCTTGCTGGCCTACGGCAGGCATAGGTTCATCGGCCGCGCGGGCCTTGAAAAGGGGTATCGCGGACACAATGGCGACAATCGCTACGACGAGCGAGAGGAGAAGATACTTATTCACGAGAAACCTCCTAAGAACAGGGCATAGGGGATAGGGAACAGAAAAACTGACGCTTGGGCAAGCCTACCACTGACCACCGACCACTGACCCCTGACAACTGTTCTACCGCCGCGCGGCCACAATGGCAATGCCTGCCCTGCTGGCGCGCTCGAGTAGTGCGTCGCGGTCGAACAGCAGCGTCTTTCCCGCTTCGATCGAAAGGCAGCTCGCCCCGGCGCGGAACATGGTCTCCACCGTCGACACCCCGACAACGGGCACGTCGAACCGCATGTCCTGATTAGGTTTAGCCACTTTGACGACGGTCAGCCGCCGCTCAAAGGTTGACGGCTCCGCTGAGACGTCGCTTTCTGTAGACGCTTCGAGGGTCGCCATCAGCCGCCCCGCCCGCTCGATCGTGGCGTCGGTGCCCTCCATGGCTTCCACGGCCACGCAGGCCTGTGCCGCCACCACCACCGTTTGCCCGATGTCGAACCCCGCCAGCGCCCCGGCTACGCCCAGGCCGTATTCAATGTTCTTGCACTCGTCTTCATCCGGCGCGCGCTCGGTCAGCACGCCCTCTTCGGCCAGCAGTGGCTCTAGAAACGAGGTCGAACTGATCAATTCAATGCCTTCATCGCCGAGCACCTTGGCCACCGCGCCTAGCAGCGCGTCGGTCGAGCGCGTCCTCAGGTTCAAGAGCAGCTTGGCCAGCCGCCAATCGGGCCGAATGCTCGAGAAAATCTGCTTGTGCTTCACCTGGCCCGCCATCACGGCTTTTGCGACTCCTTCTTGTTTGAAGGTTTCGATCAGCCGCGAAAGCTCGCCCAGCGAGAGCCAGTGCACTGTGATGCCCGCGTCGGCTTCGGAGCGGCGGTCGATCTCCGGATCGGTCTCTTCCTTGATAGCCGCAACCACCACCGTCAGCCCCTCGGCCCGCGCCGCATCGAGCAGCAGGAAAGGGAAGCGACCGTTGCCGGCAATGAGGCCAAGTTTCATCGCAATAGTTTCTGCAAGCGGAACCGCTCCCTCTTTCTTCACAGGATCAAGTCCAAAGGGTAAAAGCGCGCGAGCGCTTACTTGATCACTCCGCGCCCACTGCGTTCGATGAACCGCACCAGTAGATCCACGTCTTCGCCTTCGAGCCCGCGCATTTTTTCGACGGCCTGCGTGGTGTTCAGCTTGGCCGCCAGCAGGTACCGGTAGGCCTTCTGCAGCCGTTGCAGCCGTTCCGGCGAAAAGCCCTTCCGCTCCAGGCCGACCTTGTTGATCCCGAAGGCCCGGTTCTCGCGCCGCGCTGAAGTGAGCGAAAACGGCAGCACGTCCTGCGTCACAATCGTTCCCCCGCCAACGAACGCATGCGCGCCCACCACGCAGTGCTGGTGCACCGGGCAAAACGCGCCCAGCGTCACATCGTCCTCAATGGTTACGTGGCCGGCCAGCGTGGCGGAGTTCGCGAGAATGCAGCGGCTGCCCACATGGCTGTCGTGGCCCACGTGCGCGTAGGCCATCAGCAGGTTGCCGGAGCCGAGGCTCGTCACACCGCCGCCGCCCACTGTTCCGCGGCTGATTGTGACGCATTCGCGAATGGTGTTGCCGTCGCCGATCACGGTCTCGGTGGGCTCGCCCTTGTACTTCAGGTCCTGCGGCGCCACGCCGACGGAGCAAAACGGATAGAAGGTGTTTCGCGCTCCGATGCGCGTGCGGCCGTCGATGACCACATGCGAGATGAGATTGCACTCCTCGCCCAGTTTCACCTCCGGCCCAATGGTGCAATAGGGTCCAATCGTACACGATGCCGGGATCCGCGCGCCTTCTGCGATCACCGCGCTGGGATGGATGCTCACACTGTCTCCGATGCGGGGGCTGCCTCGGAAGAACCCGCTTCCGCCTTCTTCTCCTGCGCGCGCGGCACGATCATGCAGGTCAGCGTAGCCTCGCAGGCCAGCTTGCCGTCAACGTATGCCTTGCCTTCCATCTTTCCCGCGCGCGAGCGGAAGCTCACCACCCCCACTTCAATGCGAAGCTGATCGCCCGGCGTCACCGAGCGGCGGAACTTGGCTCCGTCGATGCCCGTGAAGACCGCCAGCTTCGAGTGCCGATCCTCCATCTCCGACAGCATCAGCAGCGCCCCGGCCTGCGCCATCGCTTCAACAATCAGTACGCCGGGCATGAGCGGCGCGCCGGGAAAGTGACCTGGGAAGAACGGCTCGTTGATGGTCACGTTTTTGAGAGCGACAATGCGCTTCTGGGACTCGAACTCCAGCACGCGGTCGATCAGGAGAAAGGGGTAGCGGTGGGGCAGGAAATCCATGATTTCCTGGATGGTCAGCGTCATTCTGCGGCTCCTAGGGAACGTTTCTTTTGGCTGCTTAGTGCTCGTTGGGATTATAAATAAGCGCGCGGATCCGTTTCCGGGAGCGGTCTTGGATCGTTTGTTAGTCTGCGCCGTCGTGAGTGGGCACGACTCCAGGCACGATGAAGAGTGCATCGTGGGGCACGAAGTGTCAGGGCACGACTTTAGTCGTGCTGCAAACGCAACAAAAAAGCGGCGGGGCTTTAGCCCCTGGGGTCATAGATTGATTCGCTCTCCACTGGGTCAATTGGGCTATAGTATCGCTAGCTGTTTCCCCCTTCCCCGCAATTGATCGGACAGGCCCATGGCGCACGACGTCTTCATCAGCCATTCCGCGAAGGACAAAGCGACGGCCGACGCGGTCTGCGCCATGCTGGAGAGCGAGGGCATCCGCTGCTGGATCGCTCCCCGCGACGTGCTCGCCAGCATGGAATGGGGCGAGGCCATCATCGACGCCATCGAGCAATGCCGGATCATGGTGCTGGTTTTTACGGCCAATGCCAATGCCTCGCCGCAGATTCGCCGGGAGATAGAACGGGCCGTTAATCATGGCGTCGCTATTCTGCCGCTGCGCATGGAGGACGTGCTTCCCGTCAAGTCTCTCGAGTACTTTATCGGCAACGTGCACTGGCTCGACGCTCTGACGCCGCCATTGGAGGCTCATCTTAAGAACCTCGCCGGGACGATCAAGATCGTGCTGGCGCGAATGGAACCGCGCGAGGCGTCGCCGGTACAGCCCGCGGCCGCGAGGGAAGTACCTGAGGTAGTCATGCCGCCGGAGCCGGCCAAGGCGCCGCCTGCGGTGTCCACATTCTCCCAGGCAGGGGCATCCCCGAATGTCGAATCTCCCTTTGAGCCACCGCTCCGGCAGGAACCCACGGCCGTCAACCCCGTGGCGCGTGCCGCTGCGGGGGATGCATCGGAGACGCAGCATCCGGCCGAGGTCACTGACGAGCCTCGCGTTTCGACCGAGGAGAGCTTCAGAGGGGTATCCCGGGAACGGCCATCGATTGCGAGCTGGTCTCGAGAAGAAAGAGGTCGCGAGGGCCATTCGCAAGCCAGCGTCGGAAAACTGTACCTCTTTGGCTTGCTCATGCTGTCGGCGTGTCTGATTGCGCTCGGGATCACTTGGTTAACCACCCCTCTCGGCTCAAGCACCTTCGAGGGGTTAAGCGAGCAGCACCGATTTTTCTACTTCTATTTCTTCAAAGCCGCAGGCGCCGGCCTCATTGTGGCGGGGCTCGGCATAGCCGCAATCCAGAAGACGCGACTTCCGGGAGCGGCGCTGGCGGCGATTCTGCTCTCCTGTTCGGTATTGTGCACGGGGCTCTTTTTTGCAGGCGAAATCAAGAATGGGTGGATATGGTTTGTGTTGGACGATTCTGTGGGAGACTTTCGAAAGCTCGCCTTGGTGGGCGGTGCGCTCCTAATCGTCGGACTGGAATTGCGGCGCAGAGGAACGGCCAACCGATGGGTCGCGGTCGGAACCTACGTGTTCGGGGCCGGCCTGCTCCTCTATCTGGCAGGCCGGACCTGGTACAGCGGTGCCTTCATCCACGATTTCGCCCCCAATCCTGCGCTCTGGGAGGGACGGGACTACTTTCAAGCGATGTGGTGGGGAACCTGGATTGCCTATGTGCTGAGCCCGGCCGCCGTTGTTGCGTGCGTTTGCATCATGTATCGCCCATGGACGCGGATCGCAGCGATCTGCCTTGCGGTGATGAATCTCGCGTTCGTTCCACTACTCTGCCTCCTCTGGTGGGGCCGGCTTTCGGAGGGCGAGTCGTTGGCCATGCTCTTGACGTGGCTCCAAGGGGTGGGCTTGGCCGGCGGCGCTTTAGTACTTGGCGCGAGGCCGCCCACTACCCCCGGAACCTCCCTGCCCGCCTAGAGCGGTCACCTCGCGAACTGATTGTCCGCCGCTACCGCTTCACCTTGCGCGCCTCGGCGTCGGGATCCCAGAAATCCGCGGGCAGGTTCTGGTTATAGATCACGTGCGTCACATAGAACTGGCGGACGGTGTCGCCATTCTTGAGTCGCGTGACGGTGAACGGGGTAGGGAAGCCGTCGATGACGTGGTAGTCGTCGTACTCCTCGGTGTCGGTGTTCTTGTCGTGGTACACCGGATCGCGCCACTCAAAGCTGCGCGCGAGGGGCAGGTGCGTCTGCTCGTCCATCAGGATGGTAATGGCTTCGTTCTGCGCTGAAATCAGCGTCACCTGTTCCGCCAGATGGCGCTCGACCATGTGCTCACCCTCGTAGAGCAGGATCGTGTTCGGATCCTTGAGCCACACCCTCACCGCCATCTCAATGGAGTGGTCGCGCCGCCGCAGAAAGTCGTCCACAATATCCTTGTCCTGCGGCTTCTTGCCGCGGTAGGTCACTTCCCAGCCCTGCCGGCCCACAAAAAACTCCACCACGTCGCGGTGCTTGGTCACTTCAATGCGGTCATGGTCAGGCCACTCGTGGAATTCGAAGAGGTCCTCGGTTCCCAGGTCGGGATTGCCCTGGAAGAACGCGGCAACGTGCCCCTGCTGCATCTCATTTTTCATGTCGAGCCACGCTTGCCCGCCCAGCGCCTTCACCATGGCGTCCAACTTCTCTCGCGCCTGTTGCGCGTTCTTCCGCGCCGCGGCGTCGGTCGCTTGCGTCTGCGCCCGCATCGCATGCGGCGCTATGAGCGCCATTGCCGCGAGCGCGATCGTTGCCAGTTTCCCGATTCTCATCGTCTCCTCGTAACAGTTAACAGCGAACTGCTGACAGCCAGCAGCCAACGGCAATCAGCTTTCATGCCTCAGCCGCCCGCTGCTGGCTGTCTGCTGTCCGCTGCTTTTATCCCACCAGCACCGCTCCACCGTTCACGTTCAGCACTTCGCCCGAGATGAATCCGGCCAACGGTGTGCACAGAAAAACAATTGGGCCCGCAATCTCTCGCGGGCTTGCCACGCGCCCCAGGGGAATCGCCGCGGCAATCTTCTCGCGCGTCGCCGGATCGGCGAGCGTGGCTTTCGACATGTCTGTGGCCACCCACCCCGGCGCGACGCAATTCACACGAATCCCCTGCGGCGCGAGCTCGCTCGACAGGCTCTTGGTAAGACTGATCAACGCGCCTTTCGTCACGGCATAGTCGGCGTGGTACGCCTCGCCCCGCTGCCCCGCCGTGGAACTGACGAGGACAATGTGTCCCTTGGCTGTGCTCTCGTCCAAAGGGCTGCCGCACGCAGTGCCCGAAAGGCTGCCGCACGCAGTGCTTTGCCGCTCGAATTGCCCTACAGCCGCTTGCACCAGCCCGAACACCGCATCCAGGTTCACCGCCAGCGTGTGCCGCCACTGTGCCTCGTCCATGCGCGCAATCGGCACGTCCTCGGCCTCCCAAACGCCATGATTCGCCACCAGAATATCCAGCCGGCCCATCGCCGCCACGGCGCTCTCGACCAGTTTGCGTCCGTCGCTCGGCGAGCTCAGCTCCTGCTCAATAGCCACGCACAGCGGCTCACCCGTCGCGCCGGTCCCGCCGCACTCTGCAACCAACACCTCGGCCTGCGCCCCCGCCTTCCGGTAGCTGAAGGCCACCCGCGCCCCAGCCTCGCGCAGCAGGCGCACCGTCTCCGCGCCAATGCCCCGTGACCCGCCGGTCACGAGCGCAACTTTCCCATCGAGATCGAGAGCGAAAGCCATAGGCTCACGCTAAAGCATTGTCAGAGGGGATGTCGAGGCGTCTCGCAGCCTCACACCGCGCGCAGCACCCGTGCCGGCAGCAGGATGATGGATTTCACCAGTTCCAGCACTCCGCCCACAGCGATGCCCATCACGCGGAACGGCAACGGCACCAGCCAAACGAACGGATACAGCACCAGCGCCAGCAGCGCCAGCGGCCAGCACAATACAAGCAGAATGCAAAACAGTAGAAACTTGACCATCGTCTTTTCGCCTCGCAAAAAAATGTCTGCGTGAGCGCAGTCCATACCGTCTACGAAAACCCGTGCGGCAAAGTTCAATCCGTCATTCCCACACTCAGCGGCGCGTGGCCTTTTCCTTGGCCGCCACGGTTTTCTTGCGCTCTCGAATTACCTTGGCGCGCTCTTTTTCGGGCAGAGCCATCACGGCCTTCGTCTTCTTGGGGAGCTTTTCGTAAATCAGTGCATGCGCCCGGCGCAACTCGTCTTCAATCTCCCGTGGCCGCAGCACATCCCAGCGCTCCACGGCCACCCAATATGCGCGTGCCAGGTGCGGCGCCGGCAGAATCCCTTCGCGCTCCAGCAGCTCGTGAAACCGCTCTGCCCCGCAATGAAACCACAACACGCCGATCCCCGTACCGTCGAGATCGGTCATCGCAAACATCTTGCCGCCAATGTCGCGGTCGCCTGCCCAATACACAAGGTGATGTCCCCAGTTGAGCGTCTCAGTGACGTTCGGGAGGGCAAGACAGATCTCGCGAATCCGCTCGTTATCCATCACCACCTCGCTTCAAAGGCCCGAAATCTCCGCTCCAGCTCCCATTGGGCCGCGCCCTTCTCACTCTTGTCGAGAAACGCCTTGCACTCCGTTCAACGGCTTCTCGTCGCCCAGAGCCTGTCCTTTGCACGCATCGATGGGCGCGCTGAAATCGTCCGGCGTGGCCCACAAGCTCGCGCCCGGCAGAAAGCTGTGTTCCATCCCCGTCCGCGCCAGTTGCTTCAGGTCCCTGTAAGTCAGTCCGTATTCGATCGCCGCGCGCACATATTCATGCGTCAGGTCGATGCGGCTCACGCCTTCGTCGTCCGTCGAGAGCGCCACCGGCACATGCACCGAGCGGTACAAAGGGAACGGATGCGCACCCCCTTCCACGCCCAATATCGCCTCGTTCGAGCTCAGGTTGATTTCGACCATCACGTGCCGGTTGACCATCTCCGTCAGCAGATCCCGCGCCCGGTCCTCACACATCACGTCCACGCCGTGGCCGATCCGCTCCGCATGGGCCAGTTCCACCGCCTGGCGAATGTGGAAGCGCAATCCCTCCGCCGGCACCAGCCCCGGCGCCAGCTCGCCCGCGTGCAGTGAAATGTGCACATTGGGATACTGCGAATGCAGAAAGCCGATCATCTTCATCTGCATGGTGTAGTCGCGCATGGCCACGTAGTCGTCTTCCGGCCGTACAAAATTGATGCCGACCCACGTGTCATCCTTCGCGTCGATCGAGGCTTCGGCCGTCTCAAACCCCAACAGCGCCTGCGCGAAAACCTGCTCGGGCGGAAGGTCGCGCAGCACCTGCCAGATGTAGCGAACTTCAACTTGGCACGCCGGCGCGGCCTGCACCGTGCCGCAGTGCTCCAATTGTTTGCGCTCGGCTTCGGCTGCGCGCACTTCTTCGCGGTCAGCGGCAACCTCGTCGCGCAATCCCTTATCCAGCAATTGCTGCCGGAACTGCGCGAACGCCTGCGGGTCCGCCTCGGCCAATTGCGGACTCCAGCCAACGGCCTGTGCGATTTGCGTGGCGTGGCTGAAGGGCGGCGTCACCATCAGCTCAAGATACTGCTGGTTCTGCGCCGCCGCACGGCTCGCCACCTCGTCGACCCACTCGCCCGTGTGATCCTTGAGGCCGCCGGTGCGATCGAAAACGGCGAAGAACTGGTCGTGTTCGCTCCATCTATCTGTAGGCACAAAGCTGCGAACCGACAGCGAATCGATCAACTTGTCATAGAGCAATTGGGTCTTCCTGTCGATGTTGCCCGAGAAAGTTTTTGCCGGAATCAGCTTGCCGGTGCAGGGCGGCTTGGCGAGCGAAAGCGCCACCGTATCCACGCACGCTCCGTCCTCGGCAGCGTCGCGGATCAAGGTCTCGGCGTACACCGCGCCGGAAAGATGCACGTGCAGATCCGCGCCCTTGGGAAAATCTTCCAGGAATGCGCGCAGCGCCTCCGGTCCCTGGTGCAAATTGGCCTCGTAAATCAGCGCGGTTCGTGATTCGGCTTTGGTAGACGTGCCTTGACTGTTGGGCCTCGGCCCGCATCCGGCCAGCACCGCCAGCACAACCCCTGCTCCCCCGATAAGGCAGAAGAATCCACTCCGGCTTCGCATAATTGCCTTCCAGTGTAGTCCGGCGCACGGGGGTTTGGCCCACCACATTCTGATTGGTATACTGGGTCTGGTTGTTTTGAGCGCACGGCAAGTGGAAACGCCCACCTCTCCCGGCAATGCCTCCCGGCAGCACCGGAATCCGCGCAGATTCATGCAACTTTTTGTCGCGACTGAGGCCAGATAGCTCAGTGGTAGAGCGCGGCCCTGAAAAGGCCGGCGTCGGCGGTTCAATCCCGTCTCTGGCCA
>CAVSQE010000026.1:0-322690 GCA_963729915.1 uncultured Acidobacteriota bacterium | reverse complement strand
GTGGCGCCGCCAATCAGCAGCGGCAGCTTCATTCCCTGCCGCTCCATCTCCCGCGCCACGTGCACCATCTCGTCGAGCGACGGCGTAATCAATCCGCTGAGCCCGATAATGTCCGCCCGCACCTCCCGCGCGCGCTCCAGAATCTTCTCAGCGGGCACCATCACGCCCATGTCGATCACTTCGTAGTTGTTGCAAGCCAGCACCACGCCCACAATGTTCTTGCCAATATCGTGCACGTCGCCCTTCACCGTCGCTAGCACGATCTTGCCCTGCACGCGCACCGCCTCGCCCGCCGCAGCCATTTGCGCTTTCTCGGCCTCCATAAACGGCGTCAAATAGGCCACAGCCTTCTTCATCACGCGCGCCGACTTCACCACCTGCGGCAGAAACATTTTGCCCGCGCCGAACAGGTCGCCCACCACGCCCATGCCCGCCATCAGTGGTCCTTCGATCACGCTCAGCGGCCGTCCCAGCTTTTCCCGCGCTTCTTCCGTGTCCGCTTCGATGTAGGTGTCAATTCCCTTCACCATCGCGTGGCTCAGCCGCTCTTCCACCGTGCCGCTGCGCCACTCTTCGGCCTTTTTCTCCGCCTCCTCGCTGCCGCCCGCGGTCCCTGCCGCCTTCAGCGCCTCGCCAAACGTCACCAGCCGCTCGGTCGCATCGGGCCTCCGATTCAGCAGCACATCTTCCACCAGCTCCTTCAGCTCCGGCTCGATCTCCTCATACACTTCCAGCATCCCGGCATTCACAATGCCCATGTCCATGCCCGCGCCGATGGCGTGATACAGAAACGCCGCGTGCATCGCCTCGCGCACTTTGTTGTTGCCGCGGAAGCTGAACGAAACGTTCGACACGCCGCCGCTCACCTTGGCATGCGGCAGGTTCTCCTTGATCCAGCGCGTGGCGCGAATGAAATCGACCGCGTAGTTGTTGTGCTCCTCCATGCCCGTCGCCACGGTCAGGATGTTGGGATCGAAGATGATGTCTTCCGCCGGAAAACCCACTTCGTCCACGAGCAGGCGATAGGCGCGCTCGCAGATGCGGATCTTTTCCTCGTAACTCGAGGCCTGCCCCTGTTCGTCAAAGGCCATCACCACCGCAGCCGCACCGTACTTCAAAATCGCCCGCGCATGTTCGCGGAACTTCGTCTCGCCCTCCTTGAGCGAAATCGAATTCACAATGCCCTTGCCCTGCATGCACTTCAGGCCCGCCTCAATCACTTCCCACTTTGAGGAGTCCACCATGAACGGCACTTTGGCCACTTCGGGCTCGCTCTCCAGCAGCTTCAAGTAGCGCGTCATCGCAGCTACGCCGTCGATCATCCCCTCGTCCATGCAGATGTCGAGCAGGTTCGCGCCATTTTCTACTTGCTGCCGCGCCACGCTCACGGCCTCTTCGTATTTGCCGTCTTTGATCAGCTTGGCGAACTTCGGCGATCCAGACACATTGGTCCGCTCGCCGATCAGGATGAAGACGCCGGGCTGTTGCGTAAACGGCTGCGAGCCTGAGAGCCGAAGCGGCTTGGTCTCCACGTGCTTTGTTGCTTCCGCGCTCATGCCGCGCTCTCGATCGCGCGCGCTTCTTCGTCGGCCACCGGCAATTTGCGTGGAGGCAGCCCATCCAGCGCCTTCGCGATGGCTGCAATGTGCTCGGGCGTGTTGCCGCAGCAGCCGCCGGCGATATTGATGAGACCCTCGCGCGCAAACTCGCTCAAGTACCGCGCCATGTCTTCCGGTCCCAAATCGAAGCCCGTCGCAGAAAGTGGATTGGGCAAACCCGCGTTGGGATAGCACGACACCGCAACACCGACCTTTTCCGCGAGTTCGCGCAAGAATGGCGCCATCAGGTCTGGCCCCAGCGAGCAATTCAATCCCACGGCCAGCGGCTTCGCATGCTCCACCGCATTCCAAAACGCCTCAATGGTCTGTGCCGAGATCATAGTCTCGCCGCCGCGCCCCACTGCCGCGGAAATGATCACCGGCAACTCACGGCCGTCCGCGTCGAACACTTCCCGAATCGCCACCAGCGCCGCCTTGGCGTTCAACGTATCGAAGATCGTCTCCACCAGCAACAGGTCCGCGCCGCCCGCGATGAGCGCCCGCGCCTGCTCGGCGTACGCCGCCGTCACCTGGTCGAAGGTCACCACGCGAAATCCGGGATCGTCCGCGTCAGGAGAATTTGACAGCGACACTGTCAGCGGCCCCAACGCTCCAGCCACAAACCGCTGCCGCCCGGTGGCGTTGGCCACGCGATCCGCCCACTCTCGCCCCTGCCGCGCCGATTGCTCGTTGATCTCCCACGCCAGGCCCTTCAGAAACGGGTCCTCAATCACCTTCTGATAAAACTCGGGATCCTTTCGCCCCCCGTGCTCGCGCGGATCGTCAACAAAGAACTCGCTCTGCGCAATGCTCGTCGCCCCAAAGGTGTTGGTCTCAATGATGTCCGCCCCGGCTTCCAGAAACCGGCGGTGAATGTCGCCGATCAGCTCCGGCTGTGTCAGCGTAAACAGGTCGCCGTTGTTCAGCAGGTCTTTCTTCGCGTCCTTGAAGCGTTCCCTGCGAATGTCCGCCTCTTTCATCCCGTAGGTGCGGATGGTCGTCCCGGTCGCTCCATCGATGATGGCGATGCGGCTTTCAAGGATCTTTCCCAGCGCATGAAGGTTCGGCTTAGTCATTTCTTCCCCATGGTTTACGGCCTGCTCTTCCAGCATATCGGACCCGTCAACCCTTCCGAACCAATTCGCGCTGAACTGCGCCCGTCCGCCCTGGACGGCCACAACCCCCACCTGAACGGAGACGCACCACCGGACTCTTGAAGCGCCGGTCTCTTGTAGCGCCGGTCTCCAGACCGGCTGTCGTGCAGGTCTCCAGACCTGCACCCATCCGCTAGCTTTCTCCTTTGCTCGCTCGCCCCCTTGCGCCCCATTAAACTGAATACAGCAATGATCCAAAAGCTGTTTGGCACCGACGAACCCGAAAAATCCGCCGAAGAAGCGCCCAGAAAAAACCTCTTCGACCGCATGCGCCAAGCGGTCTCGCGCACCCGCGAGAGCTTCTCCCAGAAAATCGCCGATCTCGCCGCTCTCACCC
This sequence comes from uncultured Acidobacteriota bacterium, assembly GCA_963729915.1. Lineage (GTDB taxonomy): Bacteria > Acidobacteriota > Terriglobia > Terriglobales > Acidobacteriaceae > Telmatobacter. Next base: position 319,601 of record CAVSQE010000026.1, on the reverse strand, counting down.
GCACCGTCGACGAAAGCGCTCTCGGCGATCTCGAAACCGCGCTGCTCACCAGCGACCTCGGCGTCCAAACCACCACCGCCATCCTCGACGCGCTGCGCGACCGCGCCCGCCATCAGGCCATCGAAGGCGGCGCAGAGCTCCGCGACCTCCTGAAGCAGCAGCTGATCGCCATTCTTCGTGCCCCGCAAGGGGCGGCTGCCGCACCGCAGGTGCCTGCCACACCGCAGGAGCCGCCCAAGGTCACTTTCCTCGTAGGCGTCAACGGCACCGGCAAAACCACATCGAGCGGCAAACTCGCCGCTTGGTCCCGCGCGCAAGGGCGCACCGTCCTCCTCTGCGCCGCGGACACCTTCCGCGCCGCGGCCATCGAACAATTGGAAGTCTGGGCCGCCCGCTCCGGCGTGGAAATGATCAAGACCAAGCAGGGCGGCGACCCCGCGGCCGTCCTCTACGACGCAATCTCCGCAGCCAAGGCGCGCCACGTAGACGAGCTTTACGTCGACACCGCCGGCCGCCTGCACACCAAATCGGGATTGATGGATGAGCTCGACAAGATGCGCCGCACGGCTGCGCGTTTGGTTCCCGGCGCACCCCACGAAGTGCTGCTCGTCATGGACGCAACGACGGGCCAAAACGGCCTCCAGCAAGCCCGCCAGTTCACGCAATCCGCCGGCGTCACCGGCATCGTGCTGACGAAATTGGACGGCACCGCCAAGGGCGGCATCGCCGTAGCCATCGCCCGCGAACTGAATCTTCCCGTCCGCTACGTAGGCGTCGGCGAAAAAATGACTGACCTGCTCGAATTCTCGCCGGAAGAATTTGTCGATTCGCTGCTGGAGTAATCGGTTCGGGAAAATCAACCAACTCTCCGCTTGTCATCCTGAGCGAAGTCCGCCGTGGCGGACGAAGTCGAAGGACCTGCGGTTGTCCTTCGCGCATTCAACTCAGCACCAACATGAGTGCCCCACATCTCGATTTTGAGATGTGGGAAAGCACAAACCCCAACTAAACACGGTCATCCTGAGCAACGAGGCCTGATCGGCAATCGTTGACTCAATTACTGGTCTTTACGATGCAGTCGCTCAATCTGTATCGCCACACCTCATGGTGGCTTTCTCTCACTACGGCAACGTGCTCGGGCAACTCCACACCATCTACGATCTGGTAGGTATAGCTGAAGATCAGGCGATGGCCCGGGTCGGAGTTCCCGTCTTCAGTCATGGTCCATGAGGTCAGAAGGAACCCATGCTGTCCAGGTGCGAACACTGTCTCGAAATGGTCTGATTGAGGTCCTTTCGCTGAAGCGCTCTCTAGACGCATGTCGGGGGCGAGTACCATCTCGACATCAAAGTTCTGCATTTTGAAAGCAAGTTTGTAGCCCGACGGGGATGGCTCGAAGTGAACCGAGGTAGCGGGATCAGGAAGGATCGCGTTCGCACTTGCGGCTAACCAGTTAGAAAGGCTCCTCTGCACCGCGTGCTCCAGCAGGAACTCGGCCATGCCGCCATGGGGCAGCTTGCCTATTGCATCGTCTGTGAGCCCGGAGGAAACGGTAACATTCTGTCGCGACACCGTGACGCGATTCCGAATCGGCTGAAAGATATTTTCGAGTTCCTCGTCTGTCCCTTCATCTCCTACGCGCGTCGTCTCGGTGAAGTGCTCTTTCCAGCTGAAATCGACAGCACAATCGAAGGACTGCAAGTTCCTGTTGAACGGAGCATCGTATTTCTCGCGCACTTGACTGAGCAGTGCCTGGTCCGTCTTTGTCGCTTGAGCTTGGCAAAGCATACCGCAAAAGCAGAATGCGATCGACACACGATAAACCCGCATCACGTAATCTCCACTGAATGGAATGAGAACCGAGCTGAGAATGAGTGTGGCCAGCATACATCAGGGCGAAGAATGTAGCCGACTCTGTTATAAGGTCGGCTCTTGGCGGGTAGCCCCGATCCCGATCACTCTTCGCAACCGCACTGGTGGTGCCCCGGCCCCCCGGCAACCCTATTAAGTTGAGGGTGCCCCCGGTCCCTCGCTTTTGGGGACCGGGGAAAGCGCGAACCCCGATCCACCCGTCCCTTGGACCGTGTTTTCCCGGTCCCTTGGTCCCTCGTTCCCTTCCGGGGCCCCCGGCGGGCGATTTGTGCCCGCTGGGGTGGCTTGGTCCCTGCCTTTGTCAACCCCTACACCACCCAGATCGAAACCTCTGCCGCACCCTAACCCGTTCCTTTTCTGATCCCTGCCCCCTGATACCTGATCCCTGTTTTTTTGCAGGTTAATTCCCGCAAATCGCTACACTTTTTGTAGAAGCGAGAAAAACGGCAGATGCCCTCGGCGGTCCGGACTGGGACAGTCCGGGCCGCCCGCTTTTCTGGGCAAAAGCCCGGCTGGGCGCGCTGCGAACTCCGCCAACGCCGCTAACCGCTTATTTTCGACGACTTTAACCTCTAGCTTCTTTGTTTTCAAATGTTTACGAGAACCCCTCAAAAAGCTAACCCGCCCGGAATCACGACTTTACCTGAAAACGGGGGGGAGGGGGGTGAGGACAACTCCTATGTATCAGACATGCCGGCACATCAAGACCAACGGGCTCCGCTGCGAGTCCCCCGCCCTCAAGGATGCCCAATTTTGCTACTACCACTCCAAGGTCCACACCGTCGGCGCCGAGCCCCACCTCAAGTACGGCCCACTCCAGTTGCCCGCGCCCGAGGATGCCGCCGCCATCCAACTCTCCGTGGCCCGCATCAACGACGCCATCATCAATGACCGCATCACTCTCAAGAAAGCTACCGCCATTCTCTACGGGCTCCAGATCGCGGCCCAGTTCATCGATCGCAAGAAGCACTCCCATGATGCAAAACCCGTCCAGTCCGTGGAGCAGACCTCCGCAGGCGACGAGCTTGCCCCCGGCATCTACATCTGCAAAGGCGAAGACTGCAACGAATGTCCATTCTCCAACCCCGGCCAATGCACCCGCTGGCACTACACCGCCACCGACAGCCAGGCGCTGGACGACGGCAACGACGAGAGTGAAAACGACGACAATGATGGTGGCGGCGGCGGACAGAAAGACAGCGGCGAAGACGCCGACGGCAGTGTAGAAGCTGATCAGGGTAAAGACCGGAAAGACAAGGACGTCAGTGACCTCGGCGAAGAGGGCCAAGAGAAGGTTGACGCTAAGAACGGCGAGGCCGAGGCCGGCGGTAATGGCGGCGGCGAAGGAGATCGAAGCAACGCCTCGGCCTCCCGCCCCGGAGGAGCGGTCGAGAATAGCCAGGCTCAAGTCCGCGCAACCAGGGCCCCCGGCGAGCGATCTGTCCTCGCTGGGGTGGACAAGCCGACAGAACCCTGGGAATGCAAGCCCGCAATCGGCTCCGCCCCGCAACGTCGGCCGGTTTCTACTCAGGATCTTCGCGAGAGCGAAGTCGAAGGCTCCGCCTTTGGAACCTGAAACCGTACGAGCTTGAACGTCTCGCGCTCTTACGAATTCTCTAAGCCCGCCTCCAACCACCCGATTTACACTTGAGTGTTCCTGTTCGCAACCAGAAGCGCCTATGAGCAATTACCTCGACCAGGACACTTACTGGATGCAGCGCGCCCTCGAGCTGGCGCGCCGCGGCATCGGCGTCACCTCGCCCAACCCCGCTGTGGGCTGCGTGATCCTCGACCGCGCCGGCCAGGTCGTCGGCGAGGGCTGGCACGAGTACGACCTGCTCGACCACGCGGAAATCGTCGCCCTCAAAGAAGCGCAGCAGCACGCAGCCGATCGCATCCGGGGCGGCACGGCCTATGTCACACTCGAGCCTTGCAACATCACCGGCCGCACGCCGCCCTGCACCAATGCCCTCATCCAGGCAGGCCTCGCCCGCGTGGTCGCCGCCACCATCGATCCCAACCCCGCCGTCGCCGGCCACGGTCTGGACGCACTGCGCGCGGCAGGCCTTCAGGCAAGCGTGGGGGTATGCCAAACCGAAGCCCGCCGCCTCAACGAAGGCTTCGCGCGCTGGATCCAGCATCACCGTCCCCTCGTTCTGATGAAAGTGGCCATGACGCTCGACGCGCGCATTGCGCCGCCGCCCGCGCATCAAACGCCCCACGCGCCCTATTGGATCACCAGCGAAGCCGCCCGCGCCGCCGTGCAGCCGCTGCGCTGGGCCGCAGACGCCACCATGGTCGGCGTTGACACCGTTCTCGCCGACGATCCCTGGATGACCGATCGCAGCGGCCTCCGCCGCCGCCGCCCGCTGCTGCGCATCGTCCTCGACTCCGCCCTGCGCATGCCTCTCGATTGCAAACTGGTTTCGACAGCGCAGAACGACGTCGTCATCTTCACCGTGTCGCACGACGAAGCCCGCGCCGCAGAACTGCGCAACCGCGGCGTGCGCGTGGAAATTCTCGATGCGGAGGCGGGCCGCGTCCCGCTCAACAAAGTTCTCCTGAAGCTCGGCGAAGAGGGCGTTCTCACGCTGCTGACGGAAACCGGCACGCGCCTGAACACGGCCTTTCTTGCGGCCGGCCTCGTCGACCGCCTCCATCTCTTCATCGCGCCGCAGATCATGGGGTCGGACGCAGTCCCCGCCTTCCGCGGCATGCCGCAGTTCGTGCAAATGAACGACGTCGAAGTAGAGCGCTACGGCAACGACCTCGGCCTGAGCTCGCTCCTCATCGACCCCTGGCCGAGAGACGCTAGCCAGTGACCCGTCGTCAGTAATCAACAGAATCTTTCATAGCGCCCAAATCCGAAACCGTCGTGAAAGAGCACGACTTCAGCAGATTTTTCCCGAGTGGATGATTTTGAAGTTGTAGTGAAAGGTCACGACCGCGGACCTTGCAGAAAAATGCTTCATGGGCACGAAGTGTCAGGGCACGGCTTCAGCCGTGCCGTAAGCACCGCAAAGAAAATCGGGGGCTTTAGCCCCTGCGGAAAAATCCGCTCAGGGAAGGCACGAAGTGTCAGGGCACGGCTTCAGCCGTGCCGAAAGCAGCGCCAAACTGGACGGCGCTTTAGCCCCTGAGGGCAACTTCGTATCTTCTTGAAGATCATTCAAATAGCCGCCGCAGGGGTTGTGGGAAAGTGGAAAGCGCTCCTCAGCTTTCCAGCTTTTCCATAACCCGCTTCGAGTTGAGACACGACATTTAGCCCCTGAGGGATGGTTTCTTGCAAACTGACCCACTACCACCGCCTTTCGGACTCGCGCCATCCAATTAGAATAGAGATGTGCGCATAGGGCACTGACCCGCTGTTCGCTGACCTCAGAGCCGCTCGCCCGCAGCAAGAACAGAAAGGCAAGTTTCATGGTTTCAACTCCCGCGCTAACGGCTGTCGTCTCCCTTGTCGGCCTCGCCGGTGTGCTCACCTGGCGCGTTCGCGAGGGCCGCACTGCTGTTACGCTCAAGAAGATCGTGATGCCGCCGCTGGGCATGGCCACGGGCTTCTGCATGTTTTTCTATCGGCCGTGCCGCGTGCCCTTCCTCTGGGGACTCATCGCTTTCCTCATTGGCTGGGTATTCCTCGCGTACCCGCTGCTGCTCACCTCTGACCTGCATTGGCATTGCGGCGAAATTCGTATGAAGCGGTCAAGCGCATTTTTTGCCGTCATCATCGTGCTCGCCCTCGTCCGCTGGGCCGCGCGCGGCTACTTTGATCGCGTCCTCTCGCTCGAGCAGACAGGCGCTATTTTTTATCTGCTCGCCTTCGGCATGATCGTGCGCTGGCGCTTGAAGCTCCTGCTCGCCTATCGCACCCTCACCGCCGGCCCCGCGCTCCCTGCCCCGCCCACCCCGGAAAAAGCCTCCGCCAGCAAATAACGCCGCTTTCTGATCCATGATCCCTGTTCCCTGATCCCTGTCTTCATGAGACAATCAGGCGTCGACCCCGTTTCCCATTTCCATTAAGGAAAAGCCGATGTCGCACGAACCTGCTAAGAACTCCCTCACCTTCAGCGTCGAGCATAAAGACGGCGCGGCCTTCGTCCATTGCCGCGGCCGCTTGGTGTCCGGCGTCGCTGGTCCGTTTTACGACAAGATCATCGCCTTGATTCCCCACAACAAGCGCATCGTTCTCGACCTCACTCATCTGGCCTTTGTCAACAGCATGGGTCTCGGCACCTTGGTGCGCCTCTATGTTTCCGCCAAGTCGGGAGGCTCCTGCCTCCAGCTCATCAATCTCGGCAAGCAGATCCGCGAACTCCTCGGCATGACTCACCTGCTCGGGCTCTTCGGCGACATGTGCGAAAAAGGCGTGTCCATGAAGTTCTAGCGCGCCCCGCTCGAGTGCTCCCTTGCCCCTCGCTGTCTCGCTCCCTAGAATGAACTCATGTTCACCGGCATCATCGAGCAGACCGGAACTCTTGTCAGCCTCACCGATCGCGGCGGCGTTCGCCGCATCACGGTTGAAGCGCCCGGCATTGCCGCGCGGCTGCGCGAAGGCGACTCACTCGGTGTATCCGGCGTTTGCCTCACCGCGCTCGATCCCGACCCCACCTACTTCCACGCCGACCTCGCGCAGGAAACGTTCGATCGTACGTCGCTCGGCTCGCTCGCGCCCGGCGCGCACGTCAACCTGGAGTTGCCCACAGCCGCTGGCAGTCCGCTCGGCGGCCACATTGTGCAGGGTCACGTCGACGGCACCGGGGTGATGACCGCGCTCGACCCCGTTATCCCCGAATCCAGCCCAACCTTTGACCGCCAGACCACCGACTGGACTCTGAAAGTCCGTGTCCCCGAAAACGTTCGCCAGTGGATGGTGCACAAAGGCTCGGTTGCTGTCGAAGGCATCAGCCTCACCATTGCCGATTTCGATGGCGAGGAGATCAGCATTGCCATCCTGCCGCTCACGTACTGGCGCACCAATCTACACACGCTCGCAGTGGGCGCGCCCGTGAACATTGAGGCCGATGTGCTGGTGAAGCTGGCCGACCTGCAGATGCGGGCCGCGAAGAAGCCGGAATTCGATCTCACCGAGGCGTGGCTGGTCGCGAACGGGTATTAAGAACAGGGATCAGGGGTCCGGGACCAGAAACCGCCGGAGGCGCCATGATCTGCACAAAATGCGGCGCGCTGATGGATCAGACCGATAAGAACACCATGACGGGCCGCGTCATTCGCGAGTATGAGTGCCGCGCGTGCGGCCACACCGATTGGGAAGACGATGGCGTCGCGCTTTGGCAGGTTTTGCACGATGCGCACGAGCAGGATGAGGCCGAACGAGCCGCGCAAACTGCGGCAAACACCGCGCCCGAATCCATGCAGCCCAGCCGGAGTCCGCGCAGCTCGATCTGGCAGCGTCTCGCAAATCTCTTCCGCCGCAAGAAATAGCCCGCTCACTGCCCCGGTTTATGCGGCAGAATCTCCGGGGGCGCGACTTCGATCCACTGCGCCTTCATCGCGTCGGACCGGCACTCCGACCACAGGGCGTATATCTCTCGCCGCGGCACCAGTGGCGCATCCACCAGAATCGCGCTGCCCGCGTCCGCGCTGGTGTAGCGCGCGCGGCACCAGTGCACGAACGGCTCGTACTGGCGGCCCTTGCGCATCGTGAACCAGTCGATGATCTCGTGCGGCGATTCCCCGCGCACGTCTTCCGGCGTCCACCAGAAACGCACCGGACCCTTCGCCGTAAACTTCTCTTCAATGCAGGTTCCGCCGATCTCGTGCATGGCGCGCACAAACTCCGGCCACGTCATCAGCCTTCCACGCGACTTCATCAGCAACCGTAATCTATGTTCGCCATGCAGCCGCAGCCACCGCGCGCCCAACGTATAAGGAACCGCAAGGCACGCGCCCACAAACAGTACAGGAATCATCGCGACTCCCATCACCGTATCCATCAAGGTGGACGGCTGCTTCTCCGCGCTCTTGGTTCCCTGCGTATGCATGGTCTCTGCTCGTGTCGTTTAAGGTTTCGCCGGCAACTTCGGCGGGGCCATCACGTAGTCGTCGCCCACTCGCGCCAGGATCTGCGCCCGCCGATCGGTCAGCAACTTCAGCCGCTTCGTCACATCGATGAATTCCTTCTGCTCGTCGGCCGTCAACCCTGCGCTGGGCTGCGCCGCCTTCTTGTTCAATTCGTCGAGCCGCGCCTGCAAGGGCGGAATCTCGCGGTCAATCAGTACCGGCTTGATCACCGTTTTCTTCTCGCGTCCGGCGGCCATCTCGTTGCGATTGTTTTCTTCCCACACCGGCAGCATGCCCACGTGCCCCAGTTCCACGCGCACGCCCGCCGGCCCGTAATCCCTTTTCACCGCCGCAAACAGCCCGATCATCTCATCCCGGGGATCGCCATTCGAGTCCGGATTCAGCCCATCCACGTAGCTGCGCGATTGGTTCGACAAAAAGTTGCCCAGCGAATAAAAGATCACCGTGTCGCGTCCATCCTGCGTTTTATAAGTTTCAATCGGCTGCAACACGTGCGGATGCGCGCCCACGATCACCGTCGCACCGGCCTCCATCATCTTGTGCGCAATGTTCACGTCTTCGGGCCGCGGCGCGGTCGCGTACTCAACACCCCAGTGCACCGAAATCACCAGCAGATCGCATTGCGCCCGCGCGGCCTTTACTGCGGCCAGCACTGTGGCTTCATCGGCCCCCGGCGCACCGCCGGCCTCGCCCGGATAGGGAAAGAAGTTCACATGCGGCTGATCGTCCTTGTCGGGATTCCGGTTGCCGTTTAGCCAACGCGTCATGCCCAGCCAGCCCACCTTGATTCCGTTGGCCTCGGTGATCACCGGCTGCCACGCCGTCGCTGTATTGTCCGACGTGCCGGCGAACTGCAGGCCGATCTCCTTCAGATGCTCGCGGCTCTCGACAAATCCCGCCCACCCCTGGTCCATCACGTGGTTGTTGGCAAACGAAACAATCTTGATCCCGCTGGCCTTCAGCGCCTCGGGCAGCTCCACCGGCGCATCGAACAGGAAGGGCTTGGTCCCGTGCGAGTGCTCGGGCGCCACCGGCGTTTCCAGGTTCACAAAACCGAAGTCCGCGCCCTCAAAGACGTCTGCCACGTCCGCGAACAGGGCCGCCCATCCCGGCTCCCCGTCGCCCGCCGCTTTGGCTGCCGCGCGCACCGGCTCATGCGGAATCACATCGCCCGCCACGGCAAAGGTCACCTGCGCCAGGTCATGCGGGTATGGCGTGACCACTGCCGCTGCGCCGGGGCCGGATCGGCAGGCGGTCAGAAGGGCTGCTCCAATCAATGCACCAACGCACACAGCCGCCAGCGCACGCCAGCGCTTACGCATAACGCTTTCCAGCACTTGCGCGAACTCCCTCATCCGACGCTCTAGCTCTTGCCAGTCCATTGTTCGCCCTCAGCCAGTCCCCTTCGCCTCGAACGCGCAGAACGAAATCAGGATACAGGCCCGGGCGAGCGCCAGAGGCATACGCTTCGTCTATTTTTTTGAGTCAAGACTGTTAACCTTAAGCAGGAGCAACTCTTCAAGAGCTTTCCGGCCGCGAAACCGCGAAACCGGCGAGAACGATCATGGCAGAGTTCGTTATCAAGCTGGCCGATGAACGCGGCCGCGTTCAGGAGCAGGTGCAGACCGCGGCCACGGCCGATGAGCTGAAGGCCCGCTTCATCCACGCGGGCTATCACGTCTTTTCGGTCCGCGCGCGCGGCGCCATCGGCCGCGGCCGCCGCAAGGTCAAGCTCGAGCCTTTCCTCATCTTCAATTCGCAGTTTCTCACCCTCATTCGCGCCGGCCTGCCCATCCTCGGCTCGCTGCAAATGCTCGGCAAAATCCAGAAGAATGCCACCTTCGCCGGCCAGTTGGAAGATGTTGCTTCGCGCGTAAAAACCGGCGAGGCGCTTTCCGCCGCCTTCGAAGCGCAGAGCGGTTTTCCGCTGATGTACACCACCACGCTGCTGGCCGGCGAGCGCTCCGGAAACCTGACCGAAGTGCTGGATCGCTACGTAAGCTTCCAGAAGGTCGCACTCACGCTGCGCAAAAAGCTCATCGGCTCGCTCATCTATCCTTGCGTGCTGCTCACCCTAGTCTGCGCGCTCCTCATCTTCATGTTCACCGTGGTGGTGCCGCAATTCGCGCTGCTTTACGACCAACTCGGCAACAAATTGCCGGCTCTCACCCTCGCCCTGCTCAGCTTCGGCAAGTGGATGCAGCACAACATTCTGTGGCTGGCGCTACTCGTGGTCGCCATCGTCTTCGCCCTCTACCGCTTCTCCCTCACCGAGCGCGGCAAGGATTTCGCCGATGGCGTGCGCATTCGACTTCCCATCCTGGGCAAAATTTGGCTCAAGTATCAGGTAGCGCTGTTCGCGCGCACGCTCTCCACGCTGCTCACCGGCGGTTTGCCGCTGGTGCCCTCGCTGGAAACGGCCTCGCGCTCCATCTCATCGCGCCGTGTCTCCCGCGCCGTGCAAACGTCGGTCGGGACCGTGCGCGAGGGCAAGAGCCTGGCCGATTCGCTTGCCAAAACCGGCATCTTTCCCGACCTCGCTACGGAGATGATCACCGTGGGCGAGCAAACCGGCGCGCTGCCGCAAATGCTTAATTCCATGTCCGAATTTTTCGAGGAAGACGTGGCCACGGCCCTGGCCGCCGCGCTGGCGCTCATCGAACCTGCGATCCTCATCGTCATGGGAGTCGTCGTCGTCTTTATTTTGATCTCGCTCTACCTGCCCATCTTTTCGCTGGGGCAGGCGAGCGGAATGTAGGAGGTCGCCCGCATGCCTGACGCCAACGTGTTGCCCCCGCCCTCGCCCGCAACCGGCGACGAACGCGCGCAGGCGGAATCGCTGGCGCGCCGCTATCATGCCGAGTTCGTCGACCTGAAGAACTTCAAGATTCAGCACGAGCTCCTGCGCACCGTCCCCGTCGAGCTCATGTTCCGCTACAACTTCGTGCCCATCGAGCAAACCGAAGACGCGCTGGTCATCGCCGTCAGCGACCCTTCGCGTCTCATGGTCGTAGACGAAATTGCCGGGCTGCTGGGGGCACGAATTGTGGCCCGCGTGGCCACGCTCTCGCAGATCACCGACTTGCTGAAGAAAACTGAGCAGTCGCAGCGCGTCCTCGACGAGGCCAGCGAAGGCCTCACTTTCGACGTGCTCACGGGCGACGAAAACCCCGACGAAAACATCTCCATCGAGAAGCTCACGAGCGAGGCTGAGGACATCAGTCCCATCATCCGCCTCGTCGATACCACCATCTTCACCGCGCTCGAGCGTCGCGCCTCCGACATTCACATCGAGAGCTACGACGATTCGGTACACGTGAAGTACCGCATCGACGGTGTGCTGCAGGAGGCCATGGCGCCCATTGCCCGCGAGCACCACGGCACCATCCTTGGCCGCATCAAGATCATGAGCGAGCTGGACATTGCCGAAAAGCGCGTACCCCAGGACGGCCGCTTCCGCGTGCGATACAAGAGCCGCCTCATCGACTTCCGTGTGTCGATCATGCCGACCATTTATGGCGAAAACGCCGTGCTCCGCGTGCTCGACAAGGAGTCGATGAGCGAGAAGTTCAAGCACCTCACGCTCGACGTGGTGGGCTTCGCGGAAGAAGATCTGCGCCGCTTCCGACGCTACATTCGCGAGCCGTACGGCATGGTGCTGGTTACCGGCCCCACCGGCTCCGGCAAAACCACCACCCTCTACGCCGCGCTCAACGAGATCAAGAGCGACGAAGACAAGATCATCACCATTGAAGACCCGGTAGAGTACCAGATTCGCGGCATCACGCAGATTCCCGTCAACGAGAAGAAAGGTCTCACCTTCGCGCGCGGCCTGCGCTCCATCCTGCGCCACGACCCCGACAAAATCCTGGTGGGCGAAATTCGCGACCAGGAGACCGCGCAGATCGCCATCAACTCCGCGCTCACCGGCCACCTTGTCTTCACCACCGTCCACGCCAACAACGTGGTCGACGTGCTGGGCCGCTTCCTGAACATGGGCGTCGAGGCCTACAACTTCGTCTCCGCGCTCAACTGCATCCTGGCGCAGCGCCTGGTGCGCACCATTTGCGAGTACTGCGCGCACACTGTCCATCACAGCGATGAACTCCTAATCTCGAGCGGCATGGATGCCGCCGAATGGCGCGACTTTGACTTCCGCGAAGGCGCCGGCTGCATGGAGTGCGGCGGCACCGGTTATCGCGGCCGTACCGCCATCCACGAGTTGCTCGATCTTACCGACACCATTCGCGAGATCATCCTCGCCAAGAAGCCCACGTCGGAGATTCGCAAGCAAGCGCAAAAGGAAGGCATGAGCTTCCTGCGCGAGTCGGCCATCGAGCGCGTCCGCCGCGGAATCACTACACTCAAAGAGATCAACAAGGTGACATTTATTGAGGCGTCGAGGTAAAGAAGGGACTTCGGGATTACGGGACTGAGGGGCTAAGGGAAAACGAAAAATGAGTTCGATTCTTGAGAAAAACGTAGTGGGTAAGCCGGCGGGCGGCCGTCCGACGGCTGCGGTCGAACTCTCGGCGGAGGGAGTTCTTGCCGCTGGGCTTGCTGCCGCGCATTCGCGCCGCGGCGCATCCGCGGCCGGAAATGGCTGCGTCTACGCCTTCGTTCCGCTCGCCCCTGGCGCTTTGGTTCCCAGCCTGGACGAACCCAATCTACACGCGCCCGAAGCCGTCGCATCGGCCATTCGCGCAGCGCTCTCCCTGGTTGCTCCGCGCACGCGCGCTGTCACATTAGTTCTGCCCGACACGCTGGTCCGCGTCTTCGTGCTCGACTTCGATTCCATGCCCGCCAAAGCCTCTGAAGCTGTCTCCGTGGTGCGCTTCCGCCTGCGCAAAATGGTTCCCTTCGACGTGGAACCCGCCGGCGTCAGTTGCCAGGTGCTGGCGCAGAACGAGTCGGAATGCAAAGTGCTGGCCGCAGTTGTTCCCGGGCCCATCCTCGCCGAGTACGAAGCCGCGGTTCGCGACGCGGGCTATGAACCCGGCGCCGTCCTCTCCTCCAGCCTCGCCGCGCTGGAAGCGGCCGATGCCACTGAAGGCGTGCTGGCCGTCAACCTCAGCGCCCGCTCCATGACCACCGCTGTCACCAGTGGTCAGGATCTGCTTCTCTACCGCACGCTCGACCTGCCTCATGATCCCACATTGCGCGCCGCCGAGATTGGCCGCTCGATCGCCGTGGCCGCCGCGTATTTTGAAGACAAACTAGGAGCGCCCCCGCGGCGTTTATATTACGCGGGAATCGAGAGTCCTGCAGAGTTTGCGGCGTCCATCGGCAATCCTGAAATCTCCGTCGTCGCATGGGCCGATCGGCCTGAAGAAGGCGCTCTGACAGCCCTGCCTCAAACCAGTTTTGCCGGCGTCGCAGGCGCGCTGGCGGGAGCGAGCTAGAACGATGAGAATCACACTCAATCTCGCCACGCGACCCTTCACCGATCTCGGCCCGGCCATCAAACGCCTGCGCGTCGGCATGGCGGTGCTCGCCGTGCTTTGCCTGCTCTTCATTCTGGGCCTGCATTTCTTCGACAGCCAGGCGGCGCAGGCCCGCGCACGCGAGCACTCTCTCGATGGCGCGATCGCGCGCATTGAGGCCGAGCGCCAGCAAGCGCAGACCTTCATGCAGCGGCCCGAAAACGCGCAGCTCCTCACGCAGGCCGAATTCCTGAACGAGCAATTCGATGAGAAGGCCTTCTCCTGGACCCTCGCCATGGAAGCCATGGAAACCGTCCTTCCCGCCGGCGTTCAGGTCACTTCTATCGAGCCGCAGCGCGGCAAGGACGGTCACATCACTGTGGAACTCCGAGTGGTTGGTCCGCACGACCGCTCCGTAGACCTGGTGCGCAACCTCGAGCACTCGCGCCGCTTCCTCGAGCCGCGCATTGAAAGTGAAAGCGCCGAGAACAGCACCAATTCGAATCAGCAGTTGGGACCCGTCAGCGCATCCAATCGTTTCGAATTCGAGCTGTTTGCCGATTACAACCCGCCCGCGCCGGGAGAACGCGTGAGCGGGAAATCCACGGCAGGCACTCCGGCATCGCAAACGCCCGCTTCCGCGCATCCGCCGCATCTGCGCGTGGTTCCCGCCACTCCGCAGCAACGTGGACGCGGGCCCTACACCGGGCCTGTGCAGTCGACGCCACATACCGTGCAGATGCCACCGCATCCCGCGCCTTCCGAGAACGGAGGCCCGCAATGAGCGCGACGAATCCCACTGCGACGTGGCGTGAGCGCCTTGCTTCCCCGCTCACATGGCAAATGGCCGGCTTCTTTCTGCTGCTCGCGCTGGCGGTTGCGCTGGCCGTCCGTCTCGGTCTCGACTGGGCTGTCATGGACAGCCATTCCAGCGAGGTCTTGGCTGGCAAGCAGATTCAGTTAAAGGCCCTTGAAATTCAAACCACTCCTCTGCGCGGCCTGGATCAACGCGTGGAGAAGACCCGCGAGCAATTAGACGACTTCTACCGGAGGCGCATCCCGCCCAACTACTCCTCGATTGACGCGCGCATCGTGGAATTGCAGGTCGCGTCAGGCGTACGCCTAACGCGCGTGCAGTACACGCAGGGCGCGCCCGGCCCCGGCCTCACGGAAATTACCATGGACGCCAGCATCAGCGGCAACTATCCCGCCATCATGCGTTTCGTAAACAGCATGGAGCGCGATCCCATGTTCTTCATCATCCGCGCCATGGCTCTCACCGGCCAGCAAGGTGGCCTCGTGAATTTGCGCTTGCGCGTCTCCACCTGGCTGCGCCCCTCCGACGTTCCGAGCGAACTTCCTTTTACACAACCGCCGGGCAGCGCGCCTGCACCCGAGCAGCCCGCAGTCAAGGAGGGCGAATAACATGGCCCTCGCTCTCGGTCTTGAAAACAAGCGCAAAGTCTTTCTCGCCATCGGGCTCTTCGTCGTCCTCATCGGCGTGGTCGTGTGGTTCTTCTCCGGCACGCAGCCGCCTCCGCCTGCGCCCGCGCAAACTACGTCCGCGCAAACCGAAGCTCCGAACGGCTCCGCCACGCCCGGCAAAGCTCCCACGTCCGGTGCGGAAGCACAAAGGCTTTCCAACGCCGGCATCGATCCCTCGCTGCACTTTGACAAGCTGGCGCAAAGTGAAGACGTGCGCTACGAGGGCACCGGCCGCAACATCTTCTCGTCCGAGTCCGTACCGGACATCATCCCAACTCCGCTCAAGAGCGCGCGCAACACGCCCAGCGTTCCCGCGGTCGCGCCCGGTCCGCCCAGGCCGCCGGACATCGACCTCAAATACTTTGGTTACGAGCAGGACAACGACAAATCGCTCCGTGCCTTCTTCGTGCATGGCGACGACATCTTCATCGCCCGCACCGGAGAGATCGTCGACCATCGCTACAAGGTCGGCGTCATCCAGCCTCTCAATGTCGAGGTCACGGATCTCTCCTACAACAACACGCAGTCGCTCAGGTTGTCGCAATTCTGAGACTCATGACGAATCAACCTCCAAGTCGCCGGCCCGTTCCCTCTTCCGAGCAGGGGTACATCATGCTCATCGCCATTTTTCTCATGGCGCTGGTCGTCATCTCGCTGGCCATCGCCGCGCCCCAGGTTGCCAAATCCATCCAGCGCGACAAGGATCTCGAAACCTTTCATCGCGGCATGCAATACCGCCGCGCCATTCAGCTCTACTACCGCTCATTCCACCTCTACCCGCCGAACGTCGACGCCCTGGTCGAAACCAACAAGGTCCGCTTTCTGCGCAAGAAGTACGTCGATCCCATCACCAACAAGGCCGATTGGAAGCCGGTCCTCTTCGGCCAGAACAAGACGCACACGGCGATGGGTTTCTTCGGTCAGCCGCTCGCAGGCGGAGCCACATCGATCGCCGGCATCGGACCCAGCGGCGGCGGCGGCAGCCTGCCCAGCCCTATTAGCCAACTTTTCGGCGGCAGCCCCACCCCCACGCCAACTCCGAGCCCGACCAGCCCTGGTTCCGCAGACAACTCAACCGGCACTTCAGGGCAAACCGGCGGGAGCACGAGTTCGACGCCGACCACCACGCCGGGAACGACCTCCGGCGGAAACACAAGCTCCTCCACCAGCTCCGATCAGTCCGGGCAAACCTTTGGCGGCGGAGGCATCATCGGCTTCTCGCCCGCCAGCACCAAACAATCCATCCTCATTTACAAGAAAAAGTTCCACTACAACGAGTGGGAGTTCACCTACGACCCCATCTCCGATGCGCAAACCATCAGTGGCGGCAACGCCGCAGGCATCGGCCAACCCTCCAGCAACACGCCCGGCTCGCCCGGCTTCGGTGGGTCAACCACTACGGGAACCACTCCTACTACCAGCCCCGGTTCCGGCTCAGGTTCCAGTTCCAGCCCGAGCTCGAACTCGCCAACTTCCCAGCAGCAACAGCAGCAGTAGCTCCTCGACCCACGTTGCAGTTTCAAGATCAGCCAAAACACAAAAGGCCCGCCCTTGCGGACGAGCCTTTGCTTGTATTTCCTAATCCCTCGGTCCCAGTCTTCTCGGTCTCTTGGTCCCTGTCTCTTACACCTGGAACGAAGAACCGCAGCCGCAGGTCGACTTCACCTGGGGATTCTCGAACTTGAAGCCCGCAGCCTCCAGGGTCTCCACGTAATCGACCGTGCAGCCGCTCAGGTACATCAGCGACGTGGCGTCGACAAACACCTTCAAGTCGTCAAAACTGAAAACCTTGTCCATCATGCCGGGCTGGTTCTCGAAGGCCATGGAATATTGGAAGCCGGAGCAGCCTCCGCCCACCACGCCGATGCGCAATCCCGCGGGAAGCGGATCCTGGGTGGCCATAATCTCGCGCACCTTCGCGATCGCCGGGGCGGTCAGCACAAGCGGCGGTTTCTTCTGGGTTTCCTGGATCGGTTCGGCGGTGGTAGTGGTTGTGGCCATGATTCCTCCCTTGGGGTGGCGCGGTTTGCTTCTATCACTTTATCGTTCCGCGAACTCCGGCACAAGCCCCGCTCGCAGTACACGCTTTAATAGATGCGGCCGGGGGAAGGATGGTCGCATTGTCTCGAGACCCATGTCCCTCATTCCGTTTCGTCTCTTCTGGCCATCCAACCGCCTTGTTTTCAATCTTCGGCGGCCACCATGGCCCCTGAATCCCCGTCCCATCGCGTCCGTTGACTCCAAAGTATCGCCGGGACCGGCGCATCGATCATGACAATGAAAATCTCGCAAAGCGGTTCACAACACCACCAGTTTGGGGCTATGATGGTGAACCGTACGGCCCTCTGGCCGCGTGACCGCGATTCCCCACGACCCCGTGGTCCCTGAGACCGCAACTCGTTGGGAGGTGCAGTATGACGGTAGCCTCGGTGGTGATGTGGAGTGTATGGGGTGCGTTTGCGCTCATTATGGCTGTGCTGTATATCTATCGCTCCAGCCTCACCCGCGATGAGGAAGACCAGATCTTCCTCGACGATTCCTTCGATCAAGAGAAGGTACACCAAGCGGCCATTGTGGCAAGGGTCGCCAAAGTCGAGCCGCTGGTTCGCATCGCTCGCTGGCTGGTCGTGGCGATGACGGCCGTCGTGGTCGTCTATTACGTCCGCGACATCATGTTGCAACTGCACATCCTCCAGTAAGCCGGCCCGTCAACGGCAAGAACTGACTGGGGCAAGCACTGACTGGCCACGGCCGCCGCACCAAGGTCCGAGCGGCCGCCTGCCTTATCGTGCAGGCGGTCCGCCGCGGCCGGAAGGCCGCCGGCGACCGCGCCAGAATGCGCGGAGACTCTTTGTCTTCTGAAATTCGCGCTGATCGTAATCGTGTGAACAGGCTCTAGAACTGGTGGAGCACATTCATTACGAAATACACCACCACCAGCAAAGTCATCACACCGGCAAGAACCATGACCGACCGCTTGAGAGGCATCAGCTTGCCGACTCGCGCTGCAATCTCATCCTGCTCGCTCTTCACATGGTTCGACGATTCGGCCAGGAAAATCTGCGCCTCTTCGTTCCTGCCCACTCGCGCCACATAAATGCTCACGCCGAACATCAATGCCAGCGAAACTCCCCACACTGACAACAGCACCGGAACCAATGGCATCTTCTTCTCCATGCATCAGAAATTATGCGACCCCGCGGCTGGTGCGATCGCGTGGTACAACACACTCGCGAGCATCAAGGCCTCACGGTGCTCATCATAATTTTGCGGAGAAGGCATCGAGGGTGACAGCAGTCACGTCTGCGCTCGTAAATGCCCGAATCGAACCACATTCCGAAATGGATTGGTGAAATCTACTCCACTTCCTGCTGCGCGCGATAGCCGTCCCGCGCGATGATGTCGTATTTGAGCGGCTTTTTCTTCTCGTCCTGCATGCGCAGCGGCTGGCCTTCGTCGTCCACCAGTTCCACGCGAATCTTGCGCCAGGTTCCGTCCTGCTTGGCATTGGTCGGGTGGTAGACCAGCTCGTACTTCGCGCGGATGGTCTGGTTAATATCCTTCACAACGTCCGGCAGTTCGCCGGTGAAGCGCGGCGCAAAGTGCATGCCTCCGGTCCAATCGGAGAAGCTTTTCATTTCGTTGTCGGCCTGCAGATACGTGATGTCTTGCATGCCGCCTCTCATGCCGCCTCTGCCCTCGGTAAGCGCCTCGAAGAGCCCGTCGGTCGAGATGCTGAAGATGGTGATATCGCGTGAAGCCTTCACCTTCTTCTCTATCTTGTCGAACGTGAGCTTGGAAAAGGAATCGACGCCGGTGGCGATCAAGATGATGTACTTCTGGCCTTGGATCCGCGACAACCGGTCCAGCGACTCATTCAGCGCATCGAAGATGTCGGTCTCGGAAAATGCCGCCGGCATGTAGACTTCGTTGGCCAGAATGTTCATGCCTTCCTGGATTTGCTGCTTGTCCTGCGTGAAATCGGTCACAATGTGCGTATTCAGGTCGAAGGTCATCATGGCCACGTAATCCTGCGGCCGCAACTGCTGCGCAAAGGCCCAGGCCGTGTTCAACGCCTGCACTCGAAAGATCCAGCCCCGCGCGGCATACTCCATCAGGATCAGAGCCGTGATCGGCGTCTCCGTGCGCTTGAAACCTTCAACCTTCTGCTCCACGCCATCCTCATAGACGCGGAAATTCGAGGGCTTCAAACCCGGCACGAACTGGTGCGTCTTTTCCACAAGAACACCCACGTCAAGCGTCACTTCGGGCACATTCACGCGCAGGGTCACGTTGCCCATCCCCTCGGGATTCTTGAATTGGGGCGCGGCGGGCGCGGGCGGCGGTGGTGGTGGCGTCGCGTCGGGGTTTTTCTTCGGCACGGCGATCACTCCCGTGTCGCCGCTGGGGCCGCCTGCATCGGGCGTGTTCTGGTCCGGCTGCGGTTGCGCCGCGGGTTGCTGACTCTGCTGCCCCGCCGGTGCGGACTGACCCGCCGCCCGCATCCCTGGCGCGCCGGCCAGAGCCACAAGAACCACCAGCAGCAGGTCGAGCGCGAGACGTTGCAAAAACGAGAAATTCAGGCGCGGCATGGTCATATACATCCCCTTGTGCTCACAAGCATACGCGATCCGCATCGCGGCTGGCGCAAGTGATGGCCATGCCGCCCGCTGTACTCTAATAGACGTGGAAACCTGCCTAAAAGGAAACAAACGAGGGCTCTCGGCCCGTGTCTTTTTCACCGTCGGCTTTTGGGCCATTCTGGCGCTGGCGGCATCTTCTGGGTCTTCGTCGTCCGCCCAGGCCGCTGCCGCACCCCCGACCTCCCGGCAACAACGGGCTCCTGAGCCGGCGGGCCCTCCGCGCAATCCCGCATTCTTCCCGCTCAACCAGGTTCGTCCCGGCATGACGGGCACCGCCTGGACCGTTTTTCAAGGAAACACGCCCGAGCCCATGCAGGTTGAAATCCTAGGCGTGCTGCGCGGCGCGCGCGGCCCCGGCCAGGACCTCATTCTCGCCAAGCTCCATGGCGCTAAACCCGAATACACTGGCGTGGTTGACGGCATGAGCGGCAGCCCCGTCTACATCGACGGCAAGCTGGTGGGCGCGCTGTCGTATCGCATCGGGCAATTCACCAAGGAGCCCATCGCCGGCATTACGCCCATCGGGCAGATGATCCAGGTGCGGGATCTGGCCGGCCCTGATCTCTCCGCAAACCCATCGCAGTCGGCTCTCGCCTCTCCTCTGCTGGCAAGCTGGTCGCCCGACGCCGCTGCCTCACCGTCCGACGCCAAAATGATCTTCCAGCCCATGGAAACGCCGCTCGTCCTCAGCGGATTCAGCCCTGAAGCCATTCGCTTCTGGAAGCAGCAAACCGCCGGCACCGCGCTTGAAACCGTCGCCGCCGGAGGATCTTCCGAAGGATTGAGCAGCTCTTCCGCATCGGGCGATTCTTCCGCAGCCGCGGCGCCGCCTTCCCTCCAGCCGGGATCGTCCGTCAGCATGCAGCTTGTTCGCGGGGACGTCGAAGTGGCCGCCACCTGCACCGTCACTTATATGGATTCCACGCAACTGCTCGCTTGCGGCCATCCGGTTCTCGGCGCTGGGCCGGTCTCGCTGCCCATGACCATCGCGGATGTGATCACCACCGTGGCATCGCCGCTCGACGCCTTCAAGATCATCAACACCGGCGTTACCATCGGCGCCTTCACCCAGGATCGCGAATCGGCCCTGCGCGGCGTCTTTGGCGCGCAGGCGCACATGATCCCTTTGCATATCTCCGTCGATGCCCCCACCGGCCAGCGCCAAGTCAACGTGGAGATTCTCGATCTGCCTTCCATCACGCCGGTCGCCATGCAGGTGGTTCTGCTCGATTCCCTCACCGAAACCAACGGGAGCAGCGAGGCTCTCAGCTATCACCTCACCGGCAGCGTCGATCTCTCCGGGTATCCCTCCATGCCGCTCGACCTGTGGGCCCCGGCATCCGGAGCGTCCGCTTCCCTGCAAACCGCTCTTCTGGCCGGCCAGCAGTTCACGCGTCTCTACGCGAACGGCGCGCGCCAGGGCGTGATCCGCCAGATCGATCTCCATGTGCAGGCGGCTCCCCGGCGGGTTCTGGTCACGCTCGATCAGGTGCATTTCATCTCCAGCGATATCGCCCACGCCGGCGACACTGTGGAAATCGAGGCCACTCTCCGTCCCTGGCAGCAGCCCGAGCGCAACGTCCGCATCGCCTTCCAGCTTCCGGCGCGCTTCGCACCCGGCAATCTGCGCCTGCTCGTCTCTGACGGCGCTACGCTCGACCGCACCCTCTTACAGCCCCGGCTCAATGCCCCTCCAGCCGATCTCGCCACCGTGCTGGCCGAGGCCCGCGATCAGCATCCCGCAGACCGCATCTACGTCAGTCTCCTGGCTCCCGAGGCCCAGGGCGCGCTTGAGGGCCAAACCCTTACCGGCCTCCCGCTTTCCATGGCCAACGCTCTTGGAGCCCCTTCGAAATACGCAGAACGCCAGCCTGAACGGCGAATCGGCCGAACTTGCCGCCGAGGCGCCCGCAGGCGGCGTGCTCTCCGGTTTCCAGATCCTCAATATCCACATCGAGCCGGGCGGCGGGTTAAACTAGAGGAGCTAGATTTTTACTCTCCTCCAGATCGGAACGGCACTTCGGGGAAATTGCCTCACCGACGACCATCCAACGAGGCTTTCGGAGCACAAAATGGCTCAGATTCAAGGACTTGCAGCCCACGCAGCAGGAGCCGAACTCCTGTCATTCCGTTATGACCCGGGTAAGCTCAGTTTGCACGAAGTCGAAATTGCCATTACGCATTGCGGCATCTGCCACAGCGATCTGCATCTGATCGCCAACGATTGGGGCATCAGCCAGTACCCTTTCATTCCCGGTCACGAGATTATCGGCAAAGTCACTGCCGTCGGTTCCGAGGTCAAAGCCCTCGAAGTCGGCCAGCGCGTGGGTCTTGGCTGGCAGTCCAACTCCTGCGGCCACTGCGAATGGTGCCTGAAGGGGCAGGAGAACCTCTGCCTTGAAGCGGAAGCCACCTGCGTGCACCGCAACGGCGGTTACGCTGACCGCGTTCGCGCCAATGATCGTTTCGTTGTTCCTATCCCTGACGCCCTCGACAGTGAACATGCCGCGCCGCTGCTCTGCGCCGGCATCACCGTCTACAATCCGATGCGCCTCAACGGGATCAATCCCTCCTCCCGCGTGGGCGTGGTCGGCATCGGCGGTCTCGGCCACCTCGCCATCCAGTTCGCCCGCGTTTTTGGCGCTGAAGTCACAGCCTTCTCCACCTCCCCGGCCAAGGAAAAAGAGGCCCGCGCTCTGGGCGCAAATCAATTCGTCAACAGCCTCGAATCCAAAAACATGAAAGACGCCGTAGGCACCCTGGACTTCATCCTCACTACCGTTAACGCCGATCAGGACTGGAACGCCTACATCCAGTGCCTGCGGCCCAATGGAACCCTCTGGTTTGTCGGCGTTCCGCCTGCGCCCATCTCGGTGCATGCCTTCCCGCTTATCTCCGGCCTGCGCACCATCGGCGGCAGCCCCGTCGGCAGCCCTTCGCGTCTGCGCGAAATGTTCGACGTCGCGGCCCGCCACGGCGTGAAAGCGTCCACTGAACTTTTCCCCATGGCCAAAGCCAACGAGGCTATCGAAAAAGTGAAGAAGGGCAAAGTCCGCTACCGCGCGGTGCTGGCGAACTAGCGTGGTGAGTGAGAAGTTCGCATCACAATGAAGTTGTCATCCTGAGCGACAAAAATCGGATGTCATCCTGAGCGAAGTGGGTCGCGCTTTGCGCGGCTCACGAGTCGAAAGACTTGCATTTGCTTTTCGCCGACTCGCCGCGTAGCCGATCTGCTCCCTTGCTCCCTCGTTCCTTTGGTCACCGTCCTTCTCGATTTCCACATCCCATTTCGCTAACATATTTGCGTATGCCCTTCCCGATTCGCACCTGCGTTGTCTGCCACGAGGAGTTCGAGCTCCGTCCCGATAAGCCCGGCTTCGCCAATCGCTGCCCATCGTGCAGCGAGCCGGAATCGACTGAGCCGGTAGCAGCAAACGCGCCCGACGTCTTTGACCCCAAAGCAGAGCGCGAAGTGAACGCCGCGCGCCGCCGCGCGATCCGCGACCTGCTCTACCGCAAGGATAGCTAGAGCAATTCGCGCTATTCTGTGTGCTCCGGCAAACAGAGGATTCTTATGCTCACCGTCCCCATTCGACCCAGGACAGCGCTCGTCGTTGCCATCGCCGTTGTTGGCGTTTCCGTTGGTCTCATCGCGCCGCGCGCAAAAGCAGCCGGCGCCAAAGACACTCTGCATTCGCCCTGGGACACGCATCCCGTCGTGCTCACCGCCGCGCCCTACGCTTGTTCTCAGGTCGCCCCCATGCCTCACGACATTGTGGCATTCGATTATTACTCTGACCCCAAACACTCCGTCATCGATCCCACGCGCTACGCCGTTTACCAAGCCGCCTCCCGGCAATACGGCGACGTGGAAGAGGCCGTCGAGCGCGCTGCCGACAACTTCCAAAGCACCGGAAGCCGCGAAGCCGCCGCCTGCGCCGCGCAAATCCTCTTCGCCCAGGCGCAAGCCAAATCCATGACCGGCAGCATGTCGTCCAACCAGGCCTACTATGTGCAGAACTGGGCCCTGGGAGCTTTGGCCGTAGCATGGCTCAAGGTGCGTCCCGCGGGCGATGCAGCGCTCGGTCTCTCGCCCGCGCAATCCGAAGCCATCGGCGCGTGGATGAAAACCGTCGCGCAGCAAGTCGAAGGCTACTTCGAAGGCTTGCACCAGAAAGGCGCCACCAGCGGCCGCAACAACCATTTCTACTGGGCTGGCTTCGCCGTTATGACGGCCGGCATCGCCGCCGACGATCGCAACCTCTACAAATGGGGCAGCAGCACCTACACCTTCGGCGTCGACCAGATACAGGCCGACGGCACGCTTCCGCTTGAGATGGCTCGCGGCCAGCGCGCTCTGCACTACCATCTCTTCGCGATCGCGCCACTCGTCACCATGGCCGAGCTTGCCCAAGCCAATGGCGACGACCTCTACGGCTACGACCATTCACGCCTGAAGCTTCTCGTCACCGTCAGCGTCAGTGGCCTCAACGACAACCACTTTTTCCAGGAAAAATCCGGCGTCGCGCAGGACACTCCAAAAGACGGCCACGTCTCGCCCTCCGACGTTGCCTGGCTCGCGCCCTACGCGTGCCGCTTCCCCAGCCCCGACTTCACCGCCCTGCTTCAGGCCGTGTCCGCCGCGCCCGACCGTTACCTCGGCGGCCTGCCTCCGCCATAACTCACGTCCCACGTACAATGGATATGTGACCAAAACCTCCCCGCCCGCGGCTCCCACCGTGGGGTTCATCTCTCTGGGCTGTCCCAAAAACCTCGTCGATTCCGAGGTCATGATGGGCCTGCTCGACCGCGCCGGCGCGCGCCTGACCGCGCATCCCGAAGAAGCCGAGATTCTGGTCGTCAACACCTGTTCCTTCATCGATACCGCGAAGCAGGAGTCGGTTGACACCATCCTCGAGATGGCGCGCCACAAGACCGAAGGCCGCGCGCGCAAGCTCATCGTTGCCGGCTGCCTCGTCGAGCGCTATCGCGACGAAATCCAGAAAAACATTCCGGAAGTCGACGCCGTCGTCGGCACCGGCGAACTCGAGGCGATTCTCGAAGCCGCGGGCCTTGCGCCCGCACATGCAACCGCCGTGCCTTCGCCCTTCAAAATCCTCTCCAGCGCCGCTGAGGTCCGGTCAGGCCGCGAGTCGCAAGCCGGCACGCACAAAGCCAGCACAAACCACCCGCATCCAGGCAAAAACGCGGGTGCCCCACATCTCGATTCTGAGATGTGGGAAAGCACGAACAATAACTCCTCGGTCTTGTATCAGGGCACGGCTTCAGCCGCGCCGAAGGGGCGCAAAAAAGTTGATGGGGCTTTAGCCCCCGCAGCCACTTCCCGCCCCGAAGGCGACCATCGCGAACGCGCCGGCCGCTTCCGCCGCGACGAGTGGCAAGGCGCTTCGTCTTCATTGCCCACATATCTTTATGACGAAAAGACCCCGCGGGTGCTCTCCACGCCACGCGCATCGGCCTACATCAAAATCGCCGAGGGCTGCGATCATCCCTGCACCTTCTGCGTCATTCCCAACCTGCGCGGTAAGTTCCGCTCGCGGCACTTCGAGTCCGTCGTTGCCGAAGCCGAGCAACTGGTCGCCCGCGGCGTGCGCGAAATTACGCTCATCGGCCAGGACACCACCTGCTACGGCGAGGATTTGGGTCTCAAGGACGGATTGGCGACACTGCTCGACACGCTCGCCCGCATCCCCAATCTCCGCTGGCTGCGCTTCCTCTACGCCTATCCCAACCGCATCACCGGCAGGCTGCTGGAGACCATCGCCCGCCACGACAACATCTGCAAATATCTCGACCTGCCCCTGCAACACGCCTCGCCCGATGTCCTGAAGGGCATGAAGCGCGGCGCGGGCGCCGAGATCTTCTTGAAGACTTTGGATAAGGTGCGCGCGGCGGTACCGAACATCGCTCTCCGCACGTCATTTATCGTCGGTTTTCCCGGCGAATCGCTCCGCGACTTTGAGGTTTTGCAAGAGTTCATCTCCGAAGCGAAGTTCGACTGGCTCGGCGTCTTCAACTACTCGCATGAAGAGGGCTCCGCAGCCTATGCGCTCGACGCCCAGGTTCCGAAGCGCACCATCGAGTCTCGCCGCCGTCGGCTCATGAAGCTGCAACAGTCGATCTCGCGCAAATCGAAAAAAGATTGGGTCGGCCGCGAGCTGACCGTGCTCGCCGAAGGCGAGAGCGCTGAGACACCGCTGCTGTGGGAGAGCCGCACCCAGTTCCACGCGCCCGAGATCGACGGCAAGGTCTACATCAACGACTTCGGAGCTCTTGAAAGTCTGGATGCAGGCCGCTTCTATCGCGCCGAAATCACCGAGGCCCACGACTACGACCTCGTCGCCCGCATTCTCGTCCCCGAAAACGCATGGAACTAACGGAGTCAGCGGTGTTCGCGGAGCTGGCCGTATCCCGAACCCCTGTCCAGCGCCTCTTCAGTAATCCACTCCCTGCCAGTAATTCGGTGTGTCCACAATCTGATACTTATTCGGATTCGCTTGCACCAGCCTGTTGGCCTCCGAGTTCCACATCGTCGTGTGTCCTGCGCCGTTGCTCACCACCGACTGGTCGAGCAGGTAGTTGTCGAACCCCGCATCATTCCGCGCCTCAGAGTCTTCTGTCGTATTCATGCGTGCCGTCGCCTGTGCGCCAATCTGGTGAATGTTGTTCACCACCATCTGGCTTATGGCCAAATCCTTCTGGTCCTGCTGCTGCTTCATCTGCGACGCCTGCTGATACTCCTGTTGGATCACTTGCTGGTTGGGCCTGTACGAAAGGACGATCGCCTTTATCACGTTCTGGTCCTGGTTACACAGCGAAAACGGCACCAGGGCGAGCGACACAACTACCGTATAGTAGCCGTACTGATTCGGATCTTGCGCGCAGATATCGGCGTTGAAGGCGACCGCGCCTCCTCCACTCGGACTGAGCTGTCCCGACGCGTTGGCGCAACGGGCGCTCTGTGACCCCGGCATCGCCTGCACGGTCTTCACCTGGAGCTGCGTCGCCCCCCCCCCGTCCGACTTCAGCCACGACTGCATAAACGGCGTAAACTCCTTCACCGGGTCGCCGCGGTACGCGTAAAACATGGCGTTCGATAAGTCGACCGCCTGCGTCATGTGCGAAGCAGCCATCTTCTTCTGGAATGCGTTGGTCGGATCCACCGCCTGCTTCGACAGGTTCAGCCCCAACAGTTCGCCGTTGGCTCCGTGCAAAATAATTCCGCCGTCGAAGCTGACCGGGTCCACCGTCCAGCCGGCGGGAACGGACACGCTGGCGGAGTTATCCGGTGCCGTCACCATGTAGGTCGGCCCCATCGCAGCCGGCGCATTGGAGCTCGAGCCGGCAGAGCCGCCTGCGGAGCCAGAAGCACCGCCCGGGGTCCATGCACTGAAGAGTTGCTGCATCATGGGATTTGCAGTCTGGGCAAAGCGATTCGACGTGTCGGCAACCAAGCCGGCCTCAAAATCATTGCTTCCCGCCTGCACGGCAATGACCAACCCGGCCAGTTGCCTGTTGGCCTGCGCATGGTCCACCACCGTGAAGAACACCGCGACGGAGGTGCTCCCCTTCACGGAAAACACCTGGCCCACACTGGGCTTCTCCCCGCAACCCTGATCCACCTGCTTCAGAATTGCACCCATCGCGGATGCCAGGCTGTTGGCTCCAGCTACTGCGCCATATTCGATGATCTCGCCCTGTGCGGCAGGCAGTGCTTTAAATGTCGCGGGGTGGTTGAGGTTCCCAAGAGTCCCGGACTGGACGCTGGGCGGTGTGCCGCTCTGGCACGCCATCAACGTCAACGCAAACAAGAGGAGGAATGGGAAGAACGCTTTCGAGATACGCATGACGACCGTCTCCTACCTTTCAGGAAGCCAGATCGCCGCTCGCCGGAAGCCACCTTCTGCCTCCAGGCTCTCAGTCGGGAGCAAGGGGAACCTCACCCTTGAAGGAGCCCAGCCCAAGCCTGTTCGCGATTGCAGCAGGCTCGAGATCGTGCGCTGGCTTCGGCCTTCCCGACGGCACATATCCTACCACTCCCAGCTCGCCGCACGCCTTCCCGCGTTTCCACGCCCGCCGATCTCTTCATCCGCATTGACCTTCTTCTCAACTCACTACCTCGATCCGGAAGTTCGGCATTCCCGTAATACCGTTGTCCCTGCCTTTTGAATCCCTGTTCCCTATTCCCTGTTCCCTGCACTACCATTCCTCCATGCCCTTCCATCGCCGCACTTTCCTCAAATCCTCCGCGTCCTTCCTCCCCGCCATGGCTCTCCAAAACGTCTTCGCGCAAAGCTCTTCCGAAGCGCCGGTTGCTCCTACCCTCCATCCCGTCCCCGCCGGCGAGGATCGCTCCGGCCATCTCCACTCCCTCGGTTTCAGCACGCTCGCCTTCAAGGTCGTCAGCTCCGACACCGCAGGCAACCTCCTCGTCATTGAGCACACAAATCTCACGGCCAACACAGGCCCGGCTCTGCATATGCATTTCTCTCAAGAAGAATGGTTCTACGTGATGGAAGGCGAAGTGCGCTTCCAGGTCGGCGAGCGTCGCCTGCAACTCGGCCGCGGCGAATCGATCCTCGCCCCGCGCCGCATCCCTCACACCTTCTCCGCCGTTGGCTCTCCAGCACACATGCTCATCGCCTTCACGCCCGCCGACAAAATGGAGCAGTACTTCATCGACGCCGTGGCTCACCCCTCCCTCGCAGCCACCGCCGATTTCATGAACCGCTACGACATGCAGTGGATCGGCCCCTCCCCGTTCTGGAAAGCGTAGCGGGCGTGTCTCGTCTCCACAGAACCGGGTGCCCCACCCTCGGCGCGTCATTGTTTTTGCGCCTAGGGTGGGGGCGGACACCAGCCTTCAGTGCATCAGTCCCAGGACTCCTGCCTTTCTGCTATGCTTTCCCGCATGAAAAACTCGCTTCCCCGTCTGCTCCGTTCCGCGGGCTTACTCGTCTGTGCCGCGCTCGTCTTGGCCGCGGCCGCTCACAGCCAGGATTGGGCCAAAACCATCCTGAACAAGTCGCCACGGCACCAGGAATGGGTAAAAGTGACCTATGGCTCGCGGACAGTGAACGCCTTCGTCGTCTATCCCGAGGTGAGCCACAAAGCTCCCGTGGTCCTGCTCATCCACGAAATCTTCGGCCTAAGCGACTGGGCACGTTCCATGGCCGACGGCATTGCCGCCATGGGCTACATCGTCATCGCGCCCGACCTGCTCTCGGGCTTCGGGCCTAACGGCGGCGATACCAGCGCCTTCCCTGACATGCAGTCGACCACCAAGGCCGTCTCCGGTCTCGATCCCGCCACCGTGACTGCCGACCTGAACGCCACTGCCGACTATGCGCTCAAATTCCCTGCAGCCAACGGCAAACTCGCCGTCGTCGGCTTCTGCTGGGGCGGAGGCAAATCGTTCCTTTTCGCCACCCAGCGCAAGGATCTGAGCGCAGCTTTTGTCTTCTACGGTCCGCCGCCGCAAACCGAGACCCTAAAAAACATTACCGCGCCGGTTTACGGATTCTATGCAGAGAATGACGCACGCATCACGGCCACGATTCCGACCACGAAGGACGCCATGGCCGCCGCGGGCAAAAAATATGAGCCGGTAGTCTACGACGGCGCGGGCCACGGCTTCATGCGCGCCGGCGAGGACCCCGCCAACACCAATCCCGCGAACACCACTGCCCGCACGGAAGGATTGAAGCGGCTTGAAGCGTTGCTCAAGGGCATGTAGGATCGTGATTCGGGGTTCGAGGTTCGAGATTAGTGATTAGTGGTTTGTGGTTCGCAACGGCCGGTTCACGGTTCACGGCTCACGAATCACGATCCACGGCTCACGGCTCACGGTTCACGAATCACGATCCACGGTTCACGATCCACGGTTCACGATCCACGACCCACGGTCCCTGCCTTTCCGCGCTACCATAGTTGTTGACCACGGCGCACACACGCCGCGTACCCCATGCCCGCGAAAAAGAAATCCGCCAAGCTGCTGCGCTGCCCAACCTGTGGGATGCTGGTGCGTCCCGAGGACGAGGATTTCCCTTTCTGTAGCGACCGTTGCCGCAAGATCGATCTCGGTAAATGGGCCTCCGGCGTCTACAAAATCAGTTCTCCGGTCCTCGATCCGGAAGTGCTTGAAGATCTGGGCCTCGGCGGCAACAGCCGCGGCGGAGGGTCGGATGAGCACTGAGAGCCCAGCCACAGATCCTAATCAAATTAGCAGCGAGATGAAGTGGTGGGCGTACACCACTGCCACGTTCTTTGGCGCGGGTTATGGGAAGCCGGGGCCAGGGACATGGGGATCGGTGGCGGCTCTGCTGCTGTGGCGGCTCTTCGCATGGGACGTGCATCCTTCGCCACATGCGCTTTTGCTTGCCCTCATCGATGGGATTGTGGTCGCTATTTTGTGTGGCGTTCCCGCCGCCACCATCGTGGAGCGCGAGTCCGGACGCACCGATCCCGGCTTTGTGGTTATCGACGAGGTCATCGGCCAGTGGATCGCTCTCCTCGGCAGCCCGGCTGACTGGCGTCACGGCCTTATCGCTCTCGTGCTTTTCCGCCTGTTCGACATCACCAAGCCGTTTCCCGTGCGCCGGTTCGAGCGGCTGCCGGGCGGCTGGGGCATCGTTTTCGACGACGTGGCCGCCGGCCTGTATGCTTTGGGTGTAGCCTCTCTGTTACGCATCTGGATCTGATTTCCTATGCCCCGCAGCTCTCCGCAACCCGATTCGGCGGCCGTGCCGCTGCCCCGCGTCGACGACGTGGTGCCCGCCGCGGCCCTGCCCCTGGGCGAGGTCGAGTTGAGAGGCGTTTATCTGGGACCGCACAACTTTAAACTCCCGGCCGTGTATGTGGACGGCGATGCGGCCCACATTCTGATGAGCCGGCCCTCGCAGCTGGCCTTTCGCGTTCCTGATGGAGCCTCCACGGGACTGATTGAAGTGCGCACCCCGGCCGGCGCTGCCAATGCCGCAGCAGTGCGCGTGGCTCGCAAGTTGACCGACGGCCTGCACCCCGTCACCAGCCCTGCCGTCAGCCGGTCTGGAATGATTTACGCGACCATCTCCGGCCCGCGCGGCAAGCAAACGCCGGTCTCCGTGATGCGCATCAGCATCGACGGCCGCACCACTCCCTTCGTGACGGGACTCTTGAATGCGACGGGGCTGGCATTCAGCCCCGACGGCGATCTGTACGTGACCTCGCGCGCCGAAGGCAATGTTTACCGCGTGGACGCGGCAGGCGAATTCACGGTCTACGTAGAGGGCATGGGCGTCGCCACCGGCGCGGCCTTTGACGCTGATGGCAATCTGTATGTGGGCGACCGCAGCGGCACCATCTTCAAAATCAATCCCGAGCGGAAGATTTTTGTGCACGCCACGCTCGAGCCCAGCGTGGCCGCCTATCACCTGGCCGTGAACGCCGCCGGTACGCTGCTCGTCACGGCGCCATCGCTCTCGTCGAACGAGGCTATCTGGGCCATTGAGCCGAACGGCGACACCCGCGCCTGGTATCGAGGGCTGGGCCGTCCGCAGGGGCTGGCTATTTCGCGCCAGGGCGATGTGTTCGTTGCCGCCTGTTTGCGAGGCCGCCGCGGGCTGGTGCGCGTCACGCCCCAGGGCGAGGCTTCGCTGGTGTTGGCCGGCGACAATCTGGTGGGCGTTGCCTTTTCTCCGCTCGGCACCGCCGTCCTGGCCACTAGTGACTCCGTTTATGATGTGGACCTGGGAGTGGAAGGGCTGAACCTGTTCTGAGCTGCTGGCTTCTAGCCTCTAGCTTTCAGCTTGGCCAGTGCGAATCCTTGCGTCCAGGTATCAGCCGATGCACTTATCCTTGCGTAAATGGAGCTAGAAGCTAGTAGCTAGGAGCTAGAAGCCGCCTTCATGAAATCCGAAATCATTGCCGTCGGCTCCGAGATGCTCACCCCTTTCCGCCAGGACACCAACTCTCTCTACATCACGGAGAAGCTCAACGGCATCGGAATCGCCGTCGCGTTCAAAACCATTGTGGGCGACCGGCAGAAAAACATTGTGAGCGCCATTCGCACCGCGCTCAGCCGCATTGACATTCTCATTCTGATGGGCGGCTTGGGACCGACAGAAGATGATCTGACCCGCGAAGCCGTAGCCGAGGCGCTTTCGCTCACGTTGCGCCGCGACGCTTCGCACGTGGCCGCGTTGCACACTCGCGCCGCCATGTGGCGCATTGCCATGCCGCAAAACAATCTGAAGCAGGCAGACGTTCTGGAAGGCGCCACGTTGCTGCCGAACGTGAACGGCAGCGCCCCCGGCCAGTGGCTCGATACCACGTTTGGCGGCTATCGCAAGCTCATCGCCCTCTTGCCCGGCCCTCCCCACGAGTGCCGTCCGCTCTTCGATACCGAATGCCTGCCCCGTCTCACCGAAGCCGTCCCGCCGCGTTCCATCGCCGTGCGCACCTTGAAAGCGGCCATGATTCCCGAGTCGCAGGCCGACAAGCTGCTGGCTCCCATCTACACTCCCTACACCGACGTTGAGACTACGCTGCTCGCCCACACCGGCGACTTGCAAATCACGCTCATCTGCTCCAAGCCCGACGCGGGCGTCGCTCGGCAGCGCGTGGACGAGCTCGCCGAGCGCATGGAAGAGACGCTCGAAGACTGGCTCTATTCCTCGCAAGGCGATTCACTGGAGCAGATCGTGATCTACTATCTTGAACTGCACCAGGCCACACTTGCCGTCGCCGAAAGCTGCACCGGCGGCCTGGTGGCCGAGCGTATCACCAGCGTTCCCGGAGCCTCGCGCACATTTCTCGGCGGCGCGGTCGTCTACTCTGACGAGTTGAAGACCTCGATGGCCGGCGTGCCCGCGGAATTGATCAAGCAGCACGGCGCAGTTTCAGGCGAAGTGGCCAAGGCGCTCGCGCAAGGCATTCGCGCGCGCACCGGAGCGACGCTCGGCGTAGGCGTCACCGGCATCGCCGGCCCCACCGGCGCTACAGCAACCAAGCCCGTGGGCATGGTGCACATCGCCGTCTGCGACGCGCAGGGATGCGACGCGCTGGAGCGCACCTTCCGCGGCGATCGTGCTCGCGTCCGCGAATGGGCCGCGCAGCAGGCTCTCGATCTCGTCCGCCGGCGCCTGATGTAATCGGCGGGCGCCGCGGACCCCTTTGCTACACTTCTCCTGAAGCTTCGCCTCGATTCGTCATGCATCCAACCCGCAACCAACTATCCAGGAGCGTTCATGCCCGTCGTTGAGCTCGTGGGAGTTACCAAGGCCTACGAAAGCAAAGTCGCCGTGCGCGACCTCAGCCTTTCCATCGAGGCCGGCCAGATGTTTGGTCTTCTCGGCCCCAACGGAGCAGGAAAAACCAGCTCCATCCGCATGATGATGGGCATCACCCTGCCCGATTCGGGGCGCATCAATCTCTTCGGGAAGCCCTTCAATCGCAAAAGCCTCGACCGCGTGGGCTATCTGCCCGAGGAACGCGGCCTCTACAAAAAGATGAGGGTTGTCGACCAGCTCATCTTCTTCGGTGAATTACACGGCGTGCCTCGGGAAGATGCCCGCAAGCGCGCCTTAGATTGGGCCGCGCGCATGGATATCTCCGGCTCCCTCGAAAAAAAGACGCAGGAACTCTCCAAGGGCATGCAGCAAAAGATTCAATTCATCGCCACACTGCTCCACGATCCCGACTTAATCGTTATGGACGAGCCCTCCACCGGCCTGGACCCCGTGAATACCGTGCTGCTACAGGATGCACTGCTCGAACTCAAGTCACGCGGCAAGGCCATTCTCTTCTCCACACACCGCATGGATCAGGTGGAGAAGCTCTGCGACGCCATCTGCCTTATCGACCATGGCGAGGCCGTGCTGAGCGGAAAGATGCGCGAGATCAAGAGTCGCTACGAGCGCAACCACGTCATCGTGGAGTTTGAAGGCAGCGCCGATTTCCTGAAGAGCGACGAGATTGCCGAGGCCAACAACTACTCCGGTCACGCTGAAATCAAGCTCAAGCCCCATGGCGACGCGCAGAAACTGCTGCACAAGGCCGCGTCAATGGCCGTCATCTATCGCTTTGAGTTGGTCGAGCCCTCGCTCGAAGAGATTTTCATCGAGACCGTGGGAGGCAAACCCGATGCCTAGCTTGTTGTCGCGTAACATGCTTCTCATCGCAAAACGCGAATACCTGGAGCAGATCCGCGGCCGCGCCTTTCGCCTTTCTACGATTCTTGTGCCCCTGCTCGTGATCTTCCTTCTTGGCGTCAGCGCCGTCACCGGCCGCAAGATGGCCATGCAACGGCACATCGCGATCGCCGCGGACAATCCCGGGCTGGCCGCCGATATCCGTACCGACCTCGTCGAGGAAAAACGCGCGGGCTACGCCGTCGATCTGGTTGCGCCCTTCACCGCGCAGGATCGCTCCGCTCTCCAGGCGCGCGTCGCCAACAAATCCCTCGACGGTTTGCTCGTCATCGAAAACTCCTCCACCGACACGCCCAGCGTCACGTATATTTCACAGTCCTCAGGCGATCTCATGAGTACCACGCGCCTGGAAAACGCCATCGATCACGGCTTCCTCAATCTGCGCCTCGCGCAACGGGGAGTGCCGGCCGATCAGATCGCGTCGCTGGCAGAACCCGTAGATCTCAAGACGCTGCTCATTTCAGGCAGCGGCCAGACCGGCAAAAGCCAGGGCATGACGCCGTTCTTCAACGCCATGTTCATGACCTTTTTTATGACCATGCCGATTCTGCTCTACGGCATGGACATGGCCCGCTCCATCGTCGAAGAAAAAAGCTCGCGCATCTTCGAGGTCATGCTCGCCGTGGCCCGCCCCGACGATCTGCTCACCGGCAAGCTGCTCGGCGTGGGCGCCGTCGGCCTCACGCAAATCGCTATCTGGATCGCCGTCGGGGTGCTACTCAGCGGCACGGCTCTCATGGGCTCGATCGTCAGCGGCAATATCCAGCTCCACTTCACGGTGCTTGAAGCCGTTCTCTTCCCGGTCTACTTCGTGCTCGGCTTTTTCCTTTACAGCGCCTTCTTCTCCGGTCTCGCCGCCACTTGCGAAACCGCGCAGGACCTGCAGATGTACATCTCGCTGGCCGTCATTCCCACCTGGACCAGCTTCGCCATGGTGCCCTTCCTGCTCAACAATCCCAACTCGCCGTGGGTGGTCGCCGCATCTCTCTTTCCGCCCACCGCGCCGCTGGTCATGGTGCCGCGCCTAGGCATGTTGACCTCACCCTATCTCTACTGGCAAATCGCGCTCTCGATTGCGCTGCTCATCGTGACCATCTGGGCCGTGATCTGGTTCACTTCGCGCCTCTACCGCATCGGCATCCTCATGTACGGCAAGCGCGCCACCCTCCCCGAAATCCTGCGCTGGCTCCGCTACTCCTGAGCGAGCGAAGCGAGTCGAAGGATCTGCGGTTGGCCGCCTACTCTAGAATTTAGACAGTGACCGCCGAAGCCAGACTGAGATTTACCTTCCGCCAGCGTCTCGTTCTGGCCGTGGTGCCGCGCTTGGTGTGGGCGTTGCTTTGGCTCGTGGGCCGCACCTGGCGCTTCGAAGTTATCGCCGAGGACGGCGCCACGCCGCTTCCCTTCGGCGAAGGCGCGGGCGCGGAGATTTTCTGTTTCTGGCACCAGTGCGTGTTGCCCTGCACGTTCTACTACCGCCGCACCCACGCCACCATCATCGTCAGCCGCAGCTTCGACGGCGAGCTGATCACGCGCACCCTCGAGCTCTTCGGCTTTCACACTACGCGCGGCTCCAGCTCCCGCGGCGCGCGCGAAGGCCTGCTCGGCCTCAAGCAGGTCATTGAGGGCGGTCATCCCGCTATCTTTACCGCCGACGGTCCGCGCGGTCCCATCTATCGCACCAAAATGGGGCCCATCAAGCTCGCGCACATCACCGCCGCGCGCATTGGCGCATTCCACCTGGAGCCCGAGCGCGCCTGGACCATGCGTTCCTGGGATCGCTTCCTGGTGCCCAAGCCGTTCACGCGCATCGTGGTGAGCTGGGCGCGTTGGACCACCGTCCCCGCCGATCTTGCCGAGAACCAGTTCGAGCAGAAACGCGAAGAACTGAACGTCGCCATCGAACGCGCGCGCTTGGGTGCGCTCGCTTACCTGGGGAAAGCTGATGCCTGAAAGCTCTACTCCAAAAAGCAAGAGTGCGGAGCACCTCTCCGTAGCCGATTTCGATTACGAACTTCCCGAGGATCTGATCGCGCAGCAGCCTCCCGCGGAGCGCGGCACCAGCCGCATGCTGGTTGTGGACCGCGCCACTGGCGCCGTTCACGACGATCTTTTTTCTGCTTTTGGAGGAAAGTTGAAGCGGGGCGATCTGCTCGTCCTCAACGACAGCCGCGTGATTCCTGCGCGACTCTATGCACGTAGAACGTTGCGGCGCGAACGCGAAAAACCCACCGGCCGCATTGAAGTCATGCTCACCGAGCCGGCCGGAGAAAACCAGTGGCGCGCGCTGGTGCGCCCCGGCCGCAAGATCGCCATTGGCGAGCGGCTGGTGTTTCCCGCGCCCACAGGCGAGATCGTGCTCGAGGCTGAGGTCCTCGAGCGCGGTGAGTTCGGCGAACGCCTGCTTGAATTCGCCCCGGTCGACGATTTCTTTGCCGTCCTTGACCGCATCGGCCACATTCCGCTGCCTCCTTATATTCATCGCGACGATGCGGACACGGATCGCGATCGCTACCAGACAGTCTTCGCCCACGAACGCGGGTCGGTCGCCGCGCCCACCGCCGGTCTGCACTTCACGCCGCAGATGCTCGCCTCGCTTGAAGCAAGCGGCGTTGAGATTGCCCATGTCACGCTTCACGTAGGTCTCGGCACCTTTGCACCGTTGCACGTGGAACGCGTCAACGAAGTGCATCTGCACAGCGAGCGCTACACCATCTCGGTCGAAGCCGCCGCAGCCATTAACCGCGCCGTCGCGGATGCCCGGCGCATCGTGGCCGTCGGCACCACGACAGTGCGCACGCTGGAGGCCGCAGCCCTCGCGGCCGCTGACAATCCCGTCCAACCCCACTCGGGCACAACCCAGATCTTCATCTCGCCCGGCTTCGAATTTCGGCTGGTGGGCGCGCTGCTCACCAACTTCCACCTGCCGCAATCGAGCCTGCTCATGCTGGTCAGCGCCTTCGCCGGCCGCGAGCGAATCCTCGCCGCCTACCGGCACACCGTGGAACAGAAATACCGCTTCTTCAGTTACGGCGATTGCATGTTCATCGCGTAGAATCCATCGTAGAATCGACACCGACTATGAAGTTTCCTGACTGGCAGGAAGCGCCGGAAGAGCTTCTTGAAATCGATGGACACTGTGGCCTGCTTGCGGCGTGGTCAGTCCTCCAATATTTTGGTAAGTTCTCAGAGGTGCCGAAACTGGTGAAGAGGTGTAGGCACACGAAGCGTTATGGCGTTTTCACAGTGAGCTTGGCAACCTGCCTCTTAGAGCACGGGATCCAAGTGTCATTTCATTCTGATCCGGATAGCAATATTGGCGAGTTCGAACGACGCGGCTATGTCCACGCGCGCCGTCTTGGGCTCCAAATGGGTCCTGCGCTGGATTTGCCAGCCCTCCTGCGCGAGCGAAGACGCGGTCGTCTGCCAATCGTTTTCTTCAACACATCTTCCGATGTCGGACACTTTTCGCCACTTCTTGCGCTTCGACGCGGCGTTCTTCACTTGCCGCTCGCCGATGGTGGGACAATGCCTACGAGCGAATTCCTCGCAAGATGGACTGAGCCGGGAATTCTACGGCAGTCTGTCATTGCGGGTCCCTGATAAACTCGGAGCCGTGCCCGACCACGCCAAGCCGCCCGTTTTCCTGCTCGACGCCATGTCGTTTATCTTTCGCGCCTACCACGCCATGCAGCGCTCGCGGCCGATGTCCACACGCTCCGGGTTGCCCACGGCGGCCACCTATGTCTTCGTGAACATGATCAAAAAACTGCGCCAGGACTTCGCACCCAGATACTTTGCCGCGGTCTTCGATGTGAGCGGCGAGGTCTTTCGCGACGAGCGGGCGCGGACAATGGGCCCCCTGCGCAAGTGGAACGCAAAGTCGCAGAGCTTTGACGAGGTGAGCTACGACGGCTACAAGGCCAAGCGCGAAGCCATGCCCGAGGACCTGCGCCGCCAGATTCCCTACATTCGCCGCGCTCTCGAGGCGCTGCGCATCCCCATCCTCGAAGCCGAGGGCTTTGAGGCCGACGACGTGATCGGCACCCTGGCGCGCGAAGCCGCCGAGCAGGAGCATGAAGTCTTCATCGTCTCCGGCGACAAGGACATGATGCAGCTGGTGACGCCGCAGGTGAAGATCCTCAATCCCCAGAAAGACAACCTGATCCTCGATCCCGCGAAGGTGGAAGAAACGCTGGGCGTACCCCCCGACAAAGTTGTCGACGTGATGGCCCTGCGCGGCGATGCGGTCGATAACATTCCCGGCGCGCCCGGCATTGGCGACAAGGGCAGCGTAGAGCTGATCAAGGAATTTGGCAGTGTGGAGGCCGTGCTCGACCGCGCGGCAGAGGTCAAGCGCAAGGCCTACCGCGAATCGCTCGAGCAGAACCGCGATGCCGTCCTGCTGTCCAAGGAGCTCGTCACCATCGATTGCCACGTGCCGCTTGCGCTCGATCTGCACGCGATGGAAACGCAGGAGCCGGATATCGAGGCCGCGCGCACCCTGTTCACGGAGCTTGAGTTCACGTCCATGCTGCGCGACCTGGCTCCTGCGGAGGGCGGAGCTTCGGTTGAGTTGATCGACAAACCGACGGCCGACCAATCCGCCGCCTTCCACGCTGTCGCGCGCGAGCATGGTTTCGCTTTCGCGCTCGACGCCGCAGAGCCTGCGTCCGAGGACGCTGAAGAAGAAGAGCTGGCTGCTCCGTCGCTGCTCGATATCGCAGAAGCTGCGGAAAAGAAAACCCTCTTCAGCGTGGGAGTCTGCGCCGATCCTGCGCGCGCCCTGCGCTTGCCCCTCACGCCGGAGCTGCGCGCCCTGCTTGAAGATGCCTCTGTGCCCAAGCGCGTACACGACTGGAAGCTCGCTCTGCACGTGCTGGGCGAGATGGGCGTCACCCTGCGCGGCCCGGTCGACGACTCAATGCTGCTATCCTACGCGCTCAATCCCACGCACTCCACGCAGGCGTTGGCCGACGTGGCCGCGCGCAATAGTCAGCCGCCCCCTGACTCGCTGCCCGCGTCGGCCGCGGCCGTTCATGCACTCATCCCCGCGCTGCGCAAAGAGGCTGAAAAGGCAGGCGTGCTCAGGGTCTACACCGACATCGACTTACCGCTCTCGCCAGTGCTCTATCGCATGGAGCTGGCCGGCGTCCACATCAACTCAGCTGCGCTGGGCAGGTTTTCGGAGAGGTTCAGTGGTGAGTTGACGCGCTTGGGCGACCGCATCTTCGAACTTGTGGGAAAGCGCTTCAACATCAATTCGCCCAAACAACTTGGCGCAGTTCTATTCACCGATCTCGGCTTACCCGCCCCGCCCAGCCGCGGCAAAAACAAATCCGTTTCCACCGCACAAGACGTGCTTGAGTTCCTGGCTGAGAAGCACGACGTGCCGCGGCTGGTGCTCGAGTACCGGCATCTGTCGAAGCTGAAATCAAATTACGTTAACGCGTTGCCGCTGTTGGCCGACAACGACTCGCGCGTGCACACCACGTTTCAAGCCGCAGCCACGGCCACTGGCCGGCTCTCCTCGGTTAATCCCAATCTGCAGAACATCCCCACTCGCACTGAGCTTGGCCGCGAAATTCGCGCAGCATTCACCGCCGCGCCCGGCACGCAACTGCTCTCGGCCGACTACTCGCAGATCGAGTTGCGGCTGCTGGCGCATTTCAGTGGCGATCCGCTGTTGATGCGCGCTTACGCGGAAAACATCGATATTCACACGCTCACCGCCAGCGAAGTTTTCGGCGTCGCGGTCGAAACCATGGACAAGGAGACGCGCAACCGCGCCAAGGCGGTGAACTTCGGCATCGTCTATGGAATTTCCGCCTTCGGGCTGGCTGCGCAGCTGGGCATTCCGCAAGCTGAAGCAAAGGAGTACATCGATCGCTATTTTGCGCGCTACCAGGGCGTCAGAACCTTTATCGATCGAACCCTCGAACAGACGCGCAAGGAAGGCAGTGTGCGCACCATGTTCGGGCGCATGCGGCCGATTCCCGATATCGAAAGCCGCAACCCCAACCAGCGCGGATTTGCCGAGCGCACGGCCATCAATACGCCGCTGCAAGGCACCGGCGCGGACCTAATCAAGTTGGCCATGATCTCGCTCGACCGCAAACTCACGGAGCGCAAGCTGAAGACGCGCATGGTGTTGCAAGTGCACGACGAGCTGCTCTTCGAAGTGCCGCTGGCGGAGACCGATGAGGTTGCCACTCTGGTGCGCACGGAGATGGAGGGCGTTGTAAAGCTCAAAGTCCCCCTTGTCGCCGACGTCGCTTTCGGGCCCAACTGGCGCGATCTGAAGTGAGCCTCGCCCCAAGCCACGTCTTGCGGATAAACTGGTAAGCGTTTACTAGACACAGGCAGAGGGCGCATATGAGAAAGCTGAATCGAAGAGAGTTCGCGAAGAACCTTGCCATCGCACCTATGGGACTGGCCGTGGGAACCAGTCTACTTGGGATCGCGCACGGCCAGGCTGCGCCTGCGCAATCCGCAAATCCGCCCGCGCAGAAAGCTCCAAAGGCCGAAGCCGAGTATAACCGCCATCCGCCGGTCGTCGAGACCGAGCCTTTCGCCGAGCCGCTTGTCTTCGTTCGGAATGAAATCAAGCCCAGCCTCCAACTCTTCGCTCTTCGCGACGTCACGCTCGAAGCCGGGCCGCTCCTTGAGGCGCGCGACTGGAATCGTGGCTACATGATGCGGCTCCCCAATGACCGCCTGCTCCACAACTTTCGCATTACCGCCGGCCTGCCCTCCTCCGCAATGCCTCTGGGCGGATGGGAGGCTCCAAAATCTGAGTTGCGCGGCCATTTTGTTGGGCACTACCTGTCGGCGTGCGCGCTTCTCTACGCGGCCACGGGCGACACCGCAATCAAAGCCAAGGCCGACGAACTTGTGGCAGGAATCGCCGCATGCCAGGCAAAACTTAACGACAATGGCTACGTCAGCGCCTTCCCGACCGAACTCTTCGATCGCCTCGACCGCCGCACGAATGTCTGGGCACCTTATTACACTCTGCACAAAATCATGGCCGGTCTTCTCGACATGAAAATGCAGGCCGGCAACGAGCAGGCCCTCGAAGTCCTCGTCAAACTCGCGGGCTGGGTCAACGCGTGGACGGCAGCGAAAACCGAAGAACATATGCAGGAAATCCTGAACACCGAATATGGTGGGATGAACGAGGTCCTCTACAATCTCGCCGCCGTCACCGGCGACGACCGCTGGGCGCGAACGGGCGACCGCTTCACCAAGAAGATTTTCTTCACGCCCCTGGCCATGCGCCGCGACGAACTGAAGGGCCTGCACATGAACACACACGTTCCGCAAGTGATCGGCGCGACGCGGCGCTACGAACTGTCATCGGACTACCGCTTCGCCGACGTGGCGCGCTTCTTTTTTGAGACCGTTTCGGAATCGCGCACCTACGCAACGGGCGGTTCGAGCAACAATGAGCACTGGCTCACCAGCCCCAATCACCTTGCCATCGAAATGCAAATCAGCTCACACCACCAGGAGTGCTGCTGCTCCTACAACATGATGAAACTCGCGCGCCATCTCTACGGCTGGAATGGCGACAGCCGCTTGATCGATTACTACGAGCGCAACCTCGTGAACCATCGGCTTGGCGCCATCGAGCCGGAGACGGGGCATACAACTTACTTTCTTTCGCTGGCGCCCGGTGCCTGGAAGACGACCTGCACCGAGGATGCAACGTTCTGGTGCTGCACCGGCACGGCCGTCGAAGAATTCGCCAAGCTGAACAACACCATTTACGCTCACGACGACGAATCGCTTTTCGTCAACCTCTACTTCGCCTCTACGGTGAATTGGAAAGAGCGCGGCGTGCGGCTGAAGCAGGCGACGAACTTTCCGGAGAGCGGACACACCGAACTCACCATTGAGAAAACGCCCGCCAAAGCGTGGACGCTTCGCCTCCGCATTCCCGCGTGGACGACTGCAGAAAACTCCGTGGCGATCAATGGCAAGCGCTTGGAAGCTGCCGGAACTCCCGGAAGCTATTTGACACTTACGCGCGTATGGAAAGCCGGAGATCGCGTGGAGCTCACAATGCCGATGCGGCTCACGGCAGAGCCGCTGGCCGACGACCGCACGCAGCAGGCGTTTCTCTACGGGCCGCTGGTGCTTGCCGGGCAGTTCCCCAAGACCGGGCTTGCGGAAAATCTCGAGCATCATCAGGGACCAGAGATTCAGGAGGCGCCCGCGCTGGAAGTACCTCCACTGCAAGCGACCGGCGCCGATCCAGCGACTTGGATCAAGCCGGTTCCGGGCGAGGCGCTGACGTTTCGCACCGAAGAACAAGGGCTCACTCTGAAGCCGTTGAACCAAAGTTGGCAACGGTTCGCTGTGTACTGGAAAGTGTCGGCCTCCTGACAGTCTTGCGACGGGCAACCGAACGCGCCAAAATAGGGCCAGGACCGGCACGAGGAGGCGGCGTGCATGTTTCTGGACATTGGCAAAGCGCTCTCG
Source organism: uncultured Acidobacteriota bacterium (assembly GCA_963729915.1). GTDB lineage: Bacteria > Acidobacteriota > Terriglobia > Terriglobales > Acidobacteriaceae > Telmatobacter. The sequence goes on along the minus strand of CAVSQE010000026.1, from coordinate 277,439 downwards.
TTCATTCTGAGCATTTTGTCGCTCTATGCGGTTCTCGAAAGCGCATTCTTTATCCCGGGGAGCGATTGGCTTGAGCGGCTGAACCTGTCGCTGCTGAGGATCGCCATCGCGGCCTGCGCCTGCTTTGCCAGCGGGATTCTGTTTGCCCTGCCGCCAACAAAACATGCAGAGAGCGACGTGCCGATCACGTCCACGCTGCCGGTGCAGATGTTCTTTTGGGCCATGGCGGGCGTTGCGGTTCTGTCCGTGCTCTCGTGGTATCTAGAGGTCTATTACGTTCCCTTGTTGTGGCGAAATCTGCCACCGATATAACGTGCCCAATTTCCTCAGTAATCTCCTTGCATACTTATCCATTTCCATTGTATATTTATTCAAGTGCGGTTTCCGCTCGGCGGACCGCGCCTTTGCTTTGTTCGCGAAGGGGACCGCATCATGAAGACCCAACGCCTGAATGTAATCCGCGAAGTGCTGGCCGACACCCCTGTCACCAGCCAGGATGAGCTGCGCCGCAAACTGCGACGGCGCGGCATCCACGTGACCCAGGCGACGCTTTCGCGCGACATGCACGAATTGCAGCTGTTCAAGGGGCCACGCGGATACGCGCTCCACAATGGCAATGGCGCAAAGGCCGCGCCGGCTGCGGCGGACGACGATCAGCCGCCGGCGCTGTCTGAAATGCTCGATAGCTTCGGCCTGCGCGTGAAGCAAGCGATGAATCAGGTGGTGGTGAGCACGGCGTTAGGCGGCGCGCAGCCGGTGGCAGCGGCCCTCGACCGCGAAAGTTGGCCGGAGGTGGCCGGCACCATCGCCGGCGACGATACGGTTCTGGTAATTTGTACGGACGCACGCCAAGCGGGCGAAGTGGCTGCCCGGATAAGGACGATGTTGCAAGGATGACGAAGACGGTTCAGACAGCGATTGTGGGAGTCACCGGCTACGCGGGCGCGGAGTTAGCGCGGCTGTTGCTGCATCATCCCCGCCTGCATGGCAAGCCGCCGGTATTTGCCGGGCGCGTTGAAGGCAAGGACCTCGAACGCGGCGGTATTCCGATCGCTGAGATTCATCCTCAGCTTAGCGACAACAGCGGAAGCACCGAACTGAAATTGGAGCCGTTTTCCTGGGAGCTTCTCAGTGCGCGCGGCGTGGATGTGCTGTTTCTGGCCACGCCTCACGAGCAATCGCGCGAGTGGGCCCCCGAGGCGCTCAAGCGCGGAATGCGCGTGATCGACTTGAGCGGCGCGTGGCGCCTGACGGATCCTGCGCATCGCGCCGTGTATGCCTTCGCGGACGAGGGCGCCGAATTGGCCGCGGCCACGCAGGCGCAGGCGGTTTATGGCATGCCGGAGCTCTATCGCAAGCAGATTGCCGGCGCGCGACTGATCGCCAATCCCGGCTGCTACGCGACTTCGGTCATTCTGCCGCTGAAACCATTGGTTGCAGCGGGACTTGTCGACCTCGAGCACGGCATCGTAGCCGATGCAAAGAGCGGCGTGAGCGGCGCGGGAAAAGCTCCGACCGCAAGAACGCACTATATGTATGCGGCCGACAATCTTTCCGCGTATGGCGTCTTTTCCCATCGCCATACCGGCGAACTGCTGGAGCAGATCGGCGTTTCAAACGATGAAATTATTTTTACGCCGCACCTGCTGCCGATTCCGCGCGGCATTCTAGCCACGATCTATGTGCGCTTTAAGAAAGCGCAGACGCGGGAGAGTGTGGCGCAGGTCTATCGCAAGTTTTTTGCTGGCAGCCCGATGGTTCGGCTCTACGAAAAAGCGCTGCCGCAGATTCAGTACTCAGTGCGGACGAATTACGCAGACATCGGATTCCAACTCGATAACGGCGGCAAGCGCGCCATCATTATCAGTTGCCTCGACAACCTGCTGAAAGGGGCTGCCGGCCAGGCCGTGCAGAACTTCAATTTAATCGCCGGTTGGCCGGAATCGGAAGGTCTTGCATGATGTTCGCCGCGGAGGGTTGTAAATGAAGTACGTGGTCAAGTTGGGCGGCGCGGGCCTGGAAACTCCGGCACTGCTGGAAGGTTGCACCCGGGCCATCGCCGAACTGGTGCGCGACGGCAACCAGGTGGCCGTAGTGCACGGCGGCGGCGTGCAGTTGACCCGCACCCTGAAGGCGCTCGGCAAGCAAAGCGAGTTTATCGAAGGCCTGCGCATCACCGACGCGGAGACCCGCGATGCCGCGCTGATGGTTTTTGCCGGACGCGTCAATAAAGGCCTTGTTGCTGCATTGAGCGCGCTGGGACAGCCGGCGGTCGGCCTTTGCGGCGGCGACGGCATGATGTTTCGCGCGCGCAAGAAGCGTACTGCGCCGGATCTAGGCTACGTGGGCGAGATCGCCGCGAGCGACGTGCGCTGGCTTGACGCCATCTGGCAGTTGAACGGTGTGCCCGTGCTTTCCTCCATGGCTTTGGGTTTTGACGGCGAGTATTACAACATCAATGCCGACGAAATGGCCGCGGCCTGTGCCATCGCCTGCCGCGCCGACGCGTTGGTGTTCCTCACCGACGTTCCCGGCGTGAAGGGAGCCGACGGCGAGGTGTTGCGATGGTTATCCATTGATCAAATCGCGGAGTTGGCGAAAAGCGCCGTCATCTCCGGCGGCATGTTGCCCAAGCTGGGCGCCTGCCGCGAGGCGCTGTTGAACGGCGTAAAACGCGTACGGATTCTACCCGCGGAAGCGGCCAGTTCCCTGCCCGACCTGTGCAGCTCGCGTGTGGCGCACGGCACAGAAGTGATGGTGGCCTAGGAGGATTTTCGATGACGAAGCTCGACGAGATTCGCGCCGCGGAAGCGCGGCTGCTGCTCACCACTTACGATCGCAGTCCCATTCTCTTTGTAGGCGGTGAAGGCGTACACATTATCGACGAGAGCGGTACAAAGTACCTCGACTTGCTCAGCGGCATCGGCGTCAACGCGCTCGGCTACAACCACCCGGCAATTGTCGAGACAATTGCCCGCCAGAGCCGCGCGCTGATTCACACTTCAAATCTTTATTACCACGAGGGGCAGGCGGAGCTCGCCATGCGCCTCACGGAGCGCGCCGGTCTCGACCGCGCTTTCTTCGCCAACACCGGCACTGAAGCCTGGGAGGGCGCGCTTAAGCTGGCGCGCGCCTACGCAGGACTGCGGCGCAGCGAAGGCGCCAACATCGGCACGAAGTTTTTAGCTCTCGAGCAGAGCTTTCACGGCCGTACCTTCGGCGCCATGTCGACCACATACAAGGCAAAGTACCGCGAGCCGTTCGGGCCCGTGGTTCCCGGCGTCGAGTTCGTGCGCTTTAATGATGTCGCCGATCTGCGTGCCAAGTTTTCGAGCGATGTCTGCGCCATCCTCGTCGAAGCCATCCAGGGCGAAGGCGGCGTCCGGCCGTTGACGCAGGAGTTCTTTGCCGAGGCGCGCGCGCTCGCGAGCTCCACCGGCGCGTTGCTGATTGTCGATGAGATTCAAGCCGGCTTGGGCCGCACCGGCAAGTGGTGCGCGTACCAGCACTACGGCATCCAGCCCGATGTGACCACATTCGCCAAGCCACTCGCCGGCGGCCTTCCTCTTGGAGTAGTTTTGTGCACGGAAGAAGTGGCACGCGTGATGCACGCGGGCATGCACGGCACCACATTTGGCGGCGGGCCGCTGGCCTGCGCGGTTGGCATCGCTGTCATCGACACTATCGAGAAAGAAGGGCTGCTGGCGCACGCCACGGAAGTCGGCGATTATTTCATGGAAAGCCTGCGGACGCTCGCTAAGAAGCATGAGACGATTGTCGATGTGCGCGGAAAAGGCCTGATGATCGCCGCCGAGCTCGATTGTGCGGATCTGGCCAAGCTCACTGTGGCGGAGATGCTCAAGCGCCGCATACTCATCAACTGTACCAGCGATACCGTGTTGCGCTTCCTGCCCCCGTACATCGTGGAGCGCAGCCACATCGACACGACGATTGCCGCGCTGGACGAAATCTTTGCCGAACACGCCGCTGCGCACAACGCGCCCGCAGGAGGAAAACATCATGTCTAGCAAAGCCACTTTGGAACGCAAGGAAACCGCCGTTCCCGTCGAGAAAGACCCCGACATTCTGGCTGCGGCAACACGCATGTCGGGCGAGGATCTGTGTTCCATCGCCGATCTTTCGAGCGCGGAGGTGCGCGCCATCCTCAAGCTCGGTCACGACGTCAAGTGCAATCCGCGTGAGTATCGCCATGCTCTCGACGCCAAGCAGATGGTGCTGATGTTTGAAAAAGCCAGCCTGCGTACGCGTCTGGCCTTTGAGACCGGCATCAATACCATGGGCGGCAACGCAATTTTTGTCAACCATTCCAATCAGCCGCTGGGCGAGCGCGAAACCATTGCCGACGTGGCGCGCAATCTGGAGCGCTGGGTGGATGTGATCGTGCTGCGCACTTATGCGCACGACACCATTACGGAGATGGCCGTCAATTCGCGCGCGCCGGTGGTCAACGCGCTCTCCGACTTCGAGCATCCCTGCCAGGCGCTGGCCGATTTCATGACCATCGAGGAGCACTTCGGCACCGCTTTGGGACTCAACTTTGTTTATGTCGGCGACGGCAACAACGTGTGCCATTCGTTGATGCTCACGGGCGCGCAACTTGGCGCTAACGTAACTGCGGCCACGCCGCGCGGCTACTCGCCGGATATTGAGATCGTGACCAAGGCGCGAGAAATCGCTGCGGCCAATGAATGCGAAATCCGTTTGCTGCAGGATCCGCAGGCCGCAGTGGAAGGCGCTGACGCGGTGTACACGGATGTGTGCGTGAGCATGGGCATGGAACACGAATCGACCAAACGCGCGCCCATATTCAGGCCCTTTCAAGTGAATGAAACACTCATGTCCAAAGCCAGGCCCACGGCAGTGTTTATGCATTGTCTGCCCGCGCGGCGCAATGAAGAAGTGACAGACGCGGTGATCGACGGTCCGCAGTCCATCGTTTTCGATCAGGCCGAAAACCGCCTGCATGTGCAGAAGGCGTTGCTGCTTCTTCTGCTCGGCGGGTTGGCCAATGTGGAGAAGTTTCAGTAGCAAGTTCGTAGCTCCCAGTTCGTCCAGCAATCTTGCGCTAATGCATCAAGAACTGCGAACTACGAACTGTGAACCTCAAGGAGTTTCGCAAGCATGTCCGTAATTCTCGAATCGCTGCCCACGGGTAAGAAAGTTGGCATCGCCTTCTCCGGCGGGCTCGACACTTCCGCTGCCCTGCACTGGATGAAGCAGAAGGGCGCGATCCCTTACGCCTATACAGCCAATCTCGGCCAACCCGACGAAACCGACTACGACGCCATCCCGCGCGCGGCCCTCGAATACGGCGCGGAAAAGGCTCGCCTCATCGACTGCCGCAGCGCGCTCGTACGCGAAGGCATCGCTGCGTTGCAGGCCGGGGCCTTCCACATCACCACCGCAGGCGTGCCGTATTTCAACACCACCCCGATCGGCCGCGCTGTCACGGGCACCATGCTAGTCGCCGCTATGAAGGAGGACGACGTCCACATTTGGGGCGACGGCTCTACCTTCAAAGGCAACGACATCGAGCGTTTCTACCGCTACGGCCTGCTCGTCAATCCCAACCTCCAGGTCTACAAGCCCTGGCTTGACGCCGCATTTATCGACGAATTAGGCGGCCGCGCCGAGATGTCTGCCTTCATGCAGCGCAACGGCTTCGCCTACAAAATGTCCGCGGAAAAAGCCTACTCCACCGACTCCAACATTCTTGGCGCAACTCATGAAGCCAAGGATCTGGAGCATCTCTCTACGTCCGTCAAAATCGTCGTCCCCATCATGGGCACGGCATTCTGGCGCGACGATGTCGCGATCCAGCGCGAAGAGGTCACCGTTCGCTTCGAAGAGGGCGCGCCCGTTGCCCTCAACGGTCAGCAATTCGACTCGCCCGTTGACCTGCTCTTCGAAGCCAACCGCATCGGCGGCCGCCACGGGCTCGGCATGTCCGATCAAATTGAGAACAGGATCATCGAGGCCAAGAGCCGCGGCATCTACGAGGCTCCGGGTCTCGCGCTGCTCTTTATCGCGTACGAGCGCCTCATTACCGGCATTCATAACGAGGACACCATCGAGCAGTACCGCGATCATGGCCGCAAACTCGGCCGTCTGCTCTATCAGGGCCGTTGGTTCGACTCTCAGGCGATCATGCTCCGCGAATCCGCCCAGCGCTGGGTCGCCAAGCCCATCACCGGCGAGGTCACGCTCGAGCTGCGCCGCGGCAACGACTACTCGATCCTCAACACCGAGTCGCCCAATCTCACGTTCCATCCCGAGCGTCTCAGCATGGAGAAGACGGAATCCACCTTCTCCCCGCGCGACCGCATCGGACAACTCACCATGCGCAACCTCGACATCACCGACACCCGGGAGAAGCTCCTCACCTACTCCAAAGCCGGCCTCCTCACGCTGAGCAAGAGCAGCGAGATGCCCCAACTTAATAACGGTAAGGAGAAGAAATAGCAGGTACGCTTAATACAATGTCCAACGAACAACAATCCGGGAAGATGTGGTCCGGCCGCTTCCGTGAGCCGCTCGACGTTGAATTTGAGGCGTGGCAACGGTCCATTGTTTTCGATTGGCGGCTTCTCGATGAAGAGATTGCCGCCAGCAAGGCGCACGCGTCCGCTCTCTATGCGGCGGGGATCCTGACCAAAGCGGAAACAGCGGAGCTCAAGAGATCGCTCGACGCTATCGGCGTGGAGTTTGCCTCCGACGCGGGCAAAGCAAAGGTGCGCGATCATTCTTCGGCCGAGGACATTCATCACTTCGTCGAACTCAAGCTGGCAGAGCGGATCGGGCCGCTGGGACTGAAGCTGCACACCGGTCGCAGCCGCAACGAGCAGATCGCGACGGATCTGCGCCTCTACGTGCGCGCGCAGATTGAGCTCGTCATCGACGGGCTGGCAGCATGGGCACTGGCGCTTGTGGAACAGGCGCGCAAAGCGGGCGGCAATGTGATGCCGAGCTACACGCACCTACAACGCGCCGAGCCGGTTCTCGTCGCGCATTGGCTGCTGGCCTATGTGGAAATGACGCTGCGCGATGCTTCGCGTTTGGCCGATTGCGCAAGGCGGCTGAACCTTTGCCCGCTTGGATCGGGCGCGGTAGCCGGCGCGACGCTCGCGCTCGATCGCTCGCTTGCAGCGAGCCAGCTCCGATTCGACGCGCCCACTGCTAATTCGATCGACGCCACGAGCGATCGCGATTTTATCCTCGAATATCTGCAGGCGCTCACGTTCGTCGGACTGCACCTGAGCCGCTTTGCCGAGGAAATTACGCTCTTCGCGACTGCCGAGTTCGGGTTCGTAATTCTACCCGAGGCCTTTTCCACGGGATCGAGCGCCATGCCCCAAAAAAAGAATCCCGATCTGACGGAATTACTGCGCGCAAAAGTCGGCCGCCTCAACGGCGCGGCGCAAACCGTCACGCTCCAGCTCAAGGGCCTGCCTTTGGCCTACAATAAAGACATGCAGGAGACGCAGGAGCCGGCCTTCGCGGCCGACTTCGTTCCCCAGACGCTCAAGCTCGTGGCGCGTTTTACCGCGGCCCTCGAATTCCATCGCGAGCGCATGAGCGCGGCGGCGCAGTCAGGCTATCTAAACGCCATGGCCGCAGCCACCTACCTCGTGCACAAGGGCGTTCCCTTCCGTCTGGCGCACGAAAAGATCGGCCAAGCGGTACGATTTGCGATGGAAAAAGGGGTTGAGTTGAGCGACTTGACGCTCGCGGAACTGTGTCCGTTTGGCGAGGAGTTCGGCGAAGATTTTTACACTGCGATCACTCTTGACGCCACGCTCGATTGCCACGACGTGATCGGCGGGACCGCGCGCGAGCGCGTGCAGCATGCGCTCGATGCCGCATCCGAACGCATCGCCGCGCTTGTAAAATCCACCGCAGCGGAGGCCGTTCATGCTGGTGCGTAAGGCGCTGCTGCACGACGCCTCCAATATTTACGATCTTGTGAACTCGCTCTCCGGCGACGGCACCCTTCTCAAGCGCCCCTTCGCCGAGATCTGCGAAAACATCCGCGACTTCACGGTCGCCGAGTCTGATGGCGGCGTATTTCTGGGTTGCGGTGCACTGCACCTTTACGGCCCGCATCTCTGCGAGGTGCGCTCCATCGTGGTCAAGCCCGAGGCCAAGAGCCAGGGCGCAGGCGGCGGCATCATCAAAGCGCTCATTGAAGAAGCCGAGACGCACGGCATCCAGTCCGTGTGCCTTTTCACGCGCATTCCCGATTTCTTTTTCAAGTACGGCTTCCGCACCGTGGAAGACAAGGCAGAGCTGCCCGACAAGATCTTCAAGGACTGCCAAAGCTGCCCGCGGCTGCACCGCTGCGACGAAGTCGCGATGGTGCGCGGGCGCATTCCGCGCATGTCGATCCTCGGCCCGCGCGAGGAAGCGCAGGAACTGGTGCGGATCTCCGGCTAATTCGCGGGAACTGCTGCCGACATGCCGCTGATGATCTGCCAGCCTTGCGCGGTCTTGATCCAGGTGTGTGTGACTCGCTGCGTAAACGGTTCTCCGTGACCTGCTTTGTCCGCCCAGAGTGAGGTCAGCCAGTATTCCGTCACCACCAGGTTCTCCGTAGCCCGGCTGTCCGCAGGCTCCAACTCAAACCAGGCAAGGGTATCTCCCTTGTCCGTGTGGGCCTTAAGCCAGTCCGTAATATGGTCCTTCCGCGCCGGCTGTGAGCTCGAATAAGGCCAACCCACAAAGTTCTCGTGCCAGAGGTTTCTGTAACTGTCGAGATCGAGGGCTTTCACATCTTCCCAATACGTTGTCTCCAGCTTCCAGACGGCTTTCTCGTTGTCGGATTGCTGGGCGCGGACGGGCACCGCGGCGCAGATCGCCACAAGCAAAATGAAAATTACGGATGCGATCTTTACCGTCCAATGGGAACTTGGTTTTGCGAATGTCATCGATCCTCCGTTGGTTCGATTGGTCTGGTTAGGAGCGCGTTGCGAGGATGGCTGCGGCGACGGCTGCCTGGCCGTAACTGAGGCCGCCATCGCCGGGACTGACTGTGCGATGCTGGAAAACCTCAAAACCTTCTTCTTCGAGCCCCGTGCGCAGCAAGCGCGCGAGCCGGCGGTTGTGCAGGCAGCCGCCGGAAAGGGCCACTCTTTCAATTCCTGTATTCTCGCGGGTCAGCTTCGCAGCGTTGATGAATGCCGCGGCAACCCCGGCATGAAAACGCGCAGCAATGCGCGGTTTGCCGACCCCCGCGCGAAGGTCTTCCAACAGCTCGCGCCATAAGGACGACGCGGAAATCCTTGCGGTCTCTCGCGCTGGCCAATTTCCGTTCTGCATCTCCAGCGGATAGCCGGAACCGAGGTCGTCCGGTTCATCCACGGCGCACCCTTCCAGCTCGATCGCCGCCTGCGCCTCGTAATCGACCACGCCGCGACCCAGCACCACGGCAGCAACCGCATCGAAGAGCCGTCCGCAACTTGAAGTGAGCGGCGTATTCAACTCGCGCTCGATCATGCGCTTCAGCACGCGCACTTCCTGCGGCTTCACGCCGAGGAGCGCAATCGCCCCCGGCGACTCCACATCAAGGCCCGCTGCGTGCAATGCTCCGAGCGCCATGCGCCACGGCTCGCGAATCGCCGCCTCGCCGCCGGGCATGGGAACGTAGTCGAGATGTGCGAACCGCTCGAATTTTCCAGGATCGGGGCCATCGAGTCTGCAGATCAGCACTTCCCCGCCCCAGATGCGGCCGTCAGTCCCGTAGCCAGTGCCGTCGAGGGACAATCCAATCGCAGGGCCTTCAATGCCGTGCTCCGCCATGCAGGCTGCGATGTGCGCGTGGTGATGTTGCACGGCGATGAGCGGTAGATGTCGCTCGGCGGCCCACTCCTTGGCCCATGACGTCGACAAATATCCGGGGTGCAAATCGTGCACGACCGCTTCGGGCTCGATCTCGAAAGTGTGCATCAAATGAGCGAGCGCCTCGCGGAAGAAATCGAGGCCTGTGAGGTTTTCGAGATCGCCTAAATACTGGCTTTGGTAGGCAAAGCGGTCGCGCGCGAGGGCAAACACGTTCTTCAAATGCCCGCCCACGGCCAGCAGCGACGGAGTATCGAAAGGTAACGGCACCGCGAGCGGCACAAACCCGCGGGCGCGGCGAATCAACTGCGGCGCGCCATCCACCAATGCCATCACCGAATCGTCGCAGCGCTGCAGAATCTCGCGGTCGTGCATCAGGAACGCGTCGGCAATATGCTTGAGCCGCGCCAGCGCTTCGTCATTGTCGATCGCGATGGGCTCTTCGCTGAGGTTGGCGCTGGTCATCACGAGCGCTTTCACGCGAACGTCGGCAAAGAGCAAGTGCTGCAAGGGCGCGTAAGGCAGAAACACGCCCAGCCACGGAATTCCCGGCGCAACAGAATCGGCGATGCCGCAATCCGCGCGCCGCCGCGCCAGGACAATCGGCCGCGGAATCGTCTTTAGCAGCGCCTCTTCTTCGCCGGTCAGCGTGCAAACCGCGCGCGTGGCGTCCAGATCGCGGACCATGACCGCGAGCGGCTTGCCGTAGCGATGCTTGCGCTCGCGCAGCCGCATTACTGCGGCCTCGTTCGTTGCGTCCACGCAGAGATGAAAACCGCCGATGCCCTTGATTGCCATAATCTCGCCGGCCATCAGCCGGTCGATCGCCGCAATCACAGGATCGCCGGACGGAATCGCGGTTCCGTTTGCCGCGACAAGCCAGACGCGCGGCCCGCACACCGGGCAGGCGTTGGGCTGTGCGTGGAAGCGCCGGTTGGTGGGATCGTCGTATTCCGCCTGGCAGGCCGCGCACATGGTGAAGCGCGCCATGGAGGTTTGCGGACGGTCGTAGGGAATGCGGCGCGTGATGGTGTAGCGTGGGCCGCAGTTGGTGCAATTCAAAAACGGATAGCGGTAGCGGCGGTCGTTGGGATCAAGCAACTCGCGCAGGCAGTCCGCGCAAGTAGCCGCGTCGGCGGGAATCCCGGTGCTGACGTGGCCTCCGTCATCGCTGGCAATAATTCTGAAGCCGGCTTCGCCCGTCGCCTGCGCCTCGCGCACCGCAACTGAGTCGATGCGCGCAAGCGGCGGCGCCTCGGCTTCGAGCCGGCGGCGAAATGCTTCCACCCGCTCGGCCGGCCCCTCAATTTCGATTGTTACCCCTCCCGTATCGTTGCCGATGAATCCGCCCAGGCCCTCCTCCAGCGCGAGCCGATAGACGAACGGCCGGAAGCCGACGCCCTGCACCACGCCGCGTACTTCGTACCGTTCTCGCCGCAGCAGCACTTCGTGCGGTCTTTGCCTTGGATGAGAATCGTGCGTCAACGCTGTGCCTCGCCCAGAGACCCAGCATAGCGCATGAGAACCTGCGCATTCTTATCTTTCGACGAGTCCAGTCACAGCCTTCTGCGGAGCAGCGCTGACCCGGCGAAAGAAGTTAATCTGAAGGGGAGCATGAGCGAGTCCATGGATTACCGGCGGCTTCAGACGATGCGTGCAATCGTTGCCGTTTTGCTCCTGAGCGCATTGGGAGTTCAGGTGGCCGCGGCCCAGGCTCCGGATCAGGCCGCGATTATTCGCCAGATTGATACCGCCGTTGCGACGCGCGTAGACAACATTCTGGAATTCACCGATGTCGAACACTATTCCGTCTACCGCGGCGGCGACGAAACCCATCCCGCAGCGGAAATGACGGTACGCGACCACTACAAGAAGGGCGTCGGCAAAGATTACACGGTACTTTCGCAGAGCGGATCGAGCCTGATCCTGCACTTTGGATTGAAACCGCTGATCGATAACGAAAAGACCATCAATCTGCCCGGCAACTGGGAAAAATCCTGGTTCACTTCAGCGAATTACCAAATGACGCTGAAGCCCGGCGGCGTGCAGAAGCTCAACGGCCGCGACTGCTACGTTCTTGCCATCACGCCCAGGGAAGAGGCTCCCAACCTGATTATCGGAACCCTTTGGGCGGACGCGAAGGACGGCTCCCTCGTGCAGATTGACGGGGTCGCGTCGAAGAGCCCTTCGGCCTTTGCAGGCACGACGCACATGATGCGCCAATACGCGAACGTCAACGGCTTCTCCATGGCCATGCACGCGCGCGCCGAATCGAACAGCATGCTCTTTGGCCAGACCGAGGTCACAATCGACTACAGCAACTACCAGTTTCAACTTCGAGCGATCAAATAAGAGCTTATCCGTAAGCTGCGCCGGGGCCACTAAGTGATCTCGCGCACGCACTTTACGGTGCATTCGATGGATTTTGTGCGCCGCAACACGGTTCTTTGCGGATAACGGCGCGGCTTGGCCTACCGCATTCGGGAACCAGCGAAACCCAAGTCAACAAATAGGATAGCCACACAGCACCGTGACTGCGGTCACGGATTGCACAACCCCTCGGCTCGTAGAACAATGGTAGGCACTGTGCGGGTCGCGCCAAACGCCATTCCGCATTGGTTGCAGCTCTCGAGTTGCACCGGCCAGGGAGGAATTGTGCCAGTCATCACGCCGCCACCTCTACCCAGCGAAGACAAACGATGGAAAATCGTGAATGGCACCATGCGCAAGAACGGCTTTGCCCGTCATGCGCTCATTGAGACGCTGCACACCGTGCAGTCGTCGTTCGGCTTCCTCGACGACGATGCCATCCGTTTTGTCGCGCTTTCTCTGCACGTGCCGCTGAGTCAGGCGTACGGCGTAGCAACGTTTTATCACTACTTCACGCTCAAGCCTCCGGGCAAACACACCGTAACGGTCTGTGCCGGCACTGCCTGCTACATCAAGGGTGCGGACAAGCTGATTGGCGCTGCCGAAAAACAGCTGGGGATTACGCCGGGGCAGACCACGCCGGATGGACAGATCAGCCTGATGACGGCGCGTTGCGTAGGCGCATGCAGCCGTGCGCCGGTGGTTTTGTGCGACGGTGAAGTGGCCGGCGAGATCACCAGTGAACAGATGCTCGAGCAACTGGAAAGGTGGGCTGTGGAATGACGATCGAAGAGCTCGAACAGATTGCAAAAAGCGTCCAGCAGGAGAACGCCAAGTACGACTACGAAGTGAATGTGTGCATGGACCTGGCCTGCGCGAGCCAGGGCGCAGGCGCACTGAAGGATGCACTGGTGAAGGCGGCCGAGGCCGCGGGTAAAAAAGTCCTGATCCGCCGCACCGGCTGCATGGGCCCTTGTTCGCATGGCCCGCTGGTGCGCGTGGATCCCGAGGAGACGCTGTACCACCACGTGAAGGCGGATAAGGCCGAGGCCATTGTGCATCACCTGGGCGGCTCGCCGGCGCCGGAATTGCAGTGCGATCTGAATGACCATTTCGACAAGCAGGTGCGCGTGGTGCTGGAGAATGCCGGCTACATCGATCCCGAAAAGATCGACGACTACATTGCACACGACGGCTACAAGGCGCTGCTGACGGTGCTCACCGAGATGACGCCCAACGGCGTCATTCACCGCATCACGGAGAGCGGGCTGCGCGGGCGCGGCGGCGGCGGCTATCCCACCGGGCTGAAGTGGGGCACCGTAGCCAAGGCCAAAGGCGACCTGAAATACGTGGTCTGCAACGGCGACGAAGGCGACCCCGGCGCATTCATGGATCGCAGTGTGATGGAAGGCGATCCGCATCGCGTCATTGAGGGCATGGCGATTGCTGCCTACGCCGTGGGCGCGAGCAAAGGCTTCATTTACGTACGCGCCGAGTATCCGGTGGCCGTTTCGCGGCTGACTACCGCGCTGCGCGAGGCGCGGCGTCACGGACTACTGGGCAACAACATCTGCAATACGCCCTTCAACTACGATGTGGAGATTCGTCTCGGCGCCGGCGCATTTGTGTGCGGCGAGGAGACGGCGCTGATTGCCTCGATTGAAGGCAGGCGCGGCACGCCCAAGCCGCGGCCGCCCTATCCGGCTTCGAGCGGATTGTGGGACAAGCCGACGCTGATCAACAACGTAGAGACCTACGCCAACATCGCGCCCATCGTGCGCAACGGTGGCAAGTGGTTTCATGACATGGGCTCAGAGCGCAGCAAGGGAACCAAGGTCTTCGCGCTCACCGGCAAAATCGCCAACACCGGCCTGGTGGAAGTGCCCATGGGCATCAAGCTGCGCGAGATCATCGAGGACATCGGCGGCGGCGTGCCGGACGGCCACAAATTCAAGGCCGTGCAGACCGGCGGGCCTTCGGGCGGATGCATTCCCGAAGAGATGCTGGATGTGGGCGTGAGTTACGACGCGCTGCTGAAGATGGGCTCCATCATGGGCTCCGGCGGCATGATCGTGATGGACGACACTTCGTGCATGGTCAACGTGGCGCGCTTCTTCATCGAGTTCTGCATGACCGAATCGTGCGGCAAATGCATTCCCTGCCGCGCCGGCACGGCGCAGATGTATACGCTGCTCACGCGCATCTGCACCGGTACGGGAACCATGGACGACCTGGCGCTGCTCGAAGATCTCTGCGTCACGGTGAAGGAGACGAGCCTGTGCGGGCTGGGGCAGACGGCGCCCAATCCCGTGCTGAGCACACTCAAATATTTCCGCAATGAGTACATCGAGCACATTCTGCACAAACGCTGTGCGGCCGGCGTCTGCAACATGGAAACGGCTGTGGAGGTGGTGGCATGAGCCAGGAAACAGATGTCAAAACTCTTGTCATCGACGAGCAGGAAGTGAGCGCGCGCGCCGGACAAACCATCCTCGAGGTAGCGCGCGAGAACGACATCCCGATTCCAACGCTCTGTCATCTCGAAGGCCTGAGCGAGGTGGGCGCGTGCCGGATGTGCCTGGTGGAGATCAAGGGTTCGAACAAATTGCTGCCGGCCTGCGTGGCCACAGTGCAGGAAGGCATGGAGGTCAGCACCAACACGGAACGGCTGCAAAAGCACCGCCGCACGATTCTCGAACTCTTGTTCGCCGAGCGCAATCACATTTGCTCGGTGTGCGTTTCCAACGGCCACTGCGAACTGCAAACCCTGGGCCAGGAACAGGGACTGACGCACGTCCGCCTGCCCTATCGCAATCCCGATCTTCCCGTCGACGCTTCGCACGAGCGTTTCACTCTCGATCACAACCGCTGCATCCTGTGCACGCGCTGCGTACGCGTCTGCTCCGAGATTGAGGGCGCGCACATCTGGGACGTCATGGGCCGCGGCACCAACTCTGTGATCATCTCCGACCTGCACCAGGAGTGGGGAAGCTCCGCTTGCACGCGTTGCGGCAAATGCGTGCAGGTCTGTCCCACCGGGGCTCTCTTCGACAAAAGCAAGATCGGCTCCGATCACCCGAAGTATCCCGAATTTCTGCCCTATCTGAACCTGATGCGGGAGGCGCAATGAGCAAACTGAAGCTTGCCACCGTGTGGCTTGACGGATGTTCCGGCTGCCACATGTCGTTCCTCGACATGGACGAGCGGCTGCTCGAACTAGCGGAAGTGGTCGACGTGGTCTACAGCCCACTCGTTGACGCCAAGGAGTTTCCTGACGAGGTGGATATCGTGCTGGTCGAGGGCGCCGTCTCCTCGGTTGACGACGAGAAGAAGATCAAGAAGGTGCGCGACCACTCGAAAATGCTGATCGCCATGGGCGACTGCGCAATTACCGGCAACGTGCCGTCGATGCGCAATCCCATTGGCCCCGAGGCGATTCTCGACCGCGCCTACATCCAGAATGCGAGCGCGCAAGCGCAGATTCCCTGTGTCGTGGTGCCCAAGCTGCTGCGCATGGTGCGGCCCATCCATGAGTTTGTGAAGGTGGACGTTTTCCTGCCCGGCTGCCCGCCCTCGGCGGACACATTTCACACCGCGCTCACTGCGCTGGTTAACGGCGGCCCGCTGGACATTTCGGCGCTCACCCGCTTTGGAGCTTAAAGTAGCGCCGGTCTCTAGACCGGCTGTCGTGCGGGCGTCCACGCCCGCACCCACTGAAAGAAATCGGAGCTGACCATGAGCCAGACCATCACCATCGATCCGGTAACACGCCTTGAAGGCCACGGCAAAATCACCATCCAGCTCAATGGCCAGGGCGAAGTTGAGAACGCGCACTTCCACGTGACGCAGGTACGCGGCTTTGAGCGCTTCAGCGAAGGCCGTCCGTTTTACGAGATGCCCAGCCTGATGGCGCGCATCTGCGGCATTTGCCCGGTTTCGCATCTCATCGCATCGGCCAAGGCCTGCGAGGCCATTATGTCGGTGCGCATTCCGCACACCGCGGCGCAGTTGCGGCGCATGTTGAACCTGGCGCAGATGGTGCAATCGCACGCGCTCAGCTTCTTCTATCTTGCCTCGCCCGACCTGCTGCTGGGCATGGAGTCCGATCCCAAACTACGCAACATTCTCGGTGTGGCGGCGGCCAAACCGGAGCTCGGTCGCGCCGGCATCGCTCTGCGCCGCATTGGGCAAAGCATCATCGAATTGCTTGGCGACAAGCGCGTGCATCCCGGCTGGGTCGTGCCCGGAGGCCTCACCGAGCCGCTTTCCGCCGAGAAGCGCGACAAGATTCTGGCGATGCTGCCCGAGGCCTACGCCAGCGTCGGCCTGGCCCTGGGCGCGTACAAGCAGATTGCGGATACATTCAAGCCGGAGATCGAGGTCTTCGCAAACTTCCCGTCCAATTACATGAGCCTGATCAGCGAAGAGGAGTCGATCGACTTCACAGACGGCGCGCTGCGGCTGATCGGTGCCACCGGCAACATCATCGAAGATGGCATGACGGCGAGCCGCTTCACCGAAGTGATCGGCGAGGCCGTGGAACCCTACAGCTACACCAAGTTCGCCTATTACAAGCCCCTCGGATACCCGGATGGAAGCTATCGCGTCGGCCCGTTGGCGCGACTGAACATTGTCAAGCAAATGGGCACACCACGCGCCGAGAAAGAATTCGCCGAGTTCAAGCAGTTGTCCGCCGGGCCCGTCGCAAGCTCGTTCCACTATCATCACGCGCGGCTGGTCGAAATTCTCTTTGGAATTGAGAAGATCGAAGAGATCCTCAGCGACTCACGCATTCTCGACAAGCATGTGCGCGCCACGGCCGGCGTGAATCGCCTCGAGGGCGCCGGGCAGGCTGAAGCACCTCGCGGCGTGCTCCACCACCACTACAAGGTGGATGAAAACGGCAAGATCACCTGGGCGAACCTGGTGATTGCTACCGGCCAGAACAACAACGCCATGAATCGCGGCGTGCTGCAGGCAGCCCGGCACTATGTAAAGGACGGCAAATTCACTGAAGGCATCTTGAACCGTGTGGAAGCTGTTGTTCGCACTTTCGACCCCTGCCTGAGTTGCTCAACACATGCCTTTGGGCAAATGCCGCTCGTGATTTCGCTGCTGTCTGCTGACGGCGAAGTTGTGGATCAGATCGCGCGGAATTAATTTCCCGCGCGATCAACAAGAATTGTTCCGGCGCGACTCCCAGAGACCAAAGAACGGATTCGATTCGGAGAACGGACAAAATGGCGATCACAGCACGTTGCCTCATCCTTGCCTGCGGCAACACCTTACGCGGCGACGATGGCGTAGGCCTGAATCTTGCCGCATGGGCAGAGGAGCGATTCCGCGGGGAGCCCGAAGTACGCGTCATTTCGCGCCAGCAGTGGACTCCAGACCTGGCCGAAGAGATTGCCGCCGCTGATTCCGTGCTTTTTGTCGATGCTTCCGTGAAGCCCCCGCCGGGACGCGTGCGGCTTATTCCGGTATCGTCGCGCGTCGATAGCTCAGCAGCACCGGCTTCGCATCACATCAAACCCTCTGAGCTTCTCGGTGTGACGCGCTCACTTTACGGCTCCATCAAATCCCATGCCATGCTGTTGACCGTCGGTGTCGGCTCTACCGATCTGGGCGAAACTTTCAGCGCGCCTGTCGCAGCCGCAATCCCCCGCGCGCGCGGCATCCTGGAAAAATCCGTACTGCGTTTTCTTGGCCGTTGAAGCCTCAACAGAGGCCCCGCGCACGAGCGAAAAAATGGCAGCTGCAATTTTCCGCAGCCGCCGATCATAAAGAAAGAATAGACAAGTTCAGAATGCCGCTACCGTTTGTCGCAAGCTGTACGAGCTGAGCGTCTTGATGTAATTGCCACGGTCGTAAGGAGAAGTGTCAGGCACCGAGCGGCGGCTCAAACAGCCGCGCGTTTCGGCAAGCGTCGCATACTCGCGCTTCTCGAGCCAATAGCGCAGGTCGGCCAGCACGCGGCCGATGTGCTCGATGCCGTGAATGTGCAGCGCCGAGGCCATCTGCGTTACGCTGCCGCCGGCCATGATCGCCTTCAACACATCTTCGGCCGAATGCACGCCGCCGGTGATCGCGATGTCGCCGTTCAGGTGGCCATAAAGGATCGCCGCCCAGTGCAGCCGCGGCAATAATTCGGACGGTGTCGAAAAGTGCAGCGAAGGCCTGACCTCCAGCGTCTCAATGTCGAAGTCCGGCTGATAGAAGCGGTTGAAGAGCACCATGGCTCGCGCGCCGGCATCTTCAAGACGTGCGCACAAGTGCGGCAGGCTGGTAAACGATTGCGAAAGCTTGACCGCGACGGGAACCTTGACCGCCTTGCACACGCTGTCTACGAGTTCGAGCAGTTGCAGCTCAAGTTCCGCAGAAGTCTGGCTGCGGTCGGTCGCCAGCGCGAAAGTGTTCAGTTCGATGGCATCGGCTCCTGCCTGCTCCATCTCCCTGGCAAATCGCACCCAGCCGCCGGGAGTGGCCCCATTCAGGCTGGCGATGATGGGAATATCCACCGCCTCCCCCGCACGCTTCACATGCTCGAGATATCCATCCTGCGACATGCGGTAGTCGCTCAGTTCGGGCAGGAAACCCAACGACTCGGCAAACGACTCCGTGCCGCGGGACAAGTCTTCGTCGAGCGTGCGCGACTCCAGCGCCAACTGCTCCTCAAAAAGCGAGGTGAGCACAATGGCCGCCGCGCCCGCATCCTCCATGTGGCGAACGTTGTCGATCGACTCAGAGAGCGGTGTGGCTCGCGACCACAATCGGGCCGCTGAGTTTCATGCCGAGATATTGCATGGAAATATCGGTCATTTTTCACCTCCAGCAGCCGCAGCCGCCAGATTCTCTTCGGGCTTTGCTTCCGGTTTCTCCAAAGGCGCAATGTGCGGCGTCTCTCCGCGGCCCGGCATGGCGGCGCGAGCAGAGTAAACGCGCCACTCCCGCTCCACGTCATCTTGCGCTTCGGCCAACAGCTTCGCGGCCACCTCGGGATTGCTGCGCGCCAGCATGGTGTAGCGTGCTTCGCGATAGGCGTAATCCTTAAGCCGGATCGAAGGCGCCTTGGAATCGAGTTGGAAGGGATTCTTGCCCTCCTCGCGCAGCGCGGGGTTGTAGCGCATCAGCGGCCAGTAGCCCGACTGCACAGCCAGTTTTTGCTGCTCCAGTCCGTGCACCAGGTCGCAGCCGTGGGCGATGCAACTCGAGTACGCGATGATGATAGACGGACCGTCGTGCGCCTCGGCTTCCTGGAAGGCCTTCACGACGTGCGAGTCGTTGCCGCCCAGCGCCACCTGCGCCACGTAGACTGAGCCGTAACTGACGGCTTCCATGGCCAGATCCTTGCGGCTGTTGGTCTTGCCGCTGGCGGCAAACTTTGCCACTGCGCCGCGCGGTGTGGACTTGGAAGCCTGGCCGCCGGTATTCGAGTAGACGCCGGTGTCGAGAACCAGCACGTTCACGTTCTTGCCTGAGCCGAGCACGTGATCGAGCCCGCCGAAGCCGATGTCGTAGGCCCATCCGTCGCCGCCCAGGATCCACACGCTCTTGCGAATCAGCACGTCGGCAATGGCCAGCAGATTCTTCGCGTCGGAAGAGCCGTTCCCGGCCAATACGGCACGAAGTGCCTTTACGCGCTCGCGCTGCTGATTGATTTCGGGTTCGGTCTTCTGCGTAGCGCCCACCAGATCCGCGGCAAGCTCCGCACCGATGGCCGGCGCCATCCGCGTGACCAGATTCTCCGCAAAGGCCTTCTGTTGATCCAGCGCCACTCGCATGCCGAAGCCGAACTCGGCGTTGTCCTCAAAGAGGGAGTTCGACCACGTCGGGCCACGGCCCTCCGCATTCGAAGTATAGGGGGTGGTCGGCAGGTTGCCGCCGTAGATCGACGAGCAGCCCGTAGCGTTGCCGATGTAGAGCCGGTCGCCAAACAATTGCGTGAGCAGCTTGATATACGGCGTTTCGCCGCAGCCCGCGCAAGCGCCAGAGAACTCGAAGAGCGGCTCCAGCAGTTGCAGGTCCTTCACTTGATTGTGCGAGAGCTTGGAGCGATCCACTTCCGGCAGCGAGAGGAAGTACTCCCAATTCTCGCGTTCCGGCTCGCGCAGTGGTGCTTGCGGCGCCATGTTGATGGCTTTTTTGCCGGCGTCGCTCTTGTTCTTCACGGGGCACACTTCCACGCACACCGCGCATCCGGTGCAATCTTCAGGCGCAACTTGCAGCGTGTAGCGCTCCTGCTCCATGCCGCGCCACTTGGGCTTGGCCCACTTGAGCGTGGCGGGCGCCTTGTCGCCGAGATCGGCGCTGTAAACTTTGGCGCGAATCACGGCATGCGGGCACACCATCACGCATTTTCCGCACTGGATGCACAGGTTCTCGTCCCACACAGGAATGAACTGCGCGATATTGCGCTTCTCCCACTGCGCCGTGCCCGAAGGATACGCGCCGCCGGCAGGAATCGCGCTCACGGGAATCAGGTCGCCCTTGCCCTCGGCGATCTTGCCCAGCACGTCGTGCACGAACTTCGGCGCCTTCGAGGAGAACGCGCCCGTGAGATCGAAGCTCGACGTCGCGGCCTTCGGCAGCTCGACTTTCTCGAGATGCGCCAGCGCGTGATCCACGGCGGCAAAGTTCTTCTGCACCACCGATTCGCCGCGCTTGCCGTAGGTCTTCTTGATCGACTTCTTGATCTGCGCGATGGCTTCATCGCGTGGCAACACGCCGCTGATGGCGAAGAAACAGGTCTGCATGATGGTGTTGATGCGCGTGCCCATGCCAGCTTCGCGCGCCACCTTGTAGCCGTCGATCACGTAGAACTCGATCTTCTTGCGCAGCATTTCTTCCTGCGTGCTGCGCGGCAGCTTGTCCCACACCTCGGCCGCGGAGTACGGCGAGTTGAGCAGGAAGACCGCGCCCGGCATGGCCGCCTCCAGCACGTTCATCTTCTCCAGGAAGCTGAAGTTGTGGCAGGCCACGAAGCTCGCCTTGGTGATAAGGTACGTCGACCGGATCGGGTTCGGCCCGAAGCGCAGGTGCGAGGTAGTCATCGAGCCGGACTTCTTCGAGTCGTAAACGAAGTAACCCTGCGCGAAATTCGGCGTCTCGCTGCCGATGATCTTGATGGAATTCTTGTTGGCGCCCACGGTGCCGTCGGAGCCCAGCCCGTAGAACAGCGCGCGCACGGTCTTCGGGTCCTCGGTGGAAAACTCTGGATCGTAGTCCAGGCTCGAGTGGCTCACGTCGTCGTTAATTCCGATCGTAAAGTGATTCTTGGGGGACGGCTTGCTCAGCTCGTCGAAAACGCCCTTGACCATAGCCGGCGTGAATTCCTTCGACGAGAGTCCGTAGCGGCCGCCGATGACGACGGGCGCAGCGAACGGAAGCTTTCCGGCATGCTCACCCAGCACCGTCATAATGTCCTGATAGAGCGGCTCGCCCGCGCCGCCGGGTTCCTTGCAGCGGTCGAGAATGGCCATCGACTTCATGGTCGTGGGCAGCGCGGCCAGGAATGCCTTGCTGTCAAACGGCCGATACAAGCGCACCTTCACCATGCCCACTTTTTCGCCGTTGCGCACAAGAGCATCCACGGCTTCCTCAGCGGCTTCGGCGCCCGAACCCATCAGCACGATCACGCGCTCCGCGTCCTTCGCGCCGTAATAGTCGAACAGGCGATAGCTGCGGCCCGTCAGCACGGCAAAGCGATCCATCACCGATTGCACAATGCCGGGAACGGCCGCGTGGAACGGCGTGCACGCTTCGCGCGCCTGGAAGAACACATCGGGATTTTGCGCCGTGCCACGAATGAAGGGGCGATCGGGCGAGAGAGCGTTCTTGCGGAAAGCGATGAGGTACTTGTCGTCCACCATGGAGCGAATGGTTTCGTCGCTGATGGGCTCGAGCTTGCCCACTTCGTGCGAGGTGCGGAAGCCATCGAAGAAGTGAATGAAGGGAATGCGCGATTCGAGAGTGGCGATCTGCGCCACGGTCGCCATGTCCGCAACTTCCTGCACGGAATTCGAGGCCAGCATGGCCCAGCCCGTCGCGCGGCAGGCCATCACGTCGCTGTGGTCGCCGAAGATCGAAAGCGCGTGCGTCGCCAAAGTGCGGGCCGAGACGTGCATCGTGGCCGGGGTCAGCTCACCGGCAATCTTGAACATGTTGGGGATCATCAGCAGCAGGCCCTGCGAGGCCGTAAACGTGGTGCCAAAGGCCCCGGCCTGCAACGCGCCGTGCAGCGCGCCCGCCGCCCCGCCCTCGCTCTGCATTTCTTCCACGATGGGCAACGCGCCCCAGATGTTTTTCTTCCCCTCCGAGAGCCATTGATCGGCCCACTCGGCCATAGGCGACGAGGGGGTGATGGGGTAGATAGCAACGACTTCAGAGAGTCGATAGGCCACGGACGCCGCGGCCTCGTTCCCGTCCATAATCACGGTGGGAATCACAGTCTTTGGTTCACTCATTCGCTTCGCTCCACAGTGCGGCTGTTGGCCAATCTTGATCTGGTCCGGCCGCTACGATGAGTCTCTGCAATGAAGGAATTAGTCGCTGTGATGGGAGGCACAAGGAGGGCGAATAGTCCCACCCTATGAAACGATGTTCACAGGGTGCAACCGTGTTGGAGTGGGGTAGCGAATGCGCAGGACCAGCCCATTCCCGGTTCCGGTGATAGAGGCCGGATGCGCAACCGAACTTGAGAACTGCTCAGTGTGTCGAATGATCCGGGGCCGCGGCCGACGATGGGGCATGCTCGGCTAGTTCGAATACCTGGATGGCTCCATCGCTGAGGATGGCCACGCGCCGCCCGGATGGTGAGATCGCCACATTGCCGCCTCCGTCCAATATGGGACTGACCGGCGCCTCGAGCACCACCTTGCCGTCTGCGGCATTCGACACGGTTACCATTTGGCCAATCATTTCCTTTGCGCCGATCAGGTGCTGCTTATAGCTCTTTGCTGTGCGTTTAAGGACCAGAATCTCTCGCGCCAGCCTCGAGCCATCCTGCGCTGTTGCCAGCAGCGGCCACATGACATTCGACGTTCTTCTCACTTCCCATAGCGGGGCGCCGCTGGCCGACAACGCCACTAGCCTTCCGCCTCCGGGATCGCACGTGCTCGCGAGCAGTTCACTTTCAGAGATGTAGTTGGCACTGGGCGCACAACTGGAATCCAGGTGCGCCACAATCCTGCTTCCGCCGGCAAACGTATTCAGGGTAAAAAGCCATTCCCGGCCGCTGCCTTTGGCGCTCGTAAGGTAACCTTCGGAGCTGATTGGCCAATCGGTGGTTTGGTTTGTCCAGGGCACTCGGGTGGTTTGGATTTGATGGCCCGACTCGCGTTGCAGGGTGCGGACCACGAGAGTTTGCTGGACTTGGGCGTTCTGTGGATCCGCGGCCGTTGCCGGCTGCCCCGGGGCCGTAGCGGCCGCAGACTCGCCGGGCTTTTGCGTCACGTCTGCCGGCTCAAGTGAATTGGTAACCAAAACCTGCTGTGCGGGATCCATCGTCAGCCAGAGCAGACGCCCCGGCAGGCGCAGGTAAGGCGTAATCTTCAGCGCGGAATCTCCCTCCTCAACTCCGTCCGAATCCCGCAACAGAAAATGGCCGTCTTTCAGCATCCACAGATAGCGCAACGGATCGGGTACTGCCCACTGGGCCTGGGACTCGATCTTCCCGTCGGGCAGCGCCAGTACCACCGCTCGAATCTGCCGCTCCTTCTCTCCCGGATCGTCGGCATCATCGCGGTGCATTAGTTGCTGAACATGGAAGGTAAACAGAAGCCGGTTCTCGTCGAGAAAATCGAGGCTCACCAGGCTCTGGCGCCGGAGAAGGTAAAAGGGGCCCGGCTTGGAAAAACCCAACGGCACAACGGGGATCGTGAACGCAGGCGGCTGGCTGGGTGCTTCAGGATACTGCTCGATGAGCAACGACTCTTTATGCTCGCGCGGCGTGAACGGCACGTCGCCCGGAAACGAGGGAATCTGGATATTGACCTGGGCTCGCCCGGCCAATATTACACACTGCAGCGCGCCTGCAATCACAAGGCGCCGACCGCTCCAGTTCAACAAAATCGGCAGCAACTTCACTATCGAATCCTGCACTTAGCAATGCACTTTCTTTCCTTAACTTGCTCGCCCGCTGTTCTCAAGCAGTCCCGCCACCAGCGCATCCCATTCGGCATCGAGCGCAGGCCGGTGGAATTCGCGTCCGGCGCCGCGCCTTTCCGGGTAGCGGGCCATCCGGTCGGCTTCACATCCCCGCGTACCATGAGTAGCCGTATTCGGGATCGACGCCACCGGTGCCTTTGCCGAACTTCCTGATGTTGTCGGTGGCCGTGATGCGGTTGATGTACTTCAGGCTCTTGTAGCCCAGTTGGCGCGGCAAACGCAGGCGCAACGGCCCGCCAAAACCCAACGGCAGATCGCCATCATTCATCTCCATGGTCAGCAGCGTGTGCGGGTCCCTCGCATCCTGCATGTCGATGCTCTCCCACATGCCTTCCTCGATCGAGGTGTAGACGATATAACGCGTCTGCGGCAGCACTCCCGCCTCGCGCAGAACGCCGGATAGTGGCGTCCCGATCCACTCGGCGATATACGACCACCCCTCCTCGCAGGCAACCTCAGTAATCTGGCTGTGCATTCCGAGAGCTTTGAGATCGGCCAACGAAAGCGACATCGGATGCGCCACCGTTCCATCGACCGCGAGCCGCCAGTCCTTGAATCCGCCCGCCGCGAGGCGCTTAAACGCGTCGTTGGGAGGCGCAACCGCGTTCGCAAACGGATTCTTCGAGATCATGCTGCGCGGAAACTCGCGTGCCGGCGTATTCCTGGTTAGGAGCCGCTGGCACGCGTAGGTCATCGTCTCGCCCGGGCCGTAGACTCCACCGCCATCCGGCGGAATCAACCCGTAGCGCTTGGCCAGGCGATCCGCGGCGACCAATCCGCCAATTCCGGCAGCAGCAGCCGCGCCTCCATAAATGAGTTTCCGTCGCGTGATCGGATTCATCGGCCCTCCTCTCGATCTCGCATATAGCCCGTGATCATGGCTCGCATGCGGCTCCTGAATCCTGACAGCGCCACCATCGCCACGTGCACAAACAGGAACAGCAGCAGCAACCAGGAAACGAAGAAGTGAATGGTGCGCGCCGACTGGCGTCCGCCCAGCAGCGCCACGGTGGCCGGAAACGCCGCCGTGAACGACGGCGACATGGCCAGGCCGGTCCAGATCATCAGCGGAAACAACACGAAGATGACAACCACATAGGCAGTGCGCTGGAGGATGTTATACGAGCGCTCTTCCGCGCGATCCGGCGGCCCGCGGTGAAGATACTTCGCAATGCGGGCCCAGTAAGCCCGCCAGTTCCAATCGCGCCGTTGCGGAATCAAATCCTTCTTGAAGTGTCCGCTCCACAGTCCGTAGACTCCGTACACCAGTCCAGTGAGCACCGCGACCCATGCGGCTTCAAAATGCAGGTACCGGCTCCAGCCATTCTCGTCCGGCATCTCGTAGTTGTAGCCGTTAGGCACCGTGCTGCGGCTGGATGGAATGGGAATCACGAAAAGCGGCTTGGTGTTGACGTTTCCCACCTCGCCCCAGTAGAAGCGCGGATGCGAAATCACGATCATCCCGCCCGTCACGAGCAGTGCAATGAACGCGACAAAAGTGAGCCAGTGCGTAACGCGCACCACTGCCGGGTGACGGACAGTCCTCGTCCTTTGAGCTTGGGAAGCCGCTGGCACGCGGCCAGAGTAGCACGCTTCGGCCCGGGAAATGGAGTTTTTTCTCGAGGTATCGGCAGGCGCCAAATCGCCGACCAGTTGACCTGCTGGCTCGCTGGTTTGCCATTCGCCGAAGTGCCCGTCCCCCAACGCATCCCACTCCACTAAGATGATCTTGCGGCGCGCTTGTCTCATGCCTGTGTTCTCGGACGAGGATTTTCACCGTCCCAGACGGAGATTGCAATATCTATGCAGAGCATGTCACGCATCATCTCCTGTTGTTCGAGCATCTGTCTAGCGCTCGCACTCGCCCCGCCGGCATTGCTCGCGCAGGCTCCTGCAACCGCAAAGAATCCTGCCTCGCAGGCGCCTTCGGCCGCAGCGCAGAATCCGTCGCCCATGGTGGAGCACACGCGTGCCCATCCGCGTCTCAATCAGCAATCGCCGCCGGGTGATCGCTATCCCCTCCCGTTGGGCACGCTTTTTGTGCCGCAAGGGCTGCGCCGCGACCGGCCGGCCACTCTGCTTTTCTTTTTCCATGGAGGAGACTGGCTGCCGGAGCTTGCCGCCAGCCAGCAACACCAGATGGCCGTAGTCCGTGTGCAAGCCGGCGCGGGTTCCGGATCCTACGTCGAGTTGTTCAAAGACCCAACGCGATTTCTCTCGCTGATCGCCGCAGCAGAATCGGCGAGCCACATGCACTTCAGCCAGATCGTGCTCGGTGGCTGGAGCGCCGGATGCGGCGCGATCCGCCAGATCCTGCTCGATCCCGCCTCCTACGACAGGGTCCATCGCGTCCTCTGCATCGACGGCGTGCATACCGGCTACACGCACGGCACGCCGGGTCCGGACGAATCCGATTTAGACGTGAGCAACCTGCAAGTTTGGCTGCGCTTTGGCCGCGATGCACAGGCAGGAAAAAAGCGCCTCATCATTACGCACTCAGAGATTTTTCCCGGCACCTTTGCCAGCACCACAGAAACCGCCGACTGGCTGCTGCGCGAATGGCAACTCACGGCGCATCCGGTGGCGCGATTTGGCTCCATGGGCACGCAGATGCTGAGCCGTGTAAGTGTCGGCGGGCTCACCGTGATTGGGTTTGCCGGAAATTCTGCGCCCGACCACGTTGACGAGTTGCATTCGCTCTCCGCGTATCTACACTGGCTGCAAAAGCACAAATAGCGCGCAGCAAAAGGCGGCGCGGATTGCAAGCAGCTCGCAATCAAATGAAAGGCAATTTGCGCTTTCGGCCGCTGACATGCTGACTCGCCGACTTGCTGACTTGCCGCTTTTAGAGCAGCCCCTGCACCAGCGCCTGCCACTCCGCTTCCAGCGTCGGCCGATGAAATTTGCGCCCCGCGCGGCCGTACCAGTAATTGGCATTCCACTCCACGCCTTCTTTGCGGTGCAGGTAGGCATGCACGGCCATCGCGTCGCGCGTCGAGAGATCGTCGACCATGCCGTGGGCGCGCGCCCAGTCACCTTTGGCGTCCCACCAGAGGGCAGCAAGCGAAGCCGGAAGCTCGCACGGCGGCTCGGCCAGCGCCAGCGAGGCGCGAAATTCCTCGATAGTCATGCAGCTTTTGTAGCCGAAGGGCGAGCCGAAGGGCAACCAGCAACTCGACCGGCTCCCTTACTCCCTCGTTCCCTCGCTCCCTGTTCTTCTGTGATTTAGATCACTTTCAGGCGAAAAAACCACTGCTACAACTAAACCATCGTTCCGATGAAGTCAGCAGAGGGTCCGCCAGGGGGCTAGGGAGGGCTGGGGGATTCTCAGCCAGAAATCCCCTTCCCGATTTCCCTTTCCTCGAGGTCAACTCATGAGACTGCTCGACACGATGATCCCCGAAAACCCTGATTGCAGCCCAAGGCATGTTCGCCGTATACTGAAATCCGACCATTCTGGTCGCATTTTCAAATTGCTGCCCTTCCAGCGGCGGCATACGGGAGTCCGGCAGGTGAGCGCGCTGAGCGAACTGAAGGTGGGAGAACGCGGAATTCTAGTGGCTCTCGACCTCCCCGAATCCGTCCAGAACCATCTGATGCATATGGGCTTTGTGCCCGACGCGTGTGTCCACGCCCTGCGCCGCGCCCCGGCCGGCGACCCCACCGTTTACTGCATCGATGGCATGGAAATCGCGCTGCGCCACGAGACTGCGGCAGCCATTCGCGTACGCCCCTGCACCGGCACAACAGCCGCCACAACGGCTACCGAAGCAGCGCCCGAACTGGCTGAGGCTGCGCGATGAACGCCTGTTGTGAGACCCCGGCTTTCAAGCCGCCCGCCGCTTCGCCTGGGAGCACCCTCAAAACGGTGCTTCTCATTGGCCCGCCCAACTCCGGCAAGTCCACGCTCTTCAATAAGCTCACCGGCCTGCGGCAGAAGGTCGCCAACTACCCCGGCGTCACCGTGGAACAGCGCAAGGGAGTGATGGCCGGCGTCGGCCGCGAAGACCTCACGATCATCGACCTGCCCGGCATCTACTCGCTCACTCCGTACTCTGAAGACGCGCGCGTCGCCGTGGACGTGTTGCGCGGCCGTATGCCCGGCACGCCCAAGCCCGACGCGGTTTTGCTGGTTTTGGACTCGCTTCATCTCACACGCCAATTGATGCTCGCCCAGCCGGTGCTTGCCGTGGGCCTTCCCACGCTGGTATTGCTCAACATGTCGGACCTGATGGAGAAACGCGGCGGCCACATCGACGCGCTCCAGCTGGCGCGCGAGCTCGATGCGCCGGTGGCGCAGATCAGCGCCGTCCACGGCACCGGGCTCGATGCCGTCCCGCTCTTTCTCAATCAGCAAAACGGTCACGCCAAAACCCATCGCGTCGAGCTGCCCGTCATCGGCAACGCGGCCAGCACGCACAACTGGGCCGCGCAGGTCAGCCGCCGTACTGGCTACCAGGCCCCGCTTTCGGCGGCCAACACGCGCAAGATCGACAATGTTCTGCTGCATCGCATCTGGGGTCCTCTGCTCTTCCTCCTCGTCGTCGTCGGCGTGTTCGAGGTGGTCTTCTCCCTCGGCCAGCCGCTTTCCGACGGCTTTGGCGACCTACTGGCGCGCGCTGCTGACTTTGTCCGCCCGCTGATGCCCGTGGGCTGGCTGCAATCGCTCCTGCTCGACGGCGTGTGGAAGGGCATCTCGTCGGTGCTCGTTTTCCTCCCCCAGATCCTCCTTCTCTTCCTCTTCATCGGAGTCCTCGAAGACTCCGGCTATCTCGCTCGCGCCGCGCTCATCGCCGACCGTGTCATGCGGACGATCGGTTTAAATGGCAAGGCCTTCATCCCGCTGCTCTCCGCTTACGCCTGCGCCATTCCCGCCATCATGGCCACGCGCACCATCGAGAACAAGCGCGACCGTCTCGCCACCATTCTTGTCGCACCCTTCATGACCTGCTCGGCGCGCCTGCCCGTATATCTGCTGCTCATCGCTGCTTTCATTCCCAACATGTATTTTCTGCACGGCGTTCTCGGCCTGCGCACTCTTGTCATGCTCGGCCTCTATCTCGCGGGATTCGTCGCCGCCTTTACCACGGCGCGCCTACTCAAGAGCTCCATCCTCAAATCCAGCGACACGCCCTTCATCCTTGAGTTGCCGCAGTACCGCATGCCGACCCTCTACTCGCTCGCGCTGCGCCTCATGGACCGCGCGCGCATCTTCATGAAGAACGCCGGCACCATCATTGTTGCCGTATCCCTTGCGCTTTGGGTGCTCGCGCAGATCCCTCCCATCCACCTCCACGGCGGATCCTATGCGCCTCCGCAACTTGCCAACAGCGTCATCGGCCACATCGGCCACTTCATTGAGCCGGCCATCGCGCCGCTCGGCTTCAACTGGAAAATCGGCATCGGCCTCATCTGCAGCATCTTCGCGCGCGAAGTCATGGTCAGCACCATGGGAACCTTGTACGGCGCCGATCCAGGCACCCAGGCCTTCAGCCTGCAAAACGCCCTGCACCACGACATGACCATCGGCGGCGCGCTCGCCCTCATGATCTTCTTCGCCTTCGCCATGCAATGCACCTCGACCATCGCCGTGGTCAAGCGCGAAACCAACGGTTGGAAGTGGCCCGCCGTCCAGTTCCTTTACATGCTCGTTCTCGCCTATGGCGCTGCGTTCGCTGTGAACCACCTCGCAATGATGTTCATCCACTGAACCGCTTCACTCATTTCACTTCTTCACTCATTTCACTTCTTCACTCTTTCACTCGTTCAATCCTGCACTCGCCCCACAGCTCTCGAAGCTGGAAGCTAGCAGCTAATAGCTGTTATCTTTTCTCCATGCGCGCAGCCGAACTCATCGCTCCTCTCAACTTCCGGCTCACCGAGATGCCCATTGAAGATCCCGGTCCGGGCGAAGTGCAGTGCCGCGTCGAATCCGTCGGCGTGTGCGGTTCCGATTTGCATGCCTACACCGAGGGCCAGGTCGGCGGCATGCCCAATGCGTATCCCATGGTGCTCGGGCACGAACCTGCGGGCGTCATCGTCAAGACCGGCGCCGGCGTTACCGGGCTTGCTGTGGGCGACCGCGGAGCCCTCGAGCCCGCACTCTACTGCTACCACTGCGAGTTCTGCCTGAGCGGCCATCACAATGTCTGCGCCAACATCCGCTTCCTCTCCACGCCGAACATTCCCGGCTTCTTTCGCGAGTTGGTCAACCTGCCCGTCTCGAACTTCGCACCCATCCCCGCGGAAGTGTCGTTCGACGCAGCCACTCTGGCTGAGCCGCTCGCCATTACGCTGCATTCCGTGCGCCTCGCGTCCATTTCGGCCAATGAAACCGTCGCGGTCATCGGCGCGGGCCCCATCGGCCTGCTGACCATTGCCGCATTGCGCGCTGTCAAGGCGAGCCGTATCTGGGCCATCGAACCGCTGGCTCATCGCCGCGAGCTGGCGCGCGTCATGGGCGCTGACGTGGCGCTCGAACCCGGCGAAGCCGTAGAGGAAATCCTGCGCGCCACCGGGCAACGTGGCGTCGACTGCGCCATCGACTGCGCCGCCGGAGCCGACACTGTGCCGCAAGCCATCCGCCTCACGCGCAACGCGGGCCGCGTGGCGCTCACCGGCATTCACTCCACGCCCACCTTCACGGTGGACGCGTCGGGTATGCGCCGCAAGGAACTCACGCTCTTCAATGTGCGCCGCTCCAACCACGAGACTGAAGAGGCTCTGGAACTGCTCGTCGCACATCCTGAATGGTTTGCGCCGCTGGTCACGCACTCGCGAACCCTCGACCGCATCGGCGAGGCCTTCGACCTTACCAGCCACTATCGCGACGGCGTGGGAAAAATGGTCATTCGGCCGTTGAACCAGAAGTTGCAGAATCCGGAGCATTAAGTCACTGTCTCGCAGATTCGCGGCTTTTCCTCTGACATCCTTTCCCATTGCAATCTCATCACAGTCTGGAGCGGGCCGGAAGGCATCGGGATTGCGTCCTCAAGCCTCCCTTCCAACGAGAGCCCGCGCCGCGATTCTCAGCGTTGAACCCACTCGACACATCGCTTGGAGTACTGGCCTCGGTTTTCAGAATCGGTCGCCGGTGCCGTTGCGCTTCTGCGACCTTCGCGGCTCATGAGGTCCTCGGCCCTGGGCCATATACAAGGAGGGATGATGAAGGAACTCAAGGTTCTTGCTGTGGCAGCAGTCGCCGGAATCTGCCTTTTGGCAGCGTCCGCGAAAACTCCGGCGCAGATCAGCGTCGGCGTCAATATCGGGCCGGAGCCGGGCTGCCCTTACGGCTACTACGATTACGCTCCATACGCCTGCGCTCCCTATGGATACTACGGCCCGGAATGGTTTACGGGCGGCATCTTCATCGGCGCGGGACCCTGGTTTCATGGACCGGCCAACTTCCGCGGCCACGTGAATAACCACTACGATGTTTCGCACGGCTATCGCGGCCCGGCGCCTAACCGCGGCGACAAACCCGATCAGGCGCACCCTGTCGATCACGTCGCGCACTTCAAGGGCAATGAGGTGCGGGACGGGCGCGGACATGTAAGCAAAAAGTAAGGAAGTCGCGGAAGCCCAGGCCTCAATTGCGAGGCCTGGGGTTTTCGTCTCTCCGCCCCGGTTGGCACGACAATCACCAAGAGACTAACCGCTACCGGCTCCCGGCAATCATCTGTGCGGCATGCTGCAGGCTGGTGTCGGTCACTTTCGCGCCGCTCAACATGCGCGCGACTTCGTGGGTGCGGGCGCGGTCGTCGAGGACGCGGATCCGCGTGGTGGTGCGTCCGTCCTGCTCGCGCTTCTCGACCGCCAAATGCTGGTCGGCGAAGGCGGCGATTTGCGGCAAATGCGTGACGCACAAGACTTGCTGGGCGCTGCCGAGCGTCTTGAGCTTGTGGCCGACAGCTTCAGCGGCGCGACCTCCGATACCGATGTCGATTTCGTCGAAGACGAGCGTGCGCGGCGTGGTCTTTTTTCTCGTTTTGGACGAGGATTCTTCGACGGCAACCTTCAGGGCGAGAAGTATGCGCGACAATTCACCGCCTGACGCGATTTCGATGAGCGGCTTGAGCGGCTCGCCAGGATTCGGCGCGATAAGGTATTCGACTGTGTCCCAGCCGGAAGGAGTCCAAGCGGATTCGGCTTGGCTGGCAGTGACGGAGACCGAGAAGCGAGACTTCATGGCGAGCGAATTGATGTGGGCCTCGGCGAGTTTTGCGAGCTTCGCTCCGGCGGCCTTGCGCTCCGCGGTGAGAGCGGAAGCGGCTTTTTGATATTCGGCTGAAGCTTGTTCGAGCGCGGCGCGAAGCGTCTTTAAGATTTCGTCGCGATCTTCGACCTCGGCGAGTTTGCTCGTCACATCTTCACCAAAAGCGATCACCTCGCCAACAGTTTTCCCATATTTCCTTTTGAGGCGATCGAGCAGGGCCAGCCGGTCTTCGATTTCAGCCAGTCTCTCTGGTGACGCGTTGATGCCTTCGGCGTAGTCGCGAAGTGCGGCGGCGAGGTCGGAGATGGTGGCGCGCGCGGAGGCGAGCTGCTGCGCGGATTCGGCAAAGCGGGCGTCGTAGTGGGCCAGCTCCTCGACGTTGCGGATTGCGGCCTTCAAGGCGACCTCCGCGGAGGCACCGCCCTCGTAGAGCAGGTCGAAGGCACTGAGGGCAGCTGCGTACAGCTTTTCGGCATTAGCCAGGACGCGCTTCTCGGTTTCGAGGGCTTCGTCTTCACCGGGCTGGAGGCGGGCCTGCTCGATTTCGTTGCGCTGATAGGTCCAGAGATCGACCATGCGCAGACGGTCCTGCTCCCCCTGGAGGAGATCGTTCAATTTGTCGTGTGCGGCGCGCCAGCGAGCGTGAGCCTCGCCGGCAGCGTCTAAGGAGATGCCGGCGAAGCGGTCGAGAAGGATGCGCTGCTGGGTGGGGTCAAAGCTGGAAAGCGTCTCGGTTTGTGCGTGGACCAGGGCCAGCTCCGGCGCGAGTTGCTTGAGCACCTGCACGGTGGCGGGCTGGTTGTTGACGAAGACGCGGCCCTTGCCGGTGGAAAGGATTTCGCGGCGCAGGATGATCTCGGTGGCTTCAAGGTCAATGCCGTTGGCCTCGAGGATGGCCTCCGCGCCGGGCGTGGACTCGAAGACGCAGGAGACTACGGCCTTGTCCGCGCCGTGGCGAACCACGTTGACCGAGGATTTGCCGCCCATGAGGAGGGCGAGCGCGTTGACCAGGATGGACTTGCCTGCGCCGGTTTCGCCGGTGAGGAGATTGAGGCCGGGACCGAAGGAGGCGATGGCGTGATCGATGACGGCATAGTTCTCAGCGCGGAGTTCGACAAGCATGGTTGATCCGTTGATCCTATAGGAATCCGAGCGCAGCATAGCATGAATGACGGGGCGAAAGGGCAAAGGAATGAGGGGCGAAGGGGCAATGGAGGCACCCTGGAGCCCGTTATTAACTTTCCCGCGGCCTGCGTTGCGGGCGAAAATCGGCTCAGACGAGGCGGAGGACGAAGGCTTTGGCGATTCCAAGGCGAGGACGACAACGAAGTATGAGCCGATTTGCGTCGCAACCCGAAGGGCTGGGGCCAATTTTCCCGATTTCGGCGTCACTCGTCGCTAGGAGACACCCGGTATCCGTCGTTCCTTGCTCCTTGAACTCGGAAAAATTGGCTCCCAGCGCAGGTCACGCGAAAGTTAATAGCGGGCTCTGGGCGTCACTTGGGCGCGGGGAACGAGGTCTGATACCGTGGAAGTTGAGGTGAAGGGCGATTTTTACCGCAGCGATTGCAATCGTTTTTCAGGCGGATAGCGGGGGCGCGGGCGCGCCGCAGCCGACCCAGGGATTCAGCGCATTGGCCGAGATGATGAGCGACATCGGCCCGATCGCGATCTGCGTGCTGGTGCTGCTGCTGATCGCGAGCCTGTACTCATGGACTGTGATTCTGGGCAAGATGTCGGCGTTCAGCAAGGCGACGACGCAGAGCCGCAAGTTTATCCGCGCATTCCGCAAGGCCACGCGGCTGCAGGAGATTGCGGCGCTGACCAGCGATTACAGCGCGAGTCCGTTGGCGCAGGTGTTTGAGGACGTCTACGAGACATACAAGCGGGTGTCTGGCGGGTCGGGACCGCCGCGCAGCCTGGCTCCGCTGGAGCGCACGGCGCAAACCGCAGCCAGCGAGGCGGTGACGGCGCTGGAGCGGCGCATGACCTGGCTGGCGACCATCGGCAGCACGAGCCCATTTGTGGGACTGTTCGGGACGGTGATGGGTGTGGTGGAAGCGTTCCACGGCATTGGCGTGGCGGGCGGTGGATCGCTGAAGGCCGTGGCGCCGGGCATCGCCGAGGCACTGATTACCACGGCGGCGGGACTGTTTGTGGCCGTGCCGGCGGTGGTGGCTTACAACCAGTTCACGGCCAGAATCAGGATTTTCAGCGCGGCCATCGATGATTTTTGCCGGGAGCTGTTGAACTCACTCGAAGAGATTCCGGTGCGGACGCAGACGCCGCCGAGGACATAGGGCGAGCGGGGCGGGCCGGGTTAGCGGAGTTAGAAAAATGACCCCTTCCTCATTGTTGGAGAGTTAAGGCGTGGCATTCACAACAATCAACGGACGAACGCGCACGTCCCTGGCGGAGATCAACATTACGCCGTTTGTGGACGTGGTGTTGGTACTGCTGGTGATCTTCATGATCACCGAGCCGGTGCTGCAGTCGGGGATTCAAGTGAATGTGCCGAAGACGCGAACGGTCAAATCGATTACCGAGCAGCGGATGGTGGTGACGATCGACCGCGACGACAATATTTTCCTGAACGATCAGCCGGTAAACATCCACGATCTGCCGGAGAAACTGCACCAGGCAGGCGTGGATCCCGCGCACCAGTCGATTTATCTGCGCAGCGACGAGCGAGTATCGTTTGGGAATTTTGCCAGCGTAATGGATGCGGTGAAGCAGTCGGGAATCACGAATGTATCGATCGTGACGCAGCCGCTGGATACGAAGAGTCCGACTGGGGGCGGGAATTAGCGACTCGTCGAGTCGGCAAGGCAGCGAGTTGGTAAGGTTGCGCGGAACCCAAGCATGAACACCATTCTGGACAGCAGCGATCACCTGGAGCGGGAACTGGCGCCGGAACCGTTTGCGGGACCGGCGGCGGGAGCGCTTGTGCTGCATCTCGCGCTGGCCGGGCTGCTGGTGAGTTACGCCTGGATGCTGGGACTGTTTCATCACAATTTCTGGGGCAGTCCAGGCGCTGGTGGATCCATGCAGGTGAACCTGGTTTCGAGCGCGTTGCCGTTGCCCGCCGATGAGGTGAACCAGAACGTACTGGCCACGGAGACGCCGAGCAAAGCGCCGGCCGCACCGAGCCCTAAAGAGCAGCAGCACGTTGACCAGACGGCGATTCCGATTCTGGGCAAGAAAATGAAGCCCCAGCAGGTGAACACGCCGAAGACGCAGCAACACCAGCCCACACCGCGGCAGAACCCGCAATACGGCGAACAATCAGGCTCGGTAATGCCGCACCAGATGCAGCCGGGCACCATCGGGCAGACCACGGTGGGCGACAACAATTTTGCCAGCCTGTTCCCGTGGTATGTGCAGAACATCAACAACACCGTGGGAAGCAAGTGGAACAAGTATGAGGTGAACCCGGCCACGCCCAAGGGTGCGCGCGCTTACGTGGTCTTCACCATTCACCGCGACGGCAGCGTGAGCGACCAGCAAGTGGATCAATCCAGCGGGAGCCCCACGCTTGACACCTCGTGTAAGCGCGCGGTGCAGCGCGTGGATACGTTTGGTCCTCTGCCGCCCCAATATAATCAAAGCACGTTGAAGGTTTCGTTCTACTGCGAGTATTGAGAAGCAGGCTTCAGGGGTCAGGTGTCAGGTTTTCAACTTTGAGCTGTCAGCTTTTTCAGCGGTAGGCCTGCATCGCAAAAGTTGCAGAAGAATAGAGGGTTAGCCGGCAAAACGGTGTCTGGCGATAGCCCCCATGCTCGAAAGCGGCATCTAACAATGTGGCAGCATTTGGTGGCCTCTAAAAAGGCCCGTTTTTAAGGGCGTGCGCAACACCATCCGT
Source organism: uncultured Acidobacteriota bacterium (assembly GCA_963729915.1). GTDB lineage: Bacteria > Acidobacteriota > Terriglobia > Terriglobales > Acidobacteriaceae > Telmatobacter. The sequence continues at coordinate 240,972 of CAVSQE010000026.1, read as the reverse complement.
ACCGCGGGTCTGAGAACAGACCATGAAGGAAGGACTGCACATCGCATGAAGGCAATGTTGAGGGTTTTGCCTCTGTTTTTGCTTTCCCTGGCGTATTTTCTTCCCGTACAAGCAACAGCCCAGGACTGGGTTCGCACGGGAACGAACCTGGGGAATGAGAATCAGCGCATTCGGCTTGCCGCGGCGGATTTCAAGCCGGTAGGCAGCGATCCCCAGACACCGGTGCTCAAGAACGTCTTTGACACCACCCTTTACAACGATCTGTCGAACGCGGGCATCTTCGACATGGTGTCAAAGAGTCTGGCGCCGCAGGCCATGCCGGGCTCGCCGCAGGAGTTAGTGCCCACGCAGTGGTCGGCGCCGCCAGCCAACGCGTCGATGGTCGCGTTGGGAGCACTTTCGGCGGACAACGGGCGGCTGGTGGTGTACGGCTGGCTGATGGATGCGACCACGGCGGGTAGTCCGCCGGCACTGGCGCGGCAGTATAACGAGGCGGCGAGCGAAGACATGGCGCGCACCGTGGCGCACCGCTTCGCCGACGACATCATCTCCCGGCTGGGCGGCGGCGTCAACGGGATCGCGGAAACCAAGATTTATTTCGTGAGCAATCGCACCGGATCGAAAGAGATCTGGGTGATGGATTACGACGGCGCCAACCAGCACGCCGTCACACATCTGGGCACGGTCTCCATTTCGCCGCGCATCTCGCCGGATGGTTCACGCATTGCGTTTGCCTCGTTGGGAAGCGGGGGCTGGGCGATCCGGATGTTCTCGCTTGACCTGGGCCGCACGGTGAGTTTCCCGGCCGGCACGGCGGGAGGCAGCAACCAGACGCCCGCGTGGTCGGCCGATGGATCGAAGCTGGCATTTTCCTCGGCACGATCGGGGCATCCGGAGATCTGGGCGGTGGATGCGAACGGCTCAAATCTCCGTAGGCTCACGACCTTCGGGGCGGATGCGGCGCCGGCTTGGAATCCGCGCACGGGGACGCAGTTGGCTTTTTTGAGCGGACGCACAGGCGAACCGCAGATCTACGTGATGGATCAGGATGGCGCCAATGTGCAGCGCATGACCGATAGCGGTTATGCAGTCTCGCCCTCGTGGTCGTCCAACGGCGGCATGCTGGCCTTCAGTTGGAACCGCAAGTATGGTCCCGGCGATCCCGGCGGGCAGGACATCTACGTGATGGACATCGCCAGCAAGAGATGGCTGCAGGCCACGCACGAGGCGGGAAACAACGATTCTCCGTCGTGGTCGCCCGATGGACGGCACATCGTGTTCCAACGCGAAATCAACCACCGCACGCAAATCTGGTCGATGCTGTCGGATGGCACGGAGCAGCATCAACTCACATTCAGCGGCGACAACTCAATGCCGAACTGGAGTTGGAAATGAGTTGCACGATGAAATACCGGGAGGCCACCAGCAACTGTGCAGCAACCGGTATCCCGGCGCAATGAACTATGATTTTATCGGTGCTGGAATCGGACGGCGGCAAGCAAGGCGATAAGCAGCCGGATTGCCCGAAACATGGACTCAGCTTTTTGAGAAAAGGAGAACTCTCTTGAAACTACGAAATAGTTTGTTAACCCCTGCCCTCCTTTTGGTTGCCTTGACCGCAGTGGCGGGCTGTAAGCATCCCAAGCCGCTGCCGTCCACAGAGACGGCCCCGACCGCGACCGCACCCAATCCCACCGCGACACTGACCGCGACCCCGACGGTGATTTCGGCTGGCGACCAGGTGCAACTGACCTGGCGCACCACAGACGCCACGTCCGTTTCGATTGACGGGCTCGGCGATGTTCCTACGGTGGGCGTGAAGACCGTGACTCCGACCACGTCCACCACCTATCACCTGGTGGCGCGTGGCGAGGGAGGCTCCGCGGATGCTTCGGCGCGTGTGACCGTGAATCCGCCGCCGGCGATCGAGACGGCCTCGACTCCGATGAGCGCGGAACAGGAATTCAAGGCTCACGTGCAGGACATCTTCTTCGACTACGATAACTACGACATCCGTAACGACGCGCAGGCAACTCTGGCCAAGGACGCCGATTATCTGCTGCAGCACCCCAATATCAAGATCGTGATCGGCGGCTACTGCGACGAGCGCGGATCGAACGAGTACAACCTGGTCCTGGGCCAGAACCGGGCACAGGCGGCCATGACCGCGCTGGTGACGGCGGGCGTAGCAGCCGACCGCATCCGCGTGATCAGCTACGGCAAAGAAAAGCCGTTCTGCACGGATTCGACCGACGAGTGCTGGCAGTTGAACCGCAGAGACGGATTCACGATGGATCGGTAAGACAGAACGAGTGTGAATGTGAAGTGTGAGTGTGATAAGTGCGAGCACAACAGTTTGCGCCCGACCCGAACCCGCACTCACACTCGCACTCGCACTGTCTGCTAAGTTTTTCTAAGGAAGGTCACACATGCACAATTCAGCCCTCACTCGTAATCGTCTGCTTGTCGCAGCGGTCTTGAGTTTTGTTTTTCTTGCCTCCGCGCCGCGCGCGCATGCAGTGTCAAAGGAAATCGTGGAGTTGCAAACCCAGGTCCAGCAACTGCTGGACCAGGTGCAGCGGCTGCAGTCGACGCTGGATACGAAGATGGGTGTGTTGCAGCACCTGGCGGAGCAGACGGCCGATGAAGCCAACCAGATGACGACGGCCGTGAATGCGCTGCAGCAGAAACTGAACACGCAAAACGAAGCGGCCAGCGGCAAGCTGGACTCGGTTTCAGGGCAGGTGCAGTCGCTGAACGATTCGGTGGACGAACTGAAGGCGCGCATCGCCAAGCTGGACAAGGCGGTTACGGACCTGCAAACGCAGATACAGAATATGCAGGCACCGCCGGCGCAAACGCAGCCGGGCGCGATGCCGCCGGGCGCGGGCGCGATGCCAGGGGCAGCTCCGGCGGGCCCTCCAGCGCCTTCAGCGGCAGCGCAACAAGCTCCGCCGCTGAAGGAGACTCTGGAGGCGGGCGAGCGCGACTACAACGCGGGGCGGTATGACGTGGCTCTAGGCGAGTTCCAGAGTGTGGTGCAGTTCTATCCGCTGGACGATCTGGCGGGGACGGCACAGTTCTACCTGGGCGAGATTGCCTACCAGCAGAAGGACTACGCCACCGCGATCACCGCCTACAACCAGGTGCTGGAGGGCTTCAGCGGCAACGCCAAGGCTCCCGCGGCGCAACTGCACAAGGGCTATGCCCTGCTGGCCCAGAACAAGCACGAAGAGGGGATTCATGAACTGCGCTCACTGATCCAGCGCCACCCGCAGACACCGGAGGCGCGCGCGGCGCGCAGCAAGTTGATCGCGATGGGCGTGCACGTTACGGCCACTGGACATTGAGAAAGATATCTCTTAGCCTGCAGATCGGGAATTTTAGAAATGAAAAGAAAAGCCCCGCGATAAGCGGGGCTTTTTGTTGCATGAAAAGTGCGGCATCAGCTCTGGGCAGGAGCGGTGCCGGCCGTAGCGGGATCGGTTGGAGCCGGGCTGGCAGCGCCGTCGGCGGCAGCCTTCGCCACGCTCTTGTGGTGGCGCACGTCATCGCCTTGAATCCAGAAGATGACGTCTTCCGCGATGTTGGTGGCGTGATCGGCGACGCGCTCGAGGCTGCGCGAAATCATAAGCGCGTTCAGGGCCTGGGGCGCGAGATGACTGCTCTCCTCCATCACCTTGGTGAGCGTCTTGTAGGAGGAGCGGTTCATCTGGTCGACGGCATCGTCCATGGTGAGCACGGTACGGGCCAGCTCTGCGTCGCCTTCGATAAAGGCTTGCAGGCTCCTGCGCACCATGTCGGCAGACATGGTGGCCATGCGCGGAATGTCGACGGGGAGCTCGACGGCGCCAAGACGCTCCATGTGGCGGACGCGGTCGGAGATGCTCTTGGCGGCGTCGCCCACGCGCTCCAGATCAGCGTTGATCTTGATGACGCTGAGGATGAAGCGCAGGTCGATAGCCATGGGTTGCTCCATCGCGAGCAGGTCGAGAGCGGCCTGGTCGATGTCGCGCTCCATGCGGTTGATGGCGATTTCGCTGCGGCTCACCAAATCGCAAATCGACAGATCGCGCGTGCGATAGGCCTCAATGGCCCGCTGGATGGCCTGTTCGGCCAGCCCCGCCATGACCAGGAGGTTCTCCTTGAGATCCTCGAGGCTTTGTTGAAAACGAATTCGTGTCATCCGAACCTGCCCGTGATGTAATCCTCCGTGCGCTTGTCAGAAGGATTAGTGAAAATTTTGTGGGTCGCATCGTACTCGACCATGCGGCCGTTAAGGAAGAAGCCGGTATTTTCCGCCACACGTGCCGCCTGCTGCATATTATGCGTCACAATCACGATGGTGTACTGCGCTTTGAGCTGGAAAATGAGATCTTCGATCTTCGAAGTGGATACGGGATCGAGGGCCGAACAAGGCTCGTCCATCAACAGGACTTCCGGATCCACGGCGAGGGCGCGGGCGATGCAGAGCCGCTGCTGTTGGCCGCCGGAAAGGCTGGCGCCGGATTTTTTCTTGAGGTCGTCCTTGACCTCGTCCCACAGCGCCGAGTTCTTGAGCGACTTCTCCACGATTTCATCGAGGTGCTTGTGGTTGGAATAGCCGTTGAGCTTGAGGCCGGCGGCAACATTATCGTAAATCGACATGGTGGGAAAAGGATTGGGGCGCTGGAAGACCATGCCTACGCGGCGGCGGATTTCGACGGGCTTGGCGTCAGCGTAGATGTCGAGGTCGCCGATGCGGACCGTGCCGGTAACACGGGCGATGGGATTGGTTTCGTGCATGCGGTTGAGACAGCGCACGAAGGTGCTCTTGCCGCAGCCGGAAGGGCCAATCAGCGCCGTGGCGTGGTTGCCCGGCATCTTGAGATTGATGTCCTGCAGGCTGTGATTGCTTCCATACCACGCATTCAGGTTGATTACTTCGATGCCGACGCCCACGTGAGGATTTCTCCTTCTGTTCTATGTCGAACTCGCGGCGATGCCTGGGGAAGCACGCCACTCAAACTTGCGGCAAACGCCAAGGCGCACCGCAAGTCTAACTGTTGCCTTTCAAAACGCCGCGGCTGGTAACGTAACGCACCAGCGAAACGGCGAGCACGATGAGCACGATGAGCACCAGCGCTCCCGCCCAGGCCATCCGGTGCCAGTCGTCGTAGGGGGAGTCGGCGTAGACAAAGATTTGCAGCGGAAGCGCGGCGATGGGCGCATTCAGGCTGGTGCTCCAGAACTGATTGCCCAGGGCCGTGAAGAGTAGCGGCGCGGTTTCACCGGCGACGCGCGCAAAAGCCAGCATGCAGCCCGTGATGATGCCTGGCGAAGCGGTTTTGACGGTGATGGAAAGCACGGAGCGCCAGTTGGGCACGCCCAGGCCGAGTGCGGCTTCGCGCACCGCGTGCGGCACCATCAGCAGCATTTCCTCGGTGCTGCGGCAGACGGTGGGGATCATCATGATGCCAAGAGCCACGCCGCCGGAGAGGGCAGAGAAATGACCCTGCGGCGCAACGATGAGAGAGTAGGCGGCCAGGCCCATAACGATCGATGGAACGCCGTTGAGAACATCGGCGGTGAAGCGAACCGCATTGGCCAATTTGGTGCCGCGGCCGAACTCGGCGAGATAAACGCCGCTGCCGATGCCGATGGGAACGCCGATCAGGCTGGCGAGTCCCAACAGAACTCCGGAGCCTACGATGGCATTGGCCATGCCGCCGCCGCGTCTCACCGACCGGCGCGGGTACCTTGGTGAAGAAATCCCAGTTGAGCGAACTGGCGCCCTTGTAGATGAGATAGATGAATATGGCCGCGAGCGGCGCGATGACCAGGACGGTGGCGAGAATCGCCAGCACCGTAACAGTGTGGTCGGCGAGCGTCCTGAATTTGGATCGAAGCTGGAATGCGGCTGTGCTCATTCGCATCTCCTCAACGCGCCTGCGACGGCGTGCCGCGGGTAACGGCCCAGAGGAGCAGGCGGGCGATCACGTTGACGATGATCGTGATCACGAAGAGCGCCAGGCCAATCTCCATCAGTGCGCTCAAGTGCATGGGGGTCACGGCCTCTGTGAATTCGTTGGCAATCACGGAGGCCATGGAGGCGCCGTTGGCGAAAAGCGATTTGTGGATCTCGGGCGTGTTGCCGATGACCATCGTGACGGCCATGGTTTCGCCGAAGGCGCGGCCCAGGCCGAGAATAATGGCGCCGACGATGCCGATGCGCGCGTTGCGCAGAACGCCGGTGCGGATCATCTCCCAGCGCGTGGCGCCCAGAGCCAGCACGGCTTCCCGCTGCGAGTGGGGCACGGCGGTCATCACCTCGCGGGTGAGCGAAGAGATGATGGGTAGAACCATGATGGAGAGAATGACGCCGGCGGCTAAATAGCCTTCGCCGGTGGGGTTGTCGTTTTTGAAGAGGCCGGTCCAGCCGAGCACATTGACCAGGGCGGGGTTGACGTACTCACGGAGCAGGGGAACCAGGATAAAGAAAGCCCACAAGCCGTAAATGATGCTGGGAATGGCCGCCAGCAGCTCAGTCAGGAAAGCCAGAGGGCCGCGCAGGAAGCCGGGGCACATTTCGGTCAGGAAGATGGCGACGCCGAGGGCCAGAGGAACCGCAATCAGCAACGAAAGGAACGAGGAAACCAGGGTGCCGTAAATGAAGGGAAGGGCGCTAAAGTAACCGTTGACCGGGTCCCAGTAGGAAGGCAGATTCGTATCCGGGTCGAGATAGGTCTTATATAAGAATTGGAGGCCGAATGCGTGCAGCGAGAGCTGGGAGCCTTGCGCAAGCTCCTTAATGATGAGGACCACGATGCAGAAAATGCTGAACGCGCACAGCAGCATCAGAACCTCAAAAATGCGGTCCGCGACAGCGGAATTGCCGCGCGCCAACAGATAGCGGCGGATGACAGAGTGCTCTGGCGCAGCCGAAACCGGTTGAACCGGCTGCTGGGCCGCTTCAGGTTCCGAATCAGGCATTGAGGAAGAGATGCGAATCTCTGGCACAGTGCTATCCACAGACGTCAGGCTACCGGCCCAATGTGAAAGACAGGTTACAAGTCTGAAAAATCAAATGCATACGGGTGGAAATCGCGAAAATTGGGAGGCATAGCCCGGGGTGGGCGGGGATTCCAGCTTCCGGACGGTCCGAGGAACCGGCTTTTCCAGCCCGAACAGCCCGGGAAGGAGGGTCAAAACCGGCCGCATCCTGAGAAGAAAATCGATGTACTTGATAAAAACGGTGTATCCTCTTGCTTTAGGAAAGTGATACAACTGCGTGATGACTAAGGGGAAGAATCCGGTGCCAAGTGGGCATGTGAACCTGCGCATGTTGGCCGAACACCTGGGGCTCTCCCAGACTACGGTTTCCCTGGTGCTGAACAATTCGCCCTCGGCCAAGTCCATCCCCAAGGAGACGCGGGCCCGGGTGGTGGAGGCTGCCAAGCGGCTGAACTACCGGCCCAATTATTTTGCTCGATCGCTGCGGCGCAGCAAGTCAATGAGCGTAGGCGTGCTGGCGCCCGACCTGAGCGAAGGCTATTTCACCCGCGTGATGAGCGGCGTGGTCCAGGAACTGAATCATGCGCACTACTTTTTCTTCACCGCCTGCCATTACTGGGACAAGGAACTGCTGGAGCGCTATCCGCGCCTGTTGATCGAGCGCGCGGTGGATGGATTTCTGCTGCTGAACACCACGCTGGACGAGCTGGCGGTTCCGGTGCCGGTGGTCGCGATTTCGGCGCACAGCACGGCGCCGAAGGTGACCAATATCGTTCTGGACCACTACGTCGCCGCCAAGCTGGCGCTGAAACATCTCTACGATCTAGGCCATCGGCGGATTGCCTTCATGCACGGCCCTGCAGCGATTCCTGACTCGGAGTACCGCTGGGTAGGGATTCAGAAGGTTGCCCAGGAGCTGGGCCTGGACACCGATGCTTCGCTGACGGTGCACCTGGATGCAAGCGGCTGGCCGCTCAAGACCGGTCAGCACCCCATGGACCCGCAGATCGCCTACGATCCCACGCGCGCGCTGCTCGAGAAGAACCGCGAATTCACTGCCCTGTTCTGCTTCAACGACACGGCGGCGATGGGCGCGGTCCGCGCCATCAAAGACGCGGGCCTCGACGTGCCGGGCGACATCTCGGTGGTGGGCTTTGACGACATCACTTCGGCGGCCTTCTCGACCCCCTCGCTGACCACCGTGCACCAGCCGCTGTTCGAGATGGGCCAGAAGGGCGCAAAGCTCTTGCTGGAACAGATCGCCAACCGCGAGAAGCAGTTCCCCGCCGAGATCGAGGTGAGCCCAGAGCTTGTGGTGCGGGAGTCGACGGGCCCGGCGAAAAACAGAGACTAGGGAACAATGTGAGTATGAGTATGTGCGCTTATCACCGATCTCAAACACACTCACACTGACCACTATTCACTGCTCTTACGAGCAGGCGGCTTCGAGCCAGCGGCTGACGTAGACCTGGGCGTGGGCTTCCCCGCAATAGTGGCGCGCGCCGGGCGCGTCGGCGGCTTCCTTGGTCCACTTGAGGACGGTCAACTGCGCACTGTTGCAGTTGATGACGAGCCAGCGGTTAGGGTTCTGGCTCTCCTCGCCGCAGATTTCACATCGATAGATGGTGTCGATCATAAGGCGACCTCGCGTTAGGTTTCAGGGGACGGGGATGAAGTATCAGATGTCAATTCTAATCTGTGTGCGTTTGGGCAAACTCTCGAACGATTCAGGCATCGCCGACTCACCCCTGACACCTGAAAGCTGACTCCTGTTTCTACTCGAGCATCTGCAGATCGAGGGGTTCGACCAACATGCACTCCAAAGCGCGGACCGGCGCAAGAGCGCGTCTGAGCGCGGAGGTCTTGCAGGGCTCGACGGTGACCACGAAGGGCAGCGCGTCGGCAGGGTAGCCGGGTTTCTGCACGATGGCGCGAATGTTGATCTGCTCGTTGGCCAGTGCGGTGGTGATAGCAGCCACGATGCCGGGACGGTCCTTGACGAGAAAACGGATGTAATGCGGGACCTCGAACTCGGCATCGAGGTGCGCGGGAGCAGAGGGAATTTCGACGCGGCGCGAGCCATGCGCAAGGGCGAGCAGATCGCTGACCACGGCGACCGCCGTGGGATTGCCGCCTGCGCCATGGCCTGAGAAGACCACGTCGCCGCCATAGTGGCCGGTGGCAACAACCATGTTCTCCGTGCCCTGCGACCAGGCAAGCGGCGAACGCAATGCGACGAGCATGGGACCGACTGCAGCAGCGAGGCTGCCTTCCACCTGACCAGCGCGTGCGACCTGGCGAATGGTGCAGCCGAGATCGCGCGCATAACTGAAATCGACGGCGGCGATGGCGGTGATGGGCCGGGGCACGATCTCCTCGGGATCGACCTGCACGCGCAACGCGAGGCGCATCAGGATGGCAAGCTTGGCGCGGGCGTCGAATCCGCCCACGTCTTCAGTGGGATCGGCCTCAGCGTAACCTTTGGCCTGCGCTTCGGCGAGCACGGGCGCGTATTCCGCGCCGGCCTCCATTTTGCTCAGGATGAAATTGCAGGTGCCGTTGAGAATGCCTTCGATGCGCTCGATGCGGTCGCCGGCCATGCCCTGCTCGAGGCCGGGAATAACGGGGATGCCGCCGGCGACGGCCGCGCCGTACTTGAGATGGCCGCCCTTGGCCGCGGCCAGCCGCTCCAGGTCGATCCCATGGAAAGCAATGAGCTTTTTGTTGGCGGTGACGACGCTTTTGCCGGCTTCGAGAGCGCGTCGTACCCAGGTTCCCGCGGGATCGAGTCCGCCCGCGAGCTCGACGATAACATCGACATCGGAGTCGAGAAGCGCATCGGCGTCTTCGCTCCAGACCACATTCGAAGGTACCCAGTCCACACGCTTGCGCGCCACGCCGCGGTTGAAGATGTGGGTAAGCTGGAGGCTCTGCGGATGAGATTCGACGAGGATGCGCGCCACGGAACTGCCCACGGTGCCAAAACCGAAAATGGCGATGCGCAAAGGCTGCGCGGAGCGCGCGTTGCGAGCGGCAGATGCGTCAAGCGGCGATGCGGAGCTGTGCACTTCAGGCACTGGACTTTCCTCTGATTGAGTTGCGCAACGAAAGCGAGCGTTGCTTCGATGATAAATGAGGAAAGCCGTAGCTCGTGATTCGTGGACCGTGAGCCGTGGACCGTGGCCCACCGAAGTTAGCGCTCGCAGATGGTCTGCCGTTCACGGTCCACGAACCACGGATCACGACTTGCTTTCTGCTAGCATCGAATCAGATGCGGCGCGGCTTCTCCATTTTCCTCGTGCTGTTCTTCGGACTGGGACCGCTGTCGGCCCTGATCAACGGCACTGAGGACGCAGGCCTGCCGCCCTGTTGCCGGCGGCACGGGGCGCACCACTGCGCCATGTACGCGCGCATCATGGCCATGAGAGCGGGCCTGCGCGTCGATCCGAAGCCGGGATTTTCCGCGCCCTCCACCTGCCCGCTCTATCTCGGACCCGCACTTTCAATGCTGATGCCGGCTCATGCGCTGACGGCTGCGCCGGCCAGATTTCGTGCAGAACCGACACGTGCCTTCGCTTCTCCAGCGGAACAGTCGCCGGCCTTCTCTCGCCCGAGCCTCACTCACGCTGGGCGCGGACCTCCTCGAACGAACCACTGCTAAGTTTTCCGTTGAACAAACGGCCCTGAATTCTCCTCCCCTATTTTGAGGAGCGAGGGTTTGCGCTTGCAGTTCCAGGCGCGGGACCTTGTTCAGCGCTTCCCCAAATGCTGCCGGGCATCGAGTCTCTGCGTGTCGTATCGCGCCACGGTTGCCTGCGTTCGAGCCCATTCGGTACAGAGGTCTTTCTTTTATGCGGCGTTATTCTTTTCTTGTGGCAGCGGCGTTGCTGGCCGCTTCCCTTCCCGCGTTCGCCACAGTGTTTGCCACCGTGCACGGCGTGGTGCACGATCCCCAGCACCGGCCGATTGCCGGAGCCAAAATCGCCCTGCGGGCGGCGGACTCCGATTTCATTTTGCGCACCACGACGAACGCCGACGGAGAGTTCGAGTTGCCGCAAGCGCCCATCGGCGTATATCGCTTGACGGTCGACGCCGGCGGCTTCAACACGGAGACCCTGACCATCAGCATCGCGTCGGGCACGAATCCGGTACTGCATATTCCGCTGAGCGTGGGCGGCGTGACGCAGTCGGTGGTGGTGCACGGCGCGCCCAGCGCGGCCGACACCGCAACGCCGACAGAACTGATCACGCGGCAGATGATCGACGAGACGCCCGGCGCAGATCGCACCGTGGGAACGGAGATGATCACCGACTACGTTCCGGGCGCATACATGACGCACGACATGCTGCACATGCGCGGCGGCCACCAGACCAGTTGGCTCATCGACGGCGTGGCGATTCCCAATACCAAAATCGCGTCGAACGTGGGGCCGCAGATCGATCCCAAGGACATTGATTCGTTGGAGACGCTGAGCGGCAGCTACGACGCCGACCTGGGCGACCGCACCTACGGCATGTTCAACGTGCTGCCGCGGAACGGGTTTGCGTTCAATCGCGAAGGCGAGCTAATGCTGTATGCGGGCAGCTTCGATACTGGCGAGGCACAGGTCGCGCTGGGCGACCACTCGGAGAAGACGGCGTGGTACGCGAGTGCTACGGGTTCGCGCTCGAACTATGGGCTGGCAACGCCGGTAACGGGGATCGATCACGACGCGACAAATTCCGAGAGCGGGTTTGTGTCGGTGATCCGCAATCAAACGGCGAAGGATCAGTTGCGCGTGGACGGGCAGCTCCGCAAGGACTTCTTCCAGGTTCCGTACGATCCGAGCCAGACAGATTATGAATGTGCGTCCACTTATTACTGCTCGTATGGATTAAGGGACGGACAAACCGAGCGCGACTCCTTCGTGATTGCTAACTGGGTGCATACGTTCTCGGCGAGGGCGCTGGTTTCCGCTGCTCCGTTCTACCACTGGAACCAGTCGAATTACGATTCGAATCCGAAGGACCAGCCCGTCGCGACCACGTGGAACCAGAACTCGAATTACGGCGGGGCACAGGCGGATGCGCGGCTGGATGCGGGACCCGATGCATTTTTGAACAGTTTTTCCGGCGGGCTCTACTCGTTTTACCAGCATGAAAACGACCTGTTCGGCGTCAAGGTGAATGACGGCAGCGCGCCATCGGAGCCGAACCAGCCGGCCAGCGCCGATGCGGGCTTGCTCGAATTTTACCTTGGCGATCATCTGCGGCTGGGCCCGTATGTAACGCTGCTGGGTGGCGAGCGTTTCTCGATCTACCGCGCGGGGTTGAACGAGAGCGCGACGTATCCGCGCATCGGGATGACGGTGCGGATTCCGCGGCTGAACTGGGTGCTCCGCGGATTCTACGGACACTTCTTCCAGCCGGCGCCGATTCTTACGGTGCCAAGCGCGGTGCTCGATTACGCCGCCAACCTGGGCGGAGGCGAAAATTATTTTTCGCCCATCCATTCAGAGCGTGACGAGGAGCATCAGTTCGGCATCGAAATCCCTTACCGCGGATGGATGCTCAACATTGATACATTCAAAAACCGCGTGGATAACTTCCTCGACCACTCGAACGAGGGCGAATCGAATATGTACTTCCCGATTGCGGTGGATGGGGCACTTGTGCGCGCGTGGGAGATGACGCTGCACTCGCCCGCCCTGTGGCGCTACGGGCAGTTTTACGCGACCTACTCCAACCAGATTGCCGAGCAGCGCGGAAACATTATCGGCGGATTCACGTGCAGCGATCCGAGCGACCCGGCGTGCGCATTGGGGCCGGACTACACGCCCGTCGACCACGACCAGCGCAACACGCTGAACACGGGGTTCACGGCGAACCTTCCCATGCACACATGGTTCGCGACCAATGTGTACTACGGATCTGGTTTCACGAACGGGCTGGCCTGCACCGATCCATCTTCCTGCCCGGACAACGGGCCATATTACGGGCCGAACTTGCCGGCGCACACGACGTTCGATTCTTCAATCGGCCACGCGATCGGCGAGCGCTGGAAGCTCTCGGTGACAGCGATCAACGTGACCAATCACCGCGTACTGCTGGATAACTCAGTCACCATCGGAGGATTCCACTACAACGATCCGCGGATGATTGCAGCGGAGGTGAAGTATCGGTTTCACTTCTAGGGATACTTTGCTAGGTGACACTGGTTACTTCTGCCAAGCCGGTACGCTTCCCATTCGGCAAGGTTAGGAATCCTTCAGTTTGTCCTTGACCAACTCCATGAAAGCGGCCATGGCAGGAGAAATCCATTTGTCCTTGTGCCAGAGAATATGGGTGACAATGTCGAGGGATGGGCCGGCCCATTGCAAGGCCTTGAGATGGTTCTGGCGCAGTTCGCGGGCAACGACGATGGCAGGCAGCAGCCCCAATCCCATGCCGAGGGCGATGCACTGCTTGATTGCCTCCACGCTGGAGAACTCCGTCACGTGGGCGGGACGAATGTTTGCCAGAGCCAGCGCTCGGTCGAGTTTTTCCCGGTAACTGCATCCCGCTTCGGTAAGCAGCAGATTCTGTGCGGCCAGATCGGTGGGCTTTACCTTGGATTGGCTGGCGAGCAGGTGGCCGGCATCGGCCAGCAGGAGGACTCGCTCCGTGCGCAGGCGGGTGGATTTGATGCTCGAGGAGGGCTGCAAATCGTCTCCGTGAATCACCATGTCAAACTTTCCAGCTTCAAGTTCAAGCGCAATCGTCGCATTCGAGTAGGGACGGAAGATGAGTTCGACGTGCGGAAAGTGGCGGCGGAAGGCGCGCAATACCTCCGGCAAGCGATAGGTGAGCAGACTCTCTGCGGCGCCGATGCGCAGCGGCCCGCTCGGCTCGGCGCCGGTTTGGAGAGCGCGTTGCCCCTGGTCCATGGCTGCGAGGGCCTGCGACGCGAAAGGCAGGAAGTTGCGGCCCGCGTCAGTGAGTGTCACGCGACGGCCAAGGCGGTCAAAAAGCGGTATACCAAGTTCTTCTTCGAGCGCCTTGATCTGCGCGGTCACGTTGGACTGGACAGTGTGCACTCTTTCGGCGGTGCGCGTGAAGCTCAACTCTTCAGCCAGCGTTCGAAAGATCTGTAGCTGCCGGACTTCCATAGAAGTATCTCCAATACAGATTCAATGTATCACATCAATCTATTGGACAGATAGACATATCTGGACCAAACTCACCTCATGGCTCGATTGGGCTGGACACCGATAAACGCCTGGAATGGTTGGATGCTGATCTGCGGAGCAGCGCTGGCGCGAGAGATCGAGCGAGTACGGATCGATGGTGTTCCAGCAAGCTCTTGGAGACGTTTTTCCGGAGCATTAGACGTCGCCGTTTCCTCGACGATGGAACCGGCGTGGCGCTCTCTGCGTATAGAGAGCTGAACGAATCAATCCCCAGAGGAGGTTCCTATGAACCGCATCATCGCACTTGCGATCTTCACCGGAGCGACTTTGATAACGGCCGTCAGTGCTGCGGCACAAAGCGACGTCGTCGAGGTAAATGTTCCATTCAATTTCACAGTCAACAACACTTCCCTACCGGCCGGAGACTACACCTTCGATATCACGGATCCGGGCTTGCTTGTCATTCGAGACCATTCGAAGAACGTGAAGGCAACGGAATTCGGCCAGCGCGGTTCGATCGCCCCAGGGAAGCCTAACGCGCTGATTTTCCACCGGTATGGCAATCAATATTTCCTGAGCGGGGTTCGCTTGGATTCTGCATCGAATGGGGTTTTCTTACCCGCTGCAAAACTTGAGAAACAGGCGAGAAAGGAGAGCGGGAAAGAGGACCTGGCTACCCTAGCAGCTTATTGATCGCGCTCTGCGGTTGCTCGACGGAAGAAGGGTACAGTCATCTAAAAGGGCCCGGGCCGGTCTGAATCAGATCGTCCCGGGCCCAAAACAATCTTCCGGGAATTTGCAGATTAATTCGCAGAAACGCGTAGCATGAAAATCCATGGGAAGCGTATTCGAAAAACTTAACCTGGGGAGCCGGCAGGAAATCGTTGTGCTGCACGCTCCCGAGAGCTTTCAGCCGGAGTTGGCGCAACTGCCGGTGATCAACATCCACCATCACTTGGAATCGGTGGCGGGGGCGAGTTTCTCGCTGGCGTTTGTGACGCGCAAGAGTGAGGTGGAACGGCTTGCGCCCGAGATCGCGAAACGCGCCAGGGGCGATGCCATCGTGTGGTTCGCGTACCCCAAGGGCACATCGAAGAGGTACACCTGCGACCTTAATCGCGACACGGGTTGGACGTCGCTGAGGAAGCTGGGGTTCGATAGCGTGCGTGCCGTGGCCATCGACCAGGACTGGACAGCAATACGCTTCCGGCGGAGAGAGTTTATCAAGCGGCGCTAGCGGAGTTGGCGGAGCTAGCAAGTTAGCCGAAGGAGTGCGGGTCAGGAGACCCGCATGACAGCCGGTCAGGACAGGCTGCGGAAAAACGCTTCAAGAAAAGCAAGAAGTGTCAGGGCACGACTTCTAGCCTGCCCTGAGCGAAGTCGAAGGGTGCCGTAAGTACAGCAAAATCGATCCGGGCTTTAGCCCCCGGCGTGATTCTTCATTCGCAAAATCTGCTTTTTCCGCAGCCCGTGGAGATCGGCGCTACGAAAAAACAACCGTTGAATTTTGAGCGGATCGAGACCATCGAGACGGACAGGAGACGTATGCAAACGACAACGAGAGTTCTGCGGCCAGCGCAGAATGAGGTGCAGCGTGCGGCGCACGATCAAGATCTGGTGGAGGTTCCCAGGCGGGCACAGCTTGGACCGCGAGGACGAGGGAAGAACGCTCCATCTGCCGCAGCTGGAGCAGAAGGAAAGCGCGAAGTAATAAGCAGCTCTCAGCTTTACCTCCTAGCTGTCTGCTGTTGGCTACTGGCTTTCGACCTTGAAGAGTCCGGGGAGAACCGCGCCGGCTTTGCCTTCGACGATATGCGTGAAGGCTTCGGCGTTGAGCGGGTGCTCGGGACCGATGTAAACGGTGCGTGCGCCGGCCTGGCTTGCCCAGTGGACGAAGTTGGCCGCGGGATAAACCGAGCCGGAGGTGCCGATGACAAGCATCAGCGTGGACTCTGAGATTTCGCGCTCGATGCGCGGCATTTCGAGAGGGATTTCGCCGAAGAACACGATGTGCGGGCGCAATCGGCCTCCACAGGGGCAGCGGCCGACGGCGTCGAGGCTCGCGTAGACGGCGCGATCTTCAACAGGCGGACGGCCGCACTCGCGCTCGCAGCGGGACTTTCGCAAGCTCGCCGTGCATGTGGACCAGATTCTTGCTGCCGGCGCGCTCGTGCAGGTCGTCCACATTCTGCGTGCAGAGAAAATAGCGGCCCCCCGCCCCGATTGAGCTGCGCTTCGAGTTCGGCGAGGGCGATGTGCGCGGGATTGGGCGCGGCTTTTTCGCAGTCGGCGCGGCGCTTGGAATAAAACTCCCAGACCAGTGCCGGGTTGCGCCGCAAAGCTTCGGGCGTGCAGATTTCCTGAACATCGTATCCGGCCCACAAACCGTCCGACGCGCGAAAGGTAGGCAACCCGCTCTCAGCGCTGATGCCAGCGCCCGTGAGGACGAAGACGCGGTCGGCGGATGCAATGGAGATGGACATGCGGACAGCTGACGGATGCTTTCTACGGCACCAGCAAAATCTTCCCCGTGGTTTTGCGCTCTTCGAGATCGATTTGGGCGCGGGCGGCTTCGGCAAGAGGATACACGTACTCGGTGCGGAGCTTGAGCTCACCCTTGGCGGCCCAGTTGAGCACGTCGCCGGCACGCCACTCCAGCTCGGCGCGCGTGGCTATGTAGTGCCACAGCGTGGGCCGGGTGAGAAAGAGCGAGCCTTTGCTGTTGAGCAGAGTGGGGTCGAAGGGCGGAACGGGACCGCTGGAGGCGCCGAAGAGCGCGAGCAGGCCGCGCGGGTGCAAACAATTGAGGCTGCCCTCAAAAGTAGTTTTGCCGACTGAGTCATACACGACGTCGACGCCTTTTCCGCCAGTCAGGCGCTTGACCTCGGCCTCGAAATCCTTCTCGGTATAGAGAATCACGTCGGAGGCGCCGGCCTCGCGCGAGAGCTCGGCCTTGGCCTTGGTGGAGACCGTGGTGATGACGCGCGCGCCAATGCGTGTAGCGATCTGCGTGAGCAAAAGGCCCACGCCGCCGGCTCCCGCGTGCACCAGAGCGGTATCGCCGGCCTTGAGCGGATAGGTGGAGATGGCGAGATAATGCGCCGTCATGCCTTGCAACAGGGCCGCGGCCGCGTGCTCCATGCTGAGGCCCGACGGAATTTTGACGAGCTGCGCGGCCGGAACCAGCGCGTACTCCGCATAGCTGCCGATAACGCTGGTGGAGACGACCGCATCGCCGGTGGCAAATCCCGTAACGCCGGGCCCGAGTTCCTCCACCGTGCCGGCGGCTTCGCTGCCGGGGATCATGGGCAAGGCGGCTTTGTAAACGCCCTTGCGAAAATAGATCTCGATGAAGTTGACGCCGATGGCTTCAACGCGCATCAGAATCTGTCCCGGTCCCGGTTCGGGGATGGGCAGATCGGCCAGTTGCAGAACTTCGGGTCCGCCAGTCGAATGAAACTGGATGGCTTTCATGACTCCGATAAGGATGAACCTTGAGGGTGGATGAAAGCAAGAAAATAGGGAGCGGGAGTTCGGGGCTGCTGTGCGGCGCGACTGCGGAACCGCGGGACTGGGAAGCGAGCGCTCGGCCTTTAGCTTATAGTTCTTAGCTGTTCGCTATTCGCTGTCCGCTGCCTGCTCTTTGCTCGGCCCCTTGGTCCCTCGTTCCCTGCTCTTACAGCATTCCGTCCTGGCGTTCGGAGAGCAGGCTCTGCTCGTCAGCGGAGACCAAGCGGACAAGGCGATCGACCGAATAGGATGCGGGGCGCTGGCTGCTGTAATAGTGGCGCACTTGCAGTTCGCCAAGCAGGCCGAGGGCCAGCAACTGGACGCCGGCCACGATGAGCACCGAGGCGATGACGAACATGGGGCCGTGATGGTGCATCATGTCCATCTGCGGATTGAAGAGCTTCTCGCCCAAAAGGAAGAGAGCCATGAGGCTTCCCGTGAACATGCCCAGGATGCCAAAGCCGCCGAAGAAATGCAGGGGCCGGCTCATGTAGCGGAGCAGGAAGCGAATGGTCATCAGGTCGAAGAGGACACGGAAGGTGCGGCCCAGGCCGTAGTGGCTCTTGCCGCGTTCGCGATTCACATTGCGGATGGGAATTTCGCAGATAGAAGCACCATACCAGCTGGCGAGGGCGGGAATGAAGCGGTGCATCTCGCCGTAGAGCGGAATGTTCTGGATAACTTCGCGGCGATAGGCCTTGAAGGTGGTGCCGAAGTCGTGGATGGGCACGCCGGAAAGGCGGGCCATGATCCAGTTGGCGCAGGCCGAGGGAATGCGGCGCAGGAAGAAACTGTCGATGCGGACTTTGCGCCATCCGGAGACGACGTCGTAGCCCTCGTCGAGCTTTTCGAGAAACCCGGGAATATCGTTGGGGTCGTGTTGCAGGTCGCCGTCCATGGCAAGAACGTACTCGCCCGTGGAGTGGTCGAAGCCCGCAGCCAGGGCCGAGGTCTGGCCGAAGTTGCGGCGCAGCTTGACGATCAGTACGCGGCTGTCGACTGCGGCAATCTCCTCGAGAAGCTTGTAGGTCCGATCCGTCGAACCATCGTCAACCAAGACAAGCTCAAAAGAGTCGCCCACCTGCTCCATCACTTGCTTCAGGCGCGCGTATAAGATCGTTACGTTTTCTTCTTCATTATGGAATGGCACCACAATCGAATATTTCGCCATGCTGATCCTTTAGACGCCAAATCGCCGCGTGGAGGATACTTAGCAGTCCCCCAAAAAATTCACAGGGCGGCGTGACCGCCCAAGCCCGAAATGCCCCACTCCCCAAAGGTGCTCGCGAGGGCTGAAATTCCCCTGGCTAGCGCTCGAGCTCATCGAGCATTGCCTGCATCTCACTGAGGGCGTGGGTGTTACCGCTGCGCGCAGCACAACCGACCCCGGCCTTCAAGCGCTCGATCGCCTCGGTTTTTCTGCCCGCGCCCGCCAGGGTTTGCGCGGACATGAAATAGCCTGCAGTGTAATCCGGATCATTGGCCAGAAGCGCATCAAACTCGGCCAGCGACGCGATTACATCGCCGCTGTTTGCCAATTCCAAGGCAATTCCATAGCGGGCAAAGCTGTTCCTCGGGTCCAAAGCGAGAATTTCCTTCAGTCCTGCAATCTTATCCATCGTGCTCGCATCCGGCTCCACCATTTTCCATCGCGCCGCGGGGGATTTGCGTAAATGGCGCGGATTGCCGAAACTGGAGTTAGATGCGACAACGCAGCCAGCCGCCAAACCCTGCCAATAGCTCTATTGTAGCTGGCCTGAGAACCAAATTGCGAGAAGAACAGGCGAAGAGGAACGGAGCGGAGACGTCATGAGCAGCCGGGAAACCCATCCCATGGTGCGAACGGTCGCGAGCACGCAATCGGAGATGACGGAGATCATCCTGCCCAACGATACGAACATGCTGGGCAACCTGCTGGGCGGGCGGCTGATGCACTTTATCGACGTGACGGGCGCCATGGCGGCTTACCGGCACGCGCGCACCCACGTGGTGACGGCGTCGATGGACCACATCGATTTCATCCAGCCGGTGCGGTTGGGCGACCTGGTAACGCTAAAGTCGAGCGTAAACCGGGCGTTCACCAGCTCCATGGAAGTGGGCGTAAAGGTGTGGGCCGAGAATACGCGGACGGGCGCAGTGTCGCACGTGGCCAGCGCCTACCTGGTGTTTGTGGCCGTGGACGAGCACGGGCGGCTGCAGAAGGTTCCGCAACTGAAACCGGAAACGCCGGACGAGATCCGGCACTATGAGGACGCACTGCGACGGCGCCAGCATCGCGAAGGCGAAAAGACGCGACGAAGAGAGGCCAAGCTGGTGACCGCATCGTTGAAGAATGCCGGCGCCATCGAGCCGTAGCGAGAGTTCGCAGTTCTTAGTTCTCAGTTCGCCGGAGTCGAGAGCGCGCAACGGTGACGCGAGCATTGCGGTATCCCACATCTCAAAAATGGGATGTGGGGCACCCAGATGGTCGATCTGCGCGCACGGTAAAATTGGATCAGGAGACTATTCATAATGGCGCATGGACATGCGATGCCGCAGCCGGTGGCTTTGCCCGGTGTATCAAAAATTGTTGCCGTGGGATCCGGCAAGGGCGGCGTGGGCAAAACCACGGTGGCCGTGAACCTGGCCATCGCGCTCTCCCGGCTCGGGCAGCGCGTGGGACTGATGGACGCCGACGTCTACGGGCCGAATGTGCCACTCATGATGGGCTCGTCGCAATCGCCAAAGGTAGGGCCGGGCAACATGATCGAGCCCAACCTGACGCACGGCATCAAGACCATCTCGATCGGCTACATTTCGCCGGGCGACAAGCCGCTGGTGATGCGGGGACCGATGCTGCACCAGATCATCCGGCAGTTTTTGCAGCAGGTGAACTGGGGCGAGCTGGATTACCTGGTGGTGGATCTGCCGCCGGGCACGGGCGACGTGGCAATCTCGCTGGTGCAGACCGTGCCGCTGACGGGAGCGGTCGTGGTGTCGACGCCGAGCGACGTGAGCCTGGAAGACGCGCGCAAGGCGCTCGAGATGTTTGCCCAGGTGAATGTGGACGTGCTGGGGATCGTGGAGAACATGAGCCACTTTACCTGCCCGCATTGCCACGAGGAGATCGACATCTTCTCACGCGGCGGCGCGGAACGCACGGCGAAACAGTTTGGGGTGCCGTTTCTGGGAGCCGTCGAGTTGATACCGTCGATCCGCGAAGGCGGCGACCGCGGCATGCCGGTAGCGCTGGCCGGGCCGAAGAGCCCGCAGGCAGCGGCGTTTTATGCGATTGCCGGGAAGGTGATGGAGCAGGCCGAGAAATCGGCGGCGGCGGCGACGGATGTAATCGAAATCAAGTAACAGTGATCGGTAGTCAGTGATCAGTGGTCAGAAAAAGCGGGGCCCGCGCCCCGCTTTTTTGTTCTTGCTGGATTGGGTTTACTGCCAGTGGCCTTCGATCAGGACCCAGCCGTCACCGCGGTGTTCCCAGCGATGGGCAACCCAGACCGCGCCACGATGCGGGGGGCGCGCCCAGTGACCGTGGACCCAGACGTAGCGGTGGCCGTCCCAGCGGTGATAGCCGTCGATCCACACCCAGCCATCATGCGGTGGACGATCGTGCGCTTCGTAGATGGGCGCGGGAGGCGCCACGCGAACGACAACCTGCGCCAAAGCGGCAGCAGGAACGAGACAGATAGCAAGCAGCAGCGACAGTGCAGTTCTTTTCACAGAAATTTTTCCCTCCATGGTGAATGTGCATCGTTCCGGATTGGGGTAGATTCTCCGGCGATTAATCTTATCAACCCGCGGGTACGAATTTCGTTGCGCGCAACTAAAAAATCGCGGCCCGGAGTTGAGTCCTAGGCGTTCGATGCAGATTTATCAGGCGGGGTGGTCCGCCGACAAAGGGATTTCCGGGCGGGGGGTAAAGACGTTGCCCAGGCGCTGAATCTGGGCGCCCACGCCGCGCAACTTATCCTCAATGTGCTCGTATCCGCGGTCCATGTGGTAGACGCGATCCACGACGGACTCGCCCTCCGCCACCAGTGCTGCCAGCACCAGGGAAGCGGAAGCACGCAAATCCGAGCACATCACGGCGGCCGAAGAAAGCCGGGCCGGCCCGCGCACCGTTGCGGTGTTGCCGTCCACCTTGATGTTGGCGCCCATGCGCCCCAACTCCTGAACGTGCATAAAGCGGTTCTCAAAGATGTTTTCGCGCACCAGGCTCACGCCCTCGGCCTGCGTGGCCAGGGCCATGTACTGGGCCTGCATGTCCGTGGGAAAACCGGGATACTCCTCGGTGGAAATGTCGGCAGCGCGCAAACGCCCGTTGCCGCGGACGCGGGCCGCATCAGGTCCGAGCACGTCGACGCGCACGCCGCACTCTTGCAACTTGGCGATGACGGCGCCGAGGTGAGCGGTGTTGCAGTTGGCCACAATGAGATCGCCGCCGGTGATAGCGCCGGCAATCATCAGGGTTCCGGCTTCAATGCGATCGGGATGGATGCGGTAGCGGGCGCCGTGCAGTTTAGTCACGCCGCATACGCGAATGGTGGAGGTGCCCGCGCCCTGAATCTTCGCGCCCATGGCGCTAAGCAGAGCCGCCAGATCGACGACTTCGGGCTCGCGGGCGCAGTTTTCGAGCAGCGTGTCGCCCTCGGCCAGCACCGCGGCCATCAGCAGATCTTCTGTGCCGGTAACGGTGATGCGATCAAAGACAATGTGCGCGCCGCGCAGGTGCACACTGGGCGCGCGCTTCAAGATAGCCATGCTCCTGGAGGATAGCCGCACCCATTTTTTCCAGGCCCTTGATGTGCAGATCGATGGGACGGCCGCCGATGGCGCAACCGCCGGGCATGGCCACGCGCGCCATGCCGGTGCGCGCAATGAGCGGGCCGAGAACCAGAGAGCTGGCGCGCATGGTTTTCACAATCTCGTAGCGCGCCACCGGATCGGAGAGCGAGCGGCAGTTGATGCTGACGTGATCGAGCGAGTTGTCTTCATTCCATCGCACCTTGGCACCCATGGAGACGAGCAGGCGCCTCTCGGTTTCAATGTCGCGCACTTCGGGAATGTTCTCGAGCGTGACCTCCTCTTCGGTGAGGATGGCCGCGGCCATGCAAGGCAGCGCCGAGTTCTTCGCGCCGGAAACGCGCACGGTGCCTACGAGCGGATTGCCTCCGCGAATGATGAATTTATCCATGGAAAAGCAGCTTCTAGCTCCTGGCTTTTAGCTTCTCGCTCGGGCGTACGTGAACAAGAGTTCCCGCTCACGGCAACCATGGCCCAAAGTCCGCAGCCAGAAACGATTCGCTAGTTTTCTAGTGTAAATGCGGAGCGTCTGTGAAGATTTGAGCGGTATCAGGCCCGACGCAGGAAAACTGTACAATTTGAGCTAATCGGCGCCGGCGAAGGAGATCCCCCTTCACACAGAGAACCAAGCCGGAGCGCGCTGCCAGAACATCTCAGGGACTAAGGTTTAGAGGCTCAAGTAAAACGGAGATCGCATTTGAGATTGCCGAATTGGAACCCCAGTTCCTGGTCTTTGTCTTGGCCGGAATCGCAAGAGCAGAGAAGCCAACCGAAGATCGCCGATTGCCTTTTCATTTTTGCAGTGGTCATCGTCTCCGCTTTGCCCTATATGTTCCGCCTTGGCTTCTACTGCAATGACTGGGGATACATGGAAACGCTCCAGCGTTTCTCGGGCCATGACCTCGGCGCCAGTTTCCGGGCGATGACCGACTGGGATTCAGACCTGCTTATGCGGCCTGTACAACTCACTTGGCTCGTGCTTGCTTTTCAGGTGTTTGGCCGGAATGCGATACCGTATCACATTGTCGTTTCAGCGGTCATCGCGATAGTGGCCGTGCTCCTCTATCTCACGCTAAGGGAACTGCGCTCGGGGCGCTGGTTGGCGCTTTCGATTGCGTTGGTATTCGGAGTTTTGCCGCATTATTCGACAGACAAGGTGTGGATTTCTGCGAACCAGGCCGGACTCTGCATGGCATTTGCATTGTTTGGCATTTACAGCTTGTCAAAATCGCTTCGGCCGAGCGAGCGGCACTCGACAACGTGGATGGTTCTCGCTGTTTCTGCGTTTATTCTTAGTTTTCTTTCGTACGAGGTTGCTCTGGGATTGATCGCTGCCTCTGCATGGACAATCGGCGTGCGCAAATACATTGAAGCTCATCGCTCGTTCAAAGGCGGTTGGAAGTTTCTCGCGTGTCTTGCCGGAACCACTGCCTTGCTCGCCCTGATGCTCCTCGCGAAGTACCACATGCAGAGAAAGGTGACCTATCATCACCATCTTTTCTCGCGCCTCGGATTACTGAGCCGGCACGCAATGGCGCAGGCAGTCCTGTTCAATTTCTGGACCTATGGCCTTCACATGCCCTCTTTTTTGCTCCGGCTGTACCGCGACTCTGCGCTGAATCTGGCGGCGCTGGGCGCGGCCGCTGCGATTGCCGCGGCGGTCATGGCTTATCTTTGGCGATCCATGGAACCTGCTGCAATTCCCAGGCGGCTCGCATGCCTGTGGCTTATCGTCATTGGTTTTGTCCTCTTCGCGTTGGGCTACGCCTTGTTCTTCCACAGTCCCTTCATGGAATTCAACTCTCAGGAATACGGTAATCGGGTTGTCATTGCCTCTGCGCTCGGCGCCGCTTTTGTGCTGGTCGCGGTCGCAGGTCTGGTGTGCTCCATCGTAAAGAGCGGCGCCCTCCGCGTCCGGGCATTCAGCATCGTAATAGGGTTGATCTGCGGGGTAAACAGCCTGGCGGCTTGTGGAATCGCCCACTACTGGGTGGATGCCGCACAACGGCAATCGGCGGTCCTCAAATCAGTGTCGGCGAATGTGCATGCATTACCGCATGACAGCGTGCTTTTGCTGGACGGATTTTGCCTGAATCCCGGGCCGGTCCCTGTGTTCTATTCCGATTACGACACGACGACCAGACTTCATTTCGCATTCGGCGACGACTCTTTGACCGGCGATGTCATCGCCAGCGATGCTCAATTTGAGCCCCAGGGGGTTGATGGGGACGTCGAAGGGCAATATCCATACGGAGATCGCCTCTTCATCTACAACGTGCAGCACAAATATCTGGCGGCACTGCCTTCGCAGGCGGCCGCGAACCAATATCTACAAGCTATGAGATCTGCGGGAAGCAACGGTTGCCCTGCGGCATGAGTTATGCAAGGGTGTGGGCCCGAAGACGCCCTCAAACCATACCGCGTCTTCCTGGACCGGTTCGAGAATTCACGTGCTCTCTTGATGGGAGGCGAAAGGCGGCAATTTCTTAAAGAAAATGCCACTAAGTAGCCACAGTTCCTGGGTTTGGAAACTCTGGAACCGCTTTAATCCCTATCGGTTGGCAACAATGAAGCGCGCTCCCATCGAATCCATGTTCCTGTTCCCACAGGAGTGCTATTGTGCTCTCAAGTGATCGTTCCTTAAGCTGGACCGCATGTGCCGCCGCATGTGATGGGCACTTCTCCGGGTTTTGGGTTACATCGGGCAATCACGCCGACGGCATTAAGTCGGGAGTCTGCCTGCGATGTCCTGGCTAAGCGAATTCAAGCGTACGCTCGAAGATTTAGACCCAAAGGCGCCCCGGCCTGATGGATGGCCCGTTACCGGGATCGCGGCCTTTTATGGGCTCGACTTCCCCGCCATGCCCGCCCCCATCAAATACATCAGCCCCAGCGGCATTTACCTCGACATGCAAGAGCCCCTCCCCGTCGGCCAGATCGTCACCCTCAGACTCCAGATGGAAGGCGCCCCTGAGTTGACCTCGGAGCTAGGGATTACGATTCAAGCTCAGTTCGCCCACCAGAATGAGTTCGGGGGCAGGCTCTCGTTTCTTTTGCCCCCGGGCCTCGACGCGGCTCTCTGGGAGGTCCTCGTCCGCGGGATTACGACTCTTACCAATCCCGATCAGGTCGCCCAGTTGTTCCGCACCCTCCGCACCGTCCTTTTCCTGTGCCGGCTTTGTCCTTCCGGGGCAGAGGAAGCCATCTCGTTGCTGGATGGGCATCTCGACCAGGACCGCACCACAACCCTCTTCAAAATCGTTTTCGCTACCGAGAACCTGCTTACCGCCGATCCCGATGTCGACCGAATGCGCGCCCATCCTAAGCTGATGGCAAACCTCCTCCGCGATGGCTCCTGGGCTCAAGACGAACTGACCACGCAACTATGGGTGGGCCTCCTCGTCTCGTCCTGCTCGGTGGATGAGCCCGACGACTCCAACCAGATTCTTGTCGACCTGCTCATTGAGATCACGCCGCACCAGGCCATGATCCTTACTCACGCATGCGAGCGCACCTTGAGCTCCGCCTCGGCGCCTGGCGATTTCATCCCCGCTTCCGTGGTTCTCGGCCCCGATGAGATCGTGCAACTCACCGGCATGTACGACCTGACCCGGAACGCCACCGAGCTCGCTTATTTATTTAACTTGGGGCTCGTCCAGAACGTCTTCGACTTCACCTCATATCGCGATTTCGATCGCTTTGACATCACCCCATCCCGCCTTGGCCTTGAACTCTACCGGCACTGCCGCGGCCAGCGCAGCAAAATCGACCCGCAACTCGTCGCAGCTGCCAAGGAGCACCTCGCCGTCTTTCTCCCGCCGCCCATACCCAGTCCCTTCGAAAACTTCACCCCCCTCGTGCCCAATTCCCCCCAGCAAAAATAGCGCACGCCCCCCGCGCCTCCGGCGCGGGACTCACTTTTCGTCCGGTTCGGGGTTCGAAGTGGACCGCTTTAGTTGCCGGTGGGCGTGGCGGGCACAAGGTTGAGCGGCTCGCTGAGCGTGAAGAGCAGAACGGTGCCGTTTTCGAGCGTCGCCTGCGGATGGCTCACCAGCAGGTGCACGGAGATGACGCTGGCGCCGATAATGGTTCCGGCCAGCGCGCCACCAGGTCCGCCGAGAATGCCTCCGGTGATTGCGCCGGCGCCTACCGCGCCGCCGTACTCAATGCCGTCTTTCTTGAGGCGCGAACCAGGCGTCACCAGACCCTCGTAGCCGATGCGATCTGTGGAGCCGGGAGCGTCGGTTAATTGGGCAAAGAGGCGGAAGTGCGCGCCGTCAGGCAGCGTTACGGATTCAGGACGCAGACGCATGGAGCCGTGACCGCCGGCACGCCCGGTGGAAACCGAAATCACTCTGCCGTCGATCTGGGAGCCGGCGGGAATCAGCACCTGGCCGTTCTGCACGACGTCAGAGGCGACTTGCGTATGGAAAGACTCGCCGGGTTGGCTCTCTGAAGTGGACAGGCGCCCCATAAGGCGAACGCGAATGGTGGTGCCCTGGCCGAGCTCCCCCGGGCCGAGCGGAGCGGGATGCACAATGTCGCCATCGGGATCGACGGACTCAGAGCGCTGGTTCAGCGCCGGCTGGGAAGCATTGTCAGCAGGCGCAACCTGCACGATGCCGTCGTCGTTGGCCGGAGGAGTAACCGTTTCACTGGGAACCGTCTCGGCGGCGTAGGGCGGGGGCGCGGCCTGGGGGGTCGGCGCGACATTGGACGGCGCTGGAGCGTAGTGGCTGGGCGATGGCTTGGCCTGAGGCGTATTTTGAGGTGCGGTCTCCTGCACCGGGGTGGTGATGGTGTCGTCAGGAGGAGGGTTGGACGTGCCCTGGTACGGATTCGACTGGCTTGCTTCCTGGGCTCCCAGTGTGACCGCCGTGGCGGCCAGCAAGGCGTACACAAATATGGTCCGTTTCATTCTGATCTCCTCTCGCCCGGGGCGAAGTTCTCCCTTGACGCTGTGAACCCGGCTGAGCGGGAAAAGTCGCCCTGCCAGACGGGTAAGAATGCTAATCCACCCAAGATAAGCGTAACGCGCAATTGCGATGCCTCATTTGGCAGCCCGCGGGCGGGTGCCTCGCACGGCACGAATCAATAGGGTTACTCCCCGCGGACGGCGTGGCATGGGTTGAAGTGTGACCGCGACCACACAATCCGGAGAAGCCCGGTTTGTTAAAATCCGTATGGGACACAGTGATTTATTCGCATTTTTCCTGCACGATGGAGAGTGTTGCTTGAACGCGCAGGGCCTTTTGCACACCATTCAAAGCGCCGCCGGAGAAATTCTTGCCGTAGATCGCCGTCCCCGGCTGAATGACCGGCTGCAGCACCACATAGTGAGGAGCGATATGACTGAGATTGTTGCTATTCGTGCGCGTGAAGTGTTGGACTCGCGCGGCAATCCGACCGTTGAGGCGGACGTGATTCTGGAAAGCGGCGCGATGGGACGCGCCATTGTGCCTTCGGGTGCTTCAACGGGCGAGCATGAGGCCGTGGAGCTGCGCGATGGCGACAAGAGCCATTTCATGGGCAAGGGCGTTTTGCAAGCGGTGGCCAACGTGGAGACCGTGATTGCGCCCGAGCTCGAAGGCATGGACGCCTCGAATCAAAGAATGATTGACCAGTCGATGATCGCGCTGGACGGGACGCCGAACAAGGGCAAGCTGGGCGCGAATGCGATTCTGGCGGTGTCGATGGCGTGTACGCGCGCCGTTGCACAGACGCTGGAGATTCCGCTCTACCGTTACCTGGGCGGCATTAACGCCTGCGTGCTGCCGACGCCGATGCTGAACGTGCTGAACGGCGGCGCGCATGCCGACTCGAACGTGGACTTCCAGGAATTCATGATCATGCCCGTAGGCGCGGAGCGCTTCAGCGAGGCGCTGCGCTGGGCTGCGGAGACCTTCCACACGCTCAAGGGCGTGCTCAAGAAGAAGGGCTACAACACCGCGGTAGGCGACGAGGGCGGATTCGCGCCTTCGCTCAAATCCAACGCCGAGGCCATCGAGCTGATTCTCGAAGCCATTGAAGCCGCCGGCTACAAGCCCGGCGATCAGATCGCCATCGCGCTCGATCCGGCGTCCAGCGAGTTCTACGACGCCGAAAAGAAAAAATACGTCTTCAAGAAGGGCGACAAAAGCGAGCGGACCAGCGCGGAGATGGTGAGCTTCTACGAGAACTGGATTCGCCAATACCCCATCGTCTCGCTCGAAGACGGCCTGGCCGAGGACGACTGGGAAGGATGGCGCATCCTGACCGACAAGCTGGGCGGCAGAATCCAGTTGGTGGGTGACGACATCTTCTGCACCAACATCAAGCTGCTGCAACGCGGCATCGATGAGGGCGTGGCCAACTCGATTCTGATCAAGCTCAACCAGATCGGCACCGTGACCGAAACCCTCGAGGCCATTGAGCTGGGCCGCCGCTACGGCTACACTTCGGTGATGTCGCACCGTTCTGGCGAGTCCGAAGACACGTTCATCGCCGACCTGGCCGTAGCCACCGGCGTGGGCCAGATCAAGACCGGCTCGGCGAGCCGCACCGACCGCATCGCCAAGTACAACCAGCTTCTGCGCATCGAAGAGGAGCTGGGCTCCGGCGCAGTCTACCTGGGCCTGGAAAGCCTGAACTACGGCGAGTAGTATCCGGCTCACCTCTGAATTGTCATCCTGAGCGAGCAGGGCCGCGAATTTCGTGGCCCTGTTGCAACTTGGGAGCTCGCGGTTCTTTTATTTCTCCCTCCCAACCACAGATCTGTCATCCTGAGCGAGGTCGCCACGGCGACCGAGTCGAAGGACCTGCGGTTGCTTTAGATCGACCTTGCAGGGCGACGCTGCCTATTTCGAGTTACGATATCTGCCATGAAGCGTTTTGCAATTGCGTGTCTAATAGTGTGCGCACTTCCATGGGCAGCCGGCGTTGCGCAGAAGAATGAATCACGCACAATTCCCTGTAAGATCCAGGCGATCGCGGCCTCATGCTACTGGACTCATGGACGACTTCAGTTTATGAATGGGACGCCAGCTCTTAGGCTCTGGAAGATCGGCACGCATCGCATTCTTGGCATCTACTGCGGCCCTTCGAGATACAACCCCGCCGCTGAAGACCCGGATCAAGGTGACAATGAGAATCCTGAGTTGCCTGGAAACGTGGTACGGGCTTTTATGCGGAATCGGCCTGCGCAAGGCTTTCCAGACCCCATCTTCGGAGACTTCGAGGTATGCCCGCTCGAGCCTGAAAGGCCGCACGTGATGCAAGCCGCCTGCATCGAGTCCGCAAAGAATATCGTGATAGATAAATGATCCTCGCTCGCGGGAACCTGCAACCTAAAAGCAACCGCAGGTCCTTCGACTCGCTGCGCTCGCTCAGGATGACAGAGTAAAGAAAACAATGGGAGCAATCAGGTAAGCAAAGATAAGGGGTCGGAATCCTCTTTCTTTTTGCTTTCATTCCGCCGGCCAACCAGTCTTAAGCCGAGATACCGGCGCTGTCGAAGGCCTTGGCTTCAGCACCGCTGCGTCCCGATATCCAATGCCAGAATCTCGAAGGCCAGTTGGGATCCATGCACGGCCGCTCGACGAGAAGATAGAAAACGAGCGAAATCAACAGGACGGGAAGGCCTGTGACCAGAAGCTGAACGACGAAGTTGGCGAAGAAGTCCAAATTCGCGCCGATCAAGTGGCGGGTGACTTTAAAGAGAACCGCAATCATCTGCAGATGCATGAGGTAAATGGAGTAGCACATGCCGCCGATGGTGGCGATCCAGGGGTTGGCGAAAAAGGCGTGCAGCAACCGGCCTCGCAGCGCGCCAAAGCACAGAAGCATCATGGTCCAGGGCATGATGATGTGCGTGTTCGCGATCGTGCGAGTCATCTCGAAGGTAAAGTAAAGCCCCACGATCCCGGCGGCATCCCAAACCAGGGAGGGGCAGACCCGGTCGCCATCGACGATGTAGAGATCGGCCAGCAGCAAGCCCATGATGAAAAACTGCGCGTAGAAGAGGATGCTGAGCGTGGCGCGATCGCTGACAGCGAAGAAGACCTGGGCGAAGCCGACGCCCACAATGATCACAGCCATAAGCACACGCCGCAGCCATGCGCCACGCACGCGATACAGCTGCATAAAGAGGGGCGCGGCAATATAGAACTGAATTTCGACCTCGAGGCTCCAGGAGATGGGATTGATGGGAGTCATCTTTCCGTATACGATGCCATGCAGATAGAGCGCGGACACTGCGGCATGGCGCAGCAGATCGGCTGTCACCTGGTGCGTGTAAACGATGTACAGGCCGAGGAACAGCAGGATCGAGAGCAGATAAGGTGGCTCCAACCTGGTCACTCGGCGCATAAAATACTTGCGCAACGAAACCGCGCCGGCGCCGGCCAGAAAGTGGCGCGCGAAGGGCAGGGCCAGCACAAAGCCGCTGATGATGAAGAAGAGGCTGACACCGCAATTGCCGTTGAGAATTGGCCGAAAGAGGCTTTCATAGCGCGGTTCTGCGGAAATGAAACGGCCTGAACGGCTCTGCATCTCTCCATAGAGGTGAAACAACAGCACGCTCATGATCGCAACGAAGCGTAGACCGTCGATCTCGGGAATCCAGCGACTGTCGCGCGTAATGCGGCGTATGCGGTCGAGAAGCATAGGGTGCGAGTAGTTTATATCAGCGATATATGCCGAATCTTAAGCGCCCTCTTGTACTCACCATCCTCGATGGACAGGGCGATCGCGCCGAAACCGCGAATAACGCCATCACACTTGCGCGCCAGCCACCCTGCGACAAACTTCTCAAGCAATTTCCTAATACTTAGCGACTCGCTCCGCCAGTGCTTGCAGCCTTGTTTACTGCCTGCGCGATTTGCGCGGCGTCACCCAGATAATAATGACGAATCGACTTCAGATTTTCGTCCAACTCCTGCACCATCGGCACGCCGGTAGGAATGTTGAGGTCGACAATCTTCTCATCCGGAACGTCTTCAAGATACTTTACAAGCGCCCGCAGGCTGTTGCCGTGGGCCGCAATCACAACCCGCTTCCCAGACTTGATGCTGGGAGCGATAACCTCGTGCCAGCAGGGCAGAAAGCGTTCCACCGTGTCCTTGAGACATTCGGTCAGTGGAAGTTGCTGCTTTGAAAGATCGTGATAGCGCGGGTCCTTCCCCGGATAACGCGGATCGGCCTCGTCCAGCGCTGGCGGGCGAATGTCGTAACTGCGGCGCCAGATTTTTACTTGCTCCTCACCATACTTCGCTGCCGTCTCCGCTTTATTCAGGCCTTGCAGCGCCCCGTAATGCCGTTCATTGAGCCGCCAGTCGCGCTCGACGGGAATCCACATCAGGTCCATTTCGTCCAGCGTGATCCACAAAGTGCGTATCGCGCGTTTTAGCACGGATGTGAAGGCCATATCGAAGTGATATCCCTGCTCCCTCAATGTACGGCCGGCCTGTGTGGCCTCTTCTCTGCCTTTCTCCGAAAGGTCAACGTCTGTCCAGCCGGTAAAGAGGTTTTCCTTATTCCAAACACTTTCTCCATGACGAAGCAAAACGACTTTATACATTTCGATACTCTCTTTCTTAAGCTGGAGTCTTCTTTTTTCGTTGATGATTCGGTTCAATTATACGAAATCTCCGCGTTGCAATTCGCTTGCAGACCAATCATTCTCCATCCACCTTTGCTCGCAATCGTTCTGCATTCGTTCCGGGATCGAAGAGGCAAACAAGTACCGGCTGCGGACCGATGGCTCGCTGCGCGACATTTCGCCGACGCTGCTGAACCTGGGATTGCCAAAGGAGATGACGGGCGGGGACTTGCGCGTGCCGATCGCGGTCAAGTAAGTCCAACCAGAACGCAACGTAGAAAGGCCTCCCGATGCGGGAGGCCTTTTGATTTGGATGTGCTGCTGCCGCGCTCTAGCGCATGCGCAGAGCTTTGATGGCCGCGGGCAAACGCTCCTCGATGTGCCGGGCGCCTTCGGCGGCGATTCCACCGAGGGTCGACGGCGCGGGAGTGGCCATGAGCACAAGCGCCATAGCCGCAAGAGAGAAGCAGAGCCCGGCAATGCCGGCCGAAACCAGCATGTGGTACACGTCGAAGATGTCGAGGCCCAGGATCTTGAAGGCTACATGCTCCAGCGGGTGGATGTGCTTCAAAACCGCGAGCGCGAAAAAGAAGAATAGAGCGGACAGCGAAGTCAGGACTGCCAGCGTGACGTCAAGGCCGCGATGGAACTTTTGGCGCGCGCGACAACGGGCGCATGCGGCAAAATGACTCTCGTAATCCTTGCGCATCTCAGGGGAGATGCCGGAGATGTCATATCGCCAGCTCGCCAGAATTGCACCTACAACCCGGTCGGTGCATTGGATTCTTGCTTTAGACATAGAGGTTCACCTTGCAAAGAATTCAGCTCAACCGCCGAGCTTCCGTGAGGTGACGCGGAACGGAAGCTTCTCATTGGACGCCGTGACCGAGGGGTCGGTTGCAGAACGTCCACAAACACACCACGCCAAGCCTGGCGCTTTGCACCGGCCTCTCCAGCGTCTTCAGTTTAGGGCCGTTGCGTACTTACTATTGTAACTCCTTCGATTTAGAAACTGATAGCGGAAAGCGGCTCGTGTTGCGAAGCCAGCAACAGGCGGTTGGCCAGGAGGCTGGCCCGATGCATCAATGCGCGCTCAGCGGCGACCCGCGCCAGCTCGGGAAGATTATTGTTTTCAGAAAGATGTCCAAGAATGATATAGGCTGCCTGGCCGTCGTAATCCGCGGAAAGAAACTCGGATGTGGCGTCGTTCGATAGGTGCCCCACGCGGGACAATACCCTCTGTTTGACCGACCAGGGATAGGGACCGTCGCGCAACATCTCGAGATCGTGGTTCGATTCCAGCAGCAGCAGGTCCAGGTCGCGGAGCTGCTCCCTCACATTGGGCGGAATGTAGCCGAGGTCAGTGGCAAAGCCCAGGCGCACCCCCTCAGAGCTAAAGACAAAGCCCACAGGATCGGCTGCATCATGCGGAATCGTAAAGGGATTCACGAAAATGTCGCCGATGGAGAAGGCCTCGCCCGCCGAGAAGTATTCGACAGCGGGAAGCCAGGTGGGATCCTCCTTGAGCGACGGCGGTCTGTCGGAAGCGGGGTCAGGAGCCGGATCGCAGGGCGGGGCCGAAGCCGGATCGGATGAAGCTGCAGTTTCGACCGAGTTTTCCACAGCCATTTCGCCAATTTCGTCGGCAGGATCGCTCTCTAAAGCCTCAGGCTCGGGCTCAGCCTGCAGTTCGGCAGCCTGTTTGCGGACCATTTCCAGCCACTGGGCGTAACTCATCTGACGGCGCGGGCCCAGCCAGCGCATCCACGCGCGGTGCGTGCCCTCAGTAAAGTACACCGGGATGCCCAGCTTGCGCGCCGTAACGGCAAGGCCGTTCACGTGGTCCTGGTGCTCGTGCGTAATGACGATGGCGCTGAGGGTTGCAGGATCTTCCCCGGCCAGCTTCATGCGCCGGAAAAGCTCGCGGCAGCTCAGGCCCGCGTCAACCAGGATGCGGGTGCGGCCGCCGGAGAGAACCGTGCAGTTGCCCTTCGACCCCGACGCCAGCACCGTGAAGCGCACCATGGTTTGAGCATACAATCAACACCACCGGTGAAGGCAGTGCAGAACCCGGCCGTATCCTCCCTGTCACCCTGCCCGGGCTGGCGGCCAGATGCCGCAGCATTTGTGCTCTCGAACGAAAGGAGCCGCACATGAAATCCCAACCGGTTTTCGCTTTCCTCCTTACCTGCGCCGCCATGGTGCCCGCCATTGCACAATCGCAAAACCCCACTCCACAAAGCACCGCGCCTATCGTGTACAAGAACACGCAGTACGGCTTCTGCTTTCGCCTGCCCGCGGACTGGAAGGGTTACACGATCGTCACCGAGAAGTGGAGCGGGACTAGGATGGACTCAGAAAACAAAGAGAACGGGCCGCAATTGCTCATTCGCAATCCCAAATGGACCCAGGACGATCCCTGGCAGGACATTCCCATCATGATCTTCACGCTCGCCCAATGGAAGCTGGCGGAAGCCGACAACCTGACCGTGAGCGCCGCGCCCATCGGGCCGGCCAAACTCGGCAGCAACAAGAATTATGTCTTCGCGTTGCCGCCGCGCTCCATCGGATTTACGGACGCGATGGGGCAGGATGAGGTGCAGACGTTGATTGACCAGCACTCGCTTGAGGCGCCATGCGGGCACAAGAGCACTGAACCGATTGAGAACCTTCCCTAAGATGTCGCAGGCGCGGCGGTGCGCGGCGTGGCTCAGGCTTTTTCTGACATCGACGCGGGAATCTCAATCGAGACCGTCGTCCCCCGCCCGGGATTACTGACGATATTGAAATGCGCCTGGTTGCCATAGAGAACCTCAAGCCGCTCCTGCACATTTTTCATGCCGATCCCGGCGCCGGTGCGGCGCAACCCGGAGGCGGGCCGCGCGTGCATGCCCACCCCGTCGTCGGCGACCTCGATGAAAACGCGGTCGCCTTCGAGACGGCTGCGCACGGTGACCGTGCCGCCGTGGATGCGCGGCTCCAGACCGTGCTTGATGCTGTTCTCAATCAGCGGTTGCAGCAGAATGCTGGGCACCAGCACCTCGAGCGTGCGCGGGTCGATCTCCTTTTCGACGCGCAGCTTGTCAGCGCCGAAGCGCACCACTTCGATATCGAGATAATCGTCGGTGAACTTGAGCTCTTCGCGCAGGGGCACGAAGGCGTCGTGATCCTTGAGCAAAGCGCGCAGGATGTTGGCGAGCTTGACGGTCATCTTGCGGGCCTGCTCGGGCTGGCTGCGCACCAGCGCGGCGATGGAGTTGAGCGTGTTGAAAAGAAAGTGGGGATTGATCTGGCGCTGCAAGGCGTCGAGGCGGGCTTCGAGCAGGAGACGTTTCTGCTCTTCAAACGACATTTCCACGCGCAGCGCGTTCCACACCTTGAGCGCGATGCCCACGTTGATGGGCGCGGCCAGACAGACCAGCGCCTGCAACCACAGTTGATCGGAGAGCAGCGCGAAGAGGCGGTGCGGAAAGAGATGCGCGATCCAGTCGCGGGCCATCTCCATGAGGGCGATGAGAAACAAGAGCAGAATCTGCCGGTCGATGCGCGGCTTGATGACGTTGCGTCGCACCCAGCGGTAGAGGCTGAGATCGATGAAGGGAGTGAAAGACCAGATTTCTTCTTTCTCGACGAAGCGGCCGATCATGCCGGAGGCGAGGCCGAGAAGCACGTCGAAAGGCAGCGCCAGAAATTCGCGATGCAGGAGGGCTGGACCGGACAAAACAGCGCCGCCCAGCATGGCCCAACCGGGACCGATCAGAAGGCCGAGAAGAACGACGGTCTCAAACGAAATATCGGCGGCCAAAAAATTTGGCACCCAGAACCGGAGCCAGACGCCGATCGTGAGCGGCACCAGGAAGAACGCCAGCAAGGCGAGCGTCTGCGCGGGGCGGCGCTGGTCCGCAAAGAACAGCCGCCGGAACGTGGTAACCCGCGCCAGCACGCTGGCCACCGAGGCCATGACGCCCAGCTTGACCAGCAGCGTGATGAGGATGAGATTGGCGGTAACCACCCCATCACTGTATCGCGCCGCGCGGGGCCAAGGCG
The DNA here is from genome assembly GCA_963729915.1 of uncultured Acidobacteriota bacterium. GTDB lineage: Bacteria > Acidobacteriota > Terriglobia > Terriglobales > Acidobacteriaceae > Telmatobacter. The sequence continues at coordinate 204,903 of CAVSQE010000026.1, read as the reverse complement.
AGAAACGCGGCTACAACTTGACGCGGATCAGGATAGGCTCCTGGGAAATTTGCGGAGAAGCCAACGGCTGGACCTTTGGCCCGGTGCCGGTGCGCTCGAAGCCCATGCGTTCGTAGAGCGCCAATGCGTCGCGCATCACGGGCATGGTGTCGCCCACGATTTCGGCGTAGCCCGCCGCACGGGCCTCGGCCATCACCCACTCCATGAGCGCGCGGCCCAGACCCAGGCCGCGAAAAGGCGGGCGCACGTAGAGACGCTTGGCTTCGGCGTGATCCGCATCCACGCGGCGCAGGGCGATGCAGCCGGCGAGTTGGCCGCCGCTGGTCGCCAATGCGAGCCGGCCGCCCGGCGGCGCGTAAGCACCGGGAAGTCCCGCAAGCTCGTCGCCAAAGTTCTGGAAGCAGGGCGTGAAGCCGAAGGAGTTCCAGTACTCCTCGAGCAGCGTACGCACCGCGACGAGCGCTTCCGCGCTCTCGACAGGCTCGATTTGCCAGGTTGCGGCGGTCATCAGAACTCTCATATCCAGAGCTATCGGCGATGGGTGCGCACTGTCAAGAATGCGATGAGTGATTGCAAAGCAGAAGAGCGCGGGACGCGGAAGTTTCCCGTTGCTCGTAGAATAGAAGCATGGCATTGGAAAGCGTGAAAAAAGTTGCGGAAGCGGATTTTCCCACGCGCTGGGGCGCTTTTCGCATTCTGGGCTTTGAAGGCGTGCGTGTGGAGGGCCAGCCCGGCTGCGCGCCGGCCCAGACTGTTGAAGGTCTCGTCGCGCTGGTGATGGGCGACGTGTATACGACGCCGCCGCTGGTGCGCATCCACTCGCAATGCCTGACCGGGGATGTTTTTGGTTCGCTGCGCTGCGACTGCCGTCTGCAACTGGAGCTTGCGCTCAAGGCGATTGCGAAGGAGGGCGCGGGGATTCTGCTCTATGAGCAGCAGGAGGGCCGCGGCATCGGCCTGATGGCCAAGTTGAAGGCTTACGAGCTGCAGGACCATGGGCGCGATACCGTGGAAGCGAACGAGGAGTTGGGCTACGCCGCCGATTGCCGCGCCTATGAGCTGCCGGCCGAGGCGCTGAAGTTGCTGGGCGTGAAGCAAGTGCGCCTGATGACCAACAATCCCGAGAAAGTCGCGGCACTCGAGTCGGCGGGCATTACGGTGACGGAGCGCGTGTCGGCCGAGGTCGAGCCGCAGGAGAGCTTCGCCGGCTACCTCAAAACCAAGCAGGAAAAAATGGGCCACATCGTGGAGATGGTCGTCACCGAAGACCAGGCCGAGTAGAGCAGCTTTAAGTTTTCAGATCGCCGAGAATTGTAGCGCCGGTCTCCAGACCGGCTGTACTGAGGGCCTCTTGGCCCTCAGATCTCTCACAGAGAATTCCGACTCTGTATCATTGCGCATTTGCGACACGTGCAGGCTAACTCCCAGTCCGCAGTGCCCTCAGCACCTTGGCCGTGGTCACCACCTGGCCCACGTGCCTCTGCGTGTGATCAGCCACGTGAATCAGCGCGCCTCCGATGGACGTGGGCAACTGCTTGCGCCCCACGAAGCGCGGCGTATCGAGATCAGCCGTAGCCAGCACGCGAATACGCTCGTCTGCATCAGTAAAGGACACTTCGACCTCGGCGAGCAACTCGGCCAACGGCTCCTGCTTCCCTTCCCCACCCATCTCAGTCTTGAGTGCAGCTAACTGCTCGGCCGAAAGCTGCTTGCCTTCCGCGTAGCTGAGAATGCGGTCGGTTGCGCGCGCGATGTGGCGCAGATGAAAGGCGATGGGCGTAAGCCCGAGTGGCTGCACGTGCACTTCGGCATCAGTCAGCCCCGCGGTCCATTTCGTCAGATCGTCGAGAGCAAGCTCCAGCGCATGCAGAACAGCGCGGCCCGCAGCGGGAACCTCGGTGTGCGTGCCGCGGAGCCAGGGTTCGGAGTAAAGTCTGGTGGTCATGGGGTGAATCCTCAACTTGAGAATTGTGACACGAACAGCCTCCGAGCGGTTCGGCCGGCTCAGAAGAGCCCGAAGTGCTAAATTGATTGCAAGCCTCCGGAGCCCTCTATGCGTTTCGTCTTCGCACTTGTGCCACTCATTGTGGCCGGGTGGCTGCCTGCCGCCGGCCAGCAAAATATGCCTGCCGTTCGCCCCGCCGCGATCGGACCTACCGCGCCAACTCTTCTGCCGTTCGCCCTGACGGTCTCAATGCCGAAACACTGCAACGAACTCGACGGGAATGTCAGGTTCGCTGCTATCGTCGACGCCACAGGCCTTCCGCAAAAGTTGAGCGTGCTCGAGGCCAGCGACCGTCGTCTGATAGGCTTTGCAACCGAAGTTGTCGAAGCGCAGCGTTTCAAACCCGCAACTATGAGCGGCTCGCCCACAACAGTACCCATCGAGTTGACCGTCGGCTTACACACCTGTGCGCAACGGGAAAAACATCCGATGGATGAAAACTTCTACCAGTTCACGCTGCGCGCGCATCCGTTGATCGCGTTGGCGATTGTCGCGCCTCCCGCGGCGCAGGAAGCAGCTCCAGCCAAACCCGCAGAGGCTGTTGCACCCGAAAAGGTGGGAGGACACATCAGTGCTCCCATCCCAACGGTCATTACTGATCCGGCAATCCCCGTTTCCGGGAGATTTCTGAAACGCGGCGTCTGTTTATTGGGTGTCACGATCGATGCGAACGGATTTCCACAAAACATTGCTGTAGTTCACGCGCTTGAGCCGGAACTCGACAGCAACGCAATAGAAGCAGTGAAGAACTGGCGTTTCAAACCGGCGCTTCGCGACGGAAGCCTACCGGTCGCCGTCGAAGGAGCGGTTTTGGCACGATTCGAATATGTAGACAAAGAGCCGGTTGCCTTTGCCTTCTTCATCCCAGTAACGCCAGAGAAGATTGAACTCACCAAGGCGCTACGTGAGGGGAAACGGAGCAATGTGGAGGCTGTCAACGACGACGAAGTGATCGCGCGCTACATGCCGCAGAGCCGCGTCGGGGGCCGCTGTCTCATTTCGGCGCTAATCGACACCAACGGCGTGCCGCAGAATGTACACGTCGTCAAGGGCCTGGATTCGAGCCTTGACATGGACACTGCCGCGATGGTCGAGCATCTGCGATTCAAGCCAGTGATGCTGGATGGAACCACGCCGGTTACGGTCGGACTCATCGTACCCGTACACTACAGAATGCCCGTGGAAAAAATCACGTGGGGAGATTTATTCAGGAGTGGTTTGGCAATCGCAATCCCTTTCCTGTGAGCTGTCTTGCCGCGCGGATTACCCCGCGCTCTTCACCCGCACCACCGTGATCTTCTCAAACCCCTCTTCAAACACCGGCGGTTTCAGCTTCTCCGCCATGCGGCGCATCACCTCTTCGCTCACCGAGCGGTCGCGCTGGCGGTTGCGCTCCAGGCAAACTTCGAGCGGCACGTCGAAGAAGACGGCCTGCACCTCGTAGCCGAAGCTCTGGGCCATCTTGATCCATTGCCGGCGCTCGTGGATCGAAAGGTTGGTCGCGTCCACGTAGTTCATGGGCATTTTGGCGATGAGCCGCGCGCGCAAAAGCGAACGCAGCGTGGAGAAGACCAGTCCCTGGTAGCGCTGCTCCTCAACATCGTCAAAGAGGATGTTGCGCAACAGGTCGCTCGAAAGCGGGGTGATGCCGCGCCTCCCGAACCAGGTGGTCTTGCCGGAGCCGGGCAAGCCGATGGCCAGCACCACGATGCCCTTGGGCGTTTGCCCCTGGGCATTGGGCTTGGGCGAAGGAATCGTCGGCATCTCGGGTTGCGTCTCCACTTCGAGGCGGCCGGAGCCCGCCGGCTCATTCCATTGCGGCTTGGCAGGCAATTGGGGTCGCGCAGGCCGGTCAGATCGCTGCGGCCGCGCCGGTTGGCTATGCCGGGGCTCTGGGGCTTGCCGGGATTCCTGGGCGCGCGGCGCAGCCGGCGTCCGCGCCAGAATCACGTCGGGATAATGCGGAACGAGCGGAGCCGGCTGATTCGATGGGACTTCCGCGCCCGTTTTGCCTGTGGATTCTGAAGTATTAGGACCACGTCTGGCACGTCTTCTCATGTTGCTTTTAACCCTTGCCGATCACTTTCTCTTCCACACGGAATACCATACCGGGCGCGGGCGCTGCAAATCGTGTGCACTCCGTCACATACAGTCCCATCGCCGGAACCTCATCCTTACGGTAGGGAATCGTGTGCATGCAGCGGAGCTGTTCGCGTTTCTTTGCCGCCGCCCACAATGTTACGATCAAGGGTTTGGTGGAATTCATTCCAGACGCCCAACAGCGGTTCCAGAATTGCTTTACGAGAAGCCTGAATGCCGAGTGGCGTTTTCCTCAAGAAAACGCCACCTTTCACTGGGCTACGCGGAGCAAGTGAATTCTGGAACCGCTTAGAAATCAGTTTTTGAACCCAAAAGGCTCACCCAAAGCGAAGGAGAAATCACACATGGCAGTAAAGGTTGGAATTAACGGCTTCGGCCGCATTGGACGCAACGTTTTGCGCGCCGCGCTCGGCAATCCGGAAATCGATTTTGTCGCCGTCAACGACTTGACCAGCCCCGCGACGCTGGCCCACCTGCTCAAGTACGACTCGATCCTGGGCAACCTGGCCAACGACATCAAGTCCGGAGAGGACTTTATTTCGGTCGACGGCAAGAAAATCAAGGTGTGGGCCGAGCGCGACCCCGCCAAGCTGCCCTGGGCCGATGTAGGCGCACAGGTCGTCATCGAGTCGACCGGCCACTTTACCGACGCGGATAAGGCCAAGGTGCACCTTGGCGCGACCGTGAAAAAAGTCATCATCTCGGCGCCGGCCACCCACGAAGACATCACCATCGTGCTGGGCGTCAACGAGGACAAGTACGATCCGGCCAAGCACAACATCATTTCAAACGCCAGCTGCACCACTAACTGCCTGGCGCCGGTCGTCAAGGTGATTCTGGAAACCACGGGCCTCGTCTCCGGCATCATGACCACCATTCATAGCTACACCAACGACCAGGTCATTCTCGACTTTCCGCACAAGGACCTGCGCCGCGCCCGCGCCGCCGCTCTGAACATGATTCCCAGTTCCACAGGCGCTGCCAAGGCGCTCAAGCTGGTGATCCCTGAGACCGCCGGCAAGCTCGACGGCTTCGCCATCCGCGTGCCAACTCCCAACGTCTCCATCGTCGACCTCACGTACATCGCCGAGAAGCCCACGACCGTTGAAGGCCTGAACGCCGCCTTCAAGGCCGCTTCCGAGGGAAAACTGAAGGGCATCCTGGGCGTCGACTCGAATCTGCTCGTGAGCTCGGACTTCAAGGGCGACAAGCGCAGCTCGATTGTGGACGCACCGCTGACCAAGGTGGTCGGCCAGAGCGTGAAAGTGCTGAGCTGGTACGACAACGAGTGGGGCTACTCCAACCGCGTCGTCGACCTGATCGGCTTCCTGGTGAAGAAGGGGCTGTAACCGCAGTTCGCAGCAGACAGCAGACAGTAAGCAGCAGATAGCCGAAGCCTGGTGCCGATAGTTGGCGTGCACTGTGGGCTGTTTGCTGTCGGCTGTTTGCTGTCGGCTTTCAACGTAACACTGACCACTATTTCCGAAAGGCACTTCCATGGCCAAGCTCTCGATCCAAGACATCGACCTGACCAATAAGCGGGTGTTCATCCGCGTTGATTTCAACGTACCTCTGACCGAAGACGGGCAGACCATTACCGACGACACGCGCATTGTGGCCACGCTGCCCACCATCGAGTACGCGTTGCGGCACCGGGCCAAGGTGATTCTGGCCTCGCACCTGGGCCGCCCCAAGGGCAAGCCGAACCCTAAGTATTCGCTCAAGCCCGTAGCAATCAGGCTGCGCGAGCTCCTCGACAAGAAGTTCGGCGAGAGCGTCAACGTGGCCTTCTCGCCGGATTGCGTGGGCGAGATTGCCGAAGAGATGGCGCGCCAGCTCGAATCGGGCCAGGTGCTGCTGCTCGAGAACCTGCGCTTCCACGCGGAAGAGGAAGCCAATGATCCGGCTTTCTCGAAGGCGCTGGCGTCGCTGGCCGAGGTCTACGTGAACGACGCGTTCGGCTCGGCGCACCGCGCGCACGCATCGACCGAAGGCATTACGCACTACCTCAAGCCCGCTGTGGCCGGACTGCTGATGGAGAAGGAGATCACCTATCTCGGCAAGGCGCTCGAGTCGCCAGAAAAACCGTTCGTCGCCATCATCGGCGGATCGAAAATCTCCGGCAAGATCGACGTAATTCAGAACCTGCTCGACAAGGTCGACACGCTGGTGATCGTCGGAGGCATGGCGTACACCTTCTACCGTGCGCTGGGCGTCAAGACCGCCAAATCGCTCGTCGAAGAAGACAAGATCGAACTCGCCAAAGAGACGCTCGCGAAAGCAAAAGCCAAGGGCGTGAAACTGCTGCTGCCCGTGGACAACGTCATTGCCGACAACTTTGCGAACGACGCCAACACCCAGGTGTGGGACAGCTCGAAAGACTTTCCCGAAAACTGGCAAGGGCTGGACATCGGTCCGCAGTCGGTTGCAGCAATCGAGAAGGTAGTTTCGGCCGCCAGGACCATCGTGTGGAACGGTCCGGCGGGCGTATTCGAATTCCCGCGCTTTGCCGTAGGCACCAACGCCATTGCGCGGGCAGTGGCAGCCAACCGCGCGGCCATCTCGATCATCGGCGGCGGCGATTCGGTGAGCGCCATCAACCAGGCCGGCGTAGCCGATCAGATCACGCACATCTCCACCGGCGGCGGAGCCAGCTTGGAGTTCCTCGAAGGCAAGAAGTTGCCCGGCGTCGAAGCGCTGACAGATAAGTAGCACACAGTTGTCGGTGATCAGTGGTCAGATGTTTGAGGATCTCATCCGGCGCTCACGCGCTGGATGAGAGAGGATCGCAGAGTGCTCCTGGCGATTATTCTTGGTGTTTCAGCTTTGCTGGCTGCATGGGCAGCCTACTGGTGGTCGTCGGCATTGCTGGGCGCCAAAGCGAACCGCGCGAGCCAGATTGCGAGCGTCATTTGCCCCTTTCCAATCGCAGGCGTTCTCTGGTGGGCTGCAGGCCCCTTGCTCGACGCAAACGGAATCGACATTGAGGGACTGATGAATTGGCATATGAAGGGGTTTGCCGCGATCTTTTTTGTAGCCGCAATCGTGCTGCTGATCCCCACCGTTCTCATTGCAATGCTGGCAGGAAAATTGTTTGACAGGAGCACCCTGGCAAAGAACTAATGCGCATTTTCGCCGTAACTTACCGGCTCGCGTCCATTCCTCTGATTCCGACAGAATGAATACACTAAAAGCTGAGGCGGAAAAACCATGGGCTACTACACGCGGGTCTTATCAAAAGACGAGGAGTTTCCTTCTTTTGACGAGCTTGCCGGGTTCGTTCGCGCCGAGCACCCTCACTTCAAACTGACTCTCGAAGAAGGCACGGAAGAAGAGTGGGAAAGCCTGCTCCTTTCCAGCAATGACGATGTTGAAGTTGCGGTGATCGAGCGCAATCCGGTCTCGGAGGGTTCAATCGGCCAGGACGACATTGCCGAATTCATCGAGGAGACCCAGGATGCGAAGCCGGAAACCGGCGTAGCGTGGCTCCACGAATTTCTGGCCTCCGTGAAAACGATCTATGCCTTCCAGCACCTGCAGGGAAACGAGTTTGAAGAAGGCAGTAGCGCACTCCACGCGCTGCGCACGAAGTTGTGGGAGCGCGGAGACGCGATTCTGCAGGCCGACAGCGAAGGCTTCACAAATGAGGAGGGCTACCACATCGTCTGGCAGTTTTCCGATTCCGTCTCAGGCCCGTGGAACATGGGCGTACTGCAGGACGGCGTCTGGCGTCATTTCTCGATGGACCTTGGGGATCCGGATCATCGCGCCGCATTTCTCGAGGGCTCGGTACCCGACGATTTGACCTCAACGCTCGGAGGAGGCTCGTAAATCCAGCAGCACCGCCGCTTGTCGGCCGCGTCCCTTCATCCCGCGTTGTGCCCACCGTCACCCGGGCTCCGAAACCGATCAAATAAAATTGAATTGAGGAACTAAGAACATGTCTCGTAAAGCACTGATTGCCGCCAATTGGAAGATGTACAAGACGCCGGCCGAAGCCAAGGCGTTTGTCGATGCCTTTCTGCCGCTGGTTGCCGGGCACACACGCGACGAAATCGCGCTGTTCCCTTCTCCGGTGCTCCTGCCAACCGTCGTTCCCGGCTGCAAGGGGTCAAACGTGGCCGTGGGCGCGCAGAACATCCACTTTGCCGAGGAGGGCGCCTACACGGGCGAGACCTCGGTGCTGCAATTGCTGGCCGTGGGCGGCACGCATACCCTCATCGGCCACTCGGAGCGGCGGCAGTACTTTGCCGAGACCGACGAAATTGTGAACAAGAAGCTGCACACGGCGCTGAAACATGGAATCGTCCCGATAGTATGCGTGGGCGAGGTGCTGGCGGAGCGCGAGGCCGGCAAAACCGCAAGCGTTCTCCAGTCCCAGGTGACGGGCGCATTTGCAGGCATCACGCCCGAGGCGGCCGCTCCGATTGTGATTGCGTACGAGCCAGTGTGGGCCATCGGCACGGGCAAAACGGCAACGCCGGAGATTGCCGTCGACGCCCACAAAATCATTCGCGCCGAAGTGGCCAAGTTGCTGGGAGCGAACGTGGCTGCAGCCATGCGCATCCTCTACGGCGGCAGCGTAAAGCCAGACAATGCGACCGCGCTGATCGGCCAGGAAGAGATCGACGGAGCCCTGGTAGGCGGCGCAAGCCTGAAGCCGGATTCCTTTGCGGCGATTGTGAAGTACTAAGAAGAGAGCGAGTCGGTTTGTGTAGCGCCGGTCTCCTGACCGGCTGTAGCGGGGGTCTCCAGACCCCCGCAAGCTTTTGCGCTACGCATAAAATCCAGCAATCCAATTCTGCAGCAACGCTGGGAAACAGCCCATCACAACAACGGCGGCGGCGATGACCAGCAGCACAGCCATCGTAACGGGATGCGCCTTGATGGGCGAGTCATCGGCTGCGGGCATCACGTAGGCGCGCTTGAGCACTTGCAGATAGTAATAGAGCGAGACGGCGCTGAAGGCGACGGCGAGGGCAACGAGGGCGAAGGGAACGGGGCCAGCGCCGGCGGCGAGTACCGCAGCAAACAGATTGAACTTGGCCCAGAAGCCAACCAGCGGCGGGATTCCGGCGAGCGAGAGAAAGAGCACGAGCAGGACGGCGGCGAGCAGCGGATTGCGCTTCTGCAGGCCGAGGAAAGAGTCGAGCTTGTCGGAGCCAGTGGCGTGCTCCACAACCCCAACCACGCCGAAGGCGCCGATGGTAGTGAGACCGTAGGAGACTATGTAGTAGAGGACTGCCGTCTCGTTCGCGTTGGAGTACAGAAAATAATGCAGGCCCCACTGTTTGTAGCTAACGAATGCAAGGCCGAGTAAGATGTAGCCCGCATGCGCGATGGCGGAATAAGCTACTAACCGGCGGACACTCGCCTGCGCGAGAGCGGCCAGATTGCCGAAAATCATCGAAGCCACTGCCAGAGTCATGAGCAGCAAGCACAAGGCAGAGCCAAAACCCGAAAATGCAGACGTTGATGGTCGACTAAATGGAAAACCGACGACACCGATCACATCGCCGTATCGCGTCCATCCAAAAAACCGGGTCGCGGCTCTAGCGACGGAAATGAGCAGCGCAAAGCTGGCGACTTTGGAAACCGACGCAATAAAGGCTGCGGCCGGAACGGGCGCACCCTCATAGGTATCCGGAGCCCAGAAGTGAAAGGGCACCGCAGCAACCTTGAATCCGAGGCCTGCAGCAATCATCACCAGCGCGACATAGAGCAGCGGAGAGGCGCCGTTGGCAGCTGGGACAAAAGAACGGATCACGACATCGTACAGGCTGGTCGAGCCACTTAGCCCGTAGAGATAGCTAAAGCCGAACAGCAGAAGCGCCGCCGACATGCCGCCAAAGAGGTAGTACTTGAGGGCAGCTTCAGCGCTTTTGCCCGACTTCTTGGCGAAGGCGGTGAGGATATAGAGGCCGAGCGAGAGAAGCTCGAGCCCGACGAAGATGACAAGCAGATCCTGCGCTGCGGAGATGATCAGACCGCCGGCCGCGGCCATCAATACTACGGCGACGTACTCGCCGGGGTTGCGTGTGAATCCAGTATCGATGAAAAGCAGAAGCGTGAGCGCAGTGAGAACGAGAATCGCCACCTGCGCGACTCCCGAGGAACCACCTGCGGCGAGGAGAATATCGTTGCCGAAACTGAGTGAGCCTGCAATCGAAACCGCCCAAAGCGCCCCAACGCAGCCGGCAATGCCAAGCAGGGCCGCTACAGCGACACGGGTTTCAGCCGCGGCCTTGCGCAGCAAGCCAAGATCGACAACGATCACCAGCAGCGCGGCGATTTCAAGGGCTGTTTCAGGCAGCGTGGCGCGGAAGAGGTCAGCGTAGTTCATTGCGCGCCTCCCGCGAGCAGCGTCTTCACGGCCGGCTCAATCTGATCGAGCAGAATGCGTGGATAGAGACCGACTACAAGCGTGCATGCGCTGAGCAGAACAACCCCTGTGATCTCAGGCCAGGTGATCGGCGCGAATTTGTGCTCCTGCTCCGCTTCAAGCTCGTGCGGGGTCGGCAGCGTGTCGCTGAAGAATGCTTTTTGCAGGGCGCGCCAGATGTAGGTAACGCCAACAATGATGCCGATGCCGGAGACGATCGTCCACCAGGGGTTGGCTTGCCATGCGCCGACCATTACCTGCAGCTCGGCAACAAAGCCGGAGAAGCCAGGCAGGCCCATGGACGCGATGCCGGCAAAAACAAAAGCCCACGCGGCAAAGGGCAGGCGGCGCGAAAGGTGCATGGGCTCGAGCTCGGCGAACTGCCGCGTGTGCGTGCGATCGTAGACGATGCGGCCGACAATGGCGAACAGCAACCCGGCGATGATGCCGTGCGAGAACATCTGCAGCACCGCGCCGTTGACGCCGATCTGGTTGAGCGTCATGAGGCCGAGCAGCACAAAACCCATGTGGCTGACGCTGGAATAGCCGATGACGAATTTGAAATCGGTTTGCGCCAGAGCCACGAGCGCGCCATAGACGATGCCGATGACAGCGAGCCACGCGAAGACGTCGCGCCAGGAGCCGATGCCGAGCAAAGAGAATCCCCAGGGGTCGAGGCCATGTGGAAAGAGGCCGATGCCGACTCTGAGACAACCGTATGCACCGAGCTTCATGACTACGCCGGCCAGAAGCATGGATGCGGCGGTGGGCGCGGCGACGTGGCCGGTGGGCGCCCAGGTGTGGAAGGGCCACATGCCGGCGAGAATCCCGAAGCCCACGAAGACCAGCGGGAAGCACCACATCTGAAAACTGACAGGAAGGCCCGCGTGCGCGAGATCAGCAAGCGCGGTGGAGTGCGAGCCGGCGGTGACGTAAGCAGCGAGCAATCCGATGAGCACCATCGCCGAGCCGACGAAGGAGTAAAGCGCAAGCTTCATGGCGCCGTACTCGCAGCGCGTCGAGCCCCAGATGGCGATGAGAAAATACTTGGGAACGATGGCGATTTCGTAGAAAACGAAGAGCAGGAAGAGGTCGCCGCTCAAAAACACGCCGTAGACGCCGCCGATGAGCGCGAGATAAAAAGCAAAAAACTGATTCGTGCGCAGCTCGACATTCCAGCTGAAGAGGATGCCCGAAACAGAGGCGATGCCGGTAAGCAGAACCAGCACGCGGCTGATGCCGTCGGCAGCAAGCAGGAAGTGGATGCCCATGGAAGGCACCCAGAGCGCGTTGACAAACACCTGGCGCCCTTGCCCAAAGCCCGCCGCGTAGCCCGCGACCGCGAGGCCCAGTCCCGCCACGGCCACGGCGAGCGCGAACCACCGCGCAAGGACGGGTTTGTCCTTGGGCAGCAACGCCGCAACGAACGCGCCAGCGAACGAAATGTAGATAGTCCAGGGCATTCTCTAAAATCTCCAGTGCGCCAGCAGGTTCTGGACTGTGGGATTGATGGTGTTCAAAATAAGCTGGGGCACAAGGCCGAGCAGAAACATAAGTCCGATGACGGGCGCGAGAGCCATCCGCTCGCCGTGATGCAGATCGGGAAACGCGGCCCAGCGTTCCGGAACGGGGCCGCTGAAAACTCTTTGAATGACGGTGAGAATCACGACGGCAGTTACGAGCAAACCAAGTACCGATACCGTTGCGCTGATCCACGACAGCGGAAAAACGCCGCGGAAGATCAGAAACTCGCCAACAAAGCCGTTAAGGCCGGGCAGCCCGAGCGAACTGAAGAGCGCGATGCCCATGAGTCCCGCGAACACCGGCGCGGGCTTGCGCAAGCCGCCAAAGTCGTTGATACCGCGTAGGCCGCCGGAGCGGAACTGGATCATGGAGATGAACCAGAAGAGCGCAGCAGCGGTCAGTCCGTGGTTGAACATCTGCAGAATGACGCCGTTGAGCGCCGCAGCGTGGTTAGCCTGCTGCGCTGCGCCCGCCGCCGGAACCGCCAGCGCGAAGATGCCCAGCAGACAGTAGCCCAAGTGATTGATTGAAGAGTAGGCGAGGACGCGCTTGAGATCGGTTTGCGCGGCCGCGGCCCACGCGCCCATCACAACTGTGGCGGCGGCAAGAAAAAGCAGCGGCGTACGCATGGCGGCAATCTGCACGCCGAAAAGTGGAATGGCGATGCGCAGCAGACCGTAGACGCCCATCTTCGACATGGCGCCGGTGAGCAGCATGGTGACGGGCGAAGGCGCTTCAGCATACGCGGCAGGTAGCCAGGTGTGAAACGGCATGAGCGGCACTTTGACGGCAAAGCCTGCGAGTACGCCGATGGCGAGCCACGGCATCACCGGGCCGAGGTGCGCGGTCACCATTTGTGTGAGCTGGCCGGACGCGGCCATTTGCGCAAGCTGCAAGAAGTCCATGGTGCCGGGCGCGTCTTTACTGGTGGTTGCGAAGAAGATGGCGAGAAACGAGAGCAACAGCGCCACCGAGCCGGCCATGGTGTAGACGAAAAACTGCGTGGCCGCAGGACCGCGCTTCGGACCGCCCCACAACTTGATGAGGAAGAATGCGGGGATGAGGCTCAGCTCCCAGAACAAAAACCAGTGAAAGAAATTGAGCGCAGTGAAAGAGCCGAAGAGTCCCGCCTCAAGCGTGAGCACCAGGCCGAAGAAGAGGCCGGGCATGTGGTGCACGCGATGCGCCGCATCGACTGCCATCAGCGTGACGATGGCCGAGAGCACAAGCATCAAGCCGCCCAGGCCGTCGACGCCGAGGTGATACTCAATGCCGAGCGATGGCGCCCAGGCGGCGCGCTCGACGAGACCAATGCTGCCGTCAGCGGGAATGCGGGTCCAGATGAAGAGCGCAACCAGCAGGCAGACCAGCGTGGTGAAGAGCGCCACGATGCGCGCATTACGACCGGAAAAAAGCGCGATGGCCGCACCCGCGACCGGCAGCACGGTGAGCAGCGTCAGGATTGGGACCCCGAGAACGTTCATGGCTGGCTGCTCCAAAGAAGAATTGCGACGAGCGCGACCACAGCCGCGGCTAAAATGCGCAGGTAGTTCTGCACGCGGCCGCCTTCGACGCGCGACAGCAGGCCGCCGCCCGACGAAAGTTCCTCGCACGTTTTGTCGAAACCGCCGTCAACCCAATCGACGTCGAGAAAGCGGTTCAAGCGCGCCCAGAGACTGAAGAACCACGCGAAGGCGGCCACGATGCCGCCCCAGATGCGGCGGTCGAGCCAGTCGGCCACGCGCGCCCACCACGCGTAAAAGGCGATCACGGTCGCGCCGTAGATCTCGTCAACGTAGAGGCGATCACGCAACGGCGCCCACAGCCACGGCGCCGAGCGCTCGAGCGCGTCGGGAGCCTCGGGCTTGGGCGACTTGTCGCCATAGAGCCACCAGCCGAGACCAAGACCGAGGAAAACGACCAGCGACGAGGTAAGCATGAGCAGGCCCAGGCCGGGCTCGGCGAATCCGTGCCAACTAAACATCGCGGTGCGGTTTTCAAGAAATGCGTGGAACCACGGCCACGCGGGGGTTCCGATGAGGCCGAGCGCGATGGCGAAGAACGCGAGAATCGCGAGCGGCAGCGTCATCACCTTCGGGCTTTCGTGCGCGGTTTCGTGGCCGCGCCAGTAGCCGAAGAAAACGTAGCAGACCTGGCGCGTCATGTAGAACGCAGTGAGCAATGCGCCAAAAACGAGCAGATAAAACGGACCCTTCGAGATGTCCCAATGCTTCGCAGCTTCGAGAATGCCGTCCTTCGACCAGAATCCGGAGAAGACGATCGGAAAGCCGCACAGCGCCAGCATGCCGATGGCGTAGGTGATGAAGGTAAGCGGCATGTCAGCCTTGAGTCCACCCATGCGGCGAATGTCCTGCTCCTCATGGCAACCGTGGATGACCGAGCCCGCGCCAAGGAAGAGCAGCGCCTTGAAAAAGGCATGCGTGATCAGGTGGAACATGCCGACGGCGACGCCGCCCAGGCCAAGGCCGGCCATCATGTAGCCGAGCTGCGAAACGGTGGAGTAGGCGAGGATGCGCTTGATGTCGTTTTGCGCGACGGCGATCAGTGCAGCGAAGACCGCGGTGGACGCGCCCACCCAGGTGACGACGGTGAGCGCCGTAGTTGTGCCGCCGGGCGCGGCGCCGATTTGCATCAGCGGGTAAACGCGCGCTACAAGATACACGCCGGCAGCGACCATGGTCGCCGCGTGAATGAGCGCGGACACAGGCGTGGGGCCTTCCATGGCGTCGGGCAGCCAAACGTGCAACGGAAGCTGGCCGCTCTTACCCACGGCTCCGGCAAAGATCAGCAAGCCGATGGCGCCAGCTGCGCTCAACCCCAGCCCCGCGTGCTGCGAAAGCAGGTTGACGAGGGCCAGGCCTTCCAGCGAGCCCACGCCGTGGTTGTAGAAGAGCAACGTGCCGGTCTGAGAAAACAGCCAGACAATGCCGAGGAGAAAGAAAATATCGCCGACGCGCGTAGTGATGAAGGCTTTTTTTGCAGCGGCCGCGGCGGAGGGCTTCTGATACCAGAAGCCGATAAGCAGATACGACGTAAGGCCGACGATCTCCCAGCACATGAAGAGTAGCAGAAGGCTGTTCGAGATGACCACGCCAAGCATGGCCCCGGCAAAAAGCGAGAGGAAGCAGAAGAAGCGAGTGTAGTTTTCGTCGTGGGCCATGTAGCCCACGGAGTAAAAAAAGATGAGCAGGCCGACGAAGCTGACCATCACGATCATGATGGCGGCGAGCGGATCGAGGACCCAGCCGAGATCGACGGTGGAGGAGCCGAAGCGGAACCAGGTGAAGTTGACGAACTCGCGGACCACCGCGCCGTGCGCCCATCCTGCGACGACGTGACAGAACGCCACGAGCGAAAGAAGCAGCGAAATGCCGAGCGACCCGATGGCGAGCGATGCGGCCGTCTTGCGGCGCGGCTGCTTGAGAAGCGCCATCACACCCGATGCGACCATGGGCGCAACGGGGATGAGCCATAGGATGCCCGTGATCGTGGAAGCGGCGAATTGTGGAGTGAATGCTGCGGATTCCTGCATCAAGCTTTCACCCCTTCATCCTGTTGATCTTGTCGAGTTCGGTGGTGTTGGTGTGGCGATGGATGGCGATGACGAGACCCAGACCCACGGCAGCCTCGGCCGCGGCCACGGCGATGGAGAAAATAGCGAACATCATTCCGGTAAGCGCCTCAGGATGCGGGCCGTAGCGCCAGAAAGCGATCAGGTTGAGATTGGCCGCGTTCAACATCAGCTCAATTCCGATAAGCACGAGAATCGCGTTGCGGCGCACCAAAGCGCCTGCTAGTCCAATGGCAAACAGCAGAGCGGCAACCAGAAGATATCCGGCGAGCGGCGTGGTCATACCCGTCATCTGGGCCTCTCTTTCTCATGCATGGCCACGATGACCGCGCCGATGGTGGCTGCGGTGAGCAGCAGGGCGACAATCTCCAGCGGCAGCACATAGCGGCCCACCAGCGCGTTGCCGATATCGTGCACACTGACGGCGGGAACGGCGATCTGCTGCGGCACGGCCCGCACGCTTTGGAGCACGGCCCAGGCGAGAACCGCAAAGACGCCGGCGGCAATCACGAGGCCCACAAACCAGCTGCGGCTGAAGACGCCGTCCCTGGGCAGATCGGAGCCGCGCGTGAGCAGAATGGCGAACACGATGAGGATGGCGACGGCGCCGATGTAGACGAGAATCTGCGCAAAGCCGGCGAACTGCGCGTCGAGTTGCAAAAACAAGAGCGCGAGGCCGGCGAAGGCCACTGTGGTGGCGAGAGCGCAATGCACCAGATGCTTGAGCAGCACAGCCGCAAGGCCACCGCCCAGCGTGAGGGCCGCAAGCAAATAGAAGACAACGTTCATGATTGGCTCCTATTCAGCATAGCGGTATCTCCTGGGCCCAAAGTGCTCCTTGCGCATGCCCAAGCGGCCCATAACCACGTAAGCCGCGGCCAGAATCGTCGTGCATACAACCCAGCGCATCCAGCCCTCGCCCATGAACCGCCACATCGCGGTCACGACAAGATCCAGCAGCGTGAAAGGCAGACAGAATTTCCACGCGAAGTTCATCAACTGGTCCTGGCGCAGGCGAGGCAACGTACCGCGCACCCAGATGAAGACGAAGATGGAAAGCATCACCT
Organism: uncultured Acidobacteriota bacterium; assembly: GCA_963729915.1. Lineage (GTDB taxonomy): Bacteria > Acidobacteriota > Terriglobia > Terriglobales > Acidobacteriaceae > Telmatobacter. The sequence goes on along the minus strand of CAVSQE010000026.1, from coordinate 188,233 downwards.
TCGAGAAAAACCAAATCCACGAGGGAATAAAAGTGAGAAAAGAAAACGGCGCCGACCATCCTCCGAGAAAGAGCGTCGTGCCCAGGCCGGAAATGGAAAACATGGCCAGATATTCGCCTAGAAAGAAAAGCGCGAACTTGAAGCCCGAATATTCGGTGTGATAGCCAGCCACCAGCTCCGACTCGCCTTCCGGCAGATCGAAGGGCGAGCGATTGGTTTCCGCCGTAGCGGCGATGGCGTACATCACAAATCCCGCCAGACCCCAGGGCGTGAAGATATACCAGTGAGGAAAGATTCCCGTGTAAGTGTTTTGCGCTGCGACGATCGCGGGCAGCGAGAGCGAGCCGCTAATCATGACTACGGCCACAGCAGAAAGCAGCAGCACCACTTCGTAGCTGATCATCTGCGCAATGGCACGCATGGCGCCAAGCAGTGAGTATTTGTTGTGGCTTGACCAGCCAGCCATGAAGACCGATAGCTCCGTGGCCGCGCTCATGGCAAAAAAGAACAGCAGGCCGGCGTCCATGTCGACCAGGACCATGTTCTGGCCCATAGGCAACACGGCAAATTCCATAAAGACCGCAACCACCAGCAAGAGCGGCGCAAGAAAATGCACCACCGCGTTGGCGCTGAAGGGAACAATGTCTTCCTTGATGATGGCCTTGATGCCGTCGGCAACGGGCTGGAAGAGGCCGTAAGGACCAACGCGATTGGGGCCGAGACGATTCTGGATACGGCCCAGGCCTTTGCGCTCAAAGACCGTGGTGAGCGCGAAGAGGCCGGGAAAGACGCAGACGATGGCGATGACGCCGAGTACGACGCCGGCGGCGGGACGCAGTGCCGCGGGCAAAAAGCTGACGAGCCAGTTGCGGAGGAGGATGAAGATCTGGTCGAACGTATTCGCCATCGGCTAGCTTCCTCCTCCGACGGATGATGCAGGCGGTGCGGGCGCGGCAGCTTTGGCAGCAGCAGCATCGGCCGCGGCTTTGGCCTTGGCTTCCACCTTGGCCTTTTCCTCGCCCAGGCGCGCATCAACTTCTGAAGCCTCGGCGGGATGAATCGAGTGATAGTATTCGTTCGATCGGGCCAACTGCTTGCGGTCATAGAGCAGGCCACCGAAGCGATCGTCGGTGGCTAACTCGAACTCGTTGTCCATCTTGATGGCTTCGAACGGACAAACTTCAACGCAGATCTGGCAGCTCATGCAAACCGAAATATCGATGTCGAAACGGGTGGGATAAAACTGCTGTTTGCCCACATAATCGGGCTTCTTGTCCTTGCTTTTGTCGATGTAGATGCACTTGGGCGGGCACTCTTTCTCGCAGATCTGGCAAGCCACGCAGCGCAGGCCGGCCTCCCAGTCGGCTCCGTCGTACACGAGAAAGGGAAACACGCGCGCGGCTTCGACGGCGGGAATCCGCTCTTCCGGATACTCCACAGTCGTCAGCCGTTCTTTGGAGACGTAGCTACCGAAGAAATTCTTCGCCGTCTCCGCCATCCCTTTCAATATGCCTTCGCCAAGCAACTCCGATTCCTCCGCAAGCTTCTAGCTGCTACCTGTCCACTTCTCCCAGCACAATATCCACGCTGCCAAAAATCAGCACCACATCGGCGACATTGCTGCCCAGGCACATGTCTTCCAGAACTGTCAGGTTGATCAGGCTGGGCGGGCGCACGCGATAGCGATAGGGATTCGGCCCGCCGTCGCTGATGAGATAAAAACCCAGTTCGCCCTTTGGCGCCTCAATGCGGCCGTAGGCCTCGCCGGGCTTGGGCCGGAAGCCGCGAATCTTTGCCTTCGCATCCATGATGGGCCCGGCTGGAATGTCTTTGAGCGCCTGATTGAGAATGCCGATCGACTCGCGCACTTCCAGAATGCGCACCATGTAGCGGTCGTAGACGTCGCCATGATCTCCCAGCGGCACGCGAAACTTGAAACGATCGTAGATGCCGTAGTGGTCAACTTTGCGGATGTCGTAGTTCACTCCCGACGCGCGCAGCATGGGCCCCGAGACGCCGGCGTTCACGGCTAGTTCCGGCTTCAAAATGCCCACCCCCTGGCAGCGCGCCATCAAAATCTCATTCGATGACAGCAGCATTTCGAATTCGTCGACAAACTGCGGCAGGCCGGCAACCACCTTGCGCGTCGCGTCGAGCCAGGCCGCGGAAACATCCACGCGGCAGCCGCCGAAGCGCATATAGTTGCACATCATGCGCGAGCCGGTGAGCGACTCGAAGAGGTCCAGTATCTTTTCGCGCTCCCGGAAGGCATACATCAGCGGCGTGCCGCTGGCACCCATCTCCTGAATCAGAAAGCCGATGGACGAGGCGTGATTTTGCACGCGCGTGAGCTCGCCGAGAATGACGCGGATGTATTGGGCACGCTCGGGAACCTCCTGGCCGGCGAGCTTTTCGACCGCCAGCGCGTAGGCCCAGTTGTTCGTGAGCGAACAGATGTAATCGAGGCGGTCGGTATAGGGCATCGACGCCAGATAACTGGCCTGCTCGGCGATCTTTTCGTGATTGCGGTGCAGGTAGCCGAAGACCGGCTTAAGGCGTACGACACGCTCGCCGTCGAGCGCCAAGTCCATGCGGAAGACGCCGTGCGTGGACGGGTGGTGCGGCCCCATGGCGACTTCGAGCAACTCGCCTTCGCCGTCGGGCACAATCACCGGCGGACGGTTCCAGCCGTCGACTCTCTCGGATTTTGTTTCTACTGCACTCATTGATCGCCAGTTCGTGGTTAGTGATTCGTGGACCCTGATCCGCACCTTGCGGCGCCTATTCGCTCGATCCCTTGCTCCCTTGCTCCCTGTCTTTATGCTCTTGCGCCCGCGCCAGCACGTGGTCGTGTGGGGTGGGCTCGTACTCGTAATCGTCCGGTTCCACGTAATCCTTGCGCATGGGGTGGTCCTTGAATTCATCCCACATCAGGATGCGGCGCAGATCCGGATGGCCGGTAAAAACGATGCCGTAAAGATCGAAGACCTCGCGCTCCTGAAACTCCGCTGAGCGCCAAACGGACGTGAGCGAAGGCAGCTCCACCTGATCGGTGCGGTTCGCGGTCCTCATGCGAATCACCAGCGGACCGTGCTTTTTCGCGACGGAATAAAGGTGATAGACGGCCTCAAGGCAGCCCGGCACGACGCGCTTGCGCGTCTCTTCGACGGTTTCCTCAACTTGTTGCTCGACGCCCTCTACGATCTTCGTGACTTGATGTGTTACTTTCACTTTTTCCGCGATCTCCTTGTCGGGCCAGTCGACGCCGGAGACGTTGGAGAGAAAGTCAAAGGCCAGATCCGCATCGTCGCGCAGGAATGTCGCCACGGCGAGAGCGCTCGCGGGCGCAAGGCGCAGCGAGTGCTCCGCGGCCGGGCCGGGATTGAGCACAAACTCCACGCCCGCGCCCGGAACCGCCGCTTCAATCGCCGCCTTGATTTCTTCTACCGTCTTCATTTCAGTTCACAGTTCGTAGTTCGTAGTTGTCAGCCGCGAGTGTTTTTCTGTTCCCTTTTCCCTTTTCCCTAGGCCCTGTTTTCTAGGTCCCTTGTTCCTTTGGCCCCTCGGTCCCCGTCTTTATTTGCACCGGCCACACGCCCTGATTCGACGTCGGTTCCAAATCGTGCTCGCCGGGCTCGGGCACGGGAAACTCGCCTTGCGCATTGGCATTCAAATAACGCGGGCGCTCTGGGCCAGTCAAATGCTGGCCGTCAATCTTTTTCTGCAACGTCATAAAGGCCTGGATGAGCGCTTCGGGGCGGGGCGGGCAACCGGGGATGTGCACATCGACAGGGATATAGCGATCGATACCCTTGAGCACGTTGTAGCCCTGCTTGAACGGCCCTCCTGAGATGGCGCATGCGCCCATGGCGATCACGTAGCGCGGCTCAGCCATCTGATTGTAGAGACGCACCACCTGCGGAGCCATCTTCTTGGTCACGGTGCCGGAAACAATCATTAGATCGGCCTGGCGCGGCGAGGGACGAAACACTTCGGCGCCGAAGCGGGCCAGATCGTAGCGCGCCATGGTGGTCGCAATCATCTCAATCGCGCAACAGGCAAGGCCGAACTGCATGGGCCATACCGAGCTGCGGCGGCCCCAGTTGTAGAGCTCTTCGATGGTGGTGACGAAGATGCCCTGCTTGCCCAACTCGATTTTTAGTTGTTGATCAACTGCCATTGTCGCTCCAAGTGAACGAATGAATAGAGTGAAGGGAGTGAACGAGCGAAGACCGGGGATCCTTTGCTTCACTTATTCGCTTTTTTCACTTCCTCACTTCTTTCACTCTCTTCTCTTCATTCACTTCTTCACTGGGTCTTAATCCGCCCGCAGCAGATCACGCCCACGTCAGCACACCCTTGGCCCAGGCCCAGGCCAATCCCTCCACCAGGAGCAGCACAAACACCAGCATGGCCGCGCAGGCCGCCGCGCTCAGTCCCGTAAACGCCACCGCAAAGGGCAACAGAAAGACGGCTTCCACGTCGAAGATGAGAAATATGATTCCGTACAGGTAGTAGGCCGAGCGGAACTGCACCCAGGCGTCGCCTTTTGAGACCAGGCCGCATTCGTAAATTGCGTTCTTGATCGGATTTGGCTTGGGCGGCGCAAACACCCTGGCCCAAAGCCATGCCAGCCCTAGCGGGGCCAGCCCAAAACCGAGCGCCGCCACAAACAAAACTGCCAAAGAAAAGTATGGACTGGAAGCCATTGCGGGAAGAAAACCCTTCTAGTTCAAGCTACCAGTTTGGGGCTAGTCTTGGCGATGAGGTTCGAGCCGTTTCCTGCCGTTCAGGCCCACTTTTCCACCATTTATCTCATTCTATGAACCGTTGGCTTTCGGGCAGCCGCGGTGGCCCTGGAAACGCCGGCGTCAGCACACCTGATGGAATCCAACCCCCATGAGCGCCGCGGTTTTGCGCAACGTGCCGGCCAGGTGGCCCACGCCCACGGCGCAATGGTGCGCCGAACCCTGTGCATTCCACGCCTCAATGAACCCGCGCGCGCCCAGCGGGAAACGATAACGGCTGTTGGTGTTGCCAATTTCAAGTATCGCGCCCGTCACGGACTCGCCCTCCGCAGCGACCAGCTTGAAGCGCGAGACGGGATCTTCGACGACCGAGAGCAGCGTAATCGGCCCATACTTGACACTCATCTCCACCGACAATCCGCGGCCGACTTTGCCGTGGTAAACCTTCAGCGGGCGCACTTTGGTTTTGCCTTCTGCAATGGCGATGTGGCCTGGACCGTCGTGGCCCATCAGCACCAGATCGTCGTTGAAGTCGACGGCATAGTACTCGGTGAATGAGCCGCCGGCTCCGAGCAGGTCCATGATCTTCATGGCGATGGCATTTTTCACTTCATACTCACCGGCCACGGGAATGTGCCGCGCGGTGAGCAGCGAGGTGCCAAGAATGATGGAACTCATGGTGTCTTCATTGGCGGCATTGCCCGAGCCCTGGTAGTAATACGCCATGGCGTTGAGATCGTGGCGCGCGACAAACGCGTCCAGAGCAACGGAAGTGCGGGCGGCGCGCCGCAACTCCTCGACTGCGCAGTCAGTCTGCACATCGAAGGCCGCGCGAAACTCTTCAAGGCGGCGGGCAATATCCGATTCGCTCACCTCGGCGCAAAGCGCGCTCAACTCATCCACTTCCAGTAGCTCCGCATGCGTACCAAAAGCAATCGACAGCAGCGTCACATCGGTCATGATGTCGAGCATCCCACTGTAGTAATGGCCCATCAGCCCGAGCCGCGACTGCGCAAGTGCAGCACGCACGCGCGCGGCCGCCAGCCACTCCTCGATCTCGCGCCAAGTCGCGGCATCGTCCAACACCCCCGTCACCTGGTGAAAGGGAATGTTCGCCCGCGTGAAGAGGTTCGCGATCTCCGGCACCGGGCATGCGGAGCAGAAGGCGAGCCATTCGCCCGTCATGGCGGTGCGGTCGTTGAGTTTGTTGAACGCTTCGTAATCGATCGCGGCCTGGGGCTGAAGATTGAGAACAACCACCGGCACGCCGGCGCGTTGCACGAGTGGGAGAACGGTGTTCGAGAGCGCGTAGGTGGTGACGTAAAGGAAGAGCACGTCGATGTCTTCGCGGCGGCATTGATGACCGACTTCGCGCGAACGGCCAGGAGTATCGACGAGGCCGAGATTGACCACCTGCACGCCGGGGCGCGTGAGGCGCGACGCCACCTGCGCCACGTATCCCTTGAGCCGCTCTTCGAGGCCCGCAAACTGGCTCCAGTAGGCATCGAGACCAATGCCGCACAGGCCCACGCGAAGTCCATACTCCTTGCTCATCGTGCTTCTTTCCTTTTGAGCGGCGCTCACCAGCTGATGATAGCTACAGCGAATGGTGCCAGTTTGATGGTGCTCCCGGCAACTGGAACCGCGCGCGCTGGGTTCTCGGCAGACTCTGTATCGACGGCAAGTGCGGTGACCTTTTCTGCAGCGGGCAGGGCAACCGCGATCTCGCGATTCCGTTTGTTAACGAGCAAAAGCTTGCGCCCACCGGAAGTAACGAACGCCTGTGCGCTCACGTCTCTTGAGCGCAGCTCCGTTTCCACCAGCTTGTCGCCGGGATGGATTGAGTCCTTAATCAGTTTGAGCACCCAGAAACGCGCATTCGGTTGATTGTTGGTCCAGTCCATCATGCTCACGCTGGGAAATTGCGTGGGATAGCCAACCAGCTGCGACTCACCTGCGACATCGATCTGCAGTCGCGAGAGCTCGATAAAAAGATCGGCATAGAGCGCGCCGGCAAGATTCCAGTAGGCGGCGGGCGGCGGCACATTGTCGCCGGACTTGTTGTCCGTGGGTAGAATCACGCCCAACTCATCGAGATCGGTCATCGTGTTCGGTGAAAGCCGCTTGCGAATGGCCTCGACATAGCGAACCGTGTTCAGAAATCCGGCTTCCTGATCGAAAAACGTGTACTGCCAATGATCCAGCGTTTCGCCGCTCGCCGGTGAAGCATAAAAGTGATACGAAATCATGTCGAGCGGAATGCCCGGCTTGTGATTGGCGGGATTCAGAAAGTACTCAAAGAACCTCTCATCGCGTCCCGGATTCGACAGTGCCAGCCCGACGAACTTTGTCTCCGGCGACACCTTGTGGATCGCCCCAACAATCGCATCGTAGCGCTCCGTGTACTGCTCAGGCGTCATGTGATGCTCAGCTTCGACTTCGTTGAGTACTTCCCACCACGCCAGCTTGTAGTGATAGCCCGAATCGTGCCGCACGCCGTTCTCGTCGGTGAATCCGCCGTTGACATACCAACTGACCAGCCGCGCATAGTACTCACCCAGCTCCTTGCCGCTGGGATCGCGCAACTCCGTTCCCTGCGTATAGTTCCACACCACCTGGTTGGGGTCGACGGGATACGTTACCGGCTTCTCGGTCTTGAACAGCCACGCCGGAATGGTGCTGAAGTTGATGATCGCGGGATGACCGTCGGTTGCGGCCAGAAAATCCTTCGTCATGGGATCAATGAGATTGAAATCCCAGGAGGTCTTTTGCGGGGTCGGCGGTTCGAGCTCGGCGACGGCGAGCTTTGGATACGGCAGCCACGGAACGTAGCGGACGTAATCGGCTCCCAAGTCCTTCAAAGCCTTGTATGCGCCCACGCCCAGCGGCTCGCCTGGGCGCAGCGGCGGATTCACAACCACCTGTAGCGTCGGCGTAGTCTTTGAAACCACCGTAACTCTGTCCCAATCAATGCCCACATGCAACGGTTGCTGGGCACTGAGCGCCGCAGCGCCAGCTGTGCAGGCTGCGATCAGGGCCAAGAGACAAAGACAAGAGGAGGCTTTCACAAGATCATCCAACTTTCTCATGGAACATTGCTCGCGCACGATGAATGCGAGCCCGCCAGCCATCTTAGCATTGCGGCGAATGAACCGTCCGAGGCAGTCAATCGCTAGTCGTCGTCATCTTGCGCGGACTTTTTCGCGCGCGCCTTCAGCATCGCCGGCACCGGTGCGTTGCCCATCGCATCCTTCCACAGAATCACGTTGAGCTTTTCCGTGGGCGCGCGGTCTTCATGGCTGAAGTCCATCTTCATGCTGGCCTTTGCGCCCACTGCATTCTTGGCGTTGGCCGTGTAAATGAGGCCGTTGTCGCGATTGCTGGTATCGGCATCATAGGGCGGCTGATCGCCAGGACCGGTGAACAACGTAGAAATGAGCGATGAGAAGGCATCGTTGTTGTTCATCGGCGGCAGGCCGAGCAGCGACTCCATGGTGCGAACGACGCTAACTGTCGAATAAAAACGAGAATCGACAAATGCTTCCCCGTTTGGCCCGTGCGGCGAGTATTTGCTGATGACCAGCGCAATGCTGCGGTGCGCGTCCACGTGGTCGGCGCCGTTTTGCGCGTCGTCTTCCAGGATGAAGAAGGCGGTATCGTCCCAATACGGTGAGTGCGAGACAGCCTCGACGGCGCGACCGACGGCGAGATCGTTATCGGCAACAGAAGATCGGGGCGTAGGACCGCCAGGTCGCGTTCCCGCAGTGTGATCGTCGGGCAAGCGCAGCATGATGAAGTTGGGCATAGTGTCGTTGCCCTGCGAGCGATCGGCGACCCATTGCTTCAGGTGGCGCAAAAAAATGTTGACGCGGATCTGATCGGAGACCATGAGGTTGAAGTCCGGCGCTTCCGGCGCGAAGTGCCCCACCAGCTCCGGCTTCGTAGCCGTGTTGCTGGCAATCAGCGGAATGGGCCACGGCCATTTATTCACACCGCCGCCCCACTCCGCCGGCAACATTTCGCCGGGAGCAATGGCCTTGCGCACGCAGCTGGGCCCGGCCAGCATGGCGCCCTGCGTGGCATCGGCGACCGCGGACTGACTGCAAAACTTTGTTGAGATGTACTCGCCGAAGTGGTAGTAGGTCTTGCCGTGCGCCGCGAGATTGGTCCAGAGATAGCCGCTGGACGGCTCTTCCACGTCGGGAATCTTCTGCAGCAGCGGATAGTCGCTGGCCACCACGCCTTCGTAATCGTAAGTGCGTTGCGCGCCGCGGTACTGATGCGGCCAGGTCTTTTCCAGATAGTCGGTGCCGATGGCCGCGGTGGACCAGACATGGCCGTCGCCGGAAACTTCGCCGGAGTCGAAGAAGTTGTCGAGCACGCCGAATTGCAGGGCCAGCTTGTGCTCGTTGGGCGTGATGGACTGGCCGTACATGGCCCACTTGGGGTCGCCGTTGCCCACAGGTTTCCCGCTCTGCACCAGGTCGCCGAAGACCTGATCGTAGGCACGATTTTCCTTGATGATGTAGATGACGTGCTTAATACGATCGCTGCCGGCAAAGGCGATCTTTTCCTGCGCGGCCTTCATGCGATTCTCAGCCAGCACGGTCGCGGTCCAGTCGGAAAGATGGCTTGCGATCTCCTGCTCATCGATTTTCGCCAGCGAGCCGTAGAGCAGTGATGGGATGTAGGCGTTGGCCCGGGCGTTCATGCTGGGCGCAGTTTCAACACGACGGGGAAGAAAATTATTCGGCCCGGTTCCTTTGCCTTTGTCGGTTGCCAGATAGAGCTTGCCGCCCGCGGGCAAAGAAAGAAAGGCCATCGATATCGGCATCCACTCCGTGGGGATGAAACCATCGGGTTCGACCATGCCGTTCTTCGCGGCCCTGCGCGTGAGCTTGCGCGTGTCGAATACAGCAACGGAATCGGTGCCCATGTTGGCCACGTAGAGCCGGCTGCCATCGCCGTTGACGGTGACAGCCACCGGCTCCGCGCCGAAGTAGCTCTGCCCCGGCAAGCGCGTATCGAAGTAGCCCTTCACTAAAAACTGGCCCGCGCCCACGTTGACGGCGGCAACTGCGTCGCGATTGGCAAGCGCCACGTAGAGCGTTTTCTGGTCGGGCGAGAAGGCGAAGTCGCAGGGATGGGTGCCCGGTGCCATGGGGCCGGAGGGCTTGAGCAGCGCCAGCTTGCGGGTCACAATTTTTTGTACAAGATCGAGCTCAACGATCTCCGATGCGTTCCAAAGCGCGACGAAGGCGCGCTTTTCGTCGCCCGTTACCGCGACGGCAATGGGATAGGTCGCGGGCACAGCGTCGTTTTCGGAGAGATCGAAGCGCTTCTCGATGACGCCGGTCGCAACGTCGAGCAGCACCGCATCGTCGGAGAGATTGTCCGCTACCAGCAGCTTCTCGTGGCCGGCCGTGCCCAGCACCGCGATCGCAGCCGGGTAGGGCACGCCCTGGTCACTTTTCGATCCTCCGGGCAGACGGGTCTTCCGTCCCGGAGGCAATTGCACGACGGGCAGAGGGATCAGGCGCTCGGGCGCAATCCTGCCCTCCTTAAAGCTGTAGACAACAATGCCGCTGCCTGTGTTTCCGGGGCCTTCCCCTTTGGGATCAGACATCGAAGCCATGCTGGCGTAGATGTGAAGACCATCGCGGCTGAAAGCGAGACCGGAGTAGAGCGTCTGTTTCGACCGCAGCGCGGTGCGCGGGTCTGGGAAATCCGCGAGCGCGCCGGTTTGCGTGTCGAGGACCGTGAGCGACTGATCGTACTGCGATTCGAAGGTTCCGTAGCCGGAGTTCAACGTGATCACGTAGCGGCCGTCGGGCGAAATCGCCATGGAAATGGGCAAGCTGTTAATGCGCTGCGGATGGCCCGGCGCTTCACCGATCAACTGCTTGCTTGATGGCAGGTTGATGACTTGTGTGGGGGCTGGCGCAGGGGTTTGCGCGGAAACAATTGCGGCAGAAATGCAGAGGTAAGTGGCGAGCGAAAATACTTGTAACCTGGCAGACATGAAGAGCGGCCCTCAGATCCTTAGATCTATTGAACGACTTGCCGATGAATGAGCAATAAATAGCGGCCTGAGACACGCGCGTCCCAGGCCCACTTGCATTCTACAGGCGGGACCGAGACACTTGGGCCCCATCCCTTCCGCTTAATGCGGGAGGGACAGGGCGTAAGAATGACAAAACCGGTTTACGGGTAAATACCACGAATCTGCACGGCCTCGGCCACGCGGCCGATGCCAAGCATATTGGCGGCAATGCGCATGGGCACCTTGCGCTCAAGATGGATCTTGAGCACGTCACTGAAGGCGGTCTTCATCACTCGCTCCAGGCGGTTGTAGATGTCCTGAACTTCCCAGAACAGGTGCTGCTCGTCCTGCACCCACTCAAAGTACGACACCGTGACGCCGCCGGCGTTGCACAGAATGTCGGGGATGACAAAGGCGCCTTTGCTCTGGAGAACCCGGTCCGCGGCTGGCGTGATGGGGCCGTTGGCCGCCTCGGCAACGATGTGCGCGCGCACCGTGCCCGCATTCTCGGCAACGATGGCGTTTTCCAGAGCGGCGGGCACCAGAATGTCGCAAGACATAGCCAGCAACTCGTGCGGCAGGATCGGCTCGCTGTCAGGGAAACCGTCCACGTGGCCGCAGAGGGCTTTCATGTGGATCAGCTCGGGAATGTTCAGGCCGCCCTGGTTATAGACGCAGCCCGTGGAATCGCTGACCGCGATAATCTTCGCGCCCGCCTGATGCAGCAGTTGCGCGGAGATGGAGCCGGCATTGCCGAAGCCCTGCACGGCGACAGTCGCGCCCTTGAGCGGCATGTGCAGATGCTCGCATGCACTCTCAATGGTGTTGAAGACGCCGCGCCCGGTGGCCTCGTTGCGGCCCAGCGATCCGCCCAGGCTGATGGGCTTGCCCGTGACCACGCCAGGAACGGCATAACCCTTGGTCATGCTGTAGGTATCCATGATCCAGGCCATGGTCTGCGAATTGGTGTAGACATCGGGCGCGGGAATGTCCTGCTCCGGTCCGATGAGCGGCAGAATCGCGCTGGTGTAGCGGCGCGTCATCCGCTCCAGCTCGCCCTGCGACATTTTTTTCGGGTCGCAGGTGATGCCGCCCTTGGCGCCGCCGAAGGGAATATTCACCACTGCGCACTTCCACGTCATCCACGTGGCCAGTGCTTTCACTTCGTCGAGCGTAACCTGCGGATGGAAGCGAATGCCGCCCTTGGCAGGTCCACGCGCCGAGTTGTGCTGCACGCGAAAGCCCTCGAAGCGGTGAATGTGGCCGTCGTCCATGCGCACCGGCACGCCGACCGTGAGCATGCGCTCCGGCCGCTTGATCATTTCACGCGTGTTGTTGTCCAGGCCGATAGCGTCTGCCGCGGTATCGAAATTCTCCATGGCAACGTCATAGGCATTTGCTTGCGCTACTGTTGTTGGCATTGGTGTTTCCTCCTTGCCCGGGTCTCGGCGCCGGCGCGTCACAGCACGCCGGCATGGGCTCAGGCCAAGCTCGTTTCCTCTGTTCGCACCTCGCCGTGCTCGGGCGGCTGTCCCCTGCGATAGACCGGCAGCAGCCATTTGCGATACGCGGACATGCGTCCATGCGTGGCGTTGACGTACAACTGGCGCAGGCTGCGCGTGACCACCCCGACGGCTCCATCGGCGACCGGATGGTAATCGACGCGCGTGACCGGGGCCACGCCCACCGCGGTTCCGGTAAGGAACAGTTCGTCGCAGACGTACAGTTCGCTGCGGTCGATGGGCCGCTCCACAATCTCCATACCAAGCTCGCGTGCGGCCAGCTCCATGATGGAATCGCGCGTGATGCCTTCGAGAATGTTCTCCGTCACCGCCGGCGTGATGAGCCGCCCTTTGCGACGAATGAAAAGGTTGCAGGTGGCTCCCTCGGTCACATGGCCGGTCTCGTTGAGCAGAATGGCTTCATCGAAACCACAGCGGTGCGCTTCATCGCTGGCCAGAGCACTGTTGGCGTAAGCGCCGCAGATTTTTGCGCGCGCAGGAATGGCGTTGTCGTCGATGCGCCGCCAGGAACTCACGCCCGCGTGCAGCCCGTTTTCGCTGTGCAGGTACTCGCCGAAGGGCAGCGCCACGATGAAAAATGCATCCTGGTCGTCAATGGCCACGCCGACGCGCTCGGCGCACTTATAAGCCAGGGGACGAATGTAAAGATCGGTGCGGAATGCGTTGCGCTTCGCCAGTTCCAGCGTGATGTCGCACAACTGATCCGCGGTCAGCGGCACATCGATGTGCAGAATCCCGCCATTCTGCTTCCAGCGCACGAAGTGCTCGCGCGGCCGCAACACAAACAACTCCTCCTCCGACGCATTCCAGTAGGCGCGAATGCCCTCGAAGACGCCGGTTCCGTAGTGCAGAGCATGGGTCAGGATTCCGATGTGCGCTTCATGCATAGGCATGTACTGCCCGCCGAAATAAACAATCACATTGGGGTCAACATCCGCATTCATCTCAAACCTCCGCGAGCGCTGCCTTAAACAGTTCCCTGCCCCGCGCGATGGCGCGCTCGTCCAGTTCCACCCAGCGCGGGTTCTTGATCAGGCGGCGCAAAGCCGCGTCGATACTGGCCTGCGGCAGCACGCCTGCCATCTCCAGCACTGCGCCCAGCATCACCATGTTGGCCGCCCGCTTGTCGCCCATGGCATCGGCCAGTCGCGTGAACGGAAGGGCCAACACCTGCACGCCCTCGCGCTCGCAATCTTGCGGAAACTCGTCGCCGTCGTAGATAATCCATCCGCCGGAGCGAACGCTGCGATCGAATTTGCGCAGCGACGGCTCATTCATGGCGACAAGCACAGTGGGCGCTGTCACTAGAGGCGAATCAATGGTTTGGCGCGAAAGCCGCACATGGCAATTCGAAGTGCCGGAACGCATCTCGGGCCCGTACGACGGCAGCCATGAAACTTCGAGCCCCGCATCCAGTCCGGCTTCGGCCAGCATTTCGCCCAGCAGCAACACTCCCTGCCCACCAAAGCCTGCGATGCGTACTTCGAGGTCGATCTCCTGATCCAGATTGCAGGCGTTGCCTTCCGGCAAATCCTCTTCGGCCACGCCGAGAATGCGCGGCAGGTCGTCGAGCGCGGGAGCAGGCGCGGGTTGCAAAGCGGGCGTTTCAAGCCTTTCTTTCGTGCGATCGCAGAACACGCCCAGCGGAAAGGTTTTCTCCATCACATCGCGCACCCAGTGCTGCGAGTCCACCGGCGTCATCTTCCAGATGGTCGGGCAAGGCGAGAGCACTTCGATGAGCGAGAAGCCCAATCCGCGCACCTGATTGTCCAACGCGCGCTTGATGGCGCGCGCCGCCTGCGCAATTTGCTTGTTGTCGCCCAGGCCCACGCGCTCAATGTAGGCAGGAGCCTGGAGCGTTGAGAGCAGTTCGCTCACGTGCAGCGGATAGCCTTCCGTCGCCGCCGAGCGGCCGTTAGGCGTGGTGGTGGATTTTTGGCCAAGAAGCGTGGTGGGAGCGGCCTGCCCGCCAGTCATGCTGTAAATGGCGTTGTTGACGAAGATCACGGTGATGTTTTCGCCGCGATTGGCGGCGTGCAGAATCTCCGCCGAGCCGATGGCCGAAAGATCGCCGTCGCCTTGGTAGCTGATGACAATGCTTCCCGGACGGCTGCGCCGGATGGCTGTGGCCACCGCGGGCGCGCGCCCGTGCGCGGCCTGCACGTTGCCCGTGTCGAAGTAGTAATACGTAAAGACCGAGCAGCCCACGGGGCCGACCATCACGGTGCGATCCTGCACGCCCAGTTCGTCGATGGCCTGCGCCAGCATCTTGTGCACAATTCCGTGGCCGCAGCCGGGGCAGAAATGCGTCTGGTGCTGCAGTTCTTCCTTGCGCTCGTAGCGCGGGTAGAACGATTTGGCCTTGCTGCGCGCGACTTCATACTCTGCAACCGCTTGATTAGACATTGGCCATGCGCTCCTCTTCGAGAGTTTTCCGGTCGGGAGTTTTTTCCATGAGGCCCTCGCGTATCGCCAGGTCGTGCACAAAGCGGAGCACCTCCTCATGCGAGGGCACGTTGCCACCCATGCGATTCAGGAATTCCACCGGCCGCGAGCCGTTCAGCGCCAGCTTCACGTCTTCCAGCATCTGCCCGTTGCTCATCTCCACCACCACGAACAGGCGCGCGTTGAAGGCCAGGCGCTGGAACTGCACCACCGGGAAGGGATACAACGTGATCGGTCGCAGCACGCCCACTTTGAGCCCTGCGGCGCGCGCCTCGGCGGTCACGGCCTTCAGGATGCGGCCTACGATGCCGTAACCCACCAGCACAATCTCCGCATCGCCCGTGCACCATTCTTCCGCGCGGGCTTCGCGCTGCTCGGCGAGCTTGTACTTGGCCTCGAGCTTTTGAATGTGCTTTTCCAGTCCATCGAAATCGAGCGACAACGAGTTGATGAGGTTGCCACGCGACGCCGCCGTGCCGGCCACGGCCCACCCGGGCAGATGGGTCGGCGTGGCGGATTGCGGAAATTCCACCGGCTCCATCATCTGGCCGATGAATCCGTCGGCCATCAGCACCACCGGGTTGCGATAGCGGTCGGCTAATTCGAAGGCCAGCGCGGTCAGATCCGCCATCTCCTGCACGGAGTGCGGAGCCAGCACGAGGGTGCGATAGTTGCCATGGCCGCCGCCCTTCACCACCTGGTGATAGTCGCCTTGTTCCGCGCCGATGTTGCCCAGCCCCGGCCCGGCGCGGGTGATGTCGGCGATCACACAAGGCAGCTCCGCGCCGGCCATGTAGCTGATCCCCTCCTGCATCAGGCTGATGCCGGGGCCGCTCGATGCCGTCATGGCGCGCACACCCGCCGACGCCCCGCCGTAGAGCATGTTGATCGCCGCGACCTCGCTCTCCGCCTGCACATACACGCCGCCGGTTTTGGGCATGAACTCCGCCGCGGCCTCGGTGATTTCGCTGGCCGGGGTAATGGGATAGCCATAGAACGCGCGGCATCCCGCCAGGATGGCGCTTTTCACGATGGCCTCGTTGCCCTTCATCAGTTGTTTTTTCATGCGGCCGCTCCCTCCGCAGCGCCGGTTCCGCGTACGCCGCCCACGCCCGCACTCACCAAGCGCAGCACGGTAATGGCGCCCGGCTCCGGGCACGCCATGAAGCAGATGCCGCAAGCCGTGCAGCCAGAACCCGCATACACCGCCGTGCGATAGCCGAAGTGATTCAGCCGCTCGCTGAGCGAGATCACCTTCGGCGGACAAGCCTCGATGCACAGGCCGCAGCCCTTGCACTCTTCTTCGTCGATCCGCAACTGGCCTCTATCCGGTTTTGATTCGGGCTTATTCGCGTCGATCATGCTTCTTATTCCCTCCACGCAGTTCGCTAACTTGCTAACTCGTTAACTCTCCCCTCTACACCAGCACCGCTGCTGCCTTCCGCTCCATATAGTGCGACCGCACCGCAAAATCCTCCAACTCCGCCTGGAAGCGCGGATCGGCAATCGCGATCAATGCCTCGGCGCGCTCGCGCAAAGTTTTTCCGTGCAGATAAGCGATGCCGTGCTCGGTCACAACGTAATGCACGTCGGCGCGCGAAGTCACCACGCCCGCTCCCGGCTCCAGCACCGGCACAATGCGCGACACCGTGCCGCCCCTCGCCGTGGATAGCAGCGCAATAATCGGCACGCCGCCTTTGGAGCGCGCGGCGCCGCGAATGAAATCAATTTGCCCGCCAAATCCGCTATAGGGCCGCGTGCCCAGCGAATCGGCGCACACCTGCCCGGTCATGTCGATTTGCAGCGCGCTGTTGATCGCCACCATGCGCTCGTTCTGCGCCACCACAAATGGATCGTTGGTGTAGCTGATCGAGCGAAATTCAAAAGCGGGGTTCTCGTGGACGTAATCGATGAGACGTTGCGTGCCCAGCACGAACGACACCACAGCCTTTCCGCGGTGCAGCGTCTTGCGCTCGCCATTGATCACGCCACGCTCCATTAGATCGATTACGCCGTCCGGAACCATCTCGGTATGAATGCCGAGGTCGTGTTTGTCGCTCAGGCAATGCAGCACCGCCTCGGAGATGCCGCCGATGCCGGTTTGCAACGTAGCGCCGTCAGGAATGAGCGCGGCCACGTTCCGCGCCACCCGCATGTGCATCTCGGTAGCAGGCTCGGCTTCAAGCTGGAGCAGCGGCCGGTCCGTCTCCACAATGGCCGAAATGCGGCTGAGGGGAACCACGGTGTCGCCATGGGTGCGCGGCATCTGCCGGTTCACTTCGGCAATCACCATGGGAGCGCAGCGCAATGCCGTCTGCGTGCAATCCACCGTGGTGCCCAGGCTCACGAAGCCGTGGGCATCCGGCGGCGAAACCTGCATCAACACCACGTCGAGCGGCAAAGCTCCGGTCTCGAACAGATTTTCAATTTCACTCAAGAAAATCGGCGTGTAGTCTGCGCGTCCGTCGCACACTGCCGCGCGCACATTCTCGCCCAGAAACAGGCCGCGATGACGGAAGTGGCCTGCGTACTCGGGCCGCGTGTAGTCGGCGGCGCCGAGCGTCTTCATATGGATGATTTCGACACCGCGAAGCTCGGGCGCGCGCTCGACCAGCGCATCGACAAGGGGAGACGGGGTTCCGCAGCCCGATTGAATCCATATCCGAGCGCCGGAGTGTACGGCTTTGAGAGCCTGCGCGGCGCTCATGCGCTTGCGCTCGAAATCCTCGGTCCAGGTCATCTCGTGCCGCCTCCGCAAATCCGCTTAAAAGCTTGCATCGGCGCCGGTTTTAGCCTCACAAATCGAGCCTCCCGGAGCTGCGTTCTACTCCTCTGAGCCCGCGTTATTCTCCCCCTTGGCAAAGGCGCCCGCAGTGACGGGTGTCACCCACTTCCCTGCACGTTCGGGGCAGAATTTAGGGCTGAAATTGGCGTCTTTTTCAAAAGAGGCCGACATTTCGAGTGATTCATGCGATGATTGCGGCATTTCGCACAGATCAACCACAAGGCCCGCTTTTTCCGCAGCCAGATGCACAGAAATTGCGAACTGGAGTTAGGAAAGAAAGGGGAATTGCGGGGCGCAGAACTGCGCCAGACAAACGCCGCGCCGTAGGCGCATCGTTCGTTAGCCCCGCGCTTCAGCGTGGGGAAAGCAGCTCGGACAAAACCCTGGCCGCTGCGCCGTAGGCGCAATGTTTGTTAGCCCAGCGTTTCAACGCTGGGAAAGCGGCTCAAACAATGCCCTGGAGTCCCGTAGGGACGCCGCGAGGCCGCATCTTTTCGAAGATTCAACAGCCGTCCGCCCGTCCGCCCCAGAAATGGGCCCGTTTGGCATCCCTGCGAGACGAAGCTGAGAGCTGAAATCAGTTGCTCTTGCCCGGATGGTCCGCGCCGGCGGAGGGCAGATCGAGCGCCACAAGGGCGAAACGGGTCTGGCCGTTCTCGGAGTCTTCAAAACCCACAATGTGCTGGTGCCGCTTCGATCCAGCTTTCAACTCCAGGCTATCCTCGCTGGTGCCGTAGTCACTGCGATCGATCTGCACTGTGGAGTGGTTGTCCTTGTCGTCGGCGCAGGTCAACCCCTCAGAGGTTGCAGTCGGCGTGCCCACCGGCGTGGTGCCCTGGCAGGTGACGACATCGCCATAGCGGCCCAGGGCTTTCTTGTAGAAGGCAACCACCTGGTCCTTCTTGTCCGGTGTTTCATAGGAGACGGCGCGCACGCGCAGTTCCCACTCGCCAAACCCCATGTGTATGTCCGCCGACTTGTGGTCGTCGTCATCCTTCACCAGCTCGGCGCCCGGATACGCGGGCAACCCGACATCGGCCGCCGTGGTCTGGTCAGTGTTTACATGCACCCCGCCAAAAGGAGTGTCCACCTGGACGTTCTTCTCTTGGCCGTTGGCGTCTTTGTCCACGTGGATTCTGCATCCGGCCACGCCGGCCACCAGAGCCAGGCAGGCGATCAGACCAGCCGCGTGCGCAATCGGATTTCTGTTCATGGCAATCGCTCTCTGGCCAGGTTATACGCCAGCCGGGAGAATAAGGCTCCGAAAATGTGTGGCGCCGGTCTTCCCAGGGCGGTCAAACACTCGATGACGGAGGGAGGCGGGGGTTTCAACCCCCGCACCGGAATGCCAAATATGCAGCGCCTTTAGGCCCGGAATAATATGCCCCGCAGCCCGCCGCGACTGGTGCAGCAAAACAGTCCAAACTCAGTGCGACGAGGGCTTGTCTTCCTTGCTGCTGGTCGCGTACAGGATCGACACGACAAAAGCAATCAGGATGACGCCGACGACGACGAATGGGGAAGAGATGCTCATGGTGCAAAGCTCCTTGATGCATTTCAGATTAACAAATCCAGCGTCCACCTTTCAGCCTTCGCCGTTAGCCGTTTCTAATTGCTCTTGCCGGATTTATCCCCGGAACCAGACGGCAGATCGACCGCAACCAGTGCAAACCGCGTCTGGCCCGATGAGGAGTCTTCAAAGCCCACGATGTGCTGGTGCCGCTCGGAGCCCGCCTTCAATTCAAGGCCGTTCTTATTGGAGTGGTACCCATAGCTCTGTCCGTGATCGTTCACCTGCACGTTAGCGTGCTTGTCTTCCTTGCAGTTCAGCCCCTCCGCAGTCGCAGTCGGCGTGCCTATCGGCGCGTTGTCCTCGCATGTAATCACATCGCCAAAGCGCCCCAGCGCTTTCTTGTAAAACGCCTCCACCTTATCCTGGCTGTCGGAGCTGGAGTAGTTCACCACCATCACGCGCATCTCCCACTCGCCAAACCCCATATGGATGTCGGCAGACTTGTCGTCTTCCTTGTCGGCGGCAATCTGCGCGCCAGGATAGACGGGAAGGCCGAGATCGGCCGCTGTGGTCTGGTCCGTGTTCACATGAATGCCGCCGAACGGGGTGTCAACCTGAACGTTCTTGTCCTCGCCGTTAGCCCCTTTGTCCACGTGGATCCTGCATCCGGCCACCCCGGCCGCAAACGCCAGGCAGCCGAGCAGGCAAGCCGCCTGCGCAATCGGGTTTCTGTTCATGGCAATCGCCCTCTGGCCACGTTATACGCCAGCCCGGAGAAAAAAGTTCCGGAAAAGTGTAACGCCGTCTCCAGCTTGCAGCGCCCGCCTTTAACTTGTAGCGCCGGTTTTCAACTCGTAGCGCCGATTTCCAGTCTTGTGTGGCGCCGGCCTCCACAGGCTGCGGAAAACTCGATTGGCAAGGAGTCTTGTATCAGGGCGCGAGTTTACTCGCGCCGAAACCGCAGCAGAATGAACGTGGGGCTTCAGAGGGTGCTGAAAAAGGCAACTGTGCCGTGCGTACTTTCTGATAGAAGGAGGAGATGCGTGGAGATGACAGTTTCCAGGACGAGTTATTTTCCTACGGCGGGTTAGCGGAACGTGTTCCGGCCAAGCACCCCTTGCGTCGCATTCGTGATTTTGCCGACTCAGCCCTCGAGCAGCTGTCTTCTGAGTTCGATCGACTGTACGCCAAGATAGGGCGGCCGTCGATTGCTCCCGAGCAACTGCTGCGCGCGCTTTTGCTGCAGATGCTCTACTCGCTGCGCTCCGAGCGGATGCTGGTCGAGCAACTGGAGTACAACCTGCTTTTCCGCTGGTTCGTAGGCCTGCCGCTCAGCGAGCCTGCCTGGGCCGCCACTAGCTTTACCAAGAATCGGGAGCGCCTGTTGTCCGGCGACGTAGCGCAGTTATTCTTCGCTGCGGTGGTGTCCGAGGCGCGCCGGAATGGGTTGCTGGACGTTGAGCATTTCACAGTTGACGGCACTCTTATCGAGGCCTGGGCTTCGGAGAAGAGCTATCGCGAGAAGCCGGATCAGCCGTCGAAGGGTAACGGCTGGCGGGGTAGGAAGCTGAAGTCCGACACCCATGAGTCGGTCACCGACCCGGATGCGCGGATGTATCGCAAGGGCCTGAAGACGGGCTGGAAGCTACAGCACATGGCGCATGCAGTGAGCGAAAACCGGCATGGTCTGGTGGTGGCGACCTCGGTCTCCGCATGCTCACCCCGTGCCGAAAGGCAGGCAGCCATCGTCATGGTGCGACGGCTGAAGCAAGCAGTGACACCACGCACCGTGGTGGCCGACAAGGGCTATCACGAACAGGACTTCGTTGAAGAACTGGAAAAGATGAACATAGCAGCGCATGTTCCGCCCTACTCTAAAAAGCGCAGATGTTGGGTGGACCGCGCGCTTTACGAGCGGCCTGAGTACGCTGAAAGCCAGAAAAAGCGCAAATGGATCGAACGCTTCTTCAGCTGGCTCAAAACGACTGCCCACATGCGAAAAACACGCCACCGCGGACACCGAAAACTAAACTGGAACTTCACTCTGGCCGCCGCAGCCTACAACCTCACAAGAATGGCAAAGCTAATGTCCTAAGGCTCACACCAATGGCCACACGGATGACCTAGGGCGCCACAAGCCTGCCGAACTACTTCTCACAAAAGCCCAAAAACTCCAAGCAAGAACAATCCGTCCCGAAAAGAGCCCTTTTTAAGCACCCTCTTAAGCCCCTGCGCAATTCTCCATTCGCGAAGACACTTTTTGTGCAGTCTGTCCTGCAATGCGCTGTTCACGACTCACGAACCACGAATCACGAGTCACGAGTTACGAATCATTGTTTCGCGTAGTCCACGCGAATCGTCAAAATCTCATACGGATGAACCGGCACCTTCACCACATCGCCCCCCACCTTCAGCGGATCGCCTTCGGGCTGCTCCATGAGATTGGTGACCGTGGCTCCGGTTGCGCCCGGCGGCACATGAAACTCCGCCGTCGTCTCCTTACCCGCCCACTCATACACGCGGAAAATCAGACCATTCGCATCCTCAGCCTTCTTCACGGCAGTCAGCACCACATTCTCCGGCGAGACCGAGGCAAACGAATGCTCGGCCGGCAGCGAACCCGCGTGCGCCGTGGTCACAACCGCCTGCAGCGGGTAGTCATACTCCCATCCGTGGCGCACGGTGAGCGCATCCTTCCACGTGCCCGCGTGCGGATAGAGCGCGTAGTGGAAATGATGGTGCCCCTGGTCGGCATCGGGATCGGGCCAAGTAGGCGAGCGCAGCAGCGTCAGCCGCAGCACGTTGCCCACGGCATCGTATCCATATTTGTCCTGGTTAAGCAGGCTCAGGCCGTGCACCTTTCCATCGGAGCCCGCACCCGAAAGATCGGCCCAGCGCATCGCCGGCACTTCAAACTGAGCTTTCTCCCAAGAATTGTTGCGCGTGGTAGGTCGCTCGATCGCGCCGAAAGGAATCTCGTAGGTGGCAAAGTCACTGGTGACGGCAAGCGGGAACGTGGCCTTCAGCAGCACATGCTGTTCGTGCCAGTCGATGTCGTTGTCAATGTTGACCTCGCCATTTTCAGTCAGGCTGATGGTCTGGACAAATTTGGAACTCTGCCAGTGGGAGGTAACGCGAACCGCAGGGTATTGAGTGCCAGCGCCCACCAGCTCGACCGAATCGGCACGATCAATCGTTGCGGGCGGAGCATCAAGCGTCCCGGGATCGACGTTCCACGCGTCGTAGTCCTTGGGTGTGTCCTTGAAGAACTGGAGTTGGTTGCCGCACGCACCGTGGCGCAGATACTCCATATTCCCAACCAAGACGCTGGTCAAGCAGCCGGTTTTCTTGTCAACAATGACGCCCCAGCCGTCCCCGCCGAGCGATATTGAATCGCTTTCATCTGCTCCTCCGAATTTTGCCGGGACCTTTGGATTCAGAGGCAAAGCTACGATCGATAAGCGACGATAACCAAGTGCCGGAATTTTGTCGACGTGAAAGATCAGGTGCGCAACACCGGTCTTATCGTCGAGTGAAACGACCTCGGGGGCGATCAGTGAGCTGCCATCCCTGACCAGCAGCGTAGGATCAGTCTTCGACAACTGAACCTGTACATTCACATCGCCGGAACGCTCCCATGCGAGTGGATTGAAGACCACAACCGGAATTCCGCCTGCTCCGGTGTCGATGCTCTCCACAACCTTGCTGAGCGCTCCCGCCGAAATCTCGTTCGTCGACATGCGCACCCAGTCGTAGTCCGTCTGCGCATCCTTATAAATAACGCCAATGCCCGACCCCGCCGCCAAATCGTGGAACTGGTTGAACAAAACCTTCTTCCAATCTTCTGTCAGTTCGTCGCCCGGATACTTCGCGCCGTCGAGCCACGCCAGCGACGACCACTTTTCCGCAATCAGCACCTCTTCCTCGCTGTCGCGCATGTTTTTCTTGTGGTTGGCCTGCGTGGTGTAAACCCCGCGATGATACTCGAGATACAACTCCGTATCCCACGTCGGAATCGAGACCTGGCCAGCCACAGCCGGCGGCGGCTCGTAACCCTTCGCAATCGACTGATAGTTCCAGACCGGGCTCTGCGGCGCAATCTGCTTTTCGACCGTCGAGAAAAAGCTCTGCGCCGTGCCAAACTGGTACTTCGGCGTCACATGATCGTCAGCCTTCCAGTGAAAGCCCTCGTCGAGAATGGCGCGCGTGGGCCCTCCGCCGTGATCGCCCACGCCATAGAGATCCATCATTTCCGTCAACCCCGGAGACCGCTTGCGAGCAATAGCAAGATCGTCGCTCAACCGCACCGGACTCAGGTTCAGATTCACATAATCGTCCGGAAAATACGTCAGCACCTTCGATCCATCGGGCGACTCCCACCAGAACAGCTTGAACGGCAACTTGTTTGTATCATTCCAGGTCATCTTCTGCGTCACGAAGTAGTCGATGCCGCTCTTTTTATAGATCTGCGGCAACTGCCACGTGTAGCCAAACGAGTCGGGATTCCAGCCGATCCGCACGTCCACGCCGTAAGCCTGCTTGTACCAGCGCTTGCCCACCAGCAACTGCCGCACCAGCGACTCGCCGTCGGGCATATTCAAGTCGGGCTCAACCCACATGCCGCCCACAATCTCCCACCGGCCCTCCTGGATACGCTGTTTGATCTCGTCGTTCACCGCCGGATATTTCTGCGCCAGCCACTCGTTATAAGCGGCAGCCGATTGCGTGAAAGTGTAACCGGGATACTCGTTCATCAGTTGCAACGCCGTGCCATAAGTGCGGCGCACTACGTTGACGGTTTCCGTCCACGGCCACAGCCAGGCCGCATCGATGTGCGCGTTGCCGTCGAGCAGGAACGTAGCCTGCCGCAGCAAGGGCCGCAGAAATTCCATTCCGCCCTGGGCCTTCTGTAGGCTCGCATCGAACTTTGCCGAATCGTGCGCGTCAAGCACTGCCAGGTCTACAGCGGCAATGGCGTGATTTAACAGGTCCATCGGCTGAATGCCCGTAGAGGCCGCGTCTGCCCTTTGTGGCGCAAGGCTCGGAATCAGCAGCGCAGCCGAAAGAAACTCCTCGGCCAGGTCCTGCGGATTGGGCCGATTCTCCGGGAAGTCCACGCGCAGCGTCGCGCCGCGAAAAGTCTTCATATCGATGGTCTCGAGCAACTTGACCGCGACCACCACCTTGTCGCCGGGCCGCGCGTCGTCGAAGAGCACCTCCGGCTCCAGGTCCTCGCCCAGCGCCACGCGGCGGCCGTTGAAGTAGAGAATCATGGGAATGGATCCGTTGGCGTCGGAATGGAATTGGAACCAGATGCGCGCGCCCGTCAGGTCGTAGCCGTTGAGTGTTGCGGGCAGTTGAATGGTCTGCCGAAACCAGACGGCACTGGTAGAAATGCGGCACCCACGGCCGCATCCTGCCAGCCGCTCTCATCGAGATCGACCGATTCGCCGTGCGGCAAATCGCCTTCGTGCATCTTCCACGTTCCGGCGGGCAACTGCGACAAGCTCCTCAGCCGTTCCACCACGGCGCGGGACTGCGGCGGCAGCAAAGCAAGGCCCCTGCCCACTTCGCTGCCGCGTTGCGCCGCGGCAGATGTGGCAACAAGCAACGCACCGAAAGCAAGAATCAGGAACGCAAAAATGCGGCAAGCAAATTTCAAAGAGGCACTCATGGCGGTTCAACCCTCTGCGGAATTGTAGGGCATGAAGCGGTGGCTCGGAGAGCGGTCCCCGATCGCATAGGATCGTCAAGCCCGCGGACCCGAGCGCCGGAGGCGCGACGTTTGCCAGCCCAGCACTTCAGTGCTGGGTTAGCTGCCACGCCGCGGTCCGGAGTCCCGTAGGGACGGCGCAAATTTCCCCACTGGCATCAATTCCAAAGCTTGGAAGGTCTCTCAGAATTGAGGTCTGACCACAATCCCACATTCCGGGATTTACTGCTGCCTTCCGCCACCGCTCTAGCGGCAAGGTGTGCGCGGTCACATCCGTCCTAACGCCCGCACACTCAACATGAAGGCATGGATGCAGCAACCCTCGTATTGATGGCGCCATGTACGCTTTTGCTGGGCGCAGCGTTGCAGATTCTGGTGGCTCGTCTCTGCTCCGCCCGGGCAAAAGGCATTCTTGCGTTTCTCACTTGCTTGCCCGCCATCTTCGCCGTGGCCAGCATTGCGCCTGCGGTGCGCGGCGGACAGTCTATCGATCTGCATCCGTTGCCGTGGGACGGGCCGCTGGCTCTCGTTCTGCGTGTAGACGCGCTCAGCGTGCTCTTCGCCTTCATGGGCGCCGTCATCGGCGGCCTGGTGCTGCTCTATTCCATCGGCTACATGGCGCACGACAAATCGGCCACGCGCTTTTACGCGATCATGCTGGTCTTCATCGGCGGCTTTATCTCGCTGGTGTACAGCGCCAACCTGTTCATCTTTTATCTCTTCTGGGAATTGGTCGGCCTCTGTTCCTTCGCACTGGTCGGCTTTTGGTACACCAACCGCGAAGCCGTGAACGGCGCGCGCAAGGTGTTGCTGATGACGCACATTGCGGGCTACGGCTTGCTGGCCGGAATTATCGTGCTCTACCACCGCGCCGGCAGCGCCTTGTGGACCGATCCCGCGGTGGCGCACCAATTTA
Organism: uncultured Acidobacteriota bacterium; assembly: GCA_963729915.1. Taxonomy (GTDB): domain Bacteria; phylum Acidobacteriota; class Terriglobia; order Terriglobales; family Acidobacteriaceae; genus Telmatobacter. The sequence goes on along the minus strand of CAVSQE010000026.1, from coordinate 162,547 downwards.
CCGGCGGCCTCTTTGCGCTGATGCTGGTGGCGCTGGTGGCCAAGAGCGTGCAGGTCCCGCTGCACACCTGGATTCCCGAAGCCATGGCTGCGCCCACTCCGGTGAGCGCGCTGCTGCACTCCGCTTGTTATGTCACGTCTGGCGTGTACCTGGCTGCGCGCATGCACAGCTTTGGCGCATGGCCCGCAGCATGGAGCCAGAGCCTGATGTGGATCGGCACGGTAACCATGGCCGTAGGCGTGATGTACGCCATGGTGCAGACCGATTTGAAGCGCATGCTCGCGTTCTCCACCGTGAGCCAGATCGGCTACATGATGATGGGCATCGGCATCGGCACGCCGCTGGCCATTACAGCCGGTCTGCTGCACTGCCTGAATCACGGCTTCTTCAAAGGCGGGCTGTTCTTGACCGCCGGCTCCGTACAGCACGCTGCCGGAACGCGCGACATGAACAAGCTCGGCGGCCTCGCCGGAAAAATGCCGCAGACCACTTTGTCCTGGATGATAGGCGTAGGCAGCATGATGGGCATTCCGCTAATGAGCGGCTTTGCCAGCAAGTGGATGCTCTATGCCGCGGCGCTGCAAGCCGGATGGGCCGTGCCCGCCATGGTGGCGTGGGCGGCGAGCCTGGGCACGGTGTTCCTTGGCGTCAAGGCCACCAGCGCGGTCTTCCTCGGACCCGCCACCGAAAACACCAGAGATGCGCACGAGTCTCCGCCGACCATGATCTGGGGCATGGGCTTGCTCGCTGCGGGCAGCGTGGTGCTGGGCGTGGCGCCGCAGTTGGCCGTCAACTACTTCCTCAATCCCATTCTTATGGCGCTGGGCATGGGCACGGGCGTGCACGTCACGTGGCTCGGCCTCTCCGCCGATGCCGGCAGCTTCTCTTCAACCGGCGGCTTGGTTCTGGCGCTGGTTTCGCTTGTCGTCGGCGGCGCAATTTATCTCATCGCCTACGCCGTGCGTCCCGCATCGGCAGGCCCGGCAATGGCTGGCGCGGGTGGCGGAATCTTCACGGGTGGAGAGCCGCTCGGCGAGCAGGGACGCCTGACAGCCGGCGACTTTTCTGAGATTTTTCAGGAGCACTGGCATTCTTTCTTCCGCTGGTCGAATGTCGATCGCGTTTACCTCGCAATCTGGAGAGGGATGCAAGCCGCCTCACGCGTGCTCGGTCAGCTCTTCGCATGGATGGAGGAGCGAGCGACGCTGCTTCTCATCATGCTAGCGGCTGCAATTTTTGCATTGGTTCGCTGGGCTGTGCCGGGGATGCCGGTTTCAATCAGCGAGCCTGCCCTCGCGCCGCAGGTTCCCCTTCTTTTGATCTCCGCCATCGCCATTGCCGCCGCCGCACTCTTCTTCGCCGCGCTGGCAAAAAGACCCAATGTCATACCGTCGGTTTGGCCTTACATGCTGATTGTCGGCGGGCTTTCGGTCGTCGGTATTGCCCTCAGCCACCCCTGGTTGCGCATCGGCCTTCTCGAACTGGCCGCTATGCTCACGGTTCTCCTCGTTTGGCGTACGGGCCGCCGCACATCCGCAAAAATCACCTACCTCGCCGTCGTTCTCATCTCCGCCGGCTCCCTTGTTGCGAGCGAATTCCTTAGCGGCGCCGGCGATCACTCCTGGTCGCGCGCGCTGCTACTGACCAGTGTCTTCGTCAAGCTCGCCGCCGTACCGCTCTTCTTCTGGCTGCTTGCGCTTGCCGACGAAGTGCCCGCGCTCGTCCTCGGCCTCGTCATCGCCGTGGTCGATATGGCGGCCTTCGGCGAGTTCCTCATCGGCGCGCAATCCATGCCCAGCCTGCTCACGCCGCAGCCCTTGCTTCCGCTGGTCGCAGCGTTCACTTCATTGCTGGCAGCATTGTTGATGCTCACCCAGCGCAGCCTCAAGCGCCTGCTGGTTCTCTCCACCGTCGAAGACGTCGGCTTCCTGCTTCTCGGCGTCGCTTCCGCCAGTGCAATCGGTATCGAGGGCGCGGTGATCGCCGCATCCACGCACGCACTGGCCAAGGCCCTGCTCTTCGCTTGTCTCGCCGCACCCGAAGCCGACGGCGCTTTCAACTCCGACCCCGTAGCGCTGGCCGTGCGCTACCCGGTCAGCGCCTTTGGATTCCTCTTCGGCATGCTCGCGATGCTCGGCATTCCTCCCACACTCGGCTTCATCGGCCGCTGGCGCCTTTATTCCGTCGCGTTTGAAACCGGCCTCTGCCCGCTCACCATCTTCATCGTCTCGTCGATCCTCGCGCTCATCGCCTACACGCTTGCGCTCACGCGCAACTGGTGGGGGCCTCCGCGCGAGCCCAGCAGGGAGCCGCGCGAAATGGCGTACGAAGCGACGTTTGAAGATGAATTGGGCGAGCCCTTTGCTCTCAAGGCCGTGATCGTAGTGCTTGTCGTTCTGCTCCTCGCCGCGGGCCTCTGGCCCAACGCTTGGCAATTCCTGATGGGGGTGCGGCTATGAGGCTCTGGAAGCGATTGATGTGCACCGCACGCCGCAAGAGCCCCTGGCTCTTCCACATGAACTCCGGAAGTTGCAACGGCTGCGACATTGAGATCATCGCCGCGCTCTCGCCGCGTTACGATGCCGAGCAGTTGGGCGTTCTGCTGCAGGGCAGCCCGCGCCACGCCGACATCCTCTGCGTCACCGGCCCGGTGACCAACAAAGCGGTCAACGCCGTGAAAACAGTCTACGGCCAGGTCTGCGGACCCAAGGCCGTCGTTGCCATCGGCTCCTGCCCGGCCACAACGAATGTGTTTATCGACAGCCGCACGCTGGCAGGGCCGCTCGACAAGCACGTGCCCGTTGACGTCTTCGTTCCCGGCTGCCCGCCGCGGCCCGACGCCATCATCGCCGGTGTCGCCAAGGCGGCAACGCTTCTGGCCGAACGCGGCAACGATCCGCAAAAGCCTGAGATTGTGATAGCCAACCTCAGCGAGGAGGTGAGCCAATGACACTACTCACCGCCCTCGCCCGCATGCTCATCTTTCCTGGCCTGCTCTTCGCCGTGCCCGCCGCGTGGTTCTTCCTTTGGGTGGAACGCAAAGCGATCGCCCGCATGCAGGAGCGCGTCGGGCCACCCTTCATGCAGCCGTTTTGGGACTTCGTCAAGCTGCTCGGCAAGGACACACCGCCGCGACCGGGCATTGCCGGTTTCATCATGCGTGCCTGGCCTCTGATCGCAGTTTCGTCCGCAGCGGGTGCGGTTGGATTGCTGCCGGTGTTGCCTCTATCGGGCGGATTCGAAGGCGATCTGATCCTGTTGCTCGCGCTGCTGGAGCTGCCGTCCATCTGCATCATCGCCGCCGGCTTCTCGTCGCGTTCCATCTTTGGAGAAATCGGCTCCGCGCGCGAAGCCGCTCTGAGCGTCTCCTACAACATCGTCTTTCTGCTGGCCATCGTCTCCATCGCCGCCTCGCAGCACACCTTCAGATTGGAGGCGCTGGCGACAATGCCCAGTTCGCCGCTGCACTGGCTGGGCGTGCTGGCAATTCTGGTCTGCCTGCCCGCCAAGCTGCACATCAATCCCTTTTCGCTGCCCAATGCGGAGCAGGAGATCTACGCCGGTCCGATGACCGAGTACGCCGGCCCCGAGCTGGCCATGTGGGAACTTGCGCACGGCCTGGAGTGGGTTGCCGCAACGGGTCTCGTCGCCACACTCGTAGCGCCGCATATCATCGCGCCCCACATCGCGCTGGCCTGGGCCGCTTCTCTGCTGGCCGGCTGCCTGTTTGTCCTGCTCTCGATTGCCGTCGTGTTGCTGCTCTCGGTACTGGCCGCGGCCACCGCGCGTCTCGCCATTGATTCCAGCGTGCGCTTCTACTGGCAGTGCACGCTCATCTTCGCCGTGCTTGTGATCTCATCGGCAATTTTGGGGTCTGCTCTTGCTCATGGGGCGGCGGCGACGGGAGCAGGTTTTCTCAAGTTCTAGGAGCGAGGAGCGAACTGTAATGAGTTACTGGAGTGACGAGCGACAACGAAATGGAGAAAACCTGCCCCGTCCCTGCGGGTTGGGGCGAAAATCGCGTCACACTTCGTTCTCGCCCTCGACAGTGGGACCGCCACACCCTTCGGGCTCGGCCTCGTCTGACGCGATTTTCGCTGACAACGCCGTCCGCCCCATGAGCGAGAACAGACTCCCTGTGAGGTTCCGCTCATGAACATCCTCACCATGCTGTGGAAGAATCTGCGGCGCGGCTATCAGACCCTGCTCTTTCCTGCGCGCCCCAAAGTCACGGCGCGCTTTCGCGGTCTCGTCCAGTTCGATCCCGCGCTGTGCACCGGCTGCGGCATCTGCAAAATGCGTTGCACCTCCCGCGCCATCGGCATCAAGTCAGGCAAAGGCGAATTCACGTGGAGCTACAACCCCGGCCAGTGCACCTTCTGCGGCCGCTGCGTGGAGGGCTGCACAGAACACGCGCTCAAGGAAGGCCACACCGAGCACGCGCTGTCACAACAGCAGGACACACCGCCGATTTACGTGACACAAGGCGAATTGAAAAAGTCCTACACCGTAGCGCGCCGTCCGCCCGCACCGAAACCGGCCACCGCGCCAACTGCAACACCCACGCCGCATCCCGCCGTTGGAGGCACGCAATGATCGCTCTCGAATCCATTCGCGAAAAGTTGAAAATCGTTGAGCCTTGGGTAGAGAGCCGCGGCACATGGTGGCTGAATCCCGGCACATCGAGCGTCCGCGAAGTGACCCTCGCCATGAACGCCGCAGGCGCGCGCTTCGTTACCATCACCGCCTACCAGTTGCCTGGCGTGGAAGGCTTTCGCCTCGAGTACCACTGGGACCTCGCAGGACGCCTGCTTGGTCTCCCCTTCGTAATCGCCGGCAACGCACCTGAATGCGCCAAAATCGAAAGTACCTTCGACCTCTGCGAAGCGGCGGATTGGATTGAGCGCGAAATTCACGAAGAGTATGCCATCGACTTCACCGGCCGCGCGTACAAACCGTTATTGCTGCGCAAGGGCGACAAGCCCGGCGTGAATCTGCGCGAGGACCCCAATGCGCAGCCCAAGCCGGCCGCGGCAGCGCCGGGACCGAAGGAGGTCGCACAATGAGCTACAAAATTCCCATGGGGCCCTTCCACCCCGGCCTTGAAGAACCTTACAAGCTCGACATGATCTGCGAAGGCGAAACGGTAAAGGATGCCGAGCTGCACATCGGCTTCAACTTCCGCGGCATCGAACATCTGGCCGAGACGCGCAACTACTTTCAGGTGATCGCGCTCATGGAGCGCGTGTGCGGCATCTGCTCGTTCATCCACACGCTCACGCTGTGTCAGGCCATGGAGAAGCTCGCCGGCCTGGAACCGCCACCGCGCGCCCAGTACATTCGTGTGGTGATGGCGGAGCTCGAGCGCCTGCATTCGCACGTGTTGTGGGCGGGCATCGCCGCCAAGCTCATGGGCTTCAAAACCATGTTCATGACCTGCTTTGCGCTGCGCGAAAAAGTGATGGACGTGCTGCAGGCCATCTCCGGCAACCGCGTGAACTATTCCATGAACCGCGTAGGCGGCGTCAATCGCGACATCGAAGATCCGCTTGCGCTGGTCGGCATGGTGGCGGATCTGGAGCGCGAAATGATGCGCACCGTGATTCCCGTCTTCACCACCAGTTCCACCGCGCGTTCGCGCTGCGCGGGCATCGGCGTCCTCACGCACGAGAAGGCCATCTCCTGCGCCGTAGTCGGACCCACCGCCCGCGCCTCGGGTATCAATCAGGACCTGCGCCGCGACGCGCCCTATGCGGCCTACGCGGAAATGAAGTTTGAAGTTCCCGTGGAGCAGGCCGGCGACGTGCGCGCCCGCCTCTTCGTGCGCGCTCTAGAAATTTTGGAAAGCTGCCGCATCCTGCACCAAGCGCTCACCAGCATGCCGCAGGGCCAGATCGCCGTGGGCGGCGACAAGTTCGCCTTCGTCACCGGCACGGCCACCAGCCGCGTAGAAGCGCCGCGCGGCGAGGTTATGTATTCGGTGAGTTGGAAGGAGGGCTCGCGCAATCCGGCCCGCGTGCACGTGCGCACGCCCACCTTCGCCAACATGCCGGCGGTGCGCTGGATGGTGCGTGGCGCGCGGCTCGCTGATACTCCGCTCATCCAGGCCTCCATCGATCCCTGCTACTCCTGCACCGACCGGTAGAAGCAAGTAAGCGAGTCTTTACTTCTTGCTCTCCAACGTCACGTTGTGCGCCTGCGCCAATTTTTCCAATAATTGCAAATGTTGTGTCAGCACCGGCGCGTCCATCTTCGCCAACTGTTGCACAGCCGGGTCCTGCGCCGTCTTCGCCTCGTCGTTGAAATCCTTCAGATCGCTCTGCTGTTCCTTCATCATGGCTTGAATAAACGCCGCGTCGAAATCCGCGCCCGACAGCGCCTGCATCTTCGCAATCTCCTGCTTGTCCTTCCTTGACGGCCCCCTGGGCTCGCTCACGCCGAGTTTCTTGGCCACCGGCTTGAGTTGGTCGCTGAGCTGTTCGTGAATCTGGGCCATCTTCTGTCCAAACTGCTTCACGTCGTCGCTCGACGATTTCTGCGCCGCCAGTTGCCCCATCTGCACTTGTGCAACATTGTCTTCGAGCACCTTGCGTACAAAGGACTGGTTGACATACGACGGCATCGAGTTGCTTGGCATGCCTGTCATGTCTCCGCCGGGTGTCGCTGGACCGTTCGGTTGTCCCGGCGTTGTGGGCTGCTGCCCCGGTGACATTTGTCCGGGGTTCGGCGAATTTTGCCCGGCGCCACCGCCATTTGTTTGAGCCGCCGCGAATGCGCACGCCAGCACCGCGGCTGCCGCGCAGACGGGAACTTCCCTGCCCCATCGACTTAATTTCATTTCACTTCCTCCTTCCTCCGAAATAAGAGATTTGGAATCACGCCAGAAACCGCGCACCGTGCTTCGGCAGTCTCGCCAAAGTGCTCCTTAGCCTCCATTCGATGCGACCGGCGAAGAATCGAGTTGTCCTTCGTCACCCCACCGATGTTTGCCCCCATCAAAACCGTCTGCCTTTGCTCTCCTGATCCCTGCTCCCTGATCCCTGATCCCTGTTCCCTGTTCCCTGTTTTCCTTCCCGTAACCCCCGCCAATGCACTACTCTTGCCTTGTCGCATATGTCACGTTATTTTTACAGGGTCCGGGAAGCACTCTTCCACGCCTTTGCCCACGACGTTGTGAACACGGCAAAGGCCGCGGCCTATTCCGGCATGCTCATGTTCTTCCCTGCTCTGCTGGTCATCACCACCCTGGTGGCCCAGGTGGAGGAGGGATCCTCGCTGGTGGGCGAAGCGCGCACCGTACTCGAGCAGTTTCTGCCCCCTGACACCCTCGATCTCGTGCAGTCCTCCATCCTCTCGCACCAGTTTCACTCGGGCCCGGTGATCTTCTCCGCCGCCTGCCTGAGCCTTTTTGCAGGCCTCGGCGTCATGCTGTCGCTGATGGAGGGCTTTCGCCGCGCCTACCGGCTGCCGCCCGAAAGCTGGACCTTCTGGGGCCGCCGCGTCCGCGGTCTGATTCTGGTATTCATCGTGCTGGCTCCGCTGTCGCTGGCTTCGCTGGCCATCGTCTTCGGCCACCAGATCGAGCTGTGGATGGTCGATAACGCCGGCCACGACCTGAAGTATTTCGTCATCTTCTCCTGGCGCATGGTTCGCTGGTCGGTTAGCTTTATCGCCATCCTTGCCGTACTCACCGCGCTCTATCATTTCGGCACGCGGCGCACCGAGCATTGGCTCTGGGTGTTGCCCGGCGCTATTGCCGGCACCATCATCTGGTTCCCGGCCACGCTGGCCTACGGCTGGTACGTCACCACCGTAGCCGTAGCCAGTTACACCCGCATTTACGGCTCCTTTGCCGCCGGCATCGCCACCCTGGTTTGGCTCTACATCACCTCATTCAGCGTCCTGCTGGGCGCAGAGCTGAACGGCGTTCTCTACTGGGAGCGCCAGATCCAACTGGCGGGCGAAAAAGCCGAGCCGGAACTGGCTCGCGCTTCTCAATAAGTCCTTTCCCGTCAGCAAGCCACCGCGCTACGCATGTCCGGAAGAAGAACGTCCTCGATGTCGAGTCAGCTCGGCCGATTCCTGCCCCGTTATTCCATTTACAATAGAGTCAGTAACGCTCCTTTTGCCCCTTTTTACCCGCTCAAAACCCTTTTTGGCCCAAATCAAATTGCCCCCGGAGCTTTTCTCATGACCTTTGCCGATCTGAATCTGACGGATTCCCCTTCCCAGCGCCGCGCCAAGATTGTCGCCACCCTCGGGCCCGCCTCCAACACGGAGTCCGTAATTCGCGACATGATCCATGCCGGTGTTGACGTGGTCCGGCTCAATTTTTCCCATAGCACCCATGAGCGCAAAATTTCCGTCATCGAGAAGATCCGCAAGGTAAGCAAGGAAGAGCGCAAGCCGCTGTGCATCCTAGGCGACCTGCAAGGCCCCAAGATTCGCACCGGGCTTCTCAAAGATCATCAACCCGTGCTGCTTAAGGCCGGTCACCGGCTCGTCATCACGCAGCGCGAAGTGCCGGGCACGGCATCGCTGGTGGGCACCACCTTCAAGACCCTGGCGGAAAATCTGGAGCAGGGCTCGCGCATTCTGCTCTCCGACGGACTCATTGAGCTGCGCGTCCACGAAATCAACGGTGAGGATGTAGCCTGCGATATCGTCAACGGCGGCATGCTGGGCGAACACAAGGGCATCAATCTTCCCGGCGTCCTGGTGCGCACGCCTTCGCTTACGGAGAAAGACTCTGAGGATCTCGAGTTTGCTCTGAATCACGGCGTTGACGCCGTCGCCGTCTCCTTTGTGCGCACCGCTGAAGACGTGACCCTGGTCCGCAACCGCATCGCCGCGCTCGGTGGCCACACCTGGATCATTGCCAAACTGGAAAAGCCGCAGGCGGTCGAGCATCTCGACGCCATCCTGCAGGTCTCCGACGGCATCATGGTGGCGCGCGGCGACCTGGGAGTGGAGGTTCCGCCGGAAAAAGTACCGGCCATTCAGAAGTACATCATCCGTCGCGCCGCTGAATACTCCAAGCCGGTCATCACGGCCACGCAGATGCTCGAATCCATGATTGAGAATCCGCGGCCCACGCGCGCCGAGGTCTCCGACGTGGCCAACGCCATCTACGACGGCACTGACGCGGTCATGCTCTCCGGCGAGTCAGCCGTGGGCAAATATCCCGTGGAATCCGTGGCCATGATGGCGCGCATCGTGAGCGAAACCGAGCTCCACATTAAAGAAAACCTCGGGACCGAGGCCCGCGAGCGCCCCACCCATCTCACCATCGCCGAAACCATTTGCGAAGCCACAGCGCACGCCGCCGACGATCTCGACCTGCGCGGCATTGCGCTGTTCACCGAGTCGGGCGCCACGGCGCGCCAGCTCTCCAAGTACCATCCCTCGGCGCCCATCTTCGCGCTCAGCCCGGTTGAAGTCACCGTCAACCGCCTCAATCTTCTCTGGGGTACCACGCCCATCCGCTGTCCCAAAGCCAACACCACCGAGGCCATGGTCGATCTTGCCGAGAGGCTGCTGGAAAAATACGGCTACGTGCGCCCGCGCGAAGTGATCGCGATTGTGGCCGGCACGCGCACCAAGTCCGGTTCCACCAACTTCATGCGCCTGCACGTCATGGGCGAGAATGCTGCCGCGCAAAGCGGTCCCGCAAGCAAGAAACGCAAGGTCCTATCCGCGCGCGCTGCAGAAGCGCAGAAGCCGGAGTTCTCCGCGGCAGCAAGATCCCTCGCCGCAAAATACTGACTGGCTGCTGTTGATTGACGGATCGTTCGCGCCTCGGCAAGCAAACTCACCACGACAAAGGGTGCCCCACATCTCGTTTTTGAGATGTGGGAAAGCACGAACCTCAACACATGACCTCAACCCGGCACGAGCAAGGGGTGCCCCGTCATGGCGCGCCTGGGCGGGAGAGCAGATTGCCGCCCACCCATCGCCGCAGCCGACCTTCATTCTTGCGGCTACGACTCTTTGTACATGCGCAGGAATTCTTCAAGTTGGAACAGATCCACGCCGGTTGTTTCGTCGACGTGCCTGACGGTCTTCTTCTTGCGGCGATCCGTATCTTCGAGAAGGAATTCCAGGCCGACGCCGTCACTTCCCCACCGGACAGCTTTCGCGTTCACGGTAATGGATCGTTCGACGGTCGGATCATGCCGGTCAGTCAACGTGATGCGGACGACGGTGCCTGGATACCACCGCGCGTTGGTGATGATGAACATACCTGTCGTACTGATATCGCGCACCGGATGCGCCTTCGGCGTGCCTCCCGTGAAGAAATAGGCGATCAATCCCGGCAACGACTCTCGCGTGGCTTTCCGCGGGTCAGCAGGAGGATCTCCCATCACCAGGCGCTTGAACCAATTTCTCGGTTCCGCCTTCATCCGCGCCAGGCTTTCGCTACGCGGTGAGGGAGAAGGTTTTTCCGGAGCAGAAATCTCAGCCGTAGCAACCTCCGCCTTTACGGGCGCAGTCTCAACGGGTGCAATCTCAACGGGCGCAGTTTCAACGGGCGCGGTTTCAACGGGCGCAGTCTCAACAGGCGCGGCCGGCTCAAAATCAACTGCACCAACTGCATCAACTGCGCTTCGCTCCGGTTCCTCTGGCGCTGGGCCGTCCTGCACCGCGGCAGGTGCGATGGCAAACTGCTCCAGAAAAAGTGACAGCGTTCCCTGCGCCTGGGTCTTTGCATCCTTCATGCTTTGCAAATGCCCCATCATCTCTTCGGGTGCGGAGAGGATCAGCCGATCGCCCACCTGAATCTCTCCCTCAGCCACTGTATTGGCCTGCAGGGCAAGTACGCTCCCTGCAGTCTTTCCCAAAATGGCAGGACTGGCAAGAGGAAACGATTGAACGGTCGCAAGAACCGCGCAGTCGTTGTCGAGGTAAACAAGATCCAGCGGAAAGCGGATGCTGCTGGGAGAAATCTCCAGGCACGGACAAAACCACAACCCCGTTCCAGCCGTCGGCTCCAGCGTACGCAGCCGCGCTTCTGGGCTATCGGAAAATGTGTCCACGGCCTCCACGCTCGTGGCCACAAAACGCTCGCGGGATTGGTTGTAAACGCAATGTATTTGAGCACTTGCGGCGGAAGGTTCCGCGGGCGCAACTTTGAACGCCACGTTTTGCCGCGTAGCGGGAAATCCTGAACGCGGGAAATGCCTGATCTCCGCCATAGGTTTTGTTCTTCTTAATCGGCAGTGTACGACTTCTTCCTCATGCTCGAAAGGTGACCTTCGTCACGTCCCGGTCGCAGCGTTACACCGAATCGTTCGTGGCTTGCAGCCGATAGCTTGTCGCTAGTAGACGGTAGATGCCGGCGTTCGCGGTTCCCGCCCTGGCAAGCCAAGACCGGACACCCCATTTCGCAGTGAATTTGCTTCTAGAGAGCCGGGCCTGACGGTGTTGATGATCCACGCTATTTCTGCATGGCTGCGGTGGGGTTGATACAAGCGTCGATCTCCTTCTTCATCTCGTCTGTGAGCGCCTTTTGGGCTGCCATAAACTGGCGCATGAGCACGGGCATCGACTCCCTCTCTAAGACCGGCTGAAAATCTACCATGCGCTGACCGGCGGGCGAGCTGTAGAACGCGATGTAGGCATCGACGTCCGCCGCAGTCATGTGGCGCTGGTAGATGGGGCTCATGTCGGCGATCAAGTCGTCGGTGGAGATGAGAGCCAGCGCTTTCTGCATGTATTTGTCCTTCAGAACAGCAAGGGCCGCCTGCTGCTCGGGCGTGAGCGCATCGGGGCGATTCTGGGTCCTGAGCGTGACTTGAATCTGGAACTGCTGTTTCATGAGGGTTGATAGCGAGAGAGGCATGGACTTCATGATCGACTGCATCTGGTCGTGGGGATGCATTAACTGAAGAAGCTTTGTGACCTGTGCGCTTGAGGGCTGCTGGTCCGGCGGAACGGTGGGCGCGGGCGGCGCGTCAGGGAAGGCAAACAAAGTGGACGGATCGGGCGGCGGCGGGAGCGGGGCGATTCCGGGAGCGATTCCGATTGATGGCAGGCCGGCTGGCGGCAGCGTACGTGCTTGCAAAGGAATATTTTCCGGCGCTTGAAACAGCGTCTCCGGCGGCGCGCTGCGTTCGAACGACGTGATTTCGTAGCTGCGTGTTTCGCCGAAGGGATTATCGTCCGACTCGGCGACGATGAGTTGGAGATCGGGCGAGGTCCATTGCTCGTGGCGGATCACGATCTCCTGGCTATTGCCGACGTTGCCCGCGGCAATGGTTGTGACGGTGCGCGTTCCCACCACGGGAATGCCGGCGATGGTCTTACTGCCCAGGTCTTCATTTGTGACGCGCTTCGCATCGGCCGGTAACGTTGAGGGAGCATCCCGTTCCCGAGGCAACGCCGAAACTGTGATGTGGCTGTTCGCGCGGATCGGGAAGCTCATCACTGTCTTTGACTGCGTGCCCCATGACAGCTCGCGCTTGCTTACGGGATCGAGAACGATATGCGATTCGATGTGATTCGCGGGCTGGATGGAATGGGATTCGAAGCAGAATCGGCCCTGGTCGTCCCGGGCAAGCACGATATGCAATTCCTTGACGATCACGGTTCCATCGCCAAGATGCTGGGTGGAATGCATGGTGGCTTCGGCCTGGAACTGCATGCCGGGGGTGGGAAAGTTCAGCCCGTTGTCGCCGAAGCTCACGCTGGTTTGCGCAGCGGCGGTGATGGAGAAAGCGGCAGCGAGAAGCAGACTGGCAACGACATTGCCGGCAACGAATTTTGACTGGAGCGGAGGAACAGGCAGGACCATGTTCATCATGGCAGGCTCACCTCAAGGGCGCGGACTCGCCTGCGAAGGCTCGCCACAGCACGCGCAAGCGAATGAATGCTTAGGAAACCAAGAAGTATACACGGCTGCGCGGGAACGGTGGAGATTGAACCGGTGTGGATGGCATGGGGGCGGGGACACAGCGGACGTTTGCTCGCCGAGGAGCCGGTTCAATGAGAAAGAGCGGCGGAACCAGTTACGCGGACATCGTGCGTTCCCGGGTCTCAGAATCGAGATCCCCCACTCCACGAACATGGACCTGTCGATGGGGACCCGGACCCGGGGCACCCCTTGCCGTGGTGAGTTTGCTCTTTGAGACCTGGGCCGTCCGCCCGCCTCTGCTCGTGTGATGCCCGACGCATCCCGCCGGTTTCGCAGCGGCGTATCATTTGCCGGAAAAGTGGGGTGTTCGAATGGCAGGACTTGCGGATTGTGACGTGAAGAACCGCGAATCGGTGCTGTCCGATCCGAGTGTTTGGGTCGTCATCGCGGCGTCGATTCTGTTGGCTTGCGTGAGCTGGACGGCGCTCGCGCAGAGCGCGCCGGAGATTGCGGGAACCTGGCAGGGCACGCTGCAGATTGGCGAAGGCCAGCGCGTCCTGGTGAAGATATTCAAGGCGGGGACGGGCGCTGGCGCGGGATGGCAAGGCGAACTCTACAACATCGATTCGGGCGACGCGTCGATGATTCCTTCGATCACGCTTGCCGGCGGGGACGTGAAGTTCACAATCCCTTCGACCGAGGTCGGGTTCAAGGGAAAGTTGAGCGCTGACGGCGCATCGATGGCGGGGATGTTCACCCAGGAGTCGGGTTCGTATGCGCTGAACCTGGTGCGAGCGACCGCGGACACGGCATGGGCGATTCCTGAGCCGGATAAGTATATGGCGCGGGATGCCGATCCGGCGTTCGAAGTCGCAACCATCAAGCAGAGCAAACCTGATGACCATGCCGTTGGACACGATGCGCGGGGACGCCACGTCACGGTCGAAAACTACACCGTGAATCAAATGATCGGGTTTGCCTATGGCGTTCACCGGACGCAGCTCGAGGGTGGTCCTTCCTGGCTCGACGAGCAACATTACGATATCGACGGCGTTGCGGACGTGGCGGGCAAACCAAACGACATGCAGATGAAGGCGATGATCCGGAGGCTGCTGGCGGATCGCTTCCAGCTCACGATCCATCATGACAAAAAGAGGCTCTCCGTCTATGCGATCACGGTGGGGAAGGGCGGAGCGAAGTTGACGAAGAGCCTGGGCGATCCGAATGGATTGCCCGACGTGGAAGGCAATGGAGACAGCACCGGGCTCGAAGCGAAGTTCACGAATTACTCCATGGCGGATCTGGCGCGGAGCCTGCAGGCAATGGGGCAAGAGAGGCCGGTAGTGGATCAGACCGGGATTACGGGCCGGTACGACTTCAAGCTGAAATGGTGGCCCGATGCGTCGCAGAACCCCGCTCCCAATGCCGCGCCGGTATTGAGTACGGCGCTCCAGGAGCAGCTTGGGCTAAAGCTGGAGGCGACGAAGGCGATAGTGGATGTGATTGTGATCGACCATGTGGAGCAGCCTTCGGCAAATTGACTGCGAAGTAAGATAGCCCACGATATGGGTGGGCGGCCGGCCCCGGTCCTAGAAATGCAAACCCGCCCCAATCCGCAGATCTAGAATGGTCCACGCGCGGATTTCTGCTGCGACAATCAATGGGGGGATTTATGCCGCTTAATCCAGGAAATGTAATTTCGAATCTGCGTGAGCTGCGCGACCTGACGGCCAACGCCGACGGGGCGCAGCGGGTTGCGTTTACACCCACTTGGCTCAAGGCGCGCGAATGGTTTGGGACGAAGCTGATTGGCCTGCCTGTGGAACGCCATTTCGACGCCGCGGGAAATCAATGGGTCACGCTGCGGGGCGCGAGCGAGAAGACACTGGTTCTCGGCAGCCATCTTGACTCGGTTCCCAACGGCGGCTGGTTGGATGGATGCCTGGGCGTGGTCGCGGCACTTGAGGTGCTGCGGTATCTGGCGGAGAAATACAACGGAAAACCTCCTTTCACCGTGCGCCTGGTGGATTGGGCGGATGAGGAGGGCGCGCGTTTTGGCCGCAGCCTCTTCGGTTCGGCGGCATTTGCGGGCAAGCACACGATTGCGGCCGACAGGGGCCGCACGGACCGCGACGGCATCACGCTGGAAGCGGCGCTGAAGCAGGTGGGCATCGACATCGACCGCATCGGCGATGCCACCGCGGAGCGCAAGAATATCTCTGCATATCTCGAACTGCACATTGAGCAGGGCCCGGTGCTGGAAAATGCCGACTTGCCGCTGGGCGTGGTCACGGGCACCAAAGGCGTGGAGCGCTATGCCATCACCTTCACCGGGCAAGAGGCGCACTCGGGCTCAACTCCCATGGCGGTGCGGCGCGATGCGCTGGCTGCCGCGGCGAAGCTGGCGCTCGAGATACGCGCGATCGCCGGCAAGCACGCTGACTCCGTGTGCACCATGGGCAGCGTCAAGACCTTCCCCGGCATAGTGACCGCTGTGGTCGGCCGCTGCGAGGCGACCCTCGATCAGCGCGATCTGGACGCCGGCATTCTGGCCAACATGTTTGCGGAGGCGCAGGCGGCGAGCCGGCGCTTTGCCGCCGAAGAGCGCTGCGAGGTGGAGTGGTCCCGCATCTACAGCATCGCGCCGATTCCCTTTCATCCGGATTTGATTGCGCTGTGCGAAGAGGCGATTCTGGAGACGACGCCCAAGACGCGACGGCTGCCGTCGGGCCCGCTGCATGACGCTTCCGAGGTCAGCCGCTCCGGAATTCCCGCGGTGATGATGTTCACGCAGTCGATCAAGGGCATCAGCCACAACAAGATCGAAGACACCCGCACCGAGCACCTGGAGCTGGCCGTGCAGGCTTTCGCACGCCTCGCCGAAAAGACGCTCAAGTGGATGGAGAAGCGTTAAAGGGCTCCTCTTGGTGAATTCGCTTGCTGAAGGGCAGGGCCGGTGGCCCAGGGTTCGTGGTTCCCGGGTCAGAGCATTGGGATCGCCTCATGGCTTGGGGTTTGCGACGCTCTGGGGATCGGAGGCGATCAGGAAGCGCGCTTCGTCGCGATCCGCTGGACCGAACTCCATCGTGGCGTAGTTACCTCCGACGGTGCCGCGGACGAGATAGTAATAGGTTTTCCCCGCGTCCACCGTGAAATTGAGAAGCTCCGCCCCTGGATTTTTCCGGTCCTGCGTGGCCGCACAGGCGTGATGCTCTCCGGGCGCCACGGAGACGAAGATATAGGAATCGTGCTGGAGGATCCCTACCCAGGCGCCGTCCAACCCGACCCTCGTGATGAAAATGGGGGCGGTTTCTTTCTGGATAAAGTACACCAGCGCTTTGCCCGGCTCGGGCGCCGCGGGCGGCTGCCCTTTGACCTGCTGCACGACGAACTCGGCATCCTTGGAGCCGCAGGCCTGATGGTAGATGGCATCGGCGGTTTGCGCGGCCGCAGGAACGGACACTGCCAAAAGCAGAATTACCAAAGCAGCTTTCATCTTGCTTCTCCAATGTGAGGCTTTTGACCTATACGATGCAGCAGTGACCCGCCCAGTTGTCCGCGTTTCTCCCGTTGGGCGTATCCTTAGGCGTCCCCGAAAATGTGGGCCGAATGGGGTCCTGTCCCGGACACGGGAGGAAGTATGTTCGACGGTATGATGTCGCCCGCCACTCTGCTGCAAGGAGTGGTTTTTCTTTGTCTCTTCATCCTTATCGTTCTCATCGCCAAATCCATTTACAGCATCGGCCCCACGCAAATCGGCCTGGTGCGCAAGCGCTTTGGCGCAAAATTGCCCGGCGACAACCCGATCGCCTTCAAAGGCGAGGCCGGCTACCAGGCGGAACTGCTCATGCCCGGCCTGCGCTTCAAGTTCTACGCGATTTACGCAGTCGCCAAACATCCGTGGGTGCAGGTTCCGGCCGGCCAAATTGGCGTGGTGATTGCGCAAGTGGGCGCGCCCACACCCATCGGCGCAAAGTCCGGCGTGTATAAACCCGAGTTCGGCAACTTCACTGACGTTTCCAGCTTCGTCGCCAACGGCGGGCAAAAGGGCGTGCAGCGGCCGGTGCTTTCGCCCGGCATGCTGGCCCCCGTCCATCCTGTAGCCTTCCTCATCATCACCAAGCCGCAGGTCTTCGGCGTTCCCATCACCGATACGTACCGCCAATTGGCCGACCAGACGGGCCGACTCACGTTCACCGCGTTTGGCCTCGAAGAGCGGCAACTCGAAGTGACACGCATTGCGCCCCGGCCCACCGATGCCGGCAAGGTCGCGGACATGATCGGCATTGTGACCTCGCTCGAAGGGCAGCCACTGCAGGCAGGCGCCATCGCCAGCCGTCTCGGACT
Source organism: uncultured Acidobacteriota bacterium (assembly GCA_963729915.1). Lineage (GTDB taxonomy): Bacteria > Acidobacteriota > Terriglobia > Terriglobales > Acidobacteriaceae > Telmatobacter. The sequence continues at coordinate 145,347 of CAVSQE010000026.1, read as the reverse complement.
CTTCGACGATGTTGCTGAGCTCGAAAAGAAGCCCGACACCACCGACTTTCAGCTCATCGCCGCCATCCTCGGCAGCAAAAACACGCTGCACAACAACTACCAGGACTTCCAGCAATTCCTGGATGCCGGCGGTAAGATCGGCCTGCAGCACGACCCGCTTCTTTACGGCGCATACAACCTCAATCCATTTCTCGTCCGCGTGGAGCAGGTCCCCATGCTGGTCGTCGAACAAGGGCAAGTAGCCGTCATCAAGGCCTACGTGGGCCTGCCAACCCAGGACACGTCTGGCGTCGGTTTTAAATTCGGCAGCCTCGTTCGGCCCGGCCATCAAGGTATCTGGCAGGAGGCGCTACGCACCGGCAAGTATCCCATCAACCCACGAATCTACGACGCCAAAGTTGTCCTTACCGCGATCCTCAAGCTCGACTGGGCCAAGGACGTCACCGGAGCCCACGGCCTGGACGCGCGCCTTGAACCTATCATTGCGAAAAGTAACGAGGGCTTCGTCTTCGCCATCGACCTCCAGGTGCTGATCCACGTTCCCGACACCAGGGCTCCGCGCGTGATCTCCATGGTTGGCTCCATGGAGAACCTGGTGAACGAGGTTTTGCAGGCGGCCGTCGGCAATTTGTTCCGCGACAAAATTGGCGGCATGGAAGCCATCAAGTTTATCCAGACGCGCCAGGTCGTGCAGGAAGAGGCGATGGCCTACATCCAAACCAAGCTCGCCGAATACGAAATCGAAACCCGCGGCGTCTACATCCAGGACGTGGTGTATCCGGCCGCGCTGGTCACGGTGCTCACGGAGCGCGAAGTTGCGCACCAGCAGGTGGAAACCTTCAAGATGCAGCGCCAGGCGCAGGACCAGCGCATCGAGACGGAGAAGGCGCGCGGCACCGCGGACATGCAGGCACAACTGGCGCAAGCCGCGGTGGGCGTCGACATCAAGAAAAACAATGCCGAAGCGCGCAAAGCGGAAGCGGACGGCGAGTCAACGTACATCGAGCGCACCGGCACGGCGCAGGGCGCACAGGTCCGGGCGGTTGGATTGGCCCGCGCCGAAGCCTATCAAAAGCAGGTCGCGGCCTTGGGCCAGGGCGCCACCGCTCTCGTGAACGCCATCGAAGCTCTTTCCAGAAGCAACGTGCCGTTCATGCCCAACACGCTGGTTGCGGGAGGCGGCGGCAACGCCAGCGGAGTTCTCGAAGGGTTGGGCGCGCTGCTCATGCAGAAGGTCTCTCCAGCAGCGGCGACCAACGGAGCAAAGCCGGCGGAATTGCCGCAGCCGCCAGCGAGCCCTGCCAAAGCGTAGATCGGCTTGTGTAGCGCCGGTCTCCAGACCGGCTGTCGCGGGGGTCTCCGGACCCCCGCACCTATAGACTCGCCGTGAAATGACGCGCCCGTTGATGAGAATTGGGGTCCGCAAGCTCATCACTCCTTGAGAGTTAGTTGCTTATTTTCTGTCACTTGGACTGCGGAAGCGGTACGGAATTACAGTTTTACAGGGAATGTACTGCATTTTGTCGATCCCAATTTAAATCCTTATTTATGTGTTAGTTATGCACCTCCATACAGTTTTACAGTGGCTGTAACGGTGTCGGCTGAGTCGCCGCAAGCTGCTGATTCGTCGTTGGTTAGGTGAGGCGTTACAGTCTCACAGCCGAAAATCGCGATTTTTCCCGGATTATTTTTTTCTTTTATTTCTGTTGGGGTGGGTGAATCGGCGTCCGCGTTGGGAGAGGCGGTGAGTGGGGAGTAGCCAGTAGGGAGCAGGGTGTCTCTGCCCGCCCCCGACTCGCACCCCTGGGAGGGGGAGGGGGTGGGGTGGGTTTCGGGCCGCCTTTAGGAAAGCGCGAACGCTCAAGGGCGGCGGGCAGGCGCTCGAGCAGCCACGCGACGATGGTGGAGACGGTGGAGTCGTATTGGGCGGCGAGATGGCGCGCCTGACGGTAGATCTCCGGCGAGACGCAGACGGTGATGTTTTTGACCTTGCGCATGGCGCGATTTCCCCTCGGGCGTTTTACTTGCCCTATTGGTAGCTTGCGCTAAAGCCGGGTAATTATCTGCAAGTTGGCGGGCGGAATTTGCGGGTTGTTTTCAATGAGTTGCAGGGGAAGGCGGGCCCGGGGGCTTGCATTGCCGAGGAGACGATCAGTTCGGGTGGGGTTGGGCGGGAGGTGGGCGTTGGCTACGGCGTTTCCCGATGCTGATCAGTGAGGGCCTTGCTCTGCCTTCCACGAGCCTTCTGGCTTGGCAGGGGCGCGATTCAGCCTGTCGCTTATGTGCGGTCTGCCCTCAGACATGCTGGCCTGTTAGGTCGCACAAGGAAGCGCAGTAAGCCTCGTGGATCAAATTTAGGCGGTTAATGCACGCGTGGGCAGGTAGGCGATTTGACGGCTTTTCGGCAAGCATTAGCTCAATCAGCTGGGACAACTCGCTCCCTTGGGTACCCTTAATTTCGCGAATGTCCAGTTCGATCGGGTCTGTGATCTTCTCTGGCGCACGCTGCGGATTGAAGCCCGTCAGGAGTTCGTAGAAAACGGTGCCGAACTGGAAGATGTCGCTCTTGACCGTTATCTGCGTCGTGTGATCGATTGCCCGCTTGACGAGCTCGGGAGTTCTGCAGCGCCATGGCATCCCCGGCCATTGCGTCGCTTCGAGGGCGTCTAATTCTTTCTCCGGCCCGAGATCGGCCAATACCTTGACCAGACCAAAGTCGGCCAGCTTTGCACCCATCTCGCTGATGAGGATGTTCTCGGGTTTTATGTCGCGGTGAATTTTTTGGGGGGAGGCGCTGTGTAGGCAATTGATTGCGGAAAGGCAGTTGAGGCCGATCCGAATGGCGCGAAGGCGGTCGATCTGCTTCGCGAGCATTAGTGCGCGAGCGGTTACCGGTACGTACTCGACGATCACAAACGGGTAATCGGCGCTCGTTTTTGACGTGAATGTCCCTTCGTCGAAGACCCTGATTATCCCTGGGTGATCGAGGGACTTCAAGTGAGTAATCTCTTTCAAGAACGCTTCGCGCCGAGCCGCATCGCTTATTCGGTGGAAGACCTTCAGCACGAATTGCATGCCGATGTTGGGACCGGACGAACACGTCACAAGGAAGGCTGTCCCGTTGCCCCCGCGGCCAAGGAAGCGCTGGTTGTAGTACCACTCTTTATCTCCGTGAACGGCCTGCAGATGGTCCAGAAAGAAATGGTCGTAGTCGGGGTCCATGGCTGAGACGATTTTGTCCTGCATTTACGAAACCTCCGTGTTTCCTTGTTCGGATGGCTTGGGGCCAAGCGGGTTGGAGCGCAATCATTTGCGCCGGATGGGCGGGTCGGTCATTTCCGGCTCATCAGAAGCTTTGCAATTGCTGAGTCGAGTAGGTCGCCCTGCTCAGCCACCATGGATAGAAATGGTTTCCTCTCGCCGCTAGGCAGTGCGGATGCGCTCCAAATCAGGGCCCTCCTGCTCCAGGATTCGTAATTTCGCCAGGTCTCCTTACGCGCACGGACCCAGTCAACCTGTTTATAGGTCGCGGCTAACAGAGCGGCCGGACGATAGCCCAGGTCGGCGGTCGATTCTTCGGCGAGCGCAAGCGCGTCAGTGGCTGGACAGAGGTCCGGCCTTCGATAAAGGAGCTCGAGAACCCACATTCGCACGAAAGGAAGGGCGCCTATGTCGCTTTCCTTGCAGAAGGCAAGTAGCTGCTTGCCGCGTTTCGCCGCTTGTGGTTTGGGGAGCGTCACTACTAAGTAGCGAATTATGTCCCTGAGGACCGGCGCGAGGGCCTCGAAATTGTCAAAAATGAGGCCATTTAGCACGTTGGTCCTGCTCTTGAGGCCTCTCCGGAGGAGGTGCCGCGCTAGTCCCAAATGAAGGGGCCTCCTCCTGACGCAGTCCTCAAAGACCGCGATGAAACTCTCTTTCTGTGCCTTATTAAGAAGCTCATTCTCAGTTCCCTCGTCGAGACCCTCGAACCAATATGGCCCACCTTCGTCAACGACCTCCTTGAAGAGGAGATTCATTCGGTCAACTCGCGCCTGTTGCTCGATCTCTTCTGGGTCCGACATCTCCGTCTTTACGAATCGATTGACGTGCTTTATGGCGCTCTTACTGGACTCAAGCGACAGGCGGTGAACCGAGAACAGGTACTCGGCCAAGTCGTGCTTAAGTTCAATTGCTTGCCTCCGCGAAGTACAGAACATACGGAAGTCGTCTACATACCTTGTGTACGGCACGTTTTGCCGTAGAAGAAAATTGTCCACGTCGATTAAGCAGGCCTCCGCTAGGACGATGGAGGCAAAAGGGCCGACGGGCAGGCCCTGTGACTGCTTGCCCGTGAGTTGGTTGAGGAAGGACTCCACGTTCTCCGAGCGGTCCACTGGAATCGAGGCGAGTTCCATCGCATTTTGAATCCGATGTTGTCCGAGCTGGTTATAGAAGTCGGAGATGTCGGCGCTTAGGACGTGCGAGGTCGCTTCCATTTTCGCCAGCTCGCCCGAGCGGGAGTGGAAGTCTTTCCACCCATTATCGGGCGGAAAAAATGCTCCCTCTGGCGTTAGGCGTATTCGGTAGGAGCATGCAATTCTTTGGTCGGCGGGGACTCGGGCCTTTTCAATCAGTTCGGCTGCTTCATAGACTGCGGCGGTATAAACCAAATGGTCCAGAGGATCGAGTTGGGTCGCCGTCCTGAATCCTCCTCCCGGCTTGATCACCATCACACGGCTGTCGGGGTGGATTTTGTATTTTGTCAGGTCCGACCCGAGGAGGAACGGGCTCACGGATTTCCAGTCGTGAGCTATGGCTTCGTATTCGAAAGGCAAAGGAAAAATGTCGGTGTCGCCATACCTACGCACATGCGCGAGTGCCCAAGATAGCGAATCGGGCTGGAGATAATCCGGCATTCAAGTGCCACAATTCTACAGCTGTGGCGAGGTGCGCGGCTCTTTGCCTCAGCCGGTTCGCTCCCCGTGGGTAGATTGATACCGGAAGGACGGCTTATGGGAAGCCGTGCATGGTGCCCTACCGTGGAATTCTGGCTGGGTTCTTGAACAGGATGCGCGACGGGGATTGGTCGCGGCCTCGCCGCTTTCCCGGAGTTTCACACTCCGCCCCGCGGATCCCGTTGTCAATCGTCGTCCGGTGGGCCGCTGTCCTTCTCACGAACCAGGCGCTCCGCGCTTACGCGCGTGGGGATTGGCGCGAAGGCCGAAGGCTGCTGGGTATAGTCGAAACAATCGCTGAAGGCATCCGTGCCTGCGTCGCGCGTGCCCAGGGTGCCCAGGTCGAAGTTGTGCTCGATGAAGGCGATGAAACCGCTGGCTTCGTGCATGTGATGGGTGACGTAGCCGTGCCTGGCGTAGGGCGAAACGATGAGCAGCGGCACGCGGAAGCCGGGCCCCATCGCATCCACCTTGGGCGGAGCAACATGGTCGTACCAGCCGCCCCAGTCGTCCCAGGAAATAAAAATCGCTGTCGAGTTCCAGTAAGGGCTGTTGCCGATGGCATTGATGATCGACGCCACCCAGCTCGGGCCTTCGGTGCCCGATCCGGGATGGTCAGAGTGCGCCCAGTCGGGAACGATCCAGGTGACCTGCGCCAGTTCGCCGTTGGCGATGTCGGTAAGAACGCGGTTCTGCGGCGAGATCACGTTGTCGTGCCAATCCTGCCCGTAACGGATGTGCCGGATGGCCTGGAACGCCGAGAGAATGAAGAAGCTGTCGCCACTGGAGGGTGCGTAGTAGCGCCAGGTCACGCCTTTTTCGTCGAGCAGATCGGCGGCAGTGAGGTAGTCAAAACAGGGAAACACGCCGGGCATCTCATTGCCATCGGCTCCAAGCACCGCTGCCGTGCTGCTGGGATCGGCGTCGCAGCCCCACACCGAGCCGGTGGGGTTTTCCGCCACATTGGCCGACTGGCCCGCGATCATGTACTGGTGCGCGACAAAACTCGGCCCTGTGTTCGACTGGAACATGCGGTCGCCCAGCACGTATTGCCTGGCCAGCGTCCAGTACTCCTCCACATCCTTCTCGGGCACATAGGAGTAGGGCAGCGTGGCCGGACTCGCGCCGCTCTGCGCAAAACCATCCATGTTGCCGTTGTCCCAGTCCTCGGCCCAGCGCAGGTGCGAGTGTTCGAGGTCGCGCGAGTCGGCCAGCGAAACGGGCTTTAGCGGTATCGATTGGTCGCCGTTCATGCCGCTTTGCGCCGTGTCGGCGCCGGGAAAACCGTTGAAGAGATTGTCGAAGCTGCGGTTCTCCTGCATGATGACCACGATGTGCTGGATGGGAGAGCCGGAGATGGGAGAAACCGTGCTTTCGGGCACGGGCGGCGACGGAGCGAACACAAGATTGGCGTTGCAGCCGGTGACGGCAACGAGACCAGCGCTGCCCGCCAACCACACGAATGGAAGCAGCCCACGCATGGGGTGGGCGCGCCTGTCGGCGTGCGGCTTCCAGGTGATTCGCAACATGACTGGGGATCAGTACCTCAAAGTACCGCAATGGGCAAAGAATAGGTCCAAAATCTGCGATCTCAAGTGATTTGAAGCACAGATTAACACTCTCTAAGCCATCCCCCGGTAGAATTCTTGCTTTTCTTCCCGTTGGGTCATTCCGGCTGGCGGTTCCATAGGCTACTTCCGTCGGAGATCTACTGCCGCAGGCGCCAAAGCGGCAATTCGACGGCATGGCGTGGATGAAACGCAGCGGTCGAAGTGTGGTGCCGATTCGGGTGAACGCTTCCCAAAACGTCGGACCCCGCAAGCTATCACAACTTGCCGCTTTCGCACAAGACTTGCAATTCCCAGCGCGTACCCCTACTATCCGCAATAGAAACCGGCCTGCAAAGCAGGTGGGTGATCAACGCTGGTTGAACCAACATTCAATGAACAGGGGCTCGACTCGACAATCGGTTTTGTGTGCAGTGTCCGCCAGTCCGGAATGCCTAATAAACCGCGGAGAGCTCCACCGTCTTAGGACGGGTTCACCAGCACATCGCTCACGGCCCAGTGGGCCGGGTTCTATTTTCAGCTGTCAGTAGCTCTCTCGATTAGCTGACCCGCTGCAACTCCTGACACCGCTAACACCGCTCACTCCGCTAGCCCCGCTGCCTTATCCTGTCCTCAGTGCATCCAGTCCTCTTTCACATCGGCGCCCTTGTCATCCCGTCCTATGGCGCGGTGACCGCGCTGGGCGTGCTGCTGGCTTTGGGGCTTGCGCAACGGACGGCGCGCGTGGCGGGCCGCGACACAAGTCTCGACGCGGGCAAGGTGTGGAACCTCTGCATCCTGAGCCTGTTTGCAGCGCTGGCCGCGGCGCGACTGCTGCTCGTCCTCGTGAACTGGAGCGCGTTGCGCCTGCATCCCGCATGGCTGCTGGGACTGGCAATGGTGCATCATCCCCTGCTGGCCTGCACGGGCGCACTGGCGGGCGCGGGATGCGCTCTGTGGTACGCGCGGCGCAGCAAGCTGCCGCTCCGCGCCACGGCCGACGCGCTGGCTGCGCCACTGGCTTTGGGCCTGGCGTTTGAGCAACTGGGCGCGCTGGCCTCGGGATCGGGCTATGGCGTCGAGGCGGGGCCCGGCGTGCATTGGGCTGTCACCTATACGAATCCGCTGGCCGAACTCTGGAGCGGCGCGCCACTCGGGGTTCCGCTGCATCCGGTGCAGGCCTACGCCGCACTCGCGTTCCTCACTCTCGCCGTGCTGCTGCTGGTATGGTTGCCGGCCGAGCGGCGCAAAGGCGACGTGGCCGGCCTGGGCCTGATGGGCTCGGGGCTAGCCATCTACATCACGGAACTCTGGCGCGATCCGGAGGGCCGTGGCTCGCTGCTGCGTGGCGCGCTGGACGGACCGCAGATTGCCGCCATTCTGCTGGTCGTGGCGGGGGCGCTGGTGCTGCGCGAACGAGTGAGTCCAACAGCAAGGAGCGGGTCGGCTTCCCACCCTTCTCACGATGGATCCGTAAAAAGGATCGGGCACGGGGCTTCAGAAGCCGGCGCCGATGCTGGCGTCGACATTGGAGCCGGGCATGAGTGAGCCGCGCACTATCGAGGTACCTGCGGAAGCGAGCAGCCAGCGCCTGGATCACTTTCTGGCCACGCAACTCGAGGGCGTCAGCCGCTCGCGGGTGCAACTGCTCATCGACCAGGGCGACGTGCTGGTGGACGGGCAGGCGCACAAGGCTTCGTTGAAGCTGCGCGGCGGCGAGCGCATTACCATCACGGGCGAGCCGCATCCCACGCCGCTCAAGGCTGTGCCGGAGGCGATTCCGCTGGATGTGGTCTACGAAGACGCCGACCTGGCTGTTGTGAACAAGCCCGCCGGAATGATGGTTCACGCGGGGTCGGGCGCGAGCGACGATGCGCGCAGCCGCGGAACGCTTGTGAATGCGCTGTTGCATCGCTTCAAGGCGCTTTCGTCGACCGGCGGCGAGTTGCGGCCAGGCATTGTGCATCGCCTGGACAAGAACACCAGCGGATTGATCGTGGTGGCCAAGAACGATCGCGCCCACGCCGCGCTGGGCGCGATGTTTGCCGAGCGGCGCGTGGAGAAAACCTACATGGCGCTGGTGCAAGGCGCGGTGGAGCGGGAGAAAGGCACCATCAGCGCCGCGGTGAGCCGCGATCCGGTGCGGCGCACGCGCATGACTACGCGGCCCAGCGACGTTGGCCGCTCCGCGATCTCGCACTACCAGGTGCTGCGGCGATTGGACACGCGCTTTGGCAAATTCACGCTGGTGAGCGTGCGCATTGAGACCGGACGGACGCACCAGATTCGCGTGCACATGGCTTCGATTGGACATCCTGTGGTGGGCGATACGCTCTACGGCGGCGCGGCGCAGTTGCGCGATCAGCAGGCTCTCAACGCAGCACCTTCGCGCGCGGCACGGCGGAAAGCGGAGCCGGAAACCCTGCGCCTGGGCCGTAATTTCCTGCACGCGGCCCGACTCGAAATCACGCATCCGCTAACTGGCAAGCGGCTCCAGCTCGAGGCGCCGCTGCCCCCGGAGTTGAAGGCCTTCCTCGACCGCCTGGAATCCGCCTGACCGCGAAAACGCATCTTAACCAGGTGAGAACCCGGCGGGAGCCGACGCCCCCACGGGCATGTGCAGGATTGTTAGAATAGGGATGTGATGACCCAGCAACATTTCACCCCAACGGCGGGGCTCCGCCAGCGGGGCTCACGCATTCTCGTGATCGCGCTTGCGGCATTGTTTCTTGCCGCGGCTTCCGTGGCCAGCCTTTCCGCGCAAAGCCCGAGCGGACAACCCGCTCCGGCGGCGGCCGCCCCAGCCGCTCCCGCACCGGCGGACCAAAATGGCGCGACGACCGACGTGGGCACGCCCACCATCCGCACCACCGTGAACGAAGTGAGCCTGATCTTCACGGTCACGGACAAGCACGGCCACTACATTCCCAACCTGAACCAGAGTGACTTTGCGCTCCTCGACGACCAGAAGGCGCCGGCCAGGGTGAACTCGTTCCACCAGCAGATCAATCTGCCGCTGCGCGTGGGCATCCTCGTCGACACCAGCAGCTCCATCCGTTCCCGTTTCCAATTTGAGCAGCAATCGGCTACCGAGTTCCTGCTGCAGGTGCTGCGCGCGAAGAACGACCGCGCCTTCGTGATGGGATTCGATGTGACGCCCACCGTGACTGCGGACTGGACCAACGACCAGGACGCTCTGGAGACGGGCGTCAATAAGCTGCGTCCCGAAGGCGGCACGGCGCTCTTCGATGCTCTTTATGTCGCCTGCCGCGACAAGATGCTGACTGAACGTGGGCCGGAGCCGGTGCGCAAGGCCATCATTTTGGTTTCTGATGGCGAGGATAACCAGAGCCGCGTGTACATGCCAGAAGCCATCAAGGAGTGCGAGCGCGCCGAGACCATCATCTACGCCATCAGCACCAACTGGACGCCCAGCCGCGGCGAGGGCGACAAGGTGCTGCAGGAACTGGCTGAGCAGACCGGCGGCGAGCTTTTCTATCCCCCCTCGGCGGAAGAAATGGCAACCAGCTTCAAAGATATCGAGGAGGCGCTGCGCAGCCAGTATGCGCTGGTCTACACGCCCGCGGACTTCAAGGCCGACGGCGCATTCCGAACCATTTATTTATATTGCTACGATCGCAGTTACCAGGTGCGCGCCAAGAAGGGTTACTTTGCGCCGCGCGAGTAAGGCGGGCACCGGCAATTCACGTAACGGATCAAGATGAGAGCGCGGTGATGGCCGCGCTCTTTCTGTTTGTCCCCGCAACTTCCGTCCTATGGGCCGCGCGTCCTGTCCCGGTTCAGGACGATCTCCTGCGCCTCTGTTCTGATATGAACCACATTTGGATTCGTTGACGGACAGGCTCATCCATTTTCACTTCCGCACGATGAAATAAAAGTGGAGGTTCTCCGGAAGGTCGAGGCGCCTTCTGCGCGCCCGGGGAAACTTGCATGTGCGCTCGTAGGGGAGGGCGATGAATACGGTGGGCATCGGCGATGCGGCAGGAAGCCGTTGCGGAGTGAGGGGATTGCGATGATCCGGCAGGCCATCTCGTGCGACATTTGCGCCGCGGAAAAGCGGCAGACCAACCATTGGTTTGTTGCCTACGAGCAAGGGGGAGAATTGCGCGTGAGCGGATGGACCTCGCGCCACCGGTTGCGGCCGGACTCAAAGCACCTGTGCGGACAAACCTGCCTGCACAAGCTGGTGGACGAGTTCATGGCTAAATGCATTGCCAGGCGCGCGCAGCGCAGTGATGAGGCCGGAGCCGAAGCGGAGCCAAGGGTGCTGGCCGATACCAGCCTGACGACTGCGGCGGCACAGGTTGCGGCGGCAGCACGGATCGCTGCGGCGGCTGAGGCTGCCGCGGCATCGGCAGAAGTAGAATCGTCGGCGCGGCTGATCACGCCGTCTGCGCCTGCCTTGTCCGCGCCGCTTGTGCCCAAGCCTGCCTATCGTCCCCAGCCGGAGGTCGTGACCATGCCGTCGCGGCAACTGCCACATGAGTTTCCACCGCTCCCTGCCGACACGTTGCGCTATGCCTCGCGCCGCTGGCACGCCGAAGCCTGGGAGCGGGAGCGGGAGCGCGAACTGCACGCCATCGAAAATCATCCCGACATTGCGGCACGCCGCCGCACCAGTGCGTGAAGTGCAACATCGAAGGAAACCTTTATGTGGTTTGATCTGGTGCTGATATTCGTCGCCGTGAGTCCTCTGATGTTCACGAGGCCGGCTCCATGCGAGGCCCACCGGAGGTGAACTGAGGAGCGGAGGGTTCGACTAATTCGACGGCGTCTGCCCTGCGAGCAGCGCCAGCAATCCCGCTTCGTCGATCACGGGAATCTTTAGCTCGCGCGCCTTGTCGAGCTTGGAGCCGGCCTCTTCGCCGGCTACCACGTAGCTGGTCTTCTTGCTCACTGAGCCCGCGGTCTTGCCGCCCGCAGCCTCGATCTTCTGCTTGGCCTCGTCGCGCGTCAGGGTGGGCAGTGTGCCTGTCAAAACAAACGTCAGACCCTCAAGCTGCGAGGTGCGCTGCCGCTTCTCCGCGGTCATGTCAACGCCGGCGCGCTGCAAGCTACGAACTAGCGTACGATTGGCTGGTTGCGCAAAAAATTCCAGAATCGCCTGCGAGATGCGCGGGCCAACCTCTTCCACGCGTTCTAGTTCCTCGGCCGTTGCGGCCATCAGCGCGTCCATGGAGCCGAACTCCTGCGCCAACAGCTCGGCAGTACGCTCACCGACAAAGCGGATGCCGAGGCCCATCAGCACGCGCGCCAGGCGGGCGCGCTTGGAATCCTCAATCTCCTTAAGCAGCGTAGTGGAAGCTTTGGGGCCAAGCAGTGCTTCGGTCCTGGTTTCGTCGAGACCCGTGGCCTTATTCTTGCGGGTTACCTGCTTCTCAAGTGAGAGCAGATCTTTTTCATTGAGCCGGTAGAGATCCGCGACGCCTTTGACCAGCCGCTTTTCCGTCAGCTGTTCCACCACCGCATCGCCCAGTCCCTCGATGTTCATCACCTCGCGGCGGCCGAAGTGCAGCAGGGTCTCGCGCAACTTTGCGGGGCAATCGGCATTCACGCAGCGATAATCTGCTTCGCCTTCTTCGCGAACGACTTTGCTCTGACATTCGGGGCAAACCAAAGGGAAAGAGAACCCACGTTTCCCGCGCGGGTGATCGGCGTCTTCAATCACCTCGACGACTTTGGGAATCACGTCGCCGCCGCGCTCAACTTTTACGTAGTCCCCGATTCGCAATCCAAGACCGGCAATAAAGTCCGCATTGTGCAACGTGGCGCGGCTCACCGTGGTGCCGCCGATGAAGACCGGCGCTAGTTCCGCCACGGGCGTGAGCTTGCCGGTGCGGCCCACCTGCACGGTGATGTCTTTCACCTGCGTGATGCCCGCTTTGGCCGAGAACTTGTACGCGATGGCCCAGCGCGGCGCGCGGCCCGTGTAGCCCAGGCGTTGCTGCGTGGCGTGCCCATCGACTTTCAGAACCACGCCGTCGATTTCATATCCAAGTGTCGCGCGCTGGCTCTCGGCCTGGTCGATAAATTTCATCATCTCGTTGACGGTGCTCACGAGCCGGCGATGCGGATTTACGCGGAAGCCAAGAGCGGTGAGCGCATCGAGCGTGGCCGTCTGGCCGGCGGCGAAATATTCGCCGTTCACTAGCAGAAAATATGCGAAGAAAACCAGGCGCCGGTTGGCGACGATGGAAGGCTCCAGCGTGCGCAGCGTTCCCGCGGCGGAGTTGCGCGGATTGACGAAGGCCGGCAGTCCTTCGCGCTCGCGTTCCTCGTTCAAGCGCTGGAAGGCGGCTTCCGGCATCACTACTTCGCCGCGCACCTCAAGTGCCTGCGGCACGGCAGCCTTTTGGAGTTGGTTCTTGCTGATGCGGAGAGGCACACTGCGAATGGTGCGGATGTTCGAAGTAACGTCCTCGCCGGTCTGGCCGTCGCCGCGCGTCAGGCCCATGGTGAGGAGCGCACCGCCGTCGGGGCCGGGCTGGTAAAGCAGCGCCACGCTCAGGCCGTCGAGTTTGAGCTCGGCCGTGTATTCGACGGGCAGCGAGCCGGCCAGCTCGTGCACGCGGCGATCCCAGTCGGCCAGTTCTTCGGCGTTGTAGGCGTTGTCGAGCGAGAGCATGGGACGCGAGTGCTGCGCCTTTTTGAAACCCTCGGCGGGTTTACCGCCCACGCGTTGTGTCGGGGAATCGGCAGTGACGAGCTCGGGATGCGCGGCTTCAAGTTTCTTTAATTCGTTCATCAGCGCGTCGTACTCGGCATCGCTGATCGCGGGCTTGTCGAGAACATAGTAGAGATGCTCGTGACGGCGCAGTTCTTCGCGCAGCTTTTCGATTTTTCGCAGAACGGCCGGCTCGCTCATAGGTATGGATTATAGTGAGCGGGGCTAGCGGAGTTAGCGCGCTTACTTTTCCTTGAGCCCGCGGTCTCCCAGCATCGGCTCAATGCTGGGCTCCCCTCCCAGCCACGCATCGTACATCTTTTGCAGATCCTCGGTGTTGCCGCGCGAGAGCACCATCTGGCGGAAACGGTCGCCGTTGGCGCGCGTCATGCCGCCGCGATCCAGGAACCACTGGAAGGCGGCGTCGTCGAGCATCTCGCTCCACAAGTAGGCATAGTAGCCTGCGTCGTAGCCGTTGGCCCAAATGTGCAGAAAGTAGCTGGAACGGTAGCGCGGCGGCACGTAGCTGAGGTCGAGATGCGTGCGCTGAAGCGCTTCGGTCTCGAACTTGTCGGGATCCTGGAGGGGCGCACTCGAAGGCAACGTGTGCCATTCGAGATCGAGCTCGGACGCGGAAATGATCTCTGTCAAATCGTGGGCATTTTTGAACGCCCTCCACCTTTCCATCTTCGCGACAAGGTCTGCCGGCATTGGCTGCTCGGTCTTATAGTGCTTCGCGTAGTGCGCAAACACTGCCGGATAACTGGCCCAGTGCTCGTTGAACTGCGAGGGAAACTCGACAAAGTCGCGAGCAACTTGCGCACCCGACAAACTCGGATAATTAGTATCGGCAAACATGCCATGCAGCGCGTGCCCGAACTCGTGAAACATGTGAGTCACTTCGTCGAAGGTGAGCAAGCAGGGCTGGCCAGGAGCGGGCTTCTCGACATTGGTTACGTTGAAGACCACGGGCAACGTGCCCAGGAGTTTCGACTGGTTGACCAGGTTGCTCATCCACGCGCCGCCGTTCTTGTTGTCGCGCTTGAAATAGTCGCAATACCACAGTGCCAGGGGCTTGCCGTTCGCGTCGAAAACCTCAAACACGCGCACGTCCGGATGCCAAACCGGAATGTCGTGCCGCTCCTTGAAGGTAAGGCCGTAGAGCTGGTGCGCGGCGTAGAAGACGCCATTCTGGAGCACATTGTTCAGCTCGAAATAGGGTTTTATTTGCGATTCGTCCAGATCGTACTTTGCCTTGCGCACTTTCCCGCTGTAATACTCCCAATCCCACGGCGCCAGCGTAAAGCCGCCGTGTTCGGCATCGATCAGCGACTGAATCTCCCTGCCCTCATTTTCCGCGTGAGCCACTGAGGCTGGGGCCAAACCATCGAGGAACTTGACCGCCGCCTGGGGTGTTTTTGCCATCTGGTCGGACAAGTTCCACGCCGCAAAGTTCTTGTACCCCAGCAGCGCGGCCTTCTCCGCGCGTAACTGCGCCAGCCGCGCAATGATCGCGCGCGTATCGTTGGCGTCTCCCCGTTCGGTGCGGTTCAACGATGCCGCAAATAACGATTTCCTCGTGTCGCGATTCGTCAATTCGGTAAAATCCGGCTGCTGCGTTGTATTCTGCAGCGAAATCACCCAGCCCGGCTGCTTGCGCGCCGCCGCCGCATCGGCAGCCATTGCCAAATCCGCGTCACTCAGTCCGGCCAGCGCCGTCTTATCCGTCGTCGCGTAGGCTGCGGCCTTGGTCGCCGCCAGCAGCTTTTCCATAAAATCATTTTCGAGCGTCGACTCTTCTTCGTTGAGCTTTTTCAGCTTGGCTTTGTCGGCGTCGGAAAGGTTGGCGCCGGCCTTTACAAACTGCTGATAGTCGTACTCGACGAGGCGCAGCGATTCGGGATCGAGATGGAGCGATGCGCGCCGATCGTAGACCTCTTTAATGCGCGCAAAGAGCTTCGAGTTCAGATAGATGGCATCCTGTTCCGCGGCCAGGCGCGGAGCCTCGTACGCCTGCACCTTCTGCAATGCATCGTTGGTGTTGGCGCCGGTGACGCAGTTGAACACCAGCGTCACCCGCGTGAGCAACTGGCCGGTGCGCTCTAGCGCGACGATGGTGTTTTCAAAGGTGGGTGGCGCGGGATTGTTGGCGATCGCTTCGACCTCTTGGATCTGCTGCGTCATGCCCGCGTCAATGGCCGGCAGGTAATCGCTGTCCTTGATCTTGTCGAAGGGCGGCGCCTGAAACGGCAGGGTGCTGGGCGCGAAAAAGGGATTGCTCGGTCCGAAAGCGGCGGTTGCAGTCTGCGTTTGCGCAGCAGCGGACGCAGTTCCCAGAGCAAGCGAGATTCCAGTGGTCAAAATGCTCCTTTTCACCCATTGAGTATGAAGCTTCATCATGGCGCTATGGCCCCTCGAAAAGCCTGTCCATCCGTTCTCGATTTTAGGCGAATCCCTGGTTGCGATCGAACCCGCCCCGCAGCACATCATGACCCGGAGCGGCGGCCTTGCGCCGTGACAGACGGCACGCAACACCCCCTACAATAGCAACATCCGGCCAGTGACCCCAAAGGCGGCTGCTGGTTCCAGGATGCAATCCGAAGGAATCGAGAGGCAATGACACAAACTGCATCTGCTCCTGAAGCTCGCACGCAAGCTGAGAATCTGGATCTGCTGGCCGACGTGGCCGTGAACGTAGGGCTGGGCCTCAAGCCGGGCCAGGAACTGGTGATGACCGCGTCGCTCGACTCCCTGGCACTGGCGCGCCGCATTACCGAGCACGCGTATCGTGCCGGGGCTTCGCTCGTGACCACGCTTTTGAACGACGAAGACTCCGCCCTTCTGCGCTACCGGTATGCGCCCGATGCCAGCTTCGATCACGCGGCCAAGTGGCTCTACGACGGCATGGCGGCGGCGTTCAAGAGCGGCGCAGCACGCCTGGCCATTGCCGGAGCCAATCCTGCGCTGCTTTCGAACGAGGATCCCGACAAGGTGGGCCGCGCCAATCGCGCTGTCTCGCAAGCCTACCGTCCCGCGCTCGAGCTGATTACGCGGCACGAGATCAACTGGACCATCGTTCCCAGCGCCACGCCTGCGTGGGCTGCGGCCGTGTTTCCCAACGACAGTCCGGAGGAGGCCCTGCGCAAGCTATGGGATGCCATCTTCTCGACTACGCGCATCACCACTGCGGATCCCGTGGGCGCGTGGCGAGCGCACGACGCTGAATTGCAAAAGCGCGCGGCCTTCATGAATGCCAAGCGCTACTTTGCCCTGCAATATAGCGGCCCCGGCACCGATTTCCGCCTTGGCCTTGCCGACGATCACGAGTGGCTGGGCGGCGGCACCACTGCGGGCAACGGGCTCTATTGCATCGCCAACATGCCCACGGAAGAGATCTTCAGCGCGCCGCACAAAGACCGCGCCGACGGCACCGTGACCGCGACCAAGCCGCTCTCGCACCAGGGCACCATGATTGAGGGCATCCAGGTTCGCTTTGCAGAGGGGCGCATTGTGGAGGTTCACGCCACACGCGGCCAGGAAGTGCTGGAAAAAATGATCGACACGGACGAGGGCGCGCGGCGGCTGGGCGAAGTGGCGCTGGTTCCTCACTCCTCGCCCATTGCGCAAAGCGGACTGGTCTTCCTGAACACGCTGTTCGACGAGAACGCGGCATCGCACATCGCGCTTGGCCAGTCGTACTCGTCGTGCCTGCGCGACGGAGACAAGCTCACACCCGAAAAACTGGCCGCCAAAGGCGCCAACGAAAGTTTGATCCACGTGGACTGGATGATTGGGTCTGCGGAATTGGACATCGATGGCATTACCGCATCCGGCGTTGCCGAGCCGCTGATGCGCGGGGGCGAATGGGCGACCGCAGTCTGAAACCTGAGATCGGATCGTAAGACGCATGGAACCAGTCACGCATTTTCTTACCGGCGCCTGCATCGGCCGCGCCGGATTCAATCGCAAGACGGCGTATGCCACGCTGGTCGCGGTATTGGCCGCAGAGGCCGCCGATCTGGACGTGCTCTGGACCTTCGCGGGCCCCGTAGAGGTTCTGAGGCACCATCGCGGCATCACGCATACTTTCTGGGCAGTTCCCGTAGTGGCCGGCGTGGTGGTGGGCGCGGTGTGGCTGTCCGACCGCTGGCTCAAGACGCGGCGGCGCAATGTTGAGACGACGGAGCAGCCGATTCACTGGGGCTGGCTCTATCTCACCGCGTGCGTTGCGGCGCTGAGCCACCTGCTGCTCGACTGGACCAACAACTACGGCGTGCGGCCATTCTTTCCTTTCAACGCGCGCTGGTATGCGGGCAGCTTTATGTTCATCGCCGAGCCGGTGATGTGGGCGCTGCTTTTCCTGGCGCTTTTTATGCCGTGGGTGCTGGGACTTGCCGATCGCGAGATCGGGGCGCGGAAACAGCGGTTTCCCGGCCGCGGCTGGGCCATCTTTGCTCTCGTTGGGATGCTGATGCTGGGCTGCTGGCGCTGGGCTGAGCACGCCCAGGCGCTGGCGATGGTGAACAGCACGCCTGTTTCCACCGAGCCGGCATTGCGCATGGCCGCCGAGCCGTATATGGTCAACCCCTTCCGCTGGCACGCGATTGTCGAGACGTCGAATTTCTACCAGACCGCGGAAATCAACACCCGCACTGGGTCCATCGACAGCGATCCGAGCGATGTGATGTATAAGCCGACCGACACTGCCGCCGTCGAAGCCGCCAAGCAAACGCCGCTGGGCCGCGCGTATCTCGATTGGGGAACGTGGGCTGTAGTGCGCGAAGTAGGGCCGGAACCAGCGCCGGGCATGGATCCCCCGAATCTTCCACCGGGTCGCACGTGGACCACGGTCGAATTTACCGATCTGCGCTTCGATTACTCGTTTCTGGCGACGCGCGGAACGATCCCCGGAACCGCGGGCCATGCCCCGCTTGGCGCCTGGGTCTATATTGTCAACGGGCACGAGGGCGCCGGCGAAGTGATGAACGGGCGCGAACAGCGGTAGAGTGGTGTCCTGGGAGTTTGGCCCCTCAGTCGAAGCCGCTCAATGCAGGTCCTTCGACTCCGCTTGGCGCCGCAAGGGCCAAACGTCGCCCAGGATGACCGCAGTATTTAAATCGCGAACTTTGGGCACAGGAGCCGAAGCAGACCCTCGACAGTTTGCCGCGACGGAAAAATTTGTTGCTTTGGTGGAAGGGTTGGAGTTGACCATACGGCGCGCGCACCGCAGAATGAAAGAAGTCCTTTGTTTTTGTAATCAGGTTGGATGGGCCCGGAATCTCCGGAAGACCCCGCATCATGAGGTGGACATGGCCGCTTATCTGCTCTTGTTGGTTGCCGTTTTATCGCGCGTAATTCCTCACGCTCCGTGGTGGAACTTTACGGCAGTCACCGGTTGCCTGCTTTACTTTGGCGCCAAGCGTCCGTGGCGTGAGATGCTTGCGCCCCTGGCGGCTCTCATCACGACCGATTGCTTCCTGACGGTCTTCAAATATCCCGGCTTCAGCCTTCGCTTCGCAGATTATGCGTTCACGTGGGGCTGGTACTTGGCCGCGATGGTGCTGGGCTCGATTCTGCTGCGCAAGCGCGTGACATTGGCGCGCGGGGCCGCGGGCGCTTTGCTGGGGCCGACCTCGTTCTTCCTCGTCTCCAACTTCGGCGTGTGGGCCAGCGGTTTGAATGTATATCCGCGCACGCTCGCCGGGCTTGCAACCTGCTACTGGGCCGGCGTGCCGTTCTATCGCAACGACCTGGTCTCGACTTCGCTCGTACTGGCCGTGATGCTGGGCGTTCCCGCACTGGTGCGCCGGACGCATGCGGCTCACGCGCAAGAGGCGCTGGCGGGAAAATAGATTCGTCGCACCGGGAGTTCCCCCGGGAAAGATGATCGAATAGCCGCTGGACTAGCCGTGCCCCGTCCTCACGGTGCCGGCTGATTCGTGACAATGCGTGCCGTCGATCCAAACCGGCGGTACGCAGTAAACGCCACATCGTTCACGCGAATTTCGCGCTGGACTCGCTTTTGATCCACCCAAGTCGAGCGCAGCGTCACAGCGCTTCGCAACGGGCAAATCAGCCTCTTCCCTTCAACTTCGACCTCGCCGTAGCTCACCAGAAAGCCTAGCTTTAGAGCCGGATCGAAGTTGTCAATCTCCGCTTGGATTGTCAACCGAAGCACATCGCCCGTCACCGGATCGATCAAGATCAACCCACTGTAGGCCGGTTTCCCGTGGTACGACACAAGCTCCCCCGTGTCCGTGTCCTTCGCGCAGCAGAAGTCAACCTGATAGTGCGAATCCTCCTTCGGAACCTCATAGCGAAACACTGCAATCATTCCTGCCGAAGCCTGCTCCCAATGACTCCATGCGATGGTTCCGTGGGCCGAGTCATCCAAAACAATCGTCAATGCCGGCCCATACTCTCCTGCCGAGCTCATGCCGGGAAGCGACGCCTTTCGCGCGTCGCCGGTACTCTGCGCGGCAGAAACTTCTCGAAGAGAGTTCCATGCCGTTGCGGTAGGCGACCTCTTGCACAAGAGCCCCCACGGGGTGCATTCCGCTTTGAGCGGGTCTGCCTCCTACCGCGATTGGGCGGTCTTCGAAGCTGCGCGTCGTGCGTGTCGCCAGAAAATCGGGCAGACGCCGGAGCGTGACCACGGCAAAGTTCTGAGCGGCGCGAATGATCTCTTCTTGGGCAGCCGCATCCGGCGGCTCTTTGGCGGGGCATTCCGCAGCGGGCGGCTCAAGGAATGCCGACAGATCGGCGAGGAGGTTCAGCTCCGTCGTGGTCTCTTCGCCGAGCTTCAGTTCCGCTTTCAGGCGGTCAAGCTTGAGCTCGGTCAACTGCTCGCTCAATTCAGCCCCGGCCAGCTTTTGCGCCAAATCGCTGTCGCTCACATGTTCGGCTTGCTGTCCTTCGAGAAACTGCTGCAACTGCTGGACCGTCACGCGCACCGGCTTGTCGTGCACCGCCGCTCGAGCAAAACAGGCGCTGACAATCAAAACCAGCAGGATCTCGCTTCGCCGCATTCTTCCATTCCAGACTGCGCCCCAGGCCGTTCCGTTAGCTGTCCAGGAGATTCCCCGACCGCTTTTTGCGCATCCACCACCACGCGCCACCGAGCACGGCGAGCGCGCCGACGATCAAAATCGCGACCAGGGCGTGGCGCGCCACCAGATCGACGGCGCCGGGGCCGAGCTTGAGCACCAGCAGGGAGAGCGCCAGCCAGCGCAACATTCTTCCCGTGAACACAGCCAGCAGGAAATCGGACAATCGCATCTCAAATACGCCGGCGGCGAAGATGAACATCTTCCACGGCGCCGGCGGCGGCATCATGGAAGGAATCATTACGAACAGGAACTCCTGGCGCTGGAAGCGGTCGCGCAGCTTTTCGAACTTTGCGCGATCTACGCGCTTGAGCAGGAACAGTTCGCCCCCGGCGCGACCCAGCCCGTAGGGCAGCAACCCGCCGATGGCCGAACCCGCAGCCGCGATCAGGCAATAGAGCCAGAAGTGGGGCTTGTCGTTCCATACGTAGAGAGCAAGGATGGCGTCCATGGGGACGGGAATGCTGGAAGAATCGAGCACGGCAACCGCGCCAACGCCCCAAATTCCCCATTTCAACAGCGCCGGCAGAATCACCAGCTTCCATTCCGCCAAAACGTACGCGAAAAACCGCTTCAAACGCTGTCCCCTTTCGGCCCATCCTGCGTCAATTCAACAAGAACCATTGTACGGGGTGCCCTCTTGAGCAAAGCTTCGCCCAAAATGAGAGAATAGACAGAAAGGACTTGAGTACGGAGCCGGCGACAGTGTAGGTGTGTTTTGAACGGCTCCATCGCACTAAATGCCCACCAGCGAAGCGCCAGCCGAAGTAGACGAGCCCAAGAAACCCGCCGAGACTAGTCCTAAGGACAGCTCTGCACAGGAAACCTCTATCACGGGTTCGATCCTGGGCTTGGACACTTTTTCCTCGCGCGACCTTGAGCCGCGGCCAGAGCCCGCTCGGGATGAGACTGCCGATGGGGCCTCTGCCCCGGTGCGCGGCTCGCGCTGGGTAGACTACGACACCCACGAACTGCTGGAAATGATCAGCTCGCTCGAAGACGAGCGGCGCTGGGCGCGGCTGCGCGAGGGCGCTCTGTGGGCGGTGTTGGTGCACATCATTCTGCTCTCGGTCCTCACCTGGATTCCCAGGTACTTCTTCAAAGCGCCGAGAATCGATGATTTTGACGCCATCAAGCAACGCCAGGATCTGACCTATCTGGATATGCCGCCCGATGTGGTGCGCGAAATGAACAAGCCCAAGGTCGCGCCCAAGCTGCCGCCCAATAAACCGCTCATTGACAAGAAGACGATGGACGAGCTGAAGAAGCAGGCAGAGCAAGCGCCACCCCCGCCCCCGCCGCAGCAGCAGACGCCGGAGCAGCCCAAACCGCAGCCCACGCAGCCGGTGCCGCCCAATCCGCAGTCGCAGGCGCCGGAAGCGCCGCGCCCCCAAGCCGTCCCCGCCAAGCCCAACTTTGCCATGGGCCCACAGAATCCCGCCGATCAGCTTCGCCAGGATATGCAGAAGGCTTTGCACGGCCAGGGGCAACAAAACTACGGCAATCCGGGAACGGGCGGGCTGTCCATGCATCCCGGTGCAGGTACCGGCGGAGTGCAGGTACTCTCTGACACACAAGGCGTGGACTTCAGCTCCTGGATTGCTCGCTGGCACTACATTACGCAGCGCACGTGGGACCCGCTGATTCCCGATGAAGTGAACCCGCCCATTCTCAAATCGGGAGTGGTCGCCGTCCACTTTAAAGTGCTGCCCAACGGCCAGGTCACCGACATGCAGTTGGATGGCCGCTCCGGCGACACGGGGCTGGATCGCGCGGCCTGGGGTGCGATTACGGGATCGAGTTATCCGCCGCTGCCGCGGGAGTTCCACGGCCCCTATCTTGAATTGCGCGCCTACTTCCTCTACAACATGCAGCCGCAATAAGAGCAGCCGTCTCGATGCTCTAGGAACTCGCGTCGACGCTCAATTCTTCCGCATCGTGCGTCTTCGAGCTAGCTTGCGGGCCGTCTGCGTTCAATGCGGTTTCATGTTCCAGATCAATGCCATCCTGCTCCAGCAGCGCGTTGTACACCGGCGTGTGCCGCCAGTGGCGCGCCAGCGCAAAGGCGCTCATGTTGGCGATCATGAGAGGCAGCACTAACCCGTAACCACCGGTCATCTCGAAGATGATGAGGATCGAGGTCATGGGCGCGCGCACGATGCCGGCGAATACTGCGCCCATGCCGACCACAGCGAAGGCGCCAATGGAATCGGCTGGGTGATGGAAGACCGTGACGTCGAGGTAGCCCACCGCGCCGCCCAGCATACCTCCCATGAACAGCGCCGGCGCAAAGATACCGCCGGAGCCGCCGCTCGAATACGACGTGACGGTGGCGGCCAGCTTGAGCACGCATAAGACTGCCATGGCCGTCACCGGAAGTCCGCCAAGAAGCGCCAGAGTGAGCGTGGGATAGGGATTGCCGGCGATGCCATTCAAATGAAAGAAGAGCACGGCGACCACGGCAAAGCTGCCGGTGGCTGCGCCGCCGATCGCGGGGCGAACCCACGGAGGAACGCTGGAGAGCTCCCGGAACCATTTGCGCAGCCACAACAGCGAATCGGTGAAGGCTACGGAAACGATGGCGGCCAACAGGCCGAGCAGCGCATACCAAACCAGCGACGAGCCTCTGGCCAGCGTGTAGCTCTGCAATCGCGGCACAAAGAATATGGGGTTGGAGCCGAGAATGCTGTGCTCCACTACGGCTGCGAGGGCAGCGGCCACAATTACGCCCGAAAGCATGGTCTGGTCGAGGCTGCCGATCAACTCCTCCAGCGTGAAAGTGACGGCGGCGATGGGCGCGTTGAAGGCCGCGGCAATGCCCGCCGCCATGCCCACCGAGGCCATGCGCTTCTGGTTCATCGGGCTCAGCCGCGCCATGCGCGCAAGAAAGCTGCTCATCCCGGCGCAGATCTGCACCGTCGGTCCTTCCACGCCCAGGGACGCTCCGCTGCCCAATTGGACCGCGCACAACACGAACTTCCCTACCGTCTCCTTCATGGTGATGACGCCTGCGCGGAAGGCATATGCGGTTTTCACCTGGGGAATGCCGCTGCCCGCCGCCGCCGGAACCCAGTAGGCGAGCCCCAGGCCGACCACGAGCCCGCCGACCGCCGGGGTCAGAATCATCCACCAGATCCATGCGTGCCCCGGAGCCGCGGAGGCGCGATCGATCAGGAGTGCATACAGACGCGCCACGCTTACGTGGAAGGCAACCGCAGACAAGCCGCATAGACCGCCGGCCACGATCGTGATGGCCAGCAAGCGCTGCCGCTCGTTGGGCATACGCCGCGCCAGCCACGCGAAAAAGCGCGTAACCAGGCCCTCAATGCCAACCCAGTATTTCAATTTCGGGAATCCTTCACTCGAGAAGAAGCGTGCACTTCAAGTATAGAAGCAGGATGAGAGAGACCCACGCAATCCCGGGGAGATTCAGAAATGTCTGACGTTTCAGGCATTGGCAATGGCTTGAGCCTTGCTTTCTTTTGCGGACGCCATGCGGACGCGCGTGCTCCCAAGAATTCTGCTTTCGTGTGACCCTTGAGCCGCGATAAAATTGTTTCGTAGACTATGCGCAGCCGCCTTCCCATCGCCGGTCCACCCCATTTCAGGCGTTTTCGCCACGGCCGTCCTGACCGTGGACGTTGACCCTTCCCGCTGAGTAATCTAGTTCCTGCAGGTTGTTGCCCGCGCGATCGTCTACGCCAGCGTTCGTCTTCAGGCGCGCGCCGGCCAACTCAGTGCGCGAATATCAATAACTCCGCTAGCCCCGCTAACGCCGCTAGCTCCGCTGAGAGGATCTACCGATGAACAGCTTCTCAAGCCAGGCCGTGCTCACCTCCGGCAATCGCTCTTACACCTACTATCGCCTGCCCGCACTGTCCGCTCGTGGCTTCAATCTGGCGCGCCTTCCCTTCAGCTTGAAGATTCTGCTGGAAAACCTGCTGCGCCGCGAAGACGGCAAAAACGTGACTGCGGCCGACATCGAATTCCTGGCCAACTGGGACGCGAAGGCCGAGCCCAGCCGCGAGATTGCCTACATGCCCGCGCGCGTGCTGATGCAGGACTTCACGGGCGTGCCCGCGGTCGTCGACCTGGCGGCCATGCGCGACGCCATCAAAACGCTGGGCGGCGATCCCGAGCGCGTGAATCCACTCGCGCCCGCCGAACTCGTCATCGACCACTCCGTGCAGGTGGACGAATACGGCACGCCTATGGCCTACGAGGCCAATTCCCTGCTCGAATTCCAGCGCAACCGCGAGCGTTACGCGTTTTTGAAGTGGGGGCAATCGGCGTTCCGAAATTTTTCTGCCGTGCCTCCCGGCATGGGCATTTGCCACCAGGTAAATCTGGAGTATCTGGCGCGTGTGGTCTTCACCGCGCAGATCGACGGCGAAAACGTTGCTTATCCTGACACGCTGGTCGGCACCGACTCGCACACCACCATGATCAATGGCCTCGGCGTGCTGGGCTGGGGCGTGGGCGGCATCGAGGCCGAGGCGGCCATGCTCGGGCAGCCCGTTTCCATGCTGATCCCGCAGGTGGTCGGCTTCAAACTCACCGGCAAGCTGCGCGAAGGCGCCACGGCCACCGATCTGGTGCTCACCGTGACCCAGGCGCTGCGCAAGCTGGGCGTTGTCAGTAAGTTTGTTGAATTCTATGGGGACGGCTTAACGCAGTTGCCTCTCGCCGACCGCGCCACCATCGGCAACATGGCGCCGGAATATGGCGCAACCTGCGGCATCTTCCCTGTCGACGCTGAGACGCTGCGCTACCTGCGCCTCACCGGTCGCAGCGAAGAGCAAATCAATCTGGTCGAGGCTTATTACAAGGAGCAGGGGCTCTTCCACACCGCCGGCGCGCCCGAGGCGGAGTACACGCAGACGCTTTCGCTCGATCTGGGCGACGTGGAGCCCAGCGTGGCCGGACCCAAGCGCCCACAGGATCGCGTGCTGCTCAAGGATGCGGCCTCGAGCTTTGCACAACAACTGCCCACGCTGCTTGCGCCCACGGCCAAGCCGCTAGGTTCGCGCACGGCCACCGCCTGGCAGCGTCAGGCAGTCACCGATTCAGCGGTCGCGGAAAATGCGCCTGTGCACGTGACGACCACGGTGAAAGAACGCTTCGGCGTCGATCCCGATCCGTATCTCGATCATGGCTCTGTGGTCATCGCGGCCATCACCAGTTGCACCAACACGTCGAATCCGTCCGTCATGATCGCCGCAGGACTGCTGGCGAAGAAGGCCGTGGAAAAAGGCCTCACCGTTCCGCCGTGGGTGAAGACTTCTCTCGCGCCGGGCTCACGCGTGGTGACTGACTATTATCAAAAGGCCGGCCTGCTGCCCTACCTTGAAAAGCTGCGCTTCAACGTGGTGGGCTATGGCTGCACCACCTGCATCGGCAACTCAGGGCCGCTGCCCTCCGACGTTTCCAAATCAATCGACGAGCATGGCCTGGTCGCGGTCAGCGTGCTCAGCGGCAATCGCAACTTCGAGGGCCGCGTGAATGTGGACGTGCGTGCGAATTATTTGATGAGCCCGCCGCTGGTCGTGGCATACGCGCTCGCCGGCAAGATCGACCACAACTTCGACGCAACTGCGTTGGGCAACGACAAGGACGGCAAGCCCGTGTATCTGCGCGACATCTGGCCCACGCAAGCTGAAGTCGCCGCTGCGATCGAGAAAGCCGTCACCAGCGAAGGCTACCGCCGGGAATACGCCACAGTTTCACAGGGCGACGCCAGTTGGCAGGGCTTGAGCTTTCCTACCGGCGACGTTTACCAGTGGGAAAAAGATTCAACCTACATTCGCAAAGCGCCGTATTTTGACGGCATGACCGCCAAGCCCGCGCCTATTGAAAACATTGCCGGGGCACGCGTGCTGGCGGTGCTGGGCGACTCCGTAACCACCGATCACATTTCGCCCGCGGGATCGATCAAGGCCAACGGACCGGCCGGAAAATATCTTGCCGAGCACGGCGTGAAGCCGGCAGACTTCAATAGCTACGGCTCGCGCCGCGGCAACCACGAAGTGATGGTGCGCGGCACCTTCGCTAACGTGCGCCTGCGCAATAAACTCGCGCCGGGAACGGAAGGCGGCGTCACGCGTTTACTGCCCGAAGGCGAGCCGATGTCGATTTTCGACGCCAGCGTGAAGTACGCCGAGCGCGGCGTTCCGCTGATCATTCTTGCGGGCAAGGAATACGGTTCGGGCTCCTCGCGCGACTGGGCCGCCAAGGGACCCAAGCTCCTCGGCGTGCGCGCCGTCATCGCCGAAAGCTTCGAGCGCATCCACCGCTCGAATCTTGTGGGCATGGGTATTTTGCCGCTGCAGTTCGCGCCCGGCGAGAATGTGGAGAGCCTCGGACTTACCGGCGAGGAAGTTTTTGACTTCCCGGGCCTCACCGCGCTTCTCAAGGACCGCCTTGCGAACGGCCGCACCCTGCGCGTCAAAGCTACCGCGAGCGACGGCAAGGTGAAGGAATTCGATACAGTAGTGCGCATCGACACGCCGCAGGAGATCGAGTACTACGAGCACGGCGGCATTCTGCAGTACGTGCTGCGGCAGTTGACGGCAAAGTAAAAGCTGCACGGAAAAACCGGGTTCCCACCGTCTCGATCCCGAGGCGTGGGAACTCGCGAGTCTCTCGCCCTCCACTGCCTGAGCCGTCCAGTTATTTCGCAGGCTTCTCGGCCGCCTGCAGCATGGTCTGCATAGAGTAATCGCCGGTCACCATTCCGCCGGCCGAGAACAGATGATTGGGAAGGCCCACCGTAGATGCGGCGAGGCGGAGATTGTAGACCAGACGCTTTGCATCGCCGGTAAACGATTCGCGCACGGTGACGGGATGGTAGGCGCCGTCTTCGCCGAGTACCAGGTCTCCCACTTGCACGGCCCGCGCGGGCTTCAGGCCAGTCGGCGTCATGATCGGATGCCGGGCCGTGACGGACACCATCGCGCTTCCGAAGCCGATGCGGTACATCTCCTCATCAGCCTGCGTACCGTGGATTACGTCCAGGACCTCGGCCGTACCCCCTGTCACCGGATTGCGAATCAAGTCGCCGCGCACGATCTGACGGATGGCAACGTGCGTGCCATCTTTGAGCAACACGGTCGTGTCCTGATCCAAACAAGACACCAGCGTTTGTTTCGTGTCCGTTGTATGACGCCCGTTGACCGTGACATCGGCGGCGATGGTGAAACTGGTGGTTTCCTGCTTCGCCCAATTGCGATCCGCGGGCGCGATCTCGACCGACATTTGGCAGTCTGCAGAGTTTGGATTGTCGATGATCACCGTGGCGATGACATCGAAATATTTGATCGTGTCTTTCGCCAAATGGACAGGGACCGGAGGCAGTGTCGCGACGTAACGCTGACTGCCTTTTCCTCCCACCGTGCGGCCGCCCGCGGGAATTGTCTCGTGGATACTCACAGCAGCCGAATCGCGAGCGACCTCATGATCGCAGACCGCAATTTTGACTTCGGCTTGGAACGGTGTGCCCGCGTGATAGCTGCAACCGCCGCTTGGCTTTGCCGCGCCGCATGCAGCCGGGGCAGCCAGCGCGACACACAAGATCGAAACAAGGCAATGGATTCGCATCGGAGAACCTCCATCCCGGGATTCTCAAGAATCTACTCGCGCCACGCCTCAAGCGTCAATTGCAAACGCAGCAAAATGGGGTTGGGTGGTTGTTCTTACGAGCCCGTCTTGCGCTCGCCTTCCAGCACTTCATCGAGCAGCACGCGCAGGTTTGCGGCGCGCGCATGGCCCGCACGGGGATCGGCCGCAGTGGCCTGCGACAATTCATCGGCAAGATTCAGCGCGGCCAGCACGGCCACGCGCAACGAGTCCGCGGTCTTTCCCTGCGCGGCCACGGCGCGCATCTTGGCGTCGACATAAGCAGCCAGCTCGCGAATGTGCTGCGTGTCCTGCCCCGACAAATGATAGAGCTGGTCGTAGATCTCCACCGTCACGTATTCGCTCGGATTGCTGCGCGGTTCTTCGGCCATCTCTGCCTCACAGTTCCAGAGTATCGAGCTGTTTGAGCAGCCGTTCCACGCGCTGCCGCACCTGTTCGCGCTCCGCGCGCAACGCAGTCAATTCGCCTTGCAATTGATCCACAATGGGTGACTGCGCCTGCACCTGCGCTTCGGCCTCCGTCAAGCGAGCTGCCAGTTCCGCGCTGCGCGCCTCGGCCCCCGCGCGCGCCTGCCGCTCCCGCTTCACCAGATCCACGGCGCGACGGATGCGCTCTTCGAGCGCCGCAAAATCGTCGGCGCTCACGGCCAAAGCCGCCGGTTCCTCATGTGCGTTCTCAGATTGCCCTTCGCTTGCCGTTTCCACGGCCCCATCCGATTCCCAGAAAGTTTCTGACATGGTTTCAACCTCCGCCGATCGGCCCCGTTTCGGTTTGAGTATAGCGCCGATCCCGCTCGATGTATCAATCAGACGCGCAGGCGCGCCCCTGCTTTGCCAACCGCTTCCACAACCTGCGCCTGAAACTTCTGCAGTTCCTCTTCGCGCAGGGTGCGATCCGAGGCCTGAAACGTAGCGCCCAGCAAGAGCGCATACTCCCGTGCGCCGAGCCGCGCGTCGCGGAACACCTCGCGCACGCGCCACTCCACCAGCTCGGGGATCTGCAATCCGGCCATGGCGCGGTCGATGGTTTCCCAGTCGATGCTCGCATCCAATACCAGGGAAAAATCGCGGCGCACCGGCTGATACCGCGAGATCTCGCGCGCAATGGGCCGGCGCAGCGACAACTTGTAGAGCCGGTCGAGATAGATCTCGCCGACCAGCACCGCGTCCTTGATTTTTCGCGCCGCGGCCTCGCGCGGATGCAGTTGGCCGAACCAGCCGGCGGTAACGCCGTCTGCCACTACACGCGACGAGCGATAGGGATGCAGCCACTGCGGCGTGAGGCCGGCGTCCGCGGGAAAGCGATCGAAGTACATGCCGCGCATCTCAAACCGCGACACTAGTTGCTCCTCCACTCCCTTCACATCAAAAAAATCAAAAGCGCGGCCGGCATGCAATGCGCTCTCCTGCGGCAAAACCCCCACAGCGCCAAAGGCCAGCGCCGGACGCTCGTCCACCTTGTCGGTGGTGCCGCTGAAGACAGTGCCCAACTCGAACAGCCGCACATCGTTGACGTCGCGATTCAGGTTGCCCGCAATCATGGTCAACATGCCGGGCACAAGCGACGGGCGCAGCACGCCGGCCTCTTCACTGAGCGGATTGCCGAGCGGTACCACGAGCGCGGGCTGCGGCGCCGTGAGCGCGCCCTCCGCCGCGGAGCAGAAACTGCTGGAAATGGCTTCATGGAATCCGGCGGCGAGCAACGTGCTGCGCACGGTTGCTTCTTTCTCGGCCGATGGCAGCGCCCGCACGCCCTCCCCGAATTCGGGCAGCGTGTTGGCGAAACGGTTGTAACCGTAAACGCGCGCGACCTCTTCGATGAGGTCGATCTCGCGCTCCAGATCGAGCCGCCAACTGGGTAGCCTGACTTCCCACGAATTTTGTCCAAAAGTCTGCCGCACCGCAGGTGCCAGCCCGCATCCCAGCGCCGTCAGCACGCTTTCAACCGTCGCAGTCGTGATTCCTTCTGCATCGATTGTCGTGCCCAGGATGCGCTGCACTTCACTTAACGCGAGCGCAATCGGTTTGCGAAGCGCGGTGCGCGCTTCGGCAGCGGGGACGCGCGCATCCACCAGCTCGCCCTCAATCGATCCGCCGTTTGCGAGCAGAATCGCGCTGACGATTGCCGAGGCAACCGGCGCAGCGTTAAAGTCCGCGCCGCGCTCGAAGCGATGGCTGGCGTCGGTGTGCAGGCCGTGACGCCGCGCGGTTTGCCGCACCCCCATGGGATCGAACCACGCCGCCTCGACGAGCACATTCTTCGTCTCGGGCGTGATCATGGTGTCCCATCCGCCCATTACGCCGGCCAGGCCCAAGGCCTTTTTGTGATCGGCGATGACCAGATCGTCGGCATCGAGCACACGTTCCACGCCGTCCAGCGTTTTGAGCCGCTCGCCCTTGCGCGCGCGGCGCACAACGATGCCGCCCTCGAGCTTCTCGAGATCGAAGACGTGCGTGGGCTGGCCCATCGCCAGCCAGGCAAAGTTCGTGGCGTCGACCGCGTTGGAGATTTTCTTCTGTTCCAAAAGCGCGAAGTATGTGGACACTTCAGCGCCGGCGAACCAGTCGCGCGATTCGCCGATGGTGATGTCGCGCAAGACACGCGCCGTGAAGCGGCCGCAGGCGTCTTCCGCCTCGATCTTCACGGAGAAGGGCTGGCCGCCCGGGCGAGGCTTTGGAAGTGCGAACTCCAGTTCGGGCAGTATGATCCCATAAATCGCCGCCGCCTCGCGCGCGATGCCGTAGTGGTTCATGGCATCTACGCGGTTGGTGGTGATGTCCATCTCGTAGAGCGAGCCGTTGTTGGGGCCGAGATCGTAAATGCCTTCGACGGCGATGCCGCGCAGAGTCAGGTCCTCGGCGAGTCGCGCGTCGTCGACAGCGAGCCCGGGCAAGTAACTGCGGAGCCATTTGGTTAGTATCTTCATGCGAACTGCCCCAGGAACCGCATGTCCCCCGCGAAGAAACTGCCGATTTCGCTGATGCCGTACTTCATCATGGCGATGCGCTCTACGCCCATGCCGAAGGCGAAGCCGGAGATTTTTTTCGGATCGTAAGCCGGCTGCTTTTCCGCGGCGAATGCGAAGACCGCGGGATCGACCATGCCGCAACCCAGCAGCTCAATCCATCCCGACTGCTTGCACTTGCGGCAGCCCTTGCCTCCGCAAAAGATGCAACTGATCTGTACGTCGGCAGTCGGCTCGGTGAACGGGAAGAACGAGGGGAAGAAGCGCGTCTTGACAGCCGAACCGAACAGCGCCTTCATGGCGTGGTCGAGCGTGCCCTTCAAATCGCTGAAAGTGATGTTGGTATCGACGCAGAGGCCTTCGACTTGATGAAAGATGGGCGAGTGCGTGGCGTCGGCAGCGTCGTTGCGATGCACCTTGCCGGGGATCACGATGCGCACCGGCGGCGGCTGCTGTTCCATGGTCCGCATCTGCACCGGCGACGTGTGGGTGCGCAGCAGCAGGCGGTCGCGCAGCGGCTTGCGGTCCTGCGCGGCGACCACCAGCGTGTCCTGCGTGTCGCGCGCGGGATGGCCGGGAGGAAAATTCATGCACTCGAAGTTGTAGTAGTCGGTTTCAACTTCGGGCCCCACGCCGACTGAATAGCCCAGCGCCGCAAAGACCGAAATAATTTCGTTCAACGTGCGCGTAATGGGATGCTCGGCGCCGGTAAGGCGCCGCGAGCCGGGCAGCGTGATGTCGATGGCCTCGGCCCTGAGCGCGGCATCGGCCGCGGCATCGGTCGGACCCGCGCCTTCCAGCAGCGCCTCCACAAGTTCTTTGAGGACTTTGAACCGCTGGCCTACGGCTTTTTTCGCCGGCCCGGGCGCGGCTTTGAGCCACCGGTCAGAAACCTCCTGAAGCAGCCCCTGCTTGCGCCCCAGCCACCGGAGCCGGAACGCCTCTGCGTCAAGCGCCGCGGCTTCCGCGCGGGCCTGCGCCTCCAGCGAAGCAAACGCCTTGTCGAGCGCGGCCTCGTCAAATCCCGTCAGATTGGGTAGGTCTTCGTTCGTCATGCCGAATGTTCAGGATAAAGCATTGCATGCAGCAGCCGCGCGCCCCGGCGCGCCCTAAAGCACTCGGCCCCGAAATCCCTGAGGAAATCCCGGGATTCTGCCGTAGCATGGTGACCATGAAATGCATCGCTGCCGCCTGCCTCGTCTTCGGCGTCCTGTTTGTTGGCGCCGCCCCGCTCTTCGCACAAAACACGACCACTCGGGCCACTACCGCGCCAGCCGCTTCCGCCCAGGCCGCCTCTGCCGTCTATCCGCTGAAAGATGGCTTTGTCGACGCCCACGGCGTGCTTATTTACTACGTTGAAGTCGGCAAAGGCCCGCCGCTGGTGGTGCTGCATGGCGGTCCCGGCGCGGACCACACCTACTTCCTGCCCTGGCTGCTGCCCCTGGCGCGCACGCATCGCCTCATCTTTATCGATGAGCGCGGCTCCGGCCGCTCCGAGCGCCCGCAGGACCCGAGCAAGTACACCGTCGAGGGCGACGTCGAGGACATCGAAGCCGTGCGCGTTGCCCTCGGTCTGGGCAAAATCTCGCTGCTTGGGCACAGTTGCGGCGGCGTGCTCGCCGAGGCTTACGCGCTCAAGTATCAGGAGCATTTGAGCCACCTGATTCTGAACAGCACCTTCGCCTCCACGCGCGAGATGAACGCCGTGCTGGCTCGCGAAAAAGCCAAGATGCCGGCCGACAAATTGGCCCGCCTGAATGAACTGGAAGCCGCCGGCCTCTTTGGCAAGGGCGCAATCTGGGAGCACGGACGCTACCCGGCCGAGTACGAAACCCTGGCGTGGGGCGACGGGTATTTCCCGTTCCTCTATGGCGCGCGGCCCGATCCCGCATACGATCCGGCCACCGGCAATGCGCCCACCAACTGGGAGCTTTACCGCGAAATGTGGGGCTCACACGGCGAATTCATCATCGACGGCAATTTGAAATCGGTGGAGTATGTGGATCGGCTGCATACCATTCACGTGCCCACGCTGATTGTCGCGGGCGACCACGACGAGTGCGATCCCAGCCTGAGCAAAGAGATGCACGAGAAGATCGCCGGCTCAAAGCTGGTGATTCTGCCCAATGCGGGCCACATGAATTTTGTGGATCAGCCGGAGATGTGGCAGAAATCGGTGCAAAGATTTTTGAGCGAGTAGCACATCGTTCAAACGCACAACGGCCCGGAGTCCTTTCGAACTCCGGGCCGTTTTTTCCGCCAGTCATATCTTGAGTTACGCGCTTTGGCCTTGGCCTCGTCCGCCTTGGCTTTGTCTGCCTTGGCCTTTGCCGCCTTGGCCAGTTCCACGAGCTTGGTAAAGCCCTCTGCATCCTTCACGGCGATATCGGCCAGAACCTTGCGGTCCAGCTCCATGCCGGCCTTCTTCAATCCGTTGATGAACTGCGAATAGCTGGCGCCGTTCAGCTTGCAGGCGGCGGCGATGCGCACGATCCACAGCGAGCGGTATTCCCGCTTCTTCAGGCGCCGGCCCATGTAAGCGAACTTGAGGCCGCGCTCCACGGCCTCCTGGGCCGCCTGGTACAGTTTCGATTTCGTCAGGAAATAACCGCTGGCTCGTTTGAGGATCTTCTTGCGGCGGTCATTCCGCTTGGTACTACGTTTTACGCGAGGCACGATGTTTCTCCTTTTTTGCGTCTTCAAGTTACGCGGCTGGAGGCAGGTTGGGCCTCTTCACTCGCTCAATTCATGCTCAATCTCACGCCGTTTTCCGGCGGGGTGCGCTGCGCGCGACAACTCTTTGGACGAGTGCCGAGCCAGATACCGACGATTAAGCGTAGGGGATCATGCGCGCTACCTTCTTGTAGTCGCCATCGGAAACCAGCAGGGTCCGGCCCAGCTTGCGCTTGGCTTTTGGCGATTTCGAAGTAAGGATGTGCCGCGTCTTCGTCTGGCCCCGCTTGATTTTGCCGGTTCCAGTCTTGCTGAAGCGCTTGGCCGCGCCCGAATGGGTCTTCAACTTAGGCATTTTGTTCTTCTTTTCCTGGTTTTGGAGGAGTGGATCACTCCAACTGGCCCCGCAGACAGGGACTTCCCTGCCCGTTTGGGCCTCAACCAGTATACCGTAAGCGCGGCTTCGAAGCGACCCTCTCTTCGACGGGGCTCACTCTGACGGGGCTATTCTGACGGGTCGTCGGCCGTGAACGGCGAACAGCAGGGCTTCTCGGTCGCGTGGAAGTTCATCACTTCGGTCCGGATATCGTCGGGATCGTACAGATTGAGCTGATATTTGCCGTCCAGGCCGATCTTCGGCGCTGGATCGTGGCGCCCTTCGAGGCGGTTGCCGGCGGTGAGTGCCTGAAACACGTCGGGCACCGAAACCACGCCGATGGAGAAGTGATCCATCACGCCCAATTCGCGCTGGGTCATGTCGGCGGGAATGCCCGTGGTTCCGCGCGTGATCATGTACTCCATCCAGTCGTGGCCGTCGGGACACTGTTGGGCAACCCACTCCACCTTGCCGCCGCGCCCGCCCCACCAGTAGGGCCGGAATCCAAGCAGATCGCGGTAGAACGTGTCTTCGAGAGCGCGATCGTGCACCATGTAGCCCACGTGGATGATGTGGTGGCCGATGGCGTTGGGCGCGAAGGCGCCGAGGACGAAACCGTATCTTCTTACTGGCGCCTCAACGAACTGCACCTTGTTGCCTTCAGGGTCGCGCACCTCGAACCAAGTGCTCCCCGCTGCGCCGTGTTGCACATGCGCCGGCACCTTCCAGCCTTTGGCGGCAAGATACTTGCGCATGCCCTCCGCGCTCTCGGTCACCCAGGCAACGTGGTCGAGGCGGACAATGTTTGCGTCTGGCGGGCCGGCCTTGGCCGGCAGCGGCAGCACCTCAATATATTGCGTAGTGCTGAGCGCATAGCGCACGCCCTGGGGATTCTCCGGATCGGACAGTTTCACCGCACCGACGACCGTTGTGTAGTAGTGCTCGGTGGCCGCGGGATCGGAGGTATAGATGGCGATGTGCGAGAGACCGGTGATTTTGGGCCGTGGCGGCACGGTTTGCGCCGCGGCAGCGGAGCACGCAGCGACAGCAATGAGAGTGGAGAGAAGCAGCCTGGTTTGCATGGCACGATCCTCGCGATTTTCTGAGTCAGACCAAGATAAATCGATTCGGAGGCGCGTGCAAACGGCTTCCGGTGCGCCCGAATGAATCGCTGTGAGAGAATTGCACCCGTGTTGACGAGAAGAGTTTTTCTAAGCGCCTTGCCTGCCCTGTGCAGCATGATGCGAGGACGCGGATGGGCGGATAAGGCATCGGCCGGTGGACGCGAGTTCCACGTCTCTCCAAAAGGCAGCGATCGCCAGGATGGAACCTTGGCGAGGCCGCTCAAAACTATCTCAGCTGCGGCGGCTGTTGCCATGCCCGGCGACACGATAACCGTGCATGAGGGCGTGTATCGCGAGCGCGTGGCTCCGCCGCGCGGCGGGATTTCCGATGAGCAGCGCATCGTCTACCGGGCCGCACCCGGTGAACGCGCGGAGATTACCGGCGCCGAAATTGTCAAGGGATGGACCCGATGGCGCAGCGACGTGTGGAGCGTCACCATCCCCAATAGCTTCTTTGGCGCGTTCAATCCTTATCGCGACGTGATCCACGGCGACTGGTTCGATCCCCGTGGGCGCGTGCATCACACCGGCGCGGTCTACCTGAACGGCGACTGGCTGGCTGAGGCTGCGAGTCTCGACCAATTGGCTGACGCTCAAGGCGCAATTCCTTTATGGTTTGGCCGGGTGGATGGCGAAACCACAACCCTTTGGGCTCAGTTCGGCGGAGCGGATCCAAACCACGAGCAGACCGAAATCAATGTCCGGCAAACCGTGTTTTACCCTGAAAAGACCGGCATGGATTTCATCACGGTCCGCGGCTTCATTCTGCGCTGCGCCGCCACTCCGTGGGCGCCGCCGACAGCCGAACAGATTGGCGTGATTGGCCCGCACTGGAGCAAGGGCTGGATCATTGAGAACAACAGCGTCAGTCACTCAGTTTGCAGCGGCATCTCGCTGGGCAAGTACGGCGATGCATGGGACAACACTTCAGCGAACACGGCGCAAGGTTATGTAAAAACCATCGAGCGAGCGCTGAGTTCCGGCTGGTCGAAAGAACACATCGGTCATCACATCGTCAGGAACAATACCATTTCCCACTGCGAACAGGCCGGCATCGTCGGCAGCCTCGGACCCGTGTTCAGCGTGGTCACCGGCAATACGATTCACGACATTCACGTACGCCAGCTCTTCGGCGGCGCTGAAATCGCCGGGATCAAGTTCCATGCCGCCATCGACGTGGAAATCAGCGACAACCATATCTTTCGAACGTTCCGTGGCCTCTGGCTCGACTGGATGGCGCAAGGAACGCATGTTACCGGAAATGTCTTCCAGGACAGCCAGAGTGAGGACATGTTCGTCGAGGTCGACCATGGACCATTCATCGTAGACAACAATCTTTTCCTGTCGAAAAGATCGCAACACGTAAACTCGCAGGGCGGCGCCTATGCCCATAACCTCTTCTGCGGTGGTGTGGCGCTGAACCAGTACGACGGCCGCATGACGCCGTTCATGAAGCCGCATTCAACCGAGGTGGCCGGATATCACGACAATCCCAGCGGCGATCTGCGCTTCTTCAACAACCTCATCGCCGAGGATGGCGATCTGAGCGCATTCAACCAGACACGGCTTCCGATGCAGCTTGCGGGCAATGTGTTTCTGGAGCGCGCAAAACCGTGTTCCCAGGAAGCTGAACCGCTGGTCAAGCCAGACTTCGATGCGGACGTTCGCTGTAATGAGAAAAGCGATGGGCTTTTTCTTTCCATATCGCTCGATGGCGCGTGGGCCGCGACCAGACGCCGCAACCTGGTTACGACCGAGAATCTGGGAAGCGCCATGATTTCGGGCCTCCCGTTTCAGCGTGCCGATGGCTCTGCGATTCGAATCGATCGTGACTTCAGTGGCAAGCAACGCAATACCGAAAATCCATTTCCTGGACCTTTTGAGCATCCAGGGGGCGGAAGGCTTACCGTGCGTGCGGCATCTTCCGGGTCGATCGGCCCGGCCTAAGCGTTCAGAACCGCAGCCGCATCGCAATCTGCATCAACCGCGGCGGCATGGCGCTGACCGCCTGGCCGAAAGTGCCGCTCGACATGTTGCCTTCCACCGTTGCCGGCCCGAAGAATTGCGCGTGATTGAAGACGTTGAACCCTTCGGCGCGAAACTCGAGGGCGCGGCCCTCGCTCAGAGAGAACTCGCGCGAGACGGTGGCATCGAGATTTTCCATGCCGGGGCCGGAGAAGAAGCGGTGGCGCGCGTTCCCCATGGTGCCCAGCACGGGCAGACTGAACTGGCTGGCGTCGAAGACCGCGGCTCCATTGCGCGGATTGGTGTTGATATGTAGCGAATTTCCGCTCCACTGCGGCGTGTCCACGCCGTTGTCGTTGATGCCGTTGGGAATGGTGCCCAGGAGCGAAGTGTCGTTGTTGTTGAGGAGCGTGATTGGCAGGCCGGTGGTGAAGCGCGCGATGCCGGCCACTCCCACTGCGTGGAGCGGATTTTTGGAAGAGAGTTGTGGAAAGGCGTAGTGGAACGACGCGACAAAGTTGTGCCGCATGTCGAAGGCGGAGAGGCTGCGACTGAGCGACGGATCGATCGGGATTGACGGGCTCGGGAAGTCCTGCCGACTGATCGATCGATTTCGCATAGGTGTAGCTGGCCAGCAGGTCCAACCCATGAGCCCGGTGGTTGAGCGTGGCCTCCAGCGCGTTGTAGCTTGCGTTGGCGATGGTGCGCTGCAGCTCCACGCTGCCGAACGCGGGGCCGAACGTGGTGCGCGCGGCCTGCTCGTTGAACGGCCCGCACGCCGAGCCCAGGCTCAGGCACAGCGCGGGATTGGCGGGGTTAGCCTCCTCAAGCACCAATAGATGATGGGAAGAAGTGCCCACATAGCTGACCGTGGCCAGCGTACTCGCGCCCATCTGACGCTCGACGCTCGCCATCCAGTGCTGCGCGTAGGACGTTACGTCGTTCGGATCGACGGCGGGAATGCCGACCAGCGGTTCAAACTGGCTCCAGTTCACACTCGTGTTCGGATTTGCTTTGCTGGCTCCGTCAGCTACGTGCTGCAAGGGGAAGCGTTGCCCGGCATTGACGCCCGTAGCGGCCACGGTAAACGGTGAAGCGAAGAGTGGCGGCGCGGCCGACGTGTAGGTGTACCCGTAGGGCGGATTCGCGCTCATGATGCCCGCCGACAATCCCTCGTAGGCCGTGTAATACATGCCGTAGCCGAGGCGGATGCTGGTGGTTCCAGCCGGGCCAACAATCTTGTCCAAAAGGCTGCCGCGTGCAGCGCCAGAAGGCGAGTAGGCAATGCCTGCGCGCGGCGAAAAGTTGTTGCGCGGCGGCGCGAGCGAATCGGGCACGCCGGGATCGCCGGGAAAGACCAGGCCCTGCGGCGCGCCGGGAAAGACCTGCGACTGCTCGCCTTGAACCAGCGTCTGCAACTGGTTATATTTTTCGAGCCAGGGCCGGATGCGATCCCAGCGCACGCCGTAGTTCACCGTGAGCCGGCTGGTCGCCTTCCAACTGTCCTGCGCGAAGGCCGCCATGTAGAGGTTGCGGTTGTAAAAGCTCTCGGCTTGGCCCTGCGTGTAGCTCGACGCGACGCCCAGCAGGAAATCGGCAAAATCCACGCCGGTTTCGGAGCCGTTGAAGCTGAAACTGCCGTTGAAGACCACGTCGGGGTGGGTGTTGATCTGGTCCTTGTGCAACTCGCCGCCGAATTTCAGGCCGTGCTTGCCGACGATGCGCGAGAAGGCGTCCATGCCCTCGTAGATGTTCTCGGTCTGCACCAGGGCCGTGGTGTCCACGCCGGTGGTGAAGTCGTTGAAGGCGAGGTTCTCAATGCCTTCGGTCGCGGGCTTGAGCGGCACGATGTTGGTGAATCCCTGCGCCGCGAGCGTGGGCCCCACGCCGCCGCGCGGCTGGCCCACGGCATTCGCGTTGCGCATGTAGCTCGAGGTGCGCCTCGTTCAGCATGGACGCGCCAAAGGTCATGGTGTGCTCCAGGCTCATGAGTTGCGCGCGGCCGTTGGAGGTTGCGTCGAAGCCCGGCACATTAGCGCCGCCCGTTCCCGTGGGATAGGGATTATCCAGCGAGTATTGGTCCAAAAAGTAATAGCCCGTGAGGGTGCTTCGGCCGCGGCTCCAGTCCGCGCGCAGC
The DNA here is from genome assembly GCA_963729915.1 of uncultured Acidobacteriota bacterium. Taxonomy (GTDB): domain Bacteria; phylum Acidobacteriota; class Terriglobia; order Terriglobales; family Acidobacteriaceae; genus Telmatobacter. The sequence continues at coordinate 106,196 of CAVSQE010000026.1, read as the reverse complement.
CCTCCCTTGTTGTCGCCAAGGGTTTCGGCTGCGGTTGCGGTTTCAAACACCGCGGTGCCGGCGTTGGGTTCGGGAATCGAGGCCAGCAGATATTTGGCCGGGGCCGACCAGATGGATTGCGGAATCTTGCCCGTGGGAAAGACCTGCGCGTAGGGCTCGCCGGGCGTCACCGTTTGCCCCAGCGCCGACGACAGTTGCGCCGCCCACGCGCTGCCGTTGACGCTGCCCGTGAGCGGAACCTGGCTGAAGTCTCCGCCGCGCTCGGCCGTGGACGGCACAGAGATGTCGCCGGTGTCGATGCCTTCAGTCAGCCGCGTTCCCTGGTAATCTGCAAACCACTTGACGCCTGTGCGAAACGCGGGGCCACCCAGCGTTCCACCGTACTGGTTCTGCCGGTAGGCCGCGCGGTCCGTAGAGAAGTAGTTGCGTGCGTCAAGCGCTGTGTTGCGCAGGAACTCGAGGGCGCTGCCGTGCCATTGCTCCATGCCCGCCTTGGTCGTGACCAGCACCTGGCCGCCGCTCGAGTTGCCGTACTCCGCGTCGAAGTTCGAGGTCAGCACGCGGAAGCTGTCGATGGCATCGAGGTTGGGCACGATGGACGTGCCCATATTCACGTCCTCTTCCACGTCCGCGCCGTTCACGCGGAAGCCGTTGGAGTCCTCGCGCTGCCCGCTGATCGAGAGATTGCCGGGATTCGCACCGCCGGAAGGCGGTGTGGACGCCACGCCGGTCATGATCACTGCGCCGGGTTGCGCCGTGTTCACCGGCACAATGCCTGGCTGTACCGCCATCAGGTCGGTAAAGCTGCGGCCGTTCAGCGGAACGGCCTCCATATTCTTCGACTCCAGCGTCTCTCCCAGTTGCGTGCTTGTTGTCTCAGCCTCCAAAGCATCTGCCGTTACCTCCACCGTTTCCGCGTTGCCATTCACTGCCAGCGTCACGTCCAGATTTGCGCTGGGCGCGCCGGCATTTACTGTTGCCTCGCCGCGATAGATCGTAAAATTCGCCGCCTTCACCTCGACCGCGTAGGCGCCTTCGATCGGAACGATGAACTGAAAGCTTCCCTGCCCGTCGGTTTGCTGCGTGAGCACCGCCGCGGCATTGGGTTGGTTTGATGGGCGCAGCGTGACCTCGGCGCCGGGAATGACGCCGCCGGTTGCATCGTGCACCACGCCGGCGACACGAAAACCGGCCTGCGCCCGCATTCCGAGCGGGAAAATCGCCAGAAATAGGATGAAAACGAAATGAATCTGGCCTTTCAAGACCATTGCCTCCGGGGAATCAGGGATCGCGGCGACTGCTTGCATTCCGCGCCGTAATCCCCGTTAAGGACCATTGCAACAAACAGTGCCTATATACGACCAAATTAGTCCGGCTATTTCTGTGATTTAAATCACTCTCTTGGGGGCATAGCGGCCGCTTCTTCGGCCTCAGCGCCAATATCCGACTAATTTAGTCCTTGTTTAATCTACGACCAAATTGGTCGCAGTTCAAGGGTGCCGTCTCATAACCCGAAACCCGCGTTTCAATGGCTAAATCTGTTCTTGACGACCGGCGCGTCGTGGTCTGACCATGATCCTTCCGGCGGCGCAGGGTTTTCCCGCGCGGGGAAACGGTCGTGACGCCGGAGCACGGTATCTTTACCTACCCTACGCACGCCAACTCAACTGACCCGGCAATTGACCCCGGGGGGAGCTCAGCATCATGGCAACAACAGAAAACAATCGCAGGGAGTTTTTGAAAACCGGCAGCGCGGCGTTGGCCGCAACCGCAGTCGCGCTAAGCGCCAAAAGCTATGCGCAGGTGATGGGCGCCAACGATCGCGTGCGCGTGGGAATTGTGGGCTGCGGCGACCGCATGAAGGGCGGCGATTTGCCCGCCTTCCAGCAAAGCGCCAAAGACATGAACTTCCAGATCGTGGCCGTTTCCGACATCTGGAAGATGCGCCGCGATCAGGGCGTCGATTTTATTGAAAAGCTCTGCGGCAATCGCCCGGACCAGGTGCGCAATAACGACGAACTGTATGCGCGCAAGGACGTGGATGCCGTCATCATTGCCACTGCCGATTTCCAGCACGCTTTCCACGGAGCTGAAGCCGTGGAAGCGGGCCGCGATGCTTACGTGGAGAAGCCCACCGCGCACACTATGGCCGATGCCCGCCGCATTCTGGCAGCAGTAAAGAAGAGCGGGAAGATTGTGCAGGTGGGCACGCAGCGCCGGTCGACGCCCGCGTATATGAAGGCCGCGGAGTACATCAAGTCGGGCCAGTTCGGCGATATCGTGATGGTGGAGATGACGTGGAACGTGAACCAGCCCGGCCGCTGGCGCCGTCCCGACGTGGTGCCGCTGCTCAAGGAAGAAGACACGGACTGGAAGCGCTATTCGCTCGGCAGGAATCTGGGACCGTTCGACGCGCGCAAATATCTTGAGTTCCGCCTGTTCTGGCCGTTCTCTTCGGGCATTCCCGATCAATGGCTTGTGCATCAGATCGACACCGTGCACTGGTTCACCGGTCTGCCGCATCCGCGCTCGTGCGTGGCCAACGGCGGCATCTATTTGTGGAAGGACGGCCGTAAGAACTGGGACACCATGACAGCGGTTTTCGATTACGGTCCGCTCGACGACCTCACGAAGGGCTTCCAGGTGCAGTACAGCTCACGCTTTACAAATTCGGCGGGCGGAGTGAAGGAGCTCTACTACTCGAATGGCGGCATGATCGACATGGACAAGCAGACGGTGTCGCCAACGGGCGGCCTGACGGCGCGGTCCGCTGCTGAGATGAACATGAAGGCGAATCTGCTGCCCAGCATGGCGCTTGGCGAGAAGGCCACAGCGGTGAACACCGACGCCAACACGCACGGCGATCCGCAGACTGCGGCCAACATGCGCAACTGGATGGAGTGCGTGCGCTCGCGCAAGACGCCCAATGCACCGATCGAAGCCGGCTATAGCCACTCGATCGCGTTGTGTATGAACGTGGCTGCCATCCAGACCGGCATGAAGGTGACCTTCGATGAGAAGACGCAGCAGGTGATGGCCGGAGGCAAGGTCTATGCGTAGACGCACGGTGCTCGGCCTGGTGACTTCAGGCTCGTTGCGGGCGGCAAGCGCGGTGTGCCCCAGCCTTGGCGCGCTCCTGTTTGCGCGCCCAGGGTGGGGGAAAACGACCAAGGGCGTTGACGTGACGCCCGACGCGGCGAAGCGGCGCGTAGACATCACCATCGACGGCCAGCCTTTCACGTCGTACATCTGGCCGGAGACGCTGAAAAAGCCGGCGCTCTATCCGATTGTGGACGGGGACGGCGTGACCGTGACGCGCGGGTGGCCGATTGAGCCGCGCGCCGGCGAGCGCAGGGACCATCCTCATCACGACGGCCTCTGGTTCAACTACAGCAACGTAAACGGCTTCGATTTCTGGAATAACTCGACAGCCATTCCGGCGGCGCGCGCACCCAAAATGGGCACGATCGTGTTCGACAAGATCGTTTCCGCCAAGAGCGGCGCGAATCGCGGCGAGCTGGTGAGCAATTCCACGTGGATCGACGGGCAGAATCACGCCATCCTGGCCGAGACCACGCATTACGTGTTCGCCCACCAGGGCGCAACGCGCACGATCGATCTGACGGTGACGCTCACCGCGCTTGATCATGTCGTTTTCAACGACGACAAGGATGGGCTGCTGGGCTTGCGCGTGGCGCGCTGGCTGGAATCACCGGAGGAAAAAGGTGGAACCTTCACCGACGCCAACGGAGTTGCGACCAAAGTGACCGCCGCGGCGAACGTTCCCGGCGTGGCGCAGCCAACAGGCGAATACCTGACCAGCGAAGGCGTGAAGGGCGAAGCCGCGTGGTCAACGCGGGGCCGCTGGTGCTCGCTGACCGGGCACGACGACGCCGGCCACGTCGCGACCATCGCCATCTTCGATCATCCCGGCAATATCGGCTATCCGACCTACTGGCACGCGCGCGGCTACGGGCTTTTTGCCGCCAATCCCCTGGGGCGTCATGCGTTCGATGCCAAGCAGCCGCCGCTCGATTTCACGCTCGAAAAGGGCCAGTCGGTGACCTTCCGGTATCGCATCGTGTTTTACACCCATGCGGCTACACCGGAGGAGCTGAACCGCGAGGCCGACGTGTTTGGGGCGCAGTAGCTGTGGACGATTTGCCGGGCCGATGGAATGTTGCCTGATTGGTGCCCCCTCCCCCCCACCCCTTTTTGGGGGTTAATTGTTTTGTTTTCAATGGTTTGTACCTCCGATCATTTCCTCCAACGCATTGAAAACAAAGAGGATAGGAGCTAAAATAGTCAAGAATAAGGGCTTACAAGCGGTTTTTCAAGAATCTGAACCGTTTCGGGTGCGATCCCAGCCTTCGAGCTGTGCCTTCCGGGGCGCGACACGGCATGTCTCATGCACCTCCAACAAACTATCGTAGCGAATTCAAGAGAAATAATCTGCAAAGCTGCGCTGCGGCTTATCTGCTTGAGGAACCATGCAGATACGGAGCGGCGAAGGCAGGCGAGTGCTTGACTGAAGTGGAGGGAGCCTGCGGGGAAGGCTACGGCGATCCGTCCGTCCCACCCTTTCCGCGTACTTTGCGGAAAGGATGGGGGTACGGAAGTCTTCATTGTTAGAAGTTGATGTGGCCGGCGAACTGCCAGTCGCGGGCGCCGCTGGCGCCGCCGCCACCGCCGGTTACGCCGGTGATTTCGCCGAAGGAGCTGGAGTTGTAGGACCAGGCCTGCGCTGGGACCGCCAAACGTCACCTTATTCCAGACGTTGAAGCAGTTCGCCTCGAAGACAAAGGTCCTGCTTTCCCTGCCGAGCGGGAAGCTGCGCCGCAGACCTAAGTTCAGGTTCTCTGTGCCGGGGTTCCTCAACCCGTAAGCAGCCGTGCGCGGCGCGTTGCCGATCAAGTACGACGCCTGGCAGCTCCCCTGGAACTGACTGCTCGAGCCGGGGACGCATCCAGGAGCAGTGGAATTGTTCACAGCGGAGATGAACGCGTTCGAGTTGACGTATTTGATGTTGCTGAGGTTGGCAAATTGGTAGCCGTTTGGTCCGCTGCCATAGCTTCCGTTCTGACGGGCGGTACCGCTGGTCCACGCCGGGTTCATGTCGGGCATGGCCTGGCCTTGCCCAGCGGATCCGCTGCCTCCGTTGACGACGATGGGAGTTCCGGCCAGGTAGGTATAGATCTCGGAGAGCTGCCATCCGCCAGCCAGCCAGCGCACCGCGGCATTATCGCCGCCGGGCTGGCCTTTGCCGCCAAAGGGCAACTGATATACGCCGAAGATGTTGATGGTTTGCGGGATGGAAATCACCGTGAACGACCGGTCGATGCGATTCTGCGGCAGGAGAGCGCCGTTGGTGGAGCGTGAAAGCGCGTTGCCGGGAAGCGCCCAGCCGGACCGGTAGGTTCCGTCGTCGCCAAGGTTCTTGGAGTACGTGTAGTTGAAGGTGAAGGTGAGCCCATGGGCCGGACGCTGCTGAACCATGAGCTGAAGGGCGTTGTAGGCGAAGTTGCCTACGTTGCCCCAGGTGTCGGTGATGCCGTTGTACTGCGGAAACGCAACCAGCATCTGCTGGATCGTGGCCGAGCTAGATGTCACTTCCGGCACCGTTGTTAGTATAGAACGCCGGCTGCGGCGCATTCGGCGCGTAATGGGAGAGGATGGCCAGGTTAGCTGCAGTCGCCTGCGCACTCAGAAGCGGTTTTGTGGCCGTCGAATCAAGAACCGGGCCGAGAAGCTGCCATATAGTACGGGTTCAGCTCGTTGGTCCAGAGGCCGCGCGCGTTTCCGCCCGTGGTTCCGGAGTTGACGATAAAGTGGCTCTCGTCGCCCACATAGTTGATCGCCGCGGTCATGCTGGGCGTAATCGGCGCGCTCAAACCCGAAGTTCCACAGCACGATCTCGGGAGCGCGTCCGGAAAGGTAGGGGTCAGCGAAGCTCGCGCCCGTGTTAGCTTTGCCGCTGCCACCGCCCGTGGAGATGAACCCGGTGCCCAACTCCTGCGCGGCCACGTTCGGACTGGGCTGCGCCGGATAGGTGAATCCAGCTCCGAAGAGCCCGGTGTTGGCAACGTAAGCTTCATTTACATTGGATTGCACATAGGCGCTGTTGCTATTCAGCCAGAAGGCAGGCCCCGCGGCATATCCACTGGTAACAGCTCCCGAGGGTCCGGTGGCTGTAATGTTGAAGCCGGTCTGACCGGTGCCGTTATAGGCGCCGCCACGTCCGCCGACGCCGCCGGCCTGCGAGAAGGCCAGTGCGAATCCGGCGCGGATGACGGTCTTGCTATTGACGGAATATGCTGCGCCGAAACGCGGTCCCCAGTTCTTCCAGTAGGTCTGCACCGGCGTAGCGCAACCGCAGCTTACGCCAGCTCCGCCGTAATTGCCGGCAAATTGCAGGATGCCCGGCGTATTGGTGAGCGGATTGGTCATGGTTGGATTCAGGAAGGTCCAGCGGTTTCGCAATTCGTGGAAAGGCGGCAGGTAATCCCAGCGCAGCCCCAAGTCGAGGGTTAGCTTGTTAGTTACCTTGTAGCTGTCGCGGACATACGGCGCAATGGTCTTGTACCGGCCCGCCAGTTCGCTCACGTAGTCCAAGCCGAGCGACTGATTGGTTGCATCTGTCGAGGTCGATCCGCCTGCCGCGCCCAATAGGTAGCTCGCGTAAGCGAACCCGTTCACGCATGGCTGAGGGTGTTGCTGCCGCTGGTGAATTGGGACGTCGAGTAAGGGTTAAAGCCGAAGGTCAGAACACCGGTGAAGGTGGCGGGGTTGGCATTGTTGATCTCCTGCCACTGGAATGTGAGGCCCATGGTCAACGCGTGCTTGCCCTTGAGCCACTGCACGTTGTCGGCGATAGCGTAGTTGTTAGGCGTGGTCAGCTGCGTAGAGACCGAGTTGCCGTTGCCCGTCCAGGTTTGCTGTGCCAGACCACGCGAATGCAGTGGAGACGGAGCCAAAGGAGACTCCGGGAAACTCTTCGCCCGCCTGACCCTGCGGCAGATTGGTGACGCCGAAGGTCCCGATCTCCCATGGCTTGACGCCCTGCGAGAGGTCCGCGATGTTCTGGAAGAAACGAGTGAAGCTGTACTTCAACTGATTCACGAGGTTGGGCGTGATGGTGTACGCGTCTTCCACAATGTAGTTCTTGGGAAAGATGCTGGCCAGGTCACCGCCGATATAGGGCGGAGGCAGGAAGGGAGCGCCGAAGTTGTTCAGGTAGTCCTCAGTGCCCATGGTCCCCACCGAAGAGATGCGTTGCTTCGCGCTCAGATCGTAGTCCACGCGCCAGTCGATGACGTGGTTGTTATAGCCCTTGGGCCAGCCGCTGAGGTAGTTGTTGGTGAGGACGCTGGGGTTCCAGTCGCTGTAATAGGTGTTACTGGAGCTTGCGGTGGGGAAGAGCGACTCCATGGCCTTGGTGATGGAGGAGATATCGCCCGGCGGGATGACGTTGTACGTGCCGTTGTATTGGAACGGCGTGCGCGTGCAGACGCCAGCCGTGCAGGACGTACTCGTTGGATCGTAAATAACCGGGGCGTTCGTGGCCGAGTTCGTGCCGGTGGTTCCCGACCCGTTGCAGGGCGTGCCTGCGGTCAAGCAACCCAGCTCAGTAAAGTTGCCCTGAGTCATGAGATTGCTGGGAACGGTCAAGAGCGAATACGTCGCGCCCGTGCGGTCGTAGAAGTAGTCGTAGGCGACAAAGAAGAAGAGCTTCTTATGCGTGAAAGGAACCACGCCGCCGAAGGTCCCGGACCACTCGTGCTGGTGCTCGACGGGCTTGGGAGCTGCGACGGTTGCGCCGGTGATGGTTTTCTGCGTGGCGTGCGGAGCCGTGAATCCCCAGGAGTCGAAGACGGTGTTGCGCTCGAAGTCGGACACCTGGCCGTGATATTGCAGGCCGCCCGACTTCATGGTGAAGTTTGTGGCGCCGGCTCCGGCATACTCCGCTGGAGGCGTGCTGGTGACCTCCTGGAACTGATCGACGGCGTCAATGTCCATGGCAAGCGAAACCAGGCGGTTGTCGCCCTGCTGGCTGACCGTTTCGGCGGGCATTCCGTTCGACATAGAGCTGGCCAAGATAACTGCCAGTTCCGCCAATGATGGGAAGGCGGCCGCCGTTATTGGCACTCTGCGCGCCCGGCGTGAGAACTCCGAAGGCCGTGGGATCGCGCTGGTTTCCGTTCATCTGAATGGGCAGGTTGGTATAGGTTGAGTTTTCGACGATCATGCCGATGGTCGCGTCGGCAGTATCGAGCACCGGCGGCGCAGCGGTGACCGTAACCGTCTGTGTCTCGGACACCGATTTCGAGCTTGGGGCTAATGGTTCTGACTTGCATGGCGTCGATGACCACGTTGTCCTGCACCAGGGTCTTGAAACCCTTGGCCGAGACCTCCACGGTATAGCTGCCGGGCAATACAGGAGCAATGTCGAAGAAGCCGGCTGACGAGGCCTCGCTGACGGTTTTGATTCCGGTGGCGTCGTTGGTGATGGTGACAGCGGCATGAGGAATGACGGCGCCGGTGTTATCCATTACGGTGCCCTCAAGAGATCCTTCGCCGGCGGTCTGTGCCGCAATTGGCGTTGCGGTCCATACCAGACAAAGCGCTAGCGCGAACGTCGCCAAAGCGACACAGGCCCAAGCGCCACTGCGATTTTCAAGCGTCGTGATGGTTTTCAGAAGTGTTTTCATAGGAACGCCTGGAATGCCTCCTTCGAGTGAAAGTGTTTGCGTGCAAAGCAGTTGTGGCGAGCTTGTACTGAAACTCGCCAAACCCGGCATATTGTGAGAACACACTTTTTCGGGGGCCGGATTAGCGGCGGTCCGACCTCAGCCAAGTATTTAATGCATTCGCGAGGTCGATTGTCAATAGAAAAATTATTTTCTCTGCTGATTCGGGAAAGCCGGACGCTAACTTGTAGGGCTACAAATGAGCATGAGCCGGCCGAAAGCCGCGCGCAGGGCCGGAATTCCTATTCCAGGCGTGGCACGTATCACTTGGGAGAGATTTTGAAGTTGCGGGCTGGGCCCTGGGCGCGTGCGCCACAACACATCTCAGCGGCTGACTGCGCCTGAGGAGGTCAGTCCATTGCTACAAAAAGAAAGGGTGACGGAGAGTATCCGCCACCCTTTGTTCCAGTCAATTGCAGTGCATCAGAAGTTGTACTTGAGCGCGAACTGCCCGATACGCGGGCCGGCTCCGTTTTCGCCGCCGATGGTTCCGAAGCTGGTGCTGCTGCTGAGTGGGTTTGAAGTGCTTGGGTTGTTCAAGATGGTGTGATTGAGAATGTCGAAGTACTCCATCCGGAACTCCAGGTTGGATTCGCGGAAGACCGGGAAGCTTCGAACCAAAGCGCCATTCCAGACCGTGTAGCGGGGACCGCGGAGGGTATCCTTGACCACGTTGCCGAAGCCGGTTCCTGCGCCGGTATTGGCAGGCACCGAGAAGGCCGACGGGTTGAGCCAGCTCTCGCAGGGGGTCGGGAACTTGCGTCCCGCGGGTATGGCTGTGGAACAATCGCCGCCGAGGTTCTTGCTGTAGCGGTAAGCCGACTGGGAGAAATCGCGCTGGGCGCGGTCCTGAAGCAGGCCGGTCGACGAGTTGTCGGTCCCCATCCACGTGGTGAGCGCGTCACCGGAGTGGGACTGCACGGCACCCGAGGTTCGCCAGCCATTCACGACCGCATCGAGGATACGACCGCCCTTGCTGAACTTCGTCGGCGACCATTCATAGGAGGCCGAGAAGACCTGCGGATGATCGATGTCCGAGACGCCGCGGTCGAGAGCTTTGATGTCCGGAACTATGGCTGCCGCCGGCACGTTGACCGCGTTGGACGGATAGAGCGGATAGACATACGACTCGCCCGCGTTCAAGTCCTCGGTATTGGAATCGCGCGTGGCTTGCGGCATGTCGTCGTAGGACTTCGACCAGGTGTAATTGGCCAGGAACTGAAGTCCGTGCGACATCCTTTTCTGCAAAGTGGCCTGGAAGGAATTGAAGTGGGCATTGCCTATCATGGCCGCCTCAACAATCTGAGAGTAGTTCTCGTGGCAGCCAGTCGTTGTCAGGCAGGGTCCGACGGTGGGCGCGGTGTTATACACCCTTCTCGCGTTGGCGGCGGATGTGCCGCTGGGGTAGGTCAGAGTGGTGCCTACGATGGTGCCGGTATTCACCGCGGGGTTGACTTCCAACTCCACGAACTGATGGCGCGATCCGGAACCGACATAAGCCAGCCGCGTGGCCCAGTTGCCAGGGAGCTGCTGCTCGATGGTCAGGTTGTAGTCGTAAGTGACCGGCACACGGAAGTTGCCGGAAGGATCGTACTCGTTGACTTCCATTTGGTTCGGGAAGACGGTCGAGGACTTGAACGGCAGGGTGAACGGGAACGGATTGGCGTACTTTCCTGCCGCGTTGCAGGCGGAGGTTTGGCAGTACGGATCGCTCAGTGGGCCGCCGGGGCTGCCGGCGGTCTGGTCCATGTTGGCGAGAGTCACGGTGATGGTATTGGGGGCAAAAGTGGCCTGGCTGAGGTTGAAGAAGCCGGGCAAGCGGTCCTGGTAGAAGACGCCGAAGCCGCCACGAATCGCGGTCTTGCCATTGCCAAACAGGTCATAGGCAAAACCTACACGCGGCATGAACTGTTTGTACTGATTTCTCACGCCGTTGACCGGGAAGCCCGAGTCACCCGAGAGCACCATGCCGGCAGGCAATCCCGCTGTTCCCGCTGCCGTGGCAACCGCGAACTGAGGCGTGCCGGCGTTGGCCGCATACTCGGAGGAGCTGAATGCGGTCTGCTGGCCGATCTTGGTGTGCCAGGGTGCAAACAATTCCCAGCGCAGGCCATAATCCAGGGTCAGGCGGTGACTCACCTTCCAACTGTCCTGTGCGTAGATGGCTGGGAAGTGACCGCGGTCGTTGGTATCCTCGAATTCGCCCTGGACGAGTGCGGATAGGAAGCCCTGCTGGAAATTGGCCATGGCGTTGATGTTGGCGGTAGGAAGTGACGCACCGGCCAGACCGGAGGTGAAGGCGCCATAGGAGTTGTACACGTTGACCACGTCGAACTTGCTGAGCTCGTAGTGTCCGCCGAAGGCCAAGTCGTGCGCGCCGTGGACCCAGTGCAGGTCGTCGTTGAAGGTGTAGTTGTTGCGTTCAAACAGGGCGCTGGCCGACGATCCCACCTTCATATAGCCGCTGACGCTGAGCGCCATATAGGGACCAAGATTCGGCTGCCAGATATTGGCGAGGCCGGAACCCGAGGGGCCGAGGGAGGTAATGTCGCTGCTGCCCGGAGGTCCACCGCGCTGGGAGACTTCGCGCTGGTAGTTGAGCACCAGGTTGTTGAGAATGTTGGGCGTGAAGGTGTGGGTTTCAGCGATCAGCGCATTCTGGTAGCGGGTTTGGAAGTAGGAAGTGTAGCTATAGAGGTTGGTCGGGTTGAAGATGCCCGGCTGATGGTACCAATCGTAGAAGTAGCGGCCAAAGAGATGATCGTTGGCGCCAAAGGTGTGGTTGACGCGCGCAGTGTGCTCGTTGAAGTAGTTCTGCGTGGCGCTGAAATAGTTGACGGTATTACCGATTTTTCCTGCGGCCGCATCCGAGCTCGCCACTGGGAAAAGCTTCTCGAAGTTGACCGCGGCCTGATCGAAGGCGCCGGTGGGGATGTGGTTGTTGGCCCATGCCACGCCGGTGTACGGGCTGGAGATCTGCTGGCTGGCCGTATTGCAGATGCCCGATCCATTGAACCCGCTCGTGCAGAGGTTGCTGTAGTCGGCGTAGCCGGTTCCGGTGGTGCCTTCCTCGGCGGCGGTGGGCGCTGTGAACGAGCCCTCGCTGCCGCCCTGGTGGATCTGGGTGTACTGATAGCCGTAGAAGAACTGCGTGGTCTTGCCGCTGGAGATGTGCGGAATCTTCACCGGTCCGCCGACGGCGCCGCCGAATTGATGGCGGTGCAACGTGTCCTGCGAACCGACTGGATTGAAGTGGTTCTCGGCGTTGAAGAAACCGTTGCGCAGATACTCGAAGAGATCGCCGTGGAACTGCTCACCGCCGGACTTGGTGACGATGTTGACCACCGCGCCGGCGCTCTGGCCGAACTCCGCGTCGTAATTGCTGGTCTGCACGCTGAATTCCTGCGTTGCATCCGGCATCGGGTACGGATCGTTGACGTTGGTCATTTCGTCCAGGTTGTTGCCGCCGTCGAGCAGGAAATTGTCCTGATTAGGCAGTGTGCCGTTGACGCTGGCAACCTGTACAGGAGAAAGCAGGGAGCCCGAAAATGTTTTTCCGCTACCCTGATTGACGCCGTTGCCTTCATTGGTGGCGTCGACGACGCCGGCAACCAGCGTAACGAGCGTGGCTGCGGCTCTGCCGTTCAATGGCATATCGCCCAAGGCCGCCTGGTCAATGACCTGCGACAAAGTGCCAGTCGTGGTGTCAACCTGCTGCGCGTCGGCTGAGACACTGACGGTTTGCGTTTGCGCACCGACCTTCAGCGTGATATTGACAGTGAGCGCCTGGTTAGCTTCGAGCACGATGCCCTTCTGCACGTAGGATTCAAATCCGGCTGAGGAGACCGAAATCGTATAGGCGGAAGGCAGAAGAGTCGAGAAGACAAATCGGCCGTCCTTGCCCGAGGTTGCCCTCGACTCGTTACCGGTTTGCACCTCGGTGGCAGTCAAGGTTGCGCCCGTCACGACCGCACCACTGGGATCAGTGACCGTGCCGCTGATGGAGCCGTAGCCCTGGGCGTGCAATTTGGCTGCGGAGAAGCTGAAACTCAAACAAACGACGGCGACGATACTCGCCAGTGTGCAGAGAGAATGGCGCCCGGCGCTTGCGAGTTGATTCGTCGCAAATTGCGCTTTCCAGGCCCGGCGGAATTGAGAGATCTGATTTTTACGAGAAAACGTGGTCATAGGAATTCGCTTGTATGCCTCCATACAGTCGTGTTGTGCACAGTCATAGCCAAGACACTTTTGCCGTTTCTTGGAAACGGCTTTGAGCGCCGGCAAAGTTGATGATTGCTGCTGTTGCGGAAGCATAGTGGTACGACCACTGAATGTCAATAGGAAACTGTTTTATTTGATAAATTGTGCCGCGCTGTCCTGGCACTTGAACCCTATCTAAGCCACCCTCTAGGGCTTACGAATTTCGCAACTCATGATTTCGATGATGCGCCATGAGGATCGACGCCACCAAAGCCGTAGCCAGCGAGACGCCGGCCAGCGCGAAGAAGGCGCGGCTCCATCCATACGCCACGCTGATGCGCGCCACGGTAACACCCGAGAGCCAGCCTGCGATGTACCCGAAGCCATCAATAATACCCGCCGCCGTGGCGCTGCCCCGCTGCCCGCCAAAATCCAGCGACATGGCGCCGGCCAGATAGGAATAAGGTCCCAGCAGGGTGAATCCCACCAGCCCCACGAGAAGAGACGGCGCCCATTCTCCCGCGTGACCTGTCACGCGGCTCAGCATCACCAGGCATAACGTACATGCCGACATGCCGACCACGACCAGCACGTTGCGCCCATTGGCTCCGAGCCGGTCACTCAAGAACCCGCCCAGCAGCACGGAAATCCCTCCACATAGAGGAAAGAGTGCGCTGCGGCTGGCCGCCACGCTCGGGAGCATGCCCACGAACTGCACAAAATAGGTCGGCGTCCACAAGTTGAAGGTCTCGCGCAGGAGGGTAGTCCCGAAGGCCAGCAGGCAAACCAGCCAGAACGCGAAGCTGGTGAGCAAGGGCCGCAAAATTGCGCTGATCTTGCGGTGGTGCTCGGCGCCCGGCTCGTCAATATCCGCATACACATTTCTGGGATTCACTTCCGGCGCTGGCAGTCCGCGCTCGGCGGGCGTCTCGCGCAACAGCACCAGGTTGATGAGGAACAGAACCCCCAGCGCTGCTGCGGCGAAATAGAAGACACCATGCCAGCCCACGCCGTGCGCAAGCAATTCGCTCATCGTCCAGCGGCATCCCGCGTCGCCAAACAGGAAGCTCAGGCTCACCACCGCCATCACGCTTCCGTAAGTGGAATAGGAGAACCAGCGCGACGAAACCCGCACCAGTCCCGCCCAGCCTTGCGACTGGAAGAGCCGGTTTCCAATCCACGCCAGCGTGAAGAGAGGAAATCCGCCGCTCAGCGCAAAGATGACGGTAAAGAGGATGGAGCCCGCCATGCCGCCCAGGAAAAACCGCCGCCCGCCGCGCGTGTCGGCCAACGCTCCAGAGAAAAACTTGCCCAGCGCATACGCGGCGGTGCCCATGGAGGCCATGAATCCCAGGCGGATTTGCGCGTCGCTCGCCGTGATGCCATGCCGCGTCAGGTCGTGGATCAGGTCGGGCATTACAACCGAGAGGTCGGAGCGGCAAAAATAATAGCCGGAATAGCCCAGCGCCAAAAGCGCAGCTGTTGCCCCGTGCCACAAGGTAAATCGTGGTTTTGAACCTGGTGGATCGGATTCGATCTCGGGTGTGGCCAATGCGCTCTCTGCGGACACACTAGAAAACTACCACACGCCTCCATGTGCCGACTGCGCTGGCGCACAGCGCGCCTGTGCGAATTCATGAAAGATTGACTGCGACGCGTGACGGCGCTCGTTCCCGCCTTCGGGGCGGAGGTTTCTTTCCACATTTTGTTTACCATTTGTATCTTTGGGAATTACCATGGACCGCCGAGGGGTTTCTGCCCAGCCACAGCGCGGCTTGAGAAGGCGGCGCGGCAGCGGCATAGATTTCCAGGGGGTTCTAATATGCGTTTTTCTTGGACTCAAAGTTCATTTTGTATCGTTGCTTGCGCGGCGCTTGCACGTGGTTCTGACGGCGTTGCCTGCCGCGGCGCAAAAGGCCGCGACATCTGATTCCCTTACCGCGATTCGTAGCGGTTTTGCCACGCCGCCCATGGATGCGCGGCCCATGATGCGCTGGTGGTGGTTCGGCCCGGCGGTGGAGAAGAATGAATTGGCCCGCGAACTGCGCACCATGAAGGCGGGCGGCATCGGCGGCGTGGAGGTGCAGCCTGTTTATGCGCTCGATCTCGACGATCCGCAAAAGGGATTTCGCAATCTGCCGTTTCTCTCCAGGGATTTTCTCGACATGCTCGGCTTCACGGCGCAGACGACACATGATTTGAACATGCGGCTGAACCTGACCCTGGGCAGCGGCTGGCCGTACGGCGGCGCATATGTGCCCGTCAGCGACGCAGCGGGCCGGTTCGCATTGTGGCCGACGCGGTGCCGCCAGGCGCCACTTCCCTTCCCGTACCTTCCATTCGCAATGGCGAAGCTCTGCTAGCTGCGTTTCTTGCTTCAGGAACGCCGCAGAACTACGACGCCGAGCACACGCAGCAGATCGAATCTATGGGCGGGTACCGGCTGACGTTGCCCGCGGGGATCAGCGGTCCGCACGTCGCCGTGTTCTTCATCTCCAGCCGGACCGGGCAACAAGTAAAGCGCGCAGCGGTGGGCGCGGAGGGTTTTGTGCTCGACCACTTCAGCATGGAGGCGATTCAGAATCACTTGCAGCATGTGGCCGATCCGCTGATCGCTGCGTGCGGGCCTAACGTTCCCTACTCGGTGTTCAGCGACAGCCTTGAAGTGTACGAATCGGATTGGACGCCGAAGCTTCTCGACGAGTTTCGTGCCCGGCGCGGCTATGATCTTTTGGCGCACCTACCGGAGCTGGCCGCGGGGACGACTCCCGAGGCCGCCGACTTGCGTTACGACTGGGGCCGCACGCTGACAGAGTTGATTGACGAACATTATCTGACGCCGCTCAACTCCTGGGCGCGCGAGCATCATACGAAGTTCCGTTCACAGAGCTACGGGTCACCTGCGGTTGTTCTTTCGAGCAACGCGCTGGTCGATCTACCTGAGGGCGAAGGCTCACAATGGCACAGCGGTTTCTCCTTTACGCGCTGGGCCACCTCCGCAAGCCACGTCTATGGCCGACCTATCACTTCGTCGGAAACATGGACCTGGCTGCATTCGCCGTCGTTCCGCGCCACGCCGCTCGACATGAAGGCCGAAGCCGACACGTTCTTTCTGCAGGGCATCAACCAGTTGGTGGGCCACGGCTGGCCGTATTCGCCGCCTTCGGTGGGCGATCCCGGATGGTCGTTCTATGCGGCTGCAGTCTTTAACGATCACAACCCGTGGTGGATGGTGATGCCCGACGTGATGGACTACTTCTCGCGCATGAGTTACCTGCTGCGCCAGGGCTCGCCGGTGAACGACATTGCCGTGCTGCTGCCGGAAGAAGACGCGCAGGCACGCTTCCGGCCGGGACACGTTTCCGTCACCGACGAGATGCGCATTTTGCTCGGGCCCGGTCTGGTTCCGGCGATTCTCGACGCAGGCTACAATCTCGACTTCATCGATTCCGCGGCGATCGACAAGGTCGGCATCAAGTATCCGGTGTTGGTGATGCCGGCGACGGAGCGGCTGCCGCTAGCCACCTACAGGAAAATTGAAGATTTTGCGCAGCACGGTGGAACGTTGATCGCTGTGAAGAGCCTGCCCTCGCGCGCGCCGGGCGTAAAGGAAGGGCCTCGCGATTCCGTAGCTGTCGAGCAGATTTCAGAGGAGCTGTCGGCTCCCAGTGTGAAAAACGTAAAGATCGTTGCGAGCGCGGCGGACGTTGGGCCTGCAATTCGCGCATCGCTTCTGAAGCCGGATGTTGCGATGATGCCCGCAACGCCAGAGATTGGCTTCGTCCATCGCAAGCTGCTGACCGGGGACATTTATTTCGTTACCAACACCGACAACCGCCCGCACTCGCTCGATGCGACGTTTCGCGCGCCAATGAGCGGCGCGGAGTGGTGGGATCCGTTCACGGGAAAGATTACGGGCGCGGGTTCCGGGCCGACAATTCACTTGGACCTCGCTCCGTATGAATCGCGCGTGGTGGTATTACGCGAGGGCGCTGCTGCTCCGCCGCAGCAACAAGCCGCGACGCCGTTCGCGGCTATTGACTTGAGCCACGACTGGAGGGTGACGTTCGACAAGAGCGGAACCGGAGAAACCATGCAGACTTTGCACTCGTGGACCGACTTCGCGGCGAGAAATATTATTCAGGCCCGGCTATCTACACGCGCACGGTAGAAATTCCCGAGGCGGTTGCCAAGTCCGGGCACGTGCTTCTGGACTTTGGCGAAGGCACGCCGGTGCCGCGAGAGCAGCTGCATCAGGCAGGCACGCGCACCTGGTACGACCCGCCGATTCGCGAAGTCGCGGTGGTCTCAGTGAACGGAAAACCCGCTGGAAATTTGTGGCATCCTCCCTATCGCCTGGATGTAACTGCGCTGCTGCATGCGGGCAAGAATGAGCTGCGGATCGCGGTAGCCAACACCGCTATCAACGAGCTAGCTGGGCGCGCCGCGCCGGATTACCGGCTGCTGAATTTGCGCTACGGTGAGAAATTCACGCCCCAGGATATGGATCATCTGGTGCCGCTGCCCTCGGGAATTCTGGGCACGGTGCGATTGATTTCGGGGCAGTGACGGGAGGTAGGGGCTACGGGGCTGCGGAACTACGAGAGCAACGGAGCGGCAAAAACAACCGCAGATCCCCATTCGACTTCGATCGCTCTGCGATCTTCGCTCAGGGCAGGCTTTCGACTCCTCCCCTTCCCCTTCACCTTGTTCAGGGTCAGGGTCGTCGCTCAGGATGACAGGTCAATTTATGATGTGAATTCTACAGACAGAACAAAAGGAGATCCGATGAACCGCCGAGAATTTTCCGCGCTTTTGCCCTTGCTTGCTGCCGCGTCCGCCCTGGCACCCGACGCCGAGGCCCAGGCGCCTGCTGCTCCAACCGCCGCGTCCATGCCACTGCCTACGCTCGTCTCCGGCCGCTATCCGCAGATTGAGCCGGCGAATCCGCATCCATCGCCGCGCATGTCGAAGCGCTTCTTGTTGGGCATGCTGCCCGACAACATCCGCATGGAGGCGCACTTTACACGTCTCGCGCCGGGCGCGCCGCCCGAGCCCATCGGCACGCACAAGCACACCGAGATCTGGTGTATCCACGAAGGCACGGCGCAGCTGATGACGGCGGGCGTGACGCGTGACCTGGTGGCGGGCGAGATGGGCGTGTGCATCGCGGGCGACCAGCACACCGTTTACAACGCCAGCCAGACGGAGCCGGCATCGTATTTTGTGCTGACGGTGGGACCGCCGGAGTGAGGCAGGGACTGGAACTGGTTGCATCAATGCTCGAGGCCGATTGAAAAACGTCCCTCAGGGACTGAAGCCCTGCTGTTTATGCGTCCTTTACGGCACGGCTAAAGCCATGCCCTTTCAAAACCGGATTTATGCCACCCGTTCCAGGGACGTAGGGGCTGCGGGACTGAGGGACCGAGCCAACGTGGACTACGCTGTCACCAGATGTTCGGCCGCGTGTTTCTTCACCGAGACAAGTTCGATGGCCGTCTGGGCGATATGTTCCGCGCTCAACTCGAACACCTTGACCAACTCCCACGGCGCGCCGGACTCGCCGAAGCGGTCTTTCACCCCGATGGCGCTGGTGATGACCGGGACCCCATAGAGCCCAGGATTCGTAGCCAGAATCAGGCTCACGCGTCCGGCCAGGGCGCCGATCTGATGTTCTTCCGCCATGATCACCACGCCCGTTTCGCGCGCCGCGCGCACGATCGCCTCGGCATCGATGGGCTTGAGCGTGTGCAGATTCACGACGCGCGTCTCCAGGCCAAACTCCTGCTTCAGAATCCATGCCGCGCGCATCGCCTCAGGCACCATGGGGCCGCAGGCGATGATGCTCAGATCCTCGCCCTCTTCAGCGTAGTCCTCAGCGAGGCGCGTCTCGAAGGTGTCAACAAATTTCGGCCCGGCGAAATCCGGACCCTGGGCGCGCAGCCGGATGACATTCGCTTTGCCGAAAACGAAGGGCGTGGATTCGCTGGTCACGATCGGCGTGGCCTCCCGCGCGAAGCGGATGTACTTGGGCCCCACGTGTTCGAGCAGCAAATGCCGCGTGGCCTTGCGCGTTTCAACGGCATCGCAGGGCACGACCACAGTCATATTCGGCAGGCCGAGCATGGCGAAGAGGTCTTCGAGCGCCTGGTGCGTAGCGCCGTCCGCGCCCACCGAGACGCCCGCATGGGCGCCGGCCACCAGCACGTTGAGATTGGAGTAGCAGATGGAAACGCGAATCTGATCGAGGTTGCGCGCCGCGGAAAACGTGGCGTACGAGCCGAGCACGGGCAGTTTGCCTTCGCGCGCCAAGCCCGCGGCTGCTGCCGTGGCCGACTGCTCCGCAATGCCCATCGAGATCCAGCGCCGCGTGCGCTCCGGCTTGCCGGAATAGAAATCCGCAATCGTGATGGAGCCGGAAATGTCGAGACCGAGGCATACGATGCGCTCATCATCGCCGCATTCGGCAAGCGCGCGCCCGAAGCCTTTGCGCGTAGGCTCCATGGCAACCTGCATGGCGTCGCGCGCATTCCACCAAAAGTCGCGCGAGTAGCGCGGCATGCGCACTTCGAGAGCGCCTGACGCTTCGGTTTGCCAGCTCTTCGCTTTGGCGAGCAAGTCATCGACGGGCAATCGCTCGGCGAGACCGAGGTCCGCGAGCGCCGCGTTCAGTTCTTCGCGATTCGGCGCTTTGCCGTGCCAGCCCGGCTGGTTTTCCATGAAGCTTACGCCCTTGCCCTTCACCGTGTCGGCAAGAACCATGACAGGCTTGCCGGTCACTGCACGCGCCCGCGCGAAGGCGTCAACAATCTGGCTCATGTCGTGGCCGTCGATGCGCAGCACCTCCCAGCCGAAGGCCGCGTACTTCGCCGCGAGCGGCTCGACTTGCATCACGTCCTTCACCCAGCCGTCGATCTGCAGGCGGTTGCAGTCGATGACGGCGATGATGTTGTCGAGATGGAAGTGACCGGCCTCCATGGCCGCTTCCCACACCTGGCCCTCCTGCTGTTCGCCGTCGCCCATCAGGCAGAAAATCTTGTGCTGCTTGCCGTCGATGCGCGCGGCCAGCGCCATGCCGACCCCGATGCTCAAACCCTGGCCGAGCGAGCCGGAGGAAACTTCCACGCCCGGCAGTTTGAGCCAATGGGGATGGCCCTGGAAGGGCGAGCCGAGCTTGCGCAGAGTGACGATGTCGTCGAGCGGGCAGAAACCGGCGATGCCGAGCGACACATAAAGCGCCGGCGCCTTGTGGCCGGCCGACCAGAGAATGCGGTCGCGATCGGGCCAGTCGGGATTTTTAGGGTCGTGCTCGGCCGCGCGCAGATAAAGCGCCGCCGCAATGTCCATGATGGAGAGCGTGCCGCCGGCGTGGCCCGAGCCCGCCGCGCACAACGCGACCAGGTTGTAGCCGCGCATGAGCCGCGCCGCGTCGCAGAGTTCATCGATGGAATATTCTTTCCGCACCTGCCCGGTGGTTGCATCTCTCAGCGACATTGCCGTTCTCCTTTGCGAGAAGTCCACTCCACCCGCCGCTATGTGTGCACGCTCACCCAAGCGTCGATGCGCGCCAGCGCTTCTATCAGGTTCTCCATGGAATTGGCGACACTGAAGCGCAGATAACCTTCGCCATAGGAACCAAACGCGGTGCCGGAAAGCGCGGCCACGCCGGCCTCTTCGAGCAAGACATCGGCCAGAGGTTTCGACGCCCAACCCGTGAGGGTGATGTTGGCGAAGACATAGAATGCGCCCTTCGGCATGTGCGCGCTAAAGCCGCGAATGCGGTTGAGGCCTGTGACAAAGGCCCGGCTGCGCCGCTCGAACTCCAGACGCATCGCATCCACGGCGCTCTGGTCGCCTGCCAGCGCGGCCAGCGCAGCGCGTTGCGTAAAACTGGCGGTGCAGGAGTTGGAGTTGGTCATCAAACGCGTGATCTGCGCGGCCAGGTCGGCACGCATCACCCCGTAGCCGATGCGCCAGCCGGTCATGGCATAGGTCTTCGAGAAGCCGTCGAGCAGAATCGTGCGCTCCTGCATGCCGGGCACACTCATCATGGAAAACGGCTTGCCTGCAAACTGCAGGCGGCTGTAAATCTCGTCAGCCAGCACCAGGATGTTGCGATCGCCGATGGCCGCCGCGGCGCGTTCGATGTCGTCGCGCGCCAGCACGCCGCCGGTGGGGTTCTGCGGCGAGTTGAGAATGATGAGTTTGGTGCTGGGCGTGATCAGTCTCGCCATCTCGTCCACGTCCATCGCAAAATCCCGTTCTTCGCGCAGCGGAATCGGCACCGGCGTGCCTCCTGCGTAGCGAATCATCGACTCGTAGATAGGAAAACCGGGATTGGGATAGATCACCTCATCGCCTTCATCGACGAGCGCGAGCATGACGTAGAACATGATGGGCTTGCCGCCGGGAACCACGACCACTTCGTCGGGCTCGACCGCGACGCCGCGCGTGCGGCTGACGTAACTGGCGATAGCTTCGCGCAACTCCGGCAGCCCCGCCGAGGGACTGTAATGTGTCCAGCCGCCGCGCAGCGCATCCACGGCTGCTTCCACAATGTGCGGCGGAGTCGAGAAGTCCGGCTCGCCGATCTCCAGATGAATGATGCTCCGGCCCGTGCGCTCCAGCGCTTTGGCCTTGCTCAAAACTTCAAATGCCGTTTCCGTGCCCAGTCGCGCCATGCGCCGTGACAAAAGCAGTTCGTGTTGCAATTCTTGCGTTGCCATTGACTTGCTCCCAGTTCTACCCAGCCCGGCGCAGTCCAAACCCGCTCAGAAACTGGCCGGCTCTCAGACCGGATGGCATTATACCCCCGGCTCAAAATCACAAAATGTGATGGCCGTCTCCCTGCTCCCATCTCCCTGTTCTCGCAGCCGGAACCTGCTTTGCACAGCCACCAGCGGAGCGAGGAACGGTAGAATGTCCGAAGCGCAGCAACGGAATTAAGCTATGACGTACTACGACCAGGTCGCAGAGGCAGCCGCATTTGTGCAGTGGCGGTTGGACGCGCTCGCGCCGCGGGTGGGCATGGTGCTGGGTTCGGGACTGGGCGCGGTGGCCGATGCGGTCGCCGATCCGGTCATCATTCCCTATCAGGAGATCCCGCACATTCCGCAATCGACCGTCGAGGGGCACGCGGGACGAATGGTGGTGGGGTCACTGGGTGGCGCGCCAGTGGTCATCCTGCAAGGCCGTGTCCATTCCTACGAGGGCTACACGCCGCGCGAAGTCACGTTTCCCATGCGCGTGCTGGGCGCGTTGGGCGTGCGCACCGTGGTGCTGACCAATGCCGCCGGCGGTATTCAAGACGGTTACAAGTTGGGCCAGCTCGTGCTGCTGGCCGATCACATCAATATGATGGGCTGGAACCCGCTCACCGGGCCCAATGAGCCACGCTTTGCCATCGGACCGGGCGCCGGACTGCGCTTCTTCGACATGACCGAGGCATACAGCAAGGCATTGCGCGATTTGGCTGTGGAGGCAGCGCGCGAGGAGGGATTCACGCTGGAGGAGGGCGTGTATCTGGCCACGCCGGGACCCAACTTTGAAACGCCGGCAGAGGTTCGCGCCTTTCGCACCCTGGGAGCCACTCTGGTGGGGATGTCGACCGTACCGGAAACGATTGTGGCGCGACACATGGGTATCGAAGTGCTGGGCATCTCCTGCGTCACCAACCTGGCCGCGGGTTTGGGCGCGACTCCGCTGAGCCATGAAGAGGTGTACGAAACCGGGCGCATGGTGGAGCGACGGTTGGCCGGATTGCTCAAGCGCCTGGCGCCGCGCATTGCCGCGAAGATCAACGAGGAGCCGTGAGCCCGCCCGTGAGTGCCCGAGTCGCACGCGAAGTCGCGGCCCAGATTCCGCGGCTGCCCTTTCCGCCGACCGTGCTGGGCATTGCCGGCTGTTCCGGTTCGGGCAAAACCACGCTGGCCAACGAAATGGCCCGCATGTTGCGCGGCCTCCGTTTTCATCTCGACGACTATTATCTCGACCTTGGCCACATGCCGCTCGCAGAACGCGTCCAGCAGAACTTCGACGACCCGTCGATGATTGAGATTCCGCTGCTGGCTGAGCATATCGCCGCACTGGCGCGCGGAGACACGATCCAGCGTCCGGTTTACGACTTTGCAACTTACACGCGTGTGCCGGGCCGGACCGAAAGCGTCACCTCCGGCCCATTCCTGATTATTGAAGGCATCTTTGCGCTCTACTTCGCGGACCTGCTGCCGCTTTACCAGCTGAGCATTTACGTCGATACCCCGGACGAATTGTGTTTCGAGCGGCGGCTGAAGCGCGATATGGACGAGCGTGGAAGAAGCGAGGAGACGGTGCGCTATCAATATGAGAATCGTGTGCGCCCCTCGAGCATGACGTTCGTACGGCCCTCGGCGGCGAACGCCGATCTTGTGGTCGACGGCTCCGACGCCCTGGACTGGAAGGTGGAACGCGTGATGGCAGAAATGCGCAAGCGCGGACTGCTCACGGGCGCGGAGTAGAAAGCAGGGATCAAGGGACCGAGGGAACAAGGGAACAAGATGACGGGGATTGCGGGACTAGAGACCAGGTAGTGTGGTCCGGACCGCTTGACGCGATCCGGACCCTTGTTGAATTGGCTTACTTGCTCTGGCAGCAACTATCGGTGCAGCCGCCCTGGCAGCAGGTCTGGCCACACTTGCCTTTGCAGCAAGCGTTGCAGTAGGCGGCCTTGGCCGAGTTCGGCGCGGCGTATGCAAATGAGGCGATGGCAATAGCAGCAGCAAACGAAATCATTGCGATAGTACGTTTCATGGAATTCTCCTTAACGTGAGTGTTGCGTGAAAATGCTGAAGCCTTGTAGAAGGCTGCTTCAGGTGCATGCACGTCAGGAGAGATTTAGATCCGGAAGACCTGGTTCAGAATGTAGCGTGGGGGAGAAACCGCTCGGCTTTCAATGGGCGCAAAGAAGGACGCTGCCGTTTTGGCCGATTGCCCTGCGTCTGGGCGCGCAGCAGAGATGAGGAACATCGCCAACCGCAGCCTCTCTGATGGAACCAGAGGAGCAATTGCCGGCGAGACGCCGTGTGTACAGCAGTTTGGCAGACACTCGCTTGCCATCGCCTGTCCCGCCACGGGGCAGTCCGCGCCCATGCTGTCCATCGCCATCGGACAGCCCGGAACGCAGGCAGCCGACTGATTCGGCATGCAAGACATGCCCGCAAGAGCAGGCTGGATGGCAAACAATGCAATCGCCAGCACTGCCACGAGTTGGGCGAACCGTTTCATCCGGTGATTTGACTGTAAAAAATTGCATTGGGTTAGGTCTGTGAGTTGGATCACATCGGCGCGCGAAACGGCGCCGAGCGCTGCGCTACTTCCCTGCCGTCAGCGCCGCCACCGGAATCAGCATGTCTTCTTTGCGCATCACCAGATTCGTGGCATTCAGCGTGGCCAGTTCGAAGCCGTGGCCGTGCGTGATGGCGTCCGTCGGACAAGCCTCGACGCAGTAGCCGCAGAAGATGCAGCGGTTGTAGTCGATGTTGTAGACCTTGGCGTAGCGCTCCGAAGAAGAGATGCGCACTTCGTTAGTGTTATCGGCGGCTTCAATATAGATGCAGTTGGCAGGGCAGGCCGCGGCGCACAGGAAACACGCCACGCATTTTTCCAGGCCGTCTTCGTCGCGCTGCAACACGTGCGCGCCGCGGAACCGCGACTCAAACACCGCACCGCGCAAGGGGCCGGGACCATCGGGGTAGTTCTCCACCTCGGTGGGCGCAAACGCCTCGCGAGCAGTGATGCTCATGCCCTTTGCGATGCCCGCGATGTTGCGCACAATCGACATGGGTTCAGTATACGATGGAGGCGAGGAGAAATTCATGAAGCCTTCGCAGGTTTACACCGCCATCTTCTTAGGGACGCTGAGTTTAGGAGCCTTCGCTCAGCAGCCGCAAAACCCGCAGCCGCATATGCCGATGCCGCGGCAAACATCCGACATGTCGGCCATGGTTCCCGCGCCGGCAGAAGAGCTGAAGATCACCTTCGGCGACAAAACCGCGACATGGACCGTGGCCACGCTGGCCCCGCTGCCGCACGTGACGGTCACTGTCTACAACGAACACACCAAGGCCAACGAGACTTACTCTGGTGTACCTCTGATCGCGTTGCTCACGCCGCTGGGCATGAGCGAGCATCCGCGCGGCAAAGATTTGCGACTGTATGTGGTGGCCGAGGGCTCGGATCTTTACGAAGTGGTGTACTCAATCGGCGAGATCACGCCCGAAGTGAGCAGTTCCACGGTCATCGTGGCCGACACCGAGAACGGCAAAGCCCTTGAAGGCGACGGACCAACGAAGTTGATTGCGACAGGAGAAAAGCGCCCGGCGCGGTGGGTGCGCGGCCTGGTTGCTATCAAGGTTTTCGCGGTCGAGTAAGAGCACCGCGGTTCAGCATCAACAATTTCGACGCGCGAAAAATCAGGGCCGCATCTCCGATGGTTGGAGAATGCGGCCCGTGATGTTTTAGCTACGGCGCCGACTTAGCGATGGCCTCCCGAGCGGCCTCCGCCTCCGCCGCCACCGCTGCGCACCTGCGGCGTGACATGGGGGTCAGCATGCAGCGGCCGTGTCTCCGCCGTCGTGGCCGGCCTCTGATTCGGCGTCGCATACTGTCCGCGCTGCGTGCTGTAGTTTTGCGCATGCTGCACTTGCGTGTTCATGCGCGGAGCGGTGGGCTCGCGGTATGCGTTACCTTCCGACGGCCGCGGTTGCGACTGCACGCCATTCGGTCCGCCACGATAGCTGGGCCGAACATTGTTGTTGCCGCGAACGTTATTGTTCTCGCGCACGTTATTGTTCACGCGGACGTTATTGTTGACGCGGACGTTATTGTTCACGCGGACATTGGCGCGGTAGCTGTACACGTTGTGCACCGCGCGCCCGTTGACGTTGTTGTAGACGCGGTTATAGAAGAAGTGGCCGCTATTCCAGTAGCCGCCCTCGTAACCGAATCCGACGTAGCCGAAGCCGTAGTTGATGCCGCCATACCAACCAATGTGCATGCCCCAGTGGCCGGGATAAAAGAGGTAGCGCCCGCCGTAGAAACCCCAATAGCCGGGAGTCCAGAGCCCGCCAGCGTACGGAGGCTCAACCCATACGCCGGGCACCCAGTAATAGCCGTAAGGGCCCCAGGCCCAGTAGCCGGGAGTCCAGATGTATCCGTCGTCCGGGGCGGGCGGCTGCGCGTAATCGGGCAGCGGTGGAGGAGGCTCAGTCGCTTCTTCCGTAGGCTGCTCGGTGTAGCCGGAAACATCGGGATTCCCGCCGCCGGGAGGCGCGGTCTCAGTGGTATAGGATGGGCCGGCCGCTCCCTGGCCGGTGGTATCCGGAGCCTGATTGACGGCTGCGGGATCGGGCCCCTGATCGGGAGGCGGGGGCGCCTGTTCCTGCCCGGCAGCCTGAACTGCGGTGACGCCTGATGTCAGCTTCAAGTGCGATGCTGTCAGGCAAAGAACGGCCACGAGGGCCAGCGGTATGCAAAGTGCGAGTCGAGAATAGCTTTTCATCTCAACCTCCATTCGATTGAACCCGGTTCGTAATACGGAAGTCTCGGAATTCTAGGAAATTCTTCTCTGTGCCGTCAATGGGTCCCCCACCCCTGCGCGGACTGGCCGCGCTGGTGGCCGGCGGCGGAGTGAAGGCGCCCATTCAGGGGACATCCGCGGATTCCGCCGCGGATGCCCTGCGAAACGCTGCTACTTGGGGTGCTGCTCGTCCTGCTTTGGAGCTGCCTGGTGCTGCGGTTGCGGAGCCGCTTGGTGCTGTTGCGGAGCTGCTTGGTGCTGTTGCGGAGCTGCTTGGTGCTGTTGCGGAGCCGCCTGGTGCTGTTGCGGAGCCGCCTGACGCTGCGGTTGTGGCGCCACTTGGTGCTGCTGTGGAGCTGCCTGACGCTGCTGTTGCGGAGCCGCCTGACGTTGCTGTTGCGGAGCCGCCTGACGTTGCCGTTGCGGAGCCGCCTGACGCTGCTGTTGCGGAGCCGCCTGCCGCTGCTGTTGCGGAGCTGTCTGATGTTGCTGTGGAGCTGCCCGATGTTGTTCCGGTGCCGCTTGGCGCTGTTCCGGAGCCGCCTGGTGTTGCTGCGGAGCTGCCTGGTGCTGGGTCTGTTGCGGCCCCGCCTGATGTTGTTGCTGTTGCTCTACAGCCCGATTGGTTCTCTGCAACGCCGCTGGTGCTTTCACGTTGCGATCGGCCGCAAGAGGCTGGCTGACAGTCACATTGGGCGGGCGGCCATGATTTGTATTGGCAAACTGGGCCCGGTTGGTGCTGGCCGTACGCTGATTCTGCACTTGTGACGTCATGGGTGCGGTGTGCGGCTGATGCATTGCCGCCAGCTCCGCAGGCCGCGCCCGCGCCTGTACGCCTCCCGATCCGCCGTTATAACTCACGCGGGAGTTGTTCGTGTAGCCGGCCACCGAACGGCTATAGACGTTATGCACCACTGAGGTGTTCACGTTGTTGACCGAGCGGTTGTAGTAGAGATGGCCGCCGCCCCAGTAACCGCCCTGATAGCCGAATCCTACGTAGCCAAAGCCGTAGTTGATGCCGCCATAGTAGCCGATGTACTGGCCCCAGTAGCCTGGGTAAAACCCGTAGACGTTATTCCAGAAGCCCCAGTAGCCGGGGGTCCAGAGCGCGCCCTCGTAGGGAGCCTCGATCCAGGCGCCGGGCACCCAGTAGTAGCCGTCCGGAGACCAGGCCCAATAACCCGGAGTCCAGATATAGCCGTCGCCGGGAACCGGCGGCTGGTCGTACTCGGGCATGGGTGGAGGCGGCTGGGCTGAGGTGTATTCAGGCTGCTCTCCGTAACTTGGATCGTAAGACGACTGGTCCGGCGGCGGAGCACTCTGCTGGTAACTTATGGCGCCTGAATTGTCTGGAACGGGGGCCAGATTCGCCGTCGCCGGGTCCGTGGCCGGGTCCTGCGTGCCCGCCTGGCTGTTATCCGCCTGCACCTGGGCTGGATTGTTGTGGCAACCGGCTGCGAAAAGTGCGATCGCCAGAGGAAGCAAGGCGAATCCTGCAAGTCTGAAAAGACGGCTCATTTCACGCCTCCATTCAGCTTGGATGCTATCGGCGGCGCGGGGGGCAAAACTGCTCTCTATTGACCACTAAATGCTCATTTCAATGGCTCACGCGCCCGCCCGCTGACTGGCCGCGATTGTTGGCTGGCGGTGTAGTCACTGGCTTGCGCTGCGGTTGGGTGTTCAGCAACTGCTGGCAAAGTGCCGAGTCCTGACCGCGTTCCAGGCCCTGAATGGCGTCCTGCCCGCGGCACAGGCGCAGTTTCATCGCCTCGGCATTCTCCTTTGTCAGTTCCTCGGTGCGCTCCATTCCAGTCATGGGGTCCACATCGTAGCGGAAAATGGTGTCGCTGGGCTGGCGCTTTTTTCCGTAGTCGAAGTGGTTCCACGTCGCCAGGTAGGCGCGATTCTCCGCTCCGGCGATCAAGGCATAGACCTGCGTCCAGGTCACGTCGGGAGCGCTGGGCGGAACGGCATTCCACACCAGAACTCCCTGGCCGCCGCGGATCCATCGCCCCACAAACATATGGTGCTCAAGGTCGTAGCGAAAGCTGGTGAAAAACGTGCTGGCCGCGCAGTCATGGCAGTTGTCGTAGAGCACGGCCAACTCCTGGGGAGCATCGTCGGCAAAGTTTTCCCAGTCGATCCAGCGCAGATTCACGCCTTTGAGCAGCGGCGCGACCACGTGGCTGGTGAGCGATGCGTTCCAGACCGTAAAGCTGTCGTCGCCGGGCGGCGATTGCGGCCCGTCACGGTCGGTAGTCACCACCAGCGCTGCATCGTAGACCACGCCGATCTCGCGTATGGCGGTCCACTTCTCCACCGTCAGCGAGCGCGTAATCCAAGCCACGATGTTCTGGTCTTTGGGATCGTGAAAATCGATCCAGCGAAACGTGCCGGATGTCTGCTTCTGCTGGGCGTAGAGCGCGCGGGTAAGCGGAAGAGCGAAAGCCAGCGCGACGGCGAGATAGGGAATGAGGCGAGAAGAAAAACCGGCCCGCATGGGTCTAGATATAACAGAGCGGACCCTATACCTAACAAAAGCGCGATCATGCCCGTTCCGCGCGTGATCAGTTCGGCGTGGCTTTTCGTTGGGCGTGGCTCTCAGTTCGGCGTCGGTAGCTCGATGTGGTCAACGACGACGACCTGCAGCGGCTCTTTCTTGGGGATGAACTTGAAGCCGGCGTGCGCGGCGGCCTGGACGAGGGCGGTTCCGAAATCCTCGTCGCTGACGGGGCCCTGCGCGAGGCCTTCGATGCGGAGGGTAATGTTGTAGGTGCCGGTGAGGCCGGTCTCATCCACAAGCTGGCGGGCCTGGAAGGTGTTCATGATGAAGGCGAGCATCTGCGGGATGGTCGCGCCGGAGATGTGAACGACAATGTCGTCGCCTTCGCGCCGGCCAAACATGCTGATGTTGTCGCTGAACTTGGGGTCGGTTGGAGTGGGACGAGGCGCTTTGGGATCGAGCGTGAGGGCGAGAACGGGATAGAGCTGCTGCTCGGTGTGCGCCTGGAGGTGGAAGCGCTCGATGAGCAGCTTATGGATCATGACACGGCTCTGCTCTTCGCTGGGCCTGCCGGGAGTATCGGGCTCAGCGACGATGTCGAATTTCTTGTCTTCGAGCCAGGGTGGGCCGCCGATAACCTGCCGGCCGCGTATATTCCATACGACTTTGATGAGCTCCTTGGCGGAGGTGCCGGTGGCCTCGAACCTGTGCGTACGCAGGTCGAAGACGGGATGCTGCTCGTCGGCAGTGGCGGGCTTGATGGTGGCAACCTCGTAGGAGGGATCGGCGTCGGCGGCCATGGGCGGAAGCGCCGCGGGGCCTTTCCAGAGGGTGTCTGCGCTGGCCAACTGCAGGCTGAGCGGGAGAGTTTGATTGCCTTGCGCCCAAGTTCCGGCGATGGATTGGCCGTCGACACTGAGCTTGCCGCGGAACATGATACCGGCATCGTTCTGCGCGAAGGTGACATCCGGAGCGGAGATGGTCGCGGAAGTAAGTGGCATGGAACGACCTATGTCGATGAAGGTGATGCCGCCGTGGAAGGAGCCGTCGGCGCTCTTCTCGATGGTGAAGACGAGGCGGAAACTGCGACTGACCGATGTGCCCTGCTGGGAGGTGATCGACAGTGTTCCCTGCCACGATCCGGCGATGGTTTGGGCGTGGGCAGGCACGGCGAGCGCCAACCCCGCAACCAGGCCGATGAGGCAACCGCGAAAGTTAACCCGCATGGGTTTAGATATAACAGAGCCGGACCTGTTGAGCTGCGTTGCTTTGTGGTCCGGCGAGAGAGGTGTTTCCGAATTGGCGACAAACCTGAAACTACTAAATGTGTGGACCTTAGCGCGTTTTGCCGTTACCTATGGGCTGCGATCGACCTCGTGTGACCTGGCGCACTTTGTGAGGTCCATGTGCATGCATTCTTCTGAACACGGCGGAAGGGGAAGTGTGCTGAATCGCACGCAAAGCAATGGCCTTATTTGCCCGGAGCTGCCGAGAGTTGATCTTGATCGGGATACGATCGATCAACCTAATAAAAAGAGTGCAATAAAGAACAGGCAATCCTTTGCAATGGCGGTAGTATTTCGTGCATGGGGAGTAAACGCATGAATAAACGAATCGTAAAATTTGCCTCTTTGGTCCCGCTGTTGAGTCTGGCTTTCTTGCCAATGGGCTGCAAAAAGCCGCCACCGATTACTCTGTCATGCAACGCGAGTGCCCCTGCCATCTACCCGGGCGATCCTCTCACCGTAACCGCCGCTGCCGGATCGGTAAATCCCAAGAAGAACACGAATGTGCTCTACAGTTGGAGTGGCACAGGCGTGACTGGCACCGGAAATACGGCCACTGTAGCGACCGGTTCACTGGACCCCGGCAACTACACGGCGAAGGCCGAAGTGAAAGAAGGCAAGATGGGCAAGGAAGGCCTGAAACCGGGTGAGAGCGCCCAATGCGAGGCGAACTACACGGTAAAGGCCTTTGAACCGCCGACGATCTCCTGTTCGTCCAGCCCGGCGGAGGTTCAGCCTGGTGGAACGACCACGGTAACGGCACAGGCCGTGAGCCCACAAAACCGTCCGCTGGCTTACACCTACTCTGCTTCTGCCGGCACCATTACGGGCAGTGGCACAACCGCAACATTCTCTTCGGCCGGAGCGCCGACGGGCGCAGTGGGAATCACGTGCAGCGTTTCCGACGACAAGAGCCACATGGCAACCGCCAACACAACGGTCACGGTTTTGGCACCGCCACCGCCGCCACCGCCGCCGCATACACAGGCCCTCTGCCCGGTTAGCTTTAGCAACGACACCAAGCGGCCAACCCGGGTGGACAACGAAGCCAAGGCGTGCCTCGATCAGGTAGCTCTTGACCTGAAGCAGCAGCCTGATGCCAAGGTGGTCATCGTTGCCGACTCCAATGCCAAGGAAAATGACACCGAGGCGAAGGAGCAAAAGCGGGCAGCACACAACAAGCACATCTTGGTAGAGAACTTTGCCGCACAGCGCGCCGTCAATGCCA
Source organism: uncultured Acidobacteriota bacterium (assembly GCA_963729915.1). Taxonomy (GTDB): domain Bacteria; phylum Acidobacteriota; class Terriglobia; order Terriglobales; family Acidobacteriaceae; genus Telmatobacter. The sequence continues at coordinate 74,677 of CAVSQE010000026.1, read as the reverse complement.
AGGACTATCTGGTCACGGATCAGGGGATCGATGCTTCGCGTATCACCACAATGACCGGAACCGGAGACGATCAATCGGCGCAGAACTATCTGGTGCCCGCGGGCGCGACCTTTGCGAACGACGTGCAAGGTATCTCGCCAGTGAACGAGACAGAGGTGAAGCCGCAGGTGCGGAAGCCTCTGCCCGAACGGCATCGTTAGGACGCAGCGGTAAACGGCGGATCTTCTACGGAGAGGCTCTTCGTTCTCTCGTGAGGCAATGCTGCGTGGCGGACCCGTCCATAGGGGCGAGTCCGCCACGTGAGTGTGGGGGTGTCTCCAAACGGGCTTGCTTCGATTGTGCAGGAGTTCGGTAAGTACTGTTCAACGGGTTTCACTCCAATGATTCCGGAATGCGGATTGAATGAGTGCGTCATCGCCAATGCGCTCTTTGAGGGCAGATTCGTCCGGATTAGCCGGCTTCCCGAACCCGCTTACAGCCCCAGCTTCGCCCACATCGCGTCGACCTTCGCTTTGGTCGCGCCATCCATTTCAATCATCGCCGGCCAGGGGCGCTCAAAGCCCTCGGCCTTCCACTTGCGAGTGGCGTCCACTCCCATTTTTGAGCCGTAATTGGGCAAGCGGCTTGAGTGATCGAGCGAATCAATGGGGCCGAGCGTGAACTGGATGTCGCGCTCGGGATCGATGTTGTTGGCCACGCGCAGCACGACTTCAGGAATGTTCTGCACGTCGCAGTCCTCATCGACCACGATGATGCACTTGGTGAACATGGCCTGGCCGAGCGACCAGATGGCGTTCATCACTTTGCGCGCATGGCCGGGATAGCTCTTCTTGATGGACACGATCATCAGGTTGTGAAAGACCGCTTCCACGGGCAGATTGATGTCGACCAGCTCGGGGATGGCCATCTTCATCGCGGGCAGAAAAATGCTGGCGACGGCTCGGCCCATCCACGCGTCTTCCATGGGCGGCTTGCCGACGATGGTTGCGGCGTAGATGGGATCTTTGCGGTGCGTGATGCACGTGAGATGGAAGACGGGATACTCGTCCGGCAGGGTGTAGAAGCCGGTGTGATCACCGAAAGGGCCCTCGGAGCGCAGCTCGCCCAGTTCCACGTAGCCCTCGAGCACGATCTCGGCATGCGCGGGAACTTCGAGATCGACCGTCTCGCATTTCACGATCTCGACTGGCTTGCCACGCAGGAAACCGGCGATAAGAAACTCTTCAACCTCAGGCGGCGCGGGAACGATGGCGGCGAAAGTTGTCGCCGGATCGGTGCCGATGGCCACGGCCACTTCAAGCCGCGAGCCCTTCAAGTTGCCCAGCGCGAGCTGCGGAATTGCGCCCGCCGGCTGATCGGGAACGGTGACTGCGCCGCCGGCCGTCTCCGCCATCATGGCAACACGCGCAGATCCCGTCCCAGCCTCGTCACCCGTCCAAGCGGCTGCCGCACGCAGTGCTTCGCGATAATGCTCCGCGGCAACCTTTTGCCGCTGCCAATGCATGCCGGTGGTTTGGCCATCGAAGACCTGCATTCGATACATGCCGATGTTGCGCTTGCCGGTGCGCGGGTCGCGCGTGTGCACGCAAGGCAGCGTGATAAAACGCCCGCCGTCGAACGGCCAGCACTTGAGAATGGGGAAAAAGTTGAGGTCGAAGTTGCCGCGCCGCATGATCTCTTTGCACGGCGCGTCTTTGGCGCTCACGGTTTTGGGAAAGATGTTGGCAAGTTCGCCGAGTTGCGGCAGCATCTTCAGCTTGTCGAGAAAGCCGCCCGTCGGCGGCTTCACGTTCATCAGGCCATGGATGCGTTCGGCGATTTCTTCGATGCGATCGACGCCGAGCGCCAGCGCCATCCGCCGCTCGCTGCCGAACTGGTTGATGAGGACTTTGTGACCGGGATGCCCTTTGACGTTCTCAAATAGCAGTGCCGGCCCGCCCGGAGCATACCCCTGGGTTGCCCCATCCTTTCCGCGTTCTTTGCGGAAAGGGTGGGATCCGATCTTCGACACGCGGTCGGTGATCTCGGTGATTTCGAGCTCGGGCGAGACTTCCTCGCGGATGCGGCGCAGTTCGCCGTGCTTTTCGAGCGCTTTGATCCAGTCGCGCAGATCGTCGTATGCCAAGGACGTGCTCCCGACAGCCGTTATCCTACATCCCTCATCGTAATGCCTCGCAGCCGCCTGCGCGGCATCAGCTTGAGCGGGGCAGTCGCGGATAGGCCTGAGCTCGAATATCCAGCGTAGAATTCGGCCGGCCCTACGGGACGGAAACAGGTGAGGCCGCACACTCCCAGGGTTCTCGTCCACTTGCGCGGACTCGACCCTGGGCTATTATCGCCCGCTCCTCTGGAGCGGAAGGCCGCTTGCCACTGTGCGGCGCTTATCCGCTATTGCTGTGCCGGCTGTCCCACTCGCCGCGGGCGCGGAGTTTTGCGATTTCCTCATTGGCCATTTCCTGCGCGCGCTGGTGGTCGGGCTTGCCGAGGCGGTTCAGCGGCATCTGGCCGGGCTCGACGATGATCCAATGCCGCGGCCGCATATAGGTTGCGAGCGGGCGCGTGTGGCGTTCCAGTTCCGGCACGGCCAGCTCGACGCCGGGCCTCTTTTCGACCAGGGCCACCACGCCCTCCCCGGCCACCTCGTGCGCCACGCCGACGACGACGCAACTCATGACTTTCTCCGCCAGGTCGGCAATGTGCGCTTCCACGTCGCCGGGAAACACCTGGTAGCCGAACGACTTGATGACCCACTTGGCGCGACCGGAAAGATGAATGCCCGCCGGCGTCCTGTATCCCAGATCGCCGGTGTAAAGATAGCCGTCGCGCGAAATGGTTCTGGCTGTCGCTGCGGGATCGTTGACGTAGCCGGCGAAGGTCTGCGGCCCGTGGAAGCAGATATGGCCGATCTCGCCGTCGGGCAACGCGTCGCCGGCCATGCCGTCATCGCGCATGGGCTGGCGAATCGTGCAGGCGTAGACCGGCATGTCGTGGCCCAGGCCGTCGAGGATTTTTTCTCGTTCGGATGCATCGACGCTCACATACGTGCAGAAGCCAGCGCACTCGGTGAGCCCCAGTCCCGTGCCCACCACCGGCGCCATGGTGGCGAGTTTATCTACGAACGGGCGCGAGACGGCATTGCCGCCGTAGGCGGCAAACTTCAGGCTCTTCAGGTCGTAGCCGCCGTAGTCCTTCAGCATCCATTCCAGGTTGAACATTACGGGAATCTGACCGAGGAGCTCCACGCGGTGCTGCTCAATGGCGCGCAGAGAGCGGCCGGCATCGAAGACCTCAAGAAGAACCGCAGTCCCGCCGCCAAAGAGCGTGCTCATCAGGATCTCGGTCTGCGCGCCCACGTGCGAGGCAGGCAGATTGACGAGCGAGCGTGTGCCGCTGTCTCCGCCAAAGAATGCGCCGCACAGGCACATGTTCTGCGACGTTATGTTGCGGTGCGTGAGCAGAGCCGCTTTGGGCGAGCCGGTCGATCCCGTGGTGAAGATGATCAGCGCACCGTCGTCTTCCGCGATCGCGGGGTCAGCCGCGGCCAGTTCGGCCGCGCCGGCATCGGGCGTATTCTCTGCGGCACGCGATGCGGCTTCGGCCAGCGCTGCGTAGGAGCGGAAGCCTTCCGTCGGCTCGGCCGTGCTCACCGTGAAAAAGTGTTCGACCCAGGGGCACTTTGCCGCGACCGCGCGGCCCATCTCACGGAAATCCAGCGGACCGTACTGCCCGAGACAGACGAACCCCCGCGGACGCAGCATCGCGACCACACGAATGACCTCGGCGGCGGGCAAGCGCAGGTCAAGCGGAACCACGATCACGCCGATCTTGAACAGACTGTATTCGAGCAGAACGTGATCCACCGATATGGGCAGCAGCGTGACGAGATGATCGCCCTTCTTGTATCCCAGGCGCAGACCCTCGCAGGCCAAGGCTGTCGTAAAACGATCAAACTCGCTCCAGGTAACCGCACGGCTGCTCTCTGCGCTCAGCAGGGCGATGGCTTCGGGACGTTCCCCGGCCCACTTCGCCACCACGCCATGCAGCAGATGGCGATCGGCAAACTGTTGGTTGTAATCGTCAAGGGTAAGTTGGGGCAGATGCATGCGTCTCGCTGATTCCTGCATCAGTCGAACATGACGACCGAGGCACGTCAAGCGCATTTCCCGCCCAAGCCGAGCTTGGACGGGGCACCCACTGTTTGCACGGTCAGCTTGCCGGCTGCACAACCGTCACCATGGGATTCACCGGCGGAATCGCGTCCATGGGAAAGCCGAGCCGCTTCCACTCGTCGTAGCCGCCACGCAGGGGCCGCACGCGGTCAATGCCGAGGCGGTGCAGCGTCATGGCGGTCTTGGCCGCGGTAGCCTCGCTGGGGCATGTGCAATAGAGCACGATGTCACGGTCGCGCGGAATCTCGTTGTGGCGTTCGGCGAGCGAATCGGGCGAGAAGTGCAATGCGCCGGGCAGCGTAAACGGCTCAGGCAAGAGTTCCAGCGGGTGGCGCAGGTTGACGATGAACACCGGATCTCCGGCGTCGAGTTGGCGCTTCAGGTCCACCGGCTCAAGGCGCGCGGCGGCCAGTTGCTTCAGCACTACCCGGCGGCGATAGAGGCGGATGAGGAAGAACGCGACAATGCCGAGAATCAGCAGCGCACCCGAGAAACGTCCCACCCAGCTGAGCACGCCCGCGTTGCGCTTGAGCAAGTCGCCAAAGAAGCGGCCTGCGGCCAGCAATACTCCCACCCAAAGCGTTGCGCCAATGCCGTCGAAGAACAGGAACCGCTGGAACTTCATGCCATTCTGGCCGGCCACGGGCGGCGCCAGGATACCCAGGCCGGGCACGAACTTGGCAAACATGAGCATGGTGCCGCGGCGGCGGCCAAAGGAATCCTGAGTGCGGCGTACGCAGGTAGTGGGCTCGAGCGAAAGCTTGCAAAGCAGGCGCAGAACGTGATGCCCATGACTGCGGCCGATGAAGAACCACACCGCGTCCGCAATGAGCGCGGCCACCACGCCCAGCGCAAGCGCGAGAAAGAAGTTCAACGGGCCGTCGACCGAGAGCGCGCCGGCTGCCAGCAGCACTGGCGTGGCAGGCAGCGGAATGCCTAGCTGCTCCACTAGAACCCAAACGAAAAGCAGCAGGTATCCGTATGTGAGGAGAATGTCAGTCGGCAGCGCCATTGAGGACCTCGGGGGATGTGTGGGGAAAAAGCCGCCTCACCTATGTATCGGATGTACCTCATTCGAATTCGTTGCAAAGACCGCGGGGAAATTCGTACGGCGGCTTCAGGAGGGTTTAGCTTGCGAACGAACCACCTGTTCAATGGTCCAATCCACCCAGGCGCCCTGCTCGGCGGGGCAGGCCAGGCGGTTGGGGTCGTTGGCGAGCACCGCGTTCGACAAAACTCTCCACCACCGGGTAATGCAGATTGGCATGCGGAGGCAGATGCTCCACGCGGTTCCCTTCTTGAGTATTGACGCGCAACTCCGGACTGTTGAGCGGATCGAGATTGATCTCGCCCTCCTCGCCGATGATGCGGAACTGATCGCGCGGAATGTGCGAGTTCCAGCGCACGTCGACGACGCCATGCACGCCGCCCGGAAGTTGCATCAGCACGGTTGCGGAATCTTCCACGCCCATGCGATGCACGGCGTTCGACAGCAGGCCGCAGGCGCGCTCCACCTTGCCGAAAAGAAAATTCATGGCGTCGATGCGATGCGAGGCAGTGTCGTAGAGCGGGCCGCCGCCGGCCAGCGCCGGGTCGCGCAGCCATTCGCGGCCTTCGATTTCGAGCCAGCCGTGGCAGTTGGCCTCGGCCAGCAACGGCCTGCCGATGGCGCCCTCCTGCACGAGGTGCTTCGCACGGAGGAGTTTCGGATAAAGTCTGCGGTAATACGAAACGCCGAGAAAACGCCCGGAGATGCACGCTTCGGCCACCATCAGCTGCGCCTGCGCAAAATCGAAGGCCATGGGCTTCTCGCAGAGCACATGCTTGCCCGCGCGCAGGGCCGTGATGGCTGCCTTGGCATGGAGCGCCACAGGCAGCGCGATGTAGACGGCGTCCACAGCCGGATCGGCGACGGCTTCTTCCACCGTGGCCCACGACTTGGCGCCGGGAAAGTCAAGCGTCTTGGCCGCATCACGCGTGACGAACCCGCAGAGCACGCTGCGCGGCTCCGCTTGAATGGCGGGAATCACGCGCTTGCGCGCGATGTCGCCGATGCCGGCAAGAACCCAATTGACAGTATTCATCGTTCTTCAGGATAGCCGATTGTCATCCGAAATCACTCGACGTGGAGTTATCGTTCGCGAGGAAATGCGGTTCCCCGGAAGTTCGTTGCGCGAAGATGCAAAGAACAACCGCAGGTCCTTCGACTGCGTTTGGCGCGCAAGCGCACCAAACTTCGCTCAGGATGACAGATCATTGCTATGGTGAACTGCGAGGAGATAGGACGAACTGCGAAAAATACACCGCAGCAAAAAAGCCGCCCGTGGGCGGCTTCTTGCTTGCTAAGTGCTTTCAGATGCGGATCGCTGCTACTGCTCGGCCGGCGTAGTCGCGGCCTGAGCCGAGTAGACCGCCGCAGGAGCGCTCGCGGGCGCGGCCGCTGGAGCGTTCTGCGCATCCTGACTCTTTACGGTGAAGTAGTCGTGGTTCCAGAGATTCTTGTAGAACTCCCCGGTTAGCTCGGCGGCGCGCGGGCCGAAAGTGGGCCGGCCGCCTTCCAGGAAAAACACCGTCACCAGTGCGCCCTGCGGCGACTCAGAATACGAAGCAAACCAGCCGAAGCGTGTGCCGTCGTCGGAGCAGGTTCCGGTTTTGCCGAACACCGGCAGCTCACGGAAGTTGGTGCGCAAGCTGCGCGCGGTTCCATATTCCACCGCTCCCGCCATGCCGTCTTCCACGTCGGGAATGTAGCGGGCGATATCGAGCGTGCGCTTCACCTTGGGCTGGAACGTGGCCACTTCTTCGGGCGTGGTGGGATGCTGCAGGTAGTAGAGCGTTCCGCCATTGGCGATGGCGGCCACAAACGCGCCCAGTTGCAGCGGCGTAAGAGAGACGCCCTGGCCGAAGCTGCACATGCGGGCCACGCCGCCTTCGGATTCGGGAATCGGCTGATCGGGATACGTGCCCAACTGCTCGCCGGCAATGTTGTAGCCGGCCAGCTCGCCCAGCCCGAATTGCGTGGCGTAGTGGCGCACGCGCTCGAAGCCCAGTTCGCGGCCCATCTCTTCAAAGTAAAGATTGTTGCTCTTAGCCAGCGCCTGGGTCATGTTCATGCGGAAGCCCGCCAGCTGCACCGGCGTATCGCGCGTGACAATGCCCTCAGAGAGCGCGGCCAGGGCCACGGTGAGCTTGATCGTCGAGCAGGGCTCTGCGCCCGGCGAGAGCGCCAATTTCTGATTGACCATGGCCAGGATGCGGCCGTTGGAGGGATCGATGACCACGGCAGTGCCGTTCATGTCGCCGAGAGCGTCGATCGCGGCCTGGCGTACCACTGGATCTTCGCCGGCCGTCACATCGCCGGCAAAAATGTCGCTCTGCGCAAATGAGCTGGCCGTAAAGCGCTCGTAATAACGATGGCGGCGCGTGACTGAAACCCGGCGCAGTTGCGCGCTGGCCGTGGTGCGCCTGGCGCTCGTGGATCTTTGGGTGACGCGGGATGAAGTGCTATGCCCACTCGCGGAGCGTGTTGCCGCGGCATGTGCCGGGCTTGCCGGGGTGTGGGCAGTTTTCGATGGGGTCGAATGCGCTGCGGCCTGATGCGTTGCGGCGTGATGCGCCGTAGCTTGGTGCGATACCCTGAGCCGCGACTGCGACTTCGTATGATGCACGGTGGTTTGCGGAGCATTCAACGCCACTGCGCACGCAACGCCGAAACCGGACACCGCAAAGACAGCTACAAAAAGAGCCGTCCTAAAAGACCTGACGCGTGACAACTTCATCCAGCCCACATCCTCTCAACCTTTGGATTTCGTGCCGCACGTTCGCCTCGTGGACGACGCACTTCATACTCTCAATGCATGCCGCGAGTGGGTCCTTTCCTCCACCGCAGAAACAACGATCATGCTTGCAGGTCTGGCCGCTGGATGACGCGAAGGGTTGGCATTGTTGCTTGGCCACCCATCGCAGATTCGTCGCTAATCTTACAGTAACCCAGGATGCAGAAATTCCCCTCGTACTGCAATCTTGCTGAGTACAACTTTCGGGGCGTTTTCCCTAATATACCGTGTTCTCGCCCATTTTGAAACCGCGCCCCGGAACGGTCACGTTACTATCGGTGTCTCGGCCGGTTGTAGTAGGGGCGTCCCCGGCCGCACCCACCCGAAAATACTTGCGCAACTCCGAGCTCAATCGTCTAGAACTTCATCCTGCGCATGAACGTAGGAACATCCAGGTCGCGTTCGCTCTCGCCGGCCGCCTCAGGAAACAGAGATTGTTCCGGTCCCTGTAACTGCTCCGCCATTTCCTGTTCCACGATGCCCTGCTCCGCCATCTCCTGCCCGATCGCGCGGCGCGGAACCTCTGAGAAATCCGCCGCATAGTCCCGCGGCGGAGCCTTGTATTCGGTCTCGCTCTCCATGGCATCGTATTGCGGCATCGCCGGCGCCGTTGCGTTCTCGCGTTGCATCGCAAGATCCATGGCCTCGCCGGCTTCAGCCATGGCCTGCGGCGTTGCCATCGTCACCGTAGTCGCCACGCCCGGCGCTGCCGCGGCAAAGAAGAACGCGTCGTCGTGGTTTTCTGAGGACGCGTCTTCTTCTTCGCTCAAAAATCGGGCACGTGCGGGAGCTGGCGCGGAATCGTTTTCCGGCATCCAGTTGCCCGGCGCCACCACCGGCACTGAAACCACCGGCGATTCCTCCACGTTCAGCATGCGCGCGCGGCGTTCCGGCATTTGGTCGCGAAACCCGGTGGCGATGACGGTGATCTTCACTTCCTCGCCCATCTTCTCGTCGAGCACCGCGCCGAAGATGATGTTGGCGTCTTCGTGCGCTGCCGATTCGATGAGCGACGACGCCTGGTTGACCTCGGAAAGCTTGAGCGAGCTCGAACCCGTGATGTTGATGAGAATGCCGCGCGCGCCGTCGATGGCGCCGGCTTCAAGCAGCGGAGAAGCCATGGCCAGCTGCGCGGCTTCCACGGCGCGATTGTCGCCCGAACCCACGGCCGTGCCCATCACCGCGTGGCCCATGCCGGCCATGGTCGTCTTCACATCGGCAAAGTCGCGGTTGATGATGCCGGGGATGGTGATGATGTCGCTGATGCCCTGCACACCCTGGCGCAACACGTCGTCGGCGATGCGGAAACTCTCAAAGAATCCCGCGTCTTTGGCCACCACCAGCAGCTTTTCGTTGGGAATCACGATCATGGTGTCGACGCTGTCGATAAGTTCTTTCAGGCCGCGCTCGGCCTGCATCAGGCGGCGCTTGCCCTCGAAGGCGAAAGGCCGCGTGACCACGGCCACGGTGAGAATTCCCATCTCGCTGGCCAGCGAAGCGATTACCGGTGCGGCGCCCGTACCGGTGCCGCCGCCCAGTCCCGCAGTGACGAAGACCATGTCGGCGCCTTCCAGCGCCTCGATGATTTTTTCGGAGTCCTCAAGAGCGGCGCGGCGGCCTACGTCGGGATTGGAGCCCGCGCCCAATCCGGAAGTGAGCCGCACGCCCAACTGCAATTTAACGGGCGCCTGCGAAAGCTTGAGCGCCTGCACATCGGTATTGGCGGTGATGAATTCCACGCCTTCCATGTGCGCCTGAATCATGCGGTTCACGGCGTTGCCGCCGCCTCCGCCCACGCCGATCACCTTGATGCGCGCACCGCGCAGGGCTTCTTCGTGATATTGAATCCGCATCTCTCCGGCTTCATTCATTGGCTGTTCCATTGGGGCTCCGCTCTCCTCGCCTACGATTTCCAGCTTCTTTGCTCCCTGCGTTCCCGTTTTCCGCATTCCTCGTTCACTTCTTCACTCATTCACTCTTTCACTTGCCTCTTTGCTCACTGCCTTCTCAAAAACTGGTGGCAAACATGGCGCGGAATCTGGCGCGCAAACTGCGGTTGTCTTCGGCAGCCCGCATGGCGCGCGTGCGATGCGCGTAGAGAACCATGCCAATGCTCGCGGCCCACGATGGATGATTCAACGCCGCGGGCATTTGCGGCAGACGCAGCGGCAAACCGGTGCGTGCCGGCACGCGCAACTGGCTCTCGGTCACATCCAACATGCCGGGCAGCATGGATCCGCCGCCGGTGAGCACGCACCCCGCGCCCAGGGCATCGAGCACGCCGCCGTGGCGCAGGCTCTCGCGCACAAAGTACATCAGCTCACGCGCCCGCGGCTCCAGAATCTCCGCCATGGTGCGCAGCGACAAGCGTTGCGGCTGCGGGTTGGCAATTTCAATCTCAGCCAATTGCGGCACCGCCGTTACCACCGCGTTGCCGTATTGCCGCTTGAGCTCCTCGGCCTGCGCCACCGGCATCTGCAGGCCGATGGCCAGATCGTTGGTGAAATGCGCGCCGCCGATGGGAACCGATGCGGTGTACGCCACCGCGCCCTCAAAAAATACCGCCATGTCGCTGGAGTGCGCGCCGATGTCGAGCAGGCAGACACCGAGTTCGCGCTCGTCGGCTGAAAGCGTGCACTCCGCGGAGGCGATGGCTTCGAGCACCGCTTCGGAAACCTCAAGTCCGGCGCGGTTGGCGCAGGTGACGGTGCTTTGCAGGGCGCTGCCGGAGCAGGTGGCGATGTGCAGCTCGACTTCGAGGCGCGCGCCCACCATGCCGACAGGATCAAAAATTCCAGGCTGCTCGTCGAGGATGAACTGCCGCGGCAGCAGGTGCAGAATTTCGCGATCCGCGGGGCGTTCGATGGCGCGCGCATGGTCCACGGCGGCGCGTACATCTTCGCGCGTAATTTCGCGCATGCCGCGGCCCAACTGCAATCCGCCGCTCGTGTTCAGGCCGCGAATGTGCGGGCCGCCTATGCCCACCATGCACTCATCGATGTTCACGCGCGCCACGCGTTCGGCTTGCTCGCTGGCGGCGCGCACGGCCTTCGCTGCGGGAGCCAGTTCGGCAATCAGGCCCTTGCGCATGCCTGCCGACTCCACTTGAGCATGGCCGCGATAGCGCAGCACCTGCTCATGCACGTCGCCCACCAGCACGCGCGTAGCGGCACTGCCGATGTCGAGCACCACGATCAGGTTGTCGGGCTTCTGTCCCATCGCGCTCACCCGCCCTCAACGCCGCTTAACGCGCGGGCCGAAGTTGTGTTGGTGTTCATCGCGGTGCGCTTCGGCGCCGCGTGCTTCTTTTCTTGAGCGGGCTTGTTCTTTTTCACCGCAGGCTTGTCGGTCGAAGGCTTCTTTGCAGCATCGCCTGGCGCGCTCGCATCGGGAGAAGCATCTGCCGTCTCCGTGCCCGAGGCCATCTGCAGCACCACCTGGTTGTCGTAGCGCAGATCCACCGACTTGAGATGCGGATACTGCTGGCGCCATTCCGCGATGTGCGCCTTGTAACGCTGGTAGCGCTCCAGAAAATGGTCCTCGCCGAAGTGCGCCAGGATGTCGCTGCCCTGTTCCGGCATCAGCACGCGCGCATCTTCAGGATCGGTGAGGTCGATTTCGGAAATTTGTTCGGAATCGTGCTTGCCGTCCGCATCCAGTTCGGCCATCAGGCGCAGGTACACGGCCATGCGCCCCTTGCGCGATTCCGCGGAATCGCCGGGATCGATGCCCGATACCACCGGGAATGAATAGTGCCGCTCTGCCATGGTCTTCGGAGCCATTGCCAGCAGAACTCCGTTCGCATCCACGAGGCCGATCTGCGCGCCGCGCTGCGTAAACGCCACCGGCTGCCGCTCCACCACGGAGACGCGAATCTGGCCTGGCAGCACGCGCATCACCGTCGCGTGCTCGATCCAGGGGATCTGTTCGAGAGCGCGGCGCCTTTCGTTCAAGGGCACGAAAAATACGTTGCGGCCGATGTCTTCGCCGAACACGGGCAGCAGATCGGCGCGGGTCACCTCGGTGAGGCCAGTGGCATGGATGTCGCTTGAGCCGGCAATGCGGAAACGCGCGTCGCGTTCGAGATAATGCGCGAGCACAACGCAAGCCGTGGTGAAGCTGCCAATCACAAGAAGTGCGGCGGTGGCAAGGAACACGCGGCCCACGGTGCTGGCCGGTCGCCACCAGGGCGGCCGGGGCGCGCCAAAACGATTTGCGGCCGGGCGCAGCACACCGTCGCCGTCTGGATCGTCGAAGTCCAGAGGCATACCCGGTCCGTTGCGGCGGACACGCCCCTGCAGCGGCAAATCCTCGCGCGTGCGCCGACGGCGCAACTCAGTGGGTGGATCGTCGTCCCACAACAGGGGCCGATTTGTCGTATTCCCTTGATTCGTCACGCCTGAGCATGGTCGTGACAATCGCCAGATTTCATTATGGCCCGGGACTGGGGCGGGTTTCCCGCGGCTTGGGCGGGGGAACCTGAACCGTTACGGGCAAACATTGCGGGAAGGTCGGGCGGCCGGTTTACTGCCACTCGAGCGTATGAACCGAATCGGCTTCGAGATCCACCTCGAGCGCGTTCGCGCCCAGCAGCAACTGAACCCGCTTCTGAGGCCCGCGATTGGCCAGCACCACCACCATGCCGCCGCCGGGATTGCGAAATGCGGCGGCCGAAACGCCACCGGCAGCGCCTTCCGCCGCAGCGTCGCCCACGCCATTCGCGGCAATCACCCTGGCCCCGCGCCGCACGTGGCGGGAGAAATGCGCGAAGGCCCAATACTGCCCGCTGCGCGTCACCTGGTTCGTTGCGTTGTCGATCGTCACCAACCCGCCGCAGGAAAACGGCCCCACATTCGGCTTCCCCTGTTCGTCGAGCGCGATATTCCACGCGGTAATCGAGCGCGCCCAGTTGTTCGCGACCCCGTTGAAGGTCTGCGCCCAATGCGACCAATCGGTCTGGTAGTCCGGCGAATGGATGTCGGGTCCACCCTCGGTCCAGCACGCATTCTTCTGCGGAAACGCGTCGTGCACCCGCGTCATGGCCGCAGGCTCGCCTGCGTAGCCATGCCAGGCAATCCCGTCTACCGATTCGTACACGCCGGCATCGCTGAGCTCGTCGATGGCGCGGCCCCAAAGGTTGTAGTTGTGATCGAGAATCCAGATCTTTGTTGCGACTCCGTCCATGCGAAACCGCGGTCCCAGGTACGACTTGACGAATTCCATCTCGTACTCCTGGCCCCACAGGCAGGCCGGCATGCGCCCGTCCTGATCGGTGTCGACTTCGTTCTGCACGGTGATGGCATCGATGGGCACACCCGCAGCCTTGTACTCCGCAAGGAATTTCATCAAATAGTGCGCGTAGGGTCCGAAGTTATGCTTGCGCATCGCCCCGCCCAGCATGGAGCCATTCGATTTCATCCATCCCGGCGGGCTCCACGGCGAGGAGAAGAGGAACAGGCCGGGATTGACGCGGCGCGCCGCACTGAGAATGGGAAGAATGTACGCGCGGTCGTGATCGATGGAAAACTTCTTCAATTCGGGATCGGGCTCCGTGCTCTCGTCGAAGCTGTAGACGGTTTGCGAATAATCGCTGGCTCCGATGCAGGTGCGGCAAACGTTGAAGGCCATCTCACCGGGTGCGAAAAGTTCATGCATCAGCGCCTGCTGCTCGGCGGCGGCAAGCCGGCTCAGCACGTAGCAAGACGCGTCCGTGAGCGCTGCGCCAAAACCCAGCATCTCCTGCCGCCCTTCCGCGGGATTGAGGACGATGGCGTCGGCGGCAACAGCGCCGGCGGGCTTCCACGCCAACGGCGCGCCCTTTTGATGACGCCGGTCGCGGAAAGTGGCCCAGACTTCGACCGGGCCGGGCGTCTCGGCCCACGCTGAAACTGGTTTGGAAACTGCTAATGCCGCAACCGCGGCCGAAGATGCCTTGAGAAAATTCCTGCGTGAGCTGGCCGTCATTCCTGCCTCGCGAAAACTGCATTGGATTTGCGCGCCCATCATAACAGGGCGGCGAGTCGCTACTCTGCTGCGAGCGCAGCCAGGATTTGCGGCGCCAGTTGGCTCACGCTGCCCGCGCCGAGGGTCAGAATCAGGTCGCCCTCGTGAGCCGCGGCCGCAACCGCCTGCACCGCGGCGGCAAAATCGGGCGCGAATGCGACGCGCGGGCCCTGAATGCGCTCGGCCAACAGCTCCGCCGTCACGCCCGCAATCGGCTCCTCGCTGGCCGCGTAAATCGGCAGCACGAAAACCGTGTTGGCGTCGCTAAATGCGTCTCCAAACTGCTCCAAAAGGTCTGCAGTACGTGAGTACCGGTGCGGCTGAAAAATCACGTGGACCTTGCCGCGGGTGCACTCGCGCGCCGCAGCAAGCGTGGCGCGAATCTCGGTGGGGTGGTGGCCATAATCATCGACCACCGTCACGCCGCGCGCCTGGCCGCGCTGCTGGAAGCGCCGGTCAACGCCGCGAAAATGCTTGAGCCCTTCGGCAATCTTCTCGGGTGTTACTTCAAGTTGCCGCGCAATGGCGACGGCGGCCGTGGCGTTGAGCACATTGTGCCGGCCGGGCACATGCAGCTCGAATGGACCAAGCGGTTCCGCAGCGGTGTGCACCAGGAAACGCGAGAACGAAGTTCCCTGCCCCGTTGCTGAGTCCGGCGCTTGCACCGCGCCTAAAATCTCCAGCCGGAAATCCGCCTCCGCCGCCACGCCGTAGGTAAACACGCGCCGCCGCACGCGCGGCAGTATGCCTTTCAGCAGCGCGTTGTCGATGCAGGCCGTCACTGCGCCGTAAAACGGCACGCGATCGATAAAGTCGACGAAGGCGCGCTCCACGTCGGCCATATCGTGGTAGCAATCCATATGCTCGCGGTCGAGATTCGTCACCACGGCCAGGATCGGCGAGAGCTTGAGGAAGGAGCGGTCGCTCTCGTCGGCCTCGGCCACGAGATATTGCGAAGCGCCGAGCCGCGCGTTCGAGCCGAGCGCGTCCACGCGTCCGCCCACCACCACCGTGGGATCGAGCCCGCCCGCGCTCAGCACCGCGGCCACCATCGAAGTGGTCGTGGTTTTGCCGTGCATGCCTGCAATGGCGATGCCGTATTTGAGCCGCATCAGCTCGGCCAGCATCTCTCGCGCGCTGGATCACGGGAATTCTTGCGCGCATGCGCTTCCAGCACCTCGGGATTTTTCGCGTTCACCGCCGAGCTGGTGACGACCACCGTCGCTCCGGCCACGTTGGCCGCGTTGTGCCCCTCGCAGATGGTCGCGCCCAGTGCGGCCAGCCGGTCGGTGACCGCGCTGCGCTTCAAATCGGAGCCGGAAACCTTCATGCCCAGGTTGAGCAGGATCTCGGCAATGCCGCTCATGCCGATGCCGCCGATACCGATGAAGTGCGCGTGCTGCGAAGTGGCAAACATTTGGGTGAAGAATCAGGGTAGCAGAGGCAGGGGCCAGGTTTCAGGTGTAAGGGATCAGGGGTCCGCCGCCAATCTAATTTGGTGTGGGAAAACGATCGACGTGATCGATCACAACCACCTCGACAGGGCCCTTCCCTGGAACAAGTTTGAATCCAAGTTGCTCGCGAATCGCGGTGAAGATTGACGGGCGGTCATCGTCGGGTGGCATATCCTCCGGCGCAACTCCCTCCGGCCGCCAAACCAGCGCGAAGTCAAAGACCGAGTCAAAGCCCGTGTCGTCTTCCACGTAGCGTCCGAGTTGGTTCGACAAGACCTTGGCCAGCATCGCTGCTGTCACATGCGTGCCCGAAAGGCGGCCCAGCGTAGTCATCCTGAACGGGTCCTGACTCACGGCTGTTCCCGCTCCCAAGGCGTGGACCCTTGGCCCTCCGGCATCAAGTTCCAAACGATAAAGCGGCAGCTCATTGCGGTCTTTATGCAAGCGCAGGTGAAAGCGATCTGCCAGAAGCGATTGCACCATTAGGTGCTCCTGGTCGAGGCTTGGATTTTCGCTCGAAGCTTGAGCAGTGACGTCGAATCTCGCAGAATCGAGCCAGCCAGGCGCAGCTGCCAACCGTTCATCCGTAATGCTGTAAGCCCATGTGATCAGCAGCCGGAGGGATGCGTTCGTTGCGATCCAACGCCCACCGGGCAAACTTCTGATCGCAACCGTGCCGTTCGAGTCGTTCGGCCTAACGGTGGCGACTTCGAAGGCCAAAGTCGCGCCGGGCTCTGGGACCGCTGGCTGTGCAAGCGCCACGCCCGCGCTCACCGCCAGAATGCAGATCGCTGCAGCCGCTCTCACTTTGCGCAGCATCGTTCTTTCCCTTACAGGAAGCCGCCGGTTTTGCCGCGCCCCCCGCCGAGCGCAGTCTACTCTTCCACCGGCGCTCTCTCCAGCAGATTCTCGAGCTGCTGGTATTCGAGCTCCGTCAGCAGGGAAACCGGCTCGAGATTCGCATTCGACCAAGATTCGAAATCTCCCTCGCGGCCGTCGGGAGCGATCGCCGAATCCACATAATCCAGTTCGTTGCAGTCGTTGAAGATCACAACCGTGTAGCCGCCGATGCGAAAGCGCACATCGCCGGCATAAACGTCTTTCCACGATGCGCCTTGGGCGACGATCTTCACCTCGCGGCGGATCGCCTTGCGAAAGAGCTCGGCAAGCTCCGGCCCGGTCACGTCATTTGCCGGCGATCTGGGTACATCAGCCATTGGCTCCCGCCCCCGGCCTTCTGGTCTCCGGTTCACTAACCACTAATCACTGCTCTTCGGGCAGCGTATATTCGAAGTCGTAAAAATGCTCTCCCTCTTCAATGCGGATGACGAATGTCCCCTCGATGCCTTTGAAATCGCCGGTTCCCGAGCCGGGCACCACGATCACCTGCATCTTCGGACCGCTACCGTCCATGGTGGCAAAGTGCTGCAGGGCAAAGCTCCCATGCGTGCCGCCCAGGGTTCCCGTCACGACCTCAATGGCCACGTAACCCGCCGCACTCTGCCGGGGATCGCCGCCCGCAAGCATTTCGCCGATGGTCGTCGCCTCCAGGTCGCCGTGGATCGTCTTGTTGATGGTGAAGCGGCTGAGGCCCGCGGCAGGCGTCGGCGGGAGGGGATGAACGTCGACGGTAAAGCTGCCATGAGCTTGCTGCATGGGAATCTCCTTGGGTGGTGCGGCCGCTTGTGAAGCGGTCAAGGCTAGCGCGAACAGAATGGTTGGCGCCAGCGGCATCAATCGCATTTAAGGATAACGCGGTGGCCGCGCGACATTTTTAGAGGCCTCCAAATTTCGCCAAAATTCCCGCGCCATGCAACCCCAATCTGCCGAAAAGTTGCGCGCTTTTCCCCCTTCCGGGGCCGCAACCTTTCGAGCAGACCGTGTCTCAAATGATCAGAACCGGCGAGCCCCGAGGGCGGCAAGAACTAAACTCCCGGAACGGTGCAAGCCGGGGCGGTTAAGCAAATTAGACCGCTGGGAATGGAGGAACTATGGGTAGCTTGAAGAAGTGGATGTTAGCAGCGGCGTTGGCCTTTGGAATTGTGGGCATGGGCGCAGCGCCTGCCCAGGCAGCCCGCGTTCGCGTCTACGTCGGCGCATCAGCATACCCAGGTCCCGGATACGTCTGGGTGAACGGCTACTGGGCGAACGCCTACTGGGTGCCGGGGTACTGGACCTATGTGGGCGTGGGCCCCGGTTTCCGCGGCGGCATCGTGATTGGCCACGGATGGCACCACCGCCCCTGGCACGAACATTACCGCAGGTAGTTTCGCCTTCTGCTGCCTGCACATGCGGCCTCTCCCAACCGGAGAGGCCGCTTTTTGTGCCATTTGGCCCATTTCAGCATCTAAGTAAGGTGGGCGTAACTCCCTTTGGAGATACGGCCTTGGCAAGGGGACGCTGAAAAGTCCTTGCTCTTTGATTGGGGTTGCGGGATTCTTTCACTGGACCGCAACAAAAGAGCGAAAATGTTGTTTAAGAGATTGAAAGCCGGCCGTAAGACAAAAGAAAGATGGCCGACGGGTGCTAAGGCTGGAGGCGACTCCGGCAACCGGTTGGGCAAGCCAGGAACCGGGTGGCACAAGGAGGATGTCATGAAGAAGCTCAGTTTGATCGCATTGGCCGCGCTGGCAATGCTTGTAGTTCTGCCGTTCGCCACTGTCCCGGCGAATGCCCAGGTCGCGGTGGGAATCGGCGTAGGCCCGGCGGTCGGCTATCCCGACTATTACGGTCCTCCGGATTGCGAATGGGGCTATTACGCCTACTACCCCTATGCATGCGCCCCTTACGGCTATTACGGCCCTGACTGGTTCGCCGGCGGCATCTTCATCGGCGCCGGACCGTGGTACGGACGGGGCTGGGGCCGCGGTGGCTGGGGCTATCGGGGCGGATACGGCTATCGCGGTGGATACGGTTATCGCGGTGGATACGGCTACGGCGCTCGTGGCTATGCAGGCGGAGCACGCGGTTATGCGGGCGGTGCGCGCGGTTATGCCGGCGGGGCTCGTGGATACGCCGGTGGCGGCGTAGCGCATGGCTATAGCGGCGGAGCACGCGGCTACAGCGGTGGTGGTGGCTTCCACGGCGGTGGCGGCGGTGGCTTCCACGGCGGTGGCGGCGGCGGCTTCCACGGCGGTGGCGGCGGCGGCTTCCACGGTGGTGGTGGCGGCGGCCACGGCGGCGGTGGACACCGGTAAATCTCGGCTTACTGCCAGAAACAAAAAGCCCGCTCTGCTTCGGCAGACGGGCTTTTTGCTGGGCGCGAAACCCTCGTCACTCTTCCTGGATGCACCTTGGCTCCGCTCACTTCGCTGCCGCTCCGGAAGGATCGCTGCCGTCCACTCCCGATGTACGTTTTCACCACGAAGAGCGGCAATAGCGCTATGATGGCTGTCAAATCCGAGGTAAGTCATGAAAGGGTCCTGTCTTCATGTCCTTCTGCTGATTCAGCTGACGGCATTGGCATTGCCGTGTTTGCATGCGCAACATCCCGGGACCGCTCCGCCGGCGCAACCGCAATTGCAGTCTCCGGAACCGGCGACGCCAGCCCCTTCCTCTCAACCACAATCTCCTGCGCAAATTTCCAATCCAACTCCTTCTAACCCAGCCCAGCCGGTCAAAAACAGCGATGGCACTTATACGATCCGCACAGTCTCGCGCCTGGTGGTGCTCGACATGGTCGTGGTGGATGCCAAGGGCGCGGTGGTCACGGATCTGAAGCGCGAGGATTTTCATGTTGAGGAATCAGGCCAGCCGCAGACCATCCTCAACTTTGAAATGGCTCGCAAACACATTCCGGCCCCGGAGCTCGTGATCAACTCCACCGCCGACCTGGATCGCCTGGCGCCGCGCGCTCCGGTCGATATCATCCTGCTCGACGAGTTCAACACGCGCTTCGAGGACATGGCCTTCGCGCGCTATTCGCTGAAAAAATATCTTGAGAAGCAGCCGGCGAAACTCATCACTCCGACGATGCTCATCGCGGTCAGTCTGCAGAACTTTGCTGTGTTGCACGACTATACGCAGAATAAGGAAGAGATCATATCCGCTCTCGATCATCACTTTGCGGTGAGTCCATGGCAGGTTTCCCAAGGCGCCTGGGTGAGCGAACGATATGCCACGGCTTTTATTACGCTGCGGCGCGTGGCCGAAGCAGTGATGGGCCATCCCGGCCATAAGAACATGATCTGGATCGGCCGCGGCTTCCCTCCATCCCGTCGCGTGCAAACTGGTTGGTCCATCGATACAGAGAACCGTATTTTCAACGCTGTGCAGGACTGCGTGAACATCCTGCGGGATGCGCGGGTAACGCTTTATACCGTCGATCCGGCGGGCGTCATGGTAGACCCTGGCGAATACGGCGGCGACCCGATGGTCGATCCCTTTGGCGGGAACTACGAGTTCAACCGGCTGGCCAAGGCGACCGGCGGCCGGACCCTTTACGGCCGCAATGATGTCGACATGGAAATTCAGACCGCCATCCAGGATGGGGCCAACATCTATTCACTCAGCTACCGGCCGGTGAACAGCCTCTCCGATCCGAACAAGTTTCGCAAAATCGCGGTCACTGTGGGTCGGCCGGGACTGCACGTCATCACGCGCGAGGGATATTACCTGCAGGGCGGTCCACTGCGAATAAATCCTGAAAACCCGTCGCGGCGCCTGCTTGCTGACGTTGTCTCCGCCGACTCCAGCAACATGGTTTACGACGGCGTCCCGATCGAAGTCAAGAGATCGACAACCGATCCTGATACCTTCAGTGTGCTTGTCGACGGTCATGGACTGGTTTGGAAACTCCCTACCGAAACGGAGCCGCACCGCACCACCGAGCTGATCCTTGCCACGACCATTTTTGACAAGAAGGGCAAAGAGTTGAAGCAGGAAGCCAAGGTAATCAAATTCACTGCTCCCGCCAACGTTGCCCCCACCGGCCGGATTTTGCTCAGCGCTGAAGTTCCCTACCATCTGACCGATCACGATCGAAAGGCGGTGCGTATTCGATTTATGGTCCGTGTATCGGCCACCGGTCGCATCGGAACCGCCGATCTTCCTCTCGGGAACGCCGCCAGTGTGACGCCTCCGGCGAAGTAGCTTGCTGACTTGCTATTTTCTCGCCAGCTCCGCCAGCCGATCGGCGATGCGCTCGGCCGCGCCGGGATGCGCCTGGGTGCGCGCGGCCGCGCCCATCGCCGCCATGCGCGCCGGATCGTTCAACAGGCCCGTCAGCGCAGCCAGCAAGTGCTCGGGAATCTCCAGAACCTTCTCTTCAATCATGACGGCTGCTCCGGCCCCGACCATGGCTTCGGCATTGCGACGCTGATGCTCGTCAGTGGCGGCGGCGAAAGGCACCAGCAGCGCGGGCTTGCCGGCAGCCGCCTCTTCGGCCACCGTCGTGGCCCCGCTGCGCGAGAGGATGAGATGCGCGCGCGCGAATTCCGCGGCCATGTCGTCGAGAAACGGCTGCACCTGCCAGCGCGACGGATCGGCGCCGCTGGCTCGATAGGCCTCTTCGGTGACCGCGGCGTGGCGCGCGCCGCATCTGGTGCAGCACCGTCAGCCCCGGCACAGCGCACAACAGCGCCGGCATCAGCTTGGGCAGATGCGTTTGAAAATCCGCGCGCCGAGCGAGCCGCCAAAGATAAGCAGGTGCGGCGGACCTGCCGGCGCGGGCAGCGAGAAAAACTGCGGGCGCACGGGAACGCCGGTGACTTCGGCATTGCGGAACCACGAGGCGGCTGCGGGAAAATTGATGGCCGCCCGTTGCACGCGCTTGCCCACCAGGCGGTTGGCCAGGCCGGGCATGGCGTTCGGCTCGTAGACCATGGTGGGGATTTTGAGCCAGAGCGCCGCGATCATCGCCGGACCGGAGGCGTAGCCGCCCACGCCCAGCACCGCGCCCGGCCGGAACTCCCGGATCATTTGCTTGCAATCGCCAATGCTGGACGGCAAACGGGAAAGCGTGCGCAGCCGCGTCATCAGCGACACGCTCTTGAGCGGGCCCACATCGATCAAGCGCAGCGCAAACCCCGCGGCAGGCACCAGCCGCGTCTCCAATCCCCGCGCTGTGCCCACAAAAAGTACTTCCGCGCCATGGCGGTCCACCAGTTCACGCGCCACGGCAAGTGCGGGAATAATATGCCCACCTGTACCGCCGCCAGCTATCAGAATTCGCAGTTGAGCCACTCTCGACCTAGTTCCCTGTTCCTTATTCTTTATTGTCTATGATCTATTCTCTACTCCCTAGTCCTTAATCCCTATTCCGCGGCCCCTGTTTTCTTGCCCCCTTGTTCCCTTGCTCCCTGTTCTTGTCATTCGGCCTGTCGCGAAATGTTGAGCAGAATCCCAATACTCGCCAGCGTGCAGAACAGCGACGTGCCGCCGTGCGAAATCATCGGCAGGGGAATACCCTTGTTGGGAACCAGCGAGAGCACCACGCTGATGTTGAAGAATGCCTGCAACAGAATCGACGTCGTGATGCCGAAGGCAACCAGCCGCGCAAAGGAATCGGTGCAGCGGAAGGCGGTGCGCAGCCCGCGCGCCCCGAACGCGGCGAACAGAAGCACGATAAACATGGCGCCGATGAACCCCAGTTCCTCCGCGATGTTGGCGAAGATGAAATCCGTGGAGGCTTCCGGCAGATAAAACAGTTTCTGCATGCCTTCCATGTAGCCGCGGCCCGTCAATCCGCCGGTGCCCACGGCGATGAGCGACTGGTAGATGTGGTAGCCGGCGCCTTGCGGATCGGCTTCGGGGCTGAGGAAGACCAGCATGCGCGCGCGCCGCCACGGAACCCACAAGAGCAGCGCCGCCAGCGCCGGCAGAGCCGCGCAACAGGCGCCGAAGAAAACCTTCCACTCCATGCCTGCCAGCACCAGCATCATGGCGGTCACGCCGGCCAGCACCAGGGCCGTGCCCAGGTCCGGCTGGGCGACGATCAAAATAATAAACAGAAACGGAATGAGCGCAGCAGGCACGCAGCGTGCGCCCCCACTCGTGCATCGCGTCCAGCCGCGTGTGCAGGAACCACGCCAGAAAAAACACCAGAACGGGTTTCGCGATCTCAGAGGGCTGGAAGGTGAAGAAATTGCCGAAGCGGATCCAGCGGTGCGTGTGGTGCGAGCCGGGCATCAGAAACACCAGCACCAGCAGCACCGTGGTGACGCACAAAGCGGGATAGATGAAGCGCGGCGAGTTGTAATGGCTGATGTCGATGTGCATCAGCACGAGCAGCGCCAGCACTCCGGCCACGGCCCAGATGGCCTGCGTAAAAACGAAGGTGTAGGCCGAGTGGTAGCGCTCCTGATCGACCACGGCGGAGGCAGAGAAGACCATGACCAGCCCCGTGACTACCAGCACCAGGTGGTGAAGAACAGCCATTTGTCGACTCCGACTCGCTTTGCCATACGCTCCTACGGATTCTTCCGCGCCTTCCATTCGCGCCGCTCGCATACCAGTTGCTTGAAGATGCGTCCGCGCTGCTCGTAATTCTCAAACTGATCGTAGCTGGAACACGCCGGCGCCAGCAGCACCACGTCGCCGGGCCGCGCTGCTTTGGCCGCCGCGTCTACCGCGTTGGCCAGGGTTTCGCAGGAGTGGATGGGAACCACTCCGCGCAGCTCGGATTCGATTTTGGCCGCCGCTGCGCCGATGGTGTAAACGGCGCGCACGCGCTCGCGCAACAGCGGCGCCAGCGGAGAGTACGGAGCGCCCTTGTCTTTGCCGCCGAGAATCAGGTGAATGCCGCCGGGAAAAGCGGCCACGGCCTTTTCGGTCGCGTCCACGTTGGTGGCCTTGGAGTCGTTGTAGTACTCCACGCAGTTGATGGTGTCTACATATTCCAGGCGATGCTCCACGGCCTTGAAACTTTCGATGGCTCGCGCAATCACGCCTGTCGCCACGCCGGCCAGCCGCGCGGCGCACACCGCCGCCAGCGCATTCTCCACGTTGTGCTCGCCTTTGAGCGGAATCTTCTTGAGAGGCAGGATGGTCTCCGTCGCCGCCCCCGGCGCGGAGCGATAGACCACGTTGCCGCTCTCTACCCATGCGCCCTGCGCCACGGCATGCCGGGCCGAAAACCAGAAAACCGGCGCGTGCGAACGAGCCGCGGCCTCGGCGGTGCGCGGGTTGTCTGCGTTCAGCACCGCGAAGTCGCCTGCGTCCTGCGCGGCAAAGATGCGCTCCTTGGCCAGCGCGTAGTTCTCAAAGGTGCCGTGCCGGTCGAGATGATCGGGCGTGATGTTCAGGATCACCGCGATCTTCGGATGGAACTTTTCCGTGCTTTCGAGTTGAAAACTGGAAACCTCCAGCACCGACCACGTGCTTTCGCTGCTCTCATCGATGAGGCCCACCACCGGCACGCCGATGTTGCCGGCGACCAGCGTCGGCAAACCAGACTCCTTCAGGATTTCGCCGGCCAGCGCCGTCGTCGTGGTTTTGCCGTTGGACCCGGTGATGGCCAGGATCTTGCCTTTCAGAAAGCGCGCGGCCAATTCCAGCTCGCCGATCACCGGGCGGCCGAAGTTGCGGGCCTGCACCAGTTCGGGCGTATCCAGCGGCACACCGGGACTCACTACGATCAGGTCCTGACGGCGAAAAGTCAGCAGGCCGTGGCCGCCCGCCTCCACCATGATGCCCTCATCCAGCAGCGCCGGAATTTCCTTAGCAAGCGACTCGGCCGAGCGAATATCGGATACCGTCACCTGCGCGCCCTGCCGGCGCAAAAACAACGCCGCCGCAAGCCCGGACTTCCCCAAGCCCACCACCAGAACTTTTTTGCCTTTCAGTTCCATCGTCACTCTGTCTATCCTACGGCTTTCGCGGCTCGCCTAACGCGATAGCCGATTGGGCCGCACCTTCCCATTCAACCCTTCTCTGCAGCGAGCGACCCGTCGATTTCGCCCCGCGGGCGGAACAGGCAATCGAATTCGACCGCCGACACATTGTCCTTGCCGTGAAAGCCCACCGGCTGAATTTGCGCCGGAACGAAGCCGAGTCCGGACATAAACTCGATCGCTTCATGGAACCGCCATTCTCCCGCATAAACGTGAACGACCGGCAGCTCCATCAAAATCCCCAGCACGCGCTGAATCGTCTCCGCCCCACCGCTGATGACCCGTTCTTCGTAGCCCTGGGTGTCGATCTTCAAAAGCATCTTCCCGGTCAGCCCGGCCGCAACCTGGTCGAGGGTCTGAATCTGGATCTCTTCAGTGTGGTCGGTCGCCATCCGGCTGTCGTGCAGGCTGGCAGTGCTGTTCAGGTCCAAAATCGAACTGCACTCGGAAAGCCCGGATACATGGAGAGTGGCCGTTCCCGGAGCCGCGCCCAGGCCGCAATGATGAGCCTCCCAGTTGCCGTCAGCTGCCGCTTTTCTCGCCAGGGTCTGAAATGCGGCTGCGATTGGCTCAAAAGAAACAATCCTGCCCCGATAACCGCCGGCTCGTAAAGATTCACCGAACTGGCCAGCGTTGGCTCCCACATCGATGACCACGTCGATCTCGCGATCTTCGATGAAATCGATCAGATCGCGAACTCTTCGCCTTCCGACATGGATGATTCCGAGGCGCTTGTACGCTGCCCTGATGATGCGATTCACCTGGCTCAACCCCGCTGCCTGTACTCCTGATTGTGTACCGGATCGATCTCAGCGCGGAAGTTCTCTAGCGCAATTTCAGCGTGGTGAGTGCAAACAATGCAAACACCAGGGCGCCGATCCAGAAGCGCGCGATGACCTTCGACTCGCTCCATCCCAACTGCTCGAAGTGGTGGTGCAGCGGCGCCATCTTGAAGATGCGCTTTCCATGGCGCAGCTTGTAGCTGCCCACCTGCAGGATCACCGAAACCGCCTCAAGGATAAAGATGCCGCCGATGAATGGCAGCAGCAGTTCCTGCCGGATAATGACAGCGACGGTGCCGATGGCGCCGCCCAGAGCCAGCGAGCCCACATCGCCCATGAAGATTTCGGCTGGGTGCGCGTTGTACCAGAGAAAGCCAATGGACGCGCCCACCATGGACCCGCAAAACACCGTCAACTCGCCGACCATGGGCATGCGTTGCAGCTCAAGATAGTCGGCAAAAACCACGTGGCCGGTGACATAGGTGAGCACGGCCAATGCGCCGGCGGAGATGATGGTGCAGCCGATGGCCAGGCCGTCAAGCCCGTCGGTGAGGTTCACCGCGTTCGACGTGCCCACCAGCCACAGCACGACCCAAATCACAAAGGGCAAAAACGCCAGCAGGCCAAGATGCGGAAGCGTAGCCGGCCAGTGGTGCCACAGCAGATCGGGGCGCAGGCTTTTGATGAAGGGCACGGAAAGCCGCGTGTTGAAGAGCTTGAACTGATCCATCACCACCAGCGCCGCGGCCACCAGCGCTCCGGCCAGCCCCTGCCACAGCAGCTTGGCCCGCGCCGTCAGGCCTAGGCTGCGCCGCTGGACGACTTTAATGTAGTCGTCGGCAAAACCGATGGCGCCGAATGCCAGCGTGGAAAAGACAGTGATCCACACAAACGGATTGGCGGGGTCGGCCCAGAGCACCGTGGGCAGCAGAATGGCGATGCAAATCAGGACCCCGCCCATGGTGGGCGTCCCCGACTTCTTCAGATGCGATTGCGGCCCGTCCTCGCGCACATACTGGCCGATCTGGAACTCCCTCAGCTTCTCGATCACCCACGGCCCGATGAACAGCGCGATCAGCAGCGCCGTGAGCGTGGCAAACGCTGTGCGAAACGTGAGGTAGCGGAAGATCCGGAACGGGTGAAAAAACGGAAACAGCTTTTCGTAAAGAAGCCAGTAAAGCAAGTTGCCTCCACTGCCGTTTTGAGGCTGAGTTTCAGGATGATTTTACAGGCAGGGGGCCGGAGGAGCCGGAATCGATGCTTTTGGCGTGCAACTCATCGTCTCGCGGGGCTTCCAGAATTTCTGCCGCTCCTCGCCGAATGCACAGGCGCCGGGCCCACTACTCCGGGGCCGAGGTTATGATGGGTGGGGGTGAATAATCCTGTGAAACGCGTCATGAATGCACCTTGTCGAGATACCGGTCTCCGGCTACGCCTTTTGCTTGCAACGGCGTCATTGGGCCTCTTGTGTTTTTGCCTGCACGATTTGCCCGCGCAACCCGCGCCCGCGGCAGGACCGGCCGCCAGCGTGAACCCCTTGATCGGCACTGGCGAAGGACCCGGCGGAGGCGTCAATCTCTTTCCCGGCGCGGTCATGCCCTTCGGCATGGTGCAGCTCAGCCCTGAAACAGAAAGCCACGGTTACGGCTATCACTACGCGCAAACCGACATCCAGGGCTTCAGCATGACGCACATGAGCGGTCCCGGTTGCGCGAATGAAGGCGAGGTATTCTTCACCGCGACCGACGGCCCCATGCATACGCGGCCCATCGATCTCCGCTCGGCCTATTCGCACAGCGACGAGAGCGCAGCGCCCGGTTATTACCGCGTGAATCTGCTGCAGTGGAACATCGACGCCCAGTTGAGCGCAACCGAGAGAACCGGCGTCGCGCAATTCACGTTTCCCGCAGGGCAGGCGGCCAATATTCTGGTGCCCATCAGCCACACGCTCAATTTCGCCACCGCCGCCTCCATTCAGATTGTCGGCGATCGCACAATGGAAGGTTACGTTCAGAACCGCGCCTTCTGCGGCAATCAGCAAACCTACAAAGTCTACTTCGTGATCGAGTTCAGCCAGCCGTTTGCCCAGTTTGGAACGTGGGGCGATGCCGCGGGCAGCGGGTCCGGCGCGTCCAATCCCGACGCGCTCGCTCCGGGCAACCGCAGCGCCACGCAATCAACCGATCACCCAGTGATCGGTGCCTACGCCTCATGGCCCGCCGCCGCGCATGCCCAAACCATCACAGCGAAGATCGGTATCTCGTATGTCGATCTCGACGGCGCGCGTAACAATCTGAAGGCCGAGTCGGAAGGCAAGGATTTCTCAACAATCCGGAAGGCAGCGTTGGCCACATGGAACCGGGAGCTGAGCACGATTGAAGTTTCAGGCGGCAGCGCCGCCAATCGTACGGTGTTCTACACCGCGCTCTATCACAGCCTGATTATGCCGAGCATCTTCAGCGATGCCGACGGGCGCTATCTGGGCTTCGACAGCAACATTCATAGCATCGACAAAGGCCACGCGGTCTACGCCAACTATTCCGGCTGGGACGTCTATCGCAGCCAGATGCCGCTGGTGGCGATGATCGAGCCGCGCCGCATGGAGGACATGGCGCAATCCGTCGTGCTGATGTACCAGCAAGGAGGATGGATCGATCGCTGGCCGCAGATGAATCTCTACACCAACGTGATGGCGGGCAGCCCGCTCACGGTGGTGCTGTTGACCGCGTGGCTCGATGGCCTGCACGGTTTCGACATGGACGCCGCGTGGCAGGGAATGCTCAAGGACGCGACCCAAGCGCCGCCGCCCGGCCAACACTACAGAGGCCAGGACGGCATCGACTGGATCAACAAGCTGCACTATGCACCCAACGACAAAGTCAGCTACGGCTCCGTCTCGAACCTGCAGGAGGATGTGGTCGCGTACGCCTCGCTCTATCGCCTGGCATTGGCGCTGGGAAAAACCGACGACGCGAAGATGCTCTACGATCGCGCCCTCTACGTGCGCAATGTTTTCGATGCCGACGACCGCTTCTTCCACCCGCGCAATGCCGACGGTCAGTGGGTTCCGAACTTCGATCCCATGCAGGACGGACGCGGTTTCATCGAGGGTACAGGCTGGCACTACCAGTGGCTGGCACCCGCTGACATGGCGTGGCTCGTTCACTCGGTCGGCCCCGATCTTTTTAATCAGCGCTTGACTGAGTTTTTTAATTACAAATTTCCCGGCTGGTACGGCCAGTACTACAACGCGTACAACGAGACCGACCTCGAAGCGCCGTTCGAATTCAACTTCTCTGGCCGTCCGTGGGAAACGCAGCGCGTGGTGCGCCGCGTGCTCAACGAGAACTACACCACGATGCCCGACGGCATTCCCGGCAACGACGATTGCGGCGAAATGTCGTCGTGGGCGGTGCTGAGCATGATGGGCATCTACAGCATCGATCCAGCGAGCCTCGCGTACGAGCTGACCGGCCCCGTCTTTCCCAAAGTCGTCGTCCATCTGCGCGAGCCTTACGCGGGCAAGATCTTCACCATTGAAGCCGCGGGCGCGGCAAAGGACGCGCCGTATATTCAGAGCGTCGCGCTCAACGGCCACCCGCACAGCCAGAATTGGATTTCGTTCCACGACATTTCCGCCGGCGGCACATTGCATTTCGTGCTCGGCGTCAAACCCAACCCGGCATGGGGCTCCGCGCCCAAAGACGCGCCGCCTTCATTGAGCGACACGCAGCCGTAAATTCTTGAGAAATGGATTTTCGATGAAGCGAGTACTGATTCTCTCGATCTGCGCAGCCGCCGCGCTGACAAGAGCGCCCGCGCAGGCCCAGAAAAGCGCCGACGCGGCGCTCGCCAGGCAGATTCGCGACGACCAGAGTCTGCGCCAGGTGCACGAAATGGCGCTCAACTTGCTGAAAACGGGCTTGAATGCGGGCGCCGGTTACAAGCAGGTCTGGATCCGCGACCTCAATACCTTCATCGAGGTCTCGCTCGAAGTGAATCCGTGCGGCGCACTGCGTGATGCGCTCCTGACGTTTTTCAAGTTCCAGGGACCGGAGGGAGACATCCCGGACGGCTACCGCGCGTTGAACCCGGCGCAAACTGAAAAACCCTATCGCGTCACGCCGCTGGCTCCGGGGCTCATATCGTACAAGAACACCGTTGAGGTCGATCAGGAGTCGTCGCTGGTGCAGGCGGTCTACAAGTACGTAACCGTCACCGGCGACCGCACGATTCTCGACGAGCAGATCGATGGGCGCAGTGTGCGCGACCGCCTGGGCTTTGCTCTACAGTATCTGCTGACTGAACGGTTCGATAAGCAGCACGGCCTGATCTGGAGCGCCACGCGCGCGGATTGGGGCGATGTGCAACCCGAAACCAATCCTGGCGTGCTGCTCGACTCCCATTCGCATCGCGCCCTCAGCATCTACGACAATGCAATGCTGGTGGTAGGGATCAACGATTATCTCGTGCTGCTCGGTCCGGACGCGACTGACGCAGCGCGATGGAAGAAGATCCGCGGCACGCTCAAGCACAGCATCCGCAAATTCCTGTGGGACGGGAAAAATCAGAAGCTCATTCCGCACGTGTATCTGGCTGGCTCGCCCTTCCCTGCGGACTTCGATGAGAACGCAATCGACTACCATGGCGGAACCGCTGTAGCCATCGAGGCCGGCGTGTTGACGCGCAAGGAAATTGCTCACGCGCTCGATCGCATGGATGCCGACGTGCACGATGCCCACGCGGCGACCATCGGGTTGACCATGTATCCGCCGTATCCGCTCGGCTATTTCAAAAACCCCGGAATGACCAAGCCGTATACCTACCAGAACGGCGGCGACTGGACGTGGTTCGGTGGGCGCATGGTGCGCGACCTGATTGATGCGGGAGATATCGCGGACGCCTATCGCGAGATCCGCCCCATGACGGATCGCGTGGTGCGCGTGGGCGGATTTTACGAGTGGTGGACGCCTGACAATCAGCCGCGCGGGTCGGCCGGGTTTAGAGGATCGGCCGGCGAGCTGGGCCGGGACATTGAATTGCTTGAAGCGTGGGCAGCGCAGCATTGATTCGCCAGCATTTCGAGCGACCCGTCTGCAATCCAGGAGGCGGCGGAAGAAAACGGTCAGCACAAATTCGATCGGCTCTCGACAAAGAAGGGATTTATGGTGAATTCGCGCAAGCCTGAATTGTTCAATTCAACTGGAAGATTTTTCAGCAGGCGATTTTTGGGTTGCTCGCTCGCGATGCTGGCTTTTCTTTCTCCACTGGGCGCGAAGGCGGCGCAATTAAGCGGCTCTTCAACCAACTCCACGTCGGAACTGGCCAAACAGATTCGCAACGACCAAAGCCTGCGCCAGGTGCATCAGATGGCGGTTGATCTACTCAAGGGCGGTCTCAATGCCGGCACACACTACCCCCAGGTCTGGATTCGCGACCTGAATACCTTCATCATCGTTGCCCTTGAGACCAATCCACACGAGGCTTTGCGCGATTCTCTGCTCACGTTCTTCAAATTCCAGGGACCGGAGGGCGACATTCCCGATGGCTACCTCCCGATCAATCCGAACCAAAAGGGAAAGCCCAACCGCACTACGCCACTCGCTCCCGGCCTGCAAGCAATCAAAAATACGGTCGAGGTGGATCAGGAAACTTCGCTTGTGCAGGCGGTGTACAAGTACATCACCGTCACCGGCGACCGCACGATTTTGGACGAGCAGGTTGCCGGCCGCAGCGTCCGCGACCGGCTCGCTTTCGCCATGCAGTACTTGCTCAACGAGCGCTTCGACAAGCAGCACGGGCTCATATGGAGTGCCACGCGGGCCGACTGGGGCGACAATCAACCCGAGTCGCCCATCGGCGCATGGCTCGACGAACGCACCCATCGCTCTCTCTCGATCTACGACAACGCCATGCTGATTCTGGCGATCAACGATTACCTCGAACTCCTCGGCCCGGACGCGCACGAAACCGCACAATGGACGAAGACTCGCGACGAATTGAAGCGCAACGCCCGCAAATACCTGTGGGACAAGAAGAACCAGAAGTATTATCCGCACGTGTACCTGGCCGGATCACCGTTTCCAGCGGATTTTGACGAGAACGCGATTTACTATTTTGGCGGAACGGCGGTGGCCATCGAAGCCGGCCTGTTAACGCGCAAGGAAATTGTCAACTCCCTCAAGCAAATGGACGACGATGTGCGCGATGCCCACGCGGCCACCATTGGCCTCACCATGTATCCGGCGTACCCGCTCGGCTATTTTCATAACAAGCAAATGACCGCGCCCTACACCTACCAGAACGGCGGCGACTGGACCTGGTTCGGCGGCCGCATGGTGCAGGATTTGATTGACGAGGGAGACATCGCCGATGCCTACCGCGAAATTCGTCCCATGATCGACCGCGTAGTGCGCGTGAATGGATTTTACGAGTGGTGGACGCCCGACAATCAGCCGCGCGGGTCGGCTGGGTTTAGAGGATCGGCCGGCGTCCTCGGCTACGATATAGATCTGTTCGAAGCCTGGGCCGCGAAGCACTAGCCGGCGTCGGAATCCATGACCTTAGCGATCCAGTCCAACATTTCGCTCTCGTGAGGATCATTCGCCAACGACAAAGACTCGCGCTCGCATATCTTGCGGAAGCTTTCCGAGGAGGTGTCCAGAAGGCGTGGCTTTACGGGCCGTGGCCCGGCGGCCTGGAGGTTTGCGCAGCTCTTGGGCGGCCGTGTTGTCGCGGAATTTATCATCTTTTGCATGGGCCTTCTCTTACAGGATGAGCCCGAATTCGCGTTCTGCGCAACGTCGGCGCCACGTTTCAGCGGTTACGAAAGGGCGGGCCGTTTCCTGATTAGCACATCTGAGCAGTCTGAGACCTCGCATTTAGAAGTTACCGCAAGCGCGATCCTCGTTGCCTTCGCAGCACCGTAGAAATCGGGATACAGAGTCGCAGCGGTCAGGCCGTACTTACTGCATAAATCGATCACTTTGCAGCATTCAGTTTGCGGCAGCGTGACTTTAATCAGCCTCTGCTTGCCCCGAACCGTAACAAGCTTCCTCATATGTTCATCGAGCAGGTGCGTGCCTTCAAATTCTTTTCCAAGCTGGTAAGGTTGTCGCAGGAGAGTAAAGATTCCGTGCTGCGCAGCGATATTCTGGTTGCCTGAGCTCGGAACGCGAATCAGCTCAACATCTTTCGCCAACTGCTGAATATCCAGAGCCCAGACAGCGAGTCTTGCACCGCTATCAATCTTCGACTGCAGAATCAGTTCTGAGGAGGCAAAGAATGCCGCGACATATGGATTCTCTGTCCAGTCTAAGAGCCGTGTCGGCAAACCGAAATGCTGCGCCACTGACATTAAGTCAAAATACTCCTCCAAGGGCCAAGGTGCCTTGCGAGACACGATGGTATCGTTGAATATTGCGTCTGGTTTGTCTAAGTATTTACGTTTGAACATGGCCGTGATGCCCGGGACCTGAAGTCCGGATGAATCACAATGATCCATAAAGGTCTTCAGCGCGCCGACTTCCGCGATGATCTGGAAGTCCGAAATGGTGGGGGTCGACCTCATCAGCAATTGTGAATAAACCGGGTGGCTTTCGCCCCGTAATATTGACGGCTCTAAACGCCACGACGAGTCAGCTTGACCCCGAAAAATCAACCTCTCGCCAGGCCAGAGAATATATCGATGAGGAGATAAAAACTCCCAAAATTCGACGGCGTTTTCAGCCTTATATTCAGGAATGACGTCGTTTGTTTTGATCATCTAGTCCTGTCTTTCCGAAAGGATTTCTCCCACTCTCCGATGATCTTAGCGCATAACGCAAATCAGCCTCGCCAACGAGCCCGAGAGGGACGGGCGGCTGGGCGAGGCTAATCGCTGTTACAGCAAAATCGAGGTAATTACCGCGTCTTCGCCACTTCCTCCACCGTCACCGGATCCAGGAACGGCATCTGCGCGCGCAGTGCCTTGCCCACGATCTCGATGGGGTGCTTGGCTTCGGCCTCGCGGAAAGCGAGAAACTCCTTGCGGCCGGAATTCTGGTCAGCGAGGAATCGCTTGGCAAAGGTGCCGTCCTGTATCTCGCTGAGAATCGCCTGCATCGCCTTGCGGCTCTCTTCATTGATGACGCGCGGACCGCTGACGTAATCGCCCCACTCGGCCGTGTCGCTGATGGAGTAGCGCATATACGCCAGACCGCCGCGATACATCAGGTCGACGATGAGTTTGAGCTCATGCAGACACTCGAAGTAGGCGCTCTCCGGCTGGTAGCCGGCCGCAACCAGCGTGTCGAATCCGGCCTTCACAAGCGCGCTTACGCCGCCGCACAGCACTGCCTGCTCGCCAAACAGATCCGTCTCGGTCTCTTCCTTGAAGGTCGTCTCCAGCACGCCTGCGCGCGTACCGCCGATGCCTTTCAGGTAGCTGAGGCAGAGCGCGTGCGCTTTGCCTGTTGCGTCCTGATGCACCGCGATGAGGCAAGGTACGCCGCCGCCTTCAGTAAAGACCTCGCGCACGCGATGGCCCGGCGCCTTGGGTGCGGCCATGCCCACATCGATGCCCGCTGCCGGCACAATGGTCTTGAAGTGAATGTTGAATCCGTGCGCAAACATCAGTAGCGTGCCCGGCTTGATGTTCGGGCCAATCTCGTCTGCATAGAGCTTGGCCGCGGTCTGGTCGGGAACCAGAACCATCACCACGTCGGCCCACTTCACGGCGTCTGCAACCGTGGCAACTTCAAGCCCCGCCCTCTGCGCCTTGGCAATCGATTTGGAGTTTGCCGCCAGGCCCACCTTCACCTGCACGCCCGAGTCCTTCAGGTTGAGAGCGTGTGCGTGCCCTTGCGAGCCGTAGCCGATGATGGCAACCTTCTTGGCCTGGATCAGGCTGAGGTCGGCATCGTGATCGTAATAAGTCTTTGCCATGATTTTTCTGCTTGTCCTTTGCTGGTTTCGATTTCAATTCCCGATCGGCCAATCTTCCGGCCAAAACTTTGCGGGGCGTTACGCTTGCTCGTTCGCCACGCTGTCCTCTTCGATGACTGCGCCGGCTTCTGTAACGATCGCGCCCGCGCCCATCGCTTTCACCACGCTGCTTACATGGTGTCCGCGGCGCATGGTCATTTTGCCGCTGCGACAGATCTCCAGAATGCGCCCTTCATCTTCGCGCAGCACCTCGATCAGCCCTTCAATCTTGCTTTCCACGCCCGTCATCTCGATCATCAGCGATTCCGAGGTGAGATCGACGATGCGCGCGCGGAAGACTTCGACCAAGTCGAAGAGTTGCGCGCGGTTCTGCGGATTGGCGGCGACTTTAATCAGCGCTAATTCGCGCGTGACCGACGGCGCTTTGGCAATGTCGTCCACATCGACGATATTTTCCAGTTTAAACAGGCTGGCGCGGATGCGGTGCCCGGCTTCGGCTGATGCCTCGCACACCAGCGTCAATCGCGACAGTCCCGGCCGCTCGCTGCGCCCCACGGTGAGCGAGTTGATGTTGATGTTCAGTCGCCGGAACAGCGACGCAACCCGCGTCAGCACGCCGGGAAGATCTTCGACATAAGCAACAAACGTATGCAGCATAATGAGCCTCTCACTTGCCGAGTGAAGGAGTGAAGAAGTGAAAACAGTGAAAGCCGGATTGCCACTTCACTCCTTCACTCTCTTCCCTCGTTTCACTTTTTCACTGTCCTACTTGTCATCCGCCGTCTCTTCCAGCGGATCTCTCCCAGGCCGGCGAATCATCTCGTGCAATGCGTGGCCCGCGGGAATCATGGGGTATACCGAGTCTTCCTTTTCCACCATAAAGTTCAGCAGGAACGCGCCCGGACTTGTGCGCGCTTCCTCCACCGCGGCTTCCACCTCGGCGCGTTTGCGCACCGCGCGCCCCGGAATGCCATGCGCATCGGCCAGCTTCACAAAGTCCGGGCTCACCAGCGGCGTGGCCTCGTAGTTGCTCTCGTAGAAGAACTCCTGCCACTGCCGCACCATGCCCAGGTAGCCGTTGTTGATAATGGCGATGTTGATCTTGATCTTCTCCTGCACGATCGTTGCCAGCTCTGCAGCCGTCATCTGGAAACCGCCATCGCCAGCCACGACCCACACTTCTTTTTCGGGGCAGGCGAACTTCGCTCCAATGGCCGCGGGCAGCGCATAGCCCATGGTTCCCAACCCGCCCGAGGTGATGAGCGTGCGCGGTTTGTCGTGGTGGAAGTACTGCGCCTCCCACATCTGGTGCTGGCCCACGTCGGTCACAACAATCGCGTCGCCGCCCGTCAGGCGCCACAGATCGTGCATCACGTGCGCCGCGTACAAGTGCCCGGAGTCGGGCAGGTTCTTGATGTCGTGCACCGAAACCGCGCCCTTGCTGGCCTCGATGGTCTTCAGCCACGCCGAGCCGTCGCGGCCTGAGATGCGCGGCAACAACTGCTCCAGCACCTCGCGCAGATCGCCCACCAGCGCCACGTCCACCTTCACGTTCTTGTTGATCTCTGCCGGGTCCACCTCGATATGAATCTTCTTGGCCTTGGTGGCATACGTCGCGAGCGTGCCCGTCACGCGGTCGTCAAAGCGCATGCCGCAGGCAATCAGCAGATCGGCTTCCTGGATGGCGTCGTTCACCCACGCCTCGCCGTGCATGCCCATCATGCCCAGGCACAGCGGATGCGAGGCCGGAAAACCGCCGATGCCGAGCAGAGTCAGGCCCACGGGGATCTGCGCCCTTTCGGCCAGCGTGCGCACCTGCTCCATGGCGACCGACTCCATCACGCCGTGCCCGGCCAAAATCACCGGCCGCTTGGCATGGCGAATCAACTCCGCGGCCTGCGCCAATCCGGACTCTTCCACCTTCAGCATGGGATGCGGGCGGTACGGTCGCGGCTTGGCCGCTTCAAAGTCGAAGATTGCCGACGCCTGCTGCGCGTCTTTGGTAATGTCGACCAGCACTGGACCGGGCCGTCCCGTGCGCGCAATCTGAAACGCTTCGCGCAGCGTCCGCGCCACGTCCTCAGCCTTGCTTACCAGAAAATTGTGCTTGGTCACCGGCAGCGTAATGCCGGTAATGTCGACCTCCTGAAACGCGTCCGTGCCCAGCACCTTGCTCGACACGTTGCCGGTGATGCACACGATGGGAATCGAGTCAAGCATGGCCGTGGCAATGCCGGTGACCAGATTGGTCGCGCCGGGCCCGCTGGTAGCAACCGCTACTCCCACATCGCCTGAAGCGCGCGCGTAGCCGTCCGCCATGTGCGCCGCGCCCTGCTCGTGGCGCACCAGCACGTGGCGGATCGGGAACTTGCGCAGCGCGTCGTAGGCCGGCAGAATGGCGCCGCCCGGATAGCCAAAGACGTCCGTAACGCCCTCGCCCGCCAGCGTGGCCCACAACATTTCCGCACCCGTCAACCGCGTGGGCGTGTTCAGGTGAGCGTGCGAGTCTTCCGTGTGCGCGGCCGCCTCAGCCGCGCTTCCATTCGATGCGTGCTCTTTCGTTTTCGCGTTTCCCTTGTTCGCCATAAACAACTCCTTGAGCGCCGATGCCACTGGCCTTTACTGTTCCCTGTTCCCTGTTCCCTGCTTTTACGTCGTCGCGCCTACCGATGCCGACGTGACCCGATCCACATACTTGCGGAAGACTCCCTTGGGCCAGCGCAGCGCCGGCGGCTTGAAGTCCTTGAGCCGCGCCGCCATCTCCGCGTCGCTGATCTCTACATTGAGCGTGCGCTTGGGAATGTCGAAGGCGATGATGTCGCCCTCGCGCACCGCGGCAATCGGTCCACCTACAAACGCCTCCGGCGCCACGTGACCCGCGGTGAATCCGCGCGTCGCGCCGCTGAAGCGGCCGTCGGTCAAGAGCGCAACGTTCGCGCTCAGTTCAGCGTTGGACGAAATCGCCGCCGTCACCTGCAGCATCTCGCGCATGCCCGGCCCGCCCTTGGGGCCTTCGTAGCGAATCACCACCACGTCGCCCGGCTTGATGCCGCCTTCCTGCACAACTTTGAAGCAATCTTCTTCGCAGTTAAAGACGCGCGCAGGCCCGCGATGCTCGTATTTGCCCGCCGCGGCAATCTTCATTACGCAGCCCTCGGGCGCGAGGTTGCCCTTCAGAATCACCAATCCGCCATTGGGCTTGATGGGCTTTTCAAACGTATGAATCACGTCCTGACCCGGAGTCTCCTTGGCGAGCGCGGCCTCTTCAGCCAGCGTCTTGCCGCTGATGGTCAGCGCCGAACCATCGGCAAATCCGGCATCGATCATGCGCTTCGCGAGCAACCGCGAGCCGCCCGCCGCCTGGTAGTCCGAAGCCACGTACTTGCCCGCGGGCGTGAGCGAGCAAATGTACGGAGTGCGTTCGGATATCACATCGAAATCATCGATGGTCAGCGCAATGCCCATCTCCTTCGCGATGGCCAGCAGGTGCAGCACGGCGTTCGTCGAGCCGCCGCTCGCGGCCACGCTGGCGATCGTATTCTCAAGAGACTTGCGGGTGATGATCTGGGAGGGCCGTCGGTTGGCGCGCACGGCATCCATCAACATGTGGCCGGCCTTGCGCGTGGCTTCAAGTTTTTCGGGAGAGGTGGCAGGAACGCCGGAGAGCTCGATGGGCGAAATGCCCAGAATCTCGCCGCTCATGGCCATGGTGTTGGCCGTGAACTGGCCGCCGCATGCGCCCGCGCCGGGACAGGCATTGGCTTCCAGCGCTTCCAGCCCCGCTTCGTCGATGCGTCCCGCGGCGTACGAGCCGATGCCCTCGAAGACATTCTGAATCGTGATGTCCACGCCATTCAGCTTGCCCGGCGCGATCGATCCGCCGTAGAGCATCATGCCCGGAATGTCGAGCCGGCACAGAGCCATGATGATGCCCGGCATATTCTTGTCGCAGCCGCCGATGCCGACCAGGCCGTCGAACAAATTGCCGCGTGCCACAAGCTCGATGGAGTCGGCAATCACTTCGCGCGAAACCAGCGAGGCCTTCATACCCTGTGTGCCCATGGTGATGCCGTCGGAGATAGTGACGGTGTTGAACTCCATCGGAGTGCCGCCCGCCTCGCGAATGCCCTGCTTCAGCGCCTCGGCGATTTCGCGCAGGTGTACGTTGCAGGTTCCGATCTCCGTCCACGTATTGGCAACGCCGATGATCGGCTTGTGCAGGTCGTCCTTCTTGAATCCCGATCCGCGCAGGTACGACCGCGCCGCCGCGCGGCTCGCGCCCTCAGTCAACGGAATGCTTTGTCGCTTGCCTTCGATCGTCACTTAATCAGTCCTTTTGTTTGCTGCCGTCCGCTACCGGCAAGTCATCGATGATCGCTGTCATCGCGTCATTAAAGCGAGTCCAATTTCCAAAAGCAGGATGTGGTACACAAAAAGGTTCGTACGAAATGCCGGCCATGCGCATGGCTTGCCGAACCATGGGCAGGATCGCTCGCATGACCACTACCACAGCCTTCGGCTTGTACTCAACCAGTCGTTTCGCCAACTCCGGAACGGCTTCTTGACGTCGTCTGGAACGCTCACGCCTCTCCAGCTTGTTGATTGGCGTGAGTACCAGGTCGTCAAGATAGAATCCCTTCTTTTTAAAATCCTCAAGGAATGTTTCCCTGTTTCCAAATGCCCGCTTCATGGCGCGAAACAGGCTGCTGTCGCTGCTGTAGAAGAACCTGCCGCTATCCGGCGCCGATTCGCCCACAAACAAAGTCGTGATGAAACCGGGGCCAAAGCTCTTCCGCAACTCTTCCAAACGATTCATGCCGATCAAGCTGCCTCGTTGATTTTTGCTTTCAGCCAATTGGTATCGTCATGGTTCGTCTCAAACTTATCCAGCGCCGCCGCGTGACGCAACGTCAGCCCAATATCGTCGAGCCCCTCGAGTAAACAAAATTTTCTAAAGGGATCGATCTCGAATTTCGCGCTGAAACCGCGGCTGTCCGACACCGTCTGCGCTTCAAGCGAAACTGTGAGCCGATAGTCGGGGATTTTCTGCGCATTTTGGAGCAGAATATCAACCTCCGATTCGCTTAGCCGCGCCAGCACGATGCCGTTCTTGCCCGCATTCGAGAAGAAGATGTCGGCAAACGTCGGCGCAATCACCACGCGAAAACCAAAATCGCTCAGCGCCCACGCGGCATGCTCGCGGCTCGAACCGCAGCCGAAGTTCTTGCCGGCCACCAGAATCTGCGCGCCCTTGTAACGAAGATCATTGATGACAAAATCCGCGACGGGCTTGCCGTCGGGCGTTTGCCGCCAGTCGAAGAACAGAAAATCGCCATAGCCCGTGCGCTCAATGCGCTTGAGGAACTGCTTGGGAATGATCTGGTCGGTATCCACGTTGGCGCGGTCGAGCGGCGCGGCCAACGATGTGAGTTTCTTGAACGGTTCCAT
This sequence comes from uncultured Acidobacteriota bacterium, assembly GCA_963729915.1. GTDB lineage: Bacteria > Acidobacteriota > Terriglobia > Terriglobales > Acidobacteriaceae > Telmatobacter. Next base: position 35,229 of record CAVSQE010000026.1, on the reverse strand, counting down.
TAAGCAGTTACCTCCTCGCGGGCGGCTTCAAGAATCGGCCACGTGCGAATGTCAACGAAATGCCCGGCGATTGCGGCCGCCGCGGCCATCTCCGGCGAAACCAGGTGCGTGCGGCCGCCGCGTCCCTGCCGGCCTTCGAAGTTGCGGTTGCTGGTCGAAGCGCAACGCTCGCCCGGCGAAAGAATGTCGGGGTTCATGCCCAGGCACATGCTGCAGCCGGGCTCGCGCCATTCGAATCCCGCTGCAATGAAGATGCGGTCGAGGCCTTCCTTTTCGGCTTGCGACTTGACCGCCTGAGAACCCGGCACAACCATCGCGTTCACGTGGCTCGATACCTTGCGCCCCGCGGCAATCTTCGCCGCCGCGCGCAGGTCCTCAATGCGGCCGTTGGTGCAGGAGCCGATGAAGACGCGATCCACTGCAATCTCCTCGAACGGCGTTCCGGCCTTCAGGTCCATGTATTCGAGAGCCCGCTCGAACGATTTGCGATCGGCTTCGTTGCCGGCGCTCGCCGGATCGGGCACCTCGGAACTCACCGGCGCCACCATGCCGGGGCTCGTGCCCCAGCTTACGTACGGAACGAGTGTGGCCGCGTCGATCGTAAGTTCGCGATCGAACTTCGCGCCGGGATCGGAGGGCAGCTTGCTCCACTCCGCCACCGCGGCCTTCCAGGCCTCTCCCTTTGGAGCAAATTTGCGGTCCTGCAAATATGCAAACGTCGTCTCGTCCGGCGCGATCATGCCCGCGCGCGCACCCGCCTCGATGCTCATGTTGCAAATCGTCATGCGGCCTTCCATCGAAAGCGCGCGAATGGCCGAGCCCGCGTACTCAATCACGCAGCCCGTAGCGCCGTCGGTGCCGATCTTGCCGATGATGGCGAGAATGATGTCCTTGGCCGTCACGCCCAGCGGCAGTTCGCCTTCCACTGCGATGCGGAAGGTCTTCGGCTTCGACTGCGGCAGCGTCTGCGTGGCCAGCACGTGCTCCACTTCACTGGTGCCGATGCCGAACGCCAACGCGCCAAAGGCGCCGTGCGTCGAGGTGTGCGAGTCGCCGCAGACGATCGTCATGCCCGGCTTCGTCAACCCCAGCTCCGGCCCGATGACATGCACAATGCCCTGCTCGCGCGAGTTCACATCGTAAAGCTCGACGCCGAAATCGGCGCAGTTCTTGCGCAGCGTGGCAATCTGCGTGGCCGAAATCTGATCGACGATGTGCAGCCGGCCCTCTTTCGTGGTGGGCACGTTGTGATCCACGGTCGCGATCGTGCGATCGGGACGGCGCACCTTGCGCCCCGCCAGTCGCAGCCCCTCGAATGCCTGAGGAGACGTGACCTCGTGGACCAGTTGCAGGTCGATGTAGATCAGCGTGGGCTCGCCCTCAGGCTCAACCACCACATGCTGCTCCCACACCTTCTCGAATAATGTTTTCGGAGCTGAAGTCATTTGGATATTCCCTTTGTTCCGAACTGGGGTTTTTGCTTTCTCACCCTGGCTCTATGCGTTGACGAGCAATGTCTTGACGGTCTCTCTTACCTTCGTGCCCATCTCTTTCGTCGAGAGCACGGTGATACCTTGCGTGTTGCCGCGCGCAAGATCGGGTGTACGGAAGCCCTGCTCCAGCACCTTGCGCACCGACGACTCAATGGCCGCGGCCTCGGCTTCCAGTCCGCCCGAGTAACGCAGAACCAGCGCTCCGCTCAGAATCGCACCCAGCGGATTGGCCAGTCCCTTGCCCGCGATGTCAGGCGCCGAGCCGTGCACCGGCTCGTACAGATTCACCTTGCCGCCGATGGTCGCCGAAGGCAGCATGCCGAGCGAGCCGGTAATTACCGCCGACTCATCGCTCAGAATGTCGCCGAACAGGTTCTCCGTCAGCACCACGTCGAAGTCGCGCGGCCGGTTCATCAAATGCATCGCCATCGCGTCAACATACTGGTGCTCCACCGTCACGCCGGGAAACTCCGCCGCAACCTCGTTCACCGTGGCACGCCACAGTTGCGAAACCTCGAGCACGTTGGCCTTGTCGACACTCGTTAATTTCTTGCGGCGCTTCGCGGCCAGCTCGAAGGCGATCCGCGCCACGCGCGCCACTTCGCTGTGCGTGTAGCGCATCGTGTTCCAGGCTTCGCCTTTTGCTTTGTCCCACTCGCGCGGCTGGCCGAAGTAAAGCCCGCCCAGCAATTCGCGAACAAAAAGAACGTCGGCGCCGTCAATCACTTCGGGCCGCAGCGGGCTGTTGACCGCCAGCTCCTTGAATGCAAATGCCGGCCGCAGATTGGCGAATCCGCCCAGCTCCGCGCGAATCCTGAGCAATCCAGCTTCGGGCCGCTTGTCGGGCGCGAGCGAGTTGAACTCGTTGCCGCCCACCGCGCCGAGCAAAACCGCATCGGATGCAAGCGCCGCATCCAGCGTATCCGCAGGCAGCGGCGTGCCGTCCTGGACGATAGCCACGCCGCCAATGCGCTTGTCAGTAAATGTGAAGTCGTGGCCGCCCAGCGCCGCCGTTTCCTTCAACACGGCAACCGCTTCGTTGGTCACTTCAGGGCCGATGCCGTCACCGGCCACAACTAGAATCTTCAGCTTCATGCTTCTCTCTTTTTCCGGTTGATGCATTTTTGAATCAGCTTCAACAGCGCGAACAATACGATCCAAACCACAATCCACGCCAAAACAAAATCAACAATCAGGGCCGTGCCAAATCCCGCGAACATCCCTCCGCCCTGCGGCGGAAACATTTTCCAGATCAGCGCAGTAATCGCTTGCCCCACGTACAGAATCGGCAGCACGATCCACATCAAAAATCTCCCCGCGCGCGCAAAAAACAACAGCAACAGCACGATAGGAGACGCAATTCCCGTTAACACCACGTCTCGGATGAAACGCTTCCCTGCACCGATCATCGTCGAGGAACTCCGCTCTCGGACTTGCGCCCGCACACTTGCTTAGAACAAAATCTTTGAACGGTCCTTCAATCCAGCTCGCTGACCGGCTCCGTGCGCCGCTCGCGAATGTTGTCGGGCAGCAAGCCGACCAGATCCTGGTCGTAAATGTTTTTCTTGCGGTCGGCCAGCGCAACAAACCGGTAATACACGTGCTGCAACTCGTCGCGGCTCACCGTAAAGCCGAGTTGTTCCAATCGATGCCTCAGCGCCGCGCGGCCGGAGTGCTTGCCGAGTACGAGATGCGTCTTCGCGACACCGACGAGTTGCGGCGTCATAATCTCGTAGCACAACGGGTTCGCCAGCATGCCGTGTTGGTGAATGCCCGACTCGTGCGCAAAAGCGTTGGCGCCCACCACCGCTTTGTTCGGGGAAGGCCGGAACGTAATCAGTTGCCCGAGAACCTCGCTCGTGGAATAAAGCTGATCGAGTTTTATGTCTGTCGACACACCGAAGCGCTCGCTGCGCACGTAGAGCGCCGCGGCAATCTCTTCCAGTGCCGCGTTGCCGGCCCGTTCGCCGATGCCGTTGATGGTGCACTCCACCTGGCGCGCGCCGGCCTGCACCGCCGCCAGCGAATTGGCCACAGCCAGTCCCAGATCGTCGTGGCAGTGCGCGGAAAGCACCACGCCCTTCTCGTCGATGGCGGGAATGCGCTCGCGCACCTCGCGGAACATCTGTCCGTACTCTTCCGGCGTGGTGTAGCCCACCGTGTCGGGCATATTGATGGTGGTGGCGCCGGCTTCGACGGCGATGCGCACCATCTCCACCAGAAAATCGCGGTCCGAGCGGGTCGCGTCCTCGGGCGAAAACTCCACGTCATCGCAGAGCGAACGCGCCAGGCGCACCGACTCGCCGCACAGTTCCAGCGCCTCGGCGCGGCCCATCTTCAATTTGTACTCGAGGTGCAAATCGCTCGACGCCAGAAAAACATGGATGCGTGCACGATCGGCAAACTGCAGCGCCCGCGCCGCCATTTCAATGTCCTCTTTTTTTGCCCGAGCCAATGACGCGATGCGCGGCTTGCGAATGGCCTGCGTAATCGTAGCAATGGCCGCAAAATCACCCTCAGAGGCCATGGCAAAGCCAGCCTCAATGATGTCCACGCCCAAGTCTTCCAGGGCATGGGCCATGGTGAGCTTCTCCTGCGTGGTCATCGAGCAACCCGGCGATTGCTCGCCGTCGCGCAGAGTGGTGTCAAAGAATGCCAGGTGATTGGAAATCATGGGTTTGTCTCGGCGGGGAAAGCAGCCCGTCCACGTTTTCTATTGTCGCCCATGGAACCGATATAAGGCAAAGTTATAATTGTTTGGTAGATGATAAGAGATTATTATGATGAGAACAAGTGAAAGGAGTGAAGAAAGTGAAAGAAGTGAGGGAGCGACGGAAGTGAGCCGGCGGGATCACTTATTTCACTCTTTTCACTCATTCACTTCCTTCACTCATTCACTTTCCGAGGCGCCCATGGAACTCAGCCAGCTCGAAACCTTTCTCGCCGTCGCCGAGGAGCGCAGTTTTTCCCGCGCCGCCGTGCGTCTGCACCGTACCCAGCCCGCCGTCAGCCAGGTCATCCGCAAACTGGAAGCGTCGGTGGGCGAAACCCTCTTCGACCGCGCCGCACGCGACGGCTCGCTCACCGCCGCCGGGGCGCTTTTGCGCGACTACGCACTCCGCCTGCTCGCCCTGCGCCGCGAGGCCTCGAGCGCCCTCGACGAACTGAAGAGCCTGGAGCGCGGCCATCTGCAACTGGCGGCCAACGAGTACACCTGCATGTACCTGTTGCCGGCCATCGACGCTTTTCGCCGCGAGTATCCCCACATCGACGTCACCGTGCAGCGCATGCTGGCCTCGCGCATTCCCGAGGAGCTCAGCCTGCGCGCATTCGAGTTGGGCGTCGTCTCCTTCCGCCCCGATCCCGCGCAAATTCGCACCATCGCCGTCTATGGCGACAGCCTGGACTTCATCGTCAGCCCCAGCCACGCACTGGCGAAGAAAGCACGCGTCTCCATTCGCGACTTGGGCCAGGAAATTTTCATCGCTCACAATGTGGCTTCGCCGCTGCGCCGCAAGGTGATTGAGGCCTTCCAGCGCCACCGCACGCCGCTCAACATGAGCATCGAACTGCCCACCATTGAGGCCATCAAGCGTTTTGTGGCCATGGGCAATGGCGTGGCGCTCGTGCCCCATCTCACGGTGGCGCGCGAACTTGAAACCGGCGACCTGGTTCACGTGCCCGTAGACGAGTTGGAAGTGCGCCGCCTGCTGCGCATCGCCTGCCGGCGACAGGCCGCGCTCTCCTATGCAGCTAAAGCGTTCCTGGGCACGCTCAAAAACCTGGCCGACAAGCAGGGACCGCCGTTTTTCTACCATGTGGAACGGGGAAATTAAAGATAGCCAGTAGTCAATAGCCAGTAGCCAATGGGGAGCAGGCCACTTTTGAACTTTCGGCTTGAGCATCAAGCCCTCGGCTACTGGCTATTCGCTGCTGGCTGTCGCCACTTCCCATTTCCCGTCTTCCCCGTCTAAGGATCAGATGTCGCAACGACCACCCCCATGGAGATCGTGGGATACGCTCTAACCCGCCCCGGCCATTTACAATTCTGGGAGCGGGTCCCGGAGCCATCCGGGGCACCGGACCAGTGCGTGGAGCTCTTGTGGCTCGTAGCTACCCGCACGGATGTGAAGTCGAGGATCAGGATCGAATGAAGAAGACCGCCTTTTTAGTCGCTTTGCTGGCCGCATGCGTGGCCATGGGTCGCGCACAGGAAAGCCGCCAGGACATCAGCTTGAGTGGATTTGGGTTGATTGAGCCGTTTGTGGCTTCTTCCACCACCGTGGAAGTGAACTCCACTCCGGCTTACGGCGCGTTGGTCAGCTACCGCTTTATGCTTACCCCGTCGAACGCCCTGGAAGCCAACTACGGCATCACCTACCAGAACAGCATCGGGTACTACGTTAACCCCAACCATTACAAGATCTTGACGCGCACCCAAGAAATGTCGGGCGCGTTCGTGCACTCCTTCGTGTTCAAGAACTTTAACCCGTTCGTGGAAGCCGGCCCGGCCGCGCTTATCTTCCTGCCGATCGTCAATTCCGGCACCACGACCCTCGACTCCAAGCAGCAAACCTCGGTTGGCGGCCTGTTTGGCGGCGGTGTCGCTTACGAAATCAGCCCCAGCTTCGACATCCGCGCCGAATATCGCGCACTTGTCGTCAAGGTGCCCACCTTCGGCGACTCCCAGTTCACCACCAACCGCTGGTATCACCCCTGGCTCTCTGAGCCGACCATCGGCGTGGCTTACCACTTCTAAAGACAGGGACCAAGGGGACGAGGGACCAAGGGACCGAGAAAACAGGGACCGAGGGATCAGGAAACAGGATCAAGAAAAAGGGGATTGGCCATGGCCGATCCCCTTTTTTGCGTCCCGGCAGCCTGCAAAAAGCAGTGGGATCAGCCTCGTGGGCTCGATGAATTGCGGAAAAATTCTTCAAGGCCAGCAAGAAGTGTCAGGGCATGACTTTAGTCGTGCCGTAAACAGAGCAAAATCGACGTGGGCTTTAGCCCCTGCGGGATTTCGGTCTTGAACACTGCCTTCAATTTTCCCTTTCCACGACTCCCGGTTCACGATTCACGAGCCACGAATCACGAACCACGGCTCAAGCACACCGCGCTTCGCGGTAGCGGCCCAGCTCCTTCACCATGCCGCAATGCGCGTCGAGCGCCTCTAGGGCGCGGGCACCTTCCGCAGCGGAACCAATCTGGCAATCGACATAGAAGATATACTCCCACGGCTTGCCGTGCACCGGCCGCGATTCGATCTTGGTCAGATTGGTCCCCACCGCGCTCAACGCCGTAAGCGCCGCTACCAGCGACCCCGGCCGGTTCTCCAGCGTAAACGCGATGCTCATCTTGTTCGCGTCCGCATCGGTCGCGGCCTCGCCGGCCCTGCGCACCAGAAAGAACCGCGTGTAATTCTCCGGGTTGTCTTCAATGTCCCGCTCCAGAATCTCCGCGCCGTAGGTCGCAGCCGCCGCCTCGCTCGCAATGGCCGCCACATTCCGCTCACCGGTTCCCATCAGTTGCTTCACGCTGCCCGCAGTGTCGTAAAAAGCGATGGCCTTCATTGCCGGGTGCGCGGCAAGAAATCTCCGGCACTGCGCCAGCGCCACCGGATGCGAAAGCACGCGTTCAATTTCGCCAACAGACGAGCCGGGTATCGCGATCAGGTTGTGCCGAATGCGCACCAGCGTCTCCTCCACCACCTTGACGTCGTGCTTCAGCAACAGGTCAAAATGTTCGAGGACCGATCCGGCGAGGCTGTTCTCAATGGGAATCGCCGCCGCATCCACCGCGCCCGCGTCCAGCGCCGCAAACACTTCGGCCGAGAGCGCGCACGGCACAATCTCCGCGCCGGCCACAAGCTTCAGCGCCGCCTCGTGGCTGAACGACCCCGGCTCTCCTTGTATGGCGATCTTCATGGTGTGGTTTCCCGCTGCGCGCTTGTGTAATTCCCTTTCGCAACATACCACAGGCAGGGGCATGCGGCAGTCGTTGCGCCGTCCCCACTGGACTCCGGAGGGTTAACGTGCATCGTTCCCCACGCTGAAGCGCGGGGCTAACAAACGCTGCGCCTACGACGCGACTACTGCTGCGAGCGGACGCGGCGGCTACTGCTCCTCGGTTGCAGCGTCGCTCTCCACCTGCTGCACGATGAGCGGAATCAGATCGCGGTCCTTTACTGACACGCGAGCCGAGAGCTGAATCAGATCCGTGTCCGTGCCGGTGATGATGGCCACGCCGTCGATCGGGCTCGCATTTGGCAGCAGTCGCGAATCCGTCCCCATACCCGCCGTGTTCGCAGGAGTCTCGAACTCGACGATATTTTTGCCGCGATAGGTCAGCTTGTCGCTCGCGTAAGGGCCAGACGGAAAGTCGCTCGCCGGCTCCAGTCCCTCGGCAATCACGTTCTGTGCGAATTGCTTGTACGCCGGGAAGACGCGCGCAATCACCTTGGCGACTTCGAACCTTCCCGATGTGCCGCCCTCAGCGATCGAAATTTGGATGGCCTGCCCCGCAAATCCCTTCCAATCCTGCGAAAAAAACGCCTTGCTATCGATCGGATTGGGATTGATGAACAGGATGGTGCCATTCGAGCCGTAGATTGCAAAGCAGTGCCAGCCGCGCGGCGCCAGAACACCGGGCCCGTATTGCGCTTTGTAGTAGGCAAACTGTTGCGTCACGGCCGCGGGTATTGAGACGCGTGGGCTCTGTCCTTTCGGCGCCGCTAGCGGCCCCACCTGCCCATCCGACGCGCACCCCACAAACGGCACCTGGCTCACCGTTGCCGAAGTCGCAGGTTGCGCCTGCGCAAAAATTCCTGGCCCTCCGCAAAATCCGAACCAGACGGCAACGCTCGCCAGCAAAAGACAATGCTTCGTCATGCGCAGAATCATATCAACCGCGAGGCGCTCGTGCTTGGCGAATGGCGGCAAAGAACGGCGGCCTGGGCAAGCAGGGCCGTAAACGGCAGCTTACTCGTCTCCAGTTGCAACACAGGTTTCAGCGCTTTCGCAATGCTATCGGCGTTGGCGGGCCGGGCAACCGTAGCGGCGCTGTCATTGCTGAAGATGATCCGCCTGCGCCGGCGGCCTCAAGCCGGAAGGGGCCTGTTGCAACGCCGTGCGCCGCGGTATCGGCCGTAACTTCTCCGCAAATTTCGAGCCGTTTCGCCGCCGGATGAATCTGAAGAGGTAGAATTTTATCCGGTCCCCGGGAGGAAAGTATGGGGCTCATCACACACATTCTTTTCCCCGTCGATTTTTCGCCGTCCTGCGTCGCCATGGGCCCGTACGTGAAACGGGCGGCAGCATTGCTGGACGCCCGTGTTTCGCTGATTCATGTTTTCAACCCTTTCAGCAATAGCGGCCTGGAGCAGTATGTCCGCGCGCCCGGAGACATTGCAGAAGAACATGAGGGGATCAGCCGCAAGAAGCTCCATGCCTTTCTCGCCAAAGAATTCCCCGTGGCGCAGCATCCCAGAATTCTCGTGGCGGGTGATCCGGCGCGCGAAATCGTACATGCCGCGCATCATGGCTTTGATCTGATCATGATGCCCACGCATGCTGGAGTCTTCCGGCGCATGCTTCTGGGTTCGACCACAGCCAAGGTGCTTGACGCAGCGGATTGCCCGGTGGCAACCAGCCTTCATGCCGTAGAGATCGCACCACGGCCCATGGAGCATCGCGAATGGTTCTGCGCTATTGGCCTGAGCAGGGATTCAGAGCGCGTACTTCGCTATGCGCACCGGGCATCGCAGCAGGCGGGCGCCAACCTTCGCATCATTCACGCCATTCAGGGGTCTGACCCCAAACTGCCGGTGCGGCTTGATTTGGAAGAGCAAATTCAATCCGCGGAGAAGCGAGAGGCGTGCGAGCGCATCGATGCCTTGCAGAAAAAAGTCGGCTCCCACGCGCAGGTCCGGATCACCGCCGGACCGGTAAGGGCGGCTCTGGTCGCGGCCATCCAACAGTCGGACGCCGATGCACTGATTATCGGCAGGAGTCCTCGGCCGGGCTTCCAGGGCCGCCTGCGCGACCTGACCTACGCCATGGTGCGCGATAGCCCCGTACCTGTGATCAGCGTGTGAGGATGGCGGGAGTCATCGGCCGTGGCTCGTGACTCGTGGATCGTGGTTCGTGAATCGGGCATTTTGATCGTGGCAGCCTGCTGCTTGTTCCCTGCCTTTTTTCACCTTCGCAGCCACAAATCCGCCGACACAAATGCCAGAAACACCATCGCGATCACGCCGTTCATCGTGAAAAACGCGGCATTCAATCGGCGCAGGTCGCGCGGTGAAACCAGCGCGTGCTCATAGGCCAGCAGCAGGCCCACAGCGGCGATGCCGAGCCAGCCCGCAAGTCCAAAATTGAAGAGCCAGGCAAACCACGCCAGCGCCCACAGCGCGGCCACGTGCATGGCGCGTGCCGCATGGAACGCGGCCGCAACCCCCACCGCTTGCGGCAAGCTGTGCAGCCCTGCGGCGCGGTCGTGTTCGTAATCCTGGCAGGCATAGAGCACGTCGAAGCCGCCCGCCCACAGCGTCACCGCTCCGGTCAACACCAGAATGCGCGGGTCGAGGCTGCCGCGCACGGCGATCCACGCCGCCGTAGGCGCCAGCCCCAGCGACAGCCCCAGCCCCAGATGCGACCAGCGCGTGAAGCGCTTCAGATAGCTATAGCCCAGCAGCACCGCCAGCGCCACCGGCGCAAGCTCCAGCGTCAGCCGGTTCAGCTCCGCCGCAGCCGCCAAAAATACCAGCACCGCAGCGCAAGTAAAGCCCAGCACAAACTTCCGCGTCAGCGACCCGACCGGAATCGCCCGATTCCGCGTGCGCGGATTGGCGGCATCCAGGTCCGCGTCGGCCCAGCGGTTAAACGCCATGGCCGCCGACCGCGCCGCCACCATGGCCACCACGATCCACGCCACCGTGCGCCAGCCGGGCAGCCCGCCCGCCGCCAAGAGCATCGCCGTCAAGGCAAAGGGCAGCGCAAAGATCGAGTGCTCCCACTTGATCATCTCGAGCGTGGTGCGTATCTTCCTGAGGATTCCGGCCATGGGTGACAGTCTCTACTCTAATCGAGCAAGGGACGCCGCAACGCCGCCGCGAACGCTACAAGGCCGCAACTCCACGCCCAGTTCCTCAGGGGGCCCGGATCGCACCCCACAAATGCCATTCCAAGTGAGATAAATCACTCATTCTTCGAGGAAATTAAACTTGGTCACGCTAAAAAGTGACGTGCGTCACAGTGAGTGGCTCCGAGTCGATGAAATGATGAGGCCAACGCTCCCCCGGGGCGGAGCCCGTTTATGAAATTCTCTTCTCCCCAGGAAAGGCCTTTCGTGCAGCTCGACTCTTCTGCGTTTCTCGCCGACCCCGAGTTGATTCGCGCGCTCAACGAGCACGCAACGCCCATCGTCTGCCACACCGACCGCATTCTGTTTCACCAGGGCGATCCCGCCGCGGGTCTCTACATCCTTCACGAGGGGAAAGCCACGCTCAGCATGGCCTCGCATCAGGGCCAGGCCATCCTCTCGGTCGAGGCCAGGGAAGGTTCCCTCCTCGGCCTTCCCAGCCTCATCAGCAACCAGCCCTACTCGCTCACGGCGGTTGCGCGCGCCGGAGCGCGGGTCAGTTTTCTCGGCCGCGCGGAATTCAACGCGCTCATGCAGTCGAATCCGGTGCTGGGTTTCAAGATCCTGCAGGTTCTAGCCGCCGAAGTCCGCTCCGCGCGCAACGCCCTCTACTAAAGCGCATCGTAAAACATCGAACTCCGCACTCACACTCACACCCGCACTTCTTCACCCTACCCTCACCTGCTAAACTCACTTTCGTTGTGATCCTCGCCCACATTGTCATCGCGGTCGCCGCATATTTTCTCGGGTCCATCCCCACGGGATACCTGCTGGTGCGCAGCTTCCGCCGCCAGGACATCCGCTCCATGGGCAGCGGCAACATTGGTGCCACCAATGTGCTGCGCACCGGCGGCATGGGCCTGGGCATCCTTACGTTCATTCTCGACGTGCTCAAAGGCAGCGCCGCGGTCTGGCTGGGAGGCGCGCTCGGCGCGTGGCTCATGCCTGCCGTTCCCATGCGCGACGCGCAGGCGCTCGCGGCTCTATTCGCCGTGCTCGGACACATGTTCACCTGCTGGCTGCATTTTCATGGCGGCAAAGGCGTGGCCACCGGATTCGGCGTCTTTCTGGTCGCTTCACCCTGGGCCGCGCTGGCCGCCATCGGCGTCTTTGCCGTAACTTTCGCGCTCAGCCGCTACGTCTCGGTGGGCTCCATCGTCGCGGCCATCGCATTCGTGGTCTTCGCGTGGTTTTTCCCGCCCGGCCCGCACCCGCCGCTCTTCTTCACAGTCGAGTGCATCATCGCCTTGCTGATCATCATCAAACATCATCAGAACATCCGCCGCCTGTTCAACGGCACGGAAGCCCGCTTCGGAGCAAAAAAACCCGCATGAGCCGCATTACAGTTCTCGGTTCCGGCGCATGGGGAACCGCCATCGCGCTCTCGCTCCACCGCCGCGGCGGTCACCAGGTCGCGCTCTGGGCGCACAGCCATGAGCTCGCTCAGCAAATCGTCGACGCCGGGGAAAACACGCAATTCCTTCCCGGATTTTCCATCCCTGCCGGCCTCACCGTCACTGGCGACTCAGCCGCCATCACGGCCGCCGACATTCTGGTCTCCGTCATCCCTTCGGAATTTCTCCGGCCCACGCTGCTCCGCATTCGCACGCATCTGCGCACCGGCCAGTTTGTCGTCAGTGCCACCAAGGGCCTCGAGGACCGCACTCTCAGCCGCATGACAGAGGTCCTTTCCGCAACTCTCGAGCCGGCAGGCCTCCTGCTCTCCATCGGCGCGTTCTCCGGACCAAGCTTCGCGCTCGAAGTGGCGCAAGGCCAGCCCACCGCGGTGACGGTAGCCTTCAGCGACCCGCAAATCGCAGGGCTCATCCAGCAGGAGTTCTCCTCCGAGACCCTCCGCCTCTACACTTCCACGGATGTCATCGGCGTCGAACTCGGCGGCGCGCTCAAGAATGTCATCGCCATCGCCGCCGGCATCTCCGCGGGCGTGGGACTGGGCTTCAACTCCACGGCCGCGCTCATCACGCGCGGCATCGCGGAGATCACCCGCCTAGCCGTGGCCTGCGGCGCGCGCCGCGAAACCCTCGCCGGGCTCTCCGGCGTCGGCGACCTGGTGCTCACCTGCACCGGCAGCTTGAGCCGCAACCGCAGCGTCGGCCAGGCGCTCGGCCAGGGCCGCCAACTGCCTGAGATTCTGGAGTCGCTCGGCGGAAAAGTGGCTGAAGGCGTGCTGACTTCACGCGCCGCCCTCGGTCTCGCCCAAAAGCACGGCGTAGAAATGCCCATCACCGAGCAGATGGAACTGATCCTGAACGAAGGCAAAGACCCGCGCGAAGCCATCCGCGACCTGATGCTGCGGCCCGGGAGAGAAGAACACTAGCGTGATGATTCCGATGTCCTCATCACAATGAGATTGTCATCCTGAGCGAGTCCCGGCGCGCCGGGACGAGTCGAAGGACCTGCGGTTGTCTTTGCATTTGTTTTTCGCAACGCTCACCCAACTACAATCTGGGGTGCCCCGGAGCCTGTCCTGAGCGTAGTCGAAGGATCCCGATTCTGGGACGTGGGATAGCACGAACTTCACTGGCGCGAATTCATGCGGTCACTCCGGCTCTCCGCCACGCGACTCATACTTCAAAATATCTCCCGGAGCACAATCTAGTTCTTTGCATAGAGCGTCGAGAGTGGAGAACCGAATGGCTTTTGCCTTATTGCTCTTCAAAATGGACAGATTCGCCAGCGTAATTCCGACACGACCGGCAAGTTCCGTCAGAGAGATACCTCGTTCGAGCATGACTCTGTCGAGATGAACACGAATCCCCATAGCTCCCTACCTACACCGTGAGTTCGCTTTCTGTTCTGAGCGCGTAGCCGCGACGAAAAACCTCAGCGAGCACCACGAGGAGGACTCCCATAAAGATCGCGTCGAAATCGATCGCCCAGGAGATTCTTGCGCCTGATTGGGTAACCGTCCCCATGTTCAGCAATTCGGCACAGAAGACCGTTCGCAGAAGCGATCCGGCAACGACAACGCAGCCCATCATCCGCAAGTGACTCGGCATTTTGGGATGAAACGGTTCTCCGGCTCGGACGGGTTCCAGAATTCGCATCAGCAGGTAAAGAACAACTGCATGGCACGTCCGCGAAACCAGTTCCATCCCCCAGATCCACCATCTCGCTTCAGTGCCTCGAAGCATATCGAAAGAGAATTCCAGTGGGCCACTTTGGACAACAAACGACACATAACGCCAAGAGGAAGGAAGAATTGGAACGATTGCCATGAGCAGAACACCCGGAATTGCCAGAAAAAACAGGATCTTGACCGCTAAATGGAGTTTCGAAGCAATCGACTTCGGGCCAATCAGGTTCATATTTTCCTCCGACATATCGCCATTATGCATAATAATTTATCGATTGTCAATAATAAACTTGTGTTTATCAATAAATCTTTTTCGTATTTCAATAAGCAAATTGCAGCCAGTTTTTCGCAATATATTCTTGAACATCTCGTGTTCCCGTGTTCCCATGATTCCCAGTCACAGAAAGTGATCAGTGAGGTCGGCATGAAGAGCGTCATCCGTCAAATCACGCGCCGCCAGGCGCTCACCGGGGCAGCGGCCGGAATCGCACTTTCTGTTTCACGAATTCCCACGCCCGCGCAGCAACCCTCCCCTGCGCAGCAACCCTCTATGGAACAAAAACCTTCCACGCCGGACAACGCGATGCGCACCTCGCTCCATCAGGAGATCGAGCTCAACGCCGCCCCGGAACGCATCTTCAATATCCTGCTCGATTCCAAACAGTTCGCCGCATTCAGCGGGATGCCGGCAACCATCGACCCCAGTCCCGGGGGAGCATTCAATATATTCGGCGGTTTGATCGAAGGCCGAAACGTTGAGCTCATTCCCCAGCAGCGCATCGTGCAAGCATGGCGCAGAACGTCGTGGGATCCGGGCGACTACTCCATGGTGCATTTTGAACTGAAGGCTACGAGCGGTGGAACCTCGCTCGTTCTGGACCACACAGGATTTCCGGAAGGCGATTTCGACCACCTCGACTCTGGATGGCACACGCGCTATTGGGACCCGCTCAAAAAGTACCTGGCGACGCCAGAATAGAATCCGCTCACTTCGCTATCGCTTGCAGGTGCGCCTCACCCGACTTGGGCGTCAGGTTCCACAGGAACGACATCAGCACGATGCCTACGAGCACCGAAGCCATAATTCCGTAGAGCGCCGCGTTCCAGCCGTAATGCTGCGCCAGCGCGCCAATGCCCTTCGACTCCGCCACGCGGCCCAGCGACCCGAGAATCGACAGCAAACCGTTGGCTGTGCCGATGGCTTTTTTTGAGGTCACATCGAGCGCGCAGATGCCCAGCAGCATCTGTGCCGGATAGACAAAGAATCCGATCACGCCAAACAGCGCGAGATCGAGCCACAATTTGTTGTTGGGGCTGTACAGAATGCCCACGAAGGCGAGAAACGCAGGAATCATGCACAGCACGCAGATCATGCCGCGGCGTCCGCCGATCTTGTCGGAGAGCCATCCGGCGAGCACCGTGCTCGCCATCGCGGAGAATTCCAGCGTAAACGTCCCCATGCCGCCTTCGCCGAGGCTCGCGTGCTTCACTTCTTTCAGAAACGTCGGTCCCCAATCGAGCATGGCGTAGCGCGCGATGTAGACGAAGAAGTTGGCGCCGGCAATGAGCCACAGGTAGCGATTCTTGAGGATGTAATCGACGAGCAGCTCGCGCGTGCCCAGCTCTTTCTCGTGCGCGCCTGCACTCTTTTGGCCGTCGGGATAATCGTGCAGATACTCTTCAATGGGCGGCAGGCCTACGGATTGCGGCGTGTCGCGCAGGCGCACCATCAGATAGATCGCACAAATGGTCGCGAGAATGCCCGGTACATAAAATGCCGAGCGCCAGCCGAACCACTCGGCCGAATACGCGGCAATCACGCCAATCAACCCGCCGCCCACGTTTTGCGCCAGGTTCCAGAAGCCGAAGATCGTGCCCCGCTCGCGGACGCTGTACCAGTGGCTGAGCGAGCGCCCGCATGGCGCCCATCCCATGCTTTGCGCCAGGCCGTTCATACCCCACAGCGCCAGGTGCGCCGGATAACTGTGAACTGCGGCGAACGCGAAGTTGCATGCAGCCGTCAGCAGCAGGCCCAGCGACATGAAGTAGCGCGGGTTGCTGCGGTCGGAGAGCGAGCCCATCACAAACCGGCCCAGCCCGTAAACCGCAACCATCACGGCCAGCATGTCGCCAATCTGGTCTTTGCTGTAAGCCAGCGCCTGGCCCATCTCTTTCGAAACCACGGGCAGGTTGTTGCGGACCAGATAAAACGTGGCGTAGCCGATGAACACCGATTCGAGAACGCGCCAGCGCAGTTTCGGGTAGATTTTCTTTGCCTGCTCGGCAGAAACTCTGGCGATGTGCGGAGCCGGGCGAAGAAAACGCGGAATCCAGGTCATTCATCTCCTCATGCAGCTTGTATGTCTCTGCGAATTCGCCCCGCAGTCAAAGGCGGCGCTGAGAAATGGTTCTGCGCCTCACGCAGCGTTTCTAATATCCACCAGTCGTGGTCGCCGTCACGCCGTGCGCGATGGGCTCCAACCCCAGCCGCTTGCGGCACTCCTCCAGAATGATTGCGGTACTCCGCGTGCCCACGCGGCTCACGCCGATCGCGCGCATGGTCAGCACCGTGTCCAGATCGTGCACGCCGCCCGCCGCCTTTACTTGCACCTGCGGCGGCGAGTACCTGCGCATCAGCTCCAGATCGGCAAGCGTAGCCCGACCGGGCGCGTAACCGGTCGAGGTCTTCACCCAATCCGCGCCCACCTCCGCGCAGATTTCGCACAAGCGAATTTTGTCCGCGTCGTCGAGATAGGCATTTTCGAAGATCACTTTGATCTTTGCGCCGCCCGCGTGCGTGGCATCGGCCAGCGCATTCAACTCGTCGGTCACGTATTGCCAGTCGCGGCTGCGCACCTTGCTGATGTTCACCACCGCATCCAGCTCCTCACCGCCGTCTTTGAGCGCCTGTGTAACCTCGGCCAGCTTGATGACTGTGGTATGGCCGCCATGCGGAAAGCCGATGGTGCTGGTGGCGCGCACCGTGGAACCCTTCAGCAGTTGCGCGCCTCGCGCCAGATAATAGGGCACAATGCAGATACTGGCTACGTTGTAGCGCAGCGCCAACTCGCATCCCTCCTCAAGCTCGCGATCGGTGAGCGTGGGATTCAGCAGCGAATGGTCGATCATTTTGGCGATGGATTCGTAGTCGAACAATTGGGTCACAGACTTGCTCCCGTGCGCAGTTGCAACTTGGCGCTTTGATTTCCCGCAAAGAAGCACCATACGCGCCACGGCCGCGCAAAGCAAGAGACTAGCCCTCAACTTTCAGGTGTCGGCTAATGTCTGCCCGATGTTCGCGATTGGCTATTGGCTGTTCCCTGTTTTCTTGGTCCCCTGTTCCCCTGGTCCCTTAGTCCCTGCCTTTTCACCCGCCGGCAATCGCGCCGAGAATCAGCAGCGGCTCTTTCCCGGCCGCAACCGCTTCAGGCAACTCCGCGTCAAGCGACATCAGCGACCAGTCCTCTGCGCAAACAAAGAAGCGCAGAAATGCGCGGCGCTGGCCGGTTGCGTAATCGCGTATCGTCCCGCGGAGCATGGGATAGCGCGTTTCGAGCGCATCGAGAACTGCGCGTAGCGTCACAGGCGCCGTCACCGCAAGCAGCAAGTCGCCCTCGATCCGCGCCAGATTGCGCAGATGATACGGCAGCGCCACCCGCACTTGCGATGCATCTGCTCTTTCGCTCAACCCGGGATTCTCCTCAGATACTCGCTGTCCGGCTTTCTCGGTCCCTTGGTCCCTGCCGGGGTCCCCATTGAGCGATCTTCGCTCGATGGGGTGGCTTGCTCCCTTGTTCCCTGTCCTAGTTCATCGTCTGCACTTCCACCGAGAGCACCGCCGGCAGATCGCGCACAATCGGCATCCAGTTGTCGCCCGCGTCGGCCGAAGCGTACACCTGCCCACCGGTGGTGCCGAAGTACACGCCGCACTGGTCAAGCGTGTCCACGGCCATGGCGTCGCGCAGCACATTCACGTAACAATCCTTCTCGGGCAGTCCCTTGGCCAGCGGTTCCCATTCATTGCCTCCGGTCCGGCTGCGGTAGACCCGCAATTTGCCCTCGAGAGGAAAATGCTCGGAGTCGCTCTTGATCGGCACCACGTAGAGCGTCTCCGGCTCGTGCGCGTGCACGTCGATGGCGAATCCAAAATCGGTGGGCAGATTGCCGCTGACTTCGCACCAGTTGTCGCCGGCGTCATCACTGCGCATCACGTCCCAGTGCTTCTGCATGAAAAGCACATCGGGCCGCGCGCGGTGCATGGCCACATGGTGCACACAATGTCCAATCTCGGCATTAGGGTCGGGAATGTACTGTGAGCGGAGTCCCTTGTTGATCGGCTTCCACGTCGCGCCGCCGTCGTCGGTGCGGAAGGCCCCTGCTGCGGAAATGGCGATATAGATCCGCTTGGGATTCGTCGCGTCGAGAATGATGGTGTGCAATCCCATGCCGCCCGCGCCGGGCGACCACTGCGAGCCGGTGCCGTGGCCGCGCAGACCGGAGAGTTCCTGCCAGTTCTCGCCGCCGTCCGTCGAGCGGAACAGCGCCGCATCCTCCACTCCCGCATAGACCGTGTCGGGATCGGTGAGCGACGGCTCCAGATGCCACACGCGCTTGAACTCCCAGGGATGCTGCGTGCCGTCGTACCACTGATGCGTCGTCAGCGGTTTGCCGGTTTCGGCCGACGTGTCGTACGCGAAGCGGTTGGGCAGCGCCGTAGGGGGTCCGGGAGGTGGAGTCCCTTCGTTCGGCAATCCCGGCTGGTGCCAGGTCTTGCCGCCGTCGTCAGAGCGCTGGAGCAACTGCCCGAACCATCCGCTGGTCTGCGACACATAAATGCGGTTCGGATCGATCTGCGAGCCTTTCATGTGGTAGATTTCCCAGCCCGCGAAGAACGGCCCGCTCACGCTCCAGTCTTTTCGTTTTCCGTCAGAGGTGAGAACGAACGCGCCCTTGCGCGTTCCCACCAGCACCCGCACACTGCTCATGGTGACCTCCTGCTGCCTGATTGTTGCGGCGGATTGAGCCCTGGGAATGCCGCTGTGAGATTTTTTCCGATTTCCCTTGCAAATTGCAAGTGTTATTTCGGGCTTGCGTTTACGGCGCCGTAACCGACAACAGCCGCACCGGCCCGATCAAGCCTGACGGCAGCAGAGGCGAATCGGCCTTATACGGCGTGAAATCGGCGAAGGCATACTTCTTCAGCGCCCAAGGTTGCTGGTCGCCGATCATGCGGTTCACCCACAGATTCGTCACCTGCACCACAATCTGATTGTTGCCCGGCACAAGCGCCTGAGTCACGTCGATCCGGAAGGGCGTCTTCCACACAATGCCCTGGTACTTGCCGTTGATGGAAACCTCCGCGAGATTTTCCACGTCGCCCAGGTCGAGCCACAGATGCGCGCCTGGCGAAAACGCGCTGGCGGGAACTTCGATGGTTTTCGAGTACGTAGCCGAGCCGGAGAAATACTGCACGCCCGGATCCGCCGACTCGCTCCAGGAGATCAGCCGGTCGAATTGCGCGGCCTCTGGAGCGCCGCGATTGGGCTCGAAGCTGACGGCCCAATCCTTATTGAGCGCCTCGTCTACTTCCGCAACCGCCGTTTCCTTGCCCTCGGGCAGGGTGCGCGCAGCGGTCTTGGTCGGCTCGCGAAAGACAACGAACGTGGTTCCGTATGGATCGAGATGCAGGGGCACTGTCGTTCGCCCATCGGCGATGGAATATGCCGCCGGCTGCGACTGGCCGCTTGCCGCATCCCAAAGCTCCGGCGCCTTGCCGTCGACGCGGAAGGTCGCGTTCACATCTTCCGCACGGTCGTTGCGATTGTTGACGAAATAGAGATCGCCATCGTCGAGTTTGCGGTGTACAAACATCAGATTCGCGTCGGGTTCGGGCTTGGTGTATTCAAAGTCGCGCGGAACGCCGAGCGCGGCCAGAGCTTCGTCCGGTGTGATGCCGGTGTAGAGCCGCCCTTTTCCGATCCAGCGCACGCCATGCGTTTGAGATAACGCGCCACGCACCGAATCCGCAACCCGCCTCCAATCCATGAGATCGTTAGAGCCCCACAGCGAATCTGCAACCTTCTTCCACTCCGCTGGATCGTCCGCGAGGCTCGGCGAATCCGTGGGCCGGTTGCCCACCACCACTGCGCCTTGCGTGATCAGGTCTTTCAGCTGGCGCAACACCGGCAACGTCATGCGCTGGCTGCGGCCGCCGAGATAAAGAACCCGATAGCTCGTTCCGCCCGGCGTCACCAGCCTTCCGTCCTTGAAGCTCAACTCATGCAGTACCACGTCGCTGTTCACAAAATCGAATGCGTAGCCATTCGGTGCATCTGCGATCGCCTTCCAGCCGAAGACTGCCGTCAGCGGACCTTCTTCGCCGTAGAAGTAGGCCACATCGGCGGAGAAATGTCCCTGCTGCAGCATCCAGGAGCAGCGCGCCAGGTACGTGACCCACGGCTGCGCGTCCTCTGCCCAGGTGTCGTTGCGATTGAACCAGAGACCGTACGGTCCGAGCGTGAGGCCCGGCGCCATGTCGGCCACGGGCTGGTGCGCGGATTCATGAATCTCGAAGCGATTCACGCCCAGCGCAAATTCGAGGTCGGCAACTTTTTTCAGGCTGTTAGGAGAGAACGACCACGCTGGACCGCGCGAGGTCATCGATTCCGCGCCCACAATGTTCTGGCCATAAATGTGCGCCACTGACGCCGCGCCGCGCAGGTCGGCGAGGTATGTGATGTCTGGTCCCGGCTGGCCCGCCCAGGTCCACATCGCGCCCATGGGAACGTCGGTTTTACTGCGCATCTCCATGTCGTCGCCAAGCGAGGGGCGATGCATCTCGAGCGCCTCGCCGTAGTACTTCATTCCATGACTATGGAGGTCGTCGGAGATTTCGCCGTAGTGATTTTCGGCGAGCAGTTGGCTGATGGTGCGCCGGAAATCCCACAGAAATCGGTCTGTGTCCGCGGTGCTCTTAATGACGACGCCAGTGAGCGCCGGAAGCCACGGATGTGGATCGTAACCGCGCCGCTGCTGGAATTCTTCAAGAATGTGATCGGTCCAGTTCTGCGGTCCCACTTCGATGCTGTCCGTCAGCAGCCACGAGATACCGTTTGCGCCCATCATTTCCGGACCAACCGTATCGGCATACATCTTCAGATAGCCATCGACATAGTTGGTCACATACTCGCGGTTCAGCTTGTCAACCTCGAGGCCGGTCGCCTCCGCGGGCGCGGGACCATTCTCGTGGCCGGTGAGCGAAGAACCGATACGCAACACCATCCACGTACCGGCCGCGGGCATCCAGTCCAGCGTTCCATCGGGCTGCATTTTGCCTGTCAGGTCGATCACATCCGCCTGCGGCACAATAAACTCCGGCGCAACCTTGGGATCGGCGATGGCATAGAAGTCGCGCGCGTTGGCATACCCCGCGCGCTTTTCAAACTCATTCACGCGCGCGCCGCTCGCGAGCACCAGCTCAGTGATTTTGTGGTCGTGCTCGACGACGCCGGCCGGCTGCGCGGGATACACCAGGCGGAAGTAGCGCGCGGTCACGGCGTCGAACGAAGCTGTGCGCTCCACGATGCTGCTGAAGGGAATGTCGGCGATCTTGCGAAAATTCTCGCCGTCGTCGCTCGCCTCGAGATACGGCGGAAGAGCAGGGCTCTCGTGATCGAAGACGCTGATGGCCTCGTTGAGGCTGGCCAGAGTGACGGCTTGAATGGCCTGCGGATGGCCGTAGTCGAACTCAACCCACGCTTCGTTACCCGGCGTGCTGGCTGGCAAATCGAGCGCCACCGTGCTCACGTCGCCGTCAAAAAGCGCGGCTACATTCGGCGCTCCGAAGGTCGCCGTTCCGGCGCTCGCAGTCACCTTCGGATCAAGCTCCTGCTGCGTCTTGTCGCCCTCGGGAATCCTATACGCGATCACCGCAACGTCGGTGTAAAACTCCGGCGGCGTCGTCACTGTGCCGTCGGGCGCGCGCCGCCCCGGCACCTGCAAATTCTGAAACGTCCCATCCACCTGCGGCGGATGCGCGAGCTTGCCTGCGAACGGCTTGCCGCCTTCAACACGCGTCGCCGTCCACACCATCTTCTTCATGCCCTCGGACGCGGGCACCCACGGCCCTCCGGTCTCGCTCCATCCTGGCGAACTGGCGATAGCCACTTCCATATTCATGGCGCGCGCCGTCGTCACGGCGGTTTGGAATGCCTGCTTCCACTCCGGCGTCATGTAGATGAGCCGATGCGGCACCACCTGCAGCGTATTGTTGGCGCCCTCGAAAATGGTCACGCCGCCCACGCCCACACGATGCATCCATTCGAGATCGAGCTTGATGCCTTCGGTGGAGATGTTGCCGTTCATCCAGTGCCACCAGACGCGCGGCCGTGCCACGTTAGGTGGAGCAAGAAAACTGCGCAACAATGCGTCGGCTGGTGCAGTCGCGTCCGGTTGTGAAGCGGCCGGCGTCTGCGCCTGTGCGGAACAGCCGGCCGTGCACACAAGGCAAAAAAAAGCGGTAAGAGATAAGCAGTGAGCCTTCATGAGAATCCATCCGTACGGAGAATGTGATCGTGCGGGAAACGTGCAGCGTTTTCAAGGTTGCTTTGGCGGAGCCACGGTGGCCCGCGCCGAGCCTGTCGAAATGCCCCCATCCACCAGCAGCGTCTGGCCGGTGACGTAGCGGCTTGATTCGGAGGCAAGAAAGACCACCGCTCCATCGAGATCGTGCGGCTGGCCAGGGCGCTTTACAGGAATGCGATCGGTAATGTACTCCACCCACTCCTGGTTCTCGTAGAGAACTTTATTTTGCTCGGTCTTGAACCATCCCGGAGCGAGGCAGTTCACCGTGACGCCGAATTTGCCCCAGTCGTCGGCGAGGCTCATCGTCAACTGGCGCACGCCGCCGCGGCTGGCGCCGTAGGGCGCCAGGCCCGCGTAGCCGAACACGCTGGTCACCGAGCCGATGTTGATGATGCGGCCGTAACCGTGCGCGATCATGCCCCGGGCTATGGCCTGAGAAACAAAAAACGTACCGCGCAAATTGGTCTCGAGAATCTGATTCCAGTTGTCCCACGTCACATCGAGCGCGGGCTTGCGAATATTGCAACCGGCATTGTTGACGAGGATATGAATTTGCCCGAAGGCCGCTTCAGCGTCGGCGGCCATGCGCCGGATGCTCTCCTCGTCGCGCACGTCGAGATCGAGAGCAAGCACGCGCCGGCCCAGCGCTTCGATCTCCGCCGCAAATTCCGCGAGCGTCTCGCGCTTGCGGCTGGTGAGCACAAGATCGGCGCCCGCCTTGGCCAGGGCGCGCGCGAAGTATTGTCCCAGGCCGCGGCTGGTGCCGGTAACGATGGCCACCTGGCCGGTCAAATCGAACAGCTTGTCGGTCGATAAATTCATGGGGGCATTCATGGCGTCAGAATCACTTTCATCAGATTCGGTTCGCGCGCGTGCAGCCGCGAAAACCAGCGCGGTCCTTCTTCAAGTGGAGCGATGGCGGTAATCAGCGGCGCAACCTTAATTTTGCCGTTTGCGATCAACTCAATGGCCTGCGGATATTCGCCCGCAGAAGCGCATGAACCTTGCAATCGCAATTGTCGCGTCACCACTTTTTGCAGCGGCAGCGTCACTTCCGGCTGAATGTTGCCGATCAGCGTCACCGTGCCGCCCTTTTGCGTGCAGTCGATGGCGGCATTCACCGTTTCACTCCTGCCCACGGCCTCATATGCGAGATCAACCCCGCAACCCTCGGTCCGTTTCAGAACTTCGGCAACTAGTTCCGCGCCAGAGGCGTGCAAAATCTCCTTCGCGCCCACTTCTTTGGCCATGCTCAACCGCGACGCGTCCACATCTGAAACCAGCACGCGCGCGCATCCGAGCGCTCGCGCCGCCTGCAATGTCAGCAGCCCAATCATGCCCGCGCCGATCACCAGCGCCGTTTCCCCGCCCTTCACTTGCGAAACGCGCACCGCATGCAGCGCAACCGACGTGGCTTCCAGCATCGCCGCTTCCGCGAAGGAGAGATTGTCCGGCAGGTGGTAAAGGATACGCTGCGGCACTGCGACGTACTCGGCAAAGGCGCCGTGACGGCGGTAATCGCCGCAGGAGACGCCGATCACCTGCCGGTTGTCGCAAAGATTCACCTCGCCGCGCTGGCACCAGTCGCAGGCGCCGCAGTAAACCGTTGAATCGAAGGTCACGCGATCGCCCACGGCGTAGCCCTGCACGCCCGCGCCCGCCGCGGCCACGGTTCCGGCGGCTTCATGGCCCATCACGATCGGCGGAATGCGCCGTCCCGACGATCCGTCGTAGCCGTGTACGTCGCTGCCACAGATGCCGCAGGCCGCGACGCGCACCAGCACCTCGCCCACGCCCGCCTCCGGCGCGGGAAATTCCGCAATCTCAAGGTGGTTGTAAGCGGAGAGAAGCAATGATTTCATGATTGCTAGTCAACTCTGGCAAATGTTGCGATCCCGAAATAGGATCCCGAGACCTGAAACAATTGTGGGTTCTTTGCCATACCATGGGTCCAGGCCATCTCCACCTCTTGCATCGTGGGGTGATGCGCATCATTACCGAGAAATTCGCCGTGCCTGCCGACGACTTGCAGCACTTGGGCACTCTGATTGCACGTATTCGTCAGGAATGTGGCCCTGACAAAGAGATCGCTTCTATTTGGAAGTCCGCTTAGGACGTTAATCTCTTGATTGAAGAGACCTTCTTCACTCGTGGTTACACATACTGTCTTACTGTATTCCGTCCAGCCAGCACCATTCGGCGCTACGATATCCAATGCTATGGAAGCTCCAGGAGGAAGATTCGAAGCGCCCCTCATCTGAACGATATTCCCAACATCAAGTTGTGCAGAAGCGGCGATGTAATAACCAAGTGCGGACAATCGCCGACTGTCCTGAGCCCGCGAAGCCTGGCTTAGTGAGCACGCAATAATTCCCAATACGAGCAGTGTTTTTCGAGTGGTCATGATTCCCTCCGAGCCTCATCGCACGTGATGGCGCGGGTTCAGACGTCGCAAAGATCCACGGCGGCGCGCAGGCCGGTCAGCGGGTCGCGCACGGGAACAAATTCGTGCGCCACGTAACCTTTGAAACCCGCGTCGGCAATGGCCCGCATAACTCCGTCCCATTGTACTTCCTGCGTGTTATCGAGTTCGTGACGGCCGGGCACGCCGCCGGTATGGAAGTGGCCGATCCACTGGAGGTTGGCGCGGATGGTCGCGATCAGATCGCCCTCCATAATCTGCATGTGGTAGATGTCGTAAAGCAATTTCACATTGGGCGAGTTCACTTCCTCGATCACGCGCGCGCCCCACGCCGTGTGGTCGCACATGTAGTCGGGGTGCGTGACCTTGCTGTTCAGCAATTCCATGCAGATGGTGACGCCGTTGTCTTCGGCGATTTTTTTCACGCGGTTCAGTCCTGCGATGGTGTTGCGCGCGCCTTCGTCGTCGCTCATGCCGCGGCGCACGCCGGAAAATGTGATGACGTTGGGAACTCCGGACTTACGGGCGAGCGGAATGTTCAAGCGAAACGCGGCTTCGATGGCATCGTGATGCTCGGGCCGATTGAGCGCATCGGGAATTGTGCCCCCGCCCGCCTGTCCCATGGTGCAGATGAGCCCATAACGCCGCGGTACCTCCCATTCGTCGACCGATAAAAGATCGATGCCCTTCATGCCGATCCCAGCCGCGAAGGCGCAAAGCTGATCGAGAGCAATGTCCTTGTAGCACCACTTGCAGGCCGACTGGTGAATCCGGTTCTTGCGCGCGGGCGCGGCGGTTTCGCTGTGCATCATGGCCGGCAGCGAAGCCAGAGCAGTAACAGCAATACCGGATTTAAGCGCATCACGGCGGGTCAACCTGGCAGGTCTCATCATGGTTCTCCCATTCTCAGAGCCTGTTCGCACGTCCACAGGCGGATGGCAGCATTGTAAGGGGATCTGGAGACGTTAGAAGGTGAAGGCGAGGCCGGCGCGGAAGCTGCGCTGGTCCTGCGCGAAGAGAAGCAGCGAGCCGTCGCTCAGAATGCACGGTTGATAGCCCTCAGCAAGGAGATTTCTCATATCGAGCAGTGCCTCCAGGCCTTCCGCGCCTTCGCGGGTGATGCGGATGGGCTGGCGGAAGTGCACATTCAGGAAAGGCTCGGCCATTTCCTGCGCAAAGGGCGCCACCGGGGTGACGTCATCATCGGGCTGCCAGGTGTAGCTGGCGCGCCACTGGGTTCCAGTTCCATCCAGAGTGCCCGAGAGCGAAATTGCGTAAGTCTGCGCGTGCCGGGTGTGCGGGACAGCGAGCACATCCGTCAATGTCGGGGCTCCCGGCAGTGCCGGCATCACCAGCGCATTGCCGCTGGCATAACTGAGGCGCACGCGATTGCCGCCGGGCAACCGGTGTTCCAGGCTGGCCTGCACGCCGGAGCTGCCGTATGCCGGCCCCGCGGCGCGCATCAGGTTGCTCGCTTGATCGAAGAGCACCGCGACGGGGGCATCGCCCGGAGCAAAGCGGTCCATCGCCTCCAGGACAGGATTGTCGATATGGTCGGCATAGAGAACAACCGACACGCCCGAAGCGTCAGTCTGCCGTTCCCAGGCAATCTCCTGATGAAAACCGTGCTCGATGGTCAGAGCGCCGTTGCGCTCCGCCAGTGCGGGTAGCCATGTCGCGGCTTCGCTGGCGCCGGCGGCCTGGTCCGGCACCATGGTGGCCATGCGATAGCGCACCGTGGAAGCCCCACCGTGCCATGCGACCGTCGCATAGGGCAGCATCGCCGTCGCCGTGCTGGGCGACGTTCCCGCCAAGCGGCCGGCTACCGCGTTCGAACCGACCTCGACATCCACCGCTTCGCCATAATGCATGGTTTCCGAGCTGCGGATTGTCGCCTCAGTGAGACCCGCATTCCCGGGGCCCGCGTCTCCGCCGCTCACCACGTCAGGGTCGATCGACACGGCCGCCACTGACTGCACCGAGCCGGCAAACCCCAGATCCTGTTGGAAACCCAGCATCGATTCGATGCCAGCGTCGCTACCGGACCCAAAATCCACGCGCGCCAGCAGTTCCCGGCTGTTCGACGGCGTCTCCTCAAGGGCCGTCGAATAGCGCTCACCGTTTTCGCCAAAGGTACCGGCCTGGCCGGTCGCCATGATCCTTGCTTTCAGTTTCGGCCTGGCGCCGGAACCTTCTGAATCCACGATGAGCGGGCCATCCTCAAGCCAGCGCAGCAAAGGCCGGTTGGCTGCGGAGCGCAGCGTCCACGCCCAGTCGTCCTTTTGCGCGCTGCCGGAACGCGGTTGAGCCGGCAGCCACTGAATCACTTCGTAGAGGGTGTAAAGCGTGAGGTTGACAACCGTGCCAGCGTGGACCCTGACGTTCTCGCGCTGCGAGGGCAGAAACGACGGCCCCAGGGCCTTCAGAATGTAGCGTCCGGGTGTCAGTGAGGAGATGAGAAAGCGGCCTTCGCCGTCGGTGTAAACGCTGGCGATAATGCTCAGGTCGGGGCCCAGCACCTGGACTTCAGCGCCGATCTGCGGCACGCCCGCGGAATCACGCACCAATCCCGACACCGATGCCGGCGCCGCTGCATAGAGCGAAGCTGTCCCCAATGCGATCAGGACGGCGAACCCGGCGAAATAGGTGCTGCACTTCATTCGCAGATCAATGACTCCGCCGCGTCTCTGGCGATCTTTCCCAAAAGCGTAGCCGCGCAGGTCCCCGAATTCTGGGGTCCGGTTGAACCTTGCGCAGGATTGCTACTATTCCACAATAAAAGGTGCCGATTGCGCAATCTCTTGTTTCGAAATTGCGTCATTTGCAGTCACCGTCACCTTGTATCGGCCGGGGGTCAGACCGGCAATCGGCAGGGTTTTCTCTACCGTCAACTGGTCGCTGTGCGCCCCTAAATCCTTTGATTCCAATTGTTTCTGCAGAATCACTGTTCCCGTGGAATCGGTGATCTGGTAGGTAACCGTCGCCGAATTACTCTTGGTGGCGTCGTCAATGCGAAGGTTATAAAACTGCAGCCAGAAGTTCAGGTCCTGGTTGCGCTTGATGCTCACCGGCGTGGCGGCGTTCTCCGCCACCCGCGGCCGAACATACATATTGCTGATGATGAAGCTGCCGTTTCCAATCTGCTGGGAGGATACAGTATTCATCTGGTCGGCCAGGATCAGCGAGGAAGCTCCCAGATTTTCGTCCTGAAATTCCGGAACGTTCAGGCTGCGTCCGTAAATTCCGATGTGCTCCGGGTTGTTCACGTCTTTGATCGCGATATCGAGCCGGTAGAGCCCGGGCGGAAGCGGAAGCGACTTCCAATAAAGCGAACGGCGGTCGAGCGACTTCTCCAGCAACTCGGAGGGCTCCGTCACCGATACTGTGTCCTCGAAGGTCTGCACCGTCTTGTGCATGATGGTCGTCACTTTGCCCAGGATGTTCACCACGCCTGTGGAAACGCCATCCTTGGTCACAAAGGTGATATCGCGATTACGGATCTGGAGGGTGATGGGCACCAGGTCCATGCTGTCGGTCACTTTCACATAGTCGGTGCGCACGTCGAAGGGAAACACCGGTCCCTGGATCAGCTTGTGCGAGGAGTTGAATGCGTCGAGGTCGTTCTCAAGGTCCGTGAACTTGACCGGCGGAGGCGCGAACAACTTGGCCGCCTGCTCAATGCGGTCGAACTCCTTGCCCTGGTTGTAGTCGCCCATCGGGCCATTGCCCAGCTGCTCGATTCCGTTGCCCTTGAACCGGTCGGTCTTGTCCTTTTGGTTCATCTGTTCATATTCGGTAAGGCCGGCGCCGGGAACATATTTCAGGGCGTCCTTCTCGCTGCGATCGATGGTGAAGTGGTAGTCGCCGCACTGGCAGGTATCCACGAACTCGATATCGATGTTCTCGCCAATGCCCTCGATATACCGGTAGTGCCAAACCTCAAACGGAAAGGTGGACGTCTCGCCGCCTCCCTCTTCCATGGGCCGCTCGTACATGCCGCCCGAGGGGTGGGAGTCGATGCTGTCTGCCGGACCGAAAGCAATATAGATGTGGCCGCGGTCGGTCTTCCAGCCGGGTTTACCGGCAGCAAAGTGGTCGTTGGCGTACTGGATACGCCGGTAGTGCTCCTCGCGATACTCATTCTCAGGAGAATCGGGATTGGGGTTGCGGCGCTGCCAGAAGTTCTCGATGAAGGCTTCGCGCTCTTCATCGTTGCTCAGGCTCATGAAGGCCTTCCGCTCATCGTCGGAAATGATGTAGGGCACGTCCTGATCCAGCCAGGTCTTGTAAGGGCCCTTCAACTCATGCCGCAGCTCCTTTTGCGCCCTGTACCGTTCCTTATCAGAGAGCTGGCGCTTCAACGGATCGGCTTCCTGGCCCTGGCCCGAATCCTGGCCCTGGGTGGCTGACGGCTGGGTCTGTTGCGTGGGGGCGGGGGCGGCACTTTGTTGACCCAGAAGGCCGACAGTGGGGACCGAAATGAGGCCGCAACTGAGAGCTGTGAACAGAATACGGCGGCTATTGAAGATCATTGCCTTGGATACTCCTGCGATTCTCTATTTTACGGCCCCCGGAAGCGCCGGGCAAGGCTCGGTCGGCAGTTGATTCCGGTGGTTCGACGCACGAGACCGGGCAAGGTCACCCCCGGGAGCAAGCCGGGCAGGGGAAAAGCCCCCCTCGATTTCGATCTCCGGGCTAGCCTCCGAGCTTCCATCCCGGCAAAAAAGCAGGCTGATCTCACGCGCCTATCGCCATTCTTAGTCCCGGCGGCAATTTGAGCCCGTCCCTGTGGCAATCGGATGTGCGCTGGCGCACATGGACTTACGCCGGCCGCGAGACGGTAATCCGGGCCGCACTCGACGCGCAAATTCACGGAACCTTCGCCCACGACCTCGCGTACACTGGATGGGAGATCAAAACCAAGAATCGCCATGAAGAAAATCCTCCTCATTGCTCTTGCTGTGCTTGTGGCCGCCGGGCTTGTAACCTTCATGGTGATCAAGCAGCAATCCGGATATACCAAAGTCCTCACCGCCACTGTGGCTCGCCAGGATTTGACTGCTGTCGTCAGCGGCACCGGCCAGATCAAACCCAAAACCTACATGAATGTGGGGGCCACGTCCTTTGGCCGCATCACCCGCTTCTACGTGAAGGAAGGCGATCACGTAAAGAAAGGCCAGACTCTGGCCACCGTGGAGAGCGTGCAGCAGGAATCGACAGTGAACGCCCAACAAGCCACCATCTCCGCCGCCAAGACCGACATCGCCTCCTATATCGCTGCCGAAAAGACCGCCCAGGCCAATGTGGCACACGCGCAGGCCGATCTGGAGCAGAAAAAGCTCGAATGGGATCGTTCGCAGTCGCTCTACAAAGCCGGCATCATGTCGCGGCAGGACTATGAAACTAACAAGGCCGCTTACGACCTCGACGTCGCGGCACTGGCCCAGGCTGTCGCGGGCCTCAACCAGGCCAAGGCGCAGACCGATTCCGCCCGCGGCCACCTGCAGACCGCTATCGCCAATCTCCAGGCCGATCAGGACCTACTGAACAAGACCATCGCTACCGCGCCCTTCGACGGCATCGTAACCAACGAACCGGTGCGCGAGGGCGAAACCGTCGTCGAGGGCATTCAGAACAGCGAAGGCTCCACGCTGATGACGCTCGCCGATATGAGCGTGGTCACCGCCGAAGTGAAGGTGGATGAAACTGACATCGTGAGCGTGCTGCTCGGCCAGACCGCCGATGTAACCGTGGACGCATTGCCCAACAAGATATTCAAAGGTCACGTAACCCTGGTAGGCGATCAGGCGCTGTTGCGCTCCACCGGGGTGGCCACGTCACAGTCCACCAGCGGAACCGAGGAGGCCAAGGACTTCAAGGTGGTCATCACGCTCGACAACCCCAACGACGATCTACGCCCCGGGCTCTCCTGCACCGCCAAAATCACCACCGCGCACAAATCCGACGTGCTTGCACTGCCCATCCAAGCATTGACTATGCACGATCCAGCCACGGACAACCAAAAATCGAGCGGCAACGTCCAGGCGGCTTCGGGTCCACCCGCGCCCCCGGTCAAGTTGAATCCCGTGCAGGGCGTTTTCGTTGCCGAGAAAGACGCGCACGGCCGTCTGCGTGCCCGGTTTATTCCCGTCACCACCGGCATTACAGGGACCACGGATATCGAAGTGCTTTCCGGCCTCAGCCCCGGCCAGGAGGTCGTGACCGGCCCCTACAAAACCCTGCGCGATCTGAAGGGCGGCTCGCTGCTCAAGCGCGATACGGCCAAACCGGTGATGATTACCTCGGATGGAAGTTCATAGACCGCACCGCAAGCGCAGGTGGGATAGAAAAAGAGCTGGCATGAGGACGGGCTTGGCATGGCACTGAACGGCATCGGCATCGAAGAGTTACCCGGAACCACGGTTCAGGACGCGAGCGACGTGATCGTCGTCGAGGATCTGTGGCGCACCTACGACATGGGCTCGGAGCAGCAGGTGCAGGCCCTGCGCGGCATTTCCCTCAAAATCCGCCACAACGAATACGTCGCCATCATGGGCCCCTCCGGCTCGGGCAAGTCCACGCTGATGAACCTTATCGGCTGCCTCGACACGCCATCCAAGGGCCGCTACTGGCTCAACGGGCAACTCGTCAGCGATCTCGACGACGATCAGCTGGCGCGTATCCGCAACAAGGAAATCGGTTTCGTCTTCCAGACCTTCAATCTGCTGGCCCGCGCCTCCGCGCTGCACAACGTGGAGTTGCCGCTTATTTATAACGGCACGCCCGCCATCGAACGCCTCGAGCGCGCCAAGCAGTCGCTCGCCGATGTGGGCCTGGAATCGCGCATGATGCACAAACCCAACGAGCTCTCCGGCGGCCAGCGGCAGCGCGTGGCCATCGCGCGCGCCCTGGTCAACAGCCCGTCGATCATCCTCGCCGACGAACCCACGGGAAACCTCGACTCCAAAACTGGACTCGAGATCATGGCTCTCCTCGATCAGCTCCACGCCCGCGGCAACACCATCGTGCTGGTGACGCATGAGGCGGATATCGCAGAGTTTGCGCACCGCGTGGTGCACATCCGCGACGGACAGATCTTCTCCGACGAGCCTTCCTCGCGGCACCGCTGAATTTCGCATCCGAAAATCTTTACAATTCCGCGTGCGCAATAAATCTTTCCACGCGCTGCAACGAACTTCTCTGAAGATTCATCGAACGTGATTGACAGGGATCGAAAATGGGGGCAATATTTCCACAGAACATGAGGGAACAGGCGCAGTCGGTCAGAACGGCCGCTCGGCGCGATGCACTTCATTCTGGCCTTCCTGCTTTTCCCCCGCCTCGACCGAGCAACGGATGCGCGGCTGTTTCACCGGTAATCTAGTGATTTCCGGCGACCGGCCGCAGTGAAAGCCCTCCTCTACCAGCACGTTACAGGGATGTTCGAAAGCACTGCATCGTTCGTCGGCCAGGATGGTTGTACGCGTGTCCTTTTTTGACCGCAATTACGCCAGTTGATGCTTCAGGATAGGTCTCATCCAGGGTCCAGGCAGCAAGCTCGCCTCCAGAGTGGACTGCGATGGGAGTTGCGTTGAATGGAGGGACCCATGGTTGTCACATCCCAATGCCGCGGTCACCGAGTGACCGGGATCCTCGTGGGAGAGAGCAATGTCCAGCGCTATTTTCCCAGGAACATCACTGAGATCGAACTGCAACTCGATCACCTGCGCATCGAGTGCGGGCTGGGACCGCACTTCTGGAACGGCCAGCCCGAAATCTCCGATCCCCGGCTCTGTTTGTGGTTGGAATCAAAGGATCGCGACGGCAATAGCCGGCGCACACCCGTTCCTCTGGCCATGATTCCGTCGGGCGCGAACTCATTCATCGTCGCTCCCGCGCAACTTGAGAATGCCAAGAAGGAAGCCCTGAAAACCCGCCGAATGAAACACCCGGAATAAAGAGGTTGCCATGAGAACCGATCGCGCAGCTACTGAATTTGAACTTCGCGCCGCTGAAGCGCTGAGAGCACTGCTGGAGCAGGTTTCCGCCGTCAAGCTCAAGGAGATGAAGAGCGAGCCGCCGGTGCGCGGCCGTGCCGCGGAAATCCTGGTGCGCATCGACATCCTCGGCCACAGCCACACGCTGGCCTGCAAATTGAATGCCGACACCCGCCCCAGCAAGGTCCGCGCCTCGCTCAAAAAGTTGCAGGACAGTGCCGCGCATGTTGCCGGCGAGACCACGCCGGTTTTCATCGCGCCTTATCTATCGCCCGAGGCGCAGGCGCTCTGCAAAGAGAGCCACGCAGGATTCCTCGATCTCGAAGGCAATGCCCGCCTGTCTGTGGGCGAGGTCTTCATCGGCAAGCGCTCGATGCGCCAGCAGCCTGCCGCGTGAGCCGCCGTCTGAACGCGGTGTGAGCTCGCCCTCTCGCCAAATACTCAAAGAAAGGATGACGAAGACATGCCGGAAGCTACCTGGAAACCTCACGAGAAACACGGACACCTGACGATGCAGAGCGACTTACCCGACAGCGTCTTCGCGTTTCCGAAGCAGCGCAAAGAACCACTGACCGACGCACAACATGTGCGTAACGCGGTCGCGCGGTTCGATCAAGTCATCGACGTCTCCGATGCCGATCGTGCTTTGGCGTTCGCGAACATCGAGAAAGCTGCAAGCTACTACGACGTCAACCTCGCGGAGACGTCATGGCACGACCTGGGCGTTCATTCTCAAGAGAAATGAACAAAGGCCGCCGCCAAAAACGCAGCGGCTGAGTGACCGGCTCCCTACTGGCTATTGGCTATTGGCTATTGGCTGTTTCCTAGATTTCCAATATCACCGGCATGATCATCGGCCGCCGCCCCGTGGTCTTCTGGATCAGGCGTTTCAGGTCCACGCGCACGCGCTCATTCACCATGCCGTAGTCGGACTTCTGTTCGGCGCTCAGTGCATCCAGCGTCTTCAGGACTGTTTCCCGCGCCTGGTCGGTAATATCGGCGCCGCCGAAGCCGCGCATCACCACCTCCGGCTCGCGTTCCACCTTGCCGGTCTTCTTATTGATGGCCAGCACCGCCAGCACCACGCCGTCTTCCGACAGAATGCGCCGGTCGCGGATCACCAGGTCTTCCACCACGTCAATCGACGAGCCGGAATCGATCAGAATGCGTCCCGCCGTCACCTTATCCTTTTTGCGCGCGTCGTCCTTGTCCAGTTCCAGCACATCGCCGTCTTCGATGACGATGGCGTGATCCACCGCGCCCGTCTCCATGGCCAACTGCGCGTGCCGCCGCAGAAAGCGGTAGTCGCCGTGCACGGGGATGAAGAACTTGGGCCGCACCAGGTTGATCAGCAGCCGCATCTCCTCCTGGCTGCCGTGACCGCTCACGTGGATCAGTCCGTGCTGGCCGTCGTCGTAAATCACGTTGGCCTCGCGGCGGCTCAGGTGATCGATCACTCTGAAGATCCCCTTCTCGTTGCCGGGAATGATCCTCGAGCTCAGCACCACGGTGTCGCCGGGCTCGATGTGCGCGTGCTTGTGGTTATCCACTGCGGCGCGGCTCAACGCGCTCAACGGCTCGCCCTGCGTGCCGCTGATCAGCACCATCATCTGCTCGGGCGGAAAGTCGCGAACCTGGCCGGGGTTGATCACCAGGCCGGGCGGAATCTCGAGATAGCCGAGGTCCTGCGCAATCTCCGTGCTGTCCATCATGGAGCGCCCCACCACCACCACCTTGCGCCCGTGCTTGCGCGCCAGTTCCATGGCGATGCGGATGCGGTAGATCGACGACGAGAAGCAACTGAAGAAGAGCTTCTTTCTGGCCTGCGTGAAGATCTCATCGAGCCGCGGCACCACGGCGCGTTCGCTGGGCGTGTAGCCGGGTCGCTCGACGTTTGTAGAGTCCTGCAAGAGCGCCAGCACGCCCTTCTTGCCGTACTCGGCAAAGGTGTGCAGGTCGAAAGCCTTGTCGTCGAGCGGCGAGAGATCGATCTTGAAGTCGCCGGTATGAATAATCACGCCCACCGGTGTCTCGATCGCCAGCGCCACGCAATCCACTAGCGAGTGCGTCACGCGGATGGGCTCGATGGTGAACGGCCCGATGGTGAACTTCACCTTGGGCTGGATCTCAACCAGTTCGATCTCATCCGTAAGCTGGTGCTCTTCCAGCTTGTCGTCCACGTAGGCCAGAGTGAACTCAGTGCCGTAGACGGGAACTTTCAGCTCGTTCAGGATCCACGGCAGGCCGCCGATGTGGTCCTCGTGCCCGTGCGTCAGCACAATGCCGCGCACGTGCTTCTTGTTCTCAATCAGGTAGGTGATGTCGGGCACCACAATGTCGACGCCCAGCAGTTCCGACTCGGGAAACATCAGGCCCGCGTCAATGACAATAATGTCGTCTTCCCAGCGCACTGCCAGGCAGTTCATTCCGAACTCGCCAAGCCCGCCCAGGGGGATAATTTGCAGTTTTTTTGAATTCATCGGTCAACTTTGATGC
>CAVSQE010000025.1:0-130029 GCA_963729915.1 uncultured Acidobacteriota bacterium | reverse complement strand
ACCCCAGCAACAGTTCTGGTCCAAGGAACCCAATTCCCCGAACGGTTACTGAATGCCCGCGAGGTTGCCGAGAGACTTGGCGTCTCCGAGCGTTTCATTCGTGACCACACAACGCGGCGCCTGCCAAGAATCCCCGGCGTAAGGCTCGGAAAGCTGATCCGTTACCGGGTCGCCGACGTCGATCTATTTATCTCGGAACTCCACAACCAGACCTCTTCCCATCGGTCTCTGTATCGTGTATGAAGGAATTGTTCTCCACGATCAGGGAAAGACGCCGGGCTACAGGAGAACAGCCATGGCAATGAAGTATCAGAAGGGCACCGTCTACCCGCGAGGGCGGGAAGTGAAGATGTGGTACGGCAAGTACACCGTGTACTTGCGAAACGAGGAAGGAAAGGAGGTTGGAAAGCGTCGCAACGTCCCGCTCTGTCCCAAAGCCGGTACGCCGAAGTGGAAAGCAGAGGAGATGCTGCACGCGCTGATTCTCCAGGACACTGGGGTTCCGGCCAAGACCTCGCCCGGTATCGTTCCCGACGAAACCGTGACTTTTCAGTGGTTTGTCGCGGAACGTTATTTGCCGATGCGGGAGGGAACGTGGAGCCCGGCATACCGGAAAATCAACACTTTCGAGATCAAGCATTACCTGGTGGAGCATTTCGGGAGAATTCCGCTGAACCAACTGGGCGCCTTTGAAATCCAAGTGTGGCTCAACAAGCTCGCAACGAAATACTCCCAATCGGTGGTTCGCCACTGCTACATCAACATTCGATCCATCCTGCAGATGGCGAAAAAGCTGAAATTCCTTGCAACCGATCCTGCGGAAGACGTGAACATGCCACAGACCAAACCAGTTGAGAAGCCGGTGATGACCCAGGAGCAGATTCTGAAGCTCATTGGCGGCATTCAGGATCTGCACGATCTGTGTCTGATGTACGTCGGTATATTCTGCGGCCCACGTGCAAGCGAGGTTCTCGGCCTGCAGTGGAAGTCCTGGACGGGAACAACGCTGGTTCCGCACGGGACGGCATTCGAAGGGCGATTTTACCCGGGTCGGCTCAAGAATCAGTCCAGTCGGGCGCCAATCGGCGTTCCGGAACAGGTTCGCCCGATTATCGAAGCCTGGCAGAGAATAAGCCCCGATCCGTCACCAGAAGCTCTGATGTTCCCAACCTTCGGGCGCGGAGAGCGGAAAGGACAGGCGGTGCCGCGCTGGGGAAAGAACTTCCTCCGTGCCGGGTCCGCCCGATCGCCAGGAAGTTGGAGATCCCGGAGAGGCTCATTACGTTCCAAGTCATGAGACGAACGCTGGGAACCAATCTGCAGCACCACGGCACGCTCAAGGATGCTCAAGGGGCACTGCGCCACGCGAGCATCAGGACAACGGGCGATGTTTATGTGCAGACGATCGAGGCGAGCGTTCTCAACGCGATGAACTCCCGCACGATGGAGATCCTCACGGACTGGAAACCCGCCATTCTTGATGGGAAGGTGACCGTGATCAACGAATCGGTTCCGAAGAGGAGAACCGTCAAGGTCGAAACTCAATTGGACCAACTTGGACCAAGCACTGGAGGAGGGGAGGCTGTAAGTTATTGATTTATTGGCTCCTCAGGTAGGACTCGAACCTACAACCCTTCGGTTAACAGCCGAATGCTCTGCCATTGAGCTACTGAGGAGTGCGTGGCGCTGGATTGTCCTTATTTACGTTAGCAGAGGTCGCCAAGTGCGTCAAAAGGAAGGCTCGCCCCGGTTTCCAGTCCGTAGCGGCCGCAATCCCATTTTGGCTCACCCCCATGTGAATTTGACGGGAATCTGGATATCCGGATGCAAGCTTTTGAACACCGGGCAGGTGTTAGCCGCTCGTTCCAGCTTCTCTTTGTCCGCCGAGCTCGGAGAGTGGGGTACGTGGATCCGGACGGCCAGCTGCTGAATGCGTCTCGGCGGTGTCGCTGTCATTTCCTTTTCGACAGTCGCGGTAGTGCCGGCGATATCGATGTTCAGCGTACGGGCCAAAATTCCCGTAATGGTGAGCATGCAGGTGCCAAGTGCAGTCGCCACCAGGTCTGTTGGAGAGAAGCTTTCGCCGCGACCCTGATTGTCTTTGGGGGCGTCGGTGTTGAGAATGGCGCCGGAGGGACCGTGGGTTGCCTTACAGTGCAGGTCTCCCTGATACTCGACTTGAATGTTTACCATCGTTCTTCCCTTGATCATGAATTAAGCGTAGGACGACGTAAGAATCACTTCGACCCGCTCCATGCATCATGACTCAGAGGACAATGAAACTTCAAATTCCCGCCGGCACATTTCGCGCCTACCTCTTCGACTGCGATGGCACCGTGGTCGATTCTATGGCGTTACACTACATCGCCTGGAAAGAGGCGCTGGGCGAATGGGGCGCCACCTTCGACGAAGAACTGTTTTATCAGTGGGGCGGCAAGCCCCCGAAAGAGATCATTGCCGATCTGAACCGGATGCAGGGGCTGCACATGCCGGTCGAAACCGTGGCCGAACGCAAGGAAAATCTCTACTACTCGCTGTTGCCGCAGCTCAAGCCGGTGCCCGAGGTGCTGGAGCACATCAACGCGCAACACGGGCGCATTCCCTTCGCCGTGGTTTCGGGCAGCAATCGCGAGTCGATCGTGAAGTCGCTCACCACCGTCGGTCTGCTCGACCGCTTCGAGGTCCTGGTCGGCCACGAAGACTACACGCGCTCCAAGCCCGCGCCTGACGCCTTTCTTCTCGGGGCCGAGCGCCTCGGCGTCGCACCCAAAGATTGCCTTGTGTTCGAAGACACCGAGATGGGCATCCAGAGCGCGACTGCGGCCGGCATGGCCTCGGTGCGCGTCCCGCCGCCGTTCGAGCGACGCAATGGAACCGGACCCGGCGCGGCTGCGTAAACAACCGGAGACAGCCCACAGGAGGCCTGCTTGTCTTCCTCAGACACTCAAGACAATCCGCGCGGCGGCCGCCGCGTCGATCTCGCGATCCTGGTCGCCATCGCGGCCGCCGTTGCGCTAATCCATCTCTTCACCAACGCGCGCTACGGCTTTCATCGCGACGAGCTGCAGTTTCTGAGTGACGCGCGCCATATCGACTGGGGATTTGTAGCCTACCCTCCCTTCACTCCATTCGTCGAGCGCATCGGGCTCGGCCTATTCGGACTTTCCATGGTGGGTTTGCGTCTCTTCTCGGTGCTGGCGCAGGCCGCAGTCATTGTTGTCGCCGGGCTCATGGCAAAGGAGCTTGGGGGTGAGCGTCTGGCGCAGGTCACGGCAGCGCTTGCCGTGGCGTTTTCTCCGCTGCCGCTCTTTGAGGGCACAGAATTCCAGTACACTTCGTTCGATCTTCTCTGGTGGGTGCTGATCGCGTACTTTATCGTGCGCCTTCTCAAATCGGAAAACCCGCGCTGGTGTCTTGCCATCGGTGCGGCGATCGGCCTCGGCCTGCTGACTAAGTACGCCATCGCTTTTTACATTGCCGGGATTTTAGCCGGGCTCGTCTTCACGCCCGCGCGCCGCTATTTCGCAAGCCGCTGGTTCTGGGCCGGCGTGGCGCTGGCGCTGTTGATTTTTCTGCCCAATCTCGTCTGGCTCATGCGCCACGACTTCATCTCCTACCACTTCCTGCAGCACATTCACGCGCGCGACGTGGGTGAGGGCCGCGCCGAGGGATTCTGGAAGGGCCAGTTCATCATCTGCGCAAACCTGGTCGCCGCGCCGCTATGGATTGCGGGGCTCATCGGCTTCCTGCGCGAGCGGCGCTACCGCATGCTGGCGCTGATGTACCTGGTTCCGCTGACGATGTTCGCCGTGGGCAAAGGCCGCGACTACTACATGGCCGGCGCGTACCCCATGCTGTTCGCCATGGGCGCGGTGATGGCCGGGCGCTGGCCCAATTCCCTGCCTCGTTGGGGCCGGCGGACCATTGAGACAGTCTACTTCGCGGCCTTCGCGCTGTTTTCCCTCTTAGTGTGCGCTTTTATTCTGCCGATCGCTTCGAGTGGACCACTCAAGCAGTTCGCTCTCGCGCACAACGGCGACCTGCGCGAAGAGATCGGCTGGGACGAGCTGGTACGCACCGTCGCCGGAATCCGCGATGCCCTGCCCGCCGAGCAGCAGGCGCATCTCGGCATCACCACCGCTAACTACGGCGAGTACGGAGCTATCGAAATCCTAGGCCGCGCCTACGGACTTCCCAGCCCGATCGGCACCACCAACTCTGAATGGCTGCGCGGCTACCCCACGACGGCGCCGACGACGCTCATCGTTCTCGGCCTGAGCGCCGAGCAAGCCAACGCGACCTTCACCGGCTGCCGCGTGGCCGGCCACAACGGCAACTCCGAAGGCGTGCGCAACGAAGAGAGCCAGTACCACCCCGACATCTTTGTCTGCGGTCCGCCGCGCCTTTCATGGGCGGAGCTGTGGAAGGAACACCTGTGGTTTGGATGAGGGGCCATCTAACTGCTTCAGTACAGCAGCACAGCCACGCGATACGGACGTAAACGCGCCGCCGTCATCCTGCGCCGGGCAACTGCCAATTGCGGCCTGGCGAAACCTGCCCGATCGCAGCTGATTCACCAGATCCCGCGGCAGATGCGATAGATCGGAGTTCTGCCAGCGAATCATCCACGCCGGACGAGCGCCCGGAGAACGCAACAGATCGTTGTCGCTGGCGCAGGCCGATCGCGCCAGCGTGGGATCGGCAAGAATCGGCACGCCGCTGACGCGAATCAGCGCGGCCACGCGTGCTTCAACCTGCACCGGGCTCAGGTTCTGCACGGCGGCGCTGAAATCGGCCACTGCGTAGAGCACGCCGCGCGCGTACACCACCGCAATGCCCACATGGTCCACCTCGGGGCTCAGCAGATTTTCGCGATGGCCCGGCGACTGCATCCACGCCTGGTGAATGGCGCCCGCCGAAGGACCCACTGCCACGTTCTCCTCAATCACGCTGAAGTGCGCGCCCGCCTGCGCCGCGCGGGAGGTCAGGTCGGGCTCGCCGCCGTAACGGTGAGAGATGGGGCCCTCGGCGGCCATGCGACGGCAATGCTGCAAGGCCGCCGACGGCCAGCGCCGGATCCCACGCGAGTTTCGCCACTCCGGCCTGCGCCCGCGCCTGGTTGCCCAGCGCAAAAATCTGCTCCACCGCCGCGCGCAGATCGGGCCCGCCTGTTCCATATTGCGGATATTGCTGGTATTGCGCCTGCGCGGCCAGCAGCGGCAGCGGCCCGGCCGTGATGGCCAAGGCAACCATCCCCACCAAAACCAGAGAAAAAACTCTCATGGCATATTGGACCCGGAACCGGCGCGCATGTCGCTGTATTTTGGCGTAACGCATGATTTTTTCTCTCACAAAAGTACTGCGGCTGGCACAGCTTCGCCTGCGGCGGCAACCGCTGGCGGTGGGGGGGCGGGGGATTTTACGATCACAGAAGAAAAACTCAAGCGGGAAATTATGGCGTTGGTTTAGAGCTTCTAAGCCGAGGTTGGGTCTTCTCACCCGCCATCCGCATTCTTGAGCGCTGGTTTGACCCGGTTATCCCTGAAATCGTCGCGCGGTCCGATCCAGATGAACAGAAGGATGGCTGGCAACGCGACAACGCTGGTAAGTTCAAAGAACCGTACCCAGCCGATCCTCTCTGACAATATTCCTCCCGAGGAGGCCACCACGGTGCGGCCAAGCGAAGCCAGCGCGGCCAGCAGCGCGTACTGAGTCGCCGTAAAAGCGGGCGAGCACAGACTGGAAAGATAAGTCACCAACGCGGTCACGGCCATTCCACCCGTGAGATTTTCGGCAGTAACACATAAAGCAAGGTAGCCGATCCGATGCCCCTCCACAGCCTGCAGAACAAAAAACAGGTTCCCGACCGACTGCAAAATACCGCAAAGAATCAGCGAGCGGCGGATTCCGTACCTGGTGGTCACGACGCCGCCTAATAGAGCCCCTGCCACAATCGAGAAAAATCCGAACACCTTCGAAGCGGCGGCGATCTCAGGGAGCGAAAACCCCAGCGATATATAGAGCGGTGTTGACATCACTCCCGCCATTGCCTCGCCCAGCTTGTATCCGAAAATGGCGATCAGGATGACGGGCCAAAGCGGACGATGCATGAAATCGCGAAAGGGACCGATCACGGAGGTGGCAAACGCGTGGCGAATCGCATGCCATCCTGATCCCGCAGCGTATGAAATTTCCGCCGAGACCTTTGGTTCGGAACCCAGCAAAAACACCAAGAGTCCCACACCGACCAGCGCAGCCATTGTGGCATAGGCCGCGAACCACCCTGCGTACGCTGCGATGAACAGGCTGCCTGCACCGGAAACCAGCATGGCGATCCGGTAGCCGGCCGTAATCATGGCTGCTCCGGGGGCCTGTTGATCCCGATCCAGGATCTCCACCCGCCAGGCATCGATCACGATATCCTGGCTCGCAGATAGAAATGCGACAAGCACCGCCAAGGCGGCCATCTGAGGCAAGTTGTGCTTTGGATTGCACAGTCCCAGGCCAAGAATTGCGCCCATCAGAAGAATCTGGATGGTGATTCCCCAACCTCTCCGTCGTCCCAAAGGCAGTGGCGGAGGTACGCGATCCATCAGCGGCGCCCAGATAAACTTGAATGCGTAGGGCGTGCCAACCAGGGCGAAAGTGCCGATCGCTGCGCGCCGCACGCCGCCTGTCGCAAGCCATGCCGAGAGAGTTGAGTAAGTCAGCAGGAACGGCAAGCCACTGGCAAATCCCAGTGCAAGCACCTGCAGCACGCG
Organism: uncultured Acidobacteriota bacterium; assembly: GCA_963729915.1. Taxonomy (GTDB): domain Bacteria; phylum Acidobacteriota; class Terriglobia; order Terriglobales; family Acidobacteriaceae; genus Telmatobacter. The sequence goes on along the minus strand of CAVSQE010000025.1, from coordinate 123,268 downwards.
CGGTTCGGTATAGGCTGCGACCGCGTACCGCCAGTTTGTTCGAGCGCGCCCTTCGCTGATTCGGGAGTTTTCCTTCATCTCAATTTTCGGGCACTCTCTTTCAGACTCTGGCTCTGCTTCAGCTTCTTGAACAAACGATCGCTGGAGCAATTCTAGAGGAGCGCCGGCCGTCGTGCGGACCCGATGGCCCGTGCATTCGAACACCGCCCAGAAATCTGTCATTCTGAAAGAGCCATGAAACTCGGCATTGTTAGCGACACGCATGGTTTACTTAGGCCAGAAGTTGCTCCAAAACTCGAGGGCGTGGACCGCATCCTCCACATCGGCGACGTAGGGAAGTTCTCCATTCTCGACGAACTCGCGAAAATCGCACCCGTGACAGCCATTCGCGGCAACGTAGACCGCGAGGGCGCGTGCGGCAAGCTGCCGGAAACCGAAGTGGTGCTCATCGAAGGCCACTACATTTATATGCTGCACGACCTGAAGACCCTGCACCTCGATCCCGCTGCGGGCAAGTTCGCAGCGGTGCTGCACGGGCATACGCATGTGCCGAATTTCCACACGAAGAAGGGCGTCCTGTATTTCAATCCGGGCTCCTGCGGCCCGCGCCGGTTCGAGCTGCCGGTGACGGTGGGGCTGCTGACGATTACGAAAAGTGGCGCACTCGAGCCGGAGATCGTCACCTTGCGCTGCGGTTGAATTGCAGATTGTAGAAGCGATCCGCTCCCCCGTTCCTTTGCTGCCCGCCTCACGCGTACACTTCCGGAATAAAGTTCTGCTCCCGAATCGGTGGCCGCACGTATTTGGACTTCAGGATGGGCGGCAGCTTCAAGGGCTCGGGCGTCAGGTCCTTGTAAGGAATGATCGTGAGCAGGTGACGGATGACGTTGAGCCGCGCCCGTTTTTTGTTTTCGGCGTTGACCACGTACCAGGGCACCTGCTTGGTATCGGTGACGGCGAACATTTCATCTTTGGCCCGCGAGTAGTCGGCCCAGTGTTTGCGCGATTCCAGATCCATGGGGCTGAGCTTCCAGCGCTTGGTGGGCGTGTGCATGCGGTCCTGGAAGCGACGCTCCTGCTCCTCGTCGCTCACGCTGAACCAATACTTGATGAGGATGATGCCGGAGCGCACCAGCATGCGCTCGAACTCCGGGCAGCTCTGCAAGAATTCGAGATATTCGCGCTCGGTGCAAAAGCCCATCACGTGTTCCACGCCGGCGCGGTTGTACCAACTGCGATCGAAGAGCACCATTTCGCCGGCCGCGGGCAGATGCGGCACGTAGCGCTGGAAGTACCACTGCGTCTTCTCGCGTTCGGTGGGAGTGCCGAGCGCCACGATACGGCAGGCGCGCGGATTGAGAGATTCGGCGATGCGCTTGATGGCTCCGCCCTTGCCCGCAGCGTCGCGGCCCTCGAAGAGAACCACCACGCGCAGGCCTTCGTGGCGGATCCACTCCTGCAGCTTGACCAGCTCGATCTGCAAGCGGCTGAGCTCGCGCTCATACTTGCAATTCTTGCCCAGGCGCAGGGGAACCGCGCTCAGAAAGCCATTCCCGGAGGAGTGGCCGTTGCCGTTTGCGTGATTCAAGTGATTCTTCGTCTTCTCCGCCATGGGAGTGCTCCTGATGTTGCGCACGGCCGCGCGCAGGTTTGCCGCGGGACGCACGGTCACTCCATCTATCGGCGGCGGGAGCCGCAGCGTTAACTTGCTGGCGAAAGCACGGCGACGGCATTTGCATGTGCAACACTTTTTTAGAATCCGGGTTCAAGAGGAGAAGCGCCGGCCCGCATCGGTGGCGCGGCATTTCATCCAAACTTCCGAGGTTCTCCGATGACGAAGCTCAAAACGTTCGCAGTGATGGCTGCCTTGTTTCTCCCCCTGGCCGTGGCCGGGTGTTCGCATCCGCAACCCGTGGTCTACGCGCCTCCGCCGCCGGGGCTGAGCGCTGCCGCGCAGCAGGGCTATAACGACGGCTCTCTCGCCGCCCGCAACGATATCCGCAAGGGCCTTGCACCTGACGTGCAGCGCCATCCCAGGTTCCGCAATCCTCCGGTGCCTCCGCCCGCATTTGAGGAATACCGGCACGGCTTCCGCGACGGCTATCAGCAGACGTTCCGCGGCGGGCCGGGGCCCGGCTACTGAGGAATGACGTGCGGGGTTCATGAGAACATTGAGTGTTCCTCAACAGGAAGCTCATGTCGAAATCCATGAACCTGCGCTACGTCATTTTTCTAGCGTGCACGGCCGCACTGGGGGGCCTGCTTTTCGGATTCGATGTCGCCATCATTACCGGGGCAGGCCCATTCCTCACGCGGCACTTCGCGCTCAGCGACATCAGTTTGGGGTGGGCGTTTAGCTCGCTTCTCTTCGGCTGCGTGCTGGGCTCGTTTGCCGCGGGCCGGCTCACGGATCGCCTCGGCCGCAAGCGCATGCTGGTGTGGGTTGCGGTGCTGTTCGCGCTCACCTCGGTGGCAACGGCTGCAGCGCCGAGCTTTACGCTCTTCATCTGCGCGCGATTTCTCGGCGGCATCGCCGTGGGAGGCGTCTCGCTGCTCTCGCCCATGTACGTGTCAGAGGTTTCGCCGCCCTCCATTCGCGGGCGCATGGGCACCTTCTATCAAATGTCGATCATCACCGGCATTCTGATTTCTTATTGCATCAACTATCTGCTGCGTAACACCGGCGAGGCCAACTGGCGTTGGATGTTTTTGACCGGAGCCGCGCCGTCGCTGCTGTTTCTAGTGCTCATCTCGCTCGCTCCTGAAACGCCGCGCTTCCTGGTGCGCGTCGGCAAGTCGCGTGAGGCCTTCGCGCTGCTGGAGCGGATTGAAAACGAGGAGACGGCGCACCAGGAGATCGCCGCCATTACGGAAGCCATGAAAGAAACGCACCCGACGATGCAGAATCTGATGCGGCCGGGCGTGCGCCGCGCTTTGATCGCAAGCGCGTGCCTGGCTATTCTGATTCACGTCTCGGGGATCAATACCATCATCGATTACGCGCCCAAAATCTTTCTTTCCGCGGGATTCAAAGTTGACGGCGCTCTCATCTCCACGTTTTTCGTCGGCGTCAACAACGTCCTCTTCACTCTCGTCGCCTTCTGGGTCATCGACCGCTATGGGCGCAAGCCGCTTTACATCGTCGGCTCCCTCGGCATGGCCGTCGCTCTCGCCGGTCTCCTTATCGCTGTCGTCGCCGGACATTTCCAGGGCCTTCTCGTTCTCGCGCTCGTTCTGCTCTATCTCGCCTTCTTCGCCTCCTGCGTCGGGCCCGTCTTCTGGACCCTGGTTCCCGAAATCTTTCCCAGCGACGTCCGCGGCACCGCCATGACCGTCCCGGTCCTTCTCCAGTGGGTCGCCAACGCCATCGTCGTGCTTTACTTCCCCACCGCATTCGACAGCATCGGCAAAGCAATCACCTTCGGATTTCTGGCGCTGATGGCGCTGACGCAAGCGCTGTTCATTTGGCGATTCGTGCCGGAAACGAAGAACAAGCCGCTCGAAGAGATCGAGCAGTATTGGATCCCGCGCAATAGAGTTTCTTAACTCACAACCAAATCTGGGTGCCCCACATCCCGATTTTGAGATGTAAGATCGCACCAACCCCAACCCGCCTCTTTCCACTCACCTCCAAACTTGGGTGCCCCGGGTTCCTCGCATTCGGGGACCCGGGATCGCACGAACCCCAACCTGTTCCCCATTCCGCCGTTACCTTACTTATATTGATGATGTTGATGCCGTATTGAACGTGGTACGGTAACCAGCCGCACCAGCCCGCGCGCGCGTTTGACACGCCGATAATCGTTGATGTGAACGGTGGAAACCAACTTGCGCTCTTGAAGGATTATGGCGACTATCTCCGCGTGGAGAAAGGACTTCGCCCCCTCACCTGCGAAGCCTATCTGAGCGACCTGCGCATCTTTGCCGAGTTCCTGGAGGGCCGCAATGCCCTGCTGATGACGGCGAGCGAGGCCGACGTGGCAGGATTGCTCGAACACTTGCGCAACCACGGCATCGATGGGCGCTCAACGGCGCGCAAGCTCAGTTGTCTGCGCGGATTTTACAAGTGGCTGCTGCTCGACCGCCGCATTCATCACGATCCCACCGTCAACATTGAGTCGCCCAAGGCATGGAAGGTGCTGCCCAAGTCGCTGGCCGAGCCGGAGGTCGCCGAAATGTTGGAACGTGCCGCGCTCTCGGCATCGCATCCGCAGGCCAAGGGCACCGCACTGCGCGACCGCGCCATTCTCGAGCTGCTGTATGCGGGTGGGTTGCGCGTTTCAGAAGTTGTATCGCTGAACGTGAGCGATGTCGCGCTCGATGCCGGGCGCGTGCAGGTACGCGGCAAGGGCGACAAAGAACGGATTGTGCCGCTGGGGCGCACTGCGCTTCAGGCTTTGGAGCAGTATTTGCGCGAGGGAAGGCCGCACCTTGAGCGGATCAGCTCGGCGCGCAAAAGCCGGGCGCGGTTGAATGTGCCGGGGCACGAGCGCGCGCGCATGTTTCTTTCGCTGCGCGGCATGCCGCTCACGCGCCAATGGATTTGGCGGCTGGTAAAGACGGCGAACCACTCCACCAGCCCGCACGGACTGCGTCACAGTTGCGCCACGCACATGGTGGAGCACGGCGCGGATCTGCGCAGCGTACAGATGATGCTGGGGCACGCCGACATCTCCACGACGCAGGTATACACGCACCTGGCGCTGGGCCGATTGAAGGCCGTGCATCGCATGTATCATCCGCGCGGCGCACGAAGGCCGGCAGAGGTTGAGGCGGATGAGAGCCCGCGTCCCGGCCCGCGTCTCGTCCAGCGCAAAGTTTCGAGCCCCGCAACCTCAAGCGAGGAAAAGCCATGACAGCCACGGCTGCGCCTCCGGTTGCTTCATCAATCAGCCCGCTGGTGGACGCCTACCTCCGCGTGCTCGCCAACGAGCGCGGCGCTTCGGCGCACACTCTACGTGCTTACGATCGCGAGCTGCACGGGTTTGCGGCGTGGCTCGCCGAGCCCGCCGGCGCGCCGGAAGTCGCGCAGATCGAGCACACGCAGATTCGCGCCTACCTGGGAACACTCTACGAACGCGGATTGTCGAAAGCCTCTGCGGCGCGAGCACTTGCGGCCATCCGGAGCTGGTTCAAATGGCTGGCGCGCAACAAGTACATCGAGCAGAATGCAGCATCGCTCGTCGCCACGCCTCGGCTGCCAAAACATCTGCCGCGCGTGCCTTCCATCGAGCAGATGAATCGCGTGGTGGATTCGGTACGCGACGATGCGGCCAGCTGGCCGGCGCGCGACCGTGCGATTTTGGAAATGCTTTACGGGTGCGGCATCCGCAACGCCGAACTGACGGCGCTGAACCTGGACGACATTCACTGGGCCAATGAAGCGATCCTGGTGCGCGGTAAGGGGCAAAAGCAGCGCTACGTGCCGCTGGGTGACACGGCCGCCGCTGCGCTACGCGCTTACATAGCGGAACGGGCCGCGCGAGTGGCCGCGGCTGGCGACGAGAGGCCGGTCCAAACTCCAGCGCTGTTTCTGAGACTGCAGTTGCAAGGCCTTGCCAGGGGCGGGCAGGCGCGCCTGACTACGCGCAGCGTGGGCCGTATTGTGAAGCGTATCGCCATCCTGCGTGGACTCTCTTCCGACGTGCATCCACACACCTTGCGGCACGCCTTCGGTACGCATCTGCTGGAAGAAGGCGCGGACTTGCGCGCGATTCAGGAGCTGCTCGGCCACGAGCGCTTATCGACCACGCAGCGCTACACGCAACTCACCACCGCGCAATTGACTGCGGTCTACGATAAGACGCATCCTCGAGCGAAGTAGCGCGTCAGTCACCGTTTTACGACGAGTAATCCGCGTTGATATGGATGTATTCGTGCGTCAAGTCGGTGGTCCAGAAGACGCACGAACCGGAGCCTTGGTGCAACTGGATGGAGATGGAGAACTCGCGCTGCGAGATGTAGGCGTGGGCCGCCGCTTCGTCGAACTCGGCCGCGCGGCCGCCGTCGCGGCAGATGGGCAGCTCACCAAAATCGATGTCGAAACGGTTGGGATCGATTTGTGCGCCGGAATAGCCGATCGCGGCTGCCAAGCGTCCCCAATTGGGATCGCAACCGGCCCATGCGGTCTTCACCAGCGGGCTGTGAGCAATAGCCTTGGCCACGCGTAGCGCATCGGCATCGCTGGCCGCACCGTCAATACACAACTCCACCACGTGCGAGAGGCCCTCGCCATCGGCAACCACCTGCCGCGCGAGCGACGTACAGACCTCAGTAAGCGCGGACGCGAAGGCCGGGTCATTCGCACCGATCGCCACTCCGCTAACGCCCGAGGCCAGCAGCAGAACCGTGTCGTTGGTGGAAGTGTCGCCATCGACGGAGATGCGATTGAAGCTGACCTCAACCGCGGGGCGAAGATAAGCATTTAAATCGGCAGGCGCGATTGCCGCGTCGGTCAGAATATAGACCAGCATCGTCGCGTGCGGCACCAGTTGGGGATGGATCATGCCGGAGCCTTTGCCGAAGGCTGCAATGCGGACCTCGCGCACGGCGCCATCGCTCGCGGCCACCTCGAGCCGGGCGAAGGCGACTTTTTCCACCGTGTCGGTGGTAAGAATGGCGCGCGCAGCATCGTGGAAATGGCTGGAGTCGGCACCGAGCGAGGCAGCAAGATCGGGCAGCACCGCTGCGAGCTTTTCCGCAGGCAGCGGAACGCCGATGATTCCCGTGGACGACGGAAACACCTCTTCGGCACGGCAGCCGAAGGTTTTTGCAGCGACGATGCAAGTGGCGCGCGCGGCATCAAGTCCGGCCTGACCTGCGGCACAGTTGGCGTTCCCCGCGTTGATGGCCACCACGCGCAATCGGCCGCCGGTCGCGCTCAAGTGCTGCTTATCAATGATCAGGGGCGCGGCAATCACGCGGTTCGCAGTAAACGCGGCGGCAGCACTGGCAGGAGCGTCCGCAACGATAAGGGCAAAGTCGGGGCGGCCGCTGGCCTTCAGGCCGGCCTTGCCGGCAGCAAAACGAAAGCCGCGGGGCAGGATGAATTGGGAGAGTTCGCTCATGGTGTGGACCCATTTAATCTAGCAGATGTAGCGCCGGTCTCCTGACCGGCTGTCGTGCGGGCGTCTATGCCCGCACACGGCCCAACACAAGCGGGAAAATATGCGGTCAGATCCGGAAACGCGGGGGTTATTGAACAAGTGTCGAAGAACGAAGAAACCAGCACCGAGTTCCTGGAACTGCGCGAGGTGAACGTGGCACGCGGCGAGCGCGTCGTGCTCCACGACATCGACCTGAGCATCCGCACCGGCGAACACGTAGCCATTCTCGGGCCGAACGGCTGCGGCAAATCCACGCTCATCCTCGCCATCACCTGCCAGATCTACCCCATCGTCCGTCCCGGGATGTACGTGCGCATCTTCGGGCGTGAGCGCTGGGACCTGACCGAGCTGCGGCAACATTTTGGCGTGGTGAGCGCCGGACCCATGGGAAGCGAATTGCCGGGCGAACGAACGGCGGTAACGCCGGGACTCGACGCGGTGATTGCAGGCTTCTTTTCGGCGTTGACACTTTGGCCGAATCTGCATGTGACCGAGGAGATGCGCGCGCGGGCCTGGGAGGCGCTGGAGCGCATGGAAGCAACCAAACTGGCCACGCAACTGGTGGGCACCATGTCGGCCGGTGAAAAGCGGCGCATCCTGATTGCACGTGCGCTGGTGCACCGGCCGCGGCAACTGCTTCTCGACGAACCCTCGAACGCGCTGGACCTGGCCGCGCAACGCGAACTGCGCGAGGCCCTGCGCGGCCTGGCGCGCGAGGGAACCGGCCTGGTAATGGTGACTCATCATTTGGGCGATATTCTGCCGGAGATCGAACGCATTATTCTTATGCGCGACGGTCGCATTGTCGCCGACGGCCCGCGCGAAGAATTGCTGACCGAGGCACGGCTGAGCGAGCTCTTTCATACGCCGGTGCGCATCGGCCGCGATGCCGAGTGGCTGCACAGCTGGTAAGAGCAGGGGTCAGAGAAAACGCGGAGGTTTGCTTGGACAGTACGCATTACGCGCCGCGATGGAAGACCCTGCTCGCATTTGGAATCATCTACTTCGTCTGGGGCGCGACGTTCTTTGCCATTCGCGTGGGCGTACGTGAGGTCCCCCCTCTGCTTTTCTGCGCCATGCGCTTCGTTGCCGCAGGACTGCTTGTTTATCTATGGGCAACGACGAAGAAAGAGCGCCAGCCCACAACGCGCCAGTGGCTCTCGGCGTTTCTACTGGCGTTTCTCATCTTCGTGGTCGATTACGGGATCCTGTTCTGGGCGGAGCAGCGCGTGCCTTCGGGCATCGCAGCCGTAATTCTAGCGACCATTCCGGCCTTCATGGCGCTTTCTGAGATCGTGATTCTGCGAACGCAACGGCTTACCGTGCGACTTTCCGTGGCACTCCTTTCTGGCATCGCTGGCGTTGCGGTGCTCATGAGTCATTCGATTAACTTGGGGAAACTCGGCAAGCTGGACGGAGCGCCGATTGATACAGTCGGAGCGGTCGGCCTGGTCATCGGCGCCATCAGTTGGTCGATTGCATCGGCGCTGGCGCGCAAGCTGCCGCTGCCTTCGTCGAAGGTGATGAGCTCGGGCGCGCAGATGCTCGCCGGCGGAGTCATGCTCGTTGCCATCTCTGCCGCGCTTGGCGAATGGCGCGGATTCGATTTGCGTGGCGTCTCAGGCACAGCGTGGATCGCGCTCGTCTACCTGGTCTTTGCCGGCTCCATCGCGGGATTTACAGCCTACGTGTGGCTGCTGCATCACGAATCGCCGACCAAGGTAGGAACCTACGCGTACGTAAATCCTGTGGTGGCTGTAATCATCGGCTATTTTCTCGGCGGCGAGCCGCTGGGCGCGCGCACAGTGCTGGGCGGGATATTAGTCCTGGCCAGCGTCGTCACCATTACCAGCATGCGCGCCAAAACTCCCGCCGTGGCCGACGACGCGGAATGAGAAGGCCCTTGCAGGCCTCCGCTCCGTGGACTAAACGCAAATTCACGCTGGAATTCTGACGGCTGTGCTAATATTCGGGCAATTGGCCAACCCCTTTGGCCGGGAGGCGGAGGTCATTTATGCCGCACATTTCCAGACGACATTTCTTAAAGGCCGGCGCAGCCGCCGGCGCAATTGTGGGATTGCACAGCGCACCGCTTTTTGCCGAGCGCGTCTCGGCCACCGATTGGGTGACGCTGGGAAAATCGGGCGTCAAGGTGACGCGCCTCGCCTTCGGTACGGGAACCTTCAGCGGCAGGCTGCAGCAGGAACTCGGGCAGGACGGGTTCACGCGGCTGGTGCGTTATGCCTATGACCGCGGCATTCGCTTCTTTGAAACCGCCGAGGCGTACGGTGAATCGCAGCAGATGCTCGGCGTGGCGTTGAAGGGATTGCCGCGCGACAGCTACAGATTGATGACCAAGGTGACGACGAACGGCAGTCCGGATCCCGTGAAAAAGCTCGACGAACTCCGCAGAAACAGCGACACCGAATACTTCGACATCATGCTCCTCCATGTGCAGACCAGCCCAACCTGGCCCTCCGACAGCGCTCGCTGGCAGGACGCGATTCTGGAGGCGCAGTCGCGGCAGACGATTGTGACCCACGGCGCATCGGTGCACGGTCTGCCCGCGCTGCGGCAGGTTCCGGGCAACAAGTGGCTCGACGTAGCCATGATTCGCGTGAACCACAAAGGCGTGCACATGGATAACGACGGCGACCAGTGGAACGTGCCCGGAAACGTGGCTGAGGTGGTGACGCACGTGCACGAGGCGCGCGCCGCCGGCTTGGGCGTCATCAGCATGAAGCTCGTCGGCGAGGGCGCGTTTACTCAGCGCAGCGATCGCCAGCAATCGATGCGCTTCGCCTTCGGCACCGCGGGCGTGGACTGCGTGACCGTGGGATACAAGAACACGGCAGAGATTGACGAAGCCATTGACAACCTGAACCTGGCGCTCGCGTAGCCGCGCAGCGATCCTACCAACACTGCCCATCTCTGGCCGCCAAATTTCCCGCAGCAGTCCTCTGTGCGAGCGAAGAGCGAGCGACTGCCCTAATTCGTTGCGGCGGCGCAATGGTGGTGGGCCCGGAGGGATTTGAACCCCCAACCAAGGGATTATGAGTCCCTTTTCTGTACTTTTGCAGAGAGTGGCATAGTGTCGCATATCGTCGATTAACTCTATATATTGCGTCATTTACATCAATGATGGTTGTTGCATTGTGTAGCAATGTAAGGCACCAAATCCCAAACGCAACATGCACCAAAACAGGCACCAAGAAAATCCCATCCAAATATCACACCACCCGCCCCGCGATGGCTCCTTCAAGAGACACGCTTGATCTGGAACTCGAGATCGAGGGAAGGTTTGCGGCTCGGACCGCCCACTAAGGAGCGGCCCTCTCGCTTCGAGTCGTAGGCCCTTCATTTCGTCATGAAGGGTATTCGGGCCTTTTTGAACACAAGTGGGCATCATTCCACCAACAGCACAGCGCAAACATTTCAGCGCCCACTCGTTGATACAACCTGGTCAAGAGGGACTCACCACGCGGTTGCGATACTGCGACTCGACGAGGAACAGTATTCCTCGATCTCGCGCCGCAACAACACTCCAGGCTGAAGCGTTGAGTTCTCGGTTAATCTATATGACCGGCCCATCTTTTCGCTCAAATCCTGTTTTGCAGCCTTTTTTCACGCGTCTGTATGGGCTTCTCGGCGTCGGTCAACGCCTTGAGAGATGGACTCTATGACAATCCCGAAAAGCCAACAGGGCCTTGAGTTCATAACGGACTGGTCCGTCCTTCCCATACTGGAGGTAATCCGGACCCTGAAGGCGTTGCCTCCATTTCTTTAGTAGATCGGCAGAAACACCGACAATAAATGCGGCTCCCTGTTCGTTTAGGACAACATTGTCGTCGTATGCCGACAGCGGCTTTGGCTCAAGAGACAGGTAAGTCGCGGGAATCTCAGTACGGCGGGCGGTGTGGATTTCAGGGGGCTGGGAATCTTTGGTGGGAACGGCGGACGGAGAGCGGGGACTGCTTTTGCAGGCTGAGGTTGAGCTGACCCTTTACCGCGGAACTCCGGTTTACGAAGATGTGTTGGCAACGCTACTTGATCCCAAGGCATAGTATCAGGAATTTCATTCATATAGCTCCGCTGGACAATCGGATTTGAGGGTTGCGCGCGGGTGCGGTAGCGGGATCTAAGACAGGCCGCCCACTCTTGATCATTCCTCGGCTGCGACTCTATCTGTCCCCGGTTGTACTTGATTGTGACGACGAATACCAATCACTTGGGCACCAGTGGTTTCTGGAGATACCGAGAATGCGCTGCAGGCTCTGCGAGCGATCCGCGCTCGTCGTCTTTCGCGCGATACGGGTCGGCAACATCTCCATCCACGGGCAGGAGTGGAACTACTCGTGAAGCGCATCCCTCGGAAATACGGCTATCCGCCGGACAAGCAGGAGAAGGCAACATTGACAGTCCTGGGGCCGGCAGAGGTGCTCTCGGCCAATTGGACAGCGGAGTGAGTTCGGCAGAACCTGCAGAACGACGATTCCCGGATACAAGCCGACTTGTCGTTACTGATCTGTCCAGACGAGGCTGGCCTGTTACGACCTATTATCCAAGTAGCGACTTCCGGATGGGCTGTAATACAGGAGTAGCGCAAGAAATAAGCTGATCTCAAAGCGGCAAAGGCGGCCACGGGCCATGTTTCAAAAGGGGTGTTGAACATCCATCTGCGGCGGCAGCCTTTTGAAACAGCCGAACCCCTTGATTACTCATCATCGCTGTTTCGAAAGCCTTCGCCAATCATGCCTTCTATCTCGCTGAAAATGAGAGACAAATCTGCATCAAAATAGCCGTTTCAAAACCTATAGGTTTAAAAGCAACTCAACCGTCCCAGTGCCCGCGTTGACCTGAAACTTCGCTCGGCCTCCTTCGAGGCAACCGATGGGGCCGGCTCTTGTCGTCGTTGTTGCTGCTAATGATGATGATGACGATGACGATCATGATTTTGACCGCGGCACCGGTGGCGGTGGTGACTGCGGCAGCGACGATGATGACGGTGATCATCATGATGAGGAGGAGGAGGAATGCGGAAGAAGAGGAGGGCGGGGCGACGGTGGTTTGCCATATAGGCTATCCGTAGTGCGCTCGAAATGCTCTTTCATCGCCCCAGTTCGCGGGCGGCACACCTTCGAACTCCCAACTACAAGCGAGGTTGGAAATCCGAAGACTTTGCCGGAGGCAGGGTAGGCCATATTCTAACTCTGCGTGTTATGTTTCATGCGACTGGAATCTCTTGAGAGGCAATCTTGTTGACATAAAATATCATACTTGTTATGTTTTATGTATCATAAGTTGCTCTACAGGCAATCTGATGCGCACAGAACATAACACCTCAAGCAAAACCGTTGGGCCCAAGACAGCCGATCTGCTCGCCCGTCTCTATGACCGATCGCAATCAATGTTTACGCTCACCGATGCTCAGGAAATAACGGGATTGAACTCACAACTGGCAAGCAGTCTGCTGCACAAGGCGGTGCAGCGTGGCCTTGTCTCTCGGCTGAAACCGGGCGTGTTCGTCATCGTTCCCCAGGAACTGGGCACCACTTCCGAGTACACCGGCAATCCGTATCTGACCGCAAAACGGCTGGCCGGGAGCACGCCATGCTTCATATCGCATGCATCCGCCATGGAGATTCACAGGATGGTGACGCAACCCCCACTCGCCGTTTTCGCGTCCAGCGCCAAGCGCCTACAAAGCCGGAGTCTCCACGGCACGGAATTTCACTTCGTCCTCGTCAAGCCTGAACATTATTTCGGTACCGCGAAGCATTGGGTCACCAAACAGGAGTCCGTGGACATCAGCGACCTCGAACGCACCGTCATTGACGGTCTCCGCCAGCCGGAATACTGCGGCGGCGTCACGGAAGTGGCCAAGGGCCTGTGGATGCGCCATGAAGATATGAAGACAACTAAGCTCGTGGAGTATGCGCTGCGGATGGGTACCGGAGCCGTCATACGCCGCCTCGGATATCTGCTGGAGCTTTACGCAATCGCGCCTGAAAGCGAGCTCTCACAGCTGAGGGACACGCTGAGTGAGACCTACGCTCCGCTTGATACCCTGCTGCCCAAGGAAGGTCCGCATCTGCGTCGCTGGCGGCTTCAATTGAACATCACACCCCAAGAACTTGAATCGATCCGGACGACTTGAATGATCCCTCAACGGAACCTATCGCTACTTGCCAACAGGCTTTACAAAGAAGGCGGACGCCGCATTCCCGAAAATGTCCTTGAACGCGACTATTGCCTCGCCTGGTTCTTAGCAGCGCTCGCGGAATCGGAGCTTAAGGCAGCGCTCGGGTTCAAAGGCGGAACGGCGCTGAAGCGCTGCTATTTTGGCGACTATCGGTTTTCAGAAGATCTCGATTTTACACTCACCGCCTCCATGACGCTCGACGAACTGAAAGCGCGGCTGGAGCCCATTTATATTGCCGTGCTCGACGCCTCAGGCATCGTCTTTGCCTTTGATCGCGAAGATCGCCAGAAGCACGAGAACAGCTACACGTTCTATCTTCGCTACGAGGGGCCGTTGCCCAAAGGCAACGATGTCAAGGTGGACATCACACTGCACGAGCAGCTCGTCTATCCGCTTCAGAATCGCCCGGTGCTACGTGGCTACGACGAATTCACGGACCTGCCGAAAGAACGCCTGGTGAGTGTCTATTCGCTGGAGGAGATCGCCACGGAGAAAACCCTGGCGCTCGCAGACAACGCACGCAACGAACCACGAGACCTATACGATCTGTGGCATCTCACATCGAACGAAGGCATCGAGCTTGGCCCGCTCGTCGATGGCATGCGGCAAAAGCTTGAATTTCGTGGCAAGCCCTGCGAAGGCTTGGCTGACGCGATCCGCACCAAAGAGGCACGGCTGAAGACACTATGGGAGAAGCGCCTTGGGTTTCAGATGGCGGCCCTACCGGAGTTCGAAGAGGTATTCCGCGCCGTGCAGAGGACGCTGCGTCAGGCTAATCTGCCCTGATTAATGTCGTTAGCGGTGAGCTTTCCTGCCGGGTCCGGCAATCAAGCGGCGCTAAGACCGCAAGCCCCCGGAAATCGCTACGCTAGAGTGCAGGTCGTCCAGCGTGAGATCGCGTCGCTGCCGCAGTCACCACCGCCACCGGTGCCGCGGTCAAAATCATGATCGTCATCGTCATCATCATCATTAGCAGCAACAACGACGACAAGAGCCGGCCCCATCGGTTGCCTCGAAGGAGGCCGAGCGAAGTTTCAGGTCAACGCGGGCACTGGGACGGTTGAGTTGCTTTTAAACCTATACGTTTGTGAACGGCCGGATCACATCGATCCGGCCATTGATTTAGTTGGGTTTAGGCTGCGGGTTTTTGACACCCTTTTTGAACGCCTTGTTCAGATGCCATTTCCGAGTGGACGATCTTGTGAACGGTGGCGCGGCTGATGCGGTGAGCCCGGGCTATCTGGCCGAGACTTTGCCCCCGATGGCGATCACGCAGGATGGCCTCTCGGTCCAGAACGAGTGCGGGGCGCCCGATGGATCGGCCTTCCAGTTTGGCGCGCCGCATGCCGGCGCGCACTCTTTCGACGATCAGGTTGCGTTCCAGTTCAGCGATCACAGCGATGATGACGACGACGGCCCGGCCCAACGGACCGGAAGTGTCGATCTGCTCGCGGAAGCTGATGAACTCGATATTGAGATGGTTGAGTTCATCCAGCACTTGCAGATAGTGCTTTACCGATCGGGCGATCCGGTCGCTGGCCCAGACCAGGACGGCATCGAAGCGTCCGCGGCGAGCATCGGCCATCATTTGATCGAGACCGGGCCGGCGCGCTTTCGCGCCGGAGATCCGGTCCGTGTACTCCTGCACGATCTCATAGCCGCGCTGGGCGGCCATCTGGCGCAGGTCGAGTAGTTGGGTCTCTGGGTGCTGATCGAGGGTCGAGACCCTCATATAAAGGACGGCACGTTTCATTTGCGCCGTCCCTTCTTCTGTGGGGCAGTGTATCCATACTTGGCAACGTAGCTTTCGATGAAGGCCATCAACACTTCCGTCATCTCCAGACCCTGCGCTGCGGCCGCGGCCTTGAACGAGTTATGAAGCTCTGTCGTGATATTGATATTCACTCTTTTGACTCCTGATGTTTTCTTCGCCTTGATCGGACTCACCTCCTTTCTCTCGGAGATGAGCTTATACGACTATGAGTAACGTGCGCCAGCGGCGCGCGGCTTCAGAGATCCCCTGCCTCCCGGCAGAACATGGCCACCGTGGCGATCCTGTCGAAACTGACCTCCAGGGCGTCGGCCATGGCACGCAGTTGATTTACATCCTCAGGGGCATAGCCCTCCTCGACGGCCAGCCATTCCCAGGCTTGCATGCCGGATAGACGGGCGGCTTTTTCGAGGGGGAGGCCGGCGCCCTTGCGAGTCTCGCAGATAAAACGGCCGAACAGGCGGCTCTGGACCGTGTGGTGTCGTTCGGATGGATAGGAAGGCGGAAGGAATGCGGGCATCTTGCTTGCGTGCTCATATACACATTGCTCCTGAATGGCCCGCCTGTCAAGCAAGCCGGCCCAGATGGATGGATTTAACTACACGATGAGTATGTACTCAGTGAGGCTCAGGACCAAAGCTCCAGGCCATCAACTACTCGGTCACTCGTGAGAAGGCACCCATTTACACGATGCTCGAGCCTATTCCCGCAACAAGCGCGGCATTGCCGGCAGCCTGATCTGGGTCAACTTCGACCGTCACTCTCTCCTGAACTTGATTCAGGAATGTGCCGGCACCTTCGTTGCCGACATCGATGAGATCCGTCCCCAGTACACCAGCGTTCAGCAAGGTGGCGCGGTGTTCCAGTCCTCAGTCGTGCGCTCGGCGGGCATCCCCGTCAGCGCCACGATCGATCAGCTGGACACCCAACTGACTTCCGCCGGACAGAACACTCAGCTGGCGACTCCCTGGTACTCCGACCAGGTGCTGCCCTTCGACGTCACGCTCTCCGGCGCAAATGAGTACGGCGCCATGTGCGCAGCCAAGATCTTCGGCCTCGAGATCCTCAACGAGGGTATGGGCATCTCCATCGACGACGCCGTCACCGAGATGCAGGCAGAACCAGGTGTGTCCGTCCTGCCTTACACAAAAACCTTCGCGCACGCGCGCCAAGCCCAAGCTCCGTTCGGGATCAGGATCAGCACTCAGGATCAGGCCCCGTACTCAGGCTCAGCTCTGGCCTTCTGCCGGCTTTTTCGTTCTCCCTTGGACACTGGTTCCGATAGCCACAATCTATTGCGGCCATCGAAATCACCACAATAGATTGGGGTAGCAAGCATGTGTTGTTGCTCTCTGGGTTGATCCTGATCAGGATGAGAGTTACTTGAAGGCTGCTTCTATATATATATGACTGATTCTGATTGTTCTCTTTTTGGCCTTATAGGAGGTTGATTCGCTGCTTCCTTCTTCGCCCGCGGGCCTCTGCGCCGCAGCGCGACGGCCCCACACTGTCCCCGCTGTACCCCAATATCCGGCATCACGGTGGTGGGGTAACAAAAGTGTATGTCACTAGGCGGGGAACTGCATTCTCCCTACGTTGTCTTGATACTTACAGAACAAAACGGGGTGTTTGGGGGTGTCTGATCCCCAGCACACTATAGGCCAACATGACTCAAACGTGTTTTTTGCCTGATGGTGATGTGAATTAGCTCCTTCTACGCCCGCCGCGACCGCTGTGCTGCTCGAAACCGTGGATCTGAGACTGATCAGTACCATAACTGCGCTCCTCTGACCGCGATAGATTGCGGTTGACCACTACGACATCCACAATAGACGGTAGTCAGCAAGCTCTGACGCGTTGCTCGGCCCAATGGCCTCAATAACCACCACCTATCGCGATGAGCGATATCACCACAATAGATTGCGGTAGGAGACATGGCGCTGGGCTGATCCACACCAGGATGAAAGTGCTTGATGGATGCATCTATATATGACGGATCTCTATGTTTTCTTTTTTGTCTTTATAGGGGAATCGATCTGATGCTTCTTTCCTCTTCGCACGCCGGCCGCTGCGCCGCGGGGGCACTCCAGACACAGCACTAAGACTTTTCGTTACCGACAGGATTCCGCGATTACGTTAGCGCTAATGAGTTAGCTATAATTCTGCAAACGTCAAACATGCATACGATGGCGAAACGCGCAACCATCAAGATACTTGCGAGTAGCTCAATGCGACACGATTCCCTAGCGCGGTTTCAGGATGCGCCGCGAAGTTACGGGACAAGTCGGAATAACGCATGATTGGGAGCGAGAGACTCGCGGCCAATCAAGAACTTTGTAGCTGATTGGTTCAATGGTCTGCTTGCGCGTATTACTGCGCAAGCACACGTCTGGCCGCCTGCGCGATCTCTGGATCGGAGCAGTTGGCCGCAGTCTGAAGATGCAACCGCGCCTCGGCCGCGCGGCCCTGACTGAGCAGCACCATACCCAGCCCAAGATGTGCCCGCGGCTGATCTGGCCGGAGCGCCAGCACCCGCTCATATTCAGGAATCGCCTCGGTCGCATGACCGGTGGCGGCGAGCACGTCCGCCAGGTCCTCATGCACCTCGGGATCGCTCGCCTCTTGTTGCGCCGCTTCGCGCAATTCAATCACCGCACGAGGCAATTGATCCATCAGCACCAGAAGCCGACCCAGGTGATGGTGCGCCTCCGCAAAACCAGCATCGGCCTCAATGGCCTTCTCAAATTGGAACTCGGCTTCCGCGTAGCTGTGCTCCTCTGCCAGCAGGCTACCAAGATTATCCATGGCCTCTGGGAAGTCCGGTTGGCAGCGCAAAGCCTCATGGAACTCATGCTCGCCGTTCGCTCTATCGCCTTGCTTGACGGCAACGACACCCAAAAGATTGTGCGTCTCCGAACGCTCGGGATCGGCCCTCACGGCACGGTCGAGTGCGGCGGAGGCCTGCGCGATCTCTCCCTGCCTCAGATACGCGTTGCCAAGATCGCTCAGGAGCAGATCGTCGGTTGGATACCGCTTCACCGTCTCTTCGAGTACGTTGGTCGCCTGCGCATCCTGTTGAAGGGCAAAGAGAGCCGGCGCCAGCACCACAACCACAGGGCGGAAGTTTTCACGCTTCGTCAGCGCTTGCCGCGACCAGCGAACTACCTCGGCGTTGTTGCCTTCGCGGTCGTAGGCGTCCGCCAGTACCAGGTACGGCTCAGGCGAGTTGGGCTGGTAACGCTCCAGCATCGCTTGCAGTCGCGGAATGCCGTTGTCGTCCACCTGCGCCTCGGCTATCGATATCTCTGCCTCGGGCGTGGCGGGTGCTTTCGCCGGATAATAGAGCGCCACCTTTGTAAAGCTGCCCTCGGGCGCGATGGTTTCGGCAATGGGCGCGAGCAGATCGCGCCGGGGCTGCGTACGGCGGATGAAGTGATCGGTCATCACCACGTGCACCGCGTCATCGGTCCGCCGCTTGGGCATATGGCAGGTGAGGCACGTGCTGGTGGGCGGCAACACTACAGTATGTGCAACGCCCTTGTGGCAGCTGAGACATACCTCTGTGTAATGCGCGACCGCTTCCTGGCCGCGCGGAATGTCGTGCGGATCGTGGCAGGTAAGGCAGGTCATTTGACTGTTGCGAAAGCATGCGGACTTGCGCAGCCTGTAAGCCGCATGATCGATCTCGAAGCTGTCATCGTTTTCGCGGCCGGCGGGCTCGAAGTAGAGCTTGAAATTTTCCATCGGCTGGCCCGGGCGGTACGAAAATACTGTCCGATCGAAGGCGCGCTCCTCGTTCGGCTCGTGGAAGCTGGTTTTAAGATGACACTGCATGCAGACTTCAAGCTGCCGCTCGCGACTGAGTCGGCCAGGATTCACGATTGTCGACCGCAAAATCTCTGGCGCGGCATGGCCAGACATGGCCGCCTCCACATGGGCGCGTCCGGGCCCGTGACAGCGCTGGCAATCGATGCCCTGCGGTAGCTTCTCCGGAAAGATCGACCTCTCCAGTCCGGCATCGCCCACCGGATATCCATTGTGGCAGAACATGCACTCCCCTGTGATGGCGCGGCGAAAGTCCTTCTGGCCCTTCCAGTCATAGCCTGGGCTCATCGCCCAATAGCCGGAGCCCTCCGAGTACCAGCTCACCGGAAGCTCGATCAGTTGACCGTCCGGCGCGCGATGCAGATAGCTGCGCGAGTGATTGCCCGAGCCGATCACATAGTCGATCCGCTCTTCCATCACGTTGGTCTCTTTGCCGTCGAATCCAGCCTGTGACCGCCGCTGAAAGAACTCACCGTTGCGCTCAATCATGGTGTAGCGCAGACCGGAGGATTGATGGAAAACGGTGTTCGCATGCACGTAGTCTTCCACCACGTTGGCCGCGGTGAGAACGGAAAAGGAACGGCCCATGCCGGTTTTGCGGTATGTGTCGGCGATGCCTTGGTGGCAGGTAGCGCAAACGGCTCCGTCGACATAGTCAGAAGCGGAAGCCTGCGTCGCCATCTGCGAAGTGCGGCTCGATCGATGACGGAACACTGCCAACAAGGCAACGGCTGCCGCCAGCAAGGCTACTGCCAAGAGCGCGCCAACCCATACTCTGCGAGACCGCGGTATGAACTTTGCCTGCATGGCCGACCGTTGATTGGATCGTACAAGAGCGCGCTGCCGTCTCGTACTAACGCTGAATGCTAAATTGCGCTGCATTCGAGGCCAGCGAATCGCCGCCGATCCAAACTGTATATTGCGTGGGTTCGATCACCTGTTTGCCAGTGTTATCGAAAAACGATAGTTCATTGAATCCCAGCGAGAAGCTAACCTGCTTTGACTCTTCGGGCGCGAGCGTGACGCGCTGAAAACCCTGAAGGCTGCGCACGGGCTGCTCCAGACTGGCGCCGCGGTTTCGCACGTAGCACTGCACCACTTCGGTCGCGGTGCGGGTTCCGGTGTTCGTCACCGTTACCGTTGCCGTGAACAGAGATGCGATTCCGGGATGCGCTGCGCGCAATGGCACGGTGGGGCGCGAGACGGCGACAGCGGAATAGCTGAAGGTGGTGTAAGTGAGGCCAAAGCCGAAGGGAAACAGGGCGGCATTGGGCGCATCGATATAGCGCGAAATAAATCGAGAATCTGGCCCCGGCGACTTGCTAAGGTCGGCGTTGTTTGCGGGGCGGCCGGTGGGGAACTGGTTGTAATAGAGTGGCTCCTGCCCCACCGTATCCGGAAAGCTCATGGGCAGCTTGCCGCTAGGAGACTCATCGCCATAGAGCAGATGAGCAATGGCCTCGCCAGCTTCGATACCGGGGAACCAAACTTCGAGGATGGCCTGCGCATGTTGTGCGGCGGACGTTAGCACCAGCGGACGGCCGGAGAAGACAAGAAGCACAATGGGCTTGCCTGTAGCGGCAAGCCTTTCGAGAAGTTCCTGCTGGTTGCCGGGTAGATCGAGTTCTGCGCGCGAGCCTGCTTCCCCGCTCATTGAGCCGGATTCGCCGAGCGCGAGCACGATCACATCGGACTGGCGGGCAATTTGTTCCGCCGCGGCAAAGCCGGCATCGGAGTTCGAGAGAATCTGCGTACCCTGCGCGTACAAAATGGGACTGCCCGCATGCGCTTCGAGGGCGGCCTTCACGGTGACGACCTCAGAGTCGCGATGCACACCGCTAGACGAGCCCACCATCTCGCGCGGGTTATCCGCAAGCGGTCCGATGAGCGCGATCTTCGTGCCCGGCTTGAGAGGAAGCAACGGCGTGCTCGAAACCGACTTGTTCTGGAGCAGGACAATGGATTCTTCGGCAGCGCGGAGCACCAGCGCCCGATTCTTCGGCGACACAGACAGGACTTCAGGCTGCGTGGGATAGGGATGATCGAACAGGCCGAGCGCGAATTTGAGACGCAGCACGCGGCGTACGGCTTCGTCTACCTCCGCCATGGGAACGCGCCCCGAGCGGATCAGCGCGGGTAATTGCGTGTCGTAAAAGTGCGACATCATGTCCACATCGACGCCCGCGTTGATGGCCTTTTCGGTTGCTGTCGCCGCATCCAGCGCGACGCCATGATTGATCAGTTCCATGATCGCTGTGTAATCGCTCACGACGACCCCGTCGAATCCCCATTGCCTGCGCAAGACTGTGCTGAGCAAGAAAGGATTGGCGGTGCTGGGAACACCGTTGAGCGCGTTGAAGGCGCTCATCACGCTAGCCGCTCCTGACTCCACGCCGGATTTGTACGGCGGAAGATAGTCTTGATAGAGACGGCTCATGCTCATATCGGTGGTGTTATATTCGCGACCAGCATCGGCATCGCCGTAAGCGGCAAAGTGCTTGATGGTGGCGGCCACACTGTCGGGTTGGGAGAGCCGATCGTTCTGGTAGCCACGGACGTACGCATGCGCCATGGCCGCGCCCAAAAAGGCGTCTTCTCCCGCGCCCTCCACCGAGCGGCCCCAACGAGCATCGCGCGAGATATCGACCATGGGCGAATAGAACCAGCGAATGCCTGCCGAACTTGATTCTTCTGCGGCCATGCGCGCGAGCGACGTGACCAGATCGGGGTCGAAGCTTGCAGCAAGCGCGAGCGGAACCGGATAGACCGTGCGGTAACCGTGGATGACGTCGGCGCCGAAGAGCAGCGGAATGTGCAGGCGGCTCTTATCCACCGCGGCCTGCTGATAGGCATGAATACGCGCGGCGGGAACGTTCAGCATGGAGCCCATTTCTCCACTCTCAGCCAGTTGCATGGCGTCAATGCGGTAGCCGACCTCAGGATTTACCGCCAGATTGTGCTGCTGGCCATTCGTAACAGTGGCAGAAACAGCGCCGGCCGGGTTGTACTGCACAAGCTGGCCCAGTTTTTCCTGGAGCGTCATTTTGGCAAGCAGCGCATCGACGCGCCGCTCGATCTCCGGAGAGACGAGCTGTGAATTCGACAGCGGCGCTTTCGCCGATTGCCGAGCCGGCTTCTGCGCCATCACGGATGCCAGCGTCACGAGAAAGAAAGCTAAGGTTCTCGTGTGCGCGAGAGATTGCTTTGCCATTCTTCTATCCCTGAAGATCGTGGCCCATATTCTGGCGGCCACGTCGCGAATAGCCCGGTACTTACAACTAGAGCGCCTCAACGATCACCGACTTGGCGCCAACGCCGTGCACATCGAAGGCCTCGACGGTAAAGTAATAACGCTGGCCTACATTGAGGGAGCGGATTGAAAGTGAATTTTGGCCATATACCAGCCACGACAAATAGAGTTTGTCGGGAGCGATGCCCCACCGGACGTTATAACCCTGGCTACCCGGCTGGGCAACCCAACTGACGACGGCATTTCGCCGATCATCTCCGCGCGCAACTTCCACGCCCGTCACTGCAGTTGGCGGATCGCCAGCGACGTTGCCAAAGATGCGGAAGCCGGAAACCGCCAAATAAGGGGTAGGAACGTGCAGGTTTCTGAATCGGACGTAGCGTCCTCGAACCGCGCGCGGTAATTCCACGTAATCGTTCGGCGTGTCGAGCTTGCTGCGGCTTCGGTCACGAAGCGTCGTCCACGTCTTTCCATCGAGGGACGATTCGACAATGTATTGCTGACAGAGGCCCTTTGGCCTGCCATAAAGATCTGACTTGTAGTCGTGGTAATTAATCTGAAATGCCCGAATCGTTGCGGGTGTTTCCAGATCGATCTCCAGCCACTGGCCCGGACCGTTGTTTTGCGCAATCCAGAATGTTTTGACGTTTTCGTCCGTCGCGTGATCTGGAGTGTAGTTCTCCAAATGCGATGAAGCTGTCACCGGCTTTTTGTAGGAAAGCAGCATCCAACCGGTGAATGCACCTTTTCGCCCAGGGACGCTGGGGGCGTAATGCGGATAATCACCGAATGAGGTATCGGCGTACATCAGTCCGTCTCGATCGAAAAACGTCGGGAACATGCCGATTCTGCGTTCATATTTATAGTTCACGGCAATCGCCATGGTTGAGACGTGCCAGTATTGACCACCCGGACCAATGACCGTGCTTCCATGGCCTGCGCCATCGATAAATCCTCCCGGCTTATACGAGATTGGATTGTTGGGCGCATACGTGTAAGGCCCTAACGGAGCATTGGCGACGTACACCCCATCTCCGTATGTGCCAAATTCGGTTCCGGGCGCGGCATATTGCATGTAATACTTTCCGTCGTGCTTCGTGAGCCAGGCGCCTTCGATGTAACCGTGCAGCTTCGGATCGTCATGATTCTCTCCAAAGCGCTCCCACCCGTGCTTCGATTCGTCGGAATTGAATAATTCAACCGGCGCACTCTTGGGAAGAAACCGATGCTGCGGATCAAGCTCCTCGCCCCGAATTGGCAAACGGTTCGAGGACCCCCAGAACATGTAGGCACGCCCATCGTCATCGATGAAAAAGTCCGGGTCCTGCAAATTCCGCAGCAGGGCTGGGACGGCTTGCCAGTCACCCTTCTTTGGGTCGTCGGTGTAGAGAAGGCTCATGGTGCCCGACGGATCGCCGGTCACATAGAGCAGCTGATCCCGATAATTCTGAGCAGCGGGTGCGTTGGAGCCCTGAAAATACCAGCGTTGCGGCTTAATGAAATGCCACTCTGTAAGGTCCTTCGAATACCAGTAGCCCAGTGAGCGAGTGACGAACATGTAGTAGTCGCCACGGAAGCTGACAACCGCGGGATCGGCGCCAGACCGATAGGAAATATCTTTGTCGGATTCAGTGATTTTGTAGGTATAGTCCAGATTCAAGGGATTGCAATAGGTCGTTTCCCGATGCGGAGTTGTATTGGCCTGCGCCGTCTTCTGCTGCGCTTGTAACGACGGAGTACGATCCTGCGCCCAAGCCAGGACCGAGGGAGGGAGCAGGAGAAGGAGAGCCGCAATCCGGAGTTTCATTCTTGCCCTCTCTCACGTCAAAGCGATTGAAACGCGACCGCAGCGCTCTGCTTTTCTGTTACTGCATTGTGCTTATGGACATGGCCCGGCTCACGGCGATCAACTCTTTTTGATGCCGGCGAGTTTCATCGCATGGCGCGGCTCGGGATTGGCCATGAACCACTTCCACACATGGCCACTGCGAAGGTTTTCCGCGCTCAGCAAGATCATGCCGACGTCCAGCCCCATGGTTTCGGTCGAAACCCAGCGGGTGAGCGGATTGAACGCATCGGCGAGCCCGTACTTGCCCCAGATCTTGTCGCCGTATTTGTCTTTCATGGCGTGCATGGCTGGAATGCAGATGTCGGGAGTGAGCATCAGCGAACCTCCGGCCGCGCATGGAACCACGGAGCCATC
The DNA here is from genome assembly GCA_963729915.1 of uncultured Acidobacteriota bacterium. Taxonomy (GTDB): domain Bacteria; phylum Acidobacteriota; class Terriglobia; order Terriglobales; family Acidobacteriaceae; genus Telmatobacter. Next base: position 98,911 of record CAVSQE010000025.1, on the reverse strand, counting down.
GATCTGCGAGTGCTTGGGCGGCCCACCCCACGCCTTGTAGCCTTTGGGGCTGGAGGAACTGGTAATGCCCCATATCTCCTGCGTGTAATCGGGAAACTCTTTGGCGAGGTCCGTGTAGCACCACTCGCGATGCGCGCGCGTGGCGATTTGGCAGTTCTCGAACCAGTCGACTTTGCCTCCTTGTGTCTCGCGCTTGCCGCGGAAGTCAAACCATGCGAACGGATATTGGTACGTCCAAAGCAAAGAAGTACCAATGTAGTTGTAGCTTCCGTAGGAGTTCGGGTCGCGGCCCCAGGCGTACCAGGCGTCCGGGGGCAGAGGATGCGTGGGCGAGCCGATGCCCAACAGATACATGGCCGCAAGCTGGCAATACTTCTCGTATCGGGCCTTGAGGAATCCTTCTGGCTTCCAGCCGTGCGAAAGCAATTTACCGTCGCCATTCGTCATCCAGGGAAAATCGTAGCGGCTGTAAAGCAACGTAGCGAGATCGCCGATCTCGTGATCCTCGTGAAAGAATTGGCGGCACGTGAGAGAGCCGGCAAGCAGCCAGATACAGTCGCTAGTCGAAATCTCCACTTCTTTCCAGCGTTGGCCAGTGTGCACATCAAGGAAGTGATAGAACCACCCGTGTTCCGGCGGGACCTTGCCGTTGGTGTAGCTGCGCAAGCAGCGGCGCACGAGATCCTTGGCCTTCTCGCGCGGGATCCAACCGCGCTCGGCGCCGATGCACATCGCAGTGAGCGCAAAGCCGGTCACGCCGGTGCTGCCGCGCGACTGATCGCCCTTCTTCGCGTTGTCCGCCGGGTCCCCGTGGATCAGGTCCATGCAGATGCCGGTCTCTGGATCCATGGCGTCGGCAAAGTATTGGAAGCAGCGCTGAGAGAGATCGTCGAGAAGCGCATCGTCATGGTGGCGCTTGACGATACCAAAGGCGCGGTTCTCCCCGATTTCCGACGCGAGCCCAACGCCCGCGGCAGCGGCAAACTGGATGAAGGTGCGGCGGCGGATGGGCGCTACTAAAGAGGATTCCATGCCATTGTCCTTTCGATTCAAACTCCGGGGGAAAAACATTCGCACACGTTTGAAATTTTCCTGCTTCTGACTGCGCGGACTGCCCCGCGGCCGTCAAGCTTCCACGTAAGCCGCAGAGTAGCCGGGCAGGTCGAGCGATCCACGGCCTGACTCGATTTTCACTTGTGCTTCTGCTCGGGGATGCAATGCGCCATCTGCACCAACCTGGCTTCCTCCGAAGGTAACACCATCGAAGCTGTCGATGGCGGGCGCCTTGAGCCACCAGATCCGGGCGCTCCGTGCAGCCGGAAGGCCCGCCAGATTGATTCTGACGGACTCGACGGATTTGTTGAAGATAGCGAGCTTGAATCCGTGCGCGCCGCTCTTGGCCGCGAAGGCGGTCACGTTCTGTGCGTCGCTCTGCGCGGAGAGACTTGCTTCAACAAACGTACTGCCCGCAAAGCGTTGGGCCAGCAGCATACCGTAAAAGACCGGACGTGCCGTGAATCCCTGCGGCGTGTCGCCGGCGATGGGTGTATAGAGACCGTTGCCACCGCCGTGCAGATTGACGCCGATGTAGCCGGCCTGCGCCACCTGGAGCATGTAGTCGCCGCTCCACAGCGCAGAAGCAAAAGTATTGCTGACCAACGGCTTGCCGCCATGAAAACAAGTATTGCCTTCGCTCATGCGATAAGGACAGCCCAGCTGCTTAGTCGCGGCCTGGACGGTGGCGAACTCGCCATATGCAGCGGGATCTTTGCCGCGTTTGAGCAGAAACTCCAGAGTCATTTTTGGATCGGCCGGCGGACCCTCCGCATAGTAATGGCCGCTCAGAAATTCAAGATCGGGTTGCGCGGCCGCCATTTGCGTCAGCCATTCAAGCTCCTTAGCAATGTCGGGCCCGGCAAACCGCGCGCCTGGAACCGCCTTCCTCACTGCGTCGCGGAATACCTGCCAGCGTTCCCAATAATGATCGAAGGTCCAGCGTTCCTTCGAGCCGGCATTGTGATCCATGTCTGGTTCATTGCCGATTTGAAAACAGATGAGGCGCGGACCCAGAGTCTCTAATACGAAAGTCGCTTCTGCCGCGGCATTTTCCGGCGTGCCGTGCCAAAGGTTCAGGCCGTAGATCACCCTCCATCCACCGGTCCGGTCGATGAAGTTGCGCAGATTGCGGATGGCGATTGGCGTGAGAATCGATGCCGTCTTCGCAGCTGTCCCGGCGTCCGGCCCGATGGCGTGAGGCGTCAGGTTCTTCGCGGCGTCGGCGTCGTCACTGCTCCACGTTGTGTACTCTGCCGTATTTCCACCGATGCGCAGCACGCCGCGCGGGCTCAGGCAGCGAAACAACGCGATGAGCCCATGGTTCGAGCTTGAAAAGAAATCGGGATGCCCGAGCTGCGCCGACTCGTAGCTCAACCCCGTAAAGTCGTGCGGCATGGTGGCGAGCGACTTGCTGAAATCCGCAGAGAGCGCGATCTCAGCGAGACCTGCCGCGGCCTGAGACAAAAGTCTTGCCGGTGAGTGCGCAAGGGCCGCCGTTGCAGCGGCCCCTGTGATGAAGAATCGGCGTGATGTCATAGTGGTTTTTCTGTGAATAGGTTAGAACGAGAAACGGCTTTGCATCTCGACCGTTCTCGAACCCAGTGCTCCTGTGTTTTCGCCGAAGCTCGTGGACACAATGCTGGTGGTCGGAGTGCCGGAAAGTTCCTGGAAGTTGAACAAGTTGTAAGCGTCCACGCGGAACTCAAGTCTTGCCGCATCGCCGATCACGCGCGCCTCGGGAAAGTTGAACCCTTTGGTCAGGCTGACATTGACACCTTGATACGACGGCCCGGTAAAGGAGTTTCTCTCCATGGCCCGCCCAGGAATTGGGTAGGGTGTCGTAAAAGCAGCGCTGCTGGGCGCGGCTGTATAGACGGGCGGCGTGAAATAGTTCTCGCCTCCAGTGCCGGTCGGAAAATTCACGTTATGGTTATTGGGAAAACTTGTTGAGGGGCCGGACTCAAACGCTGCCGTGCTGTGGTTCAAAGGCCCGCCTGTATAGGTCGCCGGACGAATGCTGGTGTATAGGCTGTTCTCGTAATAGAGATGAGCCGATGGCCCGCCGACCAACCCAGTCGAACGTCACGGGGTACGTCGGCGACCAAGGGAAGCCGGTGTGGAATTCATACGTGCCACCCAGTGACCAGCCGTCGGCGAAGCTGTGCAGCCAGCGCTCGTGGAAGAGGTTTGGTTGGTAGCAGCCCGAAAATGCGAACGTTATTCCCGAAGTTGTAGTCCGAGCGGCCGTAGGCATCGTGGATGCTGATGGGGGCGTAGGCGTCTTCATTGTAGGACGACGATCCCTCATCCATACTCTTGGACCAGGTGTAATCGGCCTCGGCCTGGAAGCTGTGGCTGAAGTTGTGTTTCAAGCTGGCCAACATGGCGTTGTAGTTGGAGTTGGCGCCGTTGACGAAGTCGTTGATCTTATTGATGTGGGAGTTCAACGCATAGCCGTGAACCACCGCAACGGCGTTCATATCCACCTCGTAGAAGAGATGGTGACCGGAACTGCCCTGATAACCCAGTGTCGCGACGAAGTTGGCAGGCAACTGCATCTCGGTATCCAGCGAGTAATGGTATACGGTCATTGTCTTCTGATGGTTGTCGAAGGCGTAGGCCGATACGGCGACAGAGGTGGGAATGTTATTGGAGTCGAAGGTGGACTTGGCGTTGGTATTGGCCGGGTAGCCGAAGGGAGAGTTAATGTTCGGAGCTACGTTGTACACAATCTGCGAGCTGAAAGCCGACGTCGGCCCGAAGCTCAGCGCGGTCGGTATGTTCGCGTCGCCGGAGCGGGTGATGGCGATCTGGTTCTCCTCGTAGTTGATGCCGACACCGCCGCGCAAAACGAGTTTCTGGTGATAGAAATCCGGACTCCATGCAAAACCGAGCTGCGGCCCGAAGTTACTTTTCTGGTTAGTCGCCAGAGAACCGGTTTGAACCAGGCTGGCGCCGGTGAGCATGGCAGCCCCTGCTCCGGGAGTGAAAACGGACAGGCTGTTCTGCTTGTCGCCCATGGTGCCGAAGTAGTTCCAGCGCAGTCCGAGATTGACGGTAAGCGATGGCGTCACTTTATAGTCGTCCTGCACGAAGACACCAGAAACATTCTGCCGGTCGTCATCCCGGATAAGTTCCGGCGTTCCAGTGAGCGGGTTGAAGGTACCGGATTCTGTCACGGGTGCGTCATTCAGAAAGTCCCAGAAACTCTCAAAGGTGAACGACGGATGCGCGTTGGAGACGGGCTCGTCGAGAAACTCGATGTGACTCAGTTGGAACCCGGCTTTAAGACTGTGACGGCTGAGGTCCTTGGTGAGGATGTCCTGGTAGGTGTATGTCCACTGGTCGAACACCCCCGGGATACTTTCGCCAAACTGCGCGGGCTCGCTGGATCCCACTCCAGTGAAGGTGTCGGTCGGCAGGCCGAAGCTGCCCTGGGGATTCTGTGCGACCAGGTTATAGCGATACCCGCCGGCGCTGGCGCGGGCCTCGTTGAGCAGCGTTGGGGAGAAGACATGGTTCCACAGCGCGGTGAAGGCATTGTTGATGTCGCCGGCGTATTCAAAGTTGGAAGGCCGCGCCGGACCGTTGTAACTGGTCGTCTCGTTCGGCGCCCAGTAGATGATGAAGCTCAACCGGTCTTTCTTCGTGACGTCGGCATCCATGCGTCCGTTGTATTGCGATCCGACAAACGTGCTCGGGTTTACCGTGGCTACCTCCTCGAGGTCGGCGATCCCATCAAGGCCGCTGCCGACACCAGGCTTGGTGCTGCTGGTCCAAGTCGTATCGTGCATTCCGAGCGCAGTCTTGAGCGGAGAACCGATGTCCAGCTCTCCGTTTCCGTTCACAGTAATGGTCTTGCAATAAGGTCCATCCGCGATCCCTATCGCCGAAGAGCAACTGCTCGAGATGATTCCCGTGGCATTGGGTGGATCGCCGGGCAGCGTCAGGTACTTTGCTGCGATGCTGCCGCTTGGGCCGTCGGCGTCAATAGAAGGGGTCTCGAACAACCCAGAACCTGCGGTAGAAGTGGAGTTGCGCACCGTCTCATACGCAAAGAACGCGAAGAGCCTGTTGTGGAGAATCGGGCCGCCGGCGCTGCCGCCGAACTGGTTGTAGCGCTGCTGGTCTCTGGCAAGGCCGCGATTGGCCGGTGTTTTGCTGGCATTAGCAGGGTCCACCGAATTGGCCCCGTTCCAGCGCTGCCAGGCGTTCAGGCCAGGACGGTCGGCCTTGAAGAACATGCTGCCGTGATAGGCGTTGGTACCGGTGTTGGAAGTCAACTGGATGACAGCGCCGCTGAAACGTCCAAACTCCGCATCATAGTCATTGGCTGAAACCTTCAGGTTTTGGACCGAATCTTCCTGCGGAATGATTACCGTCGATCCGGCCCAGCTCGCGCTGGCGGTGGGAATGCCGTCGATCACATAAAGGCTGCTGTTGTTTTCGCCGCCATTGCCCTCCACCTGCGGAGTGAGCTCGCCTTTTGTGAAAATGCCCTGGCTGGCTTGGATGCCGCCGTTCTGCTCGGCAGGCAAGTTATTCTCGTTGCCGCTGGAGGCCTGCGAATTGTCGCCGAACATACCTGGCGCCAGCGAGGCGAGTTCGAACACATCGCGATTGAACGACGGCATGTGCTGGATCTGATCGCTGGTGATTGTGCCGCTGATGTTGGCTGTCGTCGTATCGAGTGCCGGCACCGTGCCGGCATTCACCGTCACGGTCGCGTTCGTTGTGCCCAGTGCCAGTTGAACGTTAATCGTGTTGGGCTGCTCGGGAATGATGGTTACGCCGGTCAACGACTTGCTCGAAAAATTCGGGGCGCTCACATCCAGGCGGAAGGTGTCTGCCGGCAGCGCCTCGAGATAGAAAATACCCTGCCCGTTGCTCTTCGCTGTCCACTGATGGTTCGTGCTCAGATCAGTGAGCGTAAGCGTCGCGCCGGGGATAACCGCCCCCTGCGGATCCGTCACCGTACCCTGGATGGATCCACGAAACTGCGCGGACGCCAGTGGCGCGGTGAGCGCCATGGCCGCGATTGGACCCAATATGATCCACGAAAAGCGGCGGATTTTCGTGGACGGCCTCTTTGTTCTTGGTGCGTCATGCGTCATAAGCCTACCCCCAAAAAATTCTGCGAGTTCCATGAGGAACGGAATGCACTGTAGTGGCCGTGACAAACGGCTGACAAGTTCGATACCGTACCTAGGCGCTGGCGGGAGGGGTATTAGATCGCTCGATGCTTTACAAGTCAACAACTTGCGCTTGGGTAGCGAGCAGCGTATGATACGTTGCGTCGGATGACATAAATCGCCTTTTCAACCCCGCTATCGGTGAGCTTGTCAACCCAAATTGACCGACGAGGGGCGTCCTTCTAGCAGAATGCACTACGATGACCATAACCCACGATCCCGTGACCGCTCGTGCTCCCCTGAGTGCGGAGGAACGCGTGCTGGTCATCGATCAACTGGAGAGGATGCTTGCGAATCCGCTCTTCAGCCAGAGCAAGCGATATGCCCCATTCCTCCGGCATGTCGTCCATAAAACACTCGACGGACAAGAGGATTCTCTCAAAGAGCGGGTATTGGGGGTCGATGTCTTCGGACGGGCTCCCGACTACGACAGCAACAATGATCCGGTAGTCCGCGTAACCGCCGGCGAAGTTCGCAAGCGAATTGCTCAGTACTACCATGATCCTGCTCACCAGAATGAACTCTGGATCGACCTCCCGCTTGGAACTTACGTAGCTCAGTTTCGTCCCGTTCGGGTCAATGATGAAAATGGTGCAGCCGAGTCACCCGCGCATCCAGCCGAACCGGCAGTTTCCCCCGAACGCGTTCCTGTCGTGCCCGTGGTTGAATCTGTTGAACGCGTGCACGCGCCGAGAAAACGCCTCATAGCCGTCATCATTATTCTGACAGTGCTGGCGTGCGCCGGTCTGGTTTGGAGGTTTGGCGCTCGCCATACCTCACCTCTCGATCGTGTCTGGGAAAATCTGATTGCGGCTCAATCTCCGTCGATCATTGTGGTGGGCGAAGCGCCTCCCTTGAATCAAACGGAAACCGGCGCGAATGAACCAAGCGCCAGGCAGCACCTGCGCAGCTACCATGTGTCGATTTCCGATCTTCAGGCGCTGCTTCGCATCGTCAGATTGCTGGACCATAAGGGCACTACCTACCGTGTGCAGTCCTCAAGTAGCACCAGCTTTACCGATCTGCGCCAGGGACCTACGATTCTTCTCGGGGGCTTGGATAATCCGTGGACGATGCGGGCACAGCAGAACCTGCGCTTCGGGCTACAGACGGATGGGAACGGAGTAGACTGGATCTCCGATTCTCACGATCCCGGCGCGAGGAAGTGGTCAGTTGATTTCAATCGACCGTACTCGAAGGTGACCACGGACTATGCCATCGTCGCGTACTTTCATGACCCGGGCACCCAGCAACCAACGCTGATTATCGCGGGAATGGGTGAGAACGGCACCAAAGCGGCGAGTGAGTTCATCACGGACGAGACACAGCTCAATAACGCGCTCGGGGAATCGCTGCGGAAACCGGGAGGCAGCAATTTCGAAGTGGTCCTCTCAACAGAGGTTGTCAACGGTTCTACTGGAGCGCCCATGGTGCTAGTGAAAGAGGCTTGGTGAGCGAGCATCCAATGCGGGGGATAAGAAGGCGCGTTGCATTTGAGGATATCGACCGGTTCCACCGCGCGTCGCGCGGGCAACGCTTTCCTTGGGCTGACGCCTGATGGCGAACACAATCAGTTTGCCTTCGTGAATCCCGCCAATTTCATGGCCCGCTTGCACTCGGGATTGCGCATGAATGTGTCCCACACCATTCCCGTGCGAAGATTCTCGGCCATCAGCACCGAGATTCCTTGATCGATGCCAAGCACATCTGGGTCATACCAGTTCGCCGCCGGGTGGAAGGCATCGGCAAATCCGTATCGTCCCCAGGCCCGGCTTCCCCATGTGGCACGCATGGCGCGGAGAACCGAGAGGCAATCCGCCGGCACAAACGCCAATGATCCTGCCGCGGCGCAGGGAACCACAGAGCCATCGAGATGGCCGAGCGGCGGCGGACCTCCCCAGGCCGTGTAGCCGTGAGCGGAATCTGAGGCGCTTACGCCCCAATAGTCCTCGCCGTACCAATCCGGATAGGAAAGGCAGAACGCCTTGTGGGCGCGTGTCGCGATCACGGAATTCTCAAAGTAATTGGCGTATGCGTCGCGCTTGTAGCGGAAGTCGAACCATGCATGCGAGTACTGATGCGTGAAAAGGGGATCGTTGCCGCTGATATAAGTGAAATCCTGATAGTGGATCACCGGCCGCGCGAAGTTGTTCCATATCTCTGGCGCTACCGGATGCGCCGGCGAGCCGATCGCCAGAAGGTAAATCATCATCAGCTCGCAATAGTGGCTCCAGCGCGCATTCAGAAAGCCCGAGTCGGGTTTCCAACCCATGGATAAGGTTTCGCCCGCGTTCAGCATCCACGGCCAATCCACCCGCTCGTAAATCTGCTGCGCTGATTCTCTGATTCGCACATCATGGAAAAAAGCCTTCGCGGTGAGAACGCCACAGAGCAGGAGCGCGGTATCGATCGAAGAGAGCTCGCATCTTGACCAGCGCACGCCGGTTTCGATGTCAGAAAAGTGATAAAAGAATCCGTGTTCTTCGGGCAGATGGTTCAGGTGCCAATCGAGCGTGGTCCGCACGCGTTCCGCCACCTGCTCGTAGGGCAAATAGCCGCGCTTGGCGGCAATGCAGAGCGCGGTGAGTCCGAAGCCCGTTGATGCTATGCTCGCCATTCGCCGGGAATCGGCGGCCCCACCAAGATTGTTGCGCGCCCGGTCGCGGATCTGTCCCGTGTCCGCGCTTCCCTGCTCCCAGAAAAACAGACAGCCCTGCCGCTCCAAATCATCCAGAAACAACTCGTCCTCGCGCGACAGTTTCGCGGGCCGCATCGCGGCCATTGCGCTCTGCGGCAGCATGGCGCTTCCGGCTATCGCGGCCACTCCATGCAACACGTCGCGACGGCTCACGGTCGATCCCTGAAATGTTATTCCCATCATCCTCCTTCTGGCCCACGTGCGGAGCCGCCGCTTGTGCAATGTTAACCGCTCGCCGCGTGCACCGAGGCAATCAACGAACCGGGATCAGTGCCGAAGAGCGTACAACTGGTCTTTGGCCAGACAGGATGCGAAGGAATTCGAGGCGCTTGCGAGGGTGCGGAATTACGTGTACTGATCCGGCATCAGCCAGCCCCGGCCGCGGGATCGCGAGTTTCACGATGTCATGCGTCTACAAGTGTGCGAAGAGTGTGCCGACAAAGCCGAGGGAAACTCTGGCGGAGCGCGGTCGGATAGGTTGCCGCCCATCCTGACGCTGCGCGACAGAATTACCTAACAAACCGTTCGGGTCGGGCATACATCAGATATGCGAGACGGCGTCGAGAGACGAATCCGCCCTCCATTCCGGGAGAATTGTCATTGATTGAGCGAATTAGTGACATTAATCGGGTGGATCAGTGACCATGATCGCTTGAGACACGTCCGGCCGGTGGACCAAGCTTTCTTTTTGTGGCCCATCACAGACAGTTCTGCCAACTTGTTCTATTATTCCTGACACGGTCAATGCGGCATGCAACATTACAACTACGGAGCCTTGCCCTCTCCGCCATCGCTGAGTCTAGCCGTACTTCTAGCGAAAATTAGCGAATACGACGACCGTGACGGCAATTCTGCTTGTCCGAGGATTGCAATTGCAGCAAAACATGAACGAGGGGCCTAGGCTCCTCTCAAAACCGGAGTTGCATCGGCTCCTCCATCCCAGGAAAGAAGCGGCTTGGCTGCTTGGTATAAGCGTCCGGTCGTTAGACTACCTAATCGCCAACAAACTGCTGGCAACGAGAAAAATTGGGGGACGAGTCTTGATCCCCCATAGCGAACTGGTCAGATTCTCAAGAGCTGATCACTTCGAGCAAATCTCGAAGGCCGCTTAACCACATGAGGCCGGGATCGTTCCCGGCCTCAGTGTTTTGCAAGTCGATTCTCCGGAGCTCTTAGCGATGGGTCACCCGGCGCATCGGGTACAAGGCTTTGGTGACGCACGCCTCACTTGCGCGGTATGCATCCTTGAATCACTTCGCTATGACAAGCCGCTCCGATGCTGACGCCGTGGCTTCGGGTGAAAGGTGCGCGTAGCGAGCGGCCATCGTGATTGTCTTGTGCCCGGCCAATACCTGAATTTCCTTCGTGCTTACACCGGCCATTGCCAGCCATGAGCAAAACGTGTGTCGATTGTTGTGCCAAGTGTAGTCTGTGATTTTGGCTTCGATCAGAGCCGGAATAAACCACCAACGGCAATCTGACCGAGCGCCCGGACGCGGAAACACAGGGTCACCCACATCATGCGGCACGGCCTCCCGCTGTTGCGTGAGAGCATCTAAGGCGATGCTATTTAGTGGTACGTTCCGCGAGGAACCGTTCTTGGTTTCCGTCAGCCGGATTATTTTCCTCTTGAAGTCCAATTGCCTCCACTCTAGCGAGAATTGCTCTCCCCATCTCATCCCCGTGTACACGCTCACAGTAAATGCGGGCACTTGCTCCGGATGGTCACGCTGGATGAGGCGTAACAGCTTGGCGTACTCATCCCGGCTGACGAAGCGGAGCCGTGCATTGTTTTCCGTTCGCAGCCTCACGAGACGAGCGGGATTGCTCTCCACCTTACCGTTCTCCATGCCAAGCCGGTAAGCAAGTGACATGAACGCCCGATAGCGATTTGCAGTTGCGGGTGTCTTGCAGTGCTTTGTGAGCCACTCATTAATCTCTTGTGGCGTTATCGCGGTGGCGGGCCGCCCCCCGAATGGCTCTCGCAGTATGGAGTCCTTCGTCTTGTAGTGCTCAAGTGTCTTGAGATGAGTTTCAGCGTGTTTCACTGCCATGTCTGACAGGTGACCGAACGTGACAACCTTCCCCGGAACCAACTCCGGGAGTTTCAACTTGCGTCGTGCATCAGCTTTCCGTTTCTGATACAGGGCAAGTGCATCCCCTCGGCGTCCTACTTTTTCTCTATGCTGCTTTCCATCGACATAGTAGTTGATCCACCAACAGCCCGACCCGGCCGGACGCTCAAATAGGCCTCTCGCTTTTGAGGTGATTCCAGCTTCCTTCATCTCCCCTCCGCGATGCGTACTGATTCTATCAACATGCACCAGAACATGCACCGCAGGAAAACGACCATTGAAACGAGGCATCCTATAAGTCGGTATATTATTGTATTTATGTGAGTTAAATGGTGGGCCCGGAGGGATTTGAACCCCCAACCAAGGGATTATGAGTCCCCTGCTCTAACCGTTGAGCTACAGGCCCGACTTTGACAACCGGCGAATTGCAAACTTCTCTCTCCGCCCCGTTGTGCCAACGTCTTCATTGTAAGCGGGGAAGTCTGCAGGCACGAATGCTTTAATGATTGAAGTTGGCACCGTGAATCAGCATAGTTTCGATGTCCTCATCCTCGGAGCCGGCGCGGCAGGCCTGATGGCTGCGATCGAAGCCGCCCGTCGCGGGCGCCGTGTCGCGGTGCTGGAGCGAGCGGGGCGGCCGGGCAAAAAGATCCTGATCTCGGGCGGAGGCCGCGCTAACTTTACCAACCTGCACACGCGGCCCGACAACTTCTTTTCGGCAAATCCTCACTTCGCGAAATCAGCGCTGGCGCGTTACACGCCCGCGGATTTTATCCGGCTCGTCGAGCGGCATGGCATCGCGTATCACGAAAAGACGCTGGGACAGCTCTTCTGCGATGGCTCTGCTCAGCAAATTGTCAACCTGCTGATGAGTGAATGCGCGGATGCCGGTGTGCGTGTGCTTCTGTCGACCGCGGTCCGCGAGGTGCGCCGCAACGATTCTTCCGGCGCGTTTACGGTCGATGCTGGCAAGGACTCTTACACCGCGCCTGCGCTCATCGTAGCCACCGGCGGGCTGTCGATTCCGAAGATCGGCGCTACGGGATTCGGCTACGACATTGCCCGCCAGTTTGGCGTTCCCATTGAAACCTGCTGCCCGGCGCTGGTTCCGCTCACGCTCTCGGGTGCGGAGCTCACGCACTTTGCCGAATTGACCGGAGTTTCCGCGCCGGTGATTGCCAGTTGCGGCAAGCGCAGCTTTCGGGAAAAAATGCTCTTCACGCATCGCGGCCTGAGCGGACCCGCCATCCTGCAAATCTCGTCGTACTGGAAGCAGCCCGAGGCGATCCGCATCGACTGGTCGCCGGAGCGGCGTCTGCTTGCGCCCTTGTGTGCAGCCCATGCACGGCGCGATCTGGCCGCGGCGAAAGTGGCATTGCGCGCGCAACTGCCGGCGCGGCTCGCGGATCGGCTGCTCGAGGCCGCATCGCCACAGAGCTGGACCAATCATGCGCTCGACGAACTGGAGCGCCGGTTGCATGCCTGGTCGATCGCACCCAGCGGCACGGAAGGCTATGAGAAGGCAGAAGTGACAGCGGGTGGAGTGAGCACCAGCGCGCTTTCAGCGCAAACTATGGAGTGCCGCAGCGTGCGTGGGCTCTATTTTGTTGGCGAAGTGGTGGACGTGACCGGTCAACTGGGCGGATTCAACTTCCAGTGGGCCTGGGCGTCGGGTGCAGCGGCGGGACGCGCGGTCTAGCAGCCATTAACCCACATCGGCTCCCGAAGCCTTCTCAATTTCTTCAAGCGTCTTGCCGCGTGTCTCCGGAACACATGACGAAACGAACACGAAGCCAAGAAAGCAGACTCCCGCATAAACGAGAAATGCGCCCGAAGTCGTGAAAGCACGATTGATGAAGGGGAATGTGTAAGTGAGTATAAAGGAGGCGGTCCACAATGCGGCGACCGCCGAGGAGACGCCAAGACTGCGCAAGCGATTGGGGTAGATTTCAGAGATGAGCACCCACGTGACCGGCGCCAGCGACATGGAATAACAGGCGATGGCGGCGAGCGTGAGCACCAGCACGGCGCTGCCATGCAACCCCATCCGGTAGGCAAGACTGGCGCCAAGGTGGCAGAGGCCTACTCCGGCGCAGCCCAGCAGCATCAGCTTTCTGCGGCCCAGGCGATCCACAAAGGTCATGGCGACCAAAGTGAAGATCAAATTGATGGCGCCGGTGATGACGATGTTGAACATAATGCCGCTGACGCCGAAGCCCGCGCTGCGATAAATCTCCTCGGCGTAGTTGAACAGGATGTTGATCCCGCTCCATTGCTGCAGTGCGGCCAGCGCCATGCCGATCCAGACCAGGTTGCGCGTGCCCTTGCCGAAGAGATCCCTCCAGCGAACCCCCGATGCAGCCGATGTGCGCAACGTCTCCTCGATGGCCAAGAGTTCCCGTGCCGCGTAGTCATCGCCGCCGATGCGTGCCAGCACGCGCCGGGCTTCATCGGCGCGATTTACGCCGGCAAGCCAGCGCGGGCTCTCGGGAATGAAAAGCGCAAACAGAAAAAACAGAATTGCCGGAACCGCAACCGCCGTAAACATCCAGCGCCAGCCGAATTGCGCGTTCCAGGATTCGAGCAGGACAACCGCGCCGTCGGGAACCTTTTCCGCGATGCGCCAGTTGACGATTTGCGCCGCCAGGATACCGCAAACAATAGCCAGTTGATTGAGACTGACAAGCCGGCCGCGCCACGCCGCGGGGCTGATTTCGGCGATATAGAGCGGGGAAATGTTGGAGGCAAGGCCGATGGCTATTCCGCCAACAATGCGCCACGCGATAAACAGATAAAAGGCCGTGGCCCACCCGGTGAGGATGGAGGAAAGCGCAAACAGCAGCGCGGCGAGCAGCAACACTTTTTTGCGGCCAAGGCGGCTGCCCACCACACCCGCGATGAGCGCGCCGATAAGGCAGCCGATAAGCGCGCAACTGTTGGCCCAACCGATAAGTTGCTCAGTTCCGAGATGAAAGTAGACTTCGTAAAACGGCTTGGCGCCGCCGATGACGACCCAGTCGTAGCCGAAGAGCAGCCCGCCCATGGCGGCGACCAGCGCCATGCCGCAGACGTAGCCCGCATGAATGCCGGCCATTGAGGATTGCGAACCATTCACTTCGTGCGTGCCGCTCTGCATCTTCACTCCAGGCCTGCGATCTCGCGCGTAACTTCAACTTGGACCACACGGCGCCGACCAATTTCGAAAATCCTACAGAGCCATCCTATGTCATCGGAGTAAAGATCTTTCTGAGGTTGTCGCAGCGAATTGACGGGGCTGCTTTTCCACATTCGGGCACGCGGTGTGCACTGGAGCGGCGAGAGGGGCGGTGCGGTAGGCTGGAAGTCGGAATGAGTGTATGTTCGATTTGCGATGGCGCAGGACTGGTGCGCACGCTGGACGCGGCGGGAAACTGGGTGAGTCGCCCGTGCGAGTGCCAGGTAACGGAGCGCGAGCGGCACCGGGTGGCCGCGGCGCAGGTTCCCGCGCGCTATCGCGACTGCACGCTCGATACCTTTGAGATTTATCACGAAGCCGACCGGTCGCTGGCCGAGGCGCTGCTCACCGCACGCAAATTTGTCGACGAGTATCCGGCGGGAACCGCGGGCAAGGGCCTGCTCTTCATCGGGCCGATGGGCGTGGGTAAAACCCACCTGGCCGTGGGCGTGTTGCAGCGCCTGGTGCGGGAACGCGGAGTGAAAGGACTCTTCTGCGACTACCGCGAGCTGCTCAAAAGCATCCAGAACAGCTACAACCGCGAGGTCAGGACCACCGAGCTCGAGCTGTTGCAGCCCATCTTCGCAGCCGAAGTGCTGGTGCTCGACGATCTGGGCGCGCAAAAACCCAATGAATGGGTGTGGGATACAGTCGCACTCATTCTGAACACGCGCTATAACGACCGCCAGAGCACCATTATCACCACGAACTACGCCGACCTGCCGGCGGCCGGCGGAAATCAGACCGATGTGGAGCGCGCCGCGCGCGAACAGACACTGGGTGACCGCATCGGCGACCGCATGCGTTCCCGGCTCGCTGAAATGTGCATCCGTGTGCGCATGAGCGGCAAGGATTGCCGGACGGAAATCAAGCGCGCACGCTTCGGTTGAAGCGCCCGCCGCCGCGGAATCAAGCACTACCAACCATCATGGCGAAAAGCTGGGCGCGGTCGATCGCACGATTGTGCGCGGTCAACCGGACGTTAGGTCTATCGGAACAACCACAGGCTTCCTAAGAGCCAAAGCATGGCCGCAATGGTCATGCCCTGGTAGGCGCGTTCTGCGTACACGCTCGTTTGCGGAATGTTGGCTGCGGCTGCGGGCGGCATGTTGGACGCCGGCTGCGAGGAGGAGCGCATGGCGGGCCTGCCTTTCAACACCTTGCGGTAATGTTACGGAGCCAGCAATGTCCTGGTTCCCACTTGCCAGATGCAAGACTCTTGGCGAACCCGGATTGCATCTGCCGATCTCTTGAATCCTTAGACGCCTGGACTGCTTCAAGGATGCCTGAAAAAGATGGCAATTTGATGAATGGCGCGCGCCTTACTCACCGGCCGACTGGATGAGGGCACGTCGCGCCCACTTCATCAGGGGCCAGCGCATCGTGGTTCGCAAAATGGCTCGCGAACAGGTGTACAATTTCGCTCGTGAGCTCAGGTCCTCAACTCATTCGCCCCGCGGCAAACGCCGAGCGCAATTGGCTTCCCGTGGCCGTAGCCTCAGCCATCGTGATTGCCGCTATTGGCGGGTTGTTCCTCTTCTACGAGCACGGCAAAAGCACGCCGACAGTAACGCCAATCTCGTCGGCTTCCGACCCCTACGCAACCAATCTGACCATCAGCAAGCTTGCAATGAGTGAATCGTCAAACCTGTCGGGAGGCAAGGTGACTTACCTTGACGGCCACATTGTCAATGAAGGTGACCGCACCGTAACCGGCATCACCGTCCAGGTTCTTTTCCGCGATGGGGCGCATGATGTAGCGCAGAACGAGACCCAGCAGCTCCGGATCATCCGCACGCGCGATCCATATGTGGATGTCGAGCCGCTCTCCGCAGCGCCGCTCAAGCCGGGCGACGCGGTTGACTTCCGCCTGGTATTCGATACCGTCGCGGACCAGTGGGACGGCGCCTTCCCGGATATCCGCATTATCCACGTCGATACCAAGTAGATCTTCTCCCTCCTTACCCGGTAGAAACTACCAAAACGTGCAAAATTTACGCTGCATCCGGGGTGTTTCCGGCGCGGCATCGCCGCGAATGACAGGCCGATCTTGTGTATAACACCTTCATTATCATGACGATACGAATGGATGCGTGCCGTGTGCCTTCTTTGGCAATGGCCTTGCTCTTTATCAGGGCGAGTACGCGAAAGCGCTGAACCCGTGGCAGCTTCAAGCCATGGGGAGTATTAAAGGGGGCACACCGATGCAAACTCCGAGTCATTTTTCAATTCCGCGCCATGTCGCAGTTCTTGCGCTGGCATCCGCAATCGCTCTTCCGGTTTGGGCGCAGGCCCAGTCATCCAATACGGATTCCCAGAGCATGCCTTCTGCGACTGCGCAGCAACCCTCCTCCACGGTAGACCAGCCGTTAAGCCAGCCGAAGGAAGGGTTCTGGGGCCGCATCAATCCGTTCGCCAGCAAAAAGTGGGTGAGACGGCAGACCGATCCGATCAATGACCGGCTGACGGAACTGGACGATGTGAATGCGCGGAATGCGCGCGACATCAAGGACGTGGATGCGCGGGCGCAAGCCGGAATCCAGAAGGCGCAGAGTTCGGCGGATATGGCGAACAACACCGCGAATTCGGCCAACGCCCAGGCGCAGAATGCCAGCAACACCGCGCAGCAGACTTCAGGTCACGTCGACAAGTTGAACTCTACCGTCAACGGCCTCGACCAGTACAAGCAGGTCAATGACCTGGAGATCAAGTTCCACGGTGGCAGCCCCGTCCTCTCGGCCGATGCGCGCGCCGAGTTGGATCAGTTGGCGGCCAACCTGACCGGTCGCGATGGCTACATCCTGGAGATGGAAGCGCACTCGCCGTATGCCGGCAGCACCGGCATCCAGAGCTCGCAGCGCCTGGCTGAATCGGTCGAGCGCTACCTCGTATCAGAACACCAGATTCCCGTCTACCGCATGCACTTTGTGGCCCTCGGCAACGCCCAGGCGGCGTCAACCGACAATCCGGATCAAAAGCCGGAGCGCGTAAGGACCAGCAGCGTGCATCTGATGTTGATGGAAAACAGTTTGGCGGCCCGGGCAGAAGCGTCCCCCCAAAACGCTCCTGCTGCAGCCGGCTCGGAGCAGCCGTAATATCGCGGTCATCCTCCCCCGAGGCTCTGCTCCTTAAGCCAACGGCCACCCCGCCGTAAGGCCGCCAACCAAGCTCTCGCAACGCGAGAGAACCAAGGCAACTTGGCCCCCGCCGAAAACGGGGGCCGTTTTTTTTTGAGCCAGGAACCAAGGGAGCGTCGCGTTTTTGAGTTCTCTATTCAATTATTATAATGTTTGTTATAATGATAACTATCGAGGAGGCGCAATGAAGCTTAAAGTAACCACAATCGGCAGTTCTGCAGGCATCATCCTGCCCAAGGAAGCCCTGGCTCTGCTCAAGGTTGCAAAGGGGGATTCTGTCTTCCTTACCGAGTCGCCCGACGGATTTCGCATCACGCCTTACGATCCCGAGTTTGAGGAAGACATGGCGCTGGCCCGCCAGGTGATGCGCAAGCGCCGCGACCTGCTTCGCGAGCTGGCCAAGTGACCGTTCCCGCGCGAAGATGGATCAAGGAAAGCTCTGTCCTCGCGATGCACGATGAGCAGATTCGAGAGCACGGTGGCCTGGCAGGCGTCAGGGATTTGCCGCTTCTGCTTTCGGCGCTGGCGCGCCCCAGAAATCTTGAGGCATACGGAAGTCCCGACATCGCCGATCTTGCCGCTGCGTATGCCGTTGGCATTGCCCGCAATCATGCGTTTCTGGATGGCAACAAGCGAACCGCATGGGTCGTGGCTGAAACCTTTCTGCTCAAGAACGGCTACGAGCTGGCCGCAGGCGACCGCGATGGCGTAACGGCAATGCTGGCCGTCGCCGATGGATCGATGTCGGAACCGGAGTTCGCGATTTGGCTGCGCACATACATCCGCCGACGCGCGGCGGAGTGAACCTCGCCATTCTTTCGTTTGCCCAACGCCTTACAATGCTTGCATCGCATGCAGGGAGGCCTTTATGCAGATTTCGTTGCGCAGAATCCTTCTCGCTTTGGTGGCTCTAGCCTTTGTGGCCGGGATCTCGCGTCCGCTCATGGCGCAGGGCGCGCCCACACAAACGGCTGCCGGCCAGCCGTACACCATCGAGTACTACTACAAGTGCCAATGGGGCCATCAGCAGGAGTTTCTCGATCTGTTTTTGAAGAACCATTGGCCGCTGCTCAAGAAGATCCAATCGACGGGGCGCATCCTATCGCTCAAGATCGAGTCGCCGGCCTATCACACCACCGAGGACGGCCGCTGGGACTACCGCGTCACCATCGTTTACAAGAACTCGACTGTAGCCACGAGCACAAACCCCGACGAAGAAGCGTTCATCAAGGAGCTGTGGCCCGACCAGGATAAATACAAGAACGAGGAACAGCGGCGGTTTGAGATTCTGCTAGGCCACTGGGACTTGCCGGTAACGGATGTGACGCCGCAGTAGCCGTGAGTCGTGGTTCGTGGCTCAGGGCTCGTGATCGCCTGGTGCAGAACTGTTCACGAATCACGATTTCTCCACTGCCGCACCAGATCGGCTGCGGCTTCAGGCCAGGTGGGGAATTCAAACTGGAAGCCAGCGTCGAGCAGACGGCCGGGAACGACGTAGCGGCTTTTGAGAACCAGCTCCGGCTCTGTGCGCAGAAAGAACATGCCAATTTTTAGCAGCGCGGCGGGAGCGGGCAAGCCGTTCGGCATCTCCCACGCCTCGCGCAACTCAGCCATGAACTCACGATTGGGCAGGGGGTTGGGCGCACAGAGATTCACGGGGCCGTCGATTTCGTCATGATCAATAAGGAATTCGAGCGCTCGCGCGTAGTCGGACTCGTGCATCCACGAAACCAGCTGACGGCCGTTGCCCTGCGTCCCGCCCAGGCCGGCGCGGACGAGATGGGAGAGGGTCGCGAAGACACTGCCGGGCGCGGGGCTGAAAACCAGCAAGGTACGTAACGCAATCTTGCGCGTGCGCGGTGTGGCCGTGCCGAAGAACGCAGACTCCCAGTCCTTGACCAACTGCACGGTCCAGTTCCATTTTTCGGGAGCGCGGCGGCGTTTTGAGATGAGTTCGTTGCCGCCGATTTCGCCTGCCTCGTCCATCGCCATGTCGAGCGAGTGGCGATAAATGGTTGCGGTCGACGCGTTCATCCACAGGCGCGGCGGATTTGCAAGGCAGGCGAAGGCCTGATGCAGCAGCCGCGTGGGACCGATGCGTGAATCGTAAAGTTCGCGCCGGTTGCGCTCCGTAGAACGGCAATTGACGCTGCGGCCGGAGAGATGGATGCAGACATCGGCGCCTTCGAGCGTTTCCACCCACGGGCCGAGCGTTTGGCCGTCCCAGTGCACGGTGGGCCAGGGTGCCGTGTAGGGGCCGCGCGTGAGCACCGTGACGTGGTGGCCGCGCTCCTGAAAAAACCGCGCCAGCATGCGGCCCACCTGCCCGCTGCCGCCGGGAAGCACGATGCGCAGGGGACGGCCGTGCTGTTCGCCGGAATCGCTCATGGAATCAGCCTAACGCGCCACGCGGCGGGCTGCGCTTCTCGGTGCTACGGAAACTGGCTCTAGAACTCGAAGCGCATGGCCAATTGCATGCGGCGGGGCGGCGCGACTGAGGTAATCTGGCCGAAGTCGGTGGAAGAATCGACGGTATCGATTCCCTGCCCGTTAGGATGGTTGACCACGTTGAAGGAGCTGACTGAAAGGCCCAGGTGCGGCGCTTCGTCGTCCTTGTTCGGGGTGATGGCAAAGTCGTGGCCCCAGCGCAGATCGACGTCGACGTAGCCGGGCCCGGTCTCGGAGTTGCGGCCCACGTCGTCTGGGCGCGCGTTGAACAGGCCGTCGCCGTAAGGATCGGCGCCGGTGAGAATGTTCCAGGGCGAGCCGCTGTTCGAAAAAATGCCACCGGCCAGGTTGAGCAGGCTCTTTTGGTCGAAGATGGCATACATGCCGACGCGCTGGCGGCGATCGTAACCGGAGTTCGACCACTCCTCTTCGGGATCGAGCTGATTTTCAGGGAACCATCCGATGCCTCCGGTGTTCGACCCGTAATGCGACCATGTGTAACGGCCGAAACCGGTGAAGTGCTTGTTCCACATGCCGCGGTAGGAGACGTCGAGGCCATCGCCTTCGTAGAAACCCTGGGACTGCATCTGGCGAATGCGGCCGTAATCGGAATCGGGGCGCTGCGTGTAGCCCGATTGCATCGTGGGCGCGTTGATGTCGATGGACCGGAACATATCGATGCCGCGCATGGAGTAGATGCTGACCGTTCCCGTGGCGCGCTGGCCGAGCTGGCGCTCGATGGAGAGGCCGTAGTGAATCTGGTAGGGGATTTTGGCGTGCGACTCCAACTGCACCAGGTTCGGCGGCTGCGCGGTGAGCGTGATGCAATTGGTGACGGGTACGCAACCCGTGACGGGCATCGTGGAGGGATCGAGTGAAAGCGTAATGGCGCGCCGCCGCGCGTTGCCGTAGCGCTCCAGATCGAGCAGCGGCCCTCCGCCGAAGCGGTCGTAATAAATGCCCCCTCCGCCGCGCACGATCGTCTGCGAGCTGCCGCTCAACACCCACGCGAAAGAAATGCGCGGCGAAAAGCCCAGCCGCCGCGTGGCCAGAAAGCTCTCCCAGTCGTAGCGGAGGCCGGGAGTGATGGCGAAACGGTTGCTCACCTTCACCTGATCCTGAATGAATGCGCCCATCTCCTGCTGGTGATAGATGAAGTGCGTATCGCCGGTGTTCTCGGAGAATCCAGAAGGCAGGTTGGCGGCGTAGTTTTGGAACGCCGTAGAGAACACGGTGACGCCGTCGGCAGCCAGCGTGGGCGCGAAGGTGTACGTGCCAAGTTCGTTGGTCAAGTCGTCGTAAGCGCGGCGGCTCAGGTGCGGCACGCCGGCGCCCCACTTGACCAGGTTGCGGCCATGCGTCCAGGTAACGACGTCGGAGAAGCGGAAGTTGTACTCGGTGCCGAAGGAATCGTTTTGCGCTGAGCCGGAAACGAAATCGCCGGGCAGGCTGATCTGCGGGCCCTCGACGGCGTTCTGGTTGCGATTAGACCAGTGCTCGCCGACCAGAGAGATCTGATTGAGCGTGACGGCAGAAAGCACCGAGTCGGCGTGCGCGACGAAATCGTCTTCGTGATACTGATTGTTGTACCCCGCCGCCGCCAGCGATTGCCCGCCCACATTTTCATTCTGCGCCGTCCAGTCTTCGTAACTGTATTGCATGTAGGCCGAATGTTTATCGCCGAACTGGTGCGAGGCGCGCACGCTGAATTCGGTATCGCGCGTAGGCGCGGACACATTGGCATTGAAGGCGCCGGTTGGATCCGCGGTGGTGGGCGCGAGCGTGGCGCTTACCACTGCATCCTGGTCCTGCTCGGCGCGGTTGAAGGAGACAAGAAAGCTGCTGTTGTGCGAGTGCGGAATGGGACCGGTGGAGCTGCCCTCGTAGATGCGGCGCTGCTCGAAAGGCTTTGAAGGAGCGAGGGCGTTCTGCGAATTTAGGGCCGAATCGCGAAAGTAGAAGTTGAATTCGCCGTGGTAGCGATCGGCGGTGGACTTGGTGATGATCTCGATCTGGCCGCGGCCAGGGTAGTAGTAGCGCGCCGAATAGGGATCCTGATTGATGCGCACTTCCTGCACAGCCGAGGCGGAAACCGTGACGCGGTTGGCCTCAACACCGTCGACCAGAAGACCGCTGCCCCCGGTACCGGAGACGTCGGAGTCGAGGAAGGCTCCCATAGCGCTGACAAAATCGTTGTCGAAGATGGGCAAAGCCTTCAGGTCGTTCGCGGTCATCACGGAGGTATCGCGATTCTCGTCGGTCGAGGTCAGGTCCTGATTCGAGTCGGCGCTGACGACGACGTTGGTCGAAGTGGCCGCGACGGAGAGCACGATGTGCACCGGCGCCGCGAGCGCCTGCGCCGCCGTGGCCGATGCGGGAGTGTTGCCCGGAGCGGCGATGGTGACCGGCGTGGTAACGGTTTTGAAGCCGGCGAGCGTGGCCACCAGCGTGTACCCGCCGGGATGGGGCGCGGTGACCAGAAAGCTGCCATCAGCGCCAGAATTGGTGGTGGCGGCAATGGCGCCGCTCGCGTCAAGCAAGTCGATTTTTGCGCCGGGAATGATGGCGCCCGTGGAATCTGACACCAGCCCGTGCAGGACGGGCTTGGGCTGCGGAGCCTGGTTGGTAGTGTGGCACGCCAGTGCGACGGTGGGAGCAAGCAGGAAAAAGGCCAGGAAAACAGAACGCACGATGGGAATCCTCAGGCAATAAAAAGTGGATCAAAACAATGACGACTTTGCGGATGGAACCGCTCGCCGCGATGGCCTGGCGCGACTGGATTTTGCGCTTCTCAAAACAAGCACTCAGAAGTAATTGCGATGTTCTTCTATGCCAATTTTACGCGGGAGTGAGCGCCTGCGTCCATTCCGAGGCGGTGTCGACCAGAACGTCGGGAGGGGTATCGACGAGCGTGTGCGGACCAAAGCCGAAGGTGCATCCCAGTGACCAGGTTCCGGCGTTGCGCGCAGTCTCGACGTCCACCCGGCTGTCGCCGACCATTACGGTTTCTTCAGGGCGCGCGCCGGTTTCTTCCATTAGCGAGCGCAGGCCCAGCGGATCGGGCTTCTTCAAGGGAAAGCTGTCGCCACCATAAATATGGAGGAAGTAATCGGCCAGGCCGAGCCCCTCGCAGATGCCGCGGGCCGGGCGCACCGGCTTGTTGGTGAGAACCGCCATGATTCTTGAGGGACCGCTCGGCGCGTCGTGCAACTCATGCAGCGCCTTCAGCGCATCCAGAACGCCATCATAGGCGTAGGTGAAATCCAGTTTGTGTTCGCGATAGTATTGCAGGAAAAATGCGCAGGCCTTGTTGAAGAGATCATCGTCCACCTGTTCGATAGCGATGTGGGAGGCCATGGCCAGCGCGCGCCGCATGAGCAAAGGCGCGCCGTTGCCGACGAATCCGGCGATGGCGGGATCGGGCAGCGGGCCCAGGCCGAATGCCTCAAGCGCGGCATTCACGCTGTTGCACAGGTCCTGCGCGGAGTCGATAAGGGTTCCGTCGAGATCGAAGACGAGCAACTTCAATTGCCCCGTGGGGATGGGACGAAAAACGCGGATCATGCCTCCAGTGTAATGGGGCCGGCAGATTCATTTAAACTTGGGCTTCGGAAGCGTGGAAGGGAGTTTCTGATTTTGAACAAGCGATTCACCATCCTGGCAGCGCAATTCGTACTTTTGTTTGGGACGGGCTGGCTTGGGGCGCAGCAATCGCCGCAGCCGGCATTCAGCGGCGACGCGCAAGCGGAGCGCATTCCCAACCTGGACACGCTGAAAAAAGAGCTCAGGCAGTACCACGACTGCACCTGTACCTGCGGCTGTTTCGCGCACGACCAGGACGTGCAGGCGGATCGCGCCATCGCGTTTTTGCGGCAACGCGCCGCGCATCGCCACGCGCAGGAAAAACTGGCCCTGATTCTCGATATTGACGAGACTACGCTGTCGAATTATCAGGAAGAAGTCGGCGGCGACTTCGCCTACAACAAGCCGGTCTTCGACGCGTGGATCGAAACGGCGCAGGCGACGGCGATCGCCGGCACACTGCGGCTGTACAAGGAAGCGCAGCGGCTGGGCGTGAGCATCCTCTTCATTACCGGCCGCGACGAAGCACAGCGCGCCGCCACCGAGCGCAATCTGCGCGTGCAGGGATTCGACAACTGGCAGGAGCTGGTGATGCGCCCCGCCGATCATGGAATGCAGAGCATCGGCGAATTCAAGCAAGTGGCCCGCAGCCAAATGATCGCCAAAGGGTACAAGCTGGCGCTGAATGTCGGCGACCAGTGGAGCGACCTGAAGGGTAAGCCGGAAGCGGAGTTCTCGGTCAAGTATCCCGATCCCTATTACTTCATTCCGTAGCGACGCCGGGAGCGAAACGGGCAGAACGCGCAGCGCCGGGACTGCCTCGGGCGACCTTGAGGCGCCGCTTTACCCCGCTGGGCGGCGCGGGGCGCACGCTGGCTGCACTAGGACCTCGCAATTCATAGTTCAAGACGGGAAGATTCGTCTACCAGTCCCCACCCCCCCCGTGCTATCATCCCTGCATTCCCCCCACCCAAAGCCCAGGAGGTCTCTATGAAAAACTCCCCTTTCCCGACGGGGACCGGCCACGCGGTTCTCCGCCTGATGCTTCCGGCAATTCTGGCATTCAGCCTGGCGACAGGTTGCGGGCCACAAGGGCCGCAAGGCGGACAAGCGCCCCAGGGGCCACAGGGTTCACAAGGGCCACAAGGGACGCCGGTGCCACAAAGGCCACAAGCGGCTCCGGCTTCACAAAGCGGCCTGGTCGGCCAATGGCGCACTGTCCTTCAGGGCAATAACCTGACCATTACGATCGAGGCGAACGGTCAATACATGCAAGTGGGAGTGCCGCAAAATGGAGGCACGCAGATGGCGCAAGGTGGCCCCTACCAGCTCGTCGCGCCCAACACCATCGTTTTTACGGTCACAGACTGGTCGCCCAAGACCAAGGTAATGTTTATTCCAGATCCCGGGCCTGTTCCGTCTGTTCCCAATCCAGTGGGCCCATATCCAGGGCCGAACGGCCCGCAATACCAGACGTATGCGATTCCACAGCCGCCCGGATCCAGGTACGCGTATGTATTCAACGGGCCGAATACGTTGACGCTGAACAACGAGGCCGCGCAGGAGACCATCACCCTTACGCGCGTTGCGGGTCAGTGAATGTGAATCCTGCCGGAGCCGGTCTCAATGCGCACCGCGGGCCCGCCGCCACCGATCTTGCCGGCCAGGTGGTGGTGCTCCATCGTGCCCTGGGTTGCAATCTCGCGATCGCAGTGAATGCTGCCTGAGCCGGTTTCGGCATCGAGCGTGAAGGCCGCGGCACCTGTCCAAATTTCGACACTCCCCGAGCCGGTTTGGAGCCGCCACTGCGCGGACGGCGTACCACCCGCTTTGATCGTGCCCGAGCCGGTCTCCGCATGCAGCCCGCCACGCAGGTTCCTGAGCTCGATGGATCCAGAGCCTGTTTCCGCTTTCACATCCCCAATTCCGGTTTGCTCGGCATAGATGCCGCCTGACCCGGTCTCGACTGTGAATCCGCCCTGCAATCCCGTGGCATGAATAGACCCTGAGCCCGTGTTGAGCTTTGCATTGGCGCCCACGCCGTCGTCCGTCAGGTTGCCCGAGCCGGTCGCGGCATTCAGAAAAGCGTCGGGCGGGACCTGAATGTCGTAGTCGATGCTGATATTGCGGAGATTTTGGTGATTGGTTCCGATGCGCACAATGTTGCCGGTCTGCTCGATGGGTGGATGGTCGGCGATCTGCTGCACATTCGCATCGTTCTCGCCCCAGTTCGATTTGACGTGACCAAAAATGTGGACGCGGCCGACGGGTCCGCTTGAGAGATGGATGGAGCCGGAGCCGGTTTGCACGGTCAGGTCCACTCTGCCGCTGACCGTGAGGTCCCGCTGAAAAGTTGCTTCCTCGGCCCGTGCCGGAGCTGCGGCAAGTGCCGCCAATGTGACCAGAAACGCCGTGCCTAAGAGTAAGTTTTTCATTACGCTCCTCATCTGACCTCAAGATACGTTCATTGACGCCGCAAGGTTCCAGGAAAGCTGGACCTAAATCCGGGAGGGCTCCTTCGGCTGCCCGATCCCCCGTCCAATGCTATCCTCACAGCCAGATGCACGGACTGCTCCTGTTCAAACCCGTGACGGTGGCCCTGCTGATACTGGCCAACGCCTATTTTGTGGCGACTGAGTTTGCGCTGGTGTCCATCCGCGAGACCCGCGTGGAACAGCTTCTGGAGGCGCGGGTTCCGGGAGCGCGCGCGGTGCGGCGGCTGCAGCGCAACCTCGACGATCTTCTGCCGGCCGTGCAGCTAGGGGTGACGCTTTGTTCGCTTGCGCTGGGCTGGCTGGGCGAGCCGCTGGCCGCGCAGTTTCTGGGCCGGTGGATCGGCATTCTGCCGCATGCGCAGATTTACGGCAGCGTGGCCGCCCTGGTGCTCGGCTTTGCCTTGATCACCTACTTCCACGTGGTCGCCGGCGAACTGGTGCCCAAGGCGCTGGCCCTGCGCCGCGGTGAAGCACTGGCAGTGGCCGTGGCGCCGCCCATGCTGGTGTTTATGGCTGTCACCCGCCCTGCGGTGCGGCTGCTCAGCCGATCGGCGTCGCTCATCCTGCGTGGATTCGATATCCCCAAGACGGAACGCGCCGCATCCATCCACTCCGCCGAGGAGCTGAAGCTGATTGCTACTGCGGCGCGGCGGCTGGGCGTGATTCCCGAGTTCCAGGAGGTGCTGGTGCACCGCGCTCTCGAGCTCAGCGATGTGCCGGTGCGCGAGATCATGACTCCGCGGCAGAAGATTTTTTCGCTGCCCTCGAACATGCTGCTTGAGGACGCGATGGCGCGGGTGTTTGCCCGCAATCACTCGCGCATTCCTGTCTACGATGAGGCCCGCGGCTCCGAGCATATTGTGGGCGCGGTGTATGCGCGCGAACTGTCGCGGCGCTTTTATCAGCGCGCGACTGCATCGCCCGCCGCGACGCCACCGGCGGAGGTTCGCCTGGCTCAGATCATGCATGAAGTGCTGGTGGTGCCGGAAAGCAAATCCGCGCTGGAGTTGCTGCGCGATTTCAAGCAGAACCGCCGCCATCTCGCCATCGTGGTGGACGAGTACGGCTCCACGGCGGGGCTGGTCACGGCAGAAGATGCAATCGAGCAGCTCGCGGGCGAGCTTGAAGACGAATTCGACGCGCCTTCGCCTCCGGTTCAGGGCACCACAGGGGGCGCGGTGCTGATGGATGGAAGCGTGAATCTGCGCGACCTGGAAACGCAGTTGCACTGGAGCCTGCCTCGCGACGGTGGCGTGGAAACGCTCGCGGGTTTCGTGCTGGCGCGTCTCGGACACATTCCCCATCCCGGTGAATCGGTGGGGTATGAGGACCGGCGGCTGACAGTGGTGGAGATGGATGCGCGGCGCATCGCCAAAATCCGCGTGGAGACCGTGGAGAACGCGCCCCCCGCAGCCGAATAGGGCCTTCCGAACTTGCGGATGAACTGTGGTCGGCCATGCAGACAATAAGCCCGGATCTCCCGTGGTTCCGGGCCGCGGAACTGTGGACAGCGCGGCGAGAGAGCGGTAACTTGAGAATTGTAAAGGTCCTTGCACGATGGCTTCCCCAATCAGCTCGCGGACATTTGGCATTCTTCCCGCCGGTCAGACGGTCGAGGCGTGGACGCTCACCGGCCGCGGCGGGCTGGTCGTGGAAGCAATCACGTACGGCGGCATTGTGACGCGGATTCTGACGCCGGACCGAAACGGCGGCGCAGGCGACGTGGTGCTGGGATTCAACGACCTCGACTCTTACCTAAGCGGCCATCCCTATTTCGGCGCCATCACGGGCCGTGTAGCGGGCCGCATTTCCGACGCCACCTTCACGCTCGATGGCACTACCTACCGGTTGGCGCGCAACGACCCGCCCAACCATTTGCATGGCGGGGTTGAAGGATTCGACAAGCGCCTTTGGAACGCGACGCCAATCGATCGCGAGGACGGCGCGCCGTCGCTGCGGCTCAGTTATCATAGCCCTGACGGCGAGGAGGGCTACCCCGGAAATGTTCACGTCGCGGTGACCTATACGGTGACTGATCAGAACGCATTTTTGATCGAAACCGAAGCGGTGAGCGACAGAACCACGCCTCTGAGCCTGACCCATCACTCTTATTTCAATCTGGCCGGCGAGTCTTCAGGCTCGATTGTGGATCACCGGCTGGAGATTTTTGCGAGCGGGTTTGTTCCTGTGGATGAACATCTGACTGCGACGGGCCGGCTGGAACCGACGTCGCTCCATGGCAGCGTTTTTCAGACGCCGCGCCGGGTAGGCGACGCGATTGGCCTCTTGTATCAGGGGCACGGCGATTTGTATGCGCTGCCTAAACAGAACGGGCCCAAGCAGAACGGGAATGTTCCGTGGCTGGCCGCGCGCCTTGAAGATCCTGCGAGCGGGCGCGTGATGACGGTGTCCACCACGGAAAGCTATCTTCAGCTCTATACCGGTAGCCATCTGAACTGCTCGACTAAGGGCAAATCAGGTGCCGCGTATGCGGCCCACGCAGGAATCTGCCTGGAGTGCGAAGGTTACCCCGACGCCGCGAACATTGCGCGCCGCAATGGCATTCTTCTGCACCCCGGGCAAACCCAACGCCATGCCACGGCATACGCATTTTCCGTCCGCTCCGCAAACGCGGCGAGCAAAAACGGGCCCACGCACAGCGCGTCTATAAGTCATCTGGAAGGAACGAGTAAGCAATGAGTCACAACGCAGCAGTTATTGAGCAACCCGCGCCCCTGCCCGACTACAGTTTGACGGGCGTAAATGCCGCACTGGCCATTGAGAAAGGGCTTGCCGAAGCCGATTGGCATCAGTGTGCGGTTCCGCGGGAAACCATGCGCGAACTGCTGGTGCGGCGCAATGGGCCGGCAATTCGCGACACCATTCTGTGGTTCGCGCTGCTCATCGCTTCCGGCTACGCCACGTGGCGGCTTTGGGGCACGTGGTGGGCGATTCTTCCCTACATGATTTACGCCGTACTCTACGGCACCAGTTCCGATTCACGTTGGCATGAATGCGGCCACGGAACCGCGTTCCGTTCGGACTGGATGAATATCGCGATCTACGAATTAGCCTCGTTCATGGTGATGCGAGAATCGGTGCTCTGGCGCTGGAGCCACAATCGTCATCACAGCGACACCATCATTGTCGGGCGCGATCCCGAGATTCAAATTCCCAGGCCGCCGAATATCCTCGCACACGCTTTGAGCCTTTTTGCTTTGGGCGTCTATCGCAACCATTTCACGAGCCTGTTTCGGCACGCACTGGGACGCATCCCCGATGGTGAGCGAACTTTTATCCCCGAAACCGAATTCCACAAGGTCTATCGCAACGCGCGCATCTATCTGGCAATTTATGCAGTGGCCATCGCCGCCGCGATCTATTGGCATACTTGGATTCCGATCTTCCTGTTCGTGCTGCCGCAATTGTTTGGCACGTGGCTCATGATCATCCATAACACTCCGCAGCACGCCGGGCTGGCGGAAAATGTTCTGGACCATCGCCTCAATTGCCGCACCGTCTACATGAATCCAATCAGCCGGTACATCTACTGGAACATGAATTACCACGTAGAGCACCACATGTTCCCGCTGGTGCCGTATCACGCGCTCTCCAGGCTGCACAAGGTCGTCAAAAGTGACTGCCCGCCGCCCTATCCTTCCATCCTTTCTGCATGGCGCGAGATTCTCCCCACCATCCTGCGTCAACGGAAGGACCCGGCGTATCACGTGAAGCGCCGGCTGCCCGAGCCCAAGGCGCGCACGCGCGAAGCCTGCTTTGCGTCGGAAGCGCAACCCGATGCCGCCGGATGCGTAGCGGTGTGCGCGGCGGCCGATTTGCGACGCGCCGATGCGGTTCGCTTTGACCACGCCAGAAAAACTTACGCCGTCTACCGCGATGAAGAGGGCCAACTCTACGCGACCGACGGCCTCTGCACGCACGGCAATACCCACCTTTCCGATGGCCTCGTGATTGGCGGCATCATCGAGTGCCCGAAGCATAACGGGCGTTTCCATCTTGCGGATGGTTCGCCGGCGCGTGCGCCAATTTGCCGCGGTCTTGCGACTTACCCGGTGGCGGAGCGCGACGGCCGCATTCTCATCGATGTGCTGCATGCCGGCGGTGTGGGGGCGCGCGCGCATACGGCGTTCAAGTTTCGCGTGGTGAGCAACCGGAGCGTGGCGACCTTCATCAAGGAACTCGTGCTGGAGCCGGAGGACGCGGCCTGTGCCATCGGCTTTGCTCCCGGCGATTATCTGCAGCTCGACATTCCCGCCTACGAATCGATTCGTTTTAACGAATTCGACATTCCCGAGCCGTTCGCTACGGTTTGGAAGCAGCAGCACGTTTTCGATCTGGTGGCGCGCAACCCTCAGCCCGGCCGCCGCAACAACTACTCGCTGGCCGGCAATCCAAAGACAGAGCGGCAGTTGCGCTTCAATGTCCGTATCGCTACACCACCGCCGGGGCAGGACTGCGCTCCCGGCGTGGGATCGAGCTACGCATTCAGCCTGAAACCGGGCGATTCAGTCACAGCCATCGGTCCCTTCGGCGACTTCCACATCAAGCCCACAAAACACGAGATGGTATACATCGGAGGCGGCGCGGGTATGGCTCCCTTGCGCGCACACCTTTCGCACCTGCTGGAATCGGAACAGAGCGCCCGCAAAATCAGCTACTGGTACGGGGCGCGCTCGCGCCAGGAGGTTTTCTACGAAGATTACTTCCGCGCGCTCGAGGAGAGCCACTCGAATTTTTCCTTCCATCTCGCGCTCTCGTCGCCGTTGCCCGAAGACAGTTGGACCGGGCACGAGGGATTCATCCATCAGGTAGTGCTGGAGAAATACCTCCGCGATCACCCGCATCCAGAATCCGCCGAGTATTACCTGTGCGGGCCGCCGCAGATGATCAAGGCCTGCACCCGAATGCTCGAGTCAATTGGCGTGTCCGCGCGGCAGATCGCGTACGATGAGTTCTAACTATGGCCTCAACCAGCAAGAGCATTACCGATGACTTACGCGATTCGCGTCTGCGGGTTTTCATGAACCTGCAGGCTTTTGGTGAAATGCCGCAACAGGCCGGCGGTCTTCGAGCGATTTGCGATGCCGGCTACGACGGTGTGCAATTCAGCCAGCCGCTCGAGGTCGCGAGCAAGGACGAAGCGCTGAGCCTGGGCCTGGGCGTTTGCGGAAGCGGACGCGTGAATACGCCGGCGGAGGCCGCGCCGCAGGCCAAAGAGGCGCGCGAAGCCGGCCTGGAATGCCTGACGCTGCACGTGGGCTGGGGCACCGAAAATGACGACGAGGCCGCCGCACTGATCGAATCTGTTCTTTCAGCCTCCACACAATTCTCGATTCCGCTGTATGTAGAGACGCACCGTGCCACGATCTTTCAGGACCCCTGGCGCACGGTGCAGTTCCTCAAGCGTTTCCCGGAACTCGAATTCAACGGCGATTTCTCCCACTGGTACACGGGAACCGAGATGGTCTACGGCGGATTTGAAAACAAAATGGAGTTCTTCCGGCCCGTGCTGGGCAGGATCGGCTTCCTGCACGGGCGCATCGGCAATCCCGGCTGCATGCAAGTAGATATCGGCGACGGCTCGGTGAACGGGCGGCCGTACGTCGCTCACTTTCGCGCGCTGTGGACTGAATCGTTTCTCGGCTATCTCCTGAGAAGGCCACTCTGCGACCGGTTCTGCTTTACGCCTGAGCTGCTGGGTCCGGAGTTCTACTATGCCCGAGTTTTTGATGGGCGCGAAGAGTCGGATCGCTGGGAGCAGTCGCTGGTGCTGGTACGCATCGCGCGCGAATGCTTCGCCGAAGCCCGGCGGCGCTGGGAGCTTCCGAACCACCCCGCGTAACCATGCTGTAAGCGCAGTTTGCTCAATTGATGCCGCATTCACATGCGCAGCTACTCCCGCACGTGCAAATGCCGGCGATTTCAACGAAAATAGAGTAGGAAGAATTTTCAGACAGGATTGAGGAACGCAGGATTGAGGAACGATTGACAGCTACACATATAGAAATTCAGCGATGGACAACTGAAGAGTTTGAGCGCCTGGTTTTCGCATGCAAACCAAAGGTCGCGGTGTTCGATTGCGACGGAACGCTCTGGAGCGGCGACGCAGGTTACGGATTCATGGCCTGGACGCTGGAACAGGGGCTGGTGTCGCGCTCGACCAACGACTGGATCGACACGCGCTACCGCGATTACCGGGCGGGCAACGTCAGCGAAGAGGCGATGTGCGGCGAGATGGTGCAGATGTACGCGGGCCTGCGCGAGGCAGAGTTGCGCACGGCCGCGGCCCAATATGTCGACGAGTTCGTGCGCCAGCGCATCTTTGAGGAGTTGTTTGCGCTGGTGTCCAAGTTGAAGAAGGCCGGGGCCGAGATCTGGGCAGTGAGTTCGACTAATCGCTGGGTGATCGCCGAGGGCCTGCGCGGTTTTGGGATTCCGGATGAGCGCATTCTGGCGGCCGAGGTGCGCGTCAAAGACGGCATCATTACCAGCGAGATTGTGGATGTGCCTACGGACGAGGCCAAGGCGACAGCTCTCCGGCGCGTGGGCCTTCCCCACCCCGACGCGGTCTTCGGCAACTCCATCCACGACCTGGCCATGTTGGAAATAGCGCGTTGCGCCTTCCCGGTCAATCCCTCTCCAGCACTGCTGGAAGCGGCGGCAAAAAAGGGCTGGGGCTACTACATACCCAAGGCTGCCGAAGGGATCGATGCCGCCGTGATGGGTGAGTCGGCTAGCAAGGCCTGATTGGGTGCGTGAAGTGGACCCAGAATCGCCGTCACGCCGTCCGCTTTCGACGCATCAGCAGAATCGCCAACGCAAGCAACGACAGGATCGTGCCGAAGACCAGGTACGCAAGCGAGATCACACTCACGGCGATCAGTAGCCCCGTTGAACCTCGCGCTCCAAACAGGAACGCCACGCCTCCCAAGATCCACAGGACTCCCAAAATAAGAAACACCGGCGCCATGGAACCGGGGCTGATGCCAACAGCCGACACCAGAGCGGCCCACGGCCCGAGCCGGCCGCCAAAGTAGCTGCCAGCGAGTAGCCGGTGCATGCCATCGAAGAGCATGTACCCTCCCTGCAGCAGGCATACGGCAAAGAGGGCGGCCTTTGACCTTTGACCAGCGAACATATCCGTCATGCTTGCAAACCTCCCTGCCCGATGCAAGAACTTTTGTGATCCGCCGCAAGCGAGAGCGAATCTTCGAATCGCATTCGATTTACAAGGTTTACACTAAACGCGTGGATGAAGTAGACACAGGTTCCGGC
Organism: uncultured Acidobacteriota bacterium; assembly: GCA_963729915.1. Taxonomy (GTDB): domain Bacteria; phylum Acidobacteriota; class Terriglobia; order Terriglobales; family Acidobacteriaceae; genus Telmatobacter. Next base: position 65,718 of record CAVSQE010000025.1, on the reverse strand, counting down.
CGCCGGCCCGCGGCTCCCGCTCTGCGCTTTGTGGCGGCCGCGCTGATCGTGCGCGATCGCGAAGTTCTCATCGGTCAGCGCCGAGCGGATCAGCCCATGGCCTCGTTGTGGGAGTTTCCCGGCGGAAAAATCGAGCCCGGCGAGAGCGCGCAGGAGGCTTTGGCGCGCGAACTGTCGGAAGAGCTGGGCATTCGCGCCGAAGTCGGGCCGGCAGTGACACGCATCCGCCACCACTACCGCCGCGGAGGAGCCGTGGACTTGCAATTCTTCGCGGTGCGCGAGTTCGCCGGCGAGATCGACAACCAGATCTACCAGCAGGTGCGCTGGGTCAAGCTTGAAGACCTTACCGGATACGACTTTCTGGCCGCCGACCGCGGATTGATCAAGGATCTGGCCGCAGGGAAGCTGCTGTAGACGATTCCTCTGCCGTTTCGCTCCATCCGCACAAATTCCAAATAAATGTAGCAAGCCTGGAACTTTTGGCCGTTCTACGAAATGACCGTCTATGAAAAGCGTAGGCGGAATCATGGACGAAGCATTGCCAGCCATGGGTCTAAATTTGATGGCAGCGAAGCGAGGCAGAATGGACCGATCGAGAACAAGCTCCGACGCCGCAATACCTGTGGCCGAGAGCAGTGACGAGCAGCTGATGACTGCCTTCTCGCGCGGCTCGACCGATGCATTCGCGGAATTGTTCGCGCGTTACAAGCAGCCGTTATTTGGCTTCTACTGGCGGCGAGTCGCCGACCGCGCGCAGGCTGAAGAGCTAACCCAGGAAACCTTCGTTGCCGTGATTCGTGCGGCTCCCCGCTATGAAACGAGCGCGCGGTTCCGAACCTACCTATATGCCATTGCACTCAAGATTCTGCGGGCATATCGTCGCAAAGCCGCATTCCGGGCTACTTTCCTTGGGTCGCCGGCAGAGCACGCTGAGCCTGCCGCAGAATCTGGCGTTGTTACGCAGTTGTTGATGCGCGAGGCGCTAAGAAAACTGGATGGCATGGACCGCGAAATCTTGCTGTTTCGCGAATTCGAGCAACTAAGCTACGCCGAAATTGCGGAACTGCTGAATCTGCCGGTCAACACCGTTCGCTCGCGCCTTTTTCGCGCTCGCACGGCCCTGCGGGAACTGCTTTCGGAAAACGCACCGTCCAGCAGCCATGAAATGCGCAGACCATAGGAGGGGATATGATTCACGCCGCAACACACCCGTTCACCGCTGAAGAATTGATGGCCTTCTGCGACGGCGAATTATCTACTGAGGAAAAACAGTCCGCCGAGGCCCACCTGGCCGAGTGCCGGGAATGCGCAGACCAAGTGCGGCAATTCCGCGAGAACTCGCAGTCGCTTCGCCAGTGGAATGCGCCGCCGGTTCCGAAGCGTGTCGAAGAAGCCGTTAAAGAACATTTGCAAGGGGCGGATTCCGGGCGCGGCAGCAGAGGCTCGAAGGCTGGTTTCGGTCGCGCGCGCAAACCGCGCTGGAGACCGTGGGTTTTTGGTGGAGCGAGCGCTATAGCCGCAATACTGCTGATTGCGGTGATCGGTATTTCGGTAGCGCACAACCGGCTGCAGCCAGGGTCTACGCCGAATCAGCCTGCTTCGGCGATGATGGTCGAGCAGCTCTCCGCTTCGTCGCGAAGCAATGCTGCCCCGCAACCGTCACCCTCTCCAGATGCGAATGAGGGCGCGGAATCGACTGCTCCGCTGATTGCGCGATCGGTCAGCTTCCTGATCGTGGCGAAGGATGTCGCTTCGACTCGGCCGGCACTCGACGCCATTCTGACGAAATATCATGGCTATGCGGCGGAGATGGACGTCAACACTCCGGCGGATGATGCGCCCAGCCTGAAGGCTTCGCTGCGCATTCCGGTTGCAAATCTTGCCGCCGCTATGAAGGATCTGCGTGGGCTCGGCCGGGTGGCAAACGAATCGGAGTCTGGCGAAGACGTAACGCAACAGCATGCCGATCTGGAGCAGCGGCTGAAGACCGCGCGTGATACGGAAGAGCGTTTTCGCACCATCCTCCAGCAGCGCACGGGGACCGTGAGCGACGTCCTTCAGGTGGAAGAAGAGATTGCCCGTGTGCGCGGCGACATTGAAAGCATGGAGGCCGAGCAGACGAATCTGCAGCACCGCGTCAACTTTGCCAGCATCGACCTCTCAGTGACAGCGGATTATGGCCCGGTCTCGGGCTCGGCGCCGCTTTCCGCGCGCGTGCGCAATGCATTTGTTGCGGGGTATCGCAACGCAGCCGGAACCGTTGTCGGGATCTTCCTGTTTCTGGTCGCATATGGACTCACGATTCTGATCTGGATCGTGATTCTTGGCACGCCTGTGGTCCTGCTGCGGCGGCGTTATCGCAGGATGCGCGCGAAGTTGTAGCCGTCAGGCCCGGCGATGGCTCGTTGCCCGGCAATCAGACAAGGCACACGGGATACAACCTGCGCTCACAAGACGCTGGGCGCTCGAAATCAATCAGGAAGACCGGTTACGGCACGCGCGTCAGCGTGATGACACCGTGCAGCACCTGGTCGGTCAGGATCATCGTATTCGGCCCGTTGAAAACATAGAAGTACAAACCGTCCGGAGGCTTCGCCATCGGCTCCTGCGTATAGTAGCCGCCCACGGTTCCGGTCGGGTGATAGACCGGCATGGTACTCGGCTGCCACTCCGCCACCGTGAAAACAATGGTGTTCGGTGCAACCAGCTTGTACGGCCCGGACTGCTGCGTCATGAGCGTGCCCGATTGTTCGGTCATGGTGAATCGTCCATTGGGCTGGACCACCAAAGTGATTGTCATTCCGCTGGCAATACCACGCCATTGGCCGACGAAGTCGTTCTGCTGCGCCGCAGCCACCGTTGCGCCCAGCGCCAGTACCACTGGGAGAACGAGCCTGAACTTGCGGAGAAACTTGTCCGCGATGCCTGGAGTGAGACGCGACCTTTTCATCGCAACCTCCTCAAGATTTTCTGGGGGAATGCAGGGATCATAGCAGCGGGTCAGCGAGTCAGCCCGCGACCTCGAACTCGTTCCCTTGTCCCCTCGGTCCCTTGTTCCCTTGGTCCCTGGCCATCAATGCCCGGTCATTAATCCCCACAGCATGGCAATCGTCATGCCGATGACGATGATGCTGGTGGCCCACGCAACGATATTCCATAGGCGCGAGTTCTTGTATTTGCCCATGAGATCGGTGCGGTTGATGAGCATCAGCATGAGAATAATGACCACCGGCAGAAGAACGCCGTTGAGCACCTGCGAAAGGATGGCCACATTGATCAGTTGCGCGTCCGGAAGCAGCAGCACCGTGATCGCTCCGCCGGCAATGAGCAGCGTGTAGAGCCAGTAGAAGAACGGCGCCTCGCGGAAGTTCTTGTCAACGCCCGACTCCACACCCAGGCCTTCGCACACGGTGTAGGCCGTGGAGAGGGGAAGAATGGACGCTGCAAAGAGCGAGGCGTTGAAGAGGCCGAAGGCGAAGAGGATGAAGGCGTAGTCGCCGGCCAGAGGGCGCATGGCTTCGGCCGCGTCAGCGGCAACCTGGATGGCCCCCATGCCGTGCGCGAAGAGCGTGGCCGCGCAGGCCACGATGATGAACCACGAAATCAAATCGGTGAAGAAGCAGCCCACGATCACATCCAGCCGCGAGGCCGCGTAGTCTTTGACGCGAATTCCCTTCTCCACGATCGACGACTGCAAGTAGAACTGCATCCACGGCGAGATCGTGGTGCCCACCACGCCGATGGCCATGTAGATGTAGCCCTCGTTCCATACGGAGCGTTTGGGCAGCGTGATGGTGGCGCGCAGTGACTCGTGCCAGTCGGGCTGAGCTAGAACGCCCGCAAAAATATAGGCCATGTAGACCAGCGAGGCGGTAAGGAAAATTTTCTCTGTGCTTTTGTAGTCGCCGCGCAGCACCAGCGCCCATACAAGAAAAGCGCAGACGGGCACAGAGATGAACTTGGAGACATGGAACAGGTGCAACGATCCTGTAATGCCGATGAACTCGGTGACCACGTTGGTGTAATTGACCACCACCAGCAGCACCATGAGCACGAACGTGACGCGCAGGCCGAACTCCTCGCGGATGAGGTCGCTCAAACCCTTGCCCGTGACCACCCCCATGCGACTGCACATCTCCTGCACCACGATGAGCGCGATGGTGATGGGGAGAATGGTCCACAGCAGGGTGTAACCGTACTGTGCGCCGGCCTGAGAGTATGTGAAGATGCCGCCGGAGTCGTTATCGACATTGGCGGTAATGAATCCGGGACCGAGCACGGCCAGAAAAAGAAGGATCCGGATTCGCCAGCGCTTCCACATGCAGTCGAGTTCCTAGGGTGGGTTCATTGCGGTCTTTTTGATATGCGGAAAACTTTTCCTCCCTGACCATAACAGGCCGGACGGCGGTGGCACGAGCCGCCCTGCAATTTTTCAGCGCGTGCGGCACGGCGGGCTCGGAATGTCGCCGACTATGCCTGTGCTAGAATTCGCTGTCGCGTTTCCCGGACACGCGCGTGTCTGCGAAAGCATCCCGCAGGAGAGGACAGAATGAAGCATCCTCCGCGCCTTGGCGCAATTGAATGGAATCGCCGCGAATTTCTTCGTCTTGGGTTGCTGGCTTCCGCTGCGCTGGCAAAGGGGAGACTTTCGTTCGCAGCCGAGGAGACACATCCCGGCGTCACGTACTACGGCGCATATCAATCGCTGACGCCCGGAGCCGTGCGGCCCGAAGGCTGGCTGCGCGGTTTGCTCGAGAAGCAAGCCGCACAGCTCGGTTCGCAACTGCCGCAGGTTTCCTGGCCGTTCAGCGATGCCTACTGGGCTGGCGAGGAGACAGCCGAGTCCTGGTGGCCATGGGAGCAGAAGGCCTATTGGCTCGACGGAGCAACGCGACTGGCCCTTGTGCTCGAGGACAAGGAATTAATGGCGCAGGTGCGCGCTACGCTCGACTACACGCTCGCGCATGCTGCTGGCGATGGGTATCTCGGGCCGAAGTTCTTTGAAGATCCCGTGGGCGATTTTCATCGCTGGCCGCAGAACGTGCTATTCCGCAGCCTGGCGGCCCTCTCCGATGCCACGGCGCTGCCGGGCGATCCTACAAGCAACGAAATACCCGCGGCATTGCGCAAGCACTTCCTCAATGACGGTGCGGACTACGGAAAGCCGGTGAGAAACGTCACCAATGTGGAAGGAATGTTGTGGACCTACGCGCGCACCGGTGACCCGGCCCTGTTGGCACTCGCCGAGAATGCCTGGCAGGAGTTCCTGGAAAATGAGAATCCGGGCTACGCCGACATTTCGGAGCTGCGCGTCTTTGCCGCCACTCCCATTAACTGTCACGGCGTGACTTACGCCGAGACCATGAAGCTGCCCGCCCTTCTCTATCTCTACACGGGAAACCCGGAGTACCTTCGCTTTGCGGCGGCAGCGGAACGGCGCATCTTCGATCATCACATGCTCATCGACGGCATTCCTTCCACCACTGAGGTGTATCGAACCACCACGTCGCTCGATTCCCACGAGACCTGCGACATTTCCGATCACACATGGTCATGGGGATACATGCTGATGGCCCGCGGTCACGCGGTGTGGGCCGATCGCGTGGAGCGCGCCTGCTTCAACGCTGCGCCCGGCGCCATCAAAAAAGATTGGAAGGCGCTGCAATACTTTTCCTGCCCCAACCAGTTTCTGGCCACGCTCGATTCCGATCACAACGTGATGGAGCACGGCGGGCGGAAAATGGCCTACCAGCCGAATCCCGGGCAGAACACCGCTTGCTGCGGCGGCAATGTGCATCGCATCTTCCCCAACTACGCCATCCGCATGTGGATGAAAACGGGGGACGGCGGATTGGCGGCGGTGTTGTACGGCGCGTCGACGGTGACCGCTCGCGTGGGCGACGGCGGCAGCCTGATACAAATTGCGCAGAAAACGGATTATCCGTTTCACGATCGCATCGAATTTACCATCGCTACCGAGCGGCCGGTTGCATTTCCGCTTGCGCTGCGCGTGCCCGGCTGGTGTTCCGCGCCGCGCCTTGCGATTAACGGAAGGCCGATGCCGGCGGTGCGCGACGATAAGGGCTTCATCGTCCTGCGCCGCACCTTCACGCCTGGCGAACGCATCGCGCTGACTCTGCCGATGAAGCTGGTCGTCACGTACTGGCCGCAGAATGGCATCGGCATCGAGCGCGGTCCCATCGTCTACTCTCTGCCCATCAAGGAGAACTGGACGCCGCGCGTGGAGGCGAAGTTTACCACCGAGGAATTTCCCAGTTGGGAAGCTACGCCGGCCAGCGCGTGGAACTACGGTCTGGTTCTCGATCCTGGAAAGCTGGAAAGCGAGGTGCGTGTCGAAAACCATCCGGGGCCTGCGCCCGGACCGATCCCGGGATCTATCGTCGACCCGTGGGAAAATCCTCCCGTCACGCTGAGTGTGCCCGCGAGAAAGATCGAGGGGTGGGAGTTGCAAGCGAATCCCGACCGGCCGGAGCAAAAGTTCACTCCGCCGCTACCCGACTTGAGCCTGAACCGGCCTGCCGGGGAAGCGGAGCGCGTCTCGTTGGTTCCGTATGGCTCAACACAATTGCGATTGACGGTTTTCCCTGCAATCCCTCGCTGAGAGAGGGTTGCATCGGTTCTGGAAAGCCGCGCAAACGCGAAGTTACCCGCGCCACCGTGCATGAGCCGGAACAGCGAACCCTATACTGGATACCGCTACAACTTTTTGTCTTGAGAGGATGAACCATGTCTGCGAATGACGCAAGCGGGATCGGGACGAGCCGGCGCAGGATGCTGGGAACCATGGCTTCGGCAGGCGCGTTGTTGGGGCTCGGCAGCGCAACGGGCAGAGCAGCAACGGTAGGCGCGCCCGCCGCAGATCCAGCATCGGTTGCGCCCGAGAATCTTTTCGCGCAGGCACGGCTGCGGAACTACAAGAATCTTCGCTCGGGGAGCTGGGATCGTACGGGCGGCAATGCCGATTGGGCTGTCGTGGAATCGGGCCAAACGGCCGTTTTGCTCGACACGAAAGGTGCTGGCGTCGTCACGCACATCTGGTTCACCATCAATTCGCAGGATCCGATGCACCTGAAGAACCTGGTGCTGCGGGCGTGGTGGGACGATGAGTCCACGCCTTCCATCGAGACCCCCATTGGCGATTTCTTCGGCCTTGGCCTGGGCGAATACTTCGTTTACGAATCGGAGTTGCTGGCTGTCGCGCCTGTCAAAGCGCTGAATTCGTATTTCCAAATGCCGTTTGCGACGGCGGCGCGCATCACGCTCGAGAACCAGGGTCCTTCGACCGTGAGAAGCCTTTATTTTGCCATCGACTACGTAGCTCTTCCCTCCCTGCCCGAGGGCCTGGGCCGCCTGCACGCACAATACCGGCAGGCCGCACCCTGCAAGGCCGTGGCGAGCGACGGAAAAAATCTAAGCGGTAAGGACAATTACGTGTTTATCGAAGCCGCGGGCAGAGGACATTTTGTCGGCGTAACGCAGGCCGTGCTACAGAACGAAATCGGATGGTTTGGCGAAGGCGACGACATGATTTTTGTGGATGGGGACGCGATGCCCACGATCAATGGGACGGGAACGGAAGATTATTTCAATGGCGCCTGGGGCTATGGCGGCCAGGCCTACGCGTATCTCCACGTAGGTACGCCGTACATCGCGGATCCAGAGCATATCGGCGGGCGGTACTGCCAATATCGCTGGCACAATGAGAGCCCGATTGCTTTCGAGAAGTCGATCAAGGTAACGATCGAACACGGCACGGCCAACAACCGCTCCGATAACTTCTATTCGACAGCCTATTGGTACCAAACGGAACCGCACGCGCCGTTCCCGGCGCTGCCTGCGGTGGCCGATCGGATCCCCAAGGTGTTCAGCGTGGGCGGCGCGAAGGGTGCGGCGACGCCGATTGCCTAGGCCGTAGCCACAAGTACGGGTTCGATCTGCTCCGCCGTGTTGGCGTTCGCGCCGAGAAGGCGCTCCACCACGTCTGCCGCGCTGTAACTTTCATGCCCCGGCGCGATGAACTGCGCAATGGTATTCAGATCGTCGCCCACCGTTATCAATGCCGGCTCATCCGAACCGTCCCGGCGCGTCTGGGCGTGCCCGATATTCGCCATGAGAGTGTTGCACAGGCACTTGCGCCCTACGGTTTCTTCGATCTTGCCGCCCTTGGCCACGTAGTTTCCAACCGGCTCCGCCGAACAACGGTAGCCGATCTCGCCCTCGCCCACCACGTACGGCTCGCGCAAGTAACCCAGATCGCAGATCCGGTTTCGCGCCTCGTAAATTTCGGACGCCGAAGAGGTGCCCTCGAGCTGCGCAACCTTGAACGGAAACCCCGTCGGCGATGCCAATGGATCGGTAAATACCTCGCCGGTGCCCGCAATCGCCCGCTGGATCAGCCGCGTCTTCAGGTCGGGTCTCATGCCGGATTCCCTGCTGAACGCAAACGCGGTTCCTACCTGAACTCCCGCCGCACCCTGATCGAGCGCCTCGCGTAGCTTGGCCGCGCTGCCATAGCCGCCGGCCAGCCAGAAGGGAACGCCCAGCGCGCGCAAATCCGCGATGTTCACGCGATCGCGCTCGCCGTACACAGGCTCCCCGCCCGCGTTGAGTTGCAGCTTGCCGCGCGGCGGCGCATTGTGCCCGCCCGCGGTTGGGCTTTCGTTCACAAACCCGTCCACGCGCCCGTTGGCTCGCCGCAGCATGGTTGCGGCCAGCGTGTTCGACGAAACGATGGCCAGAAACCTGGGGCGTTTGAGCTCCGGCAGCGGTCCTTCCGCGTACTCGGCCGGATTGAGCCGCATCAGCGTGTCCATATGGGCAAACTGCTCTTGCGCCGCGCCGGTCACCGCCAGGCGGTACTCCGCCTGCTGGTGCGCTGCGAAGGCATCCAGAACACCGGGAATGTGCAGTGGTATCCCCGCGCCAATCAGCACGTAGCCCACCCCGGCGAGCATGGCTCCATAAACCGACGCCAAATGCGGAATCTGCACCTTCTCAAGGAAATTGATCCCCACCGGATTGTCGTGGCCTTCGCGCGCCAGAAAAACCTCGACAAAGTTCGAAATCATGCACAGCTCGACGAGCTTGCGCGAATCGTGTTTCTGGTGCATGGGCAGCGGCTTATATGGAGCGCCGGCAGGCTTGCCGCCCGGCACGAAATATTCCTGCCAGATGCGCTTTGCCGTCTCCTGAAACGGAAATGCGTCCACTCCCCGGCGCATGTGCCCGCCCTGATCGCCGTCCGCGAGGCGGCGCACAAAGACCGAGTCCAGTGCCGTGCCCGACACCACGCCCAACTGGCCGAGTTTTGAGACGGCTTGGGCGAGGCGCCAATTGGACACGCCGACACCCATCCCGCCTTGAATGATCTTTGGTAATTGGAGCATCTGCTTGAATTGTTTCACAGAAACAGATAAGGCAGGGGATTTTTCCCAGATTTGCCGGAACGCCAGGGACAGAAAGTAAGCAATATTGCTCACAAATGCCGAATTGAGGCCTGTGTTCCGGCCCGCGCTCAAGGTTTCACAGTTTCTCGCGCAGAAAACTGATCACCTGCTCCGACTGCACCACGCCCACCATCCGGCCCAGCGCATCGACAACGGGAAGCGAGTGGAGGTTGTATTTATCGAACATTTCAGCCAGTTCGTTCTGGTGCATATCGGCCGGGCAAGAGAGCACGCGGGGCTCGGCCAGGATCTTCAAGTGGGATTCAGGACGCGCCATGACCAGGCGCGGCAACGAAACGGCGCCGCGCAGAACGCGCTTCTCGTCGAGCAGGTAAACCTCGGTAACGCCCTCCGGATCGCCGTCGAAGCTGCGCAGCGCCTCCACGGCTTGGGCAACGGTGGCATCCGTGCCCAGGTAAACAAATTCCGTGGTCATCAACCCGGCTGCGGAGTCCTCGTCGAACTCGAGCAGCTCCGAAACCTCCTGCCGCTCCTCGGGTTCCATTTCTTCGAGAATCGCGTCAGACTGTTCTTCGGGCAGTTCGGAGAGCAGGTCGGCTGCAGCGCCGGGGTCCATTTCTTCCACGATGTCGGCGATGCGTTCGTCGTCGAGCTTTTCGAGCAGCGCCTTTTGCAGCTTGGGCTCGACCTCTTCGAGGGTCTCGGCCGCGACCTCCTCATCAAGAGAAGTGAAAACGGCCTCGCGTTCGGCAGGCGCAAGATCTTCCAGAATGTCGGCGAGTTCGGAGGGGTGAATATCGGCCAGTCGCTCGTGCTCGATGCGCAGCCTGACGCGCCGCGCGGGATCGGGCTCGATAACGTCCACAAACTGCCAGGGAATGGCGCGCGCCGAAAACTTGCGCGACACAGCCTCCAGCCGAGCGCGCGGCAGTACGCCCTTGAACACGCGGCGGAAGGCGCCCCTCAAGCCGACTTCGACTTCAGCCACGCGCAGCAGGTGCGCCGCGCCCTGGCCCATCCATTCCAGGTCCACATCGTTCACGCGCACCACTTTGCGGCCGTTGATGTCGATGATCTGACGATCGACCAGATCCTGCTGCAGGAATAGAAAATTGCCCTCTTCCTTCAGCGGGGTCAGGACGTCGGCCGAGCGCACTTCGAGCGTGCCCGCCGGGGTCTCAATCACATCCTGGGAGGGAACGAGCGCAAGCCCGGTGCGCGTCTTCAGCACCAGTCCGGCCACTTTGCCGCCGTCGGGCCCGGTGGTAATGGCAACGTCTTTGAGCTTGCCGCACAAATGCCCCTGCGCGTCGGTCACGGGCATGCCAAGGATCGCCGTCAGGCTGACGCGGATTGCTATGCGTGGCTCGGTGTGCGCGTCAGTAGATCGTGTGTCTGGGGCATGCGTATCCATGGGTTGAGTGTAGACCTTTCGAGCCGATTTTTGCCCCATCCGCAAGGTGCCCCGCAGCGATCTCGGAAAACGTCAGAAACTGGGTGGAAAGCGAATTGACCGGGCGAACCGCGAGCAAGCGCGAGATGGCTCATCTGGTTCGCCTGGCGGCGGAAGCGTCGCCGAAAGTAGCTGTTCCGCCTTGACACAATCGCATCCAGACCTGAAACTGCCAGAAGATTCACGGAGCAAGGGCGCACGGCCCCACGCGCTCCTGCGGAGGCGGAAGACAGCCCGGTGAGCGCACCCAGCAGAGGACGGCGGAGTTTCAAGCTCAGCTCCACCATGGATAGCGTCGGAGAGGTGGAGTCAGCCGCCGATCAACTGGCCATTGAAGCAGGTCTCGATGAGGACCAGCGCTTTCATATCGCCATGGCGGTGCGCGAAGCAGCGATTAACGCCGTGCTGCACGGCAATGAGTACGATCCTGCCCGGCAGATCGAGGTTTCTCTCGAAAATACCGGCAAGGACCTCATGATTACCATCGCCGACGAGGGCCGGGGCTTCGATCCCGATAAGGTGCCCGATCCGTTGGCTCAGGAAAACCTGCTCCGTGGCACTGGCCGCGGCATCTTTCTCATCCGGTCGCTGATGGATGAGGTACACTTTCGACAACTGCACCCCGGGACCGAGCTGACGCTGGTGAAACATCTGGCGCCCGCCGCCGGAAAGACGTAGCCCTAGGTCCAACGTGCGGGATCACCCTTTCTCTCCCTGCGACCGGTCCGGCCAAGGAATTTTCCTTGGGTCCGGGGGCCGCAAAGATGCTATAACCGAAGTACTGACAAGGAGGAATTTTCCGTGGCACTTGCGATAGCTTCCCGTGAAGTGGATGGCGTTACCGTTCTGGATCTCAGCGGGCGGATTACCCTCGGCGAGGGCAGCGTGCAGCTGCGCGACGCCATTCGCGACCTGATCAGCAAAGGACAGAAGAGCATCCTGCTCGATCTGGGCGATGTGAACTATATCGATAGCTCGGGCCTGGGCGAACTGGTGAGCGCTTACACCACAGCCCGGAACCAGGGCGCGACCCTCAAACTGCTCAAGCTCACCAAGAAGGTCCACGATCTGCTGCAGCTGACCAAGCTCTACACCGTCTTCGATATCTCCGACGACGAGGCCAGCGCCATCGCATCCTTCAAGTAGACCGTTCCGGCTGGGCTTCCAGCCCGAGAGGCCATTCCGCTTGCGGAATGGCCTTTTTGCGCTTGCGGCAACCAGGGCGAACCTTTAGAACTGCACCGAAGGCGCCGATTGGGCGGCTTGGCTAGCCTGGAAGCGGGCGTTATTCACCTGGAACCCGGCGTAGCGCGCCCAAATGTTGTTCGGGAATTGCTGGATGTACGTGTTGTAGTCCTGCAGCGCCTGGTTATATCGATTGCGAGCCACCGCAATCCGGTTCTCCGTCCCTGACAGTTCATCCTGCAAGCGCATGAATTGATCGCTGGAGCGCAGTTGCGGGTAATTCTCGGTGAGGACTAAAACCTTGGCGAGGGCATTATCGAGTTGGCCGTTCGCAGCGATCTTGGCTTCCGGGGTCTGGGCATTCATCAGTCCGTCCCGTGCCTGGGCGATCTCAGTGAACACGCTGCTTTCCTCCTTGGTGAAACCCTTCACAGTCGCCACCAGGTTGGGAATCAGGTCGGCGCGGCGCTCCAGTTGCACGTCCACATCGGACCAATTTGTCTTGACCACTTGGTCCAGGGACACCATCTGGTTCCTGGCGGTCACATAGCTGCCAAAAACCATGAAAACCACTAACAGTAGAATGGCCACAACGGCCAGGGTAATTCCAAGTCCTTTGCTCATAACTTTCGACTCTCCTTGTGAAACAGCAATCAGCCTCTATTTACCAGCTTCCTCCGGCGCCACCGCCGCCAAAACCACCGCCGCCGCCGCCGAAACCCCCGAAGCCTCCGCCTCCTCCGCCACCGAAGCCGCCTCCACCGCTGCCGAAGCCTCCGGAACCGCCGCGTCCCCCGCCCCCCATCAACCCTAGGCCCCACAGGCCGAACAGGCCAAAGCTGCCCAGAACGCGGAGCAGGTAGAAAATGATCACAATCGTGATGAGAATGCCTTCCACGACTTTGGCTGCGGACGGTTGCTCTTGCTGCTCCGGTTCGGCGGCGGGAACGGGTGCGGGCGCGTTGTCCAGCGTCACATGGGCGTCATCGGCGATGACCTGCGCCACCTCGCCCACAGCAGTCGTCACCGCGCCGTCATAGTCGCCCGCCTTCAAGTCGGGAACCATGTCGCGGCCGATGTCGCCCGTCTTGCCGTCGGGCAGGATGCCTTCCAGTCCGTAGCCGACTTCGATGCGGTATTTGTGATCGGCAACGGCCAAAAGAACCATGGCGTAACGGTTCTGGCCGCTCGCCTTATCCTTGTCCCCCATCTTCCAGTGGTCTTCAAGCTGCGTGGCGTAGTCAGCCGCATCGTCCCCGTCGAGATCGTGGACGGTAACCACAGCAATCTTCGCGTTGGCCGCGGTTTGGTCCAGTTGCGAGCAGATGGAATCAAGTCGCGTGACCGCCTCGGGCGAGAGCACGTGCGCAAAATCGCTTACGTAGTCGGTGGGCTGGGGTAGGTCGGCCACCTTTTCGCCATGCGCGGGAACCGCGAGAAATACGAAAAGGGCCGCCAGCAGAGGCGGAAACAGGGCGAAACGCGCGCGGCCAGAGCCTATCATTTCTCTTTCATTGTACGTGGGCGGGGCGGCGGAGGTTCCCGGCAGACAGGTTCTACACTGGAGGAGAAATGACCGAGACAATGAATGAATCCAGGATTCCCGCGCCCCCAACCGCCCGCAAACAACATACCGAAACCCGGATGCACGGAGTGCTGCTGGCCGACGATTACGCCTGGCTGCGCAATAAAGAAAATCCCGATGTAACCGCATATCTGGAAGCCGAAAATGCCTATGCCGAAGCCGTGATGGCGCCTCTGGCCGGGCTCCGCGAGGAGCTTTATCAGGAGATGCTCAGCCACGTGAAGCAGACCGACGTCTCCGTTCCCTACCGGGATGGCGATTGGTGGTACTACTCGCGCACCGAGGAGGGCCTGCAGTACGGCATCTACTGCCGCAAGCACGGCGGCCCGGCCGGCCCGGATGCCGATGCGGCCGAACAAATCCTGCTCGACGGAAACGAACTGGCGAAGGACCACGCGTTTTTCGCGATCGGCGACACCGACATTACCGACGACGGGCGTTGGCTGGCCTACACCACCGATACCAAGGGCTTTCGCCAGTACACGCTGCGGATTAAGAATCTCGAAACCGGCGAAACGCTTGCGGACGAAGTGGAGCGCGTGGGTTCCGTGGTGTGGGCCGCCGACAATAAAACCCTCTTTTACACCGTCGAGGACGAGCAGCAGAAGCGGCAGTACCAGCTGTTCCGCGGCTCCGCCGGACAGCTTTCTGAGGCCGTGCTGGTGTTTCAAGAAGACGACGAGCGTTTCAACATTGCTATCGGACGCACGCGCGACGGCAAGTACATCGTGCTTGAGTCAGCCAGCCACATCACCAGCGAGGCGCGGTTCCTCGCTGCGGACAATCCCGCCGGTGAGTTCCGCATTATTGCGCCGCGCGAGGACGAGCACGAATACTCGATCGACCATCGCAACGGCCTGTGGTTCATTCGCACCAACGATCGCGGGCGCAATTTTCGCCTCGTGACCGCGCCGGTCGCGACGCCGGAGCGCGAACACTGGACGGAGCTGATTGCGCATCGCGACGCAGTGATGCTCGAAGACGTGGATCTTTTCGCGGAGTTCTTCATTGCCTGCGAGCGCGAAGATGGATTGCCGCGGCTGCGACTGTGGAAGTTCGCCGGCTCGGGACCTGAAGCCGCTGCCTCCGGCGAGATCGCCTTCCCTGAACCTGCATACAGCGCGCACCCGCACATCAACCGCATCTTCGACACCACCACATTCCGCTACGGCTACCAGTCGTTGGTGACGCCGAGCTCGGTCTACGAGTACGACACGGCATCGGGCATATCGACTCTGCTCAAGCAGCTGGAGATCCCCGGCGGCTTCGATCGCACCCTCTACGCCAGCGAGCGCATTCATGCCACGGCGCCCGATGGCGTGCAGGTTCCGATTTCAATCGTCTACCGCAAAGACAAACGAAAAGTAGCGCCGGTCTACAGACCGGCTGTCGTGCGGGACTCCAGTCCCGCACTCAATCCCCTCTACGTCTACGGCTACGGCTCCTATGGCTACTCTTTGCCGCTGGGGTTCAGCTCGAACCGGTTGAGCCTGCTCGATCGCGGCGTGGTGATGGCCTACGCACACATCCGCGGCGGCGGCGACCTCGGCAAGCCCTGGCACGACGCCGGCAAAATGCTGGTCAAGCGCAACACGTTTACCGATTTCATTGCCTCTGTCGAGCACCTGACCGCAGCGGGCTACGGCGATCCGAACCGCGTAGCCATCGAAGGCGGGTCGGCCGGCGGTCTCTTGATGGGGGCAGTGGCCAACATGGCTCCGGAAAAAATTCGTGCCGTGCTTTCGCACGTGCCGTTTGTCGAACGTGATGAACACCATGCTCGACGCTTCCCTGCCCCTCACGGTCCCCGAGTACGAGGAGTGGGGCGACCCGAACCAGGAAGAGTATTTCCGCTACATGCTGAGCTATTCGCCGTACGATAATTTGCGTGCGGCGGAATATCCGGCAATGCTGGTAAAGACCAGCCTGCACGACAGCCAGGTAATGTACTGGGAGCCTGCCAAGTACGTGGCCAAGCTGCGCACGCTCAAAATCGATCACCATCCGTTGCTGCTGGTGACGAATATGCAGGCCGGTCACGGTGGCGCCAGCGGCCGATACGACTACCTGAAGGAGATCGCGCTGGACTACGCATTTGTGCTGCGGGAGTTGGGGATCGTGTGATGCGGTCGCACCGAACTGCGTGAGCCGCCGCGATGAGAATTGCCGCCCTTGGTTTTTCATCCGAATTTTGCGATTGAAGCGGTATACTCGCCCGCGAGGAGGAACCGCGATGCGCAGCAGCCGGATTTTGGCCCTGCTCTTGCTTTCGGCACTGCCGTTGGCCTGGGCCCAGTCGCGAGACCAAAACGCTGAAACCACTCAGCAACCGCCGGCAGTAGAGCGCGCTGAGCGCTCCACGAAGGCCGATCTTGCAGTACCCCTTTGCCCGGCAGTGTTCGAAGATGGCCTGGAAAAAGACGGAATTGCCTTCCGCGGCGAGGACGGAGTGACCCCTCCAAAACCCACGTATATGCCTCCGGGAGAGATGACGAAGGAGGCGTTTGGCGTGGTGGGTGCGCATGGGGCTTACTTCTTCGATGTCGTGATCAACGGCATCGTAGATGTAAATGGCGTGGTGCAAAATGTCTGCATCAGCCGCTCGGAAGGTTTGGGGCTCGACGCGAGTTCGGCCGCCAACGTACGCAACTACCGATTCGAGCCCGCGAGAAAAGAGGGCGAGCCGGTGCCTTTCCGGATCAAAATTGAAGTGACCTTCAAGCGGCGCTATTAATCTCCGCCAGCGTCTTCTCCAAACTGGCCGCGTCTTCCACATTTAGCGAATTCAGCCCCGGATCGATCTGCTTGAGCAGGCCGCAGAGGACCTTGCCGGGGCCGACTTCGATGAAAACATCGGCGCCTGCGCCCTGGCCCTCAACGGACAGCGACCGGCCCTCGAGCGCCTGCATGCACTCCACCCAGCGCACCGCGCCCGTGACCTGCCTGATGAGCGCGTCGCGCGCGGCATTGGCGGTTGTGACAAGGCCGCCCGTGACATTGGCAGCGACGGGAATGCGCGGATCGTGCAGTGAGAGCCCGCCGAGTACGCGCGCCACTTCCTCCTGCGCCGGCTGCATGAGCGCGCAATGGAAGGGAGCGCTGACGGGAAGCATGACAGTGCGGCGCGCGCCTTTGGCCTTGCAGAGTGCCGCGGCTTTTTCCACGGCCGCAGCCGCGCCGGAGATGACCGTCTGGTTGGGTGAATTCAGATTGGCGGCCTGCACAACCAGGCCGGTTTCGCGCGCGGCCTCTTCGCAGGCTTCGGCCACCAGCGCGGCGTCGAGCGCGAGCACGGCGGCCATGGCGCCTTCGCCGGCTGGAACCGCTTTTTGCATGGCCGCGCCGCGCGCCTTCACTGCGCGCACCGCATCGGCAAAACTGAGCGTTCCCGCGACTACGTGCGCCGACCATTCGCCCAAAGAGTGGCCCGCCGCCAGCGCGGGGGCGATACCGTGCTCCGCCAGCACGCGCGCCGCCGCCACGCTCACCGTCATAATGGCCGGTTGCGTGTTTTCGGTCAGGCGCAGATCTTCTTCAGGCCCTTCGAAGCAGAGCTTCGAAATCGGGAAGCCGAGCGCCGCGTCAGCTTCGGCGAAGGTTTGAGCGGCTACGGGAAATCGTTCGGCCAGCTCGCGGCCCATGCCAACGGCCTGCGAACCCTGCCCCGGAAAGAGGAAAGCAATCTTTGGGTACATTCTTATGAAATTTTATCGCGCCGGCCTTCGCCTTTTCTGACCCCTGACCCCAGTTCCCTGTTCCCTGCCCTTATCAGTTCCAGCGCTTCTTGTCGTTGGGATCGTCATCGTCGATCAACCGGCCCTGGCCGTCGAATTTCACCGTTCGGCCCTGCCGCTTCATGTAGACCTCGAACTTGCGGGCGGCGCGGCGGCGCTTCCAGCGGTAATAGCGGTTGCGCAAGCCGTACCAGCGTTCGCTGAGCAGGAAAGAGACGCCATGGCGCGGCGCCATGCGCACAAACACCAGGCCGGCCAGCGCTCCGCCCAGTTGCGAGAAGGCGTACCACTGCTCCTGGCCGAAGAGCATGGCGATGGCGATGAGCGCATAGATCATCACCAGGTAGCGCGCCTTGATGCCGATGGGCAACGGAAACAGCATGAACTGCACATCGCCGTAGAGGAGACCGATGGCGGCCAGCAATCCAAAGACGCCGCCAAAGCAGCCATAAAGCGGGATGGGAGCGCCGAGCAGCCTGGGAGACAACGTGCTCGACATGGCGTAGAGAGCCAACGCGGCGGCTGCAGTTCCCAAAACAGAAGCGGCATAGAGGCCGGTCACCCATTTCGCATTATGAAAGCCCTCAAGAAATCCCGCAAGAAACCAGAGCGAGAGTAGCTCAAAGAGCGTGCCGAGGATGCCGGAATGTACGAAGCTGTACGTAAGCGGCTGCCACAGAGTGCCGTGAACGAACGAGAACGGGTCGAACATCAGGAGGAAGCCCACGCGGGTTGCCTGAAAAGGCGACGCGAACCCTACAATCAGCAGCACAAAGTACGCCGCCAGGTTGATGAGGATCAACCGGCGGGTAGCCCCGCGGAAGTCAGGGAAAGCGAACGGGCTGGAGCCAAATCTTGGCATAGCAGTCAACAGGTTAAACGCTGGAGCGGGCCGGTGTCATGATGGAAGCCAGGGATGGAGCGTGGGGCCACAGCGGTAGGGCGCTACGGCAATCTGCACCAGGGATGCAGCAGAGGCAACCAAGTCTGGGGAAATGCGTCTGTTTGGGATAGGTGCGGCGCTGGTTTTCCGCAAAGAAAAATCCGGACGCGGCAAGTGCCGCTGGCCTCTTGACCTGAGGCGGGATTCTCACTAAAACTAGCGTTGGCTGCGGTATTGGATTCATCCCGCAATGCGAATTGTAATGGAAAGCGAGGAAGCTGCTATGCCCAGCTGCCCTGAATGCGATACCGATCTGAACATTGAACTCGACGAGGTAGAAGAAGGCGACGTGATAGCCTGCGAAGAGTGCGGCACTGAGTACGAGGTAGTAGGCGTGGAGCCGCTGGAACTGGCACGCGTGGAAGAAGGCCTTGAAGAGGAAGATGATCTCCTCGAAGAGGATGAGGAGGAGTAAGAATGAGCCGTGCAAGTTGGCTGGCTGCAATTGCATGCGGTCTTTTGGCGTTGGGCGCGATCCCCTTCAGGGTCGAGATTTGCGCTGTCGGCGCCGGCCGCGTGGGGTCAGAACATCGGCGACCGCACGGTGTCGGGCACGATTCTGGATGCGACAGCGCGACAGCCGGTCGTGGGCGCCACCGTCTTCCTCAAGAACGAGAAGACCAAGGCGATCCGCAGCTACATTTCCACCGCGGACGGCCATTTCCGCTTCTCCCAGGTCGACATGAGCGTCGACTTCGATCTGTGGGCGGAGAAGGACGGCAAGAAAAGCGCGACGAAGACCGTGAGCTCGTGGGACGACCGCAAGGACTTTATCTCGGACTTGAAGATGAAGTAGGCAGCTATTGGGAACAGTGTGCGGGTCGGGAGACCCGCATCGCAGCCGGTCCGCAGACCGGCGCCACAAACTGGGATCGGCGCTACGCCATAGAGCCCGGCGTTGCAGGATTATCCTTCCAGCTTTTTCGTCACCAGTTCATTCAGCAGTGCCGGGTTGGCCTGGCCCTTGGACGCGCGCATCACCTGGCCGACAAAGAATCCCGCCATGGTTTTCTTGCCCGCGCGATACTGCTCCACTTGTTTGGGATTGGCCGCGATCACCTCGTCGATCAGCTTTTCGATGGCGGAGGCGTCGGTAATCTGCTGCGGCTTCTCGCGCTCGTAGACGGCAGCAAAGTCCTCGCCCTTCTCAAAGCAAACGTCGAAGAGCTGCTTCATTTGCTTGGAGCTGATCTTGCCTTCGTCGAGCAGATCGGCGGCAAGCACGATGCCCGCCATCGAGACCGGCGACTGCTCCTGCTCCAGGCCGAGCGCCTTCAGGCGTCCGCCCACTTCGCTCAGCAGCACATTGGCCACGCGGCGCGGATTGCGGGCGGTGCGGGCCGCGGCTTCGAAGCGGTCGGCAAACTCCCGCGATGCCGTAAGCGTGTGCGCGTCCTGCACCGACAACTCGTACTCCGCGATCATGCGCGCGCGCCGCGCCTCCGGCAGTTCCGGAAGTTTTTTCCTGGTCTCGGACAAAAATTCCGCGGAGACGATCAGCGGCGGCAGATCGGGCTCGGGAAAATAGCGGTAATCGTGCGCCTGCTCCTTGGAGCGCATGGGATAGGTGCGGCCCTCGCCGGCGTTCCAGAGCCGCGTCTCCTGCATCACGCGCCCGCCGGACTCGATCACTTCGATCTGGCGCTCGATCTCGTATTCGAGCGCCGCGCGGATGAACTTGAAGCTGTTCACGTTCTTGACTTCGGCCTTGGTGCCGAATTTTTCCTGGCCCCTGGGACGGACGCTTACATTGGCATCGCAGCGCAGCGAACCCTCCTCCATGTTGCAATCGGAGACGCCGGTGTAGAGCAGGATCTCTTTCAACCGCGTGAGGTACTCGAAGGCCTCGTCGGGGGTGCGGATGTCCGGCTCGCTGACGATCTCGGCCAGCGGCGTGCCGCAACGGTTCAGGTCGAGGTAGGTGCGCGTGGCAGAGTCGGCAAACCCTTCGTGCAGGCTCTTGCCCGCGTCCTCTTCCATGTGCAGGCGCGTGATGCCGATGCGCTTCTTGCCGCCGTCCGCCGTGGGAACCTCGATCCAGCCATGCTCGGCGATGCGGCTTGTCGTACTGCGAAATCTGGTAGCCCTTGGGCAGATCGGGATAAAAATAGTTTTTGCGCGCGAAGATCGAGCGCTCGCGCACCTGGCAGTTGAGCGCCAAAGAAGCCAGCGTGGCAAACTCCACGGCCTTCTCGTTCAGCACTGGCAACGCTCCCGGCAGCCCCAGGCAAACCGGGCAAATGTTGGTGTTCGGATCGGAGCCAAACCGGTTGGCGCAACCGCAAAACGCCTTGGTCGCCGTGAGCAGTTGCACGTGCACTTCGAGGCCGATCACGGGCTCGTATTTCGCCAAAACGTCAGGAGAGATGGCTGCGGCAGGCATATTTGGATTTTATCGCGAGGCGCGCAGGCTTCGCGCGCCACAGGATGGGTAGCTTGGTTGGGGCGCGATTGCCTACAATCGAAGCGCACGGAACGGCGGCAGGTTGCCGCAGTTCTAATCCGAATTCGATGGAGACCCGACGTGAATCAAAAGAACTTCTGCAAGACCATGTTGCTCGCCGCAGCGCTGGCGGGGCTGTTCGCAGTGGCCTCGCTACAGGCCCAGGAGCCCGCGTCCCCGCCCGAGACCAAGGCTCCGGCTGCGCAAACGGCTCCGGCGCCGGCCACCGCGCCGCCCGCGCAAACATCGCCCTCCGGGCATCCCAACAATGCGTATTGGATCGATCACGACCGGCAACTGCTGGTGGATTTTGGCGGGCTTGCGCATTTCAAGGAGGCCGATGCGATGCTTGGTGCCCCGAAAACCGGCGAGGACCGCGTGGTCTTCATGGGCGACTCGATTACGCAGGGCTGGAAGCTGGACGAGGCATTTCCCGGCAAGCCGTATGTGAACCGCGGAATCAGCGGGCAGACCACGCCGCAGATGCTGGTGCGCTTCCGCCAGGACGTAATCGATTTGAAGCCGAAGGTTGTGGTGATTCTCGCCGGGACCAACGACATCGCCGGCAACACGGGCCCGATGACGCTCGAACAGACCGAGGGCAACCTGGCGTCGATGGCTGAGCTGGCAGCGGCGAATGGGATTCGCGTGGTGCTCTGCTCCGTACTGCCGTCCTTCGACTATCCCTGGGCGCCGGGACTCACTCCCGCGCCGAAGATTGCGGAAATAAATTTGTGGCTCAAGAATTATGCGGCGCAAAAAGGCTACTTGTATGTCGACTTCTACTCCGTGATGAAGGACGACCGCGGAGGACTGCCCGCAAACCTCAGCAAAGACGGAGTGCATCCGCTTCCGGCCGGTTTCGCAATCATGTCGCCGCTCGCGGAAGCGGGCATTGAGAAGGCGCTAAAGACACGGAGTAGCAAGTAGCGAATAGGGATTCAAGCATCTTTGCGCTTCGCCCTTCGAAACACCGGGAATCGGCGCCAGACACTTGAGGCAGACTACTTCTGCGCGTCCTTGTACTCTTCGTACCACGCCATCTGGATCGCTTCCAGGCGCGGTTCGTTGGACATCTTCGGATCGTCGGCAAAACCGGCCAGCTCTGTAACGTAGCGATGCAGATCGGTGAATCGCACTGTGAGCGGATCAAGCGAGGGAAACTTCTCCGCAAGTTGAATGCCGATCTCTTCGGCGTCTGTCCAATAGATTGCACGCGGCATGATTCGCTCCTTACTTTGGCTCGGCCAGCGCCAGTGGCTTGCCCTCGGAGACGTAGTTGCGATTCCAACTGGGGATTTCGACAACGTAATCTCCGGGGCGCGTGATCACAGCCTGGCAGCCCAGCCGCGAATTCAATTGCTGATCGGCGGCCATGTCGAGGCGGTCAAGTTCGTCGTCCTCCGCGTCGCTCAAACCCTCCGCGCCCTCCTTGATCCACACGTGGCAGGTGGTGCAGGCACACGATCCGCCGCAGGCATGCTCGAGAGCAATACCGAAATTCTCCGCAACATCGAGGAACGACATGGGCTTGCCGTGATGATCGTAGGGCATCGTGCCAAACTCAAACTCCACCGCGCGGCCCTCGGGAATAAAAGTGACGCGGACTAGCTTGTCTGCCGGTATCACTTTCTTTGCTGTCTCACTCATCGCTTCGTGCCCTCGGCGCTAACTCGCTAACTCGCTGACTCGCCGCCCCGCTGCTACTTGAACTCCGCCGGAGCGAAGTCGTGCGGGACAGTGACAGACTCCTTCAGTTCCTCACCGGCCTCATGCATGGTTTTACCGCGAATCGCGCTGGAAACCGCCTCATCCATCATCAACTCCGCAAAGCGGCGCGTGGCCTTGTCGAGCGCCACCATGGCCTGGCTGATCGCATTCAAATCGCTTCCCTGCCTGACCAGAACCAGCCGATCACGCGCCACGGCGATGGCCGCCTGCTCTTCCGCGCTCAACTCGTTCCACGCAGGATTTTTGGGAGCGCGCGCCACGGCGGCAAGAATCGCATCGGCTTCGTTACGCGCCTCGATGAGAAGGCGTTTCGAAAAATCCTCTTCGGCGTGGTCGAAGGAATCGAGAATCATGTTCTCCACTTGCTCGTCCGTCAACCCATACGTCGGCTTCACTTCGATCTGCGCTTCCTTTCCGCTGCGCTGCTCCCGTGCGGAAACCTGCAGAATGCCGTCGGCATCGATAAGAAAACGCACTTCAATGCGCGGCAGCCCCGCCGCCATGGGCGGAATGCCCTTCAGGTCGAAGCGCGCCAGGGAGCGGCAATCGGCGGCGAGTTCGCGCTCGCCCTGTAATACGTGAATAGCCACATTGGTCTGGCCGTTGACCCCAGTGGTAAAGTGCTCGGTTGCCGAGGCGGGGACGGTGGAGTTGCGCTGGATAATGCGCGCTACCGTTCCGCCCAGCGCCTCAATGCCAAGTGAAAGCGGCGTCACGTCAAGCAGCAGCATGTCGTCGGTGGTTTTTGAGGCGCCGGCCAGTATGCCGGCCTGCACCGCCGCGCCTAGCGCGACCACTTCATCGGGGTTCAGCTCAATGTGCGGTTTCTTTCCGCGCGCGCTGAGCCGGAAAAGATCGTCCACAAGTGCGCGGACGGCGGGAATGCGCGTTGACCCGCCGACAAGGACCACTTCATCAATTTGCTCGGGCGTGACGCCGGCATCGGCCATTGCCTGCTTGCATGGGCCCGCAGTCCGCGCCAGCACCGGCTCCATGAGCAGTTCAAAGACCGCGCGCGGAATCTCGCGCTGATAGCGGTCGCCGTTGGGTAATTCAATATCGAAGTGCGCGGCCTGCTCGGTCGAAAGCATGATCTTGGCGTCGATGGCAGCCTTGCGAAGAGCCTGCACCGCGCCTGGATGCGCACGCAGATCGACGCCATGCTCGCCAAAAATCTCGTCGAGCGCGATGGTCAGCAGCAGACTGTCGATATCGTCGCCGCCCAAGTGCGTGTCGCCGTTGGTCGATTGCACCTCAAAGATGCCGTCGCGCAGCTTGAGGATGGAGATGTCGAAGGTGCCTCCGCCGAAATCGTAGACGGCGATGGTGCCTTCCTTTGCACGATCGAGGCCGTAAGCCAGCGCCGCGGCAGTGGGTTCGTTCACCAACCGCAACACGTCGAGGCCCGCCATACGGCCCGCGTCTTTGGTGGCCTGCCGCTGCGCGTCGTTGAAGTAGGCGGGCACGGTGATGACCGCTTGCGCGACCGGCGCGCCAAAAAAGCGCTCGGCATTGCGCTTGAGCTGGCGCAGAACGTAGGCAGAAATCTCCGGCGGCGTAAAACGCAACTCGCCCAACTGGATGCGCGGAACTTCGCCGGCTTCCATATCGCCGGCAAGACGGAAGGGGAAAAACTTCAGCTCGGTCCGAACCTCCTCCAAGTCGCGGCCCATCAACCTTTTCACGGAGTAGATCACGCGCTCCGGCGTTTCAATCAACGCCTTGCGCGCGCTGTTGCCCACCGTAACTGTCGGCCTGTCACCCTTCGCTGTTATGGGATCGAGCGCAACCACGGACGGCACCAGGTTCGCGCCGTCCACGCCGGGAATCACGACCGGTCTTGTCGCCCTCCAAGTAGGCGACGAGGGAATTGGTGGTTCCCAGATCGATGCCGACGACGTGCCCTTCCGCCATATTGCTGCTCAGTCTCCCAGGATTTCGGTCACGTCGCGGACCAGATTGCTCAAGTAGCGCCTGCGATCGAGGAGCGCCACCATGGCCCGTTGCGCTGTCGGTCGCGCGGCCGCATCGCCGGCTTCCCACATCGTCCACTGCGCGCGCAAATCGCGGTCCACAGCGTCCACCAACCCCTCAAGTTTTTGCTTGGCCTTCAGCAGGCTTTCCTTCAGCTCCGGATCTTCCTGCCCCATCTTCTTTGACTTACGCATCTCTTCAAGCTGCATATTCAGGTCGAAGACCTGTTCCAAAAGGTCAGTTGGAACGCGCGAGGATTTTTCCTGCTCTTGGATCACGGCAACGCTGCTGGCGGCGGGCGCGTCGATCTCCGCGCTCTCCAGCTTGAGCAGGTATTCGGTGCGGCGAAGCGGATCCTTGAGCGTGCGATACGCGTCGTTGAGAAGCGCCGTGTCGGCAAGGCTCCACTGTTTTTCTTTTTCGCTGGCGCGGGTAAAGCGGTCGGGATGCAGTCTGCGGCTGAGGCGATGAAACTCCTGTTCCAGCGCGGCGAGATCGATATTCAGCCGATGTTCCAGGCCAAAGACAGAAAAATAATCGCCGCCCGTGAGCGGCTGAATCTTGCTGCAATCCGGACAAAAGAGCGTGGACTCATTGTGCGCAACGGAACAGGACCAACAGGCAACCGGAACCGCATTCTCGACCACTTTCAGCATGAGAGCGTCCTTACACGCATCACGCACTACACAGAAAACGAAGTACCGCAGCCGCAGGAACGCGTGGAGTTCGGGTTGATGAAGTTGAATCCCTGGCGCATCAGCGTCTCTTCGTAGTCCAGCGTCATTCCGTTCAGGTAAACGAAGCTCTTGGGGTCGATGAACACGCGCACGCCGTCGAAGGTAAAAATGCGGTCGCGCTCGCGCGGATGGGCGTCGAATGCAATGACATAGGAGAGGCCCGAGCAGCCGCCGCCCTTCACGCCGAGTCGCAGTCCGCCTTCCTCCGTGGAGATGCCTTCCTTGGCCAGGATCACGCGGATGCGCTTGACCGCGCTGGGAGTCACGAGGACGCCTTTCTCCGGTGTCTCGGGAGCGGCCGGTTGCGGCTCGGCCGGGTTCTGGGAGTGAATCGATTCGAGTGTGTCCATGTCCGGCATGACTTCCATCCTTCTAGCTTAGTTGCGCTTGCTTACTTCGCCGGCGTTGGCGGAGGAAGCTCCGCAACGCTGTTTTTCTTCTTCCAATCGCCGATGGCGGCGCGAATGGCATCTTCCGCCAGCACCGAACAGTGAATCTTCACCGGCGGCAGCGACAGCGCTTTCACAATGTCTGTATTTTTGATGCTCAACGCGTCGTCAACGGTGCGGCCTTTGATCCACTCCGTGGCCAGCGAAGAGCTGGCGATGGCCGAGCCGCAGCCAAAGGTCTTGAATTTCGCCTCCTCGATCACATTCGTCTCAGGGTTCACGCGAATTTGCAGGCGCATTACGTCGCCGCACTCCGGCGCGCCCACCAGGCCCGTGCCCACCTCAGCTGAACCCTTGTCGAGCGTGCCCACGTTGCGCGGGTTGTTGTAGTGATCCACTACTTTATCGCTGTATGCCATTGTTTTTTCTAGCTCCTAGCCGCTAGCTTTTAGCCTCTAGCTTCCGATCTGCTCATTCGCCTTGAAGCTAGGAGCTAGAAGCTAGCAGCTAGAAGCTGCTTTTCTCAATGCGCCTGCCACTCCACCTTCGTGATATCAATGCCGTCCTTCACCATTTCGTAGAGCGGCGATAACTCGCGCAAGTGCCGCACCACCTGGATCACCTTGGCAGCCACGTAGTCCACCTCGGCATCGGTGTTAAAGCGGCCCAGGCCGAAGCGAATCGAACTGTGCGCCACGTCGTCGCCCAATCCCAAAGCCTTCAGCACATACGAAGGCTCCAGGGTCGCCGAAGTGCAAGCCGATCCGCTCGAAACCGCCACGTCGTTAATGCCCATCAGCAGCGATTCCCCTTCGACGTAAACAAAACTCATGTTCAGGTTGCCGGGCAGCCGGTGTTCCATCGAGCCGTTCACATGCACGTAGTCCAACTCGGATACAAGCTTCGTCATGAGCCGGTCGCGCAAGCCTTCAAGCCGGCGGCCCTCCTCAAACATTTCTTCCTGCGCAATTTCGCACGCCTTGCCCATGCCCACGATGCCGGGAACATTCAGGGTGCCGCTGCGCATGCCGCGCTCGTGGCCGCCGCCATCGATTTGCGCGGCGATCTGCACGCGGGGATTCCGGCGCCGCACGTAAAGCGCACCCACGCCCTTGGGGCCGTAAATTTTGTGCGCGGAGATCGACGCCACATCCACGCAATCGTCGATCACATTGAAAGGAACCTTGCCCACGGCCTGCACCGCGTCGGTATGGAAGAGCACGCCCCGCTCGTGGCAAATTTTGCCAATCTCGCGAATGGGCTGCAGCACGCCTATTTCGTTGTTCGCCGCCATGATGCTAACGAGAATCGTCCTGTCGTCGATGGCACGCCGCAGGTCTTCAAGATCGATGGTGCCGTCGGCCTTCACCGGCAAATACGTGACGCGACAGCCGGACTTTTCCAGGCGCTTGCAAGTATCCAGCACCGCCTTGTGCTCGGTGACCTGGGTGATGATGTGGTTGCCGCGCTCGCGATACATCTCCGCGATGCCCTTGAGGGCCAGGTTGTCGCTCTCCGTCGCGCCGGAAGTAAAAATGATCTCTTTGGCCGTTGCGCCGATCAGTTTGGCGATTTGCTCGCGGGCCGCATCGACGGCCTGCTCGGCTTCCCATCCAAAGGAGTGGTTGCGGCTGGCCGCATTGCCGAACTTGGTAGTCAACCAGGGCATCATCGCCTCCAGCACCCTTGGATCCAGGGGCGTGGTGGCGTGGTTGTCCATGTAGATTGGCAGGTGTACGCCCGCCGGCGCCTCCACTTGACTTGCTGCCGTGCTCATCTTGGTCTCCATCGTTCTATTGCTCTGCTTTCGCCGGCGATCACCGCGACAGACGCTCTAAAGTGTCAACGTGACCAGCCCCTGGACGTCGCGCGCCTTGGCCGCGGCCTGCTCCTGGTCTGCCAGGTCGTGAATGCTGATGCTCTTCAGCACTCCGATGATGGTCTCGTTCACCCGCGCCAGCGGTTCCTTGATGGTGCAATTCGGAGTGAGGTCGCACGACTTCGCCCCCTTGGTGCACGAGGTCAGAAACAGGGGTCCGTCGATGGCGTGGATCACTTCAAAGGCCGAGATTTGGCGGGGGTTCCGGGCCAGCGCATAGCCGCCGTTCATGCCCGCGTGGGACTTCAGCAGGCCCGTCTTGGTCAGCCGCTGCAGGATCTTGGCCAGCAATTGCGCCGGAATTCCATAGGCATCCGCCACGTCTTTGGCGCTCAACGCAGGGGTCTCCGGGTGCTCGGCAAGGTACTTGAGCGCCATCAGCCCGTAATCCGCTTTTTTGGTGAGCTTTAGCATGGAATATCCGACTGGAACGGTCCGTATTCAGTATACGTCCGCTTGAATTCGCCTTTCAAGCCCGCGCCAGTTCCCTCTTTGGCTCGTCCTGACGGGGGAAATTACGTATTCCGGCTGAAAGTTTCATCAAAAATCGGTTTGCAAACGCCCAAAAGACAGCTACAATCTGGCGGATACAGCGTTTTCGATGCTGTCCTTAACAGAATGCAGAATGCCGCGGTTCAGCTTCCTCAAGAAATTGACCCCCGCGCGAACTGGCGATGTTAACCGTTGAATCGAAGACGCTCTAGAGCACCTATCGCAATCCCAAATTGGCTGTACCCGAAGGTCCGCTAACACCATCAGGACGGCAGCGACGGGGACAGGAAAGGGCGCATCCAATCTGGATTGCTGAAGTGCACGAACCCCCGAGAACGATGGCAACCGCCTGCAAACATCCCAGAGTCCGGATCGTTTCCCGTCACGATGACACCGAGTTTGTCGAGTGCCTGGAGTGTGGCGAAATCTTCGATTCCGAAGAGTTTCGCGATATGGAGATTGAAGACACGGCTGGCACCGAGGATCTCCAGGACGATTCGTAGGAATAATCGGAGCTAGCGGAGCCAGGCTGGCGGATTATTTGCCGCTGGCGCCGTTGGCCGCCGTGGCTCCGCTGCGGCGCGAAACCACCCACGCATAGTGCAGTCCCGAGATAATGGTGAGCGCAATCGTGGCGTCGAGCGCCACGGTCCGGAACGCCTCGACCCAATACGCCTTTGTCAGCTGATCAAGCAGCACCGCCGACACCGCGGAGATTTGGGCCAGGGTATTGGCTTTGCCCCAGAGGCTGGGATGGAATTCACGCCGGCCGACAGCTGCATAGAGCAGCGCCGACACCAGCAGGATGCCCACATCCCGGCCGAAGACCAGCACCGTCACGGTGACCGGCATCAATCCCTTGTGCAGCAGAACCAGAAACAGCGTGCTCAGCAGCAGCTTGTCCGCCACCGGATCGAGATATGCGCCGAATGTCGATCGCTGCTTGAGCACGCGCGCCAGTGTGCCATCCAGCGCATCGGTGAGCCCCGCGGCAATAAAAAGCACGAAGCTCAGAATGTAGTGCCCCTCAAGGATCGCCGCTACTAGGAAGGGCGCCAGGCAGATGCGGATGAGCGTAAGCAGATTGGGAGCGCTGCGTAGCGGGTTCAATCGGTGGCTCGACACCTCATCCATGGCAAACCGTTTCTGGCGCGATTGTGAAGTGATCGACATGCCGGAAGTGAATTTCTGTCGTCAACGATGGTAAAGCATCGCGCCCCTGCGGCGCAGCCCGAGGGGCCAGTCTCCGCATCGCAGCATCAGTTCAGTGTGAGGCCGTCGTGAGAGGGCACGACTTCGCAGGCTACGGAAAACTCTTCAAGGATCGCAAGAAGTGTCAGGGCACGACTTCAGTCGTGCCGCAAAGGCCGCATAGAAGAATCTGGGGCTTTAGCCCCCGTGGGATGGTTTTGATCAAACTGACCCACTACGCAGCCCCCGATGCCTGCACCTAATTGCGGCTCTTCAGACTTCGATGGGCAGCTCTGCCGCCAGGATGTTCATGGGCGTCAGCCCGCGCTGGCGCAGGGCGCGCAGGCTCAGCGCGTCGTGGCGCTTGGCCAGGCGGCGGCCGTGGTGGTCCACCACCAGGCGGCAATGATACCAGGCAGGATTTTTGAATCCCAGGGCGCGGTTGAGCAGGATCTGGCGCGCGGTGGACTTGAGCAGATCGGCGCCGCGCACCACTTCGGTGATGCGCATGGTGGCGTCGTCGACCACGCAGGCAAGCTGGTAGCTGGGACCGCCGTCGCGCCGCCACACCACAAAGTCGCCAAAGTCCACGCCGGCCACAAAACGCTGCGGGCCCAGGTTGCGATCCACAAACTCAATCACCTCGCCTTCGCGCACGCGGAAGCGCCAGTTGACGCCTTCGGGCGTGTCAACATCCGCCGACGTAGGGCCGGGCAACTGTGGCGCATGACCCGTCAGGTGGCGGCACGTGCCAGGATACATGGGTTCGTCGTCAAGGATGTCGAGCTTGCTGCCGGAGCTCGCGGCCCGCACGCGCTCGTGCGGCGCGCCCAGCGCGGACTCGATGTCCTTGTGCGAACAGCGGCACGGGAAAAGGGCGCCACGATGCAGCAGCTTGCGCCACGCTGCGAGATACAGGGAACGGCGCTTGCTCTGCACGTAAGGCGCGTAGCGACCGCCCTTGTCCGGACCCTCCTGCCAGCGGATGCCCAGCCAACGCAGATCTTCCATCGCTGCTTCAGCAAAGTTCGACCGGCTGCGATCGGCGTCCAAGTCCTCCATCCTCATCACCAGCGTGCCGCCGGCCTCGCGCGCGCGCTGGAACGCCGTCCAGAAGGTGCGCGCATGGCCCACATGCAGATAGCCCGTAGGTGAAGGCGCCAACCGTCCGCGATAACCCGACGACGGCGATGAAGGAGTGCTGGCCATTCTGAACTCGAGTGTAGCCAGCAGCCAACGCGGGGCATATAGCGCGCTTGGTTCCAGAAGCCGGGCGCGAGGTACCAAGGTACCAAGAAAGCAAGAAGTTGAGTGAAGCGGAGAGCGAGGGAGCGAGTAGCGCCGGTCTCCAGACCGGCTGTCGTGCGGGCGTCCTCGCCCGCACTGATTTTCTGGGGTCTTCTGGCTACTCTATCGTCCCGTCTTTCGCCACCGCAGGATCGGCTTCCTCGCGGCCTGCACTTCGTCGAGCCGCGAAACGCGCGTGGAGTGCGGCGCGGTTTTCACCAGTTCGGGATTCTCCTCAACTTCGCGTGCGATGGAGCGCATGGCGTCGATGAACAGATCCAGCTCCTCGCGCGATTCGCTCTCTGTGGGTTCGATCATCAACGCGCCGTGCACGATGAGCGGGAAGCTGACCGTGTAGGGATGGAACCCGTAATCGATGAGCCGCTTGGCGATGTCGCCGGTTTTGACGCCGTGCACCGCCTGCCGCTTGTCGCTGAAAACCACCTCGTGCATCGAGGCCGTCTTGTACGGCAGTTCGTACAGGTCTTCAATCTTTTTGCGGATGTAGTTCGCGTTCAGCACCGCGTCTTCGGTGGTCTGGCGCAGGCCGTCCGGGCCGTTGGCCAGAATGTAGGCCAGCGCGCGGATGAACATGCCGGTGTTACCGTAGAACGCGCGCACGCGGCCGATGGACTGCGGGCGGTTGTAGTCCCAATGCAGTGCGCCGCCCTGCGGGTGCAGTGGCAAAGGCTCTGTGTCGCCGACACGCTCGCCATCCGGCTTGAGCACAGGTGCGCGAAAGAGCGGCGGGCAGCCATCGGCTGTCGGCTCGGCGTTGGTGTCCTCCCAATCCCCGGCATCGGGGCACTTCGTGCCGTTCTCGCTGCGGACGAGAACTGGGATCGGCAGGAACGGCTCCAGAAACTTCTTGCACGCCACGGGACCGGACCCGGGCCCTCCACCTCCGTGCGGCGTGGAGAAGGTCTTGTGCAGGTTCAGGTGCATCACGTCCACGCCAAAGTCGCCGGGGCGCACCTTGCCCACCAGCGCATTCATGTTCGCGCCATCCATGTAAAGCAACGCGCCCTTGGCATGCAGAATGTCGGCGATCTTATGAATCTGATGCTCGAAGACGCCCAGCGTCGAAGGGTTGGTGAGCATCAGCGCAGCGGTGTTTTCGTCCACCTGCCGCGCGAGAGCTTCGAGATCGATGCCGCCGTCCGAATCTGACTTGATATTCTCGACCGCGTAGCCGCTCAGGGCCGCAGTGGCCGGATTGGTGCCGTGGGCCGAGTCGGGAATGAGGACCTTCTTGCGCGGATTGCCCTGCGACTCGTGCCATGCTCGCGTGAGCAGAATCCCTGTGAACTCGCCGTGCGCGCCAGCCGCGGGCTGCAACGTAATCGCGTCCATGCCAGTGATCTCCAGCAGGCACCGCTGCAGCAGATCCAAAACTTCTAAAATCCCCTGCGCCAGCGCGTCGGGCCGGTAAGGATGCGCCTCGGCCAGCCCCTCGATGCGGGCAACAAACTCGTTCACGCGCGGGTTGTACTTCATGGTGCACGAGCCCAGCGGGTACATGCCGAGGTCGATCGCGTAGTTCCAAGTGGAGAGCCGCGTGAAGTGGCGGATCAGCTCGATCTCGGAGAGCTCCGGCAGTTCCGCACGATTCGTGCGCACAGCGGAGCCAAGGAGCGCCTCGGCGTTTACAGCAGGCACGTCAAGCGGAGGCAGTTTGAACGCCCGCTTGCCCGGCGAGGACTTCTCGAAGAGCAAAGCCTCGTTCTGCGAAGGATGCGGGCGGACTTTGCCCAAAGTACGGGGGCCGGAATTTTCAGTGGTTGCCATTCAAATGCCTCATCGCGATAGGAGCAGTGAATTGACCTGCAAGCTCAGGTTAGAAACATCGCCTTCCACGCTGCTAACAACGCCTTCCAGCCTGCGGAGCTCGATATAGTTTGCAACGGTGGCCGTCAGGAGCAGGAACAGCAAGATTTCAGTCCACGGCAGCGCCTTCAATCTATTCACAGGTTCACCTCCAAATCGTCACCATTGCTTGGGCAGATGCAACACACCGGCGATAAATTTGAACCGCTGATCGAATTTGATAACGTCGTCATCGAAACTTATCGTCAAAAGTGTGTCTATCTCAGATGGAATGCCTAAAAGCTCATTGAGTTTTGTATTTTCGATGAAGCGGTCACTCGGAATGTTCGTCCGGGCTGTCAGTTCCCAGGCGGGATCTCCGGCAGGCAAGCAATAACGCTGATTGTCAATCCCAAAATCGAACCTACCCTGTATGAACGGTCCGCTTCCGAGGTCAGAGGTTGACCTACTTTTCGTGTACTCTCCTGTCATTCTCCACCAAAGGTGTTCTGAATGGACAACGAAGAGTGAAATCGGAGACTTATCGTTGGCTGCGACGGGGTTCGACGTGTTCTCCGTGCCGAATAGCAAATCCGCCTTGCCTGACGCTTCGGCCCACTCCCTTATAGTTCCGACTAAACTCGCATCATGTGCCGCATTGCTGAGTAAAGGAATTGGACCATCAGTTATCGAGTGATCGAGAATTTGGTTTTCAGGATGTGAACGCGTAGGAACCCGCTCTCCCAATGGGATGCGGACGACATCGAGGGGCCTCATACGCCTACGCGCTCCCATCCCCTCGACGCGAAGCTGCCCGAGGTCCACGCCATTGAAGCGAAGGTCCGGGCGCGAACCCACGAGCCGCACCCACGCCCCGGTTCCCAGGTCTAACCCCGCTGCATAATACTCTTTACAGCACCGCGAAACGGCGAGGCACAAAAATTCTGACTCCGGCACGCCTTCCTCCTTACCTCGCCTCCACCTCAACACCCGCCAGCACCTTCGCCGCCGTATCAATCTGTTCGCGCGTGATCACTTCCGTCGCGCACCAGAGCGTGCAATTTGCGAGCTCGGGATACCAGCGGCTCAACTCGATGCCGCCGACAATCTTGTTGTCGAGGAGACGCTGGCTCCATACTGTCGGCGCTTCATCGGTCTCGAGCACAAACTCGTGGAAACGCGGCGCGCCCCCGAGCGACGTGTCCAGGAAGCGCAGCTTTGCACCCGCCTGGCCGCCCAGCGTCTTTGCCGCGTAATCCGCCTTGGCCAGGTTGTGTTCGGCCAGCTCGCGCATGCCCTCTTTGCCGTAAACTGCCATGAAGATCGTCGCCATGAGCGCGACCAATGCTTGGTTGGTGCAGATGTTCGAGGTCGCCTTTTCGCGGCGGATGTGCTGCTCGCGCGTGGCCAGCGTCAAAACAAATCCGCGATTCCCTGCCCCGTCAACCGTTTGGCCGGCCAGCCGTCCCGGCATCTGGCGCACGTACTGCTCCTTGGCCGCGATCACGCCGCAGAACGGTCCGCCATAGCTGAGCGCGACGCCGAAGGACTGCGCCTCCATGGCGACAATGTCGGCCTCGACCGGAGGCCGCACGATGCCGAGCGAAACCGCCTCGGCAATCGAAACAATCAAGAGCGCGCCCTTCGCGTGCGCGATTTCGGCGATGGCTGGAATGTCCTCAACAACGCCGAAGAAGTTGGGGCTTTGCACCAGCACGCACGCCGTCTCGTCCGTGACAGCCGCGGCCAGCGCATCGAGATCGACGCGCCCGGCTTTGGCGTCGTAGCCAACAATCGCGGTCGGCAGGCCCTGGTGCTGCGCATAGGTGGTCAGCACCTCGCGGTATTCAGGATGCACCGTGGAAGCCACCACGGCCTTGTGGCGGCCCGTGACGCGCACCGCCATCATCACCGCTTCCGCGGCGCCTGTAGACCCGTCGTACATGCTGGCGTTGGCCACGTCCATGCCGGTCAACTCGGCAATCATGGTCTGGAATTCGAAGATCGCCTGCAATGTGCCCTGCGTGATCTCGGCCTGGTAGGGCGTGTAGCTGGTAAGGAACTCGCCGCGTTGCACCAGGGCGTCAATGATTACCGGCCGGTAGTGGCGATAGGCGCCCGCGCCCAGGAAGCTCGCGTAGCCAGTCGAGTTTTTCTCGCCGGCAGCACGGAAGTAGCTGACGATTTCGCTTTCCGCCTGCTGGCGCGGCACGTCGAGGTCGCGGGCGAGCCGGTATTCCGCCGGAATGCTCGCAAATAAATCGTCAATAGACGACGCGCCGATTTCGGCCAGCATTTGCCGGCGCTCTTCGTCGGATTTGGGTAAGTAGCGCATTAAATCCTTCGGATTGTGAGTGAGTGAATCGAGTGAAAAAGTGAAGGGAGTGAAGAAAATCAACAACAGCGCGACTCTTTCACTTCTTCACTCCTTCACTGCTCTTCAGCAACAAACGCCTCATACGCCGCCGCATTGAGCAGGCTCACCAGTTGGCTCGGATCGGACAACTCCACCTTGATGATCCATGTGCCGTGCGCATCCTGGTTGATCTTGTCGGGCTCGTTCTTCAGTGCCTCGTTCACCGCGGTCACTTTGCCGCTGACGGGCGAATAGAGATCGCTGACGGCCTTCACGCTCTCGACAGACCCGAAGGTGGCGTTGGCGGTTACCGTATCGCCCACCTTAGGCGCGTCCACATAGACAATGTCGCCCAGCGAGTTCTGAGCGTAATCCGTGATGCCAATCGAGCCGATGGTGCCTTCGACCAAGATCCATTCGTGCTCGCGGGTATAACGATAGTTCATGGGGTAGGGCATGGCGGGTCTGCTCCTTCGGAATACTGCGAAATATTAGTTTAAGCGGTAGGGGCTGGGGCCGGCGCGAGGAAAACTGGGTGCAAGCGACCAGGGGAAAAGAGGACCAAGAAGAAAAAAGAGCATCGCAACAATCGCAAGCCCTCGACAACCCGTTTCCTTGTTCCCCCGTTCCCTTGTTCCCTTGGTCCCTTGCTGCCTTGTTCCCTGCCTTTACCCCATCACCAGCACTGGTTGAAAAAGCGTTCCCGCCACTCGTTTGGCGATCCCGGCAAGTTCCCGCGGCCCGGCAAACACTTTTACCAGTGACGCCGCGGAGAACTCTGGCAGATTGGCTTGCGCGCCATTGCGCAACCGGCCCAGCGCCGCGGCGTCGCCGGTGACGCAAGGCATTTCTGGCAGCAACAAACGTGGATGCACGCACGCGCCCTCAATCGTCGAATTGGCCGCGCCGGATTCCCCGGCCAGCGCCTCCAACTCTTCCAGCGTGTGCGCGTCCTCCAGCGTAAACACGCCGGCCCGGGTGCGCCGCAGGCTGCTCAGGTGCGCGCCACAGCCCAGGTCCTGCCCCAGCTCGTGCGCCACCGAACGCACGTACCCGCCAGAGCTGATATCGATGGTGAAACTCGCTTCCGGACCCTCCAGCGCCAGAATCGCAAAGGCATCGATGCGGATCGTCGCCGGCTTCAATTCCACCGGCTTGCCCTGGCGCGCCATCTTGTACGCGGGCTGGCCGTCAACCTTCTTGGCGGAAAACTGCGGCGGCATCTGCTGCATTTCGCCATGGAACCGCGCCGCCGCGGCGCGCACCCGCTCCAGAGTGACCTCCTGCGACCCCTCCGGCAAGCCGTCCGGTCCCGCAGGCTCACCCTCGGCGTCGTAGGTATCGGTCGCAAATCCGAATCGAATGTCTCCGCGATAGCTCTTTTCCGCAGCGGAGAAGTATTGCGCCAGCCGCGTGTATTTGCCCATCAGCAGCGGAAGCACGCCAGTGGCCATCGGGTCCAGCGTGCCCAGATGCCCAATTGCCCGCTCTCCCGTAATTCGTCGCAGCCGGTTCACCACATCGTGGCTGGTCATTCCGCCTGGTTTATCGATAACAAGAAGCCCGTTCACATCATCACTCTAGTGCGCGTGGCCGCGCTTGCCAACTTGCCCGGCGACAAACGAAGCTAAAGTGAGATGGCCGGCGAACTGGAACGCGTGCGCAAGGCGTTGCGCGAGCTCGGCAAATCGTTGCAGAGCTTGTCCGGCGATCTCGCGCCCAAAAACGTGCACAAGCTGCGCACGGCTTCACGGCGGGTTGAAGCTATTGCCGGCGTACTCGGGGCCGCCAATGGGAAAAAATCGCGGCGGCTCGTCGAATCCATCGAGCCGGTGCGCAAAGCGGCCGGCGGCGTGCGCGATATGGACGTGCTGCTGGCGGATGCGCGCAAGCTGGCGCGGTATGCCAACGGCAAATCGCTGACCCACCTGGTTGTCCACCTGAAAATCGTCCGGCAACAGAATGCCGAAGAGCTGCAAAATGCGCTGCACCACCGGCACAAGGCGGTGCTGGAGGATATCAAGGAATATTCCAGGTTTGTCGCCTCGGTTTTGAAGCGCCAAAAATCGGCTTCGCCTTCAGTGGCCGATGCAAACCAAAACCAGGAAATCATTCATAGCTCCGCCATGGACGTGGTCCGCGAGCTCGGCGATTGGAAGCCCCTCGACGCGGGCAACCTGCATGAGTTCCGGCTGAAAGTGAAGCAGTTGCGCTACACCCTGCAACTCGACGCGAGTGCAGATCCCGCGCTGGTAGAGGCGCTGGGCGATGTGCAGCGCCGCATCGGCGACTGGCACGACTGGCAGCAACTGGAGGAGATCGCGCGCGAAGTTCTCGTTGACGAAAAGGACCGCGCGCTGCTCGACCGCATCGCCAAAACCGTCAAGCGCAGCTTCGATCGCGCCCTTTCGGCCGCCAATGCCCTGCGTGGGCGGTACTTCGTAGTGCCGTTCGCAGCCGGAATCTGATCCTGTCGACCCATCCACAGAAACTTCAGCTTGCGATCTCCCGGATTCCGGGGACTTTTCCGCAAACCTCACCGCAGTTACGAATCGGACCCCAATTCGTCTACACTGGCAACACTCCATCCGGCAGCTCTCGATCCGCTCGTTGCATCGTGCAAGGAGGAGACGCACGTGAAATCGACCCTCTGGTCGTTCCATTTTTCCTGCATTTATCTTTGGATTTTCCCGCTCTTCCTGCTCCTTCCCGCCGCCGCAATCTCGCAACAATTCGCGCGTGATGAACTTACCGCCAGCATCGGGTTGCAGACCTTCGGCCAGGAAGTTTGCACGCCGATCGGCGCAGGTCCGCAATGCCAGCCGGAAACCAATCATTATGCCATTCCTTCACTGCCATCGTTCACCTACACGCGCAATCTTTCGCCCAGCCTTGCCCTGGAAGGAATGGTGCAGCCGAGCTCCTTTTTTCTCGAGAGCAACGCTCTTGGCTCGGGAAGGCAGATGCTTGCCCTGGGCGGTGTGAAAGTGGGCTGGCGTGGCCAGCGCTGGGGCTTCTACGGCAAGGTGCGCGCCGGCGTCGCCGGCTTCAGTTGCGGCACTTCGACCGGTACATACTCCGACTGCACATGGCAGATAGACTTCGCCATGGAGTATGGCGGCGTGGCCGAGTACCGCCTGCGGCCGCGGTGGTCGTTGCGTTTCGATGCTTCGCATCTGATGATCCTTCAGTTCGATCAGATCCTGGCGCGCTATTCCAACGGGCTTACAGAGGAGTTCCGCAGTGGCGCAACGCTGCAGCACTTCGACGCGCGCATCGGCATCACGCGCAGCTTTGGACGCCTGGAGGATGCCGCGCCTGAACCCGTCCTCACCAAACAATCGTGGGATTTTGGCGCACTTTTCGCATTGCAGCCGCGGATTCTGCCCGAATTCCAGTATTTGAATGCCTATCCAGCCGAGGCCCTGTGGGGCTCGTGGAACTTCAGCCGGCACATCTCGTGGGACTCGGCGGTGATGCATTCGGGAAGAAACTCAGGCGGAATCGAGAACGTTGACTTCCAGGCCGGCGGGCGCGCCTTCGAGGCGCTCAGCGGCGTCAAGCTGGGAATCCGTCGCGATCACATGGGATATTTCGGCGAGGTTCGCGGAGGCACCATTACCTTCGGCGAGACCGAAAAACAGATCGCCGTGCCGAAGCCGGGCATTGTCGATTTTTACCTGGGAATGTTCACGAATCCGGTTTTGAATGCGGGCGGCGTGCTGGAGGTGTACCCATCGCGGCACACGATTCTGCGCTTCGATATGGGCAGCGCGACTATCTTCTATCAACCGAAAAACATCAAAGAAAGCTTGAGCATATCCAGCACGACTTACGCGATTCCCAGCCAGCAGCAGACCACGATGCTGATGAGTTTTGGAGCCGGATTCCGGTTTTGATGCGCCGCCGCGCGATCCGCGCTACACTCCGCCGGTGCCCGGCTGCCGCACCAGCGACAGGAACTCCGCGCGGGTTTCTTTTTGCCGGAAGCAGCCCACCATGGCGCTCGTGACCGTGGAAGAATTCTGTTTCTCGATGCCGCGCATCATCATGCACAGGTGCCGCGCCTCGATCACCACGCCCACGCCCTGCGGCGCAATCGCCTCCTGGATCGTATCCGCGATCTGCCGCGTCAGTCGCTCCTGCACTTGCAAGCGGCGCGCGAAAACTTCCACGAGCCGTGCAATCTTGCTCAGTCCGGTCACCTTGCCCTTGGGAATGTAGGCCACGTGCACCTTGCCGAAAAAGGGCAGCATGTGGTGCTCGCACAGCGAGAACATCTCGATGTCCTTAACGATCACCATCTCGTCGTAATCGACATCGAACAACGCTTCGCGCAGAATCTGCGCGGGATCCTCGTCGTATCCCTTGGTGAGGAAGGCCAGCGATTTCTCCACGCGCTCCGGCGTAGAACGCAGGCCGTCGCGATCGGGATCTTCGCCCAGCCGCGACAGAATCTCGCGGTACATCTCCTGCGTGGTGTAGCCGCCGAGCCCCTCGGCCGCTTTCACTCTTTGCACCGGCTTACTCACAACAATCGGGTGTGCCATCGCTGCTTATCCTCTCGCTGAACACTCAAAGAAATTATTTTCCGTCTCTTCCACGCGTACATATTCCAACTTGCCGCCCGGCAATGCGTCTTTCAGTAAAGCAAAAATCTCCTGGCAAAGATTCTCGGTCGTGGGAACGCGATCCGCAAACAGCGGATCCAGATTCAGGTTAGCGTGATCGAAACGATCGAGAATACGCTCGCCAACCGTTCTGTCCAACGCCACCAAATCCACCACCATCCCCGTCTCCGCATGCACCGCGCCGCCCACCAGCACCTCGACAAAATAATTGTGTCCGTGGCCGTGCGCATTGTTGCACTTTCCGTACACCACGCGGTTCTGCTCAGCGGTAAGTGCCCCCGTGTGCAGCCGGTGGCTGGCGCTGACCAAGTAGCGGCGGCCGAAATACGCTTTCACGCCTCACCTCTGTATTCGGCAAAAATCTCCGGCGTCTCGTAGACGCGAATGCGGCTCAAAGTCGCGCCGCCTGCTGCGTTGATGACCGGCGCCAGCCGCAGCCATGCCGCAATGGCGATGTTCTCCGTGGTCGGAATCGCGTCCTTGAACTCCGGCGCTTCAAGATTCAGGTGCCTGTGGTCGTACGCCGAAAGCACTTCGCGCTCCATCACGTCTTTAAGCCACTTCAGATCGACCACGAACCCGGTCACGGGAT
The DNA here is from genome assembly GCA_963729915.1 of uncultured Acidobacteriota bacterium. Lineage (GTDB taxonomy): Bacteria > Acidobacteriota > Terriglobia > Terriglobales > Acidobacteriaceae > Telmatobacter. The sequence goes on along the minus strand of CAVSQE010000025.1, from coordinate 25,882 downwards.
CGGGCTCGCCGGCCACGGTCACTTCCAGCGTGTAATTGTGCCCGTGCCCATTGCGATTCGCGCAGCGCCCGAACACCTGCTCATTCTTCTCCGCAGGCCAGGCCTCGTTCCAGTAATAATGCGATGCGGAAAAAGTCGCCCGCCGCGTCAGGAAAATCATTTCGACCTCGTACATTAAGAAAGATGCCGCAAACTGCTGTTTCGGTTCACGCAATCGATGCCGGTTTGCGCCCCATCGAAAAATCCGCGCGATCTTCACGACGCTCTCAAAGACGCCGCAGGCTCTAGGCCGCGTAACTCCGTCCCTTCCAGCTTACGCGCTTCAGAATTCGATGCTGAAACCAGCTCCGATAGAGCAGCACGGCGAACAACGGCAGGCCCAGCGGCGAAATTGCGCAATCCAGAAACGGGAAGTTCGATTTTGCCACCCGCCGGTAGAACCGGAAGAGGGTGCGCAGCCACAGCAGCCCCAGAATCCATCCCGCGCCCAGCCACTCCAAGCCATGCGCGCCCAATCGCGCATTCCACAATTCGAGGGCCAAAATCGGCAGTCCAAAAAGAAGAAAAAAGTCGATGGCTCTGAAGATCGCCAGCGTCAATGCGTTGTCGAACAACAGTTTCAGATTTTTAGTCCAGCCCTCGATCATGGCCGCGGTCGTGCGGTACATCCGCGCAGAGACGATGTCGTCCGCATACCGGAAGCGCAATCCCACCCGGCGCCGCTTGGCCAGAACCGCCAGTTCCACGTCTTCAAGCACTTTATCGGCCACGCTCGGGTGCCCGCCCAGCTTGCGGTAGGCCTCCCGCTCCACGAGCAGAAATTGCCCGTTGGCCGCCGCAATGCGCTGCGCCGGGTCAGAAACCTTGGCCGGCGGATAGGCCAGCGCCAGCTCGCAAAACACCAGCGGCATCAGCGACCGCTGTGCGAAGCCCTTCACAATCTGCCGCGGCGAGTAGCTCAACATGCCCACTTTGTGCCGCTCCGCTTCGTGCATCGCGTGCCGCAGGCCGCCCGGCTCGTGAATCGTATCCGCATCGGTAAAGAGCAGCCAGCGCCCGCGCGCCCGTCGCGCCGCCGTCCACACAGCATTGGCCTTGCCCGTCCATCCCGGCTCCAGCTTTTCCGCCGCCATCACGGTCACTCCGGCAAAGCCGCGTGCAATCTCCGCGGTCCGGTCGGTCGAGCCGTCGTCCACCACAATCAGATCCCAATCCTTGCCCAGTTCGAAAATGTCTTCCGACTGGCTCACCAGCGATTGCAGGCAATCGCCCAGGCAGTCCTCCTCGTTGCGCGCCGGAACGATGACCGTCAGTTCGATAAGCTGCTCCGGTTCCGGCTGATCGAACACCGTCCCCGGAACGGATTTGGCCGCCCATTCGCGCCAATCCGCAGTCGCCGGCGCGCCTTCCGCCGGGTCGACGAGCCCCAGCACCGGCTTCCAACTCCCCGATCCGCGCAAACCCGGCTTATTGCCCACCATCGTGCCTCACCGTTTTCTTTCTGCCCTTTCGCTCCGTATTATAGAGATGTGCGGTTTCCTCGTTTCCTGATCTGGGTTTTTCTAGCGCCCCTCGCTCTTCTCGCGTCGTGCAATCGCGGCGCGCGTCCCGCACTCCTCAGCACCCCTGCGCCCGACTTCACCGTCTCTGACGGCACCACCACCGTGCATCTGGCCAGCTATCGCGGACAGGTCGTCCTGCTCAACTTCTGGTGGAGTGAGTGCGCCCCCTGCCTCGAGGAGCTGCCCTCGCTCATCCAGTTGCATCACCAGATGCCCAGTTTGGCCATCCTCGCCATCAGCATCGACGACGATCCCGCATCCTATTCCCGCTTCCTGGTCCGTCACCACGTTGACCTCATCACTGTCCGGGACCCAACGCAAACGGCCCCGCAGCTGTTTCACACCGATATGTGGCCCGAGACGTACGCGATCGACCGCAACGGCGTCATTCGCCGCAAATTCGTCGGCGCCCAGGACTGGACCAGCCCCGAGATCCGCAGTTACCTGAACAGCCTGTAAGCGCCCCTCTCCATGAGTCGGTCATCCTGAGCGAGTCCGCCGCAGGCAGACGAGTCGAAAGCCTGCCCTGAGCGAAGATCGCGCAGCGATCGAAGTCGAATGGGGACCTCCATTTCGCGGCCTCTGTTCATGTTGTGAACTTCGGGGACTCAACGCCAACTGCTATTCTTTCCTTATGACCACGGTGGAGATTTCTTATCGCTGCGCCGCTCCGCCCACGGAGCAAATGGCTACGGCGCTGGCGCGCGCGCGCGACGTTTACGGCATCCGGCAGCTCCGATTCGACCATCAGTCCCGCACCTTGCGCATCGAATTTGACGCCACGCGCCTGAATGCCGCCGTGGTCACCAAGCTGCTGCGCGAAACCGGCCTCGAAATCGAAGAGGAACTACCTCTGCTGGCCGCACCCACGCCGGTCGCCGCGACTCCCACAGCCTGACGCGCAAGCGTTGCGCCACGGCTGCATCCTTGGTAATCTGAAGGAGCGGTTTCGTCCTGAAGCCCACACGTGTGCGCCCGTAGCTCAGCTGGATAGAGCGACTGACTACGAATCAGTAGGTCGGGAGTTCGAATCTCTCCGGGCGCACCATAAAATCAATCACTTACAAGTTAAGCAGTCACAGTCAAAAACCCGACTATGGCGTGGAATATGGCATAGCGCCTCAGGCTGCTACTGCCTGCGCTGCCCTTCCCGCATTCCGTTGGTTCACAACGTCTGCGATGTTCTTTAAGGCCGGGTGCAGGTATTCCTGCATGGTCGTTACGCTCTCGGGTCCGAGCACATCCTGTACCAGTTTGAGGTTCCACGTCTTGTCTAGCAGGTCTGTCGCAAAGCTGTGCCGTGTGGAATAGAGAATGAGTTCCTTTGGCAGTTTCGCGGCCTTCCGTGCCTGTCTAAACGGCTTCTCAATCCCGGTACGGGTGATGTGCCCGGTTTTCGTGTTGAGGCGTTTGGACGGGAAAACCCATTCTGATTTCAGCCGCCTCACCACCGTCTCGTTACGGTCGAATTGCGCACGCAATGCCTCGCGTACACGGTCACTCAATGGCACGTAACGGGTTGACTTGCGTGTTTTCCCTTCCCGCTCGAATATCAGAGACTTTTCCCAAAGAATGTCATCCCATCGAAGGGACATGACTTCATTCGGGCGCATCCCTGAATCGTGGCAAAGCAGGAAAACGTCTTTCAGGGGTTGCGGCGCTACTTTCAGCAAAGCCTCTTCGGAGTTTGCATCCCAGACCATTGTTCTCTGTTTTTCTTTCCGAAGTTTGATCTTGGGTGCTGCTGGAAGAATGCCGTGCTCCTGTGCCAGTGAAAGCATCCGGCGCAAGGTGCGTAGAGCGCAGTTCTGATTCGAACCCCTGACCATTTGCTCCTAAAGCAGATGCCAATGTTGATTGAATTCCGTCGAAACTGAGTGGAAGTAACCGATTTTGATTAAACTATTTACCATGCCAACCCCGATCTCTGTAGAACATTGTGGCTCTCGGGTGCTTTGACAACTACAGATTTGACTACAGCGACAGTTTGCCGCTCGGATCTTGAAAAGCGGAATAACGAGAAAGGCGCGTTGGACGCCGCCGGATTCCTAAGCGCTCGTGGCGAGAACTCACTCATGCCGAGGCTTGATTAAGGCGAAGGCAAGGCATCTTCCGACCCGATCAAGTTTTGGCGATGCACTGGGTCAAGCTAGAAATGTGATGCACGCGGGACTTCCCGCCGGCGTGTATTGTCCGGTAAAGGCCGGGAGGCCCGTCTGCGGATGCAAACGAAAGCAGGTAATGCAATCACTGCGGCGGTTACATGTGTAGAGAAAACGGCCGCTGGGGTCAATGCGGCATTGAGAAGGATAATCACCCATCGCGGAAGTTTCGCCGATAAGCATGAGCCTTCCGTTCGCTGCGATGGCAAATGCCGCGATGGCGTCGTGCAGACGATTGGCGGCGTAGAGATAGCGGCCATTGGGCGCCACCAGAACCTCGGAAGCAAAACTGGTGCCTGGAAAGTTTGGCGGAAGGGTAGAGATTGTTTGCTCTGGCGTCAGCTTTCCGGTTGCGGCGTTGTAGCGGAAGAAAACGACCGTCGATGCCTCCTCCTGAATGGAGTAGAGCCAACGTCCATTGGGATGAAAGGCAAAGTGACGTGGCCCGTCACCTGCCGGCAGAGCGGTGAAGGGTTGCAGGCTTGATGGAATCAATTTTCCCGTTTCGGCGTCGAGCCGATAAGAATAGATGCGGTCCTGCCCCAAATCCGTCGCCAGCACGAAACGACTCTGCGGATCGGGCGCAATCATATGTGCGTGAGGAGCGTCGTGGCCGCTCATGGCGAAGCTGCCGCTGGGGCGGTCAACTGCGCGTGCAGGACCCACGAGGCCAACATCACTGTGGATGTCGACAGACGGACCAACCGATCCATCAACGAGGATGGGGAGGACCGCGATACTTCCGCCGCCGTAGTTAGCCACAAAGGCAAATCTTCCCTCATAGTCGATGCTCAGGTAAGCGGGGCCTGCGCCCTCAGAACTGACTGTATTCAAGGCGCGGAACTCGCCATTCGCCGCGTTGGCCGCGAAGGCAGAGACCGCGCCGCTGTCGCCATGGTAGTCCGCAATTTCATTCACAGCGTAGAGAAACTTGGACGAAGGATGAATGACGATCCAGGATGGATTACGCGATGGAGCCGCAAGCCCGCGGAGCGTCAATTCGCCTGTGGCCTGATCCATTTCAAATAGATAGATCCCTTCGCCATTGCTCCCGCTTCCGGCCGCTCCTGTGTAAGTGCCGACATAAGCGAACAGTTTCGCGCGACGGGGAGCGGAAGCACAAAGCGGTGCCGCTCCCGCCAAGGAGTGCGCGATGGCCCATGCCGCCGCGCCTCGAAGAAGACGGCGTCGCGAAGAGGATTGCAGGATTGCAGTGCCTGTCACAGAATATCTCCCGATGCCACAATCGATTCCCGGCATTCCGTTATTGCTACTGTTGATGCAAAGCAGAAATCATATAAGGTGCGCTACGCCCAAAGTGAGAATGAGGGCCGTGACGGAGATGATGGTTTCGCAGACCGACCACGTCTTGAGAGTCTGGGCAACACTCATATTGAAGTACTCTTTGACTAACCAGAAGCCACCGTCATTCACGTGGGAGAAGATGAGCGAGCCCGCGCCTGTGGCAATCACCAGCAACTCGGGATGCACGCCTGGTGTGTGCGCCACAATCGGCGCGACGATAGCCGCGGCCGTGGTCATAGCCACTGTGGCAGAGCCGGTGGCAAGCCGCATGGCCGCGGCAAGGAGCCACGCCAGAAGCAGCAGGGAGATATGGCTCCGCATAACCATTGCGACAATTGCGTGCGCGACGCCGCTGTCCTGCAAGATGCGCCCGAATCCTCCACCTGCACCCACCAGCAAAGTGATCGCTGCTGTAGGAGCGAGGCACTCGTTGCTAAAGCGCAGAATGGTGGCGCGAGTGAATCCTCTCATACTGCCAAGCGTGATAAAGCTAAGCAATACGCCAATCAAGAGCGCAATATCGTCGTTGCCGATCAGGTGAAGCGTCGCATTGATTGTGGAGCCGGACGGAAAAAGTCCATCTGCGCAACTGCCGGTCAACATGAGCAGGACCGGCGCAAGAATGGTAATTAACGAGAGCGCGAAACCAGGCTGGCTGCGAATGACCTCGTGGTCAACAAGCTGGGCAGCGATGGAATTGTCTGCGGAAAGATGGATGTGCCTGGCAATCAACTTTGCATAGAGCGGACCGGCAATGGCTGCCGTGGGAATGCCGACAAGCAGCGCCGCGAAAATGGTGCGGCCCACATCGGCCTTGTAGATGGCCACCGCCATGGAAGCGGCAGGATGCGGTGGCACCAGTCCATGTACCACTGAAAGGCCCGCCAGCAGCGGCAAACCCACCAGCACAAGCGAGGTTCCTGTACGTCGCGCCACAGTAAACGCAATGGGAATGAGCAGTACGAAGCCGACTTCAAAAAAAGCCGGGAGACCAATGATGAGGCCAACCAGGACCATCGCCCAGGGGATGTTCTTTTCGCCGAAGATGTCGATCAAAGTGTGAGCGATGCAATCCGCCGCGCCCGACTCCGCCATCATTTTGCCAAGCATGGTGCCCAGGCCAACGATCACCGCGATGTGACCAAGTGTGCCTCCCACGCCCGCCTCGAAGGAATGAACCACTGTAGAGAGCGGCATGCCCGTAACCAAGGCGAGAAAAAGTGAGGCGGCGAGGAGCGTGAGAAACGGATTCAGTTTGATCACGGTGATCAGCAGAATCAGGCCCACTACCGTAACCAGGGCCGAGATCACAAGAAAAATACTGTGCGGATCGCTCATTTCGAGTCTTTACGTCCTCCCGGTTTTCCGTGCCGTTTCCTCACTGCGTCCAAGCCGTTTGAGCGCGCGGCAAGAAGCGGCCAGCGCGCTGCTGTGTGCTTCCCTGGGCATCGCGTGAAAGAATGCCGTTGACCCAAACACCGAGAATTCCGGTAGACGGCCGCCTGGGATCTGAAAAAGTCGCAGTGTCACGAATCTTCTCCGAATCGAAAAGGACGAGATCAGCGAAGAATCCCTCACGGATCTGGCCCCGCTCTGCAATGCCGAATCGTTGCGCAGGCAAGCCCGTCATTTTGTGCACCGCTTGGGACAGGGAAAACAACTTCTGCTCGCGGCAATAATAACCAAGCACGCGGGGAAAGGTTCCCCACAGTCGGGGATGCGGCATCGGATCGTTGGGTAGCCCGTCGGACCCGATCATCGTGGCGGGATGGCGCAAGATGCGGCGCATGTCGTCTTCGTCCATGCTGTGATAGATGGCGCCGGCCGGTTGCAGCCGGCGCGCTGCTTCGATCTGTGGCATCTCCCACTGCCCGGCGATGGCCGACAACGGCTGTCCGGCCATCTGAGGATGCGGCAAACTCCAGGTAATGAAAATCTCCACGCGCTCGTCCACCTGGCGAAGGTCGAGGGTACTCGAACTGACGGTGTAGGGGTAGCAATCGCAGCCAACGGGTTGCGTAGCGACGGCTGCTTCCAGGGCCTGCAAAACTTCATGGCTGCGTCCCCAATTATCAATGCCGGCGCACTTCAGATGGGAGACAATCACCGGTACGCTCCGCGCTCGGCCTACTATGAAGGCCTCCTGCATCGCATCCAGAATGGCGTTGGCTTCAGTGCGCATGTGAGTTGCATACACTGCGCCAGCGGCTGCCAAAAGCCGCGCCAGCTCCAGCACTTCCTCAATCGGGGCAGCACGCGCCGAGAGATAGGCCAGACCGGTACTTAACCCCAAGGCGCCATCGTCGAGCGCCTCTTGCAACTGCGCTTTCATGGCCTCGATTTCCGTTCCGGTTGCCGCGCGGTCCAACCGATCCATGAAATTGTTCCGCAGAGCTGTGTGGCCTACGAGCGCGGCCACGTTGACCGCTGGCGCCGCGGCTTGAATTGCGGCTTTGTACGCCGCAAAGGTCGGATAGCGGAATTCTGCCGCATCGCCAAGCAAGTTCATAGGATCTGGCAGTTGGCCGCGTAAGGTGACTGGGGCGGCGCTGATGCCGCAATTGCCGGCGATGATGGTTGTCACGCCCTGCGAAATCTTGGGCTCCATCGCGGGAGCATGAATCACGCTGAGGTCATCATGGGTGTGCGTATCGATAAAACCCGGCGCCAGCGCCATTCCTTCAGCTTCCACGACACTGCGCGCGTGCATCGAGAGCGCTGGCCCGATAGCCGCAATGCGGTCGCCGAGCAAGGCAACGTCTGCCACTTCAGGATCCGTTCCGCTGCCATCGTAGACGCGTGCTTTGCGAATCAACGTGTCACATGTTGACATCACGGCTCCCTGAGTATGTAGGCTAGATACATCGTACTTCCAAGGTCGGAGTGATTGGCTCGCGGCCGGATTGGAGATTCCCAGTTGAGCGAGAGAGAACCCCATGGAGCCGGCGTTCCTGGCACGATTAACCCGCTGAACAAGGGGATTGGATTTCTGGAACAGCCTCTTGCCCACAACGAGATTGCGCGGTACAACTGGAGCCTGCTGCGCGAGGATCTCACATTGCCTGCAGCAGTGCTCTATGAAGACGCACTGCAGCATAATCTTGAATGGATGCGGCAATTCACGGCCGCATACGGCGCCCGATTGGCTCCGCACGGAAAGACCACGATGGCGCCGCGCTTGTTTGACCTGCAACTTGGAGCAGGCGCATGGGGCATTACGTTGGCTACGGCGCATCAAACACAAGTTGCCTACGCGCACGGCGTTCGCCGCGTCATCATGGCCAATCAGCTTATCGGCAAGCAGAATATGGCCATCGTCGCCGCGCTGCTGCGCGATCCCGAGTTTGAGTTTTACTGCCTGATCGACTCTGCCGAACAAATCGATCAGCTTGGATCGTACTTCTCGCATTGCAGAGTGCGGCTGAATGTACTGCTTGAAGTGGGAGTGAACGGCGGCCGAGCCGGCGTGCGCAACCGCGAGCAGCTCCAGTCGGTTCTCGATGCGCTGGGCCGGTGGAACGATGCGATCGCGCTGTGCGGAGTCGAAGTCTACGAAGGAGTACTCGACAACGAGGCAGCCATTCGCACATTTCTGCTTCACGCCATGGACGTGACGAAAGAGATTGCGGCGAAAAAGCTTTTCCAGCGCACGCCGATTTTGCTTTCCGGTGCAGGATCGGCCTGGTATGACGTTGTCGCCGAAGTCTTCTCTCCTCGAGATTTTAAAGACCTGGTTGAAGTGGTTCTGCGCCCCGGATGCTACTTGACGCACGATGTCGGCGCGTACCGAAAAGCCCAGGAAAGGATCTTCGAAAGCAACCCTGTGGCGCGGCGAATGGGAGCGGGACTCAAGCCGGCTCTGCACGTATGGGCATACGTGCAGTCGGTTCCGGAGGCAGATAAAGCCATTGTGGGCCTGGGCAAACGGGACGCAGCCTTTGACTCGGGTTTGCCTGTTCCGGCATTGCACTTTCGACCCGGGAGCGCCACTCCGCAACCCGCTCCGGCGCATTGGATTGTTACGCGAATGATGGATCAGCATGCCTACCTGCAAATTGCCGCCAACGATGACATTCGGCCCGGCGACATGATCGCTTTCGACATTGCGCATCCTTGCCTGACCTTCGACAAATGGCGAGTACTGGCTCTGGTGAACAGTGCGTACGATGTCGTCGACCTGATTCAGACGTTCTTCTAACCCGCCCGCAAAGAAACGCTCGGGCACCGTTTCGCGCGCGATGCGGAATGGATTCGCTTGCGCCCGCCAGAACCCAACGGCCGCAGGACATGCAGCCCCAATGGTTCAGGTGCTGTGCGAGAACAGGGGCGTCAAATCGGCAAATGCCCGTGCTCGATGTTTCAAGGAGAAGGGCCTCTGCACGTCTTTTGATTCCATCGTTCTTTGCAGAAGCGAGGCGTTAGGGACCGGGCTCTATCTCGATTTCATCAAGAATCTTTCGCATGGCACGTACATCTTCTGCTCGCGGGGACGAGTGTGAGGTTAGCTCAGACTGTGTGCTAACAATTGCCTCCTTTCTTTGCGCGTGCCGAGATCCATTTTGCTGGCGAAGCGAGGTGTGAATCTCCCTCGCACCAGAAACGAGAACAAGTTCCCTGACGTTTTCGAGCCGGACACCTCCTCCGGCCATGATGCCAATCCGGCTATGTGCCGTCGAGACAAGCTCCGCGAGGCGAGTTGCACCTGCCGCAGCCTCCTGCTCGCCTCCGGAGGTCAGAATGCGATCCGCACCTGCTGCGATGATCTCTTCAAGAGATCGAACGAGACTGGTCGAGATGTCGAAGGCGCGATGAAACGTAACTTGCATGGGCGAGGCTGCATCAATAAAGCGGCGCAGTGTTTCAGTATCCACTTCCATTTCGGGAGTCAACGCGCCCAGGACGACACCGTCCGCTCCTAACGATTGCGCGGACTCAATCGCGCGCATCATTTCGTCTAATTCAGAGGCCAGGTAATTGAAGTTCCCACCGCGCGGACGGATCATGACGTGTACCTGCAAGTCAACTTCTGAACGCACGGCATGAAGCAATTCTTCGCCGGGCGTCAATCCACCTTCATCTAATGAGCAGCACAGTTCAATTCGGTTTGCTCCGCCCGCTTGCGCGGCGATGGCTCCTTCGACCGAATCGACACAGAGTTCCAACACGATGCTCATGGGTGTGTTTCATCCGAAGGGACAGAACGGTAATTGGGCCGCCGCCGACTTACTTCCAGCAGTTGCGGGCTGAGAGCCGCGAATCGGGCTAAAAAGACGCCGGGCAAGCTGCTATTCCTGCCCGGCGTGGAGGTCAATCAATGTTGTCAGAACTGGTATTTAAGCTCAAGTTCGATTTGCCGCGGCTCGGAACGCGTGCTTTGTACCCAGCCCCAGGTGCTGCCACCGCCGGTGGTGCGCCCTTGATTGTTGTAGCTGACGATGTTGAACAGGTTGTATGCGTTGGCGTTGAAAACAAGTTCATGCGACTCGTGCAGCTTCCAGCTTTTCTGCAGAGCGCTATCAACTTGGCGGAAGCCCTGGGCGCGCTCCGAGCCTACGCTGGCAGTGCCGAAGATAGGCGCGCTGCCTGCCCCAGCCACGTTCGGCTGGCCATAGGCGCAGATGCCGTCGTTATAACCGGACGTCCCGCACGTGCCGGCGCCCACGTTGCCTGAGTTCAGCGCCGAGGGGTCTGTGCCCCATTCGCCGGCAATCACATAGGTGTAACCGGCAGAGGTCTTTCCATCCAGGCCTGGATTGGGGGCATACGATCCGCCGCCACTGGTTTCGTACCAGCCATCCACGCCGCCTTTCCTGACCATGGGGCGGTAATGGTTGGCACGGAGGGTTCCGGCGCCAGTGGCGCCGCTGCTGCCGTTTGCGGTGATGGTGTTGGGCTGGCCGGAGAACAATACTGCACTGCCCGACAGCGTCCAGCCGCCGACCACCTCATCGAGCCACGTGGGAACATTACCGCCGAATTGCTGCCCGCGTCCGAACGGCATGTGATAGACCCAGCTGCTGTTGAGCATGTGACGGCTGTCGCTGGCCGAGGGTCCGTATTCGCAGCGAAGGCAGAAATTGTTCTGCGGATCGCCGCCGGCAATGTTGTTGTCGTTGACGGCGACGGGGCCGGAGGTATCGCCCAGCGCCTTCGAGAACGTGTAGTTCAACTGAAATTCGAGCCCGTATGACGGACGAATCCGATACGTGGCTTCGCCGGCGTTGAAGTTGGAGTAGGCTTCCGACTCGTAGAGCTGTACGGTGCTGGTTCCGATGCCTACGTTGCCCGTAGGCGTGCTGATGATCGTGCTGTTGAAGGCCGCGCTCGAAGGCGTGGCCACCAGGGTTTCCTGGTTGATGTTGCGCTCATCGCCCAGGTGCTGCGCCAGATTGCCCACATAGGCCACGGTGACGCTTTGCCTGCCGTTGATGGCGTACTCGACAACCATGGAGTATTGCGGCTCCATCATCGGCTTCAGAGCGTTCCACGCATTGAAGGAGACGCCCGTCGTGGTGGCGCCCGACGTGCCGAAGCCATTGGTTACTGCGAAAGGCGATCCTGAAGTGGTGGAAGTAGGCGTGGTTGCGGTTGCCGCAATGCCGATGTGGAAGGGGGCGTTGCCTACGTGGTTGTGCAGCAGGTTATAGTCCATGTACGTGGTGATGCCGAAACCGCCTCGCAGGACCAGTTTCTTGTGAAGCAGGTCGGGGTTCCAGGCGAATCCGATACGCGGATCGATGTCGTCCTTGGTGGAGGCGTAAAGGGAGCTGCTGTTTCCGCTTTGCCCGGCTAGCTCCAGCGCGCCCGTGGCGGGATTGATGTCGGAAAGTTTGTTATGAACCTCATACATGGGCTGGTCAAATTCCCAGCGCACGCCGTAGTTGACGGTGAGGTTTGGCATCAGCTTGAAGTCATCCTGGGCAAAAAAGGCGAAGCGATACTGCCGCAAGCCGACATCTCCGGTCTGCTCTGAAACCGAGTAGCTGGAAGAGTAGTCGAGGAGGAAATCGGCGAAGTCGTAGCCAATCGCCTGGCCGAGCGCGGGATCTCCGGTGAATGCACCGCTGTAGTTGAAGCCGCCCAGCAAGCCGCCGGAGTTGTTCTGGTAGAAGTTATTCTGCGCACGGAACAGTTGCGCACCAAACTTGCTGATGTGCCGCCCGTGCTCCCAGGTCAGGTTGTCTCCATAGCTGAACTGGTTATCCAGAGCAAGGTTTGCAGAGCCGGCAGTACCGAAGCTGCCCACGCCGGTACTATTCGTGCTCTCGGTAAAGCTTTGAGCGCTGAAGCCGGGCACGTCGTTGGGCCATGGGATGCCGACCAGGGAGTTTCCGTTTCCAAACTTGCCCGAGAGATCGAGCGGATAAGAGTTGTACTGCATGCGCGTAAAGCCGGCGCGTGCTTCGTTCACAATGCTGGTGGAGATGGTGCGCGTATAGAAGAGCGCCAACTGCTTGAAGGGGAAGTCATTGATGGTGGGGAATGAGATCGGATCGATGGCGACCCTGGTTCCGTCGTCGGCTTCGCCTTCTGACCAGCGCCCGGAGATGCGGTCTCTGGCCGTCGGTGTCCAGTCCACCTTCATGTCGCCTTGGTCGTTGCGCGTGAGCGACTTGGTCACACCCTGATAGTCGCCTGTAATCGGTGTCACCGAGGGTGTGGCGTTGGGCAGAGGCAGCAAGCCGGGAGTCGCGAAAAGGTACTTCGCCACAGGATTACGAATGGGCACGAGGTTCTGATAGAAGACGCTGCCAATGGTCTGGTTAAATGGCGCAAAGCCATTTTGCGAATCGTAGAGTTGCGGAACGGCGGAGCCGAAGTAAGCGTAGCCCGCCAAAGGCGAGACGCTGGTATCTGGCGATCCGCTGGCAGCAGTGGTGTTGCCGCGCCATGCGTTCAGCGGCACATTGATCTTGCTGAAGCCGCCTGCCGGTTTACGGTACGCCTCATAGTCGGCAAAGAAGAACAGCTTCTTGTGCAGGAATGGCGCGGGGCCGCCAACGGTGCCGGTGTAGATGTTCTGCGTGTAGTCGGTGCGGGGTGTAAAGGCAGCCCCGGGCAGAACGCGCTTGTTCTGGTATAAGTTCGCATCCAAAAGATAGTTCTGCAGGTAGTAGCTGACGCCGCCGTGATACTTGTCCGTGCCGCTCTTGGTAATGACTGGAATCTGCGTCGCACCGTCTCCGTACTCGGCAGGAGGCACATTGGTGATAATCGTCACTTCCTGAACGGCCTCGGGAGCGATGTTATAGGCGGGCGTGCCATAGCCGTTGCTCAGATTGGCGCCCGTGTTGACGATGCTAATGCCATCGATGGTGAAGTTCGTCGTATAGGTGCGGTTGCCGTTCACGTTGGGCAACGTGGCGAAGCTCTGCACGCGCTCGCCGGAGTTGTTGGGGCTGCTCTGCCCCGCGCCGTTCCACTGGTTGCCGTCGGCCACGGTGCTGCCCGGAACCATCTGTGTCAGCTCCGCGAAGTTGTGCCCGTTCACAGGCAGGTTATTCACCAGGTTTTGCGTGATGGTGCTGGTAATGGTTCCATCGCTGGTGTTAAGAATGGGAGTCGTGCCCGCATCCACATTCACCGAGGTCGATGCCGCGCCAACCTTCAGAGATGCATCCACCTCAACGTCCTGCGCCACTTCGAGCGCAATCGAGGGAATCACTTCCTTGCTGAAGCCCTTAGCCTCAACGCTCACCGAATACTGACCGACGGGGAGGAAGCGCAAACTGTAGAGACCATCCTTGTTCGTTGTTGTGGGTGTGGAGACGTTCGTGGAGAGGTTGATTGCAGTCACCTCGGCGCCCACAACGACGGCACCGCTTGGGTCAGTGACACGGCCGTTGATGTTGCCCGTGATCGTTTGTCCCGATGCCATACCGCAAAGGGCAAGCATGGCAACGATGAAACAAAGTGTGGTTTTGATGCGCATCTGGCATTCCTCCGGCAATCTGTAAAATTGGTTTGCTTCAGCCGGGCTCGCATGAATTGAAATTCTGATGCCGGCTGGCCCTCCTATCGGCGATTCTTCACGGGAAGCGCCGACCCTGGAGAATTGACCAATCTTAAATCCGAAAAAAATGAAACGTCAAGTAGTTTTTTAAGACATTTTAATTTTTATGGAATGACAATGCGAAAAACAAAAGCCGCTTGCCGCTCCCGACGCCATGGCCGTAAACCTTACGATAGCTTCAATGTATTGAAAGGAAAAATCTTACGTGACAAATGAAGTTTGACAGTGCTGGCTCCGCGGGCGGGCGAAGAGGAGCACCGACAACAGCATGGCCCCCGCGAAGAGATAAACCACCGAGACGAGAGCCATGGCCAGGCCCAGACCGTAGTGGGCTGCCGCCAGGCCGACGAGCAAGGGTGCAAGGCCGCCCCCACCCATCCATCCGACGGTATTCATCCATCCGGTTGCCACACCGCGCGCAGCCACGGGGACCGCGTCAAACAGCGACGCAAAAAGGTTGGCGTCATAAAGGCCCTTGAAGAATCCCCAGGCGGCGAGGCTGACCAAAACCGTGACCATGGAGCGCGTCTGGCAGCAGAGAAAGACGAAGGGCGCGCCGCAAAATACGCCCACAGCCTGGATGACGACTCGGCCAGCGGCGAGGCGCCGAACCAGGCGATCGGCGAGCCATCCGCCAACTACGGTACCGGCCATGGATCCGATCTGTGCAAGAGCCGTGGCAGTCAAACCCGACATGGCCAGGTTCAGATGGAAAGCGTGGTAGAGGTACAAGGGCATCCACACCAGCAAGACAACCGCAACAAAGTTGGCGCAGGCAAATGCTGCCATGAGCAATGCGATGGTGGGCGTGCGCGCGACGAGCAGCGCGAATGCAACAAAGCTGGGAGGAGGCGAAGCGGCGGACTCGGCCGGCGGCACGCCTGCAGTCTCTTCTGCCGCGCCTCGCGCCGGCTCGATCAGCAAGGGGATGAGCAGGATTCCGAACAACGCCCCGGCCGCGCCGAAGCACAAGAATGGCAAGCGCCAGTCGTAGCGTTCTGCAAGCCAGCCCGCAAAAAAACCACCCATGATGGTGCCCGCGTAGACGCTGGTTTGGTGAAGGCCGAGCGCGCGGGAACGCGTGCGTGGCCCGTGATAGTCGCTCATCATGGAGAGCGCTGCAGGAAAGTAGAGGCTTTCTCCGAGCCCCATCACGCAGCGCAGAACGGCCAGGCTCCAGAGCCTGCTCGTAAGGGCCGTTGCGGCGCAGATCCAGCTCCAGAATTCAAGACCGCCGAGGATCGCGGTTTTGCGGCGCATCCGGTCCACGGCATAGCCTGCAAATGGCGCAGCCAAGCCGTATGCCCAGGCAAACGAGGAGCCCAGCAGGCCCAGTTCGGCGAGATTGAGATGAAGGCGCGACTGCAGGAGCGGAAAGACGGAGAAGATGGCTTGCCGGTCAGCATAGTTGAGAAAGCCCACGCCCCAGAGTGCGGCGACAAGCAACCAGGGATAGGAGGGACGTGGGGTGAATTGAGATCGGATGAAGGGAATACGGCCTCCTGCCTTGCGCGGCACTTTTCTCAGCATCAGAGCAGGAGGGGGGTGGGATTGTCCACGGGAAAAGCGTAATTCTGCGAAAAATGCGAAACTTGCGTTTCAAATAACAATTTACGTTTCACTTTTCTAATTTTTCCCGATATACTGACCGCACCGATGCCTTCGCGCTCCCTATCCCGTCCGTTACGTGGAATCATTCCCCCGATGGTGACTCCTTTGGATGGCCCCGCATCCCTCGATCGAGCCGGCTTGGAACGGCTGATCGAGCACATGATCGCTGGCGGAATTCATGGCATCTTCATCCTGGGCACCACTGGCGAGGGCCCCGCGTTGAGCTACCGGCTGCGCCGCGAACTGATTGATCGCACCTGCGCCCAGGTGGCGGGGCGCGTTCCGGTGCTGGTGGGAATTACCGACACCTCCTACGAGGAAAGCTGTGGCTTGGCCCGCTTCGCCAGCAGTGCCGGGGCCGACGCCGTGGTCACAGCGCCTCCGTTCTATTTTGCGGTAAGCCAGAACGATCTTTTCCGCCTGGTGCAGCGCCTAGCGGACGAGGTGGAGCTCCCACTTTTCCTCTACAACATGCCTAGCCTGACCAAAGCCTGCTTTGCGCCAGAGACCGTTCTACGGGCGGCCGAATTGCCCAATGTTTTTGGCTTGAAAGACAGCTCGGGCGAGCTCGGATACTTACGGACGATTGCCACTCAGATGGGAGACCGCCCGGAGTTCACCCTGCTTGTGGGGCCGGAGGATCTGCTGCTTGACAGCCTGGCGATCGGGGCGCACGGCGGCGTCACTGGCGGCGCCAATCTCTTTCCCAGGCTGTTTGTCTCGCTCTACGAAGCGGCGATTAAGGGCGACATGGAAGAGGCGGCCCATCTGCAGGACCGGGTGCGGGAGTTGGGTGAGCTACTGTATGGAATCGGCGAGGCCGAATCCAGCTACCTGCGTGGGCTCAAGCTGGGGCTGGAACTGATGGGCATCTGCAAAAGCACCCTGGCTCTGCCTTATGTTTCGGCGGATTCGCGCCGGCATGAATCATTGGGCGAAATATTGAAAGAGTATGTGTAATATGAAATGCTTACCTGCGAAGGGTGGGATCAAGCAAATTATGCCGAAGACTAGGCAGGCCAAGTCGCGCGGGGGCGCGGACAAATCCGTGGAAAAGGCGCCGAGAGATGGCCGGTACTTTTCCCGCGCGGTGGGTAAGGCGATTCAGATGCTGGAACTGCTTTCGCGCAACGGAGCGCCGATGAGCCTGGTGGAACTCTCAAAGCAAACGCAGTTGACCAAGAGCTCGGCATTCCGGTTGCTGCAGACGCTCGAAACCTTGCACTACATCCGGCGCGACGCCAACGGCCATTATTTGCCTTCGCACGAGAACAGCGCGGTGGTTTCGTCGCAATATGTGAACGCCCTGGCATTGGCGGCACGCGAGCCCATGCGCCGGCTGAACATGGAGTTCGGCGAGACAGTCAGCCTGGCGGTGCTGCTGCACAACCATATTGAAGTCGTGCACGTAATCGAGAGTGCAAATTTGATTCGCATGACGAACATCGCGGGTCGCATTCTTCCCCCCCATGCCAGCTCAATGGGCAAGGTGATTACGGCGTGGCAGGATGCCGAGACTCAAAAGCGCCTGCTCCAAAGCTACGGCCTCGTGCGCTACAACGAGAACACCATTGTTGACGAAAACGCGATTGAGGCGGAATATGAGCGGATTCGCGCTCGCGGCTACTCCACTGATGCCGAAGAGAGCAATTTGGGAGGATCCTGTTTCGGAATGGCCATATTTGCGGCTCCAGGCAAGGTGGATGCAGCCATCAGTCTTTCCATGCCCACGTCGCGGATGCCCGCGGATGAAGCACGCCAGCAAAGGATCGTGCAGGCATTAAGGGATGCAGCGGGGGAAATCTCGCGCAAGCTCATGCAACTTGGACCCACGGGCGCAAAGGTAATCTGAAAATCGTGTCTCCGAGCCGCGTGCGCAGTCCGGAATCCGTTTGGCCGCGGCGCGTAAGGTCATGGTCATTTAGCTTCTCCAGCATATTTTGTCGCTCTGCCGTCCCTCTTGGGCTTGTCTTCATTTCGTCTCTCTGTGCGGCACAAGCAAAATCTATCGATCTTTCGCAAGCCACCATCATTGCGCCTGCAGACGCAGACGGTACCGAAATGGCAGCAGTGCGGTTGCTCGTCCAGGAAGCGGGCAAGCGCACTGGCAGTGAATGGCAAGTCAGCACAGAAGATGCACAAAACCTCTTGACGGCTCGTGGCCCAAGTATTCTCGTTGCGCGCAGAGATCAAATGCGGCGAACGCCGCCGGGCATGGCAGTTTGGTCTGCTGCCGGGTCGAAGCCCGAGGCATTTCAGATCGAGACAGTTCTCATCCACTCCAGGCAGGGCGTGGTGATTGTCGGCGCGGACGACCGCGGCGTGCTGTTTGGCATCGGCTATCTGCTGCGCCACCTTGAGTTCTCACCAGGCCACGCTTTACTGCCTGCGCCGCTGCATATCATCTCCGCGCCACAGCTTGCGATTCGCGGTCACCAGTTGGGCTACCGATTCAAGAACAACACCTACGACGCGTGGACGCCGCAGCGCTTCGAACAATATATCCGCGACCTTGCGGTGTTCGGCGCTAATACTATTGAACTTCTGCCGCCGATTACTGACGACGCGCCATCCAGCCCATTGTTTCCCCTGCCGGCCATGGAGATGATGACCCAGGTTTCGGGAATCGTACAGAAATACGGCCTACGCGTTTCGATCTACTATCCAGCGATGGCGAAAGACTACTCCGATCCGCGGACCATCGAGTCGGAGCTTCGCGTCTGGAGCGATGTCTTCAGTAAGTTGCCCCAGGTCGATGAGCTGTTTGTCCCTGGCGGCGATCCCGGACACACCGATCCGGCGGTCCTTTTCCCTTTCCTCGCGCGGGTAGCGGAAGTTCTGCATCGAACGCATCCCCATGCCGGCATTTGGGTTTCCGCCCAGGGGTTCAATGCCGACCAGATGCGCCGGTTCTACGCGCTCGTGGCCGCGCGGCCGCCGTGGCTGACGGGCATTGTGGTTGGGCCGCAGTCGCGCGACAGTCTTGAAGTCCAGCGCGCCCATATTCCCCGGGAGATTCCCATCCGTTTCTACCCCGACATTGCCCACTCCATGCACTCTCAGCTTCCGGTCCCCGCGTGGGACGCGGCTTATGCGCTCACCGAAGGCCGGGAGGTCATCAATCCGCGCCCCCTGGCGGAAACGGCGATCTTTCGCGACTACGCTCCAAATATGAATGGCTTCGTCACCTATTCGGAGGGTGTGAACGACGACGTCAACAAATTCATATGGAGCGCGCTTGGCTGGTCCGCAAATGCGGATCCCACAGAGACGCTGCGTGAGTACGCGCGCTATTTCACCGGCAGCGATGGCTTTCGTGCCGACGCGTTTGCGCACGGCATTCTCTCGCTGGAGAAGAACTGGGATGGCCCTCTGGCGACCAACGATGGCGTTGATGCTACGTTGCGCCAGTTTGAACTGATGCGTAAAGTTGCCGCGCCGGCGCAAGCCGGAAACTGGCGATTCGAGGCGGCACTATTCCGCGCCTTCACTGATGCGTACGAGCGCCATCGCCTACTCATCGCAACCGCGCAGGAACAACGCGCGCTTGGTTTTCTCGCCGCCTCCGATCGCGCCGGGAGCGCGGCGGCCATGCGACAGGCCGAAGAAGCGCTGAACGCCGATCCGCCAGAACTGACCGCACTCAGGCCGTGGCGAAATGCCATCGAGGATTTGGCCGGCCGGCTTTTTCGCGACATCGGGCTACAACTGAGCGTTGCGAAATACGGCGCTTCCGCCATCGAGCGCGGCGCAATGCTCGATACCGTCGATGTGCAACTGAACGATCGCGTGTGGTTGGAGCGGGAGTTTACTTGCATTCGCGAGATGAGCAACGAAGCCGAACGGCTGCAGGCGATCGCAGCCCTTGTCCACTGGTGCGATCCGGAACCGGGCGCGTTCTATGACGACCTTGGCGATCCTTCGGCAGAGCCCCATCTCGTGCGTGGCCCGGGGTTTCCTTTGGACCCGGCATTTTTTCAGTCCGCCCTCGATGGCATCGCCGATCGCACTCCGGACCAGGGGTGGCGCCTCTCTGAGATTTCCTACGCGGGTGCGCTCTACGACCATCCGCTAGAACTCCGCTATACCGGATTGAGCACGAAACTGCATTACATGCTGCGCATCGTCTACGCTGGCGAGGATTACACGACGCCGGTGACGCTGACTGCGAACGGCCACTATGTGATTCATGGGCCACGCTTGCGCACTACAAATCCTGAGACCGTTGAGTTCACTCTTCCAAAGGAAGAAACGGCGAGCGGCACGCTCGATCTGCAATGGACGCGACCTAAGGGCCTGGGCGGAGGTGGACGCGGCAACCAGGTGGCCGAGGTTTGGCTCATTCCGCAGATAGGTGACTGATCCACGATGGATCTGTGCGCACTCGGTTGCCTGACCTACTCCGTCTGACCGCCAGCAGTTTCGCGAGCCTCGTCCGCAGTGGGTGTCACGTTATAAAGCTGGAACTCCCGAATCGCTGCGGCGCCGGTGCTCGACAGAATGTTCAACCTCACCTTGCTGGCGGTGACCGTCGGGAAAAAGTCGACCTTCTCGTGTCCAACAGCCTGCGCCTCCGCCACGTGCTTCCAGGTTTTTCCCGTCCAAACGTCGATGGAGTATTTCTCGATGTGCTGCCCATCGTTCAGCCACTCCATGGTGCGCGAGCGATTGAAGGTGATGGATTTCGGAAAATCGACCTCCAGGATGGCGTGATGCGAGCCATCCGGGGCCGACCAAAACGTGTCTGGGTTGCCATCGAGCGCCGCGGAAGCATTGGAAGATGCGGGCAAATGTTGCAACACTAGGTTGTTTGCGTATCTCTCGCGAATTGCATCCCCGAGTTCCTTGAGGCGCTTCACATCGGCCTCAGGGAGCAATCCGCGGCGATCTGGCGCCAGGCCGAGCATCAATTGCCCGCCGCGCCCCACTGTTTCGTCGTAAACCGTCAAGAGCTCGTCAAGGCTTTTCAGAGAGCCTTCGTCATTCGGATGCCAGAACCAATGCAGGTTTCGCAGCGGCGTATCAGCCTCGACAGGACGCCATCGCAAATACCCGTGGCGATCAATCACATTCCAGTTTTCAAACGGGATCCGGCCGCTTTCTGTACCAACCCATCGCGCATCTCCGTACTCGAACAGCGAGGTGTCGGCAAAGACGACCGTGTTCGGCTGATAGGTGCGGAGCGCTTCAACGTATTTCTTGAAGTCATAGACGTGTCCGGCGCTTCCTGCCCCATCAAGCCAGAATTCCACCAGATCGCCATATCTTGTGGCCAATTCAGTGAGCTCTGCCAGGTAGTATTTGTCATACTCGGGTGGGTCGCTATACCTCGGCTCATGGCGGTCCCATGGCGAAAGATAGACGCCAAACTTCAGTCCATATTTGCGCGCGGCGCGCGCGACATCGCCCACTACGTCGCCCTTTCCGTTTTCCCATGGACTGGCTTTGACACTGTAGCCGGTCTGGTTTGTGGGCCATAGGCAAAAGCCGTCGTGGTGCTTTGCCACCAAAACCACATATTTGGCTCCCGCGTCCCGAATGGCTCTCATCCATTGGTCAGGATCGAATTGCGTGGGATTGAATGCTGAAGGGCTCGCCGTGCCGTCTCCCCATTCGCGGTCGAGAAATGTGTTGGTGGAGAAATGTACGATCACGCCGAATTCGAGGTCCTGCCATGCCACCTGTTGGGGCGTTGGATTAACGTCGACAAAGTTCTGCGCAGTGCAAATTTCCGGCCACGCAAGCGCGACAAGCACCAAGACCGCCCGCAGATACGAGGAAGTATTCATAGTCGAATTCTCAACTTTAACATCGGATTCGGGCAAGCCTGTTGATCCTCCGAATTCTTCTATGCAATATTCATGTTCTGGAGCATCGTGCTCCCGAAGGATTTGCTTTTCCAGGCAATCTGCGAGAATGGGAGCGTACTCAATACAGAGCCGCCGAATTAGCGCCGCCGGGCAGACGGCTTCCAAGACCCGAGCTCTGGCTGCGCGCCAAGGACGAAGAATCGGAGCAGGTAAAGAGTTTTGATCGGACATTCTGATTCGGCTGCGATCACCGTGCGCGGCGTGCTGATTGATATGGATGGCGTCCTTATCAGTTCAACAGCCTGCGACGAAAGATGCTGGCTGCGATGGGCGCGCATTCACGGCATGGAAGGGCAGTTTGTCTTGAAAGATACGCATGGCAGGCGCTCCAGGGATACAATCCGCGCGCTTCGACCCGACCTCGATGCAGAGGTTGAACAGAAGCGCATGGAGGTGATCGAAATGGAAGAGCGAGAGGGCATTGTGATTCTTCCCGGGGCTGGGCAATTCCTCGCATCGCTTCCGAGCGAAATGTGGACAATCGTATCTTCTGCATCGGAGAGGGTTTTGCGAGCGCGTCTCGAATGCGCACTCATTCATGTACCCGCAAACGTCGTCACCGCCGACAGCGTGCTCCGCGGAAAGCCTCACCCTGAGCCCTATCAGGCTGCCGTGCGAATCCTGGGCCTTCAACCGCAAGAGTGCCTCGTGATTGAGGATTCGCCTTCTGGGATCGAGTCGGGAAAGGCGGCCGGATGCAAGGTCCTCGCCGTTCTTTCCTCACATCCAGTGGCCGATTTGACCGAGGCAAATTGGATCGTCCCATCGCTGGAGCACGTCACCACTACTCCCGCACAAGACGGCGCGATTGCAATTCGCTTGACGTGTCTATCGTCAGAATCTCATTTGGGCGAAAACGCAACCGGTTCTTAAAAGTTAAGAGGCTGTGCTGCGGAAGCACCCGACCCCGGTCCCTGTCCAGGATCTCCAAGAATCGGCATGAACCGCACTCTTTTGCCCCGTAACAAAAGGGCTCAGAAAACCCACCCGCTAACTTCAACAAAACACATGGCCGGATCTCACCGATCCGGCCCCAGTACAGCGTCACTCAGAGCGGAGCCGTGTTCCGGTCCTCAGTCGTACATTCCGCAGGCATCCCCGTCAGTGCGACGATCGGTCAGCTGGACTCCACACCGACCTCCGCAGGCCAGAGCTTTCAACTAGCAACTCCCTGGTACTCCGACCAGGTACTGCCACAGGCGGACGGGGCAGCATCGCATCCGCGCGCCTCAGCAAGTGCCGCCCGCGCGGGTGCGGAATCGTTGACTCTTGCGTTCGCGGCAAGTTAAGGTGAAGTCGAGATGGCGCGCGATCGCTGAAAACGCGGCAATCGGTTGGCGCGAAACCAGATCGACTCCATCAACCGGTGCCCTCCTATAGCATCTTTATCTGTCGCACAAAGGTGAGTTGTGTCCATTCATCCGTTTGCACGCCGGCGGTTCATGTCGTTTATGCTTGCAGCTCCCTTCTGGGGGTCTGCGTTAATGGCTGATGCGGAGTCTTCTGCGGAAGCCTTGATTACGGAATTTGGCGCGCGGCCTGATGGTGCAACCATAAACACCAAGGCCATCCAGGCGGCCATCGATCATTTGGCATCGCGCCGCGGAGGAACGGTCGTCATCCCGCAGGGCACGTTCGTAAGCGGCGCCCTGTTCTTCAAGCCGCATGTGAATCTTCACCTGCGCGCGGGAGCAGTGCTGCAGTGCTCGACGGATATGGCCAACTTCCCCGCCCAGCGCACCCGGATCGAGGGCCACTTCGAGGAGAAGTTCAATCCGGCTCTGATCAACGCAACCAACTGCGATGGCTTCCAGCTCACCGGCGAAGGGACGCTCGATGGAGCCGGCCGGCCCATATGGGACTTGTTCTGGAAACTGCGTAACGCGTCGCCCCAGCGCGGGAATTTTCCCAACGTGGGTGTTCCCCGCGCCCGCCTGGCGCTCATTGAACATTCGCACAACGTGAAGATCGAGGGCATTACCTTCAAGGATTCGCAGTTCTGGAATCTCCATATCTACAACTGCGACGGCGTTGCTGTGAGAAGGACACGTTTCGAGGTTCCGGACGACTACAAGCAGGCTCCCAGCACGGACGGAATCGACCTCGACAGTTGCCGCAACGTCACCATCGACGGCTGCTTTTTCTCCGTCACGGACGATTGCATCGCGGCCAAGGGTTCCAAGGGACCCCATGCCATGCAGGACACAGACAGTCCGCCGGTAGAGCACATCCGCATCCGGAACTGCGTCTACAAGCGCGGCGGCGGCGTGCTGACGCTTGGATCCGAAGCCACGATCGTTCGCGACGTGGTCGTGGAGAATTGCAGGATCACCGGCAATGTCAGGATCGCAACCTTAAAGCTGCGGCCGGACACGCCGCAGCATTATGAGGACATCACGTTCCGCAACATCACCTCGGAAGCCATGGCCTCCGCGATCCTTTCGGTGCAACCGTGGTCGCAGTATGCGAATCTGCAAGGTGAGGCGCCGCCGCACTCTGTGGTTCGTAACCTGAGCTTCATCGGCATCAAGGGTCATTACACAGCCTTCGGCACGATCAGGCCAAACCCTGGTCAAACCGAGATCAGCAACATTTCCTTCAAGGATTTCGACGTGGTGCTGCAGCAGGAAAAACTCGCGGCCAGCGGCGTCAAAGGTCTCAGGTTTGAGAATGTGATTGTGAACGGGCAGCCCCAGTCGGCTTGAGGTCTTCGAGGTTCTCTGCGCCGTGATCCAGCATTCCTGCTCGATCAATAAAGGGATATCGCGGCCATCAGCAAACCGGTGCCTGCGACCCCCGCATCATGGAGCTCGCGCTGCGCTGCAAGTTCTAAAGTCGGCGTGAATCCAACAAGGCGCCATCTGCCTCAGCAGGTGGCGCCTTGCACTTTGGCCAAACTCGTCCGCGGATGCGTAGCTTTGCGCAGGTGGCTGGTATCAGTCAAGCGGTTGCGCCCGATCGGTTCGCGCCTATACGCCGCTGTACGCTGAGAATCCTCCGTCGATGGGCACCACAACTCCGGTCACGAACTCCGAGGCCGGTGAAAGCAGCCACAGCACCGATCCGAACAGGTCCTGCGGCACGCCAAAGCGCGCCATCGGCGTGTGCGCGATGATCGCCTTGCCGCGCGCCGTCAGCCCGCCCGTCTCCTTGTCGGTCAGCAGGAAACGGTTCTGGTTGGTCAGGAAAAATCCCGGCGCTATCGCGTTCACGCGGATCCGGGGCGAGTACTCCTGCGCCATGTGCACCGCCAGCCACTGCGTAAAGTTGCTCACCGCGGCCTTGGCCGCCGAGTAGGCCGGAATGCGCGTCAGCGGCCGGAAGGAGTTCATCGACGAAATGTTCAGAATCGCGCCATAGCCCTGCGCCGCCATGATTTTTCCAAAGGCCTGGCTGGGCAAAATCGTTCCAAGAATGTTCAGCTCGAAGACCCAGCGCAATGTGTCGGCGGGCAGATCGAAGAACTTCAAATCGGGACTGGTCGTGGCCTGCGGCTTGTTGCCGCCCGCGCCGTTCACCAGGCAATCCAGCTTGCCAAAGCGCGCGGCCACGTCCTCGGCCGTCTTCAGAATGCTGTCGCGATTGAGCACGTCGCATGGGAAGACCGTAACCTGCTTGCCGTGCTCGCCCATGCGCTCCACCGCGGCCTTGCCCGCGTCGGGATTCACGTCGAGAATGGCCACCTGTGCGCCGCAGCCCGCCAACGCGCTGGCAATTTCGCTGCCCAGAATGCCTGCCCCGCCCGTAATCGCCACCGACTTCCCCGTGAAGTCGTACATCTTCGTCAATCCCGCAAGATCCAAACCTTCCCGCGCAACGTCCGCCTCATGTCCAATTTCGATCACTGCCGCTCCTGCCATGGTGCACCCTTTCTTCGGCTCCCCGCGCAGCTACGCAGTCTTCTGCCCCTGTTTGCGAGACGCAGAAAGAGAGAACCGAACCGCGCCCCGAGTATAGAAAGCCACAAGTGGTCTAACCAGTGATCCCCATCACGTGCAGAGGTCCAGGCAGGCGGCCCAGGTCCTGGGGGTTGCGAAATGTTCCACTGGCCGGGGGTGCCCCAGGTCTCGATTCTGAGACCTGGGAAAGCACGAGCCTCAACCGTCCGCTCTGCGCAACTCGAACCCTTCCGGGAGTTCCTATC
This sequence comes from uncultured Acidobacteriota bacterium, assembly GCA_963729915.1. Lineage (GTDB taxonomy): Bacteria > Acidobacteriota > Terriglobia > Terriglobales > Acidobacteriaceae > Telmatobacter. The sequence continues at coordinate 215 of CAVSQE010000025.1, read as the reverse complement.
CCCGCCCCGCCGCAGCCTCATCACTTCCGTTTTGTAACAAGGGCACGGCTTTAGCCGGGCCACACCCCACCCACCCGCTTTTCGAGAAGTCAAGTACGCGGCGAAGCCGCGCTCCAACCCTCGCGCCCAGCACAAACAACGGGTGCCCCATCCTCGCGACGCCTTTGTTTTTGTCGCTAGGGTGGGATACCACGTTCGCCACACGGAGGGAGCGT
>CAVSQE010000024.1:0-79068 GCA_963729915.1 uncultured Acidobacteriota bacterium | reverse complement strand
AAATTTGTACGGTTTTCTAAGGCATTGAACGGTAAAGGATTGATTTCGGCTCGTGCAACGCCTCCGCGCGGCGCGCCATGCGAAGCGGGCTTGCATGCCCGCGAACGTGCCGATTCCGGGTGGAATCGCCGATCGGAGCCTTCACCCTCCCAGTTGCAGGGCAACCCCTCCCACTACGGTGCGCGGCGGCATATTGACGCCTGTAATTTCCTGGTAGCCGGACTTGCTCAGGTTCGTGAGCCGTAAATAGGGCCGCAGCTTTCCCGCGTCGTGGGTCATCGTTGCGCTCCAAACTGGATATACGGTTTGCTGATAGCGCTCGGCGATCTGGACGGCATTGGTCAGCACAATTCGTGGCCCAGCGCGGCGCTCCACGAAGCATGAATATTCTGCACCGGGTAATTGAACACGACTCCGATTCCAGCCCGTGCAGTGCGCTCTGCGCGCCGTGTACTCCGGTCCACGCGATGCGCACGGTTTGCGATTTTTTCGGAATCCACGTGAGCCTGGTTTCGACGCCGGAAAAACCAAAGCCGTTCAGATCGTCCGCGCACCATATGTTGGCCGGGCATCCGGCAGGAAGATACGGATTCGGCACGGTCTTGCTCGCACGTAATCGATAGTGTCGTGCTGCTGCGAGAAGAATCCGGTTGCGGAAAGCGAAAGCTTTGCCGACGGACCCGATCCGCGTCCACTCGCTGACCAGGCCGACTCCGGCATGAGGTTGGGACTGCTGAGCGTCGACGGACCGGAATAGTAGAGATCGGCGTAGGTGGGAATTCGAGCCCGTAGCCGCCGCTGGCGCGCAGCTCCAGATGCTCCGCCACGCGCAGGCTGCCAGCCAGTTCCGGCGAAAACAGGCCCGCGCTCCGCCGGAAAAAATCTCTTCGCGCGCGCCGATTGAAAGGCTCCAGCGCTGCTTCGCTGGCCGCAGATCCAGGTCAACATAGCCCGCGCCGCGATTGCGCGCATGAACGCCGAGCGCAAACGTGCGCACGCCGCCTGAAAAGTTGAAGCTGTTGATGCTGTCGCCGTCGGCCTCCAGTCCCATCAGGAGAACGGAATCCTGGCGCACTGTGAGCGTCTCCCGCAGCGATCCCTGCCACGAACCATCAATATGGTTGTTTTCATAGGCCCCGGGGTCGTTGCGAAAGAGCGCGAAGTCGTCTCTATGGTGGCGATAGCCGAATGCCCCCACAGTGCGACTGCCGATTTCCTGCGCGCAGAAGCAAACCAGCCCTGGTCCGCTCCCACGAGTTATAGGGACCATAAAACTGGTTGGCGCCGAAGGAACGATCGCTTGAGGCAATGAGCAGATCGGTAATGCCCAGCCGGGTTGCGCTCCAGCTTTCGGCCGACGCGTCCATGTTGCGGTAATCGCGGTCATTTTGGCAATCGCGGTACAACTGCTGCGAAGTGCAGCCAGCGGTGTATCCAGGATCGGCGTAAATCCCGTGGAGAAGTTGCGCTCTGCGGCGACACGCCGCTCCACGGGCGGCGCGTGGCCCCGCCCAGCAGCGTTTCTTCGTTCGACTGGAAACTTCCCTCGCCGCGCGCACAAATAGCGAATCATGATCGGGCGCGGCAGTGAGAAAGTCCACTACTCCGCTCAGCGCGTTGACGCCGTGGAGCGTGGATCCCGCGCCTTCGAGCGACTGGATGGAATCGATGGCGTCGAGGGGTAAGGGTAAATCGAGATTGTGGGCGGCAGGTCGCGCATCGTTGATGCGAAAGCCGTTGAGCAGCACCAGCGTCTGCTCGAAACTGCCGCCGCGCATCACGATGTCGGCCTGGCCGCCGCTGGCGCCGCGCTCCTCAAGAAACATCGAGGAGTCCTCGCGCAGAAAATCCTGCGGCGATTCGGCGGCCAGCGACTGCCCCTGCACGGGCAGAATGTTCACCGAGCGCTGTGACTCGGTGAGCGGCACCGGCGTGGCCGAGCCCAGCACTACCATGGTCTCCGCGGGCACTTTGACGGGCGTCTTAGGCGGCGTTGCGGCATCCTGCGCAAAGGCAGCGGGCAACACTACAGCCAGCAGCAGGAATGGGCGCTCGCCATCAATCGAAATCGACTCATCAAGTTCATCATCGCCGCTGCACAGGGCCTCTTCAACTATGATTTGGTATCATTTTGAATAGTTGAGCCATTCAACTACTTTCTGCACACTATGCGCATCGACGCCTTTCTCCGGGAAAGTCCCATGTTTGCCGTGAACCGCGCGGCGCGCCGTTTTGAATCGCTCGCCTCGCGGGTGCTCACCGCCGACAGCCTCGGGTTTCTCGAGGCGCTGGTGCTGGCGGCGTTGTTTTTCGAGGCGCCACGCCAGGTCAAGCCGTCGCAACTGGCGGAAACTTTCGCCACCACGCGCGGCAATCTCAGCCACTGCATCTCATCGCTTGAGGCCAAGGGCTTGCTGCTGCGCAGGATCGACCCCAACGATGCACGCGCTTATCTCCTCGCGCTCAAGCCGCTGGGCAAGCGCTGCGCCGTTCGCGTGATCGCCGCGCTTGACCGCATGCAGAAGGAATTCGAGAGCGAAATCGGCAAGGCCGCGCTCGCGGAGATGATCAAGTCCCTACGCAAGCTGGAAGCACGCGCTGCGCGATAAAGGCTCCCTTGCTTCTTATGCGCGCCGCCAGCCCGATGGTAGAGTTTCCCACCGCACCGGCTCAACGCGCCGCACCACGAACACCCACGAACATGCGCCGACCAGCGCCACTGCACCGGTGACGGCGAAGGCCAGGCGCGCACTGCGGTGCGTCTGCACAATGAATCCCGTGAGCCACAGCCCGATGATGCCAGAGAAATTGGCAAACCCGTTCTGCAAGCTCGACCATCGGCCAGCCATCTTCGGTCCCGCAAGGGTTTGCGCAATCGCCCAATGGTTTGAAGCATAGCCGCCGTGGCCGATACAGGCGACGGCCAGCAGGCTTAGCGCGATCAAGGGATGCCCGTGAATCACAGTGAGAGCGAGCAGAATGGATGCCACTGCCTGCCCGCCGGCGACGATGGTGAGGCGCACTGCCGTCGGCGATTTGCCGCGCGCGATCAGACGATCGGAGATCCAGCCCGCGGTTACAGTAGAGCAGGCAATCAACAGAAAAACCGCCGCGGTGAGCCGCGACATGTCGCGAATCGACAGGTGCTCCTCCTGCACGAGATACGTGGGCAGCCAGCCCAGCAGCAGATAGTAAAAATAGTTGCCGCAAAAGTGGCCGATGAGCACGCCCCATGCGCGGGGTAATCGCAACATTTTTAGAATGGACGGCTCTGCGTTGGCGCTCGACGATTCCTGCTCTCGTTCAACGGCACTTTGGCTCTCTGCTGCCTCGCCGCGCGGCATGGCGAAATACCACGGTACAGCCCAGATGAGCGCGCCGATGCCAAATGCCAGGAAGAGCATTCTCCAGCCGTAATGTACCAGGACCAATCCGCCCACGAATGCGCCGGCGGCCGGGCCAATCTTTGTCCCGGCGTCGATGAATGCATTGGCGCGACCGCGATGCTCCTGCGGCATGGCGGCAAAGATGCGCGAGTAACAGGGATACGCCACGGACTCGCCCATGCCCAGGACGAGCTGCAGCGCAAAGAGCGCGGCATATGTAGGCGCGAAGCCGAGAAATGCCATGGCGAGCGACCACAGCAGGTATCCGCCCATCAAGACCCAGCCCGCCGAATATCGATCCGTCAACCAGCCGGCGATACCGAGGAGCTGCACAATTGCGTAGGTCCAGAAGAATGCCGAGAGCAGCTCGGCCGCGCGCAGCGACGAAAACGCGAACTCCCGCTGAAGAAGCGGCATGGCCAGCGAGAGGTTGCCGCGATCGACGTAATTCACCAGAACGGAAAAGACGAGGAGACCAACGACGATCCATTCCTTGCGCGACATTCCGGCGCGATGCGGAACCGCTTCAGCCATCGTCTCCTCGCAGTCTCCGCAAATCCTATCACGCACGCCATCGCGTCCGGCTTATGCCGGGCGGCCTCGCGCGCCCGCGCAAACGGAGACGGAAACGGCCATTTGCACGGCCGCAGAAACGCACCGCAACGTTAAGTTCATTGGAGCTCCTGATGGAGGTACGCGCTCACTTCGGTTCGATCGCAATCACCCACAGATCGGTGTCGCCCAGGTTGTGGCCGGTATGCGTCTGCCCCAGCCGCCACGTCACCTCGTCCGTTTTCAGAGTCGAGGGTTGCCTGGTTCCATCCGGCAGCACGTGTTCGAGTTGCGCGCCGTTCAGGCAAACCACCACGCGCGCGTGATGCGTATGCTGCGGCTCCACGGCGTGCGCGGCAATCCGGATTTCGTAGGTGCGGCTGTGCTGATCTTCAACGAGCACCTTGTAATTCGGCGGCAAGCCTGTCATGCCCCAGGTTTCGTCGCTGCCCGCCGTCAGAAACTCCACGCGCACCAGCCGCAGCGGCGTGTGTCCGGAGTTTTTCACCGTTCGCGACCCTGCCGGCTCGTTGATCGTGTCGCCGCGCTGCACTGCTCGGTTCTTCACCGTGCCATCGGCAAACTTCGCCGCGACTCCGTCGCCGCTGAGAAACACCACGATGCTCGCATGTGTCCCGGCGACCCTTTCCTGCTCGCCCGGCGCCAGCGCCTCCTCGGTCACAATGACCTTCTCGTTTCTGAACACATCTGTTGTCGCTGCAAAAACTGGCGGGGTTGCAACGGCAAAAAGCAAACCCACGCCGATCCACCTTGATGTTCGTTCCATAGGAACTCCAGACTAGATGAACGCCGAATGGGTAGTTGCAGGCAGCTCGCGCGCGATCCACGCGCTATTCAAGATCAGCGCAGCCATGCTATCACGGTGGTCGCAGGTCCGGCCGCGGCAACATCAGGCGTCGTCGAGAATACACTGCTGCGGCGCGTCCGTTTCTGTGTTTGGCAACGATTGACGCCGCGATCCGCAGAAAAGAAAAGGCCGGGAGCGAATCTCCCGGCCTTTCTCAATGGTTCGGGCTGTAATCGGCTGTCCCGTGCGTGAATGAGGCGGGCACGGTCCAGTCGATCGATTCTTAAACCGCAGCCGGAACGTAGGGGAATGTCTTTGATGGCTTCGATGTCACCGACTCCTTGCCGATCCCAAGGCTGATGGGAGTGTTCGCCGCGGTGGAGAACATGACATTGGGTGCGTTGTCGATAAGGGAACGGCCGTTCCATTCAGTAAAACCGAACGATGCCTGTGTACCCACCTGATAAGGGAGCATGTTCGGGAACAACCGGTGCGCGATCTGCTCTCCATACCCTTGCGGATCTTCAGACGTTCCGTATGCGGCAACCACGGCTGCCATCTTCCTGGAAAGAGCCTCTCCCCAGGTTGCGAAGTCGTCGGCTGGACGTCCGGCATTGAGACGATTGCCGAGGTCTTCGTTGTACTGCGCAAACAGCGGCGGGATCATCGGAAGGCCGATGCGGTTGATGGAGCGCCATCCCCCGGCATCCGTGGCGAGCAAAGCCACTGCCCACAAACCGATGCGGCGATTGTTGCCCGCACCGGCGAGCAACTCGCCGTCCGGCAGTTCCAACACGATCGCATATACGGTCTGCCCGGCAAAAAGGTTCTTCGCCTGACTCGGTTCCCAGCCGTCAAGGTTCACAACGGTGCCGTCCTGGAACGCGTGACCCACCGCGTGCAGGACAGTCGGCTCAATCCAGAACGGGTCACCGGCGTGACCGGCCCATGCGCGTACGCCCGACGGCGTTGTAACCGGCTCGTCTGTCGTTCCCTCAGCGATGACCGTGCCGGCGGCGTTCGGATCTACAGCTTCTGCACCGCGAATGCGCCGTACAGCGTAGCGCTGCTTTCCCTGCGCGTCGCGCTCGTCGAACGTAAAGCGATAGGTCACTTCTTCAACAGCATCGCCATTGAGATCGACCTTGAACTCGTACATTCCTTCCGGATGATAGCCGGGAATCTTTGGCTGTCCGAGAGAGTGGCAGACATTGATCACCAATACAGTGCCGACCTGGCCGCGGAATGCGTAGAGATCGGTGATGTCAAGGCGGACGTCTTGCCGGGCAATTGGTGAGTCGAGATGGTGAGACATGATTTCTCCCTTCGCGATATTGGAATGTGATTGGGGCCCGGTGTGGATCGACAGAGCCGAGGCGGCCCGAGGCAGACTCATTCCTGCCGCCATGATTGCGCCGTCGATAAGAACTTTTCGGCGCGAAATCTCCGCGCTCTCGTTTGTCATTGGTTGGGAAACATTCACTCTATCAATGGGACGCATGCAGATTCGCCTCCTTAGTGGGAAGAGATTCCATGAATGGGCCGGAACGCACGAAGATGCCGACGACCCTGGGGAACGGTCCGGACCAATTATAGGCAGCGGCGAAAAAATCTGTCCATCATAATTTTCGTTTAGGGTCCGTTCGCGGTGCCCACCCTCATCTGCGCGCACTGTTGAGAACAAAGGAAGCCGGACCTGACGCCCTCTTCGCACGCCGCGCTGCACAAAGGAAAAGGGCGGGAGCGTATCGCCCGGCCTTCTATCAAATTGTGGGTTGATGCATAAAGTGAACGCCTTCGACCGCATAAGTTGGAAGACTCGCCGTCAATTTACGCAAAAGGTGAAATTTTCGCCGGACTACTTCCAGAAAGGAGCATTAAACATCTATGAGCAGCGACTTATGAAAGGATGGGGCTGCACCCAAATTGCCAAACGGTGATGATCAAATAGGACTTTCGAATCGAGATAGAGTGACGCGTGACCATGGTCGCGATTGAAATCGCGAACTCATCCACGCCATTGGCTTGCTCTTTCGGCGCCGGCATGTGCCCCTGGACCGGTACACTTCGAGCTAACCAATTTTGCAAAATCATTTCCCATAGGTCACGGAGTCAGAATCTTGGATCGAAGAATTTTCTGCTATAACATGCTCGCTCTTCCGGTGGCGATGTCAGCGGCAAGATTGCGGGCGGCTGAGGATGTTTCCGCATCTGCGCAAGCCTCAATCTGGGATCAATCGCGCAAAATTCGATTCATTCTGCGCGACGCGTTGGAACATCCGTTCTACTGGTGGCCGCGGACCTTGCTCGCCTATCCCATTGAGTTTCGCGAGGCGGTCGATCTGGATCGGCTTGTCCTGACAAACGTTGGCAGCGGCGATAGGGTTCCCATTCAGTTTTCGGACCTGAAGCGGGATCACGACGGGCTGCAAGCTGCCACTTTGAATTTCTTCGCGGATCTTCCCAGTGGAGAACATCGTGAGTTTGTCCTCTCCACCGGCGATTCACAGAGCGCGACGCAGACGCAGGTCCGCGAGCTGCGCGAGGGTAACACGGTTGTCCTCGACTCGGGGATCATGCGCGTCCGCGTTCCCGCTAGCCAATCTGTACTCGGAGATGCTCCCGGTCCCGTGATGCAGGTCTCTCGCGGGGGAAAGTGGATCGGCTCTTCGGTTCTAAGTTTTCAGGGCGATCAGGTCAAGCAGATCACAACCAATCGCATTGCGAGCGGGCCGTTGTTCCTCGCATACGAGATCGCCTATGAGACGGCGGGCGGTTCTCGCTACATCGCCCGGATTCAATGCAACGCTGGTTTCGAGTTTGTCCGGCTCCAGGAGAATATGGAAGGCATCAAGCCAGCCGCGCGGGGAACACTGACAACGAATTGGACCGGGTTTGACCCAACCCACCGTCAGTCGCCCAATCACCCTTTCCCCTTGCCAGAGCAAATCCTCAGTTATGACGACTATGCTTGGGAAAAAATCGACGAGCCGTGGCGCAAGGAGGACGTGCGATTCGGCGCGAGCCAGGCTATTTATCCCGATGTGTTGCCGGCAGGCCAGTTGCCTATCATCCTGGGCATCTATGAGCCCGCGCCCGGCAACAATACGATCGGAACCTGGGCGAATTTTTGGGATCAGCGCTCGGGCGACGCTCTGGGCATATTCATCGATGACGTGACTGATTGGCAGGACCACGAGTATGCCTATGAGGTCGAATCGCAGGCGCTCGAGGTTCGCACCTACTATGAGGACGGGAAACTCTTCTGGAGATGGCCCCTGGTCCGCGACCGCCGCTCGACGTGCATTGCCTTCTACGACCACGTGAAGGACAAAGAGGCGATGCGTCAACTGGAAGTCAACTCGCAGCCTGTGCAGAGGGACGGGCTCACCTACCAGGCGCCGCTGAGCTTTACCTCGCATACGCTCTTTCTCGAAAATCGCTATGGCACGCTCGATCTGAATCGAGTGAAGGATTGGGTGCTCGAGTATCCCGAAAGTTTGCGTCGTCCGGCGGTGATTTTCACCGGCGGGTCAATCAAAACCGCGGCGGAACTCGAGCGCCGCGTCATGACGTCGCCATTCGTTTCTACGCTTCCGATCACCGGCACGCGGCAAATGGACGGCCACGGCCCCGTCCCGGGCAGAAGCATTGTGAACTTCAGCCCCGTTCCGAGTCGGCAGATCATGGGGTTTTGGATCGACGGATTCAATCGGCTGAGCGCAGCCATGAGTGAGCGGCAGAGAAAGCGGCTCACGGCTATGTATCTCTTGATTGCGTATGTGCTGGCGGGCGACGATTTCATGCCCGTAGTTCCCATGCTCGCCGGTCATCCCAACTATCTCGCCGATGTAAAATCCGCGGCGCCCGCAATGTCGTTTCTGTTTCCCGATCATCCCATGGCGGGGACATGGGCGGATATGTGGCAAAAGTGCGTTGAATTGAACACCCGCTACAACACGCGCCCTTCAGTGAAGACGTGGAATGCCGACGGCGGGCGATGGACTGAAGACATCGGCACCTACGTCTGGGCATTTGCCCGGCCTTCGATGCGCACCGACTTTCTGCTCCGGAAGTATGACGGAGTGGTGCGCTTTCTGACGCCTCAGCTTGCCGAGATGGCCGAATGGCTGGTGAACGCACTTTCCGCGCCTTTCGATGGCGAGACCAAAGAAGGGTTCAAGTCGCTGCTGGCGGCCGATCATGGACGGGAATGGGGCGTCGTGGGGCCGGGCGAAGGCCCACGCCGCGTCTATCCACCGATCGGCGCGCACTCTGAGCAGCGCATTCCGCCACGCTCGCTTTGGTACCTCGGCACATGTCTCCAGCGCTACGCACCGATGGCGGCGGAGCACGCGATGTGGGCCTCACGTCCGGCGGATCAGGATGCTGAATCGCAGCCCGGAAACGCGCCGCCATGGGACGACATCATGTATGCCGTGCCGGAAAACCTGGGCACCAATCCGCACCTGCGCAGCCGCAAGCACACCGGATACGGGATCGTTCTCAGAGCCGCGGTGGGTACGCCGGATGAGTTGTCCGTTCATCTGCAGCAGATTGACGAGGGTCCAAACTATCGCTGGGGATGGGCAGGGGAAGGTGGATGCGGCCTGGTTTATTTCTACGCGGCCGGCAAAGCGTACAGCTTCAACGGTCCGGAAGACGTGGGGGACCGCAGAGATCAGGACACGGATTTCTGCACCAACTTCGGCGTCTTCAAGGACGGAGAATTCCGCGCCATCGGCCAGAACGTGCTTTCGCGTCCGTTCTACAATCTCGGCGCAGGCCAGTTTGCGGAGATCGTGCCGCGCGAGGCTCCTTCGCAGGTTGCGGCCCAAGAGTATGTCAGCCGCAGCATTCTGCTGGCGGGCCACGACTATTTTGTGCTCTACGATGCCGTGTTGGAGCAATCGGCCATCCACAGGCTTTCCTGGTTTGTGCGCCGCGGCAACGAGCTACCGAATATTCAATTGGTGCGGGGCGGAGCTGCTGAGAACAGTGAGACGCAACGCACCGATCACCAGTCGGGCTCATCAATTGGCGTGTGGTTTGACGGCCAGGGAGATTCGATGGCGGTGGTCAGTCACCGCAACGATGTTCATGTGGAAGGCACAAGCTTCGGCTGCCGCGTGCAAGTGGGCGATGTCCGGGACCTCGTGTTCCGCAATCCGCAGCCGATCCACTTTGCGGACGGAGCAATGATCTTCGAAGGCACAGCGGGTATGATTCGATCCGCAAAGGACAGAATCGAGTTCGCGCTGTTTCACGGGACGCGCATCGGCGTCCCGGGCATTACCGTGAGCACTGAGGATGCCGACCTTGGCATTGGCGGCTCGATCGTTGCCGGGCAATCGCCGTGCGGTGAGTATTACGCTTCTCAAGCTTCGTCCGTCACCATCACGCTGCCCTCGCTTTCTGAAAAGTCCGTCCTTTATGTTGACGGCGAGGCGCGAACGGCACAACGCGTATCGGGAGCATTGGTTGTCGAACTGCCCGCAGGGAGCCACCATTGGGAAGTGACCGACGAATTGCCGGTGCCCGTGGCGCCGTATGTCTTGAGAACGGAAAACGTCAGCGGTGGTGCGCGTGTTGTAGTTGCGCAGGTTGCTTCCGCAACCCAATACCGCTTTGAGTTAAGCAAGGATAACGGCGCTACCTGGACAACAATCCGTGTGGAGAATCAACCGCGAATTGAAGTGAGCGGGCTCGACAACGGACAAAAGGTACATGTCCGCGCAGTCGCCTTGAACTCCATGCATGAGAGCTTGCCGGGGCCTGAGTATCCGCTTTACGTCACGGACCACGCGCCCCCTGCGCCCGATGGCGTGCGGGTGGAGTTGGCGGATGGCTCGGCCACCATCACCTGGGGAGAAATATTGGGAGCAAGCGAATACCGGCTTTACGCGCGCACCAGCAGCGAAAAGGATCTTCACGTTCTTTATCGCGGGCTGGATCGGATTTTTGTCGATCGACGCGCGGGAATCAAGGCCTGCCACGAGATTCCCGGACCATCTGCGAGTACGGCCAGCGCGGAGATTGTGGAGTACAGAGTTTCCGCTGTGAACGGCAACGGAGAGAGCGTAATGTCTCGCAGCGCCGACACCGACACTGCATCGTGGCGTAATTGGGATCCGAGGCCCGGCGAGGGCTTTCGCCGGGTTTACAGCTATTCCCCCGATTCTCCGCCATCATCCAGCCCATTCCCACGTTACTATCCGGAGTGAGGAGGAGCATCCGGTCGAACGGAAATGGATTTGCCTTGCGAGATCGTGGAGCACATCACCATTTGGTCAGATCGCCATTTGACGCTTTCATCCCGATCTCCGGTGGACGATGCCAGGCAAACAGAGTGGCCTTGAGTCTCTCGACTGTCGGGCGATGGCCAGGCTCGGCGGCCAGATTATGCATCTCCTCCGGATCGCTGCTCAAATCGTAAAGTTCGTCAACATCGTTTGCCCAGAATGTGTACTTGTAGCTGCCCTCCCGAATCATGTACTTGGCGCTACTCTCGCCCAAGTTGTACTCGGCGAAAACCGGACCGTGATCGGCCGTCGCGTCGGGCTTTCGTACCAGATCGGCGAAACTCCTGCCATCCAGAGGTCCAACCTTAGGCGCGGCCACCGGAACATTGCACATCTCGGCAATCGTGGCCGTCAGAGATACAAGGCTCACCGGTGTCTTGCACAGGCCCGGACCGCCGCCGGGCACGCGAAAGAAGAGCGGAACGCCGCAGGAGCCTTCGTAAAATTGAAATTTGTTCCAGAGCCCGAGATCGCCGAGCATCTCTCCGTGGTCTGAGGCGTAGACGACGATCGTGTTGCGGTCCAGGCCCAGGCGGGTAAGGGCGCGCAGCACCTGCCCCGCGCAGTCGTCCATCTGCGCTAGGTTGGCGTAATAGTAGGCCATCCTCTTTCGCGCTTCCGCAGGTTGCTTGAGTTCAGGCGTCCAGCGTACTTTCTCAATCGCTTCGCGAACCTCCTGCGGCCTTTGGCTAAGATCGACCTTGCCCCAGGTTGCCGGCAACTCCATTTGCTCGGAGTCGAACATCTCGGCAAAGCGTTTCGCGGGCATGAATGGATCATGCGGCTTGAGGAACGACGAGACGAGCAGGAACGGTTCGTCCTTGTCCGCATAATCTTCAAGAAAGCGAACAGACTCGCGCGCTACGAAATTGTCGAAGTGATCCGGTTCTTCCATCGCGGAAGGCCGGCCGACTGCCACCGTGCCGAGGCGGCCATCGGGCGTGCGATGCCCTGCCCAGGGTTCGCCTCGATCGAGCCAAAGGCTATCGATCTGCGGCATGCCGGCGCCGGAGTTCGGCAAACCCAACTCGCTGGCATAGAGTTGCGCCTTCGGGCCAAGATACTGCCACCAGTCGTTGAACTCGAGCTTGTATTGAAAGCCGTGCGTCTGTGCATCCACAAAGTGCATCTTGCCGACAAGCGCGGTTATATAGCCGGCATCGCGAAAGTGGTCGGCGATGGTCTTGTGCTTTGACGAAAACGGCCTGGCGTTGCCGCGAGACTCGAGATGATGCGAATAGAGTCCGGTCATGATGGAAGCGCGCGAGGGCGCGCACACTGGGTTCGTGCAATAGGCATCGGTGAAGCGGATGCACTCGCCGGCCAAGCGGTCCAGGTTCGGGGTGATAGCAGTTTTGTCTCCTGCCACGCCGAGACACGCGCGCTTGTGCTGGTCCGACATGAGGATCAGCACATTGGGACGGCGCGATTGCGCTGTCGGGACTTCAGCAGAGTTGCCGGCGACCTCTGTTCTGGGCGCAGCCGCGCCGCGTTTTCCCAGGCCAAGAACGCCCAGCGCGGTGCTGGCTACCGAGAGAAATCGGCGTCTGTCCACGGAAGTCAGTATATCCCTCGGAGCAAAATCAAATTCCGTGCGCTCTTAGACCGTTCTTATTTGGCGGCGAGAATGGTGGTGCAGCCGCCAACGCGAGTGTCTGAGGTGGGATGATGGAGCGCATTGAGGATTGCGGGGGGCAGTCCTTCGTCACCAAATCGCGCGGTGTAGAAGGCAAACTCCGCAAAATCGCCTGGGCTGAAGTGGCCAGCTTGTTGATCGGGTGTGTAGGGCAGGATAAGGCGCGGGTCGTCGACAGCGCGGCCAAAAAAGATAATCGCATCACGGATTGTATGACCGTTGGCCTTGTAACTGTACAAGTCGACGCCCTGGCGTGCGGCAAACTCCGCGATCAGGACAAGAGGCTGCAATGCAAACCCCTGATAGTGAGTGGCGTTCTCGTGGCGTACCATCTCCCTCGGGAACGCGCCCTGGGCGTCGATTGTACCGATGGATTCCTTGTACGTTTCGATGCCAAAGCGGAGCAGTTCGTCGTCGCCGGCAGTGATGCCGATGGCGGTTGCGGCAAGTGCGCGCCAGTCATGATGATTGTTGCCGGTGTCACCGGGCTTCTCGAACGAAATGTCTTTGTGAGCTGCGGTGTCGAGCCAGGCGGTGACTCGCTGCTGCTGGGCCTGGTCTAGGGTGGTGTCATTCACCAGGACAGAGTCGGTGATGCCGGCGGCGCTGAGTGTCCACTCTACCTGAAACCATGCCTGTGTCGATTCGTCGCGGTCGTAGTCGAGCAGGGCGCGAGCTTGTGCCCATGCATCGAGCTGGGCAAGAGCACAAGCGGATTCAGCATGACTGCCGGTGGCGACAAACTGATTCATGCCGGACGTAATCCGTTTTTCGAAAAGTGAGTAGACGCGGGTAGCGGCGGCCTCGGCTGGGTTCGTAGGACCGCTCGAACCATTGAGATAGTGGCGCGGGATGTTCATGCGGCCAGTGGGAGCTGGGATGAGCGGCGTGGCGACACAGGAGGACAGGCTAGCGATTGCCTCACGTAGGAGAGGGTCGCTCATGGCCTTGAGGGCCCTCTGGCGCGAGGCAACTGAAACTACCGACGCGTGCGGGTCGGCGACATGCTGACACAACGCCTGGAGTGAGATCGTTGCAGCAAAGAAGAGAATCCCCGGAAACTTCATGTCCTATGATTTGACACTCCATTTTGCAGATTCGCAAGTGATCTAACGCCGGCGGCGTCGGCTTTTTCGTAGCCCGGTAAAACATGGAGGGACTCTCCACTGTTGCCGTCAGGCTTGCTCTCGCCGGTTACGCTGAGCGTGGAAGAGGATGGACACGCGCGGTAAGAAACATCGAGGGGCTTGCAGCGCGACACTTCCCCCGCGTGCGTTCTACTCCCAGACGAGTTGACGGATTCCGACATCGAGAATCACGGTCACAAGTTTCTTTTCCGCGTCCCAGGTGAAATCAAGCGGCTCGCGCAGGTAATGCCCTTGATGAGGATCGTTCGCCCAAGGGACGGTCAAGCGCTCGAATTCCGGATCATCGAGTTTTGGCGTTTCCGTTGCGGACCGCAGGGCGACGATGCGCTTCGGCTTCTCATTCACCCGGAAGCTGACCGCGACCTGGAGAGGCAGAGGCTGCTCCTCGCCTTCCTTGACCCTGGGGCTGAACATGATGAGCCCTTTGTCCATGGGACTGAGCGGGAAGCTGAAGCTGGCGCGACGATCAGCAAGGCTCACGGCGCCCGTCACCGCACTGTCGAAAAATGGTTCCCAGGGCTTGCTGAGCAGCTCAACCTTGATCAGTTCTTCATTGCCAAGTCCGAGGTTGAAGCCGTGATGGAGCGCGTAGCTCGAGAGCGATCCTCGATCTAGGCGCGCCACGGCAAAACTTCCGTCTGTGAAGAGTGAGGCATCGTCGTTTCCACCGGAAGTTACAAGCAGAGTGGTGTCGTTGCCCGTGAGCCTTGCTCCTTTGGCGCCCATCTGCGACACCGCAAAAGGTGAGACTTTTTCATACGGGACCAGAATATTCAGAAAATCCGTCGACTGGGCATTTTTCTTGAGCACCAGCAAAGTGAAGTTGTCCCATCGATCGCCGGGCGACCATCCTCCGGCCACTGGCGTGGGGCGCAGCCCGAAGTAATACGGAGGCAGCCTGGGGTCTCCTTCGGCAACAGTCTGGACCGTCTCATCGCCCGGCAGAATCGGTACCACGTCGAGCCTGGCCACATCGTCGCCGAACGTGAGCACTTTGACACGGGCAAGCAAATTGCCCGCGGGATTCAGGTACCACTCATACGGCTGCTCGCGGTCGCTTTCCATCTGGTCGTTGACCACCGCTACGCCGAGGTCGCGGAACCAGACCACGCTACGTTGCTGCGTCACATGATCGTAGGTCTTGAGCTTTGCGGAAATAATGCCGATTTGTCCGGCATCCCCAAAGGCTCTCAGCTCCGTATCGGCGCGGCCAATATCGTTTTGCGAGGTTTCGTAGAGAAACTCTTTGCCGTGCTGTTTCACATGCTCGGCGTAAAGCCCGTCGAGCCGGTCGTAGCCCCACGGATTGCCGATGCCCACCGTGTTGTGCGCGATGGTCGCCTTGGAGTAGCCGCCATAGGTGTCCCAGTCCTGATAGCGGCCCACGCGGCCCCGGTCCACGGTGATCGGGATCCCCTTGTAACAAAGCTCCAGTTCCAGGGCGTCGGCATGAGCATGGCCAGAGATGACGAGCCGGGATTCGTCCTCGCGCCGTCCGATGAATGTGGTGCCATATTTCAGAAGGAAGTAGTTGTCCTGTGCGCCCCAGCCGGAGCGGAAGACTCCGTAGCCGGAGAGGTCATGGTTGGCAGACAAGCCGACCGGAGCGGTTGCCGCGGCGGCGAAATCGTAGTGAAAAAGTTCGTAAGGATCGTCGGGGATCATTCCCGGCCGTCCACGCTCGATGATGGTCCGGCCCACCCAGACAAAGGTTGGTTCGTTCAGAAGCTTTCCGCCTTCGATCAAGAGCTCAGCACCCACGGTATCGCGATCGGAGTCGCCCACGGCAAACAGGTGACCATCCGGCTCGGTGAGGTTCATCCTCCACTCCAGTGTACGGCGCATCGCATCGGTCATCGCGGGATCGGAGAAGTAATCACGCACGCCCAGGTTGCGGCTGGCCACCATGAATTGCAGCAGTGCGTGAGTCGACAGGCTCCAGTAGTGAAGCGAGCCCTCCCCATAGCCGCCATCAAGCCCGAACTCCGTGAATAGCAGTTTGGGAAGCTCCGATTGCGCCGCTCGCAACCATTCCGCTGACTCGGGAAGGTCGGGATAAAGCATCGCGATGGTTCCCATCATCGACGTCGCGAAGATGTGGAAATTGAGGCAGTACACGCTGCGGTAGTACCAGGTATATCCCTGGGAAAACCGTTCATCGGGCCACCAACTGTCGAGCATCCAACCCTGCAGAAAATGCGCACAGCGCCGCAGCTCTTCCTTGACCACTTGCTTGTCTTCCGAGGTCATAAGGCCGGCCCCTGAAGCAAGGTCATAAGCCTCGAGGAATTGCATCGAGGCCTCTCCTTCATGAATTCCGTCGTTGAACCAATAGTTATTGATCTGGCGTACGCCGATGGCGGCCATCAGCTTCTCGCGGAGCACCGAGCCGAGCACCGGCGTCGGATGAAGCGCGTAAGCCGCTGCAATGGTCCTGAAGTCAGGCGAAGGATTATCGAGTTTGCCGAGGGCGATGAGTTCCCCGGTGGAGCGCGGCGCCGGGGTCGCAGGATACTTCTTGAGCCAGGCGTCCACGCTCTCTCTTGTCTTTGTCTCCAAGTCAGCGTAAGCAGCAGCCAATGCGGGATTTCCGGCCTGCTGCCGCAACCGCGTCACATCGGCATTGGAGAGGTAAAGACGAGGACTCAATGCCCCTGTATTGGTTTGAGCGATCAAGGGAGAGATAGAACCGCTAAGCGCTGCGAGACAAAGGGCATGCATCAATATCCGAATCGACAAACAATCCTCCAGGCGTTATTACTGGCCAGCTTGCATCCTCCCGGCACAAAGCGGGCCTGACAAGTGAATTCACGGTAAGGCATACAGTAAAAGCAGCGCATTCTATTTAGAATCAGCCAGCGCATGCGATATGCATCGGTCCGCGACGATGACCCCGAGCAGCCAGACTCCGACAAAAGACCGATAACTGGCCCCGGATATGAAGAGACGCGCGGCTCGGCTGTTCGATGAACGATCCGGGAGCCACGAGGATTTGGCGGACGACCGCTTCATTTTCCTGCCGCGCCACGGGACGTGGCTCTGAAATCGGCCGAAAGATGGTGCCCGATTCCGCAGCTACCGGGCAATTTCCCAAGACATAACCGAACCCCGGGAAGCTGCCGCGCTGGGCTCCAGGTAATATTTCAACTATAATCCTATCAACGTTTTGCAGTACTTCTTCCGCCGCCCAAATTTAGCCTCATGGCCGCTTACTGTATTCCTTACCGTAAATTCACGTTGTCAGGTCAATTCCCAGCTCCCTAGGCTTATCCCGATTCCACGCAATGTTCCCGCGCCCCTTGTCATCGACGGACTGCGTTCTGAATGACCTGGATGCGATTGCGTGGTGGAAATTGCAACTGCTGTGCGGGGTATTCGCTTTTGATCATCCGCGTAACCGCAACCATGAACTGTCCCGGAGGTGGCTGGTCGTCCACTCAGGGCAGCAACCAAACCCCATTTTGCAGTCCTGATCCAACAGAATGAACAATTTGCGGTACCAGCTGTACAGGCGGAAAATCCGGGGCCCAAAGCAGTTGACAGCCAAAGTGAGCAATTCTGGGCAGATATGCACGGCCCAGGAGACATCTATTCGTTGGTTGAGCTTCAAGAACTGGAACCCAGGCAGGTAAAGGGGCTCCGGAAGGTCAAAACAGAAGTTGCGGTTAAAACAGCCGCAGATCACGATTCATAACCAGTAACCGAACATTGGAGGCAATCCATGATGCAACTAAACCCAAGATCAGCGCAGACTTTGCCTGGTTTCGCATGGCTGAGCGCAAGAGTCTTCCGCGCCGGTGCGTTCCTGGCGATTACGGCGGTGCTTCTGTTCATTCAAGCGCCGCTCCATGCGCAAACCGCGTCCGGCACCTTAACCGGTGTTGTGTCCGATCCCGGCGGAGCCGTGGTTCCTAATGCGAACGTCACCGTCAAGAACACGGCCACGGGCGAAACCCGCAAAACCGTTACCAATGGCTCCGGAATCTTCTCCATTCCGGCATTACCCCCCGGCCCCTACACGGTGGACGCTGCGGCGAAGGGCTTTGAGGGAGACACCTCTACCCTTACGCTCTCGGTAGGTCAGGTCTTGAACATCAACTTCAGCCTGAAAGTCGGATCTGCCAGCGAAAAGGTCGAAGTTGTCGCCAATGAGTTGACGGGGTTGGAGACGGAAGATCACGAGCTGAACTCCACCATCGACGCAGCGACCATGGAGAACACGCCGTCGCAGTCGAGCTATCGCAACGGGACTTTCTACGCGCAGACGACGCAGGCCGGCGTAGAGCCGGGGTCCACTTTGGGCTACAGCAATATCAACTCGAACGTCAGCCAGTACAACCAGCAAAGCAACCAGTTGTTTATTGCAGGCCAGGGCTTCTGGTCGACCAGCTATCTGCTGGACGGCGTAATCGATATGAGCTACTTCGATCAGACTGCCACCGTGAACGAACCCATCGAGGCAACGCAGCAGGTGGAGATTGTTCGCAACAGCGCGAACGCCCGCTATGACGGAGCCAATACGCTGAATGCGATCACCAAGAGCGGCACCGAGACCTTCCACGGCAGGGCATACGATTATTTCCAAAACAACCAGATGAATGCCAGAGGCTGGGCTGCAGGCCCGCTGGGCGAACTCCGTTACAATCTGTACGGCGCGGACGGCGGCTGGAAGATCCCGTTCACCAAGAACAAGTTATTTCTCTTTGTTGCTTACGAAGGGTACCGGCAAATTCAGGCCGCCTTCCTGCAGGCCTACGTGCCCACACAGGCAGAACGGAATGGTGACTTCAGCGCGGACCTGGCTGGGGGCGCAGTATCCACGCAGCCTCCAACCGTCATTTTCGACCCCACCACCTACGCCCCCAACTGCCCGGGCGGAGGCTGCTCCGGCGCAACGGTTCTGAATCAGTGGGCCTACAACGGCCATCCGAATGTGATCAACCCGGCCGTGATCAGCCCCCTGTATACCAAGTTCCTGAATCTGGCTTACCCCTTGCCCAACGGCCTGAACACAACCGTGGGCGACAACTACGGCAGCAAGAACAGCCGGACCAGATTTACGCACGACGACTGGCTGTACCGCGGCGATTACAACATGAGCGAAAAGGATCACATGTTCGGAGCCTACGATACCAACAATCCGAACATCATCCGTCCGGAGGATTGGGACAACGGCGCCAACACCGCTTCGGGAGAAAGCGCCACGGGATCACCCCTGTTGGACACCGCGGAACAAAACCAGCTCTTCGGAACAGACATCTACCTTGAAGAGAGCCACGTCGTAAGCCCGACGTTTGTGAATACAGCGCGTGTCGGCTATGCCCGTTCCGTGAATGGGCAGCAATTCAACATGATCGCCAACGGCACGGATTACCTCACGTACTTTGGCCTTACCGGCCTGAATCCGTCGCCTGCAGTCTGGGGCTTGCCGGGCCTCGGGATCGGCGGCAACTACTCCGGCATCAGCGGCTCTCCGCTTGGCGAACATCAGAACATGTACGAATACATTGATGAGATCAACCTCCTGCGCGGCAAGCACTCGATCTACTTCGGCGCGGAAATCGATGTCATCGACTATAACGCATTCTGGTATAACGGAAGCCCGAACGGCAGCTTGAGCGCAAGCGGCCAATACACCTACAACGGTTGTAACGGTACCTGCCCAAGCGGCACGACCAATACCGCCGCCGCTGCATGGCAAAACCCCTCAACTTTTCTCGTGACGGGAACCCCCAGCACCACGGTCAACGGCACCAAGTTCAGCCTCATGCCGTCGGCCAACGTCTTGGCGGATTGGTTGCTGGGAGATTACAGCGGCACGAATGCCACTGCCGGCGCCCAGGTTGGACACTTCCATCAGCACAACATCATGCCATACATCCAGGACGACTGGCGCGTGAAGCCCAAGCTGACCATCAACCTGGGCATGCGCTACGACTACTACTCGCCTGTTCTCGAGGAGCAGGGTCACGCCGGCATCCTCAACCCCGTCAGTGGCCAGTTCTCTGTGGGGACCTACAACCCGAACCGGTTCAATTTCAGCCCCAGGGCCGGCTTCGCCTACGCGCTCAACGACAAGACGGCGATCCATGGCGGAGGCGGCCTCTACTATTACCAGTTCAGCTACTTTGACTTGACGAATATGATGAACAATCCGTTCTATGTCACGGGGCTGAGTGCCGCCCAGACCGCGGCCAACCCGGTTGTCTGGCCTACGAGTTCAGCCACCGCATCGAATCCCAATATCCCCGGCTCGTCAAAGGGGCAGGCGGAGATCCTCACCCTGGCGGATGCGGAAGCACTCTGGACCGCAATGCCTCCGCCGACCGGCATCTTTGTGCCCGGTAGTTCAACCTTTTCCCAAAGCATGCCGACCAGCTACAGCGAGCAATGGAACCTGGCCGTGCAGCGCACCTTCGGCAGGGACTATTTGCTGACAGTCGACTACGTGGGCAGCGCGAATCATCACATCTTCACCTACAGCAATATCAACCTGGCCGCTTTGAGCGCCACTGGCACCAACGCTACGGCCAACATCAACGCCCGCAGGCCCTATCAGTCTGTGCAAGGTAACATCGAGCAATATCACAAATGGGGTTCATCGCACTATGACGGGCTTGAAGTCCAGATCAAGAAGAGCTTCACCAACGGTCTGGAGTTCAACGCCAACTATGTCTGGGGCAAGTCCATGGACTTCCAGGACTCCGACCACAAGGCCACCGGCGAGATGGGCAACAACCCGCAGATTGACTACGGACGCTCGGACTTCATGCAGAAGTACGTCATCAAGTTGTCCGGCATCTACGAACTTCCCATCGGCAAGGGCAAGTGGCTGCTGAACAGCGGCAAGTGGTGGGAGAACGAGTTAGGCGGCTGGAGATTCAGCGGTCTGTTGGCGATCAGAGCCGGCATGCCGTACAACACCACCGCCAGCGACAACTCCAACACCGGCGGCGGCATTCAGAATCGCGCCACGGAAACCTGCAATGGCAATAGCGGAACCAATTTTGTTCCAAAGGCAGCCAATGCATTGAAACCATACTTCAACACCGCATGCTACTCGGTGCCCACGACCAATGTGTTCGGCAGTGAGCGCCGCAACGATTTGAATGGACCGCAAAACACCAACCTGGATCTGGCTGCTTTCAAGGAATTCCAGCTCTGGGAGAACCTGAAGTTCCAGTGGCGTACGGACGCCTTCGACGCGCTGAACCATCCGTTGCCCGGCGAACCGAATACTAGCTGTTGCAGCGGTACGTTTGGCGAGATCACATCAAAGGGCAATGCGCGTTCCATCCAGCTTTCCGCAAAGTTCCTTTGGTAAAGCGGCTACCCCTTTCACTCCAGAAGCGCTGGCCCGGGTCAAACAGCCCGGGCCAGCGCATTTTTGTCTGCGGGGCGCTGCGGCTGCGAGCGCGCAGCAGCCGCACAATTCTATTCCGCAGCACCGGCGTATCCTTCACTGGGCAAAGGCGATTCGTTTTGATCATGTAGTTGGATGCGAACGACCGATCGCAGACCAACTGCACTCAGTGCGTGCGATAAGCCACAACTTCCGCCTGTAAAGGCGTTCCGCTCATGCGTGAAGTCTTGAGCAGAATTTCAAAAAAAGGCACTCCGGTTCCGGGAAGTTTTCTCAGGAAATTGCCCATCGCTTCTTCCGATGTCACAAACTCGCCTGCCGCATTGGTGGCCTCGGCGTTCGTGCCCTCGATAATCAACGCACTCCCGGTGCGACTGGGGTTGGGAAGATATGCGATCACGCTATAGCCCAGTGACGCATAAGGATTCGCCGGTTGCAGGTACATGGCCTGCTCGCCGGCGCGAGGATGAAGATTCTCCACGTACGATTGATCCAGTTTTGCATCGTACTTCACCAGGAAATTCATCTGCTCGGTAAAGAGATCGACCCAGGGGTTCGATTTCCGGCTGCCGATGAGGATCACGTTGTCGCGCTTTACCGAGTCGGCGGTAAATTCGCGGGCGTACGAAACATGGACGCTTGTCGAGCGCGGGTAGAGCGCCACAATCCGCTGCGCGACCTCGAAATCACCAAAACTCCCGTTATTCCTCGCCGCAATCGATTCGAATGCGATGGAATTGACGACCTTGTTGTCGGCGGTGCAGAGAGAAAACGTGCGCACCTGGCTCATGTAGTTGCGATTCAGGTAGTCAGTAAGCGGATACGACTGCTTCATCATGTCTTCGACAATGGCAAACGACGTGTCCGCAAGAACGATGTCCGTGTCCTGCTTCGAATCGAGGAAGCGCGGCCAGAATCGAGCGAGAGCCGGCTGGCCGTCCCAGGCGTATACCATCTTGTGCAACGAGCGATTCTCGCGCCAGAGCGTGACGCAAACCACCGCTAGCACGATCGCGGCTGCGGAAACAATCAGCAGCGGCAGTTGTGTGCGCCAGGATGGCTTGTGGGACGCGGGCAGGCCGGCAGCACCTCCAGCTTCGAGTCCTTTGCCTGTGTTCGCGAGCTGCATTTCCGTGCGCCAACGGAAGATGGGCGTGTAGCTTCCCCGCGGAATCTCGAAGATCAGCGGTTCGCCCTTGCCTTCCTCCGCGAAGTATGCATCCACGCGCCTGCGCAGTTCTGTTGCGCTGACTCTGACGATATTGTCCTGACTGGTATCGTAGGAGTCCTTTCGTCCGAAAACGGCCTGACCGATCTCCTGTTCATGGATGTCGCTGAAGCCCTCTTTGATGGACTTCTTCCCTACGTAGTAGAGAAACTCCTTCAGGCGGGTGGCCCGCTTCAAATGATCGCTCGCGGCAGCGCCCTCCAACACCTTCCAGCACGCATCGGGAGTGATGGGACGGGAAGCGACTTTGGGGTCTGGACTCATGGCGAGACTGAGAATACCGCACTCAACCCGGAGACGCGAAGTTTGCGCGAAGATAACAAACAATGCGCCCATCTAAACTATTGATTCAGAGTATCTTACAACCGCTTACTGTATTCCTTACGGTAAATTGACTTGTCACTCCCCGCACCAGCCGAACAGACTGGCCTAGCTTTCAGAAAATCCGGAAGCCAAGGGCCTGGCCCACAGATTTTTCTCATGTTTCTCGGGGGGAGAGAATCTGTGGGGTCGGGTTCATGGGACCCAGGGGGGAATCAGTCGGTAACGGGGAGAGCCTCGGCTCGGCACACGGAAAAAGGCTTCAACCACCCTCGAAAACATAATCCTTCGCACTTCTAATACGATAGAAACCACGAGCAGTTCAACCATAAACTCTCGCATTCCTGTGCGCGGAAAACTTCCTGTGTGGGCATGCGGTCGCAGACAACCGGGATTCGTGAAACCTGCGTTGTGCACTCCTATCGGAAGGAACGGCATCTTGATGAAGAAAGTTTATTGCGGAATTGCGGCAGTTGGTTTCTTGCTTTCTGGAATGGCGTGGGCACAATCGGCCCAGCAAATCGCCGCCACCAAATCTCTGCCGACGCCGGCGCAACAGGTCATTACGCGTCTCGGGCAGTTGAATCGCATTCCCGATGGAGAATGGCGGGTTCACCCTGGCGACCTGCCACACGGCGAGAGTCTGAATCTTGACGATTCCGCGTGGCCCATTGCCAAGCCGGGCAGCGAGTACTCCGACGACGCGGTCTGGTTTTGCCAGTGGATTGAGATCCCCAAAAATCTGCATGGCTACGACCTGACCGGCGCGAACGTCTGGTTCCAGTTTCAGGCTCGAACTACGGGCCGCGAAGCCGTGACCGAGATTGTGTATGTGAATGGCGCCCGCATAGCGCTGGGCGAGAGCCTGGAACGACTCGAGTTGGTGCATGGGGCCAAGCCGGGCGAGCGCATTCTGGTTGCCGTAAAACTGCTCGGCACCTCTCTCGATAAGCGCTATCAGAGCACTCTCCTGGCCGTTGATTTTGCGCCGGGCCGGCCAAGTCCGCAGGAACTCGACGAGGAGTTTCTCTCCGCGGCTATCCTTATTCCCAGCATCTCCACGCAATCTGCGGCCGATCTGGCCACGCTCGAGAAGGCCATCGGGCAGGTTGACATCGGGGCGCTCGATGCGGGCGATCAGCAGAAATTCGACGATTCGCTGAAGGCATCGCAGGCCACCTTGCAGACCCTGCGGCCTCTGCTGCAGCAGGTCACCATGCATCTCACAGGCGACTCGCACATCGATGCGGCCTGGCTGTGGCCCCGGAGCGAGACCGTCGATGTGGTCAAGCGCACCTTCTCGTCTGCGCTGCAACTGATGCACGAGTACCCCGGCTACACCTACACGCAATCCGCGGCGCAATACAACGATTGGCTCGCCGACAAGTATCCCGAGATGAACGCCGACATCAAGAAGCGCATCGAGGAAGGCCGCTGGGAGGTTGTCGGAGGCATGTGGGTTGAGCCTGACCTGAATATCCCCGACGGCGAATCCACGGCGCGCTCCATTCTCATCGGCAAGCGCTGGTACCTGCAACACTACGGCGTGGACGTGCACGTCGGCTGGAATCCGGATTCCTTCGGCTACAACTGGCAGTTGCCGCAGATTTACAAGAAGTCGGGCATCGATTTCTTCGTCACGCAGAAGATGTCGTGGAACGACACCAATCAACTGCCCTTTAAGCTCTTCTGGTGGCAGTCGCCCGACGGCAGCAAGGTGCTCACTTACTTCCCCCACGGTTACGGCAACAGCAACCTGAGCCCGGTGCGGCTTTCCGCCGATCTTGTGGCGGCTCGTACCATGGCGCCCGGATTGACCGAACTGATGGACCTCTATGGCGTAGGCGATCACGGCGGAGGGCCGACACGTGACGTTCTCGACGAGGGCGTGCGCTGGATGCAGCCAGACGAGGTTGTCCCGAAGATGGAATTCGGTACAGCGTACCCGTATTTGTCCGGGGTCGAAAAGCAAATCGCTCCAGATTCGAAAACCTGGAGCTACCGCGCCATCGCCGCGGGCTATCAATATCCGTCCGCGCCTCCGGCCGGCGAAGTTTCCATCCCCACCTGGGACGACGAGCTCTATCTGGAGTATCATCGCGGCGTCTACACCACGCAGGCCAATATGAAGCGCAACCTGCGCGAGGGACCGGAGTCGGCACTGCATGCGGAGAATTACGCCTCGCTGGCGTGGCTGGATGGCGACGCATATCCCACCGACGAACTGACCGACGCCTGGAAGAAGATCACGTTTAACGGCTTCCACGATCTCGCCGCGGGCTCGGGCATTGCCGTCATCTATCGCGACGCGCAAAAGGACTTCGACCAGGTACGCTGGGAGACCAATGAAATCTCCGCAAAGGCGCTCCACACTCTCGCCGAGCGCATCAACACCAACGCGACCAGCGCGCCGGGTGGAGTTCCGGTGCTGGTCTTCAATCCGCTGGCGTGGCAGCGTTCGGGCCAAATTGAAGTGGATGCGCAATTGCGGGAACCTGCTGCGAGCGTCGCCGTTCTCGATGCACACGGAGCCGTTCTGCCCTCGCAGATTCTTTCCGCCGACGCCGAGACGCACACCTTTCATCTGCTAGTCGAGGTTCGCGATCTGCCACCGATGGGCTATGAGGTGCTGCGCGTAGTTCCCGGCAAGCGCACCTTCGTGAGCGATCTCAAGGTGAACGGAACCACGCTCGAGAATGCCAACCTGCGCGTCGTTGTCGACCCCACAACCGGCTGCATCACGAGTCTTTACGACAAGAAGGCGGACTTCGAAGCTCTGGCGCCCGGAGCCTGCGGCAATCAACTCCAGGCCTTCAAAGATTTGCCGAAGGCATACGATGCATGGAACATCGATCCCGGAACGCTCGATCAGCCGCCGGCGCTTCTAACCCAAACCGACGCGGTTGAAGTGATCGAAAAGGGGCCGATGCGCGGCGTTATTCGCGTAACGCGTCACTGGCAGAATTCAAAGTTCGTGCAGGAGATTATTCTGAGCGCGGGCAGCGACGAAGCCGAGGTGGTGAACGACATTGACTGGCACGAAACACATGTGTTGCTCAAAGCTGCGTTTCCCTTGTCGGCTTCAGCGCCGTTCGCAACCTACGAGATTCCCTATGGGAGCATCGAAAGGCCGACCACGCGCAACAACAGTTGGGAGAAGGCTCGCTTCGAGGTGCCCGCGTTGCGCTGGGCCGACGAGGGCAACGGGCAGCATGGCCTGAGCCTCATCAACGACTCGAAGTTCGGTTACGACGCCGTGGGCAACACGCTGCGTCTCACACTGCTGCGCTCGCCCACGTCACCCGATCCCGACGCCGATCGCGGTCATCAGCACTTCCGTTATGCGCTCTATCCTCACGCCGGAGACTGGAAGCAAGCTATGACCGTCCGCCACGGATACGAGTTCAACGAAGCCCCTCACGCAGTTCAAGTCGAAGCGCACGCGGGCGCAATGCCGCCCGTGTTCTCCTTCGTAACAGTCTCCGCGGACAACGTGGTGCTTTCGGCCATGAAGAAGGCTGAGGACAGCGATGCGCTCGTCTTTCACATGTACGAGTGGGCGGGCAAAGAGGGAACGGTGGAGCTGAAGGTTCCGCACGGAGCTACAGGCGCGACAGAGACGAACTTGATGGAGCAGCCCGAAGGAAAAACGCTCGCCATCGACAACGATCACATCAGCGTGCCCGTTCATCCTTTTGAGATTCTGGCCCTGCGCGTCGATTACCCGCACCAGAAGCAGTAAGCTTTCCTCCAGGCCTCTGGGGTGCTTTCGCATAAGGATGTCCGCCGTGAGGGCGCGGCGGACATTTTCTAGAGGGTCGCACAAACGAAGAAGAAAGCAGAGCACACGGAACATGCACGCGCATTGGACCACGGAGCCGCTCGATTGAATCGCAGAGAATTCTGTTATAGCCTTCTCGCTCTTTCGAACGCCTCCGGCGCGGCGCGGTTGTGGGCGGGCGAGGCAGACCGATCGCGCATTGCGCCCACGGTGTGGGACGGTTCCAAACACCTTCGTTTCGTGCTGAACGATCAGCTCGACCATCCGTTTTACTGGTGGCCGCGCACCCTGCTCACCTACCCCATCGAATTTCAGCAGCCCGTCGATCTGGACCGGCTGGTTTTGACGCGCGCCGATACTGGCGAGCGTGTGCCGCTGCAGTTTTCAGCGATGGTACGCGGCGCTTCCGGCGTCAAATCGGCCGCGCTCAATTTCTGTTCCGATTTGCCCAGCGGCGTGCGCCGCGAGTTTGTGCTGTCGGCCGCGAACGCTCCCGTCGTCCTCCCGCCGCAGGTCAAGGAAATCCGCGAAGGTAACACCATCGTGCTCGATTCGGGCGCGATGCGCGTACGCATTCCTGCCAGCCAGGAAGTCCACGGCGATGCACCGGGTCCGATCCTGCAGGTTTCGCGCGGCGGCGCGTGGGTCGGTTCATCGGTGCTGAGTTTTACCGGCGACAGAATTGTGCGCATCACCACGAGCCGCGTGGAGCACGGGCCGCTTTTGATCGCCTATGAAATTACCTATGATTCAGCAGGCGGTTCACGCTACGTGGCGCGCGTGCAATGCACCGCCGGCTTCGATTTCATTCGCTTCCAGGAAAACATGGAAGGTATGAAACCCGGCGTGCATGGCGCGTTCATTGCCACGTGGGCGGGATTTCCCGTGACCCATCGCCAGGCGCCCAACCATCCGATTCCTTTGCCGCCCGTCGTTCTTCCCTACGATGAATATCCGTGGGAGCACATCGGGGGGCCGTTCCCTTTCAATCCCGTTGTGCTGCCCGATGGCCAGCTTCCATTCAATCTTGGCATCTACCAGACGTGGACGGCCTTCCACAGCGACACCTCGGCGAATTTCTGGAGCGACAAATCGGGTGACGCGCTCGGCGTCTTCATCGACAAGTCCGTAGAGTGGCAGGATCACGAGTACGCCAACCACGTGGAGTCCGAAATCCTTCAGCTGCGCTTCTACTATCAGGACGGCCGGTTTACGTGGAAGTGGCCCATCACGCGCGGCAGCCGTTCCATGTGTCTCGCCTTCTACGATCACGAAAAAGATAAGCAGGCCATGTGCCAGTTGGAGCAGGCTGCACAACCGGTCGAGAAAGATGGTTTCACCTACCATGGCGGACGCGCCTTCACCTCGCACACCATGTTTTTGCAGAACCGGTACGGCACGCTCGATCTGAACTCGATCAAAGATTGGAACCTCGAATATCCCGAAAGCGGCCGCAGGCCGCCGGTGATCTTCAAGACGGGAACAGTGAAGAACGCCGACGAGTTGGAGCGACGTGTGATGACGCTCGAGTACGTGGGAACACTGCCACTGCTCGGCACGCGCGAAAACGGCGGCATGGGGCCCATTCCCGGCAGGAGCGTCGTGAACTTCAGCCCCGTTCCCAGCCGGCAAATCCAACTGTGGTGGATCGACGCGTTCAACCGCCTCGCCGCGTCCATGACCGAGCGCCAGCGCAAGCGGCTCACCGCCATGTATCTGTTTATCGCCTACGTGCATGCCGGCGAAGATTTCATGCCGCTCATTCCCATGCTCAGTGGCCATCCCAACTTTCTCCCCGACGTAAAGGGCAACCCCGCTGCCATGGCGTTCTTGTTTCCCGACCATCCCATGGCGCGCACATGGGCCGACCTGTGGCAGAAGTGCGTGGAACTCAACACGCGCTACAACACGCGCCCGCAGGTAAAAACTTGGGACGCTACCGGCGGCCGCTGGACAGAGAATCTGGGCACATACGTCTGGGCTTTTTTACGACCTTCCCTGCGCACCGATTTTCTGCTGCGCCAATTCGACAGCGTGGAGCGCTTCCTTTCCCCGCAACTCGCGGAGATGGGCGATTGGCTCGTGCATGCGCTTTCCGCACCCTTTGATGGCGAGACTGCTCAGGCGTACAAGGATCTGCAGACGCTTGCCTACGGGCACGAGTGGGGAGCGGTGGCGCCGGGCAAAGGGCCGCAACGCGTATATCCCCCGCAAGGCGCCCACTCCGAGCAGCGCGTGCCTCCGCGTTCGCTGTGGTACCTGGGCACATGCTTGCAACGCTACGCTCCTCTTGCCGCCGAGCATGCCATGTGGGCAGCGCGCCCCTCCAACCAGGACATGGAAACGCAGTTGAACGAACCCAACGCGTGGGACGCGATGTATCGCAATCCCGACAATCTGGGCACCAAACCGCAATTGCGCACGCGCAAGTTCACGGGATACGGCATCGTGCTGCGCTCCGCCGTCAACACGCCCAACGAGCTTTCCATCCATTTGCAGCAGATTGACCAGGGGCCGAACTACCGCTGGGGCGTAGCCGGCGAAGGCGGTTGCGGCGTGATGTACTTTTTCGCGGCCGGCAAAGCATACAGCTTCAACGGATCGGAAGACGTAGGCGATCGCGACGATCAGGACACCGACTTCTGCACCAACTTCGGCGTCTTCAAGAACGGTGAGTTTCGCTCCATCGGCATGAACGTGCTCTCGCAACCGCATTACGATCTGGGCACGGGCCAGTTTGCGGAGCTTCAATCGCGCGGCGGCGAAACCGCGTACTCGTGGCCCGAGTATGTGAGCCGCAGCGTGCTTTTGGCCGGTCACGAATATTTCATCGTCTACGACCGGCTGATGAACGAGTCGCTGATTCACCGGTTCTCGTGGTTTGTGCGCCGCGGCAGCGAGCTACCCACCATCAAGCTGCTGCGCGGCGCTGCGACCGGCGTCAGGGAAACCCAACGCACCGAAATTCAAACCGAAGCGACCACGGGAGTCTGGTTCGATGGCGTGGGCGACTCCATGGCGCTGGTCAGTCACCTTAAAAACATTGACGCGGAAGCCACGCCCTTCGGCTGCCGCGTGCGCGTGGATGACATCGACGACCTCGTCTTCAACCATCATGAGGGCGTGCATTTTGCCGAGGGCGATGCGGTCTTTGATGGGACTGCTGGGTTGATCCGCAAGTCGAAGGGCGCAGTCGAGTTCGCACTGTTCCACGGCACGCGCATCGGCGTAGCGGGATTCACCTTGAGCACCGACGACACGGATCTGGGCGTCGGCGGCAAGATCGTTTCCGGCCAGCCGCCGCAAGGCGAATACTTTGCGCCGAATCCTTGTTCGGTGAGAATCACCGCACCGGCTCTTGGCGGCAAAGCTGCGTTCTATATCGACGGCGCGATGCAAAGCGCGAAGCGAGAAGACGCCGCAATCGTCATCGATCTCGCAGCGGGTCAGCATCATTGGGAGCTGACCGATCAACTGCCAATGCCGATCGCGCCGGCTGTTCTGCGGACTGAGAATCATGCCGGAGGCGCGCGCGTGATGTTGGCCGAGGTCGCGTCGGCCTCGCAATACCGACTGGAATTGAGCAAGGATTCCGGAGCGACATGGACTGCATTGCCTGCGCAGGCCCAACCCACGATCGAGTTGAGCGCTCTCACCAACGGGCAAAAGGTACATGTCCGCGGGGTGGCCATCAATGCGCTGCATACGAGCCAGCGCGGCCCGGAATATCCCATCTACGTAACCGACCAGGCGCCCGCGCCGCCCGACGGCCTGCATGTCGATTTATCCGATGGCGCAGCAACCGTGAGTTGGGGTGAAGTGCTGGGCGTCACCGAATACCGGCTGTTCGGGAGGGTCGAAGGCGACAGCGAATTTCAGTTGCTTTATCACGGGATGGAACGAAGCTATCTAGACAAGCGGCCGGAAATTCGCAGTTGCAACTCCGCTCCAGGAGAAACTGGCTCCGATTCTCGCCAATTGATCATGCAGTACTACGTGACGGCTTCGAATGGAAACGGTGAAAGCGCGCGATCGCGGATCGCTGACACCAATCCTGCCTCGTGGCGCAACTGGGATCCCCGACCCGGCGAACCGTTCCGCCGCGTGTCGAGCTTTCCGCCCGATTCGCCACCCTCGGCCAGCGCGTGGCCTTGTTACTATCCGGCATGATGCAAGCGATTGGCCTTCAACAGAAAGGTGCATTGATGTTTCGTCCAGGTCTGCCGTCAAGGCGTCGCGTGTGGCGCTGCCGTGCTTTAGCTTTTCTTCTCGCAACCTCATCCTCTGCGACTTTTTCCGTGGCTCAATGCACAACAGTGTCCGATCCCGCTCGCTGTTCGCCATGGGTTGCCACATGGGGCACGGCGATGCAGGAGGCATTCAACGGAAGCGCGCCCGATGTCACAGGGCAAACGCTGCGCCTCATCGTGCATACCAGCGTGGGCGGCTCCAGAACGCGCATCTGGCTCTCCAACCGGTTTGGTATGACGCCAATCCACATCGCCTCTGCGCACATTGCCGTCAGCGTCGATCCGGGCATCAACCCGCATCCCGCTGCGAATCTGTATCAGAGCGCCATCAAGTCCGGAACCGACCGAATGCTGACCTTCAACGGCGACACTGCGGTGACCATCCCTCCCGGCGCCACGATCGCGAGCGATCCCGCGACGCTCGATGTGCCCACGCTGGCAAACCTCGCCGTGAGCCTCTACTTCCCTGACCCGACGCTTGCCACGACCGTGCATTCGGGCGCGCAGCAAAGTTCGTATCTCGCAACCGGCGACGCCACCGGCGCGACTGAACTTACGGGAAAGTCATGGACGCGGAATTCCTGGTACTTTCTTACCGGCGTCGACGTTTACGCGCCGGGCGCTTCGGCGGTCGCCGTACTCGGCGACTCAATCACCGACGGGAATCATTCCACGTTGAATGCCAACCGGCGTTGGCCC
The DNA here is from genome assembly GCA_963729915.1 of uncultured Acidobacteriota bacterium. GTDB lineage: Bacteria > Acidobacteriota > Terriglobia > Terriglobales > Acidobacteriaceae > Telmatobacter. The sequence goes on along the minus strand of CAVSQE010000024.1, from coordinate 47,594 downwards.
GATGATCTTGCGGTACGGCTCGCGCAAAATCCAGCTACTCGCAAGGCCGGCGTGCTCGGTGTGGTCAACGTGGGCACCAGCGGCAGCCGCCTGCTTCTGGATGGCGACGGCCCCAACGCCATGGCGCGTCTTAATTGGGACGTGTTCGACCGCAGCGGCGTACGTTACTTGATTCTCTTTGAGGGCATCAACGACATTGAAGCGCAGACCCGCAACCACCAACCTTACGACGATCTTGTCAAGCAGTTGGAATGGGGGCTCGCACAGGTTGCCACGCAGGCACACGATCACGGCATCAAGGCTTTGGTTGCAACGCAGATGACGGACTGCCGCGACTTTCACTGCACCTGGCCGGAAGGCGAGAAGGCGCGGACGGCGTTCAACGACTGGACCCGTGCCTCTAGACTTTTCGACGGACTCATCGATTTCGACCTCATCACGCGCGATCCGCAGCATCCCACGCAGATGCTTGAGCAGTACAACTCAGGAGACTACGTCCACCCCAACGACACTGGATATCAGGCGATGGCGGACGCCATCGATCTAAGCTTGTTTACCGTCGATCCGCCGCAGCCGCAAAGCCGCGCGGACCACGTTTCGCACTAGAACAAATCCACCGCTCGGAGGACCATTGTGCGTCGGCGTAAATTCATCCGCAACCTGTTGCTCGCCTCCGGTGGCGGACTGGCCGCATTTGCCGCCAAACGAGAAATATCGATCAAGCCCGGTCCGCCGCCCGATGCGTCGAAGGAAGATTCTTGAGTTGCGCGCCCTCAACCAGGCGACGCGCCGTTCAGCAAGACTCCTATCGCTCCCGACTATGCCGCCCGGCGTCGCATGTTTCTGGACTGGGTTGCACAACGCAGCACTCCCCAGGGGCGCAATGGCGTGCTGATTGATTTGGTGAAGTATGAGGCCGGCGCTATTAAGACCATCACTTCCGCCGCGCTCGATGATGCTCTATCCTTCGTCAACGCCCGGCGCGACCCTTCGGATTTCACGTTGGCGGACCTCGTGCGACTCTATTATCTGCACAGAGACTCGGGATTTCTCAGCCCCTCGCAGTTGAACGCCGTCCGTGACGCGCTGCTCCACTACAAGTACGCGCTCGACGAACCTGGCGAATCCCAAACGGAGATGTGGACCGAGAACCATCAGATTCTCAGCCACGGTTCCGATTACCTCGTGGGGCAGCTCTTCCCCGATGAGAAATTCAGCAACGATGGGCGCAGTGGAGCCGCGCATCGCGACAAGGCGCGCGAACAAGTGTTGCGCTGGATCAGTTACCGCGCGCGCACGGGCCCCGCTGAGTGGGATTCGATCCCCTACTACAACATGGACCTTGCGGCGCTTCTGAATCTCGTCGAATTCGCACAGGATCCCGGTGTTCAAACGCGCGCCACCATGATGGTTGATCTTTTGATCTTCGATCTCGCCGTAAATTCCTATTACGGCCAGTTAGGGACTTCGCACGGGCGCGCATATACGAACAATGTGCTCAGCGCCGCCGGCGACAGCCTCCTCACCTTCCAGGCGCTCGTCTTCGGCTGCGGACGTCTGCAATCTGCCGATATGGCCAGCTCCATGCTGGTCACTAGCAAGCGCTATGTTGTCCCACCGGTTCTCGAAGCCATCGGCCTCGATATGCCCCAGGAGTTTCTCAACCTCGAAAGGCATTCGATCCCGCTCACGTCGGATGCCGCGGCGCAATATGGCTTGAGCCTCACCGATCTTCGCGACGTGGAAACCTGGTGGGCGATGGGCGCGTTCACCGATCCTGCCGTCATCAATCTGACCTACGACGCCATCGATAAATATGACCTTTGGCATTACAAGGATTTTCAGAAACTGAAAAGATCCGGCGGATTCTTGCGGCGTCTCGACTTGTTGCCAACCGCAAGCCGCGCACTGTGCCCGGATTCAAATGACGCGTTGCTTTCGGAGGTCAACAAAATCACCTATCGCACGCCCGATGCAATGCTCTCGACAGCGCAGGATTATCGGCCGGGCGAAGAGGGCGCGCAACAACACATTTGGCAGGCAACGCTCGGCCCCTACGCCGTAGTTTTTGTCACTAACCCGGGACCGCATGGGCGCAGCCAGGGTCCCGGCTACTGGTCGGCCAACGGACGCATGCCGCGCAACGCGCAATATCGGAATGTGCTGATCTCGATCTACAACATCGAACGCCACGTTGTGCCCGGCCGTCTCGAATCACGGCCGTATGGCTACACGCACGCGTATTTTCCAAAGTGGGCATTCGATGAAGTCATTGACGTGCCGTCGCCGTCGGGCGGAGACTGGACATGTGGTCGCGTCGCTGATGGCTACATCGCGCTCTACTCGCACCTCCCGCGCCAGTGGATCACTTCTGGACCCCAAGCGGAGCAGGAGAATGGAGCACCCGGCTTTGAGAATGTGTGGATTTGCCAGGTTGGCCGAAAAACAAACGACGGGAAGTTCTCAGCCTTTGTCGATTCGATTCGAGCAGCGGCCGTCACGGTGGACAAGCTGACCGTTCGCTTCAATTCCCCGGGAAACGGGGATTTGCAATTTGGCTGGAACACACCCTTTCAGTTGAATGGGACTGCGATTCCCCTTCGCGGCTACCCCCGCTGGCAGAATCCGTACACGCACACCGATTTTGGCTCCGAGCAGTTTCATATCGCATGTAAGGACAAGCGTCTGGATCTGGATTTTCAGAGCGCATCGCGATCAACAACGTGAAAAACATTCCGCGCAGGTCTGCGCGGGCAAAGTCCTCAACAGATCGGAAAGGTTGAAACGACAATGTCTCATGCGGCGAGAAGTGGTTCGACATCTTTGCTGAAATTACTCGCGCTGGCAGCAGTTATGTTCGCGCTTTGCGGTTGTGTCGCAACGCTCACTGCCCAGGAATCATCCACAAAGGTGGCCTCCACTCCGTTGTACCGGCAGGCCAGCGCGCCGATTGAATGCCGCGTGAACGACCTGCTCAGCCGCATGACGCTCGAGGAGAAGGTGCGCCAGCTCGACATGTATCACGGCGCGACAGAACTGATGAGCGCGCAACTTGACGGCACACACGCCACGTCCGATGCGCTCTTTCAGCCGGATAAAGCACAGGCATTGTTGGGCTCGCTGGGCATCGGCAGTATTCACGATCTCTATCCCACGCCGGAACAGTCGAACGCCATCCAGAAATGGGTAATTGAACATAACCGGCTCGGCATTCCCGCAATCTTCATTGAGGAGGCTCTGCTCGGATATGACAATGGCACAGTGTTCCCGGCACCGCTCAACCTGGCCGCAACGTGGAACCCCGAAATTGCGCACCAGACTGGCGCGGCCATCGCTGCTGAGGCGCGCTCGACCGGAGCCCACATGATTCTGGGGCCGGTGCTGGACGTCGCCCGCGATCCACGCTGGGGCCGGGTGGAAGAGGATTTTGGCGAAGACCCTTACCTGAGCGGGCAATTCGGCCTGGCGTATGTCGAGGGCGCGCAGGGCGAGAGCCTCGCTACCGATCACACCGTGGTCGCCGAGCCCAAGCACTTTGCCGGGCACGGATCGCCAGAGGGCGGAGTGAACACCTCGCCGGTGCACATCGGCGAGCGCGAATTGCGGACCGTGATGCTCAAATCGTTTGAGCCGGCGCTGCGCGACGGGCACGCCATGAGCGTGATGGCTGCCTACCACGAGATCGATGGCATCCCAATTACCGCCGATCCCATGCTGTTGAAGGGGATTCTGCGCGACGAATGGGGCTTCCAGGGATTTGTGCTTTCTGACTTGGGCGCAATCAAGCGCCTTTATAACGCGCACTTTGTCGCGGCCTCGCCCAAGGATGCCGTATGCATGGCCATCCGCTCCGGCGTGGACATGCAATTCTACGATTTCCCTCACGACATTTTTCAGAACGCGCTCATCGACTGCGTGCACGAGGGTTCGCTTTCGCAGGCCGATGTGGATCGCGCGGCGCGTTCCGTACTGCGCGTCAAGTTCATGCTCGGCCTCTTCGATCACCCCTACGTCGATCCCGCATTAAAGGCGAAGGTGTGGCGTTCACCGGGGCATCTGGCCGTATCGCTTGAGTCGGCACGCGAATCGATGACGCTCTTGAAGAACCAGAACCACCTGCTTCCTCTTTCGAAATCTGTTGAGCGCATCGCCGTCATTGGTCCGAATGCGAATGTGGCGCGCTACGCCGATTATGAGAACGAAAAAAACGGTGAACGCATCAGCATGCTCGACGGCATTCGTGCGTTTGTGCCTCACGCGCAAGTCACCTTCAACGATGGAACCGACATTCCCGCGGCGGTAGCAGCGGCGAACAGCGCGGACATGGTGATTCTCGGTCTGGGAGAACGCGGGGGCATCTCCGGCGAGGGTAACGATCGCTCCAATCTTGATCTGCACGGCGACCAGGAACAACTTCTTGAGGCCATTGTGGCCACAGGCAAGCCCGCTGTGCTGGTGCTCGAGAACGGCAGGCCGCTCACGATCGGCTGGGCGAAACAGCACGTCCCCGCCATCCTTGAAGCCTGGTACCCCGGCGAGTTTGGCGGAACGGCCATCGCCCAGACGCTTTTCGGCGACAACAATCCCGCCGGCCGGCTTACGATCACTTTCCCGCAAACCGTTGGCCAACTGCCGGACTTCTACAACTCCGATCCCTCGCGAAGATTGAAGTATGTGGACAACGACGGCGAACCGCTGTTCCCTTTCGGCTTCGGCCTGAGCTACACAACTTTCCGCTACGATCATCTGGTTGCGCTGCCGCCCTCGCCCGGTAGTCACGCCGACATCCAGATCACAGTGGACGTGACGAATACCGGAAGCGTCGAAGGCGATGAGGTGGCCCAACTCTACATGCGCGAAAACGTAAGCAGCGTGGAAACTCCGCGCCGCTCGCTTGAAGGCTTCTCGAGGATCCATTTAAAGCCGCAGGAAACTAAGACCGTGACGTTCCGTGTTCCCCGCGGCCAGCTTGCCGTGTGGAACGCGGAGCGCAAGTGGGCGGTCGAGCCGGGCGATTACACCGCTTGGGCAGGTGGCTCGTCTGAGGCGTCGCTGACTACGCAGTTCACACTCAAGTAGCCGCAAAGAGACCGGGAGAAAACCATGCGCGACCGGATTTGCGTATTGCAACACATCATCCTGTGCGACAGCGCAGATCTCTCAAGTTCGCGGGAACGTGCGGCCGAGTCGTCACAGATTGAAAACTTCGGGCAATTAGAATCTGTATGGAGCAAAGAGCAATGAGCAAGTTGGGCATATGGTTCCTCATCGCATGTGGAGCAGTTACGTCTTCGCCACAAGCCAGAAAGAGCGCCCCGGTTGTCAACCTGAGATACGAAGAGCCTGTCCAAAACGGTTTCTATCCCGAGCTCCTCTACTGGTTCGTTACGCCTGCGACATTGGCTCCCGACCGCTACAACCGCGACGTTCAGCACATCGCACACGACACCGTCTTTGATTTTCCGTTTCTCACTGCGCGGGAAGGGGTCCGCTTTACCGGCGACAAACAAGCTCACGATGCCGTCGCGGGAATCGTCAGAGACGCCCATGCGAATGGCTTGCGGATCGGCGTAAGCCTCGGCCTGGGAGACGGCAGCGCCGCAAAAAGTGCCAACCCAGACGAAGAACAGACGGTCGTCGCCAATGGCGAGGGCGCTTTGGACGCACAAGGCGTTGGCAACTTTGAAGCATCCATCAAACTGCGCTCGCTTATCCCACAGAAGACTGAACTACTGCGGGCATGGACGTTTCGCAAAACCGGCCCAGGCGAGTACGACGCAGCTACGCTTGCCGACGTGACCGCCCAGGTGACCAGCTCTTCGCCGCAGCCCGGCACACTTTCCGTTGCGGTGAATCTTGGTCCCCGGTATGCCGACTATACCGTCTTTGCCCTGGCCGAAAACTGGTATGGAACAGTCGATCTCTTCAATCCGGCCTTCGCTCAATGGATTCACAACGTGATCGACGAATATCGCGACGTTCCCCTCGATGGCACCGCGCTTGACGAGTTCGGCTACATTCGCATTCCCATGGTTCCCCAAACTCCCTGGCGCGGCCACTTCGCCGGGCACGCCTTCGCCGCGCGCTTCCAGCAGGCCACGGGAATGCCGCTCGTGCAAGCGATCTTTGCCACTCGGTATGCACCGGCCGGCCATCCCGAAGTCCGCATTCGTGCGATCGACGAATACTGGGATTTCTTCCGTAGAGGCCCGCTCGGCGTGGAGAATCAATTCTTTCAATACTCGCGACAGGTATTTGGAAACAAAAATTTCGCCGGTATTCACAACACCTATCACAATCATTTGACCAACGACGAAGCTTGGGCCACGGGCATTAATTGGTGGACCATTCCGCGCCAGTACGGCATGAGCGACGAAGATCTTTCGCTCCCCCTGCGCATGGGGCTGCTGGTCGCGCACCCCGGCAATATCATGTACGACCAGTTTTACGGCAGGGATATCCATCGCTTTGCTGAGAAAGCGATGAACGACGCGCGATTCGACGCGCGCATCCATTACCACGGATACAACGACACCGGCCGTTGGGGCATCGATCTCTCCACCACACCCTTTCTCTCTCAATTGAATCCTGTCGAGAGGAAGATCCGGCTCCTGAACCGGTTTGATCCAGCCGCTCCCGAGCTGCCGCTCTTGGTGATCTTTGGCATGCCCGCGCTGCTCAACTGGTATCCCGATGAAAGCGCGCGCAACGAATTTGACGTCAACGCATCCCTTCACATCGAAGAGAAGGTCAAAGCAATCTGGGATGCGGGCTACCGCTGCGCAGTGGTTCCCAGCGACCTGATCGACAACGGTTCGCTGCAGTTGGATAAGAACAATCGCCCCACCCTGAACGGCCATGTCTTTCGGGCAGTCGTATACCTCTACCCGCAATATGCCAAGCGGAGCACGCTTGCATTTCTCTTGAAGTACACGCAGCGCGGCGGACGCCTGATGCTTGAGGGCGCAGCGACGCGGGGATTCGATGGCGCGCCAATCGACGATCTTTTCGGCAGAATCGCCGGCAAAGCCGCCGTGAATGGCTTCGACGTAGGCAAGATTCCGCAGCTCGGCGTTGAGCCATCGCCACTGCGCGACATCGGCGGCGAGCTCCAGGACGGCAGTATCATCCTCACCGACCTCAATTCACTCGAAAGCCATCAGCCCAAGCAATTCTCGATCGATCTGGATGGTCATCATTTCAGCGGCTCCTACGAAGGCGTTTTTGCTTTGAAGGCAGCCAAAAATGGAGCCATTGAGAAGCTCGCCTGTGGTGCCTGTAGTTCCCTGGACCGCGATGGCGAGCCCGCACTGCGGCTTGCCCATTCCGCGGACTTGATCTTGACTCGCAACGCGACGGGCGACTACGAGGCTGTCGTCGAAGGATCGGAAGGCAGCAACAAAGTCGAGCTGTACAAATAGTTGGGCCATGTTGCCCCGATCGCAATGGCAAAGGTTTCGCGTATCCCCGCGCTGGATTGCGGTTCATTGATTGACGAGGAGGTTTGATGAGCAAAATGAATAGGCGTAATTTCCTGAGGTCCAGCGCCACACTTTCTGCAGCTTCGCTTGCGAGCCTGCCGGCACTCGGAAGAGGCGGTCCGGCCAATCTCGCGAGCGGAGAGAATGGCCCCTTCAAGCCGTACTGGAACTTCTTGCGCAACATTCCAACACCCCAATGGCTCCGCGATGGGAAGTTCGGAATTTACACCCACTGGGGCATCTACTCCGTCCCGGCATACGGCAAAAATGGTACTTGGTACGCGCACAACGTCTACACAAATCCCAACTCAGACGAGTATAAGCACCACATCGAAACCTACGGACCGTTGCAGAAGTTCGGATACAAGGACTTCATCCCCATGTTCACTGGCAGCCATTTTGATCCCGATGAGTGGGCAGATCTTTTCAGGAATGCTGGCGCTCGTTTTGCTGGCCCGGTCGCGGAACACCATGACGGCTTTGCCATGTGGGACACAAAACTTTCCCAGTGGAACGCTGCAAAGATGGGCCCAAAACGCGATGTAGTAGGCGAACTGGAGAAGGCCTACAGAAACCACGGACTGAAGTTCATGACTGCGTTCCACCACGCTGAGCACTGGTTTTACTTCCCCACATGGGACAACCGCTATGACGCGGGCGATCCCCGCTACTCTGGCTTATACGGAGCCATCCATCCAAAAGACGCGTTGCCCGATCAGAAATTTCTCGATGTCTGGGAGGGAAAGCTGATCGAGGTCGTGGATCGCTACGATCCCGATCTCGTGTGGTTCGATTTTGGGCTCGATCTGATTCAGCAGTGGTACAAGAAGCACTTCGCGGAGTACTACTTCAACCGCGCAGCCGCCCGCGATAAGGAAGTCATCATCACTTATAAGAATCACGATATGACTCCCGGAGCAGGTGTCTACGATCTTGAGCTGGGCCAGGAAACCGAGATGACCTATGCGGAGTGGATCACGGACACAACCATTGATGCGGGCAGCGGCTGGGGCTACATCAGCGATTTAGGATTCAAATCGGTCAACGAACTTGTGACCGGACTGGTGGATCGCGTCAGCAAGAACGGCTTCCTGCTCCTCAACGTCGGCCCCAAGCCGGACGGCACCATCCCCGAACCTGCCAGAGAGCGGCTAAAACGAATGGGCGATTGGCTCCGTATCAACGGGGAAGCAATTTACGGCACCAGCCCCTGGCTCCGCGCGGGAGAGGGGCCCACGAAGCTGCAGAAGAGCGGTCCGTTCAACGAGGATAATTCCCTCAGGTACACTCCGCAGGACATTCGCTTCACCTGCAAGAACGATACTTTGTACGCTACGGTTCTGGCATGGCCGGGCGAGAAAGCATCGATTACCAGCTTCGTGCCTCATGGACAGACATGGCCGGGTTTGTATCCCTCAGAGATTGCATCGATCCAGATGCTGGGCAGCGACGAGCCCATCAAGTGGCAGTTCACGAAGGAAGCGCTGGAACTGACCACTCCTGCGGTCAAGCCTTGCGACGATGCGTTTGTTTATCGGATCAAGCTCAAGAGGCCGTTCTGACCTTTGCAGCGACGGCGCTAGGCCTCGCTCCAGCGCCAAAGATCAGGCCAGGCAGACTCACACGCGAATGAAAAAGGGATCGGTGGACTGCAAGATGCGCGCTGCTCATCAAGCGCAGGGAGAAAGCCTGATGCAACGGAGGAATTTCTGCAAATTGGCCGCCTCGGCTGTAGCTGCGCTGGCTCTACCAGCCGCAGCACAAGAGACCACGGCGGCTGCTGCGGATGCATTGAGCGATTTTGAAACTTATACGCAGGACTATGCCCAGTTCTGCGGCACGCCGACGGACAAGCGCGTGTTCTACATTTTGGAAAAGGGACGGTTTAAGAAGGTAAAGCTCGACGAATCCGCTTGGTATGTGAGCCCCAATTCAGAGTCCGGCGCGGCCATGCCGCCTGAACTTCCGGTCCCGGGGGGCTCCTGGAATGGCGCGCCGATGGTCTCTCCGATTCCGGGACTCGGAGGCGAGGGACCTTACAAACCCACATGGGAGTCGTTTGAGCAATACGAAGTGCCCGACTGGTATCGCGATGCCAAGTTCGGTATCTGGGCGCACTGGAGCCCGCAATGCGTTCCCGAGTCCGGCGATTGGTATGCGCGCAACATGTATATGCAGGGCTCTGCTCAATACAAGTTCCACCGCGAGCGCTACGGACCACAATCGCAGTTCGGCTACAAAGACCTGTGCCCGCAATGGACGCTGCAGAACTGGGAGCCGGACGCGCTCATCGGGCGCTACAAAAAGGCCGGAGCCAGACTATTTCTGGCGCTGGCCAACCATCACGACAACTTCGATGCCTGGGACTCGCGCCATCAGCCCTGGAATGCTGTCAACATCGGCCCGCATCGGGACGTAGTGGGCACGTGGGCTGCGGCGGCCCGCAAGCAGGGGTTGCGGTTTGGCGTCACGGTACACCAGGCCCGCAACTGGTGGTGGTTCCAAACCGCGCACGACACCGATAAGACCGGTGCGTTCGCAGGAATCCCCTACGACGGACGCCTGACCGCTGCCGATGGCAAAGGCCAGTGGTGGGAAGGCTTCGACCCACAGCAACTCTATGGCCCCAAGCACCCTCCCAACGCGCTTCCGGATATCTCTTATGTAAAAAACTTCTATGATCGGACTTGCGACCTTGTGGAACAGCACAATCCCGATCTTCTTTATTTAGACAATCGTCTGTTGCCGTTGGGTTGGGGCGGGATGAATGCAAGCTGTTACTTCTACAACCGCAACCTCAAGGCTCACGGCGGCAAGATGGAGGGCGTGATTACCACCAAGGTCGTGCCGGAGCAGCTGGCCAAGTGCCTCGTGGCGGATATTGAACGCGATGTGACCAGCAGCATCATGCCCTATCCCTGGCAGTCGGAGACCTGCATTGGCGGCTGGCATTACGATCGCAGCCTCTTCGAACAGCCCGGAGAGTACGGCGGATACATGCATCCCCGCGATGTAGTTCATTGGCTCATTGATACGGTGAGCAAGAACGGTACCTTCATTCTGAACATTCCCGGCCGGCCCGACGGCACCATTGATACCAAGGAGATTGCGGTGCTTGATCAGATTACGGCGTGGATTCAAGTGAATGGAGAAGCGATTTACGAGACCCGGCCGTGGAAGGTATACGGCGAAGGGCCTGCCACGCGCGATGCGCGATCGCGCCAGCCTGGCAACCCCATGAACTTTGGCGCTGACGACATCCGGTTTACAAGAAACAAGTCAAACACCGTGGTCTATGCGTTGGCTCTGGGCTGGCCGACCAAGGCGCTTGCGATCGCGTCTCTGGGAACTTCCGCGGCCGCAAGAAAAATCGAGCATGTGCAATTGCTGGGAACCGAAGAGACCTTGCCGTGGAAACAAACCGCGGATTGTCTCCAGTTAGAACCGCCGAAGGCGTATCGGCCCAGTACCGACTTCGCAGCGGTGTTCAGAATCCGATTCGCCTGAGTGATCGGCATGCGTAAACCCGCAAAAAAGGCCGGGAGTGAATCTCCCGGCCTTCTTATTTAGTGGATTGAATCAGCCCCGACTCGGCTAACTGCACCCGCTCGTCGATCCGCAGCTCATGCAGCGGTAGCAACTGCCGTTGCGCACCATGATCGCGCCGCAGACATTGCAGCTCGGCGCGTCGCCCATGTCGTACATGTCGCGCATGGCGTCGGCCGCGTGATACAACCCGCGGTCCTGCAGGCTCGGCATGTGCGCGGAGCTTGCTGCCGCCGTTGGATGCGACTGCACTTCGGGGGCAATACCTCCGCCCGCCGTGCCGCCATGTCCGCTCACCTGGTTGAGGCGCTTTGCCACCTCCTCTGCGAGGCGCGCCAGGTGATCATTCGAAGAGGCCGCATGCTCTTCCTCGACGCCGTTCTCCTCAAGCAGGCTCGGCGATGCCGGCAGTGCCGGCGCCTTTGGAGCCAACCCTGCGAACAGCTTCAACTGCTCGCCCGACAGGAAGCGCAGGTTGAGCCAGCGGAACATGTAATCCATCAGGCTCTTCGCATAGCCAATCTGCTCATTGCCCGTCCAACCCGAAGGCTCGAAGCGCGTGTGCGCGAACTTCTCGCACAGCACCTTCAGCGGCACGCCATGTTGCAACGCGAGAGAAACCGAGGTAGCAAATGCGTCCATCAGTCCGCTGACCGTCGAACCTTCCTTGGCCATGCGGATGAATATTTCGCCGGGCTGGCCGTTGGGATAGAGCCCGACCGTGATGTAGCCCTCGTGCCCGGCAATGGAGAACTTGTGCGTGAGCGACGCGCGCTCCTCTTGCAGACGGTGGCGTACGGCGCGCGGCGGAGCCTTCAGGTCCTGCTCCTTCTTTTCGATCTCGCCGGCGTCAACCAAAGGCGTGGCCGTGAGTACGGGAACCGCAGCAGCCGTGGCAATCTCTTCCATCGCCTTCTGGAAGGCTTGCGAGACTGCGAGCAATTGCTTCGCGCTTACCTCAACCTTGTCCGCTCCGTGCGTCTCCAGCGTCTTCAGATCGGCTTCAGCGGCCGGTTGCGATGCAGACAGGTGGCTGAGCACCCGGCTGCCCACCGCGTCCAGCGCCGAAGGTTCCTTTTTCGCGTCCATGCTCGTGTTCAGCGGCTGGGTTCCTTTCGACCCATCGCGATAGATGGCTACTGCTTTGATGCCTTTCCTCCAGCTCTCGGCGTAGGCCTCGGCCACATCTTCCGCGGTGGCTTCGTGCGGCAGGTTCACCGTCTTCGAGATTGCGCCCGAAAGAAACGGCTGCGCTGCCGACATCATCTTGATGTGCCCCATGTAATGAATGGACCGCGTGCCCTTGGCCGGCTTGAAGCTGCAATCGAACACCGCCAGGTGCTCCGGCTTAATGCCCGGCGCGCCTTCGATAGTGCCCGTGGCGTCGATGTAGCTGACGATCGCGTTCACATCGTCGTTCGAGTAACCGAGCTTGAACAGCGCCGCCGGCACCGTGTTGTTCACGATCTTGATCATGCCGCCGCCGACCAGCTTCTTGTACTTCACCAGCGCCAGGTCAGGCTCAATGCCGGTGGTATCGCAATCCATCATGAAGCCGATCGTGCCCGTGGGTGCCAGCACGGTCACCTGCGAGTTACGGTAACCGTAGCGCTCGCCGTAGAGCAATGCCATATCCCAGCACTCGCGGCTGGCTTCAAGCAGTGCTTCGAGTTGCGGCACCATGAAGGGCTCGCCCGATGCCGCCGATTTGCCGATGTTGTTCACCTCGGCGCGGTGCATGCGGATCACGTCGAGGAATGGCTCGCGGTTGACGTAGAAGCCCGGGCAGGCTCCGCCCTGGTGCTCCACTGAGGCGGTGAGCGGCGTGGCTGAAGCCACCGGCGGGCACTGCGAGGCGATGATCGCCGACTGCAGGTACGACTGTCCGCACATGATCGCCGTCATCGCCGCGGCCAGGTCGCGCCCGGCTTCGGAATCGTATGGCAGGCCAAACGACATGAGCAATGCGCCCAGGTTGGCGTAGCCCAGGCCCAGCGGCCGGTAGTCGTGCGAGTTGCGCGAGATGGCCTCGGTCGGATATCCCGAGTTGTCCACCAGGATCTCCATCGCCGTGGTCATCACCGAGACCGCGTGCCGGTAGGCTGCGATGTCGAACATTCCCGCCGGCGTGACAAAGCGCATCAGGTTCAGGCTCGCCAAATTGCAGGCCGAGTTGTCCAGAAACATGTACTCGCTGCACGGATTCGACGCGTTGATGCGCGCCGTGTTCTTGCTGGTGTGCCACTTGTTGATGGTGTCGTCGAACTGCATGCCCGGATCACCGCAGAGCCACGTAGACTCTGCGATCTTTTGCATGATCTCGCGCGCCTTGTAAGTTTCTACCGGCTGGTGGCCCTTCACCGTATAGGTGGTAAAGTCCCCATCGGCTTCGTAGGCACGCATAAACTCGTCACTGACCCGTACTGAATTGTTGGCGTTTTGAAAGAAGATAGACGAAAACGCTTCGGAATCTGGCCCCGATCCGTCGTACCCGGCCTTGATCAGCGAAAAGGCCTTCGCCTCTTCCTTTGATTTGCATTCGATGAACTCCACGATGTCCGGGTGGTCCACATTCAGGATCACCATCTTGGCCGCGCGGCGCGTTTTCCCTCCAGATTTGATGACACCGGCAAACGCGTCAAAGCCCCTCATGAAGCTCAAGGGTCCGCTGGCTTGCCCGCCGCCCGATAGCAACTCCATTGAGCCGCGCAGCGACGACAGATTCGTTCCCGTTCCCGATCCCCACTTGAACAGCATACCCTCGGTCTTGGCCAGGGTCAGGATCGAGTCCAACGAGTCTTCCACCGCGTTAATGAAGCAAGCCGAGCATTGCGGATTCTTGTAGCCCGTGGGCGCATACTGCACGCCGCCCGTCACCGGGTCCCAGTGCCAGTTCTGTCCGTCCGCATCCGGCTCCAGCCGGTCGCAGCCCACGTTAAACCACACCGGCGAGTTGAATGCCGCCTTCTGCGTCAGCAGCAGGTGCGACAGCTCATCAAAGAAGATGGCGGAATCCGCGGGCGTGGCAAAGTAGCCGCCTTTGATGCCCCAGTCGCGCACCGTCTCCGCTACGCGCCCCACCAGTTGGCGCACGCCCGTCTCGCGCTCCGGCGTGTTCATCTGCCCGTGCAGGTATTTTGAAGCCACAATATTGGTCGCCGTCATCGACCAGTCTGCCGGAACCTCCACGTCCTTCTGCTCGAAGATCGTGTTGCCCTTGGTGTCGGTAATGGCCGCGATCCGGTGTTCCCATTGGAGCTCGTCATAGGGCGAAACGCCTTCCGTCGAAAATCGGCGCGTAAACGTCAATCCCTGCTGGGTACGGGGAGTGGTTTGGAAGGCAGCGGTCGAAGTCTGAAGTTGAGCCTCGTTCATCTTGATCCTCTCGATAGGGCAAAATCGGTGAAAAAAAGCCGTGTATCCGACGCGGGCGCCGGAGATGAGCATTACTTGCAAGACGTTGAAAAAGAACGAAAACGGGGATGAATAAGACCGCGAGCTTGAATATCATCGCGGCCCCCCCGCGCCCCATTTGCGCGGGTGTTTCGTTACAATCCGTTTACAGCCGCAGATGAAAAAATACCGCTGTCCGTGGTACGTGTCAACAACAAACCACAATATCTTGTATTTTGTTGGCATTTCGCGCACCTGCTCTCTAAACACCGCCATTTGCCTGTGGAAAGTTGCAAACGGCCTTGTCTGGAGCGAGTTTGCGCGGTCAGTTTTGCACTCAAATCGGGGCAAAACCAAGGCCCGGCCCGACTCCTGTGCCACCTTCTAAGGGTAGCCCTTCGTCAGCCTCCTCACAAGGCGCAGAAACGGTGCAATATCGCGCCTCACTTGTGCGAATTGTGGAGATCGAGGACCGTTTCCCAGCCCAACTTCCACGAGCGCGCCGAGAACCTGTAGCGCCGGTCTCCAGACCGGCTGTACTGAGGGCCTCCTGGCCCTCAGAAACCTCACCACGTGCACAAATCCCACCATTATTCGCTAAACCAAGCAAGAAATGGGGTGCCCCGGGTCCCGTTTCTGGGACCCGGGAAAGCACGAACCTCGATCTACGCCGTCACCGCGGCCACCCGCTGTCCCAACACCGCTCCATCACCGTGTGAGCGGCTCAGGGTCAGCACCGTAATGTCGTCCTGCTGTCCAAAGCTCTGCGCCGCCTGCGCAATCGACTCGGCCGTATCGGCCGCGATGGCCGACGTGCGATCGAAGCCGAAAAGCTCGCCGGATTTGCTGCGCGCCTCCACCACGCCATCGGTCAGCAGCGTCAACTGCTCGCCCTCGGCAAGCTGCGTGGTCGACTCCGTGTAGACCGCGCTCGCCGAGAGCCCCAGCGGCAACCCGCTTTCGATCACCATCTCCCTGCACTTCAGGTACGGCGCCAGATGTCCCGCATTGGCCGCCGTAATCTTCCCGTCCGGATCGGCGCGCAGAATCAGGCACGTGGTAAACCCTCCATCGTGGCTCCGCGCCAGCATGCGCTGGTTCATCGCCGCCAGAATCTCCGCCGGGCTCTGCGTGTAGTGAGCGAGCGTGCGCACCGTGCCCACCAGCAGCGAAACCGTCATCGCCGCCGGAATTCCCTTCCCGCTCACGTCGCCGATCACACTCAGCACCCCGCCGCCGCGCAACGGCAAAATCTGGAAGAAATCTCCGCCCACTTCTTCGGCCGGCTTGTAGACGCTCTCCACTTTGAATCCCGGCGTTGCAGGAATCGCCTCCGGAATCAGTACCTGCTGCACCGCCCGCGCGTTGCGGATCTCTTCTTCCAGCCGCGCCTGCTGCCTGTGGCTCTCGGCCGAGTACCGGTAGACCGCGTACACCAGCGCCACCAGCAGCAAGGCCCCGGTCAGCGTGCGCGCGTTGACCCCGTTGCCCAATATGGTGAAGAGTGGCGCGTTGATTTTGTCGCCAATCGTCCAGTGAGTAAACCGGCTGCCCTGCGACAGCGCCACGGCCGCCACAAAAATAGTCTGCGAAAGGAACGCCAGCACCGCGACAATCCAACGTGCCGGATCGAGCTTCCGCTTGTGCACCAGCGCATATCCGATCAGGTAGAAGGGGTAAAGCTCCAGCAGGATCACCACCGGCATTAGTGCCAGGTCGAACACCTGCCAGGGCAGCGGATGGGGAAGCGAAAACCCGTACGTCAGGCAGCCATCGACAATCCCTTCGGTAAACTCCACGATGGCGAGAATGCGCGTGAGCCGCACCACCCGCTCGGAGTCGTGCAGGCCCAGCAGCCACATCAGCACGTACCACATCGAGATGTCGCCCAGCACGTACACCGGCTGGTTCAGTCCCATGGCCACAACCAGCGAGAGTGGCAGCTTCAAAGCCACCAAAATCGTCGCCAGCGGATGCGCCGCCGCAAAGCACGCCATCCAAAAGGCCAGCCATTGGCTGCGGTCGCGCAGCCAGAACAGGAACCCCAGCACCGCAATCAACCCATAAAGCGATTCCAGAGCGAAATAGACCTGGCGTCCCCGCATCCAGTGGTAGTCCATCGTGCTCATCGCATTGCCAATGGCCATCGGGCTGCCCAGCACTGGCGGCGCGTAAAAGCCGCCCTGCTTGCCGTTGTCGTAGGAGCCATACGGCGCCTTCCACACGCGAATCGCCAGCACCCCCGATTGCGCCGAGCCCAGTCCCCACGTATGCGGCCGCATGTCGTAGTACCACACCGGATGCGGCGGCAGCGCGCCGTAGGCGCCCACCAATTGCCCGTTCCAATAGAGCTCGTACGCGTCCCCGACCGCGGGAATCAGAATCGCCAGTTGTTCCGGCTCGTTCTCGCCCAGCTTGAGATTCACATGCCGCCGGTACCACGCATACCCGTCCACGCCCGCGTGGCCCTGTTCGCCCCAAGGCTTGTCAACATCGAGCATCTCCCAGCCCGAGTCGTCGAACCCCGCCGCAGCCCAAGCGGAATCATCGCCCAGGTGAAACTGCCACGGCCCATCCAGCGTAGTCAGCCCGCCGTCAAAGCGGGCGTACTGCGGCGCCGTAGGCGCGGCGGGCGCGACCGCAGCGGCCCGCACAGTGGCCTGGGTCAGTGTGAATCCGGCAATCGCAGCCACAGGAAGGGTGAGCAGCAGAATGCGGGGAAGTCGCATGGTGGCAGCATACTGCGGGGAGGCAAGAGGAGCAATAAAAAACAGCCTATAACCTTCAGCTACCAGATTTTAGTTCTGGACACCTGGGTCTGGACTTGTGGTTTCCAACCCTTGCTGTAGACAACGCGGCAAGGGTGGGCGGACTTCTTCAATGAGACTTTATTACCGGGAAGGTCAGCGATGTAACGACAAGCTGCGCCCCTGTGGCCGAAGGCTGCAAGCTAACACTGATCGTGATTGGCGTGGAAGTCGCCTTTGCGATAATCGTCGTCGCTTTCGATAAATCAAACACTATCGAGAACGCGCTCGTCTGGCTGGGCGTGATTGAGTCATTGATCGTGCTGTCGCTCTTGGACGTAAGAGAGATTTTTCCGATGCCATCAAGGTGGGAGCCGTAGATCGTAATCGAAGCGGGCGTCGACTGCGCGATATCCACCGAAGCCGCCCCTGAGCCTATCTTGAGAAGCACGGGATTAACTGTTGTGATGAAGTTAAGAGCCAAGGAGGTCTTTGTCTCAGTATTCGAAGCATCCACCATGAAGACTGTGTACGCGGCACCTTTCAGCGCGGCAAGTTTCGTCGCATCGAAATTAACCGTTCCTGATGTCGGATCCCCACTCGTCGGCTGAAACGCATAGTCGGACGAGTCAGATGGGGCATCCGCATTTCGCAGGCGCAGAGTCTTGATGCTCCCCAGATTTTGACCCGTAACCACGCAGGCAATCGGATTCGTTCCGTCGAAGGTCATGTTGCCCTGCTTATCGAAGGCGGGCTGGCATTTCAGATTGGAGATGTTGGCCGCGAGCTGCGACGCCTCGACCGTGTGTACGCCAGATACCGCGGTCAAGGCAAGCTCACGAAAAATACCAAGCATGCTGCCGCTCCATTTCTTATAAGGGAGCGGGACTGGGTTCGCAAAAACGTCGCTTTTCGGCTCTCCCGTGCCTCGGGAAATTGTGTACGGCGTAATTGATGAACCGCTGGCGTCAGATGCGCTCTGGCCTGCTGCGTCGAGGCAGGGCTCCAACTGTCTATCGACATCCACGCCGCTCAGCCCGCTCTCTCGATTCGATCCAAGGTACCCTGAATCGTTCTTCGAAGCCAGATACACCTGGTTCGCACAGTCAAGGGTCCACCAGCCCTGCTCAAAGGGCCTTGATGGAACAAACATCATGAACTGGACTACGCTATTGCGCGGAACACTCGTGCCATTCGTGCCCGGTGAATATGCGGTGTCACTCAGCAAGTTCAATTGATCGGTGGTGCTGTCTTTCCAGGTTTTCGCGAGCCCCGGGATCGCGCCCCCAGTGATGACTCCGACGGCGTCCGCGAAGGTCCCGCCTACTAGGGGAACGATAGTGTTGAGGAGTGCACCCGCACCTTGGGTGATGTTGACCGTTAGGTTTCGCGCATCGAAGCTCTGTTGTGCCACCGCAAAGGCGCGCACAACCCGCTTGTCCGATCCGCTGAAGTAACGACCATGGCGTCCGCTTGGATCAGAATCCACCGCAAGCTCGGCGTCGTGAATCTGGAAATCTTGGCTTATATTCAGATTTCTGACATTAATCTGAACCGCAATATAGTTTTTTGCCACAAGGGTACCATAAGCTTCCCGCGCCTCCACATAAGTCAGTATCGTCATGGCGCACGCGACATCTTGCGGCTGCAAGAACGCCGCAGTTGCCTGCCGTGCGGTGTCAACGATTGTCGCCTCCTGGCCCGGCGCGGGCGCCGCCACTGCAGCGTCCGAAGCTGCGACGGGAACCGTCTGGGAACTCGATATATTAAGCGATTTCAGTTCCGCCTTAATGGCGAAGTCCTTCTGATCAGCGGTCGGATTCTTCACTGTCGCTTCGTAGTCCGCCATGATTGTTTCTAACGACTCGGTTTGCGATTTCCCGCCAAAGTGTTCGCCCGATATCGCTTGGATGAAATTGTCCAGATAAGAATCCATAGCGGCGCTGCTTCCAATTTGCTGCGTACGTGCGACCGCGATGACATCTTGTTTAAGCGCTTCGCTATCTGCATCTGTGAGCCTTATGGCCACGGGGGCCGGGCGAAGTCGCATCAATTCCACCGTGGAGAATTCGCAGGGTACGTAATCGCCCAACGGTTGGCCCGTAGTCTGCAAGGCGGTATTTTCAATGGCGATTTCTGCGGAGTTTGACCCGGTGACGGGCGTGCCCGCCTGCGGAGTGCTGTTACTCTGTGCGGCCCCGCCTGATCCGGAATCTCCCTGAGCGCCGATTTCGGGCGCAAACGACAATACCAAGCCCGTTATGATGGAGGCCCCCACAATCAATCTGTAATCTTTCAAGGCAAACCTCCTTAAGAGAGCGAATGATCGGCACGAGTGAGAGACACGTTCAGTTGCGCGCCCTTAACCTGAAACCTCGTTACGCACAAGTGTGGATTGCGGGGAAGTTCGTGAACCTTTGCAAATAGTAGTATCAGCGTGCCTGATACCTTGGGAGAATGGCTGGAGAATAATCTGAATCTTGCTGAATGCAAGCGGGAATGCAGCATATCGGTGGAAAACCAACTTACAACAGGCCATTGTCCCTAAGTAAGTAATCACCGGTTACTAACTCCGAGATAACTAAGCTCGGCACGTGAAATCAGCAAGATCCGACCCACTTTCGTTTTTCCCCCCAAGCAGACGTCAAGTCGGTCGCCATTCAGAGAAGATTCCCAGGGGCTCCAAGCCATCCCCGCCACCCGTCCCCTGTTCACTTCTTCACTCATTCACTTTTTTCACTCTTCATTTGCAGATAATTACCCCGTTTCGGCGCAAGCTACCAATAGAACACAACATCGCGAGTGCCTCTGGCGGCCCGGGCTGGCACAGTCCGGGCCGCCCGTCTTTGAGGGGCGATAGGCCACGTTTTGTTGCGGTTATGCAACCAAGACCATGCAAACCCGCAAAAAACCGCCGAAAGTCGCTATTTTGATGACTTTACCGGCTAACCTCTTTGTCTTCAATTGTTTACAGGCCCCCTCCCCTCCAAAGCTAGCCCGCCTGGAATCAAGACTTTACCCGAAAAAGGTAGGGGGGGAGCTGACATGTAGACGGCGCGTCGGGCAAATCAAACCCAACGGCAAACGCTGCGAGTCGCCGGCCCTGCGCGGCTTCCTACTCCACACGCACACGCGCTGCGAACGCCAGGTGGCCCCATTCCATGGGCGTCAACAAACGGCGGCCGCCATTGCCCGGCAAGGGGTCGCGGACGATTACTTCTTCGATCTGCCACGCGCCCGTGGTCATGTTGATGTCTCCCGTAATCGCGGTCAACACCGTGGCGTGACCGAGCGCGCCAATAATCAGCGGCTGGTCGTTCTTGAGGTCATCGACGGCAGTGTAGATATTCACTGACCTCATGTCCCCCTGGGAGCGGAACGAAACGCCGCTGTCATCCTTCCAGGTACGATTGAGGTCGCTGAGGATTTGCATCGGCTCGCCGGGCATGTTGGTGACGGCGCCCCACGTCTCCTCGACAATTCTTTGCTGGCTTACTTTGTGCCCGTGAAACTCGAACACCATGCTGATGGAGGCGGCCCAACACCACTCGCTCTGTTGCTGCCACGCCTGCTGAAAGTTCATACTCTGAATCCCTGCCGTGCAGCGCTCAACCTGGCCATACGTGGTAGCAGCCGGCTGCGTGCATTGCTGCGCGGCAAAGCATCTGCGCCCCAATACGAGCCCGGGAAGCGCTGCGGACGCAGCACTTAGGAAAATGCGTCGATTCATGTTCCTGACCTCCTGTAGCGGAGCGGTTCCATGATAAATGTACTCTTCCTTGGGATCCAAAATAACTACGGCCCCGCGCGCTTGCACGCGGGGCCGTAGCGGTTGCGAAGACAGGAATCAGAGGCTCGACTTGGTTTCAATTCTCATGCCGTAGAACGATTTGTGCACGAAGAATACCGACACCAGGAAGAATACGACGGCCAGCGCGGTGGCCAGCACCGGATTCTGCCCGCCAAGCTTCACGGCCAGTTCGACTGCAAGCAATCCGAACAGGGTCGTGAACTTGATCACCGGGTTCAGAGCCACCGACGAAGTGTCCTTGAACGGATCGCCGACAGTGTCGCCGATGACGGTTGCGTCGTGCAGAGGTGTTCCCTTCTGTTTCAGGTCGACCTCCACGATTTTCTTTGCGTTGTCCCATGCGCCGCCGGCATTGGCCATGAAGATGGCTTGGTACAAGCCGAAGACCGCAATCGAGATCAGGTAGCCAATAAAGAAGAACGGCTCAATGAACGCGAAAGCGAGCGTAGCGAAGAAGACGGCGAGAAAGATATTGAACATTCCCTTCTGCGCGTATTTGGTGCAGATTTCCACCACCTTCTTCGAGTCGGCGACCGATGCCTTTTCCACGCCTTCGAGCCTAATGTTGGCCTTGATGAACTCGACCGCGCGATACGCGCCAGTGGTGACCGCCTGCGTTGAAGCTCCGGTGAACCAGTAGATCATGGCTCCTCCGGTGATCAACCCGAGCAGGAAGGGCGCATGCAGCAGAGAGAGGCTCGCGACGTCATGCGTCAGTCCGCCGGTGAGGGCCATGATGATCGAGAAGATCATCGTGGTTGCGCCCACCACGGCGGTGCCGATGAGCACCGGCTTGGCTGAAGCCTTGAAGGTGTTGCCGGCTCCATCGTTGGCTTCCAGCAATTCCTTGGCGCGCTCAAACTTCACGGTGATGTTGTAGTCCTTCTTCAGTTCAGCTTCGATGCCGGGAACCGTTTCGATGAGCGACAACTCGTAGATGGATTGCGCATTGTCGGTCACCGGCCCGTAGGAATCGACCGCGATCGTCACCGGGCCCATGCCCAGGAAGCCGAAGGCGACCAGGCCAAACGCAAAGACGGCTGGAGCCAGCATCAGGACCGCCATGGACGGGCCAGTCGAGAAGTAATAGCCCATGCTCATGAGAGCAACCATGCTAAGTCCAAGCCAGTAGGCCGAAAAATTTCCGGCTACGAAGCCCGACAGGATGCCCAGCGAAGCTCCACCTTCCTGCGCGGATTTGACGACTTCTCGCACGTGGCCCGACTTGGTAGAAGTGAAGACCTTGACCAGTTCGGGAATGATCGCGCCCGCCAGGGTCCCGCACGAGATGATGGAAGCCAGCTTCCACCAGAGCGATCCATCGCCCAGATCGGGAATCATCATTCTCGAGACGATGAAGGTGAGGATGATGGAAACGATGGACGTGATCCAGACCAGCGAGGTCAAGGGCGTCTCAAAGTCCATTTCGTCGGCATTGCCGTACTTGGCCTTGGCGATGGCGCCATTGAGGAAGTACGCAGCCGAGCTCGAAACCAGCATGGCCACGCGCATCACGAAGATCCATACCAGCAGTTGCACTTGCGTTTTGGCATCGGGGACGGCCAGCAGAATGAAGGTAATCAAGGCCACGCCGGTGACGCCGTAGGTTTCAAAGCCGTCGGCGCTGGGGCCGACGGAGTCGCCCGCGTTGTCGCCCGTGCAATCCGCGATTACGCCCGGGTTGCGCGCATCGTCTTCCTTGATCTTGAAGACGATCTTCATCAGATCGGAGCCGATGTCGGCGATTTTGGTGAAGATGCCGCCGGCAATACGCAGAGCCGCGGCGCCCAGCGATTCGCCAATCGCGAAGCCGATGAAGCATGGGCCCGCATACGCGGCTGGGATAAACAAAAGGATGCAGAGCATGATGAGCAGTTCGACCGAGATCAGAGCCATGCCGATGCTCATGCCAGCCTTGAGCGGAATCGCAAAGCATGGAAACGGTTTGCCGCGCAATCCTGCAAAGGCCGTCCGTGAGTTCGCAAATGTGTTCACGCGAATTCCGAACCACGCCACGCCGTAGCTGCCCGCGATGCCGACCAGCGAGAACGCCAAAATGATCGGTAGCGTAACCGCAACATTTCCTACCGGCGACAGAACACCGAAGTACAGCGAGATGATGACCGCGATGAAAACCCAGAGCAGCAGGATGAACTTGCCCTGCGTGACGAGATAGGTTTTGCAGGTCTCATAAATCAGTTCGGACATTTCGCGCATGGTGCGATGAACGGGCAGGTTCTTCAACTGCACGTAGATCGTGAGGCCGAACAGCAGGCCGCCGACGCAGAACAGCAATCCCCACGTCAGGAGGGCATGTCCGTTCAGGCCGAAAAAGTTCACGAAATTCACGCTGGTCAAATCCGGCAGCTTGAGGCTGGCTTCGCCTCCACCTGCGTGTTCCGTCTGAGCGTAAGCGAATGTGGGAAGCAGCAGGCCCAGGAGGACCGCAACGGTCCTCGACTGCCGCTTCAGGAAGGTTCCTGCGCTTCCGATGATGGCCGCGGACATCTTCTGCAGATCCGCCGAACCCATGTGCGATGCAATGACCTGGCGCGCAAACCGTAACGCGACAAAAAATGAAACCATGCTCACGCCGAGAAAGAAATACTCACAACCCTGTACCGTCACATACCCTCCATCCATAATGTTTTGAAGCCGCAAGAACCACGGCCCCGGATCGACCTCTCGAACACCCCGGGGAATTGCCACGGGAAGGCTATCATCCGGATACACGGCTGTCGAGTGACTGCTGTCACGGGCCCTCATCCCTCTGTTTCAGCGCGAAACCGAACACTTTTGAGACGGCCTGAAATGGGACCCAGGACGGAATCCGAGCTGGACGATTTCCTTCGCCTGTCCCAATCCCTGCCCCATCGCTCCCCGGCCTTTACTCAATGGGGATATCGATTTTGTCGCCGGGCAGCGCAATCTTCAGGTTTTGCTCGCCTGGGTCGCGCACCTGGCCGTGGGGCAGCGGATGCAGCTTGAAGAGCACCAGAAGGCTGCGGTCCGGGTCGTCGAAGGCGGGGAAGCTGGCCACCTGCTCTAGCGAGTAGATGCTGTGCAGGTCTTCGAGCGTGCCGGGATCAAGGTCGTCCCACGTGGCGTACCAGCCCGGCTGATAGGCAGCGAGCTTGGGCGCGAGGTCCTCTGTGCCGAAGTCGTCGCACAAGCTGGGAACCTGAGTGAGCAGCGTGATCTCATCGCCGCTGATCGAATCCAGCAGCCGCATGCCGTTGGGATGCGTATCAATATATAGCGCCAATTGCGTGGCGGCATCGACCCACGTGTATTCCGGGTGGGCGGCGTAGCGGATGGTCTGCGCTCCATGCACACAGGCTGCAGCCGCGGCGACCATCACAATCGCCCAGCCGAATCCGCGCGTCAAATCTGGCTGGCCTTCCCGATTCAGTAGCGTCTCCGCTCCCAGCACCACCACAAAAAAGCAGAAAAACGCCGGCACCGCGAAATAGCGCGGCTGGGGGTGGTTCTGCAGGGTCATAAACAGTACATATCCTGCGACGGCCCATAACGACGCGCCAAACAACGGATCCCGCCACAGTTTCCGCCCCCACGCGCTACGCCAGGCAATGGCTGCGGCCAACAGCACCGCCCCGGCCAGAAGAATCAAACTGTGATCCACCCACAAGAGGCCATGAAACGACCACCAGAACGACACGAGCGGCCAATAGAACTCTGCTGGCTTTTCGTAGGTGTTCACAAAAAAGTAATATCTGTAGTCGCCGAGCAGGCCTAAAGAGACGATCAGCGCCATCCAGACGCCGAACGCAGCGCCAGCCACGCCCGCCATCACCAGCGCACAGCGCAGCGCCAACTTACGCTGCGCCCACAACGGCACCACCATCGCCCAAAGTACCGCCGGCAACAGGAAAAGTCCCGTTGTCTTGGTTAAGACGATGAGCGCAAACAGCAGACCGATGCCAATCGCCCCCAGCATCGGCCGCCGCCGGTGCGGCAGACGCACGGCCAGAATCAGCGCCGCCAGAGTGAGCGTAATCTGCAGCGGCTCCAGAATCGCCAGCCGGCTGAAGCAATAGAGAAACGGGCTTGTTGCCAACAACGTGACGCCCAGCAACGCAATCCAGCGCGGGCTCCGGCCTCGCAGCAGCAGGTAGCTTAGCACCAGGTTCAGGAAGAAGCACGCAACCGCCAACCCGCGCGCGGCTTCAATCGTCACGCCGGTGAAGAAAAAAAGTAGCCACTCCAAAAACGGCCACACCGGAACCGCGACAGCCGGATTGAAGTCCCCAGCCAGGTACCAGTTCCCAAACAGGTGTGCGCGGATGGCCGCATTCCCGTACCAGCCCTCGTCGGTAAACTTGGCCCAGTCGCAAAGCCACGGCGACCCATTGGGGAAATCGGCGCGCAGGTGCCATGCGTGCAGCAGCGCAAAGCCGGCGATCGCAGCGATCCATGCAGCGTAACCCCAGCGCCGCAGTGCCTTCGCCCGCTCGCTCACGTTCTCCTTTTCTAAAGTTCGTGCCTTTGGCATTGATTTCCTGGGCCCCCGAGCATCCCTGAGTCCCACCGAAAAACAGGGCAATCGCCGGCGCGAGTCCACAACATCGAAGAAACGAAGGTTGCGCAGGAGATCGCCGCGGCGGAGATGGACTTGAGTATAACGTTCGTTGACGGCGGGCCGTACCGCACGCGGCCCCCATTCTGCACCGCTCCCGCCTTCTCCGTTCCGTCTCTAACTTCTTGCTTTTACACCGGAATCAATGGCCCTCGGTTCATGTTTTCCCCTGCGCCGCCGATGAACCGTGTGTCGGATCAGAACCTAAACCTGGCTCAGAGGCGAGGCACGTTGAGATCGATGCAAAGCTCGGCTCAGTTCCAAACGCAGCCTTCCGTCTCCGGCCTCACGCTGGTGGAGTTGGACACGTCGGCGGCCGCGTTCCACGTGGTCGGCGTCAGCGCGGTGTGGCGCAAGCTGCTCATGCAAGCGGAGATGGCGGCGCCGCATCTGCAAGTTGCGGCCATCGAGGGTGAGCACGGCAGCGGCAAACATACTCTTGCGCGCTATCTGTTCAGCCGCTCACCCCTTGCTTCCACGAACTTCCAGCGCCGCGATGCGCGGGAGTGGCTGGCCACCGACGCCGATCCTGCAACGCTGGCCGGCTTCACTTATCTGGATCGCGTAGACCTGCTTGCCCCTCCGGGACAAGGGCTGCTGCTCGGTGTCCTTAAGAATCTTCAAGATCGTCCGCCAGGCCGCGCCGTCGTGCTTGCGTCTTCGCAAACTCCTCTGCGGCAAATGGCCGGTCAGGGACTTCTGCTACCCGATCTCGCGTTCCGCCTCACCGCCATTCGCTTCGCCATTCCGCCGCTGCGCCAGCGCCGCGAAGACATCGCCCCGCTCGCACAGTTCCTCCTCGACCGGCTCTGCACCCGCTATCAGCAGCGCCCCGTTGTGCTTGGGCCCGGCACGCTCGCCCGCCTTCTGCAGCACACGTGGCCGGGCAACGTGCGCGAACTCCTCAGCGCCCTTGAGAATGCCCTGCTCGAAGCCGATAACGGCGTCATCCGCCCCCTCGACCTCTCTCTACCCGATGGCCCACAGCCATTCCCCCAGCCCTTTGTCGACCTGCAATCCGGCGCGTACTCGCCTCTGGGCCCTGCCATGGGGCTGGGAGCAGGCTTTGCAGCGAGCGGTTTTGAAACAAGTCTGGGCCCGCAAACTACCGTCCAAGCCGCCAACCTGTCCCTCGACGCGGTCATCCGCCGCCATGTGCAGTACGTGCTCGACCTCAATCGCGGCAACAAGCTCCGCTCCGCGCGCCAGCTTCAGATCTCCCGCTCTACCCTCTACCGCATCCTCGCCAACCAGAACTTCCTGGCGCATTGAGGAAGTGAATGGA
Source organism: uncultured Acidobacteriota bacterium (assembly GCA_963729915.1). GTDB lineage: Bacteria > Acidobacteriota > Terriglobia > Terriglobales > Acidobacteriaceae > Telmatobacter. The sequence continues at coordinate 20,734 of CAVSQE010000024.1, read as the reverse complement.
GTGAATAGAGTGAAGTGAGTGAGGGAGTGAGAGCGCGTGGGCGTATTCACTCATTTCACTTCTTTCACTTTTTTCAGGAGCTGATTTCGACTGCGCTCGAATGCGTCACAGCTCTTGCGTAGCCGAGGAACCAGAGGAATCGGCAGGTTTATGACGCTTGGTACCCGAGTTTCCGCTCCCGGCCTGGGTAGCAGGTCGCGGTGTATGCGGCGGAGCGTAGCTCTTGTACACGGTGATGTGGAAGCAGGCCTGCCGAAACTCCTCTTCCACGTCGATCTTGCCCGCCGTCTGAAGCGCCAGCAGGTGCCGGCGCATCCAGGCGATCTCGTTGCGGCTCAAGCCGTCTTTCGCGATATCAATGGTCGCGCCGGTCAGGTGCGGGCTCACAATGTCGCCCTCCGCCGGGGCTGCATTGCCATTGGTCTCCATCAACCGCTTTTGGTATTCCATGGTGCGCACCGCTGAACTCACTTCGAGCGGCCGGTGGAATGCCGCCTGATGCTCCCGCGCCAGGTCGGCCAGGAAGCGTGCCGTCCACGGGCGGCAATAGCGATGGGTCGCGGGCAGTTCGGCGTTCACTGCGAGTGCGCTCGACACCGGAATCGGAACGAGCAGTTTGTGCGCAATGCGATCCAAAAGATCGGATTCGTCCTCAATCCGCTCTAAACCCTCGGCATCGAGGCGCGTGTTCTGCCGCTCCAAAGATGCGTGGGACCCGCGCAGCGGCGCCGGCATGACGATGAGCGGAACCCTCAGCGACGCCTCGTCGGTCTTGGCGTCCGATGTCTCGGCATCCCGCGTGGCAGGCATGGAGGGTGCAGTCCGATTCGTCCCCGCTCCGGCGTCTTCGTCTTCCGCCGGCGAATTCTCATCTGCCGTCAGCGGAGTTTTGCGCAGCGCTTCGCGTTCGGCATAATCCATCTCTTCATTGGTGATGCCGCCGTCGGCCTGCGTCTGTGCGGGCGCTGACGTTGCCACGCGGGGCACGTTCCGCGTAGATGCTTCTGGCCCTTCCACCTCTTCTGCTGCCGCGGGCCGTTCTGACTCCGCGAGCAGCAACAAGGGGGCGGAAGAAGCCGATGCAACTACCATTGCCGGGGTGGCGCGCGAACGCTGTTCGTGAAGCGCGACGTTGCGCCACGCGGCCCGCTTCTGCGCAAGCTCGCGCTGGATGGAGAGTCCTGCCGTGCGGCCCACCTCGTTCGGCGTGGGCTTCCGTGCAGTGCTTACCTGCTTTTGAGTGTGCGTGTGCGCAGGCGTGGCGTGATGACTGCGGTATGCGGACGCCGCATGGCGCGTTGCGGGTGTGCCGCCCGCGGTCGTGCTTTTGCGGTGCACCTTCGCCGGCGCGGAACCCTGCGCGGCTTGAGCGCTGCCTGCAATCAGGACCATGAGCGCGATGACGAAAATTGCGGTCCGGCACATGACGGAGGGTGCGGACAATCGAGAGCTTCTCCAGTGTACGTCGATCCGCATGCGCCACAGAGTGCCTTTGCGGATTCGGATTGGTCTGATAATTAGACGTTTCCGGCAACCTCATTAGTTGTCCGGGCCGCGGACTCGGCTTAGATTCCCGGCGCTTGCGTGGTCAGTCCGCCCAATGGGGCGACGGGTTTGGCTGGCGGCGTGAGGACAAAGCCTTTGCGGACCAGCGCAAAGCCTTCCTGCGGCAACTCCGCCTGGAGAAGCTGATTTTCCGGACCGGAAAAGAGGTCGGTATTGGCTCCGGCAATGGTAGCAACAAGATGATGCACTGTGATGGGTTTGCCGTCGAGCGTTCCCTCCTGATCGGCGTAGGTAGCCAACTGCACGGGCTCAATGGAGCCTGCATTTTTGGGTAGAATCGCCCAAAGGTCGCGGTTGTTTTGCGTCACCGCAAGCGCCAGGAGCGTCTCCAGCGCACCGGGATCGAAATCGGCCAGAAACACCGCGCCCGGATGCGCAGCCAGCCGCGTGGTGGAACGCTTCCCGCTTGCCGAAATACTCAGCAGCAACTGGGCCGCATCGGGAGCCGCCACCACGTTCACCGCCTCGCCGTTCACGATCGCGCTCAGCTGCACGTGCTCGAGTTGGTTGGCAGAGGAAAGCTGCTCCGTCTTGGAGAGCGCGTAGTCGAGGCCCTGCATGGCCACTTTGACCAACGAGGATGAGTCGTAGCCCTGCGCGGTGGCTGTGAATTGAAAACTGGCCGTGCCCACCGCATGCCCGTGCTGGGCAATCTCAAAACTCCCGGATTCCGGCCCCGACGGCGAACTCTCGCCGCCGTGAATGGCGGGTTGAGCCATCCCACCTGGCGGCAGAGCGACCAACATCAAGGCAAGAAATCCCGCACCTGCGGAAAAACGAAATGAACCCACTTGGAATCTTTGCTCCCTGCTCAAATTAGACACCGATCCTGTCAAAGGGTTACTTCTGCCGGGAATCCGACCCGGTGAGAGATGGCATGTTTTGCCCGCAGCTGTGCATTTTGACCCTTGATTCCGGCTAGCAGCCCCCTCGGCTGGCGACTGGCAGCCGCTTTGAAAGCCCCATTCGTTTTTTTCTCAAAGATTTCTTTACTTTACGGATGGCGAGATGCTACTTTGCATAACATCCCCCGGACCCCGCGAGACAGGAGAACGCCATGTTTTGTCCCCACTGTGGAACGGCATGTCTGCCGGAAACCAAGTTTTGCAAGAGTTGCGGCACCGCAATAGGCGCCGCGAGCAGTGCACCAGCATCCGCAGCGCCCGTCCCAGGAGCAGCGCCCGCCGCTGCGTCACAACCGGCAGCCCATGCCGCTTATCCGGGCGCGTATCCGGGTTCGCAGGCGCCACCACCGGGCATGGTGCCGGTAATGTACCAGGCGTACCCTGGGGGACCGCAGCAGGTGTATTACGTTCCCGCGCAAGGAATGCAGCCGCATGCGGGGGTGGGTCTGCTGCAGAACATACAGGCGCAGATTCGAAAGATAGCGTCCACCGATCAGCTGGAAGGGTTCAGCCTGAGCCAGACGTTTAGCGAGACATTCAAGCACCACGATCCCCGCGCCGAGGAAGAATACGCCATGGTAGGCTCGGCGCTGACAACGCCGCCCATCGAGATGGTGGACACGAACTGGCCCAAGCCGTGGATGTTTTTCCGCATGCTGATGGCCCTGGTGATCGCGGCTGTGGTGCTGTACGGCGTTTGGTATTTCACCGGGCAAGACGAACTGAACCTGTTGCCGGCTCTGGTGTTCATGGGAGCATTCGCGATGCCGCTGGCGACGCTGGTGTTCATCTTCGAGATGAACACGCCGCGCAACGTCTCGATCGTGCAAATAGGAAAGCTATTCCTGGTAGGGGGCGTCGTCGGACTGTGCATGGCTATCCTTGAGTACCAGGTGAAGGCTATTGCCAACCTCCCGGGCCCTATCGAGGAGAGCTCGAAGCTGCTCGCGGTGATCCTGGTGATGTACGGAATACGCGGCGCAGGCTACAAGTACGAGTTGAACGGAATCCTGTTTGGGTGCGCGGTGGGCGCGGGTTTTGCGTGCTTCGAGACATCCGGCTATGCGTTGTTTAACGCGGGCAGCGGCTTCGTGTCGGTATTGCAGACAGAAACAGTCCAGGCGGTGTTGAAATTTGCGCAGGGGCAGCTGACCCAGGCGCAGGCTATAGCGGCGGTGAACGCGGCTCCCGCCGACGCTGCGAAATCGATGGTGGGCTTGCTGGAGATGCGCGGGGTTTTGGCTCCGTTTGGGCATGTGGTGTGGACCCCGATTGCGGCGGGCGCCTTCTGGCGAGTGAAGCAGGATAAGCCGGTGAGCTTAGGAATGCTGGGGGATAGTCGCTTCCTGATGGCCTTCCTGATTCCGGTGTTGATGCATACGCTTTGGGACATCACGGTCACATTCCCAAATCTGTTCAATCCCACGACTGCGTCTCAGGCGACGACCGATAATTGGGTGATGTACGGCATCATGGCGTTTACGGCGGTGATCTCATGGTACGTACTCTTCACCATGATTCAGCAGGGTCTGAACCAGGTGAGGGACATAAAGAAGGCGCAATTGCAAGCCACGCTGACCCATGTGGAAGCGACACTGGGGCTGGGGGCGAGGCGGCCTATGATGCAACCGCCAGCGCCCGCGGGCGCTTGAGCGGTGCCTGGCCAAACCTTTACGGCACTGAGACGAAATCTGCGTAAGGAAAGGAAAACGCTATGGCATTTTGCAATAGTTGTGGAGCTCAGTTGGAAGGGGATTCGCGCTTTTGCGTGAAATGCGGAGCTGACCAGACGGCGAAGGCGGGCAGTGCTCCGGCTCCGGCTCCAGCTCCGGCGGCGGCGGCTCCGATGATGGCGCCGCCAGGGCAGGTTCCGATGCCGCCTGCTGCTCCGGTGACAGGCACGAAGAACGGGATGATGTGGATAGCGGCCCTCGTCGTTGCGGCGGGAGGATATTACTACTACACACACAATATGCGACCCCAGGCACCGGCGGACCAGACACCGCCCGGGCAGACCCAGCCAGGCAATCCCGGGCAGCAGCCGGGAAATCCGGGGCAGCAGCCGGGAGGATATCCTGGCCAACAACCGGGAGGAAATCCGGGGCAGCAGCCAGGGGGATATCCGGGGCAACAGCCAACGGGGTATCCGGGGCAGCAGCCAGGAGGGAATCCTGGGCAGCAACCGGGAGGATACCCGGGACAGCAGCCAGGAGGGAATCCTGGGCAACAACCGGGAGGGCAAGGAAATCAGAATCAGGCCCTTGTGCAGGCGCAGCAATTCGCCTGGAAGGGGCAACCTTCGAATGGGCAAATCCAGATCACGCAGGCGCAGTGGCGGAACGGTTCGAATGTGACCATTCAGGCGGCGGAGCTGGAGTGCATTCAGTACGGTGCCAACAACCAGGCCCTTTCCCAGTTGACGACCGTCCTCAAGGGCCCGGTGCAGCCGGGGCAGACCATCACCATCCAGCCATTCACGTTGGGAGCCGAAGCACAGGGCGTGACCAATATGAAATGCGGCATCGTGGCAGTCCAAGCGGCAAACTAAGGACGAGGCAGATCCTGGAGGTGCGGAATTTACGTCCTTCGAGACTAGATTCCGCAAATTGGTGAGTGTATTCCTTCCGGCGTTGATGCGCTGTCTGCAACCGGTCGAGGCGCGGCAGGCGATCCATGCCGACTGGCATACGCATTCGGGCGCATCGGCATGCACTGCCGAATATACAGGGGCTTCCGTACCTGTGCGGCGGCTGGCCGAGCCCAGGATGGCTGAGATGAATCTGATTTAAGGAGAGAGAAAAGGTATGGCATTCTGCAGCGGTTGCGGCGCTCAATTGGGAAGCAATGAACGTTTCTGCGTGAAGTGCGGAGCTGATCAGACGACGAAGGCGGCAGTAACGCCGGCAGCGCCAACACCGGCGGCATTTACGCCTCCGCCGCAGGCATATACGCCTCCTCCACAGGCATATGCGCCTCCTCCGGCGACTCCGCCGGCTATGCCCCCTTACGGCTCGCCCGGGATGCCGGGACAAATGCCCATCATCATGGGCGCGCCTCCGCAGGCGCCCGCGAATAATAACAATATGCTCTGGGGCGTGATCATCGTCGGCGCGATCTTGTATGGCCTCTACTACATTGGAACCCACGACCAGAACCAGAATCAGGGCACGGCACCTACGGGGCAAACCCAGCCCGCGCCTCCGGGTCAAGGGGGGGGAGGGGGGGAAACACTCAGGCCCTCGTGGCGGCGCAGCAATTTCTTAACCCCAGCTACAATGCCGTGAACGGTTATGTCCAGGTCTCGCAGGCGCAATGGCTGAACGGATCGAATACGGCCATTGCGGCGGCGGGCCTGGGGTGCGAACAGCTCGATGCCAACGGCCAGGGCCTTACGCAAGACCAGGTCACGCTGACCGGACCGGCGCAACCGGGACAAACCTTGTCTCTCCCGACGTTCCAGATAGGCGCCGTGGCACAGGGTGCGGCCAAAGTTGATTGCAAGATCACAGCGGTGACCCCGGCCAACTGACCGGAAGAGTTCTGCGATCCAGAGAATACTCCTGCAGCCCCACGGTTTCGGTGCGGCTGCCTGCGTTGGGTTATGCGGAGCGCAGTTGCCGGGTTATAGTGTGGCCAGCAGCGTTTCCCCTCTGAGCACGACCACCGGACAAACCCATGGCGCACGACGTCTTCATCAGCTATACCTCCACCCCCAGCGATTCCCCGGCCAGCAGTCCGTCCTGAGGGCAGGAGTCGAGGCTCGAGGCTGGGAATGGGGAGTTGACAAGTTTCGCGTTTCTGATATTAATTATATCATTAGTTAATTTATGACGCACTCGCCTCATAAACCGAAACGCAGCCCGGGGCGGCCTATTGCCGGCGCGGACGGCGATGCGCGGGAGCATCTGCTGACCGCGGCGACAGAACTCTTTGCACGGCAGGGCGTGGCAGCCACCACCTTTGCCGCGATTGCCAAGCGGGCAGGCCTGACGCCCGCCATGATGCACTACTACTTCAAAGACCGCGAGCACTTGCTCGATTCCGTGGTGGACGAGAAGATCGCTCCCGTCATTGCGGCGGTGTGGAGTCCGGTTGACCCCGGCGCCGCTCCCGAGGAACTGATGCGCGGCGTGGTCGAGCGCCTGGTGGCGGGGATCGAGCGCATGCCGTGGATTCCCTCTGCCTGGATGCGCGAAGTGCTGAACGAAGGTGGCTTGCTGCGTAGCCGCGTGTTGCGCAAACTGCCGTTCGACAAGGTGCGCATCCTGAGCGAGGCTGTGGCGCGCGCCCAGGCGAAGGGCGAAATCCAGGCGGACCTCGATCCCGTGTTGATCGTCTTCTCCATGCTCGGCCTGGTGATGATGCATCTGGCCACGGCGCCCTTTTTCGCCGTGGTCTTTCATCGCAGGGAACCCAGCCCGCAGGTGATCGGCCGTCACATTACGGCGCTGCTGCTGCATGGACTGAAACCCTCACTGGAAAAGCCTCGTAACAGCAAATGAGATCGGAGGAAATCATGCCGCTGCGTCGCAAACGAAACCGCTCCACCTTCCTGGGCGCAGCCTTTATCGCAGCGCTCGTCGCCACGGGATGCTCGCATCCGCCCGCAAACACCTATCAGGGCTACGTTGAAGGCAAATTCGTCTACGTGGCATCGCCGCAGAGCGGCAGGCTCGATCATCTCGCGGTCGCGCGCGGAGAAACTGTCGCCGTGAAGCAGCCCCTTTTTGCCTTCGATCGCGAGCCGGAAGCTTCAGTCGTGCACAACGCGCAACGCTTGCTCGAAAACTCGCAATCGCGGCTTGCCGATCTCGAGACCGGCAAGCGCCCGCCGGAGATCGACGTGACGCGGGCGCAACTGATGCAGGCGCTCGCTGAGAAAAAGCAGGCTGACCAGATTCTGGAGAGCGACAAAAAGCAGTATGAGGCCGGCGGCATTGCGCAGACCGATCTGATCACCGCGCAGGAGGCAGCGGATGCAAGTGCGGCCCACGTGAAGGAGCTCGAAGCCGACCTGGCCGTGGATGCGCTGCCGGCGCGCGAACAACAGATCAAGGCGCAGCAGAACCAGGTCGCGGCCGATCGCGCCTCGTTGGCGGAAGCGCAGTGGCGGCTCGATCAAAAAGATATCGACTCGCCACGGCAAGGCCTGGTCTTCGACACGCTCTATCGCGAGGGTGAGTGGGTGGCAGCGGGAAATCCCGTGGTGCAACTGCTGCCACCGGAAAACATGGAAGTCCGTTTCTTCGTGCCCGAGACCGTGGTGGGCAAGCTCAAGGTGGGAGAGAGCGTACAGGTGCAATGCGACGGCTGTGCTTCTAAGGTCTCAGCGGCCATCACGTTCATCTCGCCGCAATGCGAATACACGCCGCCGGTGATTTACAGCAACGAGAACCGCGCGAAGTTGGTGTTCATGATTATTGCCAAGCCGCCCGAAGAGAAGGCGGCGCTGCTGCACCCCGGCCAGCCTGTTGAGGTGACGCTCGAATGACGACGGCTGCCAACCCGGAGTATGCCATCGACGTGCAAGGGCTGAACAAGCATTACGGCGACAAGCATGTGGTGCGCGATGTCTCGCTGCGCGTGCGCAAAGGCGAGATCTTCGGCTTTCTGGGACCGAACGGCAGCGGCAAAACCACCACCATCCGCATGGTGTGCGGACTGCTCAAGCCCGATTCCGGCAGCGGAACTTGCCTGGGCTATGACATTGTGCGCAACCGCGTCGAGATCAAGCGCAAGGTCGGGTACATGACGCAGAGATTTTCATTCTGGGAAGATCTCTCGATCGCGGAGAATCTGGATTTTGTGGCGCGCATGTACGCGATCCCTCAGCGTAAGGCGGCGGTGCACCACGCGCTGAGACGCTCTGGCCTGGCGGCGCGCGCAGATCAGCTTGCGGGCGCGCTTTCGGGCGGGTGGAAGCAGCGTATGGCGCTGGCGGCCTGCATGCTGCACGAACCCAATCTGCTGCTGCTCGACGAGCCGACGGCGGGTGTGGATCCGCGCGCCAGGCGCGACTTCTGGGATGAGCTGCAGAGCCTGGCGGCAAAGGGCATCTCGGTGCTGGTGAGCACGCATTATATGGATGAGGCCGTGCGCTGCCACAAGCTGGCGTATATCGCCTACGGCAAGCTGCTGGCGCAGGGCTCTGCGGCCGAAGTGATCGCCAGCCAGCACCTCAGCACGTGGGCCATTCACGGCGATCACCTCTCAGAGTTGCAGGAGAAGTTGCGGCGCGCGCCTGGCGTGGAGCAGACGGTGACGTTTGGCGACGTGCTCCACGTCAGCGGAAGCGATGCGCAGCTGTTGCAGCGCACAGTGCAGGCTGCGGCCAGCGCGGGTGGGCGGCGCGCCGAACCCATCGACACGAGCCTCGAGGATGTCTTCATCTATTTGATGGGCAAGACAAGCGACAACGGCGGAGGCACGGCATGAAGGGTTGGAGCGGCTTTTCAGCAGCGCGCTGGTGGAGCATGGTGCTCAAGGAGTTCACGCAGCTCAAGCGCGACCGGCTCACCTTCGCCATGATCGTGGGCATACCGATCATGCAGACGGCGTTGTTCGGCTACGCCATCAACACCAATCCCAAGCATCTCGATACCGCCGTAATCAGCGCCGACGACACCGACATTACGCGCAGCTTCATCATGGCGCTCGAGAATTCTTCGTACTTCAACGTCGTGGCCACACTGCCCAACGAGGCCGCGGGGCGCGAGGCGCTGGCGCGGGGGCAGGTGTTGTTTGTCATCAATATTCCCGCAGGATTTACACATCAGCTGCTGCGCCACGAGCGGCCCTCGCTTTTGATCGAAGCCGATGCCACCGATCCCACGGCCACAGGCAACGCATTGGCCGCGGTCAACGGCATCGCGCAATCAGTCATCGAGAAAGAAATCACCGGGCCCCTTACGATGCTGCGCGGCAGCCCGCCGCCGTTCGATGTAACCATTCATCAGCTCTACAACCCCGACAACATTACGCAGTACTTCGTGGTGCCGGGACTGACGGGCATGGTGCTCACGCTCACCATGGTTTTGATGACCGGACTGGCCATCACGCGCGAGCGCGAGCGCGGCACCATGGAAAACCTGCTGGCCATGCCGGTGACGCCGCTGGAAGTGATGACCGGGAAATTGATTCCCTACATCGGGATCGGCTTAATTCAGGCAAGCATTATTCTGCTGGCCGCGCGCTACGTGTTTCAGGTGCCGTTCTTCGGAAACATCGGCGCGGTCTATCTTTCGGCGCTGCTCTTCATCGCGGCCAATCTCACCGTGGGCATCACGTTTTCGTCGCTGGCGCAGAACCAATTGCAGGCCGTGCAACTGGCCATCTTCTTCTTTCTTCCCAACATCATGCTCTCGGGCTTCATGTTTCCGTTCGAGGGCATGCCGAAATGGGCGCAGGCGATTGGAAACCTTCTGCCGTTGACGTACTTCCTCCGGCTCATCCGCGGAATTCTTCTTAAGGGCAACGGTTGGGCCGATTCGTGGCCGAGCGTGTGGCCCATGATGCTCTTCATGGTGGTTCTGATGTTCATTGCGTCAGCCACGTATCGCAGAACTCTTGATTGAGAGGCAAAGCTATGGGTTTGCCGAATATTTCGACTTGGACACAGGCCGCGATTGCGGCGCTGGGCCTCGCGCTGCTCGCCGGTTGCAACGTGGGCCCGAAATACCAGCCGCCGACTGCGCCATCGCTCACTGCCTACACGCCGCAGCCGCAACTGGCTGAGACCGCAAGCAGCGCAGGACCCGCAGGCGTCGCGCAGCACTTCAATAGCTCAGCCGGGATTCCCGGACAATGGTGGACGCTGTTTCACTCGCCTGAGCTCAACAGCTTGATGGAGCAGGCCCTGGCCAATAGTCCGACTCTGGCGCAGTCCACGGCGCGTCTGAAAGAAGCGCAGGAGGAGTTGAACGCGCGCACCGGCGCGACAAAATACCCGACCGTGACGGGCAATGCGTCCGTGGAAGAGGAGCAACTGAATCTCTCCGCGTATGGCATTCCGTTCCCCAATCCCTCTCCCTTCACGCTGCTGAACGGATCGATTGCCGTGTCGTATGCGCTGGATATTTTTGGCGCTAACCGCCACGCGATTGAAGGACTCAAAGCCGAGCGGGATTACGAAAACTGGCAGCTTGAGGGGGCGCGACTGATGCTGACGGGGAACGTGGTCTCCGCGGCCATCCGCCAAGCTGAATTGCGCAAGCAGATTGAGCTCTCAAATCGGTTGCTGGTGGTCGAGCAGCGCGAACTTGCCATTACCGAAGCGCGAAATCGCGTCGGCGGCGCCTCCGATGAGGATGTACAGAACCGGAAGGCTACGGTGGCTCAGACGCTGGCCACGATTCCTCCGCTTGAATCGCAGTTGGATGCCGTCGATCACCAGCTTGCCGTGTTGATGGGCAAATCGCCTGCCGAAGCGCAGATTCCGGATCTCTCGCTCGACGCCTTGCGCCTTCCGCAGGAGTTGCCTTTGAGCCTGCCTTCCGCGCTGGTGCGCCAACGCCCCGATATTCGGGCCTCTGAGGCACTGTTGCATCAGGCCAGCGCCAATGTCGGCGTCGCCACGGCCAATCTCTATCCGCAAATTGTGCTGACAGGGAGCGGCGGCGGCATCGGCACCAGTTTCATTACAGGTGGCGATGTGTGGAACGCCGCGTCGTCGCTGACGCAGCCGATCTATAACGGAGGCGCGCTGCGCGCAGAGAAGCGAAAGGCCGAGGCAGCTTACCAGGAAGCGAACAGCGTCTATCGGCAAACCGTGCTGCAAGCATTTGGAGAAGTGGCCGACACCCTCAGCGCCATTGAGCACGACGCCCAAACCCTCAAAGCGAGCAGCGAAGCCGCGGCGGAAGCGGATGCGAGCTATCAAATTGCCAGGCAGCGCTATCAGGCGGGAGGGATCAGCGAATTGATTTTGCTGGAGGCCGAGCGGCAAAGCCTACAGACCGAGCTCGACCGGAGCAGCGCCGCGGCGGCACGCTATGCCGACTCCGCAACGCTCTTTGAGGCGCTCGGTGGAGGGTGGTGGAACACCGCACCGGCAACGACAGCTGATCCAAAGGCGCAGGCCAGCGAGCGATAGATCGAGGGGGGGGGGCGGGGTATGACGCCACTCCGCTCCACTTAGCGCTGAGTTTTTGAGCGAAGACCAGCTATCTTCGCCTTTTGTTCCCCTAACACAACTCGGCCGACCTGTCTAGCGGGGGAACCCAAGCAGTAAACCCCATATCTTGTGGTGTCGGAAATTTGTTCGCCTATTAGTCGGCTTTCCCGCTAAGAGCCCAGTTTTCCTACGCTTTCCACCGTTTTTTCTCTTCCCAATGGATGAGAAGCGGGGTACTATCGTCAGGAGTTGGAAATTTTTGGTATTAATTGGCACCGTTTGGAGTTATGCAAGCGAACTTTCCAATCGGAGTCAGGCAGCGGGATTTCCAAAGTACCGGCATTTCCACAGAAAGTGTACTCCCTTTGGGGTCCACGGGCTGAGTTTCAGGAAGCAAAAGCGGCTGAGGAATCAGCATGGCTAACCCGGAAGAGCCAAAGGGCGGCAGTGAGGCAAGTAGATGTTCAGGGGCAACCATCCAGCGAAGGTCGAGGAAAGCGGACGGCTCAAGCTGCCGGTCCCTTTCAAGCAGTTGCTGGACGCAGCGAACATCACAGACCTCTACGTAACGACCGCGGACGGGGAGCGCGCGCAGATTTGGCCCCTCGACGAGTGGAAGAAGAACGAGTTGCGACTGAAGAAACACAGTGTTGGGAACAAGGCAGTGAAGAATTACCTCGATATGACGGGCTATCACGGCCAGGAAGTGAAGATGGACGCCCAGGGGCGGTTTGTCCTGGGGCAGATTCTGCGGAGCAGGACGAAGCTGGAGGGCGAACTGGCGGTGATGGGCAGGATCACGCATCTCGAGGTAGTGAACAAGGCGCTGTTTGAACAGGCCCTGCCGGCCAGGGTTCCCACGCAAGACGATTTGAACGCGGTGGATGCAATTCTCTCCGCGGAGAACGAAGTTTAAGCCCCTCAGGGGGGCCGCATGACGCAGCAAAAAGTACGCCATGTGCCGGTTCTTTGGAACGAAGCGTTGGATTTCCTCCGCGTGAGGCCCGCAGGGACCTACGTGGACTGCACGCTGGGCCTGGCAGGACATGCCGAAGGCATCCTGAGGCAGTTGGGACCTGGCGGACGGCTGATCGGTTTCGATCGCGATCCCGAGATGCTGGAACTGGCAATGGCCCGCCTCGTGAAGGTTTTGGAAGAGATGGGCAGCCAGGCACCGCAGCTCACGTTGGTTGGCGAGGCCTTCAGCCGGATCGAAGAGCACGTGGAGCCGGCAACGGTAGATGGTTTGCTGGCCGACTTCGGCGTAAGCAGTTTGCACTTCGACGAAGCGCGCAGAGGATTCAGTTTTCAGGCGGACGGGCCTCTAGACATGAGATTAGATACTCGGTCGGGGCCGACCGCCGAAAAAGTGGTGAATGAGATGGAAGAGCGCGAGCTCGCAAATCTCATTTACGAATACGGTGAGGAAAGGAGGTCGCGGACAGTCGCCAGAGCCATTGTGCGGGGGCGGCCAGTTACAACCACGGGGCAATTGGCCCGTATCGTAGCTTCAGCCGTCCCGCCAATGAAACATATCCATCCGGCAACGCGAACTTTTCAGGCGTTGCGTATCTTCGTAAACCAGGAATTGGACGAAATCCGGGCTTTGTTCGAGGCCGCACCCAAATTGCTTAAGCCCTCCGGACGGCTCGTTGTTATCAGCTTTCATTCTCTTGAAGATCGCATTGCAAAAGACAGCATCCGAGAAGGCGGGCAGAAGGGAATCTGGAAGATTTTGACCAGAAAGCCCGTGACTGCCGGCGAAGAAGAAATGGATCGCAACCCGCGTTCGCGCAGCGCAAAACTGCGAGCGGCGGAACGGCAGTAAAAAGATGGGCAAGGAGATAAACTCAAATGGCGGCAATTGCAACAACCTATTTCGAGTCGGGCCGCAGTTGGGGAACGCGGATTGCCGAGCGCAACGCCGAGCTGATGGCGCAGCAAGCGCAGCGCCGACGCCGCGTGCGTACGCCGGAGTTCCACTTCGCCATGCACTTTGACAACACGCGCCTGGTGAAGGCCAGCGACCCGGTGCGGGTGCGCGAGATGCGCGTGTTCTCAGCCGCCGTCGCCGTGTTGTTCTCGCTCATCATGATTTACGGCTTGCAGCACTTCTACGCTATCGAAAGCAGCTATCGCGTGGAGAGCGAAAAGCAAACCCTCGAGCAGTTGCGCGAGGATAATCGCCAGCTTCACCTGAGCGAAGCCGAGCTGACGCAGCCGGGCCGCATCGACGAGATGGCGCGCCATTTGGGTCTTGACGAGCCGCAGCCGGGCCAGGTGGTGTATCCCACCGCTCTTCCCAATACGGGTGCTCCTGCGCTGGCGCAAAACACTTCTCCAGCGCCGAAGACAGCTTCCAGCTTCTAGGAGCTAGAAGCTTATGTCGGCAACTGTCCAACCCATCCGCGGCCGCGCTCCAACCACAAGGGCTTTGCCTCTCAAGCGATCGCGCTTCTGGATCGTCTGCCTCTTCTTTTTCCTGTGGGCCGGCGCTATCGCAGGCCGATTGTTCTGGTTGCAGATCGTGCGCCATCAGGAGTTCGTGGAGCGCGCCGCCAAGCAGCAGCAGCGCACCTTTGAAGTGGCTCCGCGACGCGGCATTCTCTACGACCGCAACCTGCGCGAGCTGGCCATGACCGTCCTGGCCGACTCCATCTACGCCGATCCCAGCGAGATTGCCGACAAGCCAGCCGCCGCGCGCACCCTGGCCGCGCTGGTGCACACCGATCCGGAAGATGCGTTGACCACGGACGACCAGATTACCGCGCGCCTGAACGCAGGGCACAACTTCGCCTGGATTGCACGCCGCGTGACGCCGCAGGTCGCTGCCAGTGTGAAGGCCCTGAATATGAAGGGCATTTACTTCCAGAAGGAGTTCCAGCGCTTTTATCCCGACAGCCAGATCGCCGCGCAGGTGTTGGGCTACGTGGGCGTCGACGATAACGGGCTGGGCGGTCTTGAAGAAAAATTCAACAGTGACCTGCACGGGCGGCCGGGGCTGATGTATATGGCCATGGATGCGCGGCGCAAGGTGCTTGGTTCCACCGAGCGCGAGCCGGAGCCCGGCCGCAACTTCGTGCTCACTATCGACGAGAACATTCAGTTTATGGCCGAGCGCGCTCTCGACCACGCCATGCAGCAGACGCAGGCGATTAACGGCACGGTGGTGGTGCAGGATGTGCACACGGGCCAGATTCTTGCGCTTGCCATCCGTCCCACGTTCAATCCCAACCAGTTCCGCCACACCACGCCGAACCTGCTCCGTGACCATGCGGTCAGTGACGTCTACGAGCCCGGCTCCGTCTTCAAGCTCGTCACCTACTCCGCGGCCCTGGATCAGAAAGTGACCACGCCCGACGACATGATCGATTGCCAGGGCGGCAAGATCACCATCTTTGGCCGCACCATTCACGACAATCAAGGCGAGCACTACGGCGTGATTCCGGTTCATCAAGCGCTCGAAGGTCTCCAGCGACGTGGCCGCCATCAAGCTCGCGATGAAGATCGGCCCTGACAAGTTTTACGAATATATCCACGACTTCGGCTTCGGCCTGCGTTCCAATGTCGAGCTGCCCGGCGAAACGCGCGGACTCCTGCGCCCAGTCAGCCGTTGGCAACCCTCTTCAATCGGTTCCGTCGCCATCGGCCAGGAGGTCGCCGTCACGCCGCTGCAATTGGTCAGCATGGTCTCCACCATCGCCAACGGTGGGGTATATCTGCCTCCGCATGTGCTCATGCCGGATCAATCGAGTTCCACGACTCCTAACCAGAAGGCTGCCGCACCGCAGGTGCCGCAGGTGGCAGTGCCTGTGAAGCCAGGCGAAGATCTTCCCGACCCGCTCCCAGCAGGCGCGCATCGCGTCATCTCCACCATGGCCGCGGCCGAAATGCGCAAGATGATGGAGGGCGTGGTGCTGTTCGGTACCGGCAAGAGGGCGCAGCTCGACGGCTACTCCTCCGGCGGCAAAACCGGCACCGCACAAAAGATCGATCCCGCCACACACACCTATTCGAATACCATGCACATTGCCTCGTTCGCGGGCTTTGCGCCGGTCAACAATCCTGTCATCTCCGTATCCGTGGTTCTCGACTCGCCCAGGGGCGCGTACTACGGCGCCGATGTCTCCGCCCCGGTCTTTGCTGAAGTGGCGCAGCAGGTCCTCGAATACCTCGGCGTTCCGCACGACATCGATTTGCGGCCCATGACCACCGCCTCCAAAAAAGAACCTCCTGTAAAGGAAGACGATGCGGCACAGGGCGAAAATATTCAGGCCCTCTACGATGCTGCCAACGACCTGCCCAGCGACGACCCGTTGCGGGCTATGCCCGCTGCCGCAAACGCACAGCCGCCGGCGCCCACCCAGACCGCAAGTTCCACTGCGCGACCCCAATCCGGCGCGCAGACCGGCAGCTCCACTTCCCCGCCCGCGCAACCCGTAGCGCAGCCGACGCAATCCGCTTCGCGACCCGCTGCGAATGCGGTGGTCGTCGCCGATGGCGGGCAACTGCGTGTGCCATCGCTTCTGGGCCTGTCGGTGCGACAGGTGATTGAGGAGGCGGGCAACGCCGGACTTGAAGTGGAGATCTCCGGCAGCGGTACCGCGCGCGAACAGGCGCCCGCTCCCGGAGCCATGGTCGCGCCCGGCACCAAAATCGTCGTCCGCTGCGCGCGGTAAAGCATTTCTCCCTCTGATGTGTCCCGAAGCTTCCACCCTCGAGTTGCGATTTCCTCAAGAAATCGCAACCTTGCATGCCCTTTGAGATGGCTACGTCTGAGGGAGAAATGCCCTCGATGAGCTAATCTCACAGCGTGGCCGAATTTTTCCTGGCATCGATTCGAAAACGGCGGCACGCTGGGCAAAGCGGGCTCAGAAGAAGGCACGGTCGTGCGCGACGAGGAGTATTCCCTCGGCGCGCGCATTACGCTGGAGCGCGACTGCCGCTATCCACCCTTCGCCATCACCTGCGGCATCTATGGCTGGATGCTGCACACGCGCTATTTCAGCTCCCAGTTCGAAGCCGAGACGCAGTACGAAGCCATGAAGAGCGCACTTGCCATGCTCCTTGAAGTGGCTGAGAAAACTGCGGAGATCGACGGCGGACGGCAGGTTTTGATGGCAGGCGTCAGCAAGTTTGTCGAGACGTTTCCGTAAGCATTGACCCTTCCCTTCCCGATGTTCCGCTCTCGTTGCTCCAGCACCATCTACAATCAAACCCAAGATGATCTGGAACGAACTCATTGCGGAAATCACCGCAGCTGACTCTGCGGGCAGCGCCGACGCGCCCATCACCGGCATCGAGTACGACTCGCGCCGCGTCCGCCCCGGCGCGGTGTTTGTCGCCATGAAGGGTGGCTCGACCGACGGCAATCGCTTCGTCGAGAAGGCGCTCGCCGCAGGAGCGCTCGGCATCATCACCGACTCCGCGCAGACCTTCGACCATCTGGCCGTCTATCAGCCCGGCCTGCCCATTCTTCACGTTGAGCATGGCCGCCGTGCCCTTGCCGAAGCTTCTGCCGCATTCTTCGGCCATCCCGAGCGCGCGCTTGCCGCTACGGGCATCACCGGCACAAACGGCAAAACCACGACGGCGTTTCTGACCGAGGCGCTCCTCAATGCCGCAGGCCGCAAAACTATTCTCATCGGGACGATTGAATCTCACGTGGCCGGTGAAGTGCGGTCGTCCATCCACACCACGCCCGAATCGCGAGATGTCTTCGAACTCATGGCCGAGGGCGAGTCGCGCGACGCTACCGAACTCGTCACCGAAGTCTCGAGCCACGCGCTCGACCAGGGCCGCATGATTGGCATCCTATTCGACGTGGCCGTCTTCACCAATCTGACTCGCGACCATCTCGACTACCACCACACGATGGAGAATTATTTTGCCGCCAAGCGCCTTCTCTTTGACGGCACGGTGTACCCGGCGCCGCGTGTTGCGGTCTTGAACGCGCACGACCCGCACGCCGAAGAGCTTTCCGATGCGGCACGCAAAGCTGGCGCGGAAATTCGCACCTATGGCATCGGCATGGGTGATTGGCGCGCCGCGAGCTACCGGCTCACGCCTTCGGGCGCCACCATCGAGCTTGAGACTCCGGCTGGAAGCGTCAGCCTCACCTCGCGTCTGGCCGGCGAAGTGAACATCCTCAATTTGCTTGCGGCCTTCACCGCCGCAGCCGCACGCGGCGTCGAATTCTCGCATCTCGCCGCTGCGGTTCCCGCGCTCCGGCCTGTTCCCGGCCGCTTCCAGCCTGTCGATGGCGGCCAGCCCTTCACCGTCATCGTCGACTACGCGCACACGGACGATGCTCTGCGCAATTTGACGGCGCTGGCGCGGCAGATGACCGCTGCCGCAGGCGGGCGCGTGATCACGCTCTTCGGCTGCGGCGGCGACCGCGACCGCACGAAACGCCCAAAGATGGGCCTGGCCGCCGGCGAAGGCAGTGATTTCGTCGTCGCTACGAGCGACAATCCGCGCTCCGAAGATCCCGCGGCCATTCTTGCCGAGGTAGAACCCGGGTTGCAGTCATCAGGCGTTCAATACACTGTGGAAGTGGATCGCGCTGCAGGCATTTGCCTCGCGCTCCAGGCTGCGCAATCCGGCGACGTCGTTCTTCTGGCCGGCAAGGGGCACGAAAAAGAACAGATCCTCGCCGACCGTACCGTACCATTCGACGACGCCGAAGTTGCGCTTTCCATCCTGCACGATTTGGGCTATGGTGAAGGGCAATGCATCTGACACTCGCAGAAGCGGCAATGGGCGCCGGAGCGATGCTCGAGGCACCGACGAGCGTGCCGAATGCCGGCGCGCTGGTCGCGACCGGCTATTCCATCGACTCGCGCACTGTTGCGACCGGCGAGCTCTTCTTCGCGGTTCGCGGCGATCGGCTGGATGGACATGATTTTGTGACCGCCGCGTTCGAGCGCGGAGCTGTGGCTGCCGTAGTGTCACGCGCGCGCGTCGCTTCCCTGCCCGATGCCGCGCTTGCCCACCCGCTTCTCATCGCGGAAGATCCTCTCCTGGCCCTGCAATCGCTGGCTGCGCATGTTCGCCGCGAATGGGGTCGCCTCGTGGTCGCCATCACCGGCTCGGCCGGAAAAACTACCACCAAGGAAGCCGTGGCTGCCGCGCTGGGCGCGAAGTTCAATGTACTCAAATCCCAGGGCAACCTGAACAACGGTTTCGGCCTGCCCTTGCAGCTTCTGCGTATCACACCGGAGCACGAAGTCGCGGTCGTCGAGATGGGCATGAACCATTCGGGCGAGATCGCCGCTTTGGCGCGCATCGCGAAGCCGGACTGGGGCGTGATCACCAACGTGGGCACAGCGCACATTGAGAACTTCAAAGAGGGTCAGGCCGGCATAGCCCGCGCCAAATTCGAGCTGATTGAAGCGCTGCCTGCGAACGGCGTCGCCTTTTTGAACTGCGACGATGCCTACGCCGCGCAGTTTGGCCGCGATTTTCACGGGCGCGTAGTGTATTTCGGCAGCGGCCCATGCGCCGACCCCCAGATTCTTTCGGTCGCTGAAGATCTCAAGGGCCTGCACATTCGTTATCGAGCACACGAGCACGGGGTCCCCACGGAAAGGTCTTCGTCCGTGGGGTGTGAGTATGAGGGCAACCTCACGTTGCACATGCTGGGTGCGCACAACGCATCGAATGCTCTGGCCGGTCTCGCCGTGGCACTTGAAGCGGGCGTTGATCTCGACGCCGCGGTGAAGGCTATCGCGTCCCTCACGGCCGGCGACAAGCGTGGCGAGGTACTAGAGATAGGCGGGGCCACGATTCTCAACGACAGCTACAACTCGAATCCCGAGGCATTGCGCTCCATGATTCACACCCTGGCAGCGCGGCCCGCCGCAGGCCGACGTATTTTGGTTGCCGGCGAAATGCTGGAGATGGGCGAGCACGGCCCAGCCCTGCACATCGCCTGCGGTCGCGCCGCCGCCGAGGCAGGCCTCGATCTGGTCGTCGCCGTGCAGGGCAATGCGGAACATCTGGCCACGGCCGCTTGCGCCGGCGGAGTGCCTGCAGTGTTTCTCCGCGATGCCGCAGCCGCCGGCCAGTGGCTCGCACAAAACTTGCGGGCAGGCGATGTGGTTCTTGTGAAAGGCTCACGCGGCGTTCACTTGGAGCGCACTATTGAGGTGGTGAATGAACAACTGGCTGCAACCGGAGGATCATGAATCAGGGCAAACTAATCTGTGCGCTGGCGTTTTTCGCTTTTCTACATTGCACGCCGCAAATCTCGGCGGATGCAGATCCCGCGTGGACGCATCCATTTCCACCTTTCCGCATCGCCGGAAATCTTTATTATGTCGGCAGCGAGGATCTCGCCTCGTACCTTATCGCCACTCCCCAAGGCCTCATCCTCATCAACAGCAATCTCACGTCGTCTCCGCCGCTCATCCGCAAGAGCGTTGAGGCGCTTGGTTTCCGCTTCAGCGACATCAAAATTCTGCTGATCAGCCACGCGCACAGCGATCACTGCGCGGGCAGCGCAGAGATTATCAAGCAGACTGGCGCGAAGTATGAGGTGATGGATGGCGACGTGCGAGTGGTGGAGTCGGGCGGCAAAAGCGATTTCGCTTACGGCGCGAAGAAAGACATGTGGTATCCGCCGGCGCATGTGGATCGCATGCTGCACGATGGCGACACTGTCCAGTTGGGCGGCACAGTGCTCACTGCGCACGTGACGGCGGGGCACACGCGCGGCACCACCACCTGGACGATGGACGAGAGCGAGGGCGGACGCTTGCTGCACGTGGTGATCGTGGGCAGCCCCAATGTGAATCCGGGATACAAGCTGGTGGGCAACACCGTCTATCCGAAGATTGCTGCCGATTACAAGCATGAATTTGCAGTGTTGCGCGCGCTGCCCTGCGACATCTTTCTCGGTGCCCACGGCGGCTATTTTGACCTGACGGAAAAATACCCGCGCTGGAAGGCCGGCGACAAAAATGCCTTCATCGATCCCGCGGGATACAAAGCTTACATTGCTGATCGCGAGCAGGCCTTCGAGACGGAGTTGCGACGGCAGCGGGCGGGTAAAAGGTAAATTAGAGTTCAACCCAATTTGCCAGAATGGCCACCGCGCAAGCCAAACTCGCACCTCGCAGCAGAAAAACTTTGCTCCGCGACAGCTCTC
>CAVSQE010000023.1:0-27292 GCA_963729915.1 uncultured Acidobacteriota bacterium | reverse complement strand
ATGGCGTGGATGAGTTCGCTATTTTCAATCGCGACCATGGTCACGCGTCACTCTATCTCGATTCGAAAGTCCTATTTGATCATCACCGTTTGGCAATTTGGGTGCAGCCCCATCCTTTGATAAGTCGCTGCTCATAGATGTTTAATGCTCCTTTCTGGAAGTAGTCCGGCGAAAATTTCACCTTTTGCGTAAATTGACGGCGAAGTCTTCCAACTTATGCGGTCGAAGGCGTTCACTTTATGCATCAACCCACAATTTGATAGAAGGCCGGGCGATACGCTCCCGCCCTTTTCCTTTGTGCAGCGCGGCGTGCGAAGAGGGCGTCAGGTCCGGCTTCCTTTGTTCTCAACAGTGCGCGCAGATGAGGGTGGGCACCGCGAACGGACCCTAAACGAAAATTATGATGGACAGATTTTTTCGCCGCTGCCTATAATTGGTCCGGACCGTTCCCCAGGGTCGTCGGCATCTTCGTGCGTTCCGGCCCATTCATGGAATCTCTTCCCACTAAGGAGGCGAATCTGCATGCGTCCCATTGATAGAGTGAATGTTTCCCAACCAATGACAAACGAGAGCGCGGGAGATCCGCGCCGAAAAGTTCTTATCGACGGCGCAATCATGGCGGCAGGAATGAGTCTGCCTCGGGCCGCCTCGGCTCTGTCGATCCACACCGGGCCCCAATTACATCCCAATATCGCGAAAGAAGAAATCATGTCTCACCATCTCGACTCACCAATTGCCCGGCAGACGTTCGCCTTGACATCACCGATCTCTACGCATTCCGCGGTCAAGCGGGCACCGTATTGGTGATGAATGTCTGCCACTCTCTTGGACAGCCAAAATTCCCGGCTACCATCCGGAAGGAATGTATGAGTTCAAGGTCGATCTCAATGGCGATGCTGTTGAAGAAGTCACTTACCGCCTCACGTTCGATGAGCGCGACGCGCAGGGAAAACAGCGCTACGCCGTCCGGCGTATTCGCGGTGCAGAAGCTATCGATCCGCACGCCGCCGGTACGGTAGTCGCTCAGGGAACGACCGACGAGCCGGCTATAACGCCGTCGGGCTGCGCGCATGGGCGGGTCACGCCGGTGACCCGTTCTGGATCGAGCCGCGTCCTGCACGCTGTGGGTCACGCTTTCCAGGACGGCACCGTTGTGAACCTTGATGGCTGGGAACCGAGTCAGGCGAAGAACCTTTTTGCCGGGCAAACGGTCTATGCGATTGTGTTGGAACTGCCGGACGGCGAGTTGCTCGCCGGTGCGGGCAACAATCGCCGCATCGGTGTGTGGGCAGTGGCTCGCTCGCCACGGACGCCGGGGGATGGCGCTCCATCAACCGCATCGGCCTTCCGATGATCCCGCCGCTCTTCGCGCAGTACAACGAAGACCTCGGCAACCGTCTCAATGCCGGACGTCCAGCCGACGACTTCGCAACCTGGGGAGAGGCGCTTTCCAGGAAGATGGCAGGCGTGGTTGCCGCATATGGAACGTCTGAGGATCCGCGAGGCTATGGAGAGAAATCGCGCACCGGTTGTTCCCGAACATGCTCCCTTATCAGGTGGGCACACAGGCACGTTCGGCTTTACCGAATGGAACGGCCGTTCCCTTACCGACAACGCACCCAATGTCATGTTCTCCATCGCGGCGAATACTCCCATCAGCCTTGGGATCGGCAAGGAATCGGTGACATCGAAGCCATCGAAGACATTCCCCTACGTTCCGGCTGCGGTCTAAGAATCGATCGACTGGACTGTGCCCGCCTGATTCACGCACGGAGCAGCCGATTACAGCCCGAACCATTGAGAAAGGCCGGGAGATCCGCTCCCGGCCCTTTCTTTTCTGCGGACCGTGGCGTCACTCGTTGCGAAACACAGAAACTGACGCGCCGCAGCAGTGTTTCTCGACGACGCCGGATGTTGCCGTTGCCGGACCTGCGACCATCGTGATAGCATGGCCGGCGCTGATCTGAATAGCGCGTGGATCGCGCGCGAGCTGCCTGCAACTACCCCTTCGGCGTTCATCTAGTCTGTAGTTCCGATGGAAAGAACATTAAGGCGGATCGGCGTGGGTTCGCTTTTTGCCGTAGTAACCCCGCCAGTTTTTGCAGCGACAACAGACGCGTTCAGAAACGAGAAGGTCATTGTGACCGAGGAGGCGCTGGCGCTGGGCGAGCAGGAAAGGTCGCCGGGACACATGCGAGCATCGTGGCGCTCTCAGCGGCGACGGAGTCGCGCGAAGTCTGCCGATGGCACGGTGAAGAACCGAGCAGTGCAAGCGCGACACGATCAACGAGCCGGCAGGGCGCTAACGGTGAAAAACTCGGACACGTGCCGCTGTGGCTGTGCGCGTGGAGCTCTGACGGCGGGCAGCGACGAAACCTGGGGCACGACAGGCTTGCCGCCGAATGACAAGGTGCTCGTTGAAGATCAGCACAGCCGCACCTACGAAATCCGGATTGCCGCGCACGCCGTGGAGCCGCAGCATACGCATCACGCGCGCGTGGTGGTTTGCCTGAATGGCGCGCAACTCGAACATGTGCTGCCGGATGGAACCAGGCAACCCTCGACTCTGAAAACGGACGAGGTGACGTGGCGGCTGGGGCAGACGCATACCGGCCACAACCTGGGCGACACCGATCTGTGGGTGATTGCGATCGAACCGAAGTGAGCGTGTACCTCCATCAGGAGCTCCAATGAACTTAACGTTGCGGTGCGTTTCTGCGGCCGTGCAAATGGCCGTTTCCGTCTCCGTTCGCGCGGGCGCGCGAGGCCGCCCGGCATAAGCCGGACGCGATGGCGTGCGTGATAGGATTTGCGGAGACTGCGAGGAGACGATGGCTGAAGCGGTTCCGCATCGCGCCGGAATGTCGCGCAAGGAATGGATCGTCGTTGGTCTCCTCGTCTTTTCCGTTCTGGTGAATTACGTCGATCGCGGCAACCTCTCGCTGGCCATGCCGCTTCTTCAGCGGGAGTTCGCGTTTTCGTCGCTGCGCGCGGCCGAGCTGCTCTCGGCATTCTTCTGGACCTACGCAATTGTGCAGCTCCTCGGTATCGCCGGCTGGTTGACGGATCGATATTCGGCGGGCTGGGTCTTGATGGGCGGATACCTGCTGTGGTCGCTCGCCATGGCATTTCTCGGCTTCGCGCCTACATATGCCGCGCTCTTTGCGCTGCAGCTCGTCCTGGGCATGGGCGAGTCCGTGGCGTATCCCTGTTACTCGCGCATCTTTGCCGCCATGCCGCAGGAGCATCGCGGTCGCGCCAATGCATTCATCGACGCCGGGACAAAGATTGGCCCGCTGCCGGCGCATTCGTGGGCGGATTGGTCCTGGTACATTACGGCTGGAGAATGCTCTTCCTGGCATTTGGCATCGGCGCGCTCATCTGGGCTGTACCGTGGTATTTCGCCATGCCGCGCGGCGAGGCAGCAGAGAGCCAAAGTGCCGTTGAACGAGAGCAGGAATTGTCGAGCGCCAACGCAGAGCCGTCCATTCTAAAAATGTTGCGATTACCCCGCGCATGGGGCGTGCTCATCGGCCACTTTTGCGGCAACTATTTTTACTATCTGCTGCTGGGCTGGCTGCCCACGTATCTCGTGCAGGAGGAGCACCTGTCGATTCGCTACATGTCGCGGCTCACCGCGGCGGTTTTTCTGTTGATTGCCTGCTCTACTGTAACCGCGGGCTGGATCTCCGATCGTCTGATCGCGCGCGGCAAATCGCCGACGGCAGTGCGCCTCACCATTGTCGCCGGCGGGCAGGCAGTGGCATCCATTCTGCTCGCTCTCACTGTGATTCACGGGCATCCCTTGATCGCGCTAAGCCTGCTGGCCGTCGCCTGTATCGGCCACGGCGGCTATGCTTCAAACCATTGGGCGATTGCGCAAACCCTTGCGGGACCGAAGATGGCTGGCCGATGGTCGAGCTTGCAGAACGGGTTTGCCAATTTCTCTGGCATCATCGGGCTGTGGCTCACGGGATTCATTGTGCAGACGCACCGCAGTGCGCGCCTGGCCTTCGCCGTCACCGGTGCAGTGGCGCTGGTCGGCGCATGTTCGTGGGTGTTCGTGGTGCGGCGCGTTGAGCCGGTGCGGTGGGAAACTCTACCATCGGGCTGGCGGCGCGCATAAGAAGCAAGGGAGCCTTTATCGCGCAGCGCGTGCTTCCAGCTTGCGTAGGGACTTGATCATCTCCGCGAGCGCGGCCTTGCCGATTTCGCTCTCGAATTCCTTCTGCATGCGGTCAAGCGCGGCGATCACGCGAACGGCGCAGCGCTTGCCCAGCGGCTTGAGCGCGAGGAGATAAGCGCGTGCATCGTTGGGGTCGATCCTGCGCAGCAGCAAGCCCTTGGCCTCAAGCGATGAGATGCAGTGGCTGAGATTGCCGCGCGTGGTGGCGAAAGTTTCCGCCAGTTGCGACGGCTTGACCTGGCGTGGCGCCTCGAAAAACAACGCCGCCAGCACCAGCGCCTCGAGAAACCCGAGGCTGTCGGCGGTGAGCACCCGCGAGGCGAGCGATTCAAAACGGCGCGCCGCGCGGTTCACGGCAAACATGGGACTTTCCCGGAGAAAGGCGTCGATGCGCATAGTGTGCAGAAAGTAGTTGAATGGCTCAACTATTCAAAATGATACCAAATCATAGTTGAAGAGGCCCTGTGCAGCGGCGATGATGAACTTGATGAGTCGATTTCGATTGATGGCGAGCGCCCCATTCCTGCTGCTGGCTGTAGTGTTGCCCGCTGCCTTTGCGCAGGATGCCGCAACGCCGCCTAAGACGCCCGTCAAAGTGCCCGCGGAGACCATGGTAGTGCTGGGCTCGGCCACGCCGGTGCCGCTCACCGAGTCACAGCGCTCGGTTGACATTCTGCCCGTGCAGGGGCAGTCGCTGGCCGCCGAATCGCCGCAGGATTTTCTGCGCGAGGACTCCTCGATGTTTCTTGAGGAGCGCGGCGCCGGCGGCGGCCAGGCCGACATCGTGATGCGCGGCGGCAGTTTCGAGCAGACGCTGGTGCTGCTCAACGGCTTTCGCATCAACGATGCGCAGACCTCGCACCACAATCTCGATTTACCCTTACCCCTCGACGCCATCGATTCCATCCAGTCGCTCGAAGGCGCGGGATCCACGCTCCACGGCGTTGACGCGCTGAGCGGAGTAGTGGACTTTCTCACTGCCGCGCCCGATCATGATTCGCTATTTGTGCGCGCGGGCGAGGGAAGTTTCCAGTC
Source organism: uncultured Acidobacteriota bacterium (assembly GCA_963729915.1). Taxonomy (GTDB): domain Bacteria; phylum Acidobacteriota; class Terriglobia; order Terriglobales; family Acidobacteriaceae; genus Telmatobacter. The sequence goes on along the minus strand of CAVSQE010000023.1, from coordinate 22,071 downwards.
GAACGAAGAAACGCTGCTGGGCGGGGCCACGCGCCGCCCGTGGAGCGGGCGTGTCGCCGCAGAGCGCAACTTCTCCACGGGATTTACGGCCGATCCTGGATACACCGCTGGCTGCACTTCGCAGCAGTTGTACCGCGATTGCCAAAATGACCGCGATTACCGCAACATGGACGCGTCGGCCGAAAGCTGGAGCGCAACCCGGCTGGGCATTACCGATCTGCTCATTGCCTCAAGCGATCGTTCCTTCGGCGCCAACCAGTTTTATGGTCCCTATAACTCGTGGGAGCGGACCAAGGGCTGGTTTGCTTCTGCGCGGCAGGAAATCGGCAGTCGCACTGTGGGGGCATTCGGCTATCGCCACCATAGAGACGACTTCGCGCTCTTTCGCAACGACCCCGGGGCCTATGAGAACAACCATATTGATGGTTCGTGGCAGGGATCGCTGCGGGAGACGCTCACAGTGCACAAGGATTCCGTTCTCCTGATGGGACTGGAGGCCGACGGCGACAGCATCAACAGCTTCAACTTTTCAGGCGGCGTGCGCACGTTTGCGCTCGGCGTTCATGCGCGCAATCGCGGCGCGGGCTATGTTGACCTGGATCTGCGGCCAGCGAAGCAGCGCTGGAGCCTTTCAATCGGCGCGCGCGAAGAGATTTTTTCCGGCGGAGCGCGGGCCGTGTTTTCGCCGGAACTGGCTGGCAGCCTGCGCGTGGCGAAGCATCTGAAGCTGCGCGCCAGCGGCGGCTACGGGTTTCGAATTCCCACCTACACCGATCTCTACTATTCCGATCCATCGACGCTGGGCAATCCCAACCTCATGCCGGAGTCGGCCTGGTCAAGCGATGGGGGCGCGGATTGGGTGCCGTCGGCAAAGCTTACGCTTTCGGCAACCGGATTCTTCTCGCAGCAGCACGACACTATCGATTACGTGCAGAGCAAGACCGTCCCGAATCCGTATCTTCCTGCCGGATGCCCGGCCAACATATGGTGCGCGGACAATCTGAACGGCTTTGGTTTTTCCGGCGTCGAAACCAGGCTCACGTGGATTCCGAAAAAATCGCAAACCGTGCGCATCGCGTGGACCGGAGTACACGGCGCGCAGAGCGCACTGCACGGGCTGGAATCGGAGTACGTGTTCAATTACCCGGTGCAGAATATTCATGCTTCGTGGAGCGCCGCGCTGGGCCACGAATTTGTGCTGACCAATGCCGTCCAGATCGCCGAGCGCTATCAGCAAACCGTATATCCAGTTTGGAGCGCAACGATGACCCACGACGCGGGAAAGCTGCGGCCCTATTTACGGCTCACGAACCTGAGCAATTCCGGCTACCAGGAAATTACAGGCGTCAATATGCCGCCGCGCACCATCATGGGAGGGGTTGCCCTGCAACTGGGAAGGTGAAGGCTCGCGATCGGCGATTCCACCCGGAATCGGCACGTTCGCGGGCATGCAAGCCCGCTTCGCATGGCGCGCCGCGCGGAGGCGTTGCACGGAGCCGAAATCAATCCTTTACCGTTCAATGCCTTAGAAAACCGTACAAATTTGGGCAATTATATACTTGCCGAATCAACCCCAAGAGAGGATTATGGAGGTGAGCGGTGAGTGAGGGCTTTTTTGACACCCTGCTCGACTACTGCGGAGGCAAGGTGGTAGCAGCTTTGGAGGCGTATTTCGACGAGAGCGGTCGCGCTAGCGGTTTGCTGTGTGTCGCAGGGGTCGTGTTCGCGCCCGCGCAGGCGAAGCATTTCAGAAAAGAGTTCAATGGGGAGTTTGGGCGGTACGGCGGCTTTCACATGGCAGACCTGGTCGCGCGAAGGCAGGGGTTTAAGGGAATTTCGGAGCGCGAGCGGGATCGCTTGGTTAAAATGGCAGTCGGCATTTTTAAGAAGCGTTTCAGCTACGGCGTAGCAGTCGGGGTGAAGACCGCCGAGTATAACCAGCTCTCGCCTAAATTCATGCGCGGATTCAAATCACCCTATTCGTTCCTTTGTCACTTGGCGATGATCGCTGTGCCGCGCCTCATGGGGAACCACGGCGACACGACGCCGGTTCGCTACATCTTCGAAGCCGGTCACGCCGATCAAGCAGAGGCGGAGTTCTTTGTAGGGCTGATGGCCACAGACCCGGAAACGAGCAAAGCCTATCTCTACTCAGGCCACTCGTTTTTGCCAAAAGCAGATGCGGTGCCATTGCAGGCCGCAGATTTTCTGGCGTGGGAAGTGGCGAAGTTTAAAGATGAATCGCTTGACGGCTACAGGGAGATTCGCAAGTCGCTGCTATCCGTCGTAGAGAACGACACGAAGCGGTTTCACTGGTCATTTGTTGAAGGAGACGCCTTGGCGCGCGGAATGCGGCGCTACCGGGCGATGGGCATAAAGCAGATCGAGGAGTATCGAAATGGCAAAAGAGACGGCAGAGTTCAAGAAGTTCGACGCGGCAATGGGCGCGATCTTAAAGGCCGATCCCGCAAAGGTGAAGGCCGAGATGAAAACGGAAAAACGCCAGCGCGAGGAACAGCGGAAGGCTAAGGAACCGCCTTCCGCTTTGGGCCGCGTTTCAGGCGGTAAGGGTTAGTGAATGGTCTTTTGCGACACCTTGCCTGTGACCTCGGCATAGGTGAGGCGCTTGCCAGCCACTTGAGATAGGACGGCGGAAAAACGGTCAGAATCGGTCAACGGGTTGTCTTTGGTAGCGCGATTGTTGTAACGGAAAGTCTGCTCATCGAGGTAACGGAAAAGATGGAACGGTTCGATGCTCACATAGGTTCCGCTGATGCCGCGCTTCAAAAGGCTCCAGAAGTTTTCGAGGCCATTGGTATGAACCTGCCCATTCACATATTCGAGTGCGTGATCGACGACCTGATGGGCGTACTCGGAGCCGAGTCCCCGATAGGACATGAGCGCGTCGGTGTAGAGGGCCGCGCCAGCTTCGACATGTTTCCGCACGTTGCTTTGGATTGCGCCCGTCCTGCGATTCGGAACCACGAGGGTCTTAATCTGTCCGCCGCGCTCCAGCAGTCCCATCACGGCGGTCTTGTCTCTTCCGCCGGTTCCGGTGATGCGGCGCTCACGCTTGGAGATGTGCATGTTGCGGGATTTACCGCCGATGAAAGTCTCATCGGCCTCAACCGGACCGCCGTTGCCGCCCAGCTTCATCATGGAGCCGTTCTGCATAGCCTTGCGAATCCGATGAAGCATGAACCACGCGGTTTTCTGAGTGACTCCCAAAGACCGCGCAATCTCGCAGGAGCTAACGCCGTTCTTCGCAGTGGCGATGAGCCACACGGCAGGGAGCCACTTTTCGAGGCCCAAGGGCGAGTCCTCGAAGATGGTTCCAACCTTGGCGGTGAACTGGCGCTTCGCGTGGCCGCTCTTACATTGCCACTTCTTTTGGTTCGCCAGATAAGCAGCATCCTTGCGGCCACAGGTCGGGCATTCGATGCCATTGGGCCAGCGATGTGCAGCCATGTAAGCCAAGCAATTATCAGGGTTTGCGAAGTGAATGATTGCTTCTTGGAGGGTCTTTGGCGCTTTCATGTTTTAAGAATAGGACAATTCAGTTGATTTGTCAAGTATATAATTGCCCAAATTTGAGCTGAAACTTTCTAAATCTACAGTACAATCCAGACAATCATTCGCTAAAAAGCGGAGTTGGTATCAGCACTTTTCCCCATCGGTGTTCACGTGCGACCATCGTGTTGCTGTCAGTTGTAGCGGGCTGCATGGCGCTGCCTCGCGCCAGCGTGGCGCAAACGCCAGCGCAAAATGCCGCGCAGGCCCAGCCGGCGAATCCCAGTGCTACGCCTTCGGGAGCCATCATGCTGCCGAACGCGCCTGCGAATACCCGCACCCTCGGCACTGGCGCGCAGCCGGCGACCACGATCAACCTGAAAACCGCGACCGTGATGATCAACGGCCAGCTGTATGTGCGCCCCACGCCTAAGCAACAGTTCGACGACTATGCGAAGAACACCTACGGTCTGCCTGCGCTGATGTTTACGTCGGTGCGCGCTGCAGTTGCGCAAGGCAGAGGCAAACCCAAGGAGTGGGGGCAGGACTGGCCGGGCTTCGGGCAGCGTTTCGGCAGTTCCAGCGCGACGACTGCGATCGACGGCAACGTGCGCTATGGCATGGAGATGCTCTTCAAGGAAGACATGCGCTACATTCCCTGCCACGGCTGCTCCGTGCACAGGAAGGTCGAAAACGCGCTGCTGGCCGAGGTCACGGCGCGGCACGATACGAATGGGCACAGATTTTTTACGCTTACGCCGACCCTCAGCGACATGTCCGGCCCGATGATTGCCAACAGTGTCTGGATTCCCGGCCACACCACAATCGACGGCTTCACCGGTTCGCGGTTGATATTCGCTTAACGCATCGCTGGGCACTTGTTCACGGAGTTTGTGCTCGAACGCCGCCACCACGATCTCAAGCTGCCGGATTGACCGGCAGCTCCGAGTAGGATCCAAGCTTCAATTGACCTGCGGCGGAAGCTGCAGCGGCTTTTGCGGCCCGAGCTCTTCGCGAACCAAAGTCAATCCCAGAAGCCAGCGCTCAAAGTTGTCGGAAAGACGCGCAAAAAGCGGCGCTTCCTCCTGGTACTCAAAGAGATTGAACTGGCTGACGATGAAATAGCTCTCCTTGCCGGCGCGGATGAGCTCGGCAAGGCTCGGGGCATGACGGCGTAGACGGCGCTTGGATCCCGCGGCCTCAGGATACATACCGGCCACGAACAGCGCGTAGTCGCCAATGTGTTTGCGCAGCGCGCGCTCGGCATCGAAGGAAGGCGCATCGCCGTTCACCGGGTCGGCGGCGCGCTCCATCTCCTCCAACTCTTCGATGGGGTGGCCTGATCCATCGCGCATGCGGTAAAGATTGCCGGCATCGGAGAACTCGCACAGCAATCGAGCCACGTAGCTGGTCACGTCAGGATCGTGAAGACCCAGCTTTCCTTCATAACTGTTGCGGACTGCCTGCTGAAAGAAAGGTTCGAGTGGATGAGTCTGCGTCTGCATACACACCTCCCGTGCGCGGAAGCGATGGTTTTTTCCGTGCCCTACCGTTGCGGCTGAGCGCGAGCAGCCTGTTGTCCTTTAGGCCTGGCCGTTCCTGGTCGTGCTGCGCGGGGAAGATGCCGGCCGCGGCCCGATTTACATGGTTGTAACACTGAGCATAACCGAAGAGTTGCGTTGGTCAAGAGGGGAGGGCAACTTTGTTGGCACTTGAGTGACTCGATTGCAAACAGCGCGAGCAACCTCCCGACAGACCGCACGCGCGGGAAAAAAAGCAGCCGCGTGGGCTGCCTTTTTGTGCAGTACGAAACAACTGGCGGGGCCGAGTTATACCGCCGCAGGCGTGCGCGATTCGAGCTCAGCCAGCCGCTTGGCCAAGAGCGTCTCCAATTTGACCAGCGCGGCCGAGAAGCCCTCGATGCCTTCCTTCAATTTGTCGCTGGCCATGCGATCGGCGGCGTGCATGCGGTCGAAGGTCGCTTTGTCCATGTTGACTCTTTCAATCTGCATGGTCTTCGCGGCTTCCGGCGAGAGCTTGCGCGGCAGGTCGCCCTGGGTGGCCTCGAGCGCGGCTAGCAGCTGCGGCGAAATGGTAAGCAGGTCGCAGCCGGCCAGCTCGCGGATTTCGCCGATGTTGCGAAAACTCGCGCCCATCACCACGGTCTTGTAGCCGAATTTCTTGAAGTAGTCGTAAATGCGCGTCACCGACTGTACGCCGGGATCGTCAGCGCCCTGGTAGTCCTTGCCCGTGTCCTTTTTGTACCAGTCGAGAATGCGGCCTACGAAGGGCGAAATGAGCGTGACGCCCGCATCGGCAGCGGCGATGGCCTGGTGCAGGCCGAAGAGCAGTGTGAGGTTGCAGTGGATGCCGTCCTTTTCAAGAACCTCGGCGGCGCGAATGCCCTCCCAGGTGGATGCGATCTTGATGAGCACGTGATCCTTGCCGATGCCTTCCTCGGCATACATGCCGATAATGTCGCGCGCCATGTCGATGGTCTTCGCGGTGTCATACGAGAGACGCGCATCAACCTCGGTTGACACGCGGCCGGGGATAATCGCCAAAATTTTCTTGCCAAACGCGATGGCCAGCCGCTTGAACGCGAGATTGGCCACGTCCTTGCCGCTCGCGCCATCGCCCAGCTCCTTGTGCGCATCCATCAGCACGCCGTCCACAATGGGCTGATACTGCGGCATCTGTGCCGCGGCCGTAATCAGCGAAGGGTTAGTGGTGGCGTCCTGGGGGTGAAACTTTTCCATCGCTTCCATGTCGCCGGTATCGGCGACGACGACGGTGTATTGGCGTAGCTGTTCGAGCAAATTCTGCGGCATAACTCCTCCTGCGGGGACGGGGCGAATGCGAACGGCGCCCGACGGCACCAGTTTACCTCTTCTTATATGATGCGCGGCGTGAAAGCCGGTTGCGTCTCGGCACAACAGCTCTAGGCGGTTTCGGCTTCGACTGTATTTGCCAGCACACCAATCCCGGCCATGGAAACCTCGACGCGATCACCCGGCTTGAGCGGTCCCACACCGGATGGGGTTCCGGTCAGAATGAGGTCCCCCGGTTCCAGCGTGAAGGCCGCGGAGATGTGGCCCAGCAGAATCGGCACAGAAAAGATGAGGTCGTTGGTGGAAGCCTGCTGGCGCAGCTCGCCGTTGACACGGGTCTCAACGGTGACCCCGGCATCGACGTCCAGTTCATCGCTCACCACCGGGCCGACCGGACAGAATGTATCGAAGCCCTTGGCGCGCGCCCACTGAACGTCTTTCTTTTGCAAGTCGCGGGCAGAGATGTCGTTGGCCAGCGTGAAGCCGCGCAGCACTTCGCGCCAATCGTCTTCGGGCATCAGGTTGCGTGTGCGCCGGCCGATCACCAGCGCCAGCTCGCCTTCGAAATCCACTCGTTCTGACAGCGCAGGCAGCACCACTGTGCCGCCCGGCCGCTGGAGCGACGAGGGCGGCTTGAAGAAGAGCAGCGGCTCGGCGGGGATTTGATTGCCCAGCTCCACCACGTGCTCGCGATAGTTGCGGCCCACACAAATAATCTTCGACGGCGTAACGGGCGCCAGAAGATTCGCCTCGCTCAGGGGAATCGCTTCGAAATTTGTGCTGATGGGGGATGCGCTTCCATGCTCGACGCGGTAGCGCAGGTCCTCCTCGGGCGCATCGATCAGGCGTACGATCTGAGGCCTTCCATCACGCTCTTCGACAGCGCCGTACTGGACTTGACCCTCGCAGAGGAATCGGCAGTATTTCATTTTTCTCCTTGTCTCGGAGCAGATTTATGGCGCGGGAACCGTCTCCTCGGTCTCGGCTGAACGTGCGCTTTCGTGCTCCTGCTGATCAACGGCGCTCACCGCATACAGATAAGTGTGGCCGGGTTGCACGTTCGCATCGTGATAGTCGGGCTCGGACACCGGCTGCGCAGGCGAGATGCGCTGCCAACTGCTTTCTGTTTCGTCCGCTCCGCGCCGGTAGACGATGTAACCCGCCAGATCGGCCTCGGTGCCGGGTTGCCAGTTCAGGTTGACCGTAGGTCCAGCGCCCGCTTCACCGGCCGTTGCCACCGCCGCCAAACCTTTGGGTACGGCAGGAGGATACACGTTCACGGCCGCAATGCGCACCGGGGATGAGAAGGGCCCGGCGAGCTCCAGGGTTTCTCCGTTGACGATCACGCGCGCCACGCGTTGCGCTCGATACTCGTAGGTCTCGCCAAACTGGATGCTGTTGTCGAGAGCGTGATCAAGGTGCGGGGTGGACTCAACCAGCAGGGTGCGCTCCGGCGGTTCGGGGCGCGGAGCGAGCGGGCCCTCCGCGGACTTTGACGGTGCAGGCGCGGGCGGCGAAACTCGCGTGCGCACCAGCCGCACCGCAACGGGTATCGCATCCGGCGGCGCGGGCGTCCAGCGCAGCAGAACTCCGTCCCGGCGCATCTCGGCAGTAAGGGCGTTGACTGCGGCCGGCGCCTCGCCGGCGAGAATTTGCGCGCCATTTGACAGACCTGCAGACCGGTCCTTGCGGTTGTCCAATTCGACGAAATAAGTGAACACGCGCGGCGCGCCCTCGGCCAGCGTCGGCGGCAGCGTGTCGGTGAAAGCGCCATCGGCGTCCGGAGCGAGTTTGATGGTTGCGGCTACGGAACATCCCGCAGCGACGCTCTCATTGCGGCAGACGCGCACCGTCACGTTGTCCTTCAGCGGCACCTTGTCGGTGTCTCTCTTCGGCATGCTCCAGGTCAGCGTCACCTGGTTGCCGCTGCGAACAGCGGAAAGATCGCCAACGCGAGCGGGAAGATGCAGTGAGGGCGGCAAGGGTGCGCTGGGCATGCCGCAGCCGGCGAGGGTGGTGCTTGCGGTTGTTAGCACGGCGAGCGCAGTAACGAGCGCCGCGGAACGCGGGTGCGCGCCCGGATTTCTTGCACAATGCATGGCGCTTTTAGTCTAACGGAGCCACGTCGGCGCATTCCCGCTTGTGCAGCTAAATCTTTTTCAGGTTGGCGAACTTTTCCATCAGCTTCTTGACGCCGTGGCGGGCGAAGAGGACGGTCAGCTTGGCGTCTTCGCCGTCGCCCTCGCGCACCAGCACGGTGCCCTCGCCGTATTTCGCATGCAGCACGTGCTGGCCTTTCCTGAGGCCGGAAGCGCCGTGGGCTGCGGGAATATCCATCGCGGGCCGCGCGAAGGTTCCGGGACGGCCGCCGGTGTTTCCGCCGAAGAAGTGGGCGATATTATCCAAGCTGCCCTCCGGGCCTTTACTCTTTGGAGCGAATTCTCGACGGGGCGAAGAACTCGGCGCAAGGACGCGGGGAATCTCCTGACTCTCGTCCTCATAGTTGAAGTGCGTGCCTTCCGCATCATTACCGTGCCGGTGCCGGCTGCCCGCACTGTATGCCGGAGTGGCCCACGCGGGGCTGCGACCGCCGAGATTTTCCACGAGCTGCGAGGGAACCTCTTCCAGAAAGCGCGAAGGAATGCTCATCTCCGGCATGTCATTGCCGTAGCGGCGGCGATAGTGGGCGCGCGTCAGGACGAGCGTGTTCATGGCGCGCGTCATCCCCACATAGCAAAGACGGCGCTCCTCTTCGAGCTCATCTGGATTACTCAACGTGCGCGAATGCGGGAACAAGCCCTCCTCGAGGCCGGCGAGAAACACCAGGGGAAACTCCAGTCCCTTGGCGGCGTGCAGCGTCATCAGCGTGACGCGGGCATTGGGATCGAACTGATCCGAATCCGACGCGAGTGCCGCGTGATCGAGGAACTCGGCCAACGTCTCACCGCGCTCCTCGGCGTCGTGCGCGGCGTTGGCCAGCTCCTTCAGGTTCTCAATGCGGCTGAAGGCCTCCGGTGAGCCTTCGGTCTCGAGCGCCTTGATGTAACCGGTGCGATCGATGATGAAGCGGATGAGCTCGGGAAGCGTGGCCGAGTCGCCCGGCGCCCGAAATCCGCTCCGCGGTTCTGAGTTTTGATCCGACGCGGCGCCTGAACCGGCGTTCTCTGCTGGCATCACGAGGAAGGGCCGCTTCGGCGTGTTGTCGGCAGGCGAGAAATGCGACGAATCCAACAGCGGAATCTGGTTTTCATCGCCGCCGAAGTCCGCCTCGGTGTTTTCTTGCTCTCTTGCTCCCTCGCTCCCTTGCTCTCTGTCTTCTCGCTCCCCTTCTCCCGAGCCGAATCCAAAACTGGTGTCTGCATCATCGGCCTGTGATTCGGCGACATCCGCCGTGAGCTTCCCGGCGAAATCGGGATCCATCATGGCCTGCGCGTCCAGAATCAGCTGGCGGAAAGTGTCGAGCGCGATTGCAGCGCGCGTAGAAATGAGGTGATTCGCAATCGCCGCGGCGATGGCGTCCCAGGTGGAGACGCCGGTCTCGAGAGCCAGCCGCTCCATGGTTTCGAGTGTGGTCTTGCCAATGCCGCGTGTCGGCGTGTTGATCACGCGCTGCAAGGCCATCGAGTCGTGCGGATTGCGCACCAGCCGCAGATAGCCAAGCAGGTCCTTGATCTCGGCGCGTTCATAAAAGCTGAATCCGCCCACCATGGTGTAGCTGATGTTGTACCGCCGCAGCGCCTCTTCCACCAGGCGCGACTGCGCATTGGTGCGATACAGTACTGCGCAGTGCTGTCCCGCTCCGGCGTTTTGCGTTTCGGATGAGTCTTCCTGCTGGCGAAGAAACGCCTGAACCTTGTCCGCGATAAAGAGCGCTTCATTTTCGCCGTCGGGCGCTTCGTAGTAGCCGATGAGCGAGCCGCCCTGGCGCTCAGTCCACAGCTTTTTGCCCTTGCGCTTCAGGTTGTTGGCCACCACTGCGCCGGCCGCTTCCAAAATAATCTGCGTTGACCGGTAATTCTGCTCGAGCCGTATGATGCGTGCGTTGGGAAAATCCTTTTCAAATTCCAAAATGTTGCGAATGTCCGCGCCGCGCCAGGAGTAGATGCTCTGGTCCTCGTCGCCCACCGCGCACACGTTCTTGTGTTCGTCCGCCAGCAGCTTCATCAGCTCGTACTGCGGGCGGTTCGTGTCCTGGTACTCGTCCACCAGCAGATATTTGTAACGCCGTTGGTAGCGCTCGCGCACCTCGCCTGACGCCTTCAGCACGCGCACGGCATCAAGCAGCAGGTCGTCGAAGTCCACGGCGTTGTTTTTGAGCAAATCATCCTGGTAGGCCTTGAAGATGTGCGCAATCCGTTCGCTGTTCGGATCTTTGGAACCAAGAAAATAATCCTGCGGGTCGACCATGTGATTCTTGGCCCACGAAACACGGCCCAGCACAGTGCGCGGCGTGAGCTGCTTGGTATCCAGCCCCATGCGCTTCATGATCTGCTTCATCAGGCTCTGCTGATCGTTCTCGTCAAAGATGGTGAAGGATCGCGTGAGGCCCTGGTTGCCGGTCTTTAGCACTTCGACGTCGCGGCGCAGGATGCGCACGCAGAGCGAGTGGAAGGTGGAGATCAAGGGCTTGGCGAGAGACGAGTGGCCCAGCAGCTGATTCACGCGCTCGGCCATCTCGCCGGCGGCCTTGTTGGTAAACGTGACGGCCAGGATCGCGTCGGGCGCGACGTTTCTCTCCTGGATCAGCCACGCAATGCGGTGCGTGATCACGCGGGTCTTGCCCGATCCGGCACCCGCCAGGATGAGCAAAGGGCCATCGGCGGCCTCGACCGCTGCGCGTTGTTCGGGATTGAGATGGGCGAGGAGCGGGTGCAAGGTGTCGAGTCCGGTGGGAAGGTTCCTGGGTCTAGTTTACCGTTCGGGAGAGGGGCGAGTCGGAGAGCCGGGCGGCACGACAACACGTGAGGATTTCCAATAATCCCCGCCGAGAGATTCCGCGGGCGGGGCGTTGCTGCGGGTAGGATCTTCGCCGCGCTCGAGAAGAGCCTCGACCTCACTGAGGGTGTATCTCACGATAGTAGGCTTCTTCTTCATCGTTGTTTTATAGACGGCTGAGGTGCGGCCTTAGCGCGTTAGCAAGTTTGTCCATAGATTCGATCATTGCGTCCTGAATCTCGGGCCACTTCTCTTCCTCCATCAGTCCGCCCTGCTTCAGCACGAATCTCACGCGCGATGCTCTCTTATTGTCCATGCGCTCCCAGGACAGCGGCTTACCGAAAGCGGCCTCGATTTCACCTTTATGTGAGACGAGGGCATCAAATATACGCTTGTTTTCTTGACCATCTCCGGTGTCGATGTATAGTTCGACTGCCGTTTCCTGGTCCTTCCACACAAGATACGTAAAGCTGATGCCGGAACGGACACCTGCGCCGGCTCCTAACCACAAATCCTTTGAAGGCGAACGCTGCGCGTGGAGCGTTACCCCATGATGTTTTGCCCTTTCAAGGAGCTGTTCCCAGAATCTGAGCCGGAGAATGTGGCGGTCCGCGAGCTCCTTCTTCTCTTTGCCGAAGTTCTTTGATTCTGGACTTGGTCCGACTATCACGGTAAAAAGTGGTGCGGCAGGTTCGCAGCCTGATATGCGATAGGCAGCCAGGCGCACGAGGTAGAAGGCAACGTTCGCGGGAGTAGTCTCATTGAGCCATTGGATCGTTCGAATGTGCTCTGTTCGGGGGAAGGTCGAGATCCAGATCGCAGCCTTCGCGTCCAAATTGGCCAAGTAGGTAAGTACCTTCCCGAGGTGATCGTGGTCCGTTTGCTCAAGCTGATTCTCGATGATTACGGGTTCGCCGTTGGCACCCTCGCAAACCATATCGCATTCAAAACTACCGGCGGAATTCTCTCGGCTGGGGTCTGAAAGGCGAATTCCCACGGCTTCTGAGAGGACATCGAGGTTCGATTCGAGCCATTTCGAGAAGCCCCGCTCCTCATGTTTCCAGAGCTCACGGACCTGGACCGGCTCTAGTCTTCCAATATTGGTCACTTCAAGCTCCTCTGATCTACTCTTTGGCAAACAAGTATACCGGACCGTTCGGGCACCGGTTTGCAATTCTGAGGCCAATTCGCTATCATCAATGGATACACGCAGGGAAACCCCTGCGCAGTCAATTGCACCACGGCTATTGGGCGTGGGCCTGAGCGGCTAACGCTCCCGTCAAAGACGGGCTGGCAAAAGCGGTGGGAGACGAGGGAAGCATGGCATCTGGCAAGAATATTGCGAAGGCGCGCGCCGCGATCAACAAGTCGGCGTATCCGCTGCCTGAAGCAGTCAATCTCCTGAAGCAAGTCAAGTACGCGAAGTTCGACGAGACTGTCGATCTGACGATGCGTCTGGGTGTGGACACGCGTCATGCCGATCAGATGGTGCGCGGCACGGTAGTGCTGCCGCACGGACTGGGCAAGACCAAGACCGTGGCCGTGATCGCCACCGGCGACCGCCAGAAGGAAGCTACTGCTGCAGGCGCCGACTTTGTGGGCGGCGAGGAAATGGTCGAAAAGATTCAGAAGGAAAACTGGACCGCCTTCGACGCGCTGATCGCGACGCCCGACATGATGAAGGTGGTGGGCCGGCTGGGCAAGGTGCTTGGACCGAAGGGTCTGATGCCCAATCCCAAGACCGGAACCGTGACCATGGACGTGGCCGCGGCGGTGAAAGAGATCAAGGCCGGCAAGGTGGAGTTTCGCGCCGACAAGACCAGCCTGGTGCATGTGCCGGTGGGCAAGCTCAGTTTCGAGCCGCAAAAGCTCATCGACAACGCGACCACGGTGATCGCGTCGATTGTGCGCGCCAAGCCCGCGGCAGCCAAGGGCAAATACATCAAGAGCGTCACGCTGAGCTCGACGATGGGCCCGGGCGTTCCGCTGGATTCGGCAGTAGCCGACGCGGCAGGCAAGCACTGAGAAGTAGTTTTCAGTGATCAGTTATTCCGGTGGGGCAATGGGTACCGTGCCGGACCACAGAGTACGGAAGAGAAATTGAAACTAGCGCCCGCTTCTACGGGCGAATGAGAGGGTCGGGAAAGCAGAAGATCAAGCGGGGCAGGGAATCTGATCGCTGATCACTGACCACTGACCAATGTGCGGAGCACAAAATGGCAATTTCAAGAGCGAAGAAGACGGAAAAGACGAAGTCGCTGGCCGCAGAGCTGCAGTCCTCGACCACCGCAATTATCGGCACCTTTAGCAAGCTCACGGTGGCCAAGGACTACGAACTGCGCAAGGTGATCCGCGAAGCCGGCGGCAAGTATCGCGTGGTGAAGAACAAGCTGGCCGCGATTTCCGGCACGGGCACGCAGGTTGAAGCCGCACTGAAGGGCTTGAAGGGCGTGAACTCGGTGGCGTTTACCGCGGGCGATCCGGTGGCATTGGCCAAGGTCTTCGCCAAGTGGGCCGGCGAGAACGCGGCGGAGTTCCATTTCAAGCTGGGCATTGTCGACGGCAAGCTGTTGACCGTGGACGATGTGAAAGCTCTGGCCACGATGCCGGGCAAGGAAGAGATCTTCTCGAAGCTGCTCTTCCTGATCAACGCTCCGGCGCAGCGCCTGGTAACCGTGCTGAATGCCACGGGCCGCGACATGGCCGTGGTGCTGAACCAGGGCGTGGAAAAAGAAAAGTTTGCGGCAGCGTAACGGCTGCTGCAGCTCCTAGCCTCTAGCTTCCAACTTTTTCCTGCTGGAACTCGGGCGAGTTGGTTTCAGGGTATGGAGCTGACCAGCTAGTAGCTCGAAGCTGGTAACTGATCTTTAAGGTTTTGGCTGTACCGCAAGCGGATGGGGCGTGGGTCTGGCGCATCGGAAACCACTGCGTGGGGCAGCTTTTGGGACGAGAGCATAGGCAGTAAACACGAATTCAAACGATTTTTGATTGGAGAAGAACATGGCGGATATCGCGCAGTTGGAAGAGCAAATTGTGAGCCTGAGCCTGCTGGAAGCAGCGGCTCTGGTGAAGAAGCTGGAAGAGCGGCTTGGTGTTTCGGCAGCGGCGGCAGCCCCAGTAATGGTGGCTGGCGGCGCGGCGGGCGCGGCAGCTCCGGTAGCTGAGGAAAAGACCGAATTTCAGGTCATTCTGAAGGATGCTGGCGCCAATAAGATCAACACCATCAAGGCTGTACGCGAAGTGACCTCCCTCGGTCTGAAGGAAGCCAAGGACCTGGTGGACGGCGCTCCGAAGGCTCTGAAGGAGAACGCGACCAAGGACGAGGCCGAGGCCATCAGGAAGAAGTTTGAAGGCGTGGCGACCGTCGAGGTCAAGTAAACGGCACGAGACTTGCAAGGGACGCCGGGACGCGCTAACATGTAAGTTGCGCGTCTCTGCGGCTCCGCCCGGGAACTTGCCGGAAGGGGTGGCGGGACGACTTGCGGTGTGACTTGATTTCCACACCAGCTTTCTCTGCCAGGTGGTCCTTTGAGGGCCTCCAGGCGCGAGTACTTGGATTCTCCAAGTTCTTTTCGGTCAACGGTTTCCTCCTGTGGTCAGACAGGGCGGCCGTTGAAATTGGTCGGGTAGTTGGCAATTCGCGGCGGAAGCGGATTTTGCGATCGGCGAGGGCAATGGAAGAAAAATCGGATGGGAGCACAGGCGTTGAGCTGCGCTCGTGAGGCATTGCGTCCTTACGGGCTTTTCGTGTCTTCCCACCGTTCTGCGCGGGGATATCTGGTTTCTCCGGCAGGCTGAAGCGCACAACTTTCCTTTACGGTTCGACCCTGAATCTGGAGTCAGCCGTTGTGCTCGCTTCTCCCATTTGTGCGCAGTCTAGCGCACCTGCTCGCAGCACGCAACATCAACCGCGAACTTTGATCCAGCTTTCACGGGAACCCGCCTGACCCGGGTTCATTTCGGGACGCCCCCGAAGCGAAATTTCGAAGCCAGCTTCGAAGCCAGCTTCACGACGTGCCGGCAACGCAGAAGAGCGGAACTGGAAACTCAGATTTCGTTCGTCAGAACCTTCGATTTAATTCGGTAATTTGCCGGCGCCACCGAGACTCGGGCGTCGGTCCGGCGCGGCCACTGGAAAGCAGGGCAGACGCCGCAACGACGAGGCTCAGGAGTGATCATGCCCAACGAGAAGCGCGCGATTCGCAGCCGGCTCGATTTTTCCAAGATTCCCACCGCAACCCAGATTCCTAACCTGATCGAAGTGCAGCGCCGCTCTTACGAGCGATTCCTGCAGATGGACAAGTTGCCCAACGAGCGTGACGACTCGGGGTTGCAGTCTGTGTTTGTGTCGGTATTTCCGATTACCGACTTCCGCGGCATCTCTCAGCTGGACTTCGTGGACTATGCGATCGGCAACTGGGAGTGCAAGTGCGGCCATTTGAAGGGTCTGCACCACCTGCGCACGGCCTGCGTGCATTGCGGGGCGATGGTCATTACCAATCCCTTCCTGCCCGGCGACGTGCTCTGCCAGAAGTGCGGCACGTACAACAAGAACACGCCCGACTTCTGCAACAAGTGCGGCGATCCCGTGAGCCTGCAGCTGAAGTACGACCAGCAGGAGTGCGAAGAACGCGGCATGACCTTCTCCGCGCCGCTCAAGGTCACCGTACGGCTGACCATCTACGACAAGGACGCCGAGACCGGCAACAAGACCATTCGCGACATCAAGGAGCAGGAAGTCTTCTTTGGCGATATTCCGCTGATGACTCCGAACGGCACCTTCATCGTGAACGGGACTGAGCGCGTGATCGTGTCGCAGTTGCACCGTTCGCCCGGCGTCTTTTTCGAGACTGCGAACAACCGCACCTACTTCCTGGGCAAGATCATTCCCTACCGCGGCTCGTGGGTGGAGTTTGAGTACGACCAGAAGAACACGCTCTACGTGCGCATCGACCGCAAGCGCAAGTTCCTCGGAACCATCTTCCTGCGCGCTCTGGGGCTGCGCTCCGACGAGGAAATTCTCAAGACCTTCTACACTGTGGACCGCCTGCATATCGCCGACGGCAAGCTGCAGTGGGAGATTCCGCAGGATGCAACCAAGGGCACGCACCTTGTGGGTGTGAAGCCGGCGCACGCCATTCTGCATGGCAAGGAAGAGATCGCGCACTCCGGCCGCAAGATCACGCCTCACGCGCTGAAGGCACTGCGCGCGGCGGCGATTGCAAGGGTCGAGGTCGAGACAGCAGAGCTCGACGGCGCGCTCACTGCGTCCGACGTGGTCGATACCACCACGGGCGAGGTGATTGTCGAGTCCAATTTGGAGTTGACGGCCGATCGCCTGCACAAGGTCATGGCCTCCGGCGCCACCAGTTTCGAGGTCTTTTTCCCCGACCGCGACGACGTGGGCAACATCATTTCGAACACTTTGAAGCGCGACTCGGTGCACAAGCCGGAAGAGGCGCTGATCGAGATCTACCGCAAGCTGCGTCCGGGTGATCCGCCCACGCTCGATACCGCGACCGCGCTCTTCGAGGGCATGTTCTTCGATCCGCGCAAGTACGACTTCTCGCGCGTAGGCCGTCTGAAATTCAACATCAAGCTTTACGAAAATCAGGACGCCACGCACCTGGATCACCGCACGTTGACGCCTGAGGATTTCTACGCGACCATCCGCTACTTGCTCAAGTTGCGCAAGAACATCGGCGCAGTCGATGATATCGATCACCTCGGCAATCGCCGCGTCCGCGCCGTCGGAGAGCTGATGGAGAACCAGTTCCGCATCGGCTTGGTGCGCATGGAGCGCGCCATCAAGGAAAAGATGAGTGTGTATCAGGAGCTGAACACGGCCATGCCGCACGACCTCATCAACGCCAAACCGGTGATGGCGGCCATCCGCGAGTTCTTCGGTTCCTCGCAGCTCTCGCAGTTCATGGACCAGACCAATCCGCTGTCGGAGATCACGCACAAGCGCCGTCTCTCGGCGCTTGGGCCAGGCGGCTTGTCGCGTGAGCGCGCCGGATTCGAAGTCCGCGACGTGCACCCCACGCACTACGGACGCATCTGCCCCATCGAGACTCCGGAAGGTCCGAACATCGGCCTCATCAGCTCGCTGAGCTGCTTTGCGCGCATCAATGAGTACGGCTTCATCGAGTCGCCTTACCGCAAGGTGAAGGACTCGCGCATTCTCGACTTCGTTGAGATTGTGAACGCCGGCGAAAGCGGCATGCGCGTGGGCGATCATATTGAGAAGGACGAGGCTCTGCGCCTGAACGCGCAACTGAAGAAGGCGGGCAAGCGCGCCATTGATTGGATTCCATACAGCTTCTACCTCTCGGCATGGGAGGAAGACCGGCACACCATCGCGCAGGCCAATATCGAGTTCAACGACAAGGGCGAAATCACTGAGGATCTGGTGAATGCGCGGCGCATGGGCAACTTTGTGCTGGTCAACCGCACCGATGTGGACTACATCGACGTCAGCCCCAAACAGTTGGTCTCGGTGGCCGCTTCGCTGGTGCCGTTCCTCGAGCACGACGACGCCAACCGCGCGCTGATGGGCGCCAACATGCAGCGCCAGTCGGTTCCGCTGCTGGCGGCCGAGGCGCCACTGGTGGGCACGGGCATGGAGGGCGTCACCGCACGCGACTCCGGCGCCGTGATCCTGGCCAAGCGCAACGGCATCGTGGATTCGGTCGACTCCGAGCGCATCATCGTGCGCGTCGAAGGTGAGCACCATCCCACGCAGCTTTCGCGCGAGGTGGGCAGCGACATCTACCAGCTCATCAAATTCAAGCGGTCAAATCAAAATACCTGCATCAATCAAAAGCCTGTGGTACGCGAGGGCGACCGCGTAATCAAGGGCCAGGTGATTGCCGACGGCCCATGCACGGAGCAGGGCGAACTGGCGTTGGGACGCAACGTGCTGGTGGCCTTCATGCCCTGGCGCGGCTACAACTTCGAGGACGCGATCCTGATCAGCGAGCAGCTGGTGAAGGACGATTACTACACATCGGTGCACATTGAGGAGTTCGAGATCGAGGCCCGCGACACGAAACTGGGCCCCGAAGAGATCACCCGCGATATTCCCAACGTGAGCGAACATGCGCTGCGCGATCTGGATGAGAGCGGCATCGTACGCATCGGCGCCCAGATCGGCCACGGCGACATTCTGGTCGGCAAGGTAACGCCCAAGGGCGAAACCCAGCTCACGCCGGAAGAAAAACTGCTGCGCGCCATCTTCGGCGAAAAGGCCGGCGATGTGCGCGACGCTTCGCTCACCTGCCCTCCGGGCATCGAAGGCACGGTAGTCGACGTGCGCATCTTCAGCCGAAAGGGCCAGGAGAAGGACGAGCGCGCCAAGCAGATTGAAGCGGAGTACATTGCGAAACTGGAAAAGAACCTGGGCGACGAAATCCGCATTCTCACCGACGAGCGCCTGAAGCGTCTCGAAGGGATTCTCGGCGGCAAGGAAGTGCTGGCCGACCTGCATGACGAGCGCACCAACAAGCGCCTGCTCACCAAGGGCGCCATTCTCGACCGCGACACCATCGAGAGAATCTCGACCAAGAATCTCAAGAGGATTCGTTATAACGACAAGGATCCGCGGGTGAACGAGCAGATCGACGAGATCGAGGAGATGACCTCGCGCCAGATCGAAGTGCTGCGCAAGATCACCAACGAGAAGGTGTCCAAGCTGCAGAAGGGCGACGAGCTGCCTCCGGGCGTCATCAAGCTGGTCAAGGTCTACGTGGCCATGAAGCGCAAGCTGAGCGTGGGCGACAAGATGGCCGGCCGTCACGGCAACAAGGGCGTGATCTCGCGCATTCTTCCCGAGGAAGACATGCCGTATCTGCCCGACGGAACGCCGGTCGAAATCGTCTTGAACCCGCTCGGCGTACCCTCCCGTATGAACGTGGGCCAGATTCTGGAGACGCACCTGGGCTGGGCCGCGCACAAGCTGGGTAAGAAGGTTGCCGAGTTGGTGCAAGCCAACAGCGACGTGGCGTACACGCGCGAACTGATGAGGAAAGAGTTCGCGGGCACCGCCGTCCTGCGCCAGTTGGAAGAGCTCGACGACGAGATGCTGATCCGCGTTGCCCGGGGCATGAAGAAGGGCATCTGGTTCGGCACCGCGGTGTTCGACGGCGCGCGCGAAGAAGAGATCAAGGCGCTGTTGAAATCGGCCGACCTGCCTTCCTCCGGCAAGACCATGCTCTTCGACGGCATGACGGGCGATCAGTTCGAGCAGCCGGTGACGGTGGGTTACATCTACATGCTCAAGCTTTCGCACCTGGTTGACGACAAGATTCACGCGCGTTCGATCGGTCCGTACTCGCTCATCACGCAGCAGCCGCTGGGTGGCAAAGCGCAGTTCGGCGGACAGCGATTCGGCGAGATGGAAGTGTGGGCGCTGGAAGCCTACGGCGCTGCCTACATCCTGCAGGAGTTGCTCACCGCCAAGTCCGACGACGTCTACGGCCGCACCAAGATTTACGAGGCCATCGTCAAGGGCGAAGCGGCCATCGAGCCGGGCGTGCCCGAGTCGTTCAACGTGTTGATTCGCGAGTTACAGTCACTGTGCCTCGACGTGGAGTTGATCAAGCGTGCAGACCTGATCAAGAAGACGCCCACGCCGGAAGTGGCGGCAGTGGCCGATTAGTGATGAGTGATTGAGTGATCAGTGACTGGTGAACGGTCGCCTGTTCCTAGCCACTGACCACTAACCACGTTTTTTCGGGTCCTTCTTGAAAGCGGCAGACACCGCTTCCCGGGAAGGAAGGGCCCTAAAGCAATCCCGGGAAACACCGCGGCAGGCAACAGAGAGCTTGCCAAGGAGGCTCACCTTGTTCCGTTCCAATCCGTTTGAGCTCACCAGCCCGATTACCGACTTCGACGCCATCCGCATCATGCTGGCTTCGCCGGAAAAGATTCGCAGCTGGTCGCATGGCGAAGTCACCAAGCCGGAGACCATCAACTACCGCACCTTCAAGCCGGAACGTGACGGCTTGTTCTGCGCGCGCATCTTTGGCCCCGTCACCGACTGGGAGTGTTTGTGCGGCAAGTACAAGCGCATGAAGCACCGCGGCGTGATCTGCGACAAGTGCGGCGTGGAAGTGACGGTCTCGAAGGTGCGTCGCGAGCGCATGGGCCACATCGAGCTGGCGTCGCCTTGCTCTCATGTCTGGTTCTTCAAGGGACTGCCTTCGCGCATCGGCCACCTGCTCGACATCTCGCTTCGCGACCTCGAGAGCATTCTCTACTTCGAGTCCTATGTCGTGGTCGATCCCGGCGATGCGCCGGTTCGCGAGCGCGAGATCATCAAGGACGAAACGCGTTTCCGCGAGCTCGACCAGCAGTTCCGGCCCTCCGGTTTCAAGGCCATGATGGGCGCCGAGGCCATCAAGGAATTACTCAAGCGCGTGAGCATCGAAGAGCTGGCAATGGAACTGCGCGAGCGCATGAAGAGCGAGACCTCCGCGCAGAAGAAGCTCAAGTTTGCCAAGCGGCTGAAGGTTGTTGAGGCTTTCCGCAAGTCGTCCAACAAGCCGCAGTGGATGATTCTCGACGTACTGCCGGTCATTCCTCCAGAGTTGCGCCCCCTGGTGCCGCTGGATGGCGGCCGCTTCGCGACCTCCGATCTGAACGACCTGTATCGCCGCGTCATCAACCGCAACAACCGGTTGAAGAAGCTGATGGATCTGCACGCGCCCGAAGTGATCGTGCGCAACGAGAAGCGCATGCTGCAGGAGGCGGTCGACGCTCTGTTCGATAACGGCCGCCGTGGCCGCGTGCTGCGTGGCGCCAACAATCGCCCGCTCAAGTCGCTCTCTGACACGCTCAAGGGCAAGCAGGGCCGCTTCCGCCAGAACCTGCTCGGCAAGCGCGTCGACTACTCCGGCCGTTCGGTCATCGTGGTCGGTCCCGATCTCAAGCTGCACCAGTGCGGTCTGCCCAAGAAGATGGCGCTCGAGCTGTTCAAGCCCTTCATCTATCACCGCCTGGAGCAGACCGGCCAGTGCACCACCATCAAGCAGGCCAAGGAAATGGTGGAGATGCAGGAGCCGGTGGTGTGGGACATCCTTGAGGAAGTCATCAAGGACCATCCCGTGCTGCTGAACCGCGCCCCAACCCTTCACCGCCTGGGCATTCAGGCCTTTGAGCCGGTGCTGGTCGAGGGCAAGGCCATCAAGATTCACCCGCTGGTCTGCACCGCGTTCAACGCGGACTTCGACGGCGACCAGATGGCCGTGCACATTCCGCTGTCGCCTGAGGCGCAGATTGAAGCCAGCGTACTGATGCTGGCCTCGCACAATATTCTGTCTCCCGCGTCCGGCCAGCCGATCACTGTGCCTACACAGGACATGGTGCTGGGTCTCTACTACCTGACCAAGGCCAAGAAGGGCGGCAAGGGCGAAGGACGGGTTTTCTCGAACACCGAAGAAATCCTGATGGCGCTCGAAGCCGGCGAAGTGGAGACACTTACGCCCATCCGGCTGCGCTACTCCGGCAAAGTGCTCGATATGACCACCGCTTACGACGATCAGGACATCACGCATACCGATCCGGTGGATTTCGGCAAGGAGTATCTCTCCACGACCGTCGGCCGCGTGATCCTCAACGACGCGCTTCCCCAAGGCATGCCGTTCATCAACGGCCTGCTCAAGAAGAAGGGCATCGGACAGCTCGTCAACTACTGCAACCAGAACCTCGGCCTTGAAATCACGGTGGGCATGCTGGACCGCATAAAGTCGCTGGGCTTTAACTACGCTACGCGTTCCGGCCTTTCCGTGGGCCT
>CAVSQE010000022.1:0-47907 GCA_963729915.1 uncultured Acidobacteriota bacterium | reverse complement strand
CTTTGAGCTGCAGCGCAGTAGATGTGAGCGGGACGTGCTGGTGAAAGAAGCGATCGGCTGGGCACGGTATGGCGCTGGAATGGTCGTACAAGTATCGCTTGAGATCGCGGCTCGATTTGAGCCAACGGTTGGGATGCCCGTAAGCGGCAAGGATTTTGAGTTGTGCGCTTTCGGAGTTGAGGTCGAAGAAGACTGGAGCCTGAGTCAGGACGGTTCTGGTTGGATCGATAAGGAATTGGCCGGATTGAAGCAGGTAGTGGAGATTGGGGGGTAGGATCGTTTCGACGAAGGCGAGGGGATTGAAGGCCGAAGAATATCCCCATATCGTGATGGGGCGAATGGGATCGTCGAAGATGGTCATGGCCGCCTGGGTATATTGCGGGATTTGTTCCGCATGCGCGGGCGTTCGTGAATTCTGGTCGGGATTGCACAGGGTGAACTGAGGCAGAAACTGCTCCGTGAGAGCGAATGCGATCTGTTCTTCGGTCATTTTCTTACCGGCCCTCTGTTTCGCGCGTGCGGGTCCTGACGTTCCGGTGCACGCCCCACTGCGCCGCCTGGCGAAGCTGGACGACCCGGTCGATGATTTCCTGGCGCCTTCCATCATGGACGGAGACTTTGAAGGTGCGTTGACCTTGGGAAGTCGCGAGAATCGTCAGGGTAAGGTTCCCAGCTACGTTGACTTTTGGGTCTGGAGCTTCGGAGGTTTTCAGAATCTCCAGCATTTGGTGAGCATGAGCGGCCGGTTGGAGGCAGCAAAGCAGTTCCTGAACCTCGGTTTCATCGGTGAAGAGCAGATCATCGGCTTCATCTGTCCTGAGCCTGGTTTCGATCGAATGCAACCGGGCAGCCCGAAGTTGAAGAGGATTGGCCATCTGCCTCTCCCAGTCGAGAGCGTGCTGCATGTCAGGATCGGTGAATTCAACGAAGATGCCGTATTGGACGGCTGCTCTGGCGACTGCCCGCTTCCATTCGTCTGCCCCGGTACAGGCAATGCGCGATCCGTATTTCCGTACGGCCATTTCCAATCCAAAGACGATTGCTGCATCGTCCTGGTTGAGAACGGTCACGATGCGCCCGCGGTCGATGACTGAGACTCTGCCGTTGAGCAGGTACGACACGTCGCCTGTCCTGCGGTCGATCGTCCAGATGCGTGTCGTGGCGATCTGTCTTGGCGAGATTCTGTTCCCTCTGTTGAGCCACAACCCTTTGCTGCACAAAGTCTGCCCAGTCGGACTTCTGATTGTCCTCGGACGGCGGCCCGATATGCAGCGCGCTTGCTTCCAGCCTTGCATCGAGTCGTCGCTGATTGCGTTGATCCGCATAGCGCCATCCTCGAAGTTGGGCGGCAGCCCGTGCATCCCCTTCGCCGGCTCTGTCCGCGACCCATGAGCGGAGATCCTTGGGAAATGCCTCCTGGCGCTTTTGTTGAATGGACAGCTTCAGGGCGCGCACTTCGAGCACGGATTGGGCCGTAGCCTGGGAGAGCAGAGCTTTCTTGGCTGGCCATGTCAGGGCGGATGCGCGAATCTCCTTCTTTTGTTGCCGCAAGATCTCAAGAAGAGATTGCCTGCCCATCCCTGCCGTCAGCCGTGATGGCTTTGCACACTTCCCGTTGCCGATTACGGTACTGGTTATAATCCGCCATCAAAGAATCTCGGTCGGCGCGTCGTTGCGCTTTCCGTTCTTCCCTCAGTGCGCTATTACGAACAGGAGTACGAACGGCGTGTTGAACGTCCTCATAACCGGATACTGAGGCGGGTGTCCAGGCACCAAGAGATGTCTCTGTGGCTTGGCGGTTGATTTTCCCGGCGAAGTTGTTCCGGAACACGTCGGACGCCTTTACCCGGATGTTGTGGTCGATGGCAAGGACGGTGTATCCGCCCTTCTCTCCCTTTTCGAGTCTGAGGTGGGCCTTGGAGAGAAGGAGATGGAGATCCTCCCATGTGACGTTGCGTCGGGTAAGCAGTTTGCGAACGCTAGGGGCTACCTCCCGTTGAACGTAGGACTGGAGAGATTCTTCGTCGTGGTAATGCTCGAACTGTGCGGCGGCGCCAGTGGGCTGATCCCCAGTCGCTCGGGTCGCATTGCGTTCGGCTCTGGATGTCCGCACAGCTTTTTGAGTGGCCTCGTCCCAGCGGGTCGGACCGGCGGTGTGGGACCAACCGTACTTGGCTTCAAGCGAGCGTATCGCGGCATCAAGGATGATCCAATTTCGATACGGCGTATGGGCTTTGAATGTTACGGGATGAACCTTGTTCAGCATGATGTGAATATGGAAATGTCTTTTGTCGTCGTGGGCAACGATCACATATTGGTGGCCCTTGTACCCGAGTTGGTTCAGTGTGTATACGGCTGAATCCGTCCATTGTGCGCGAGTTGGTCGTTCGCCTGGGGGCCACGCGAGTTCATAGTGGAAAACCGCGTCGTTGCAGCGTGGGTTTAGAGATTCGACTCCTTTCATCTCGGCCGCAGCTGTGTCGATACCGACGAGATTATGCGACATTACGACATCTCCTCGGAGAAGAGTCTCTCCGGTGTCCGGATCACGCTCTTTGGTGAGGTAATCAAGTAGCCGTCGAAAACTGCTTCGAGAGTTCTGTCTACTCGGTTGGACTTTCCCAATCACGTACACTCTCTGGCGTTGACCTGCTTGGCGATCATTCTGAACCCACATCATTCTTGACAATGGTCCGTAGTGTTGCGGTTATCCCTGCAAGCACGGAGTTGAGTTCACTGCGAAGCGTTGCTTCGTATGGGTGGCCTTTGATCTGCATCAGCAAATGTTTCTGAAGACCACACAAGCTGCTCAGGCGGGCGACTGCCTTGTCGCTTATTCGCGAGTGAAGTCGTTTGTTGAGCGAACATCTTCGCAAGTATTCACTCACAGTGAGTCCAGCTTCCTGCGCTTGTGTATGCAGAATGTCCTTTTCATCACTCGTGACACGAAGGTGGATTTCCGATGTGACGCCTTGTGCTCGTTTAGGTCGTGGCATCGCGATTTGTCCTTTCTGTGGGGGTCTCGGGGCGTAGCCCTGAGCAAGATGCGCAACCATTTCTCCGAGTAGCCGCAGGCGGATTGGAGAAATGGTGGTGGAGCCACGAAACCCCGCAGGGGTTTTGTGGCTACAGCGCCTACCTTGCCGTGCCTCCTAACGATGTTGACTTTATAATATTACATATCTGCTGTCAATTATGTGTTAGTGTTTCTACATCCCGTTGGTAAGGACGGGAATGAGGAGAGGTAATGGAAAAGGACCGACGTAAGGTGCAAATACTTACCGCGGAACAGCTTGAGGTTTTGCGCACACGTCTGGCTCAGAAAGGGAATGAACCTCCCCCGCAGCCCGAAAAGTTCATGATGGGGGAGATCGTACGAGCCGTATACCCGGAGTTGAAGAAGTTGCGGGAAAACGGGTACTCGCTGAAGGTGCTGGCGCGTGTGTTTGAAGAGAACGGCATTGTAATCACAACCAATGCTCTCTCGACATACCTGTCGAAGCTGGCGCCGAGCAGGGAAGAAGCGCAACCAAGAACGGCTCGTAAGGGAACATCGGTCCCGTCGCCAACTGTTGAAGTAAGGCGTGGACAATTCCAGATGAAGCCGGACGTAACCCTCTAGGAAAGGAGCGAGGTGTATGGCAAGGGTGTTCTTCGTAACAGGCAGCAAGGGTGGTGTAGGAAAGTCGGTGGGCTCGATCGGTCTCCTCGACTACTTTGAGATGAGAAGTCGAAAGGTCTCGTTGGTGGAGACCGATACGGCAAACCCAGATGTCGGCAAAGCCTACCAGAAAGATGTGAAGTCGTTCTCGCTTGTAAACCTGGATGAGAACGAGGGTTGGCTCGATCTTCTGGACATAGTGGACGCAAGCAAGGACGATGAGGTTGTCGTCAATACAGCCGCGCGAAACAATGACGGGGTCAGCCGTTACGGCTCAATGTTCGATGAGAAGCTGAATGAATTTGGCTGGCACTTCATCTCACTGTTCCTCATCAATCAGCAGCGGGACAGTTGTGAAATGCTGACCGACTACATGAACGTGGTGACGCACGGGCGAATTCATGTGGTTCGTAATCAGTTCTTTGGAATTGCTCCATCTCTGTTCGAGTTGTACGACAATTCGCCTTTGCGGAAATCGATAGAGGCGAAGCAAGGATTGTCGTTGTACCTTCCTCAGCTTGCTACGCGCGTTACGAACCTTGTGCAGAGCAGTCGCTTGACGCTTGAAAGAGCCTGGCAAACTGCAACATTGGGGAGTCGGGCGGAGATCGAGCGTTGGCGGCGGGAATGCGCTCTGAACATCTTTGACAAGGTCTGTGGCGATGATCCGGCCGAGTGACGATCTGTACAGCGTCTTGCTGGCGGATCTGTCCGAAACGGAACGCGAGCGGGTGAGGTCGCATGCCGACAAGTTCGGGATCGAGCCGACAGATGCCGTGTGGGCTTTGATGATCGTGCTCGGCCACTACAGCGACCTGTACGAAGCCGTTCCGGAAAAGATCAACGCAACCGTGCAGGGGATCCTGGAGAAAATCCGGTCGTCTGCCGCGGCGGAAGCAGAGTCGTCCAGGGTTCGCTTGCAGGCGTCTCTGACGGATGCCGTAGTTGGTGCGGCCGAGTCCGTGGCGGCGAAGAAGGGTCTGCGCGATCTGCTGAAATGGGCCGCGATTGCTTCAGCGGCTGGGTTGTTCATGCTCGCGGCCGTCTTTGGTTTCGGCTATTGGCTGGGTTTCGATCACGGTCGTGCTCGTGGCTTCAATGCTGGCGTCGAGGGGCATCTCGTAGCTTCATGGGCACTCACTACGGATGGTTTGCGGGCATACGAGCTTTGGCAAGCCGGCGATTTGGGGCATTTAGCCGCCTGTGATCGTCCTGGCTGGAAATTGGATTCCGGGGTGTGCTACCCCAAGGCTGACGAAGGGAAGCTGTACGGTTGGCGGGTTCGGTGAGGTCAATCGTGAATGAGATGCAACTCGAGAACTTGAAAAGGTGAATGGAGAGCCATGGAATCGTATCCTCGTACTGAATCACATGCCCACAAGGAGCCTGCAATTCGCGCTGAGGAGAAGTTTCTCCTGAGTCGGAGGGAAGCTGCGCAGGTGCTCTCCATTAGCCAGCGTGCGTTGGATTATCTGGTCGCGAATCGTCGCTTGCCGACCAGGAGAATTGGCAAACGCGTTCTGATTCCGGTGGCTGACCTGCGGAGGTATGCCCGCGCCGACCATCCGGAACCGCTTGCGGGGTGATCTCTGCACGGTGCACGGAGAGCAAGATGAGTGCTCTTTTCTGGCGCTCAACTGGTCGCGCCTGGGCGGCTAGCATGTCCCAAAGTCAATATAGATATTGGCATCCATATTGGGTTTGGTACACCTCCGGCATGGAGACGCATTTGGATCGCCTACAGAAGTGCACCGTTCAGATAACCGTCCACGAAGTGGCTGATTATCTCCCATCTTCTGGTCAATAACACTGACATACTTCGTCGCCGCCTTATCGACCGGCTCGAAGCTCGCGTCGCACTGCACGGAATACCTCATCGAACTGTGGGAGGGCTTCCATCTGATGCCCGAGACGGCTATTCCAGAGTGTCCTTAACCGGGCCTCTTTTGCGAGTATGCGATCTTCGAGGCCGGCAATCTCTTTCCCGCGAAAGCGAAGCTTCTCTGCGATGGCTTCGGTGAGATCGCCAAGTTCGATACCGGCACGAGTGGTGAGAAACCAAAGGTCGTAAAGATCCCGAGGCTCGTTGCGCGCCCTATCCTGAAGAGCTACCACTTTCTCGGTTGCAATTTCCTTCAGGCTGTACACACCAATTGGCCGGTCCTCTGGTACATCTTCGAATTCAGGATAGGCGCGAAGAACCTGGAGCTGTTCAACGGGAAAGTGGAGAACTTCGGAGATGGTGATGTCCACTTTGACGGTATTCGGTGTCGGCAGCGGTCCCTGATAGCGGAGATAGAAGGTGTAGCTGTTGACATGAGCTTGGCGATCTTCGCCTTCGAAAGCGAAGCGGATGCCGGAGGCCTGAGCCACCAGCTCATACACTTCTTCGAGCCCTTCACGGATCTCCGCGAATTCCGCCCTCCTTTGAAGCGTGAAGTCCAGGTCTTCGGAAAAGCGATACTCCGCGAAGTGGCAGCGTTTGAGGGCGGTTCCGCCTTTGAAGATGAGCAGGTCTCTTAGCTTGCTCTGACTCAATCCGATCAGGAACCAGGCCAGGCAGTAATCCCGCTCCAGAACCGCCTCCGGGATGCGCCGGCCGCCATGTTCTTTGTAGAGTCGATTGGACAGAAGAGAAAGATTGCGCTGCGGAATCATGTGTGTGGAATCGCCTGCAATTCATCGATGCCCACATTCAATTGTAGGCGCCACCGCGAGTGGAACGATCCGGACTTCGGCAGCGTCGGGTCCAACCGGTCATAGGTGGAGGTCAGCTTCGAACGCAGCGGTTCGAGTTGAGCAGCTGATGCCATCTGGTAAAGTTCGAGCAGGAATCCGAGCCTCCGTCTGAGGGCGCCACTCGAAAAGTGTTGTACGTAGTCGAGAAGCCGCGGAATCTTGACGCCATCCCGGCTGATCCAGAGAGCCTTTGCGACTTCGGGGATGCCGCCGGCGTATTGCGGCTGGCGGAGAGCATCGAGGAGGGTTCGCTCCTTGTCGCTGACCGTGACGGACTGCTGCTTCGTTACCCAGACTTGGGTGAGACCGAAGAAGTCCGCCGGCTTGACCGTAACGAAGCGGTACTGCGCCGGCCGCCATGTTCTTTGTAGAGTCGATTGGACAGAAGAGAAAGATTGCGCTGCGGAATCATGTGTGTGGAATCGCCTGCAATTCATCGATGCCCACATTCAATTGTAGGCGCCACCGCGAGTGGAACGATCCGGACTTCGGTAGCGTCGGGTCCAACCGGTCATAGGTGGAGGTCAGCTTCGAACGCAGCGGTTCGAGTTGAGCAGCTGATGCCATCTGGTAAAGTTCGAGCAGGAATCCGAGCCTCCGTCTGAGGGCGCCACTCGAAAAGTGTTGTACGAAGTCGAGAAGCCGCGGAATCTTGACGCCATCCCGGCTGATCCAGAGAGCCTTTGCGACTTCGGGGATGCCGCCGGCGTATTGCGGCTGGCGGAGAGCATCGAGGAGAGTTCGTTCCTTGTCGCTGACCGTGACGGACTGCTGCTTCGTTACCCAGACTTGGGTGAGACCGAAGAAGTCCGCCGGCTTGAGCGTAAGGAAGCGGTATTCGTGTCCATGAATCGAACGCGGCGGAGTTCGCAACGTTGAACTCACGTAAATGGTGAACTGAGGCTGGGTGACCATGCGGTGCAGTTCCATCGCGGTAGCGTGGGAGAGAAAATAGGAGCGGCCCTCGCACATCTCGCGTGCGATTACATAGGGATCGCCGACGTATTCGGTTGCCCGGCCCAGCTCGAATGGAACGAGCGTATAGAGACCTGAGCGGAGCCGGGTAATGAGCCCCCGCCGCTCCGCCTTGTGAATCAGCGTCCGGGCCGAAGAGCCGCGCAGGCCGGTGATCTCTTCGACATCCCGAAGGCTGAAGGTGGTATGGCCGCGTTCGTTGAGTTCTACCCATAAGGTAGAGGATCTCGATCCCAGGGTCTTGGACGTGGGTGGAGAAGTCTCCAATCTGGGTGGAGCATTTTGCGAGTTATATTCTGTGCTCATATTGTTCCCTCGCAGGGAACGAAACAAGAACACAATATCACATTGCAATGCTATTGTCTGCATGAAACGTTTCCCATAAGGGAACGTTTCGTGATCTAGATATCATTTGCACCCACGACCTCTGTCGCGCTGCGGAAAAAAACTGCCGCTTTTCGTTGGCCAGAGCCGGTTGGGTATCCGCAATATCTTCGCTCACAGATGCCGATTTGGGAGCCACATTCTGTACCAGAAATGGTGTAGCAGACAAAGTCCGCTGGACCTAGAGAGGTGTGTTTGGTCTCAGACCGCGCACTACCGAGGAAGTGACCGAATATTCCAACTCTCCCTCCGTGGTTCTAAGACAGAGAATTGTCAGGCTGACACGAGCCTCAAGCCGGAGGTCTTCTTTGCTTCTGCCTTCTCCTGCTCCTTACGGTACTTCACAAGTCGGTCTACTGCGGCGAGCTTGTGAGCTGGGGCGAGATGCGCGTACCGCATCGTCATCTTGATATCCTTGTGGCCGGCCAATTCCTGGACGGTCCGAATATCCACTCCGGCCATCACCAGGCGGGAGATGTAGGTGTGGCGGAAGATGTGCCAGGTCACATCTTGGAGCGACGGGTTCTCCTTGATGGCTTCCTCCATGACCAGTTCGAACCACGCGCGAGGAGAAATCATCGGCTCACCGTATCGAGTGAGGCACACCTTCGGCGAGTCGGCGTTCCGGCGCTTTTGAAGCAGCTCAAGAGCGCTGACGGCGGCGGCTGTCAGGATAACCACCCGCGAGGCCCCATTCTTGGTCTTGAGCAGAAGCACTTGCCTGCGTTTAAGATCGACTCGGTCCCACTCCAATCCGTACAACTCACTCCGCCGCATTCCTGTTTCGAGGGCAAGGGTGAACTCCGGTTCATGGAGGGCACACCTTTGGCGGATAATCGACCGAATTGCCGCCTCTTCCGTATACGTGATGAACCGGACCCGGCTATTCTCTTCGCGGTGGAGCCGAACCAACCGCGCCGGGTTGGCCTTCGCTTTGCCGTTCCGGATAGCTTCTTGGAAGATCATCGACATGGTGCCGCGATAGCGGTTCATGGTCGTCTTCGTAAGGTCCTTCCGCGAGTCCAAATAGGATTTGATCATCTGCGGCGTGATGTCTTTGATGGGGGTCTTCCCAAAGGTGGGAAGGAGCTTCTTAACCGTCGAACGGTCGCCAGGGTAGGACGACTTGTGCTCCTTCGAGTATTCGAGTGCATCCGCGGCGATCTCTTCAAATAACACCGGGATTCTGGGACGGACCTCCGGCATCTTGATTCCCATGCGGGCTTCGGTCTTCCTGCGCTGGTAAAGAGCGATAGCATCGGACCGTCTTCCCACCTTCTCCCGGCGCCGCTTTCCCTGAACATAGTAATTTATCCACCAAATGCCGCTTTCTGGTGGCTGTTCGTACACGCCTCTCATCGCGATTTGCTCGCTTTGTGCCTTTCTCGCCATAGCCCTAAAATCCCCGTCATTGCTGTAGATTTAATAATGACATCGAAGGTGGGTAAGAGGTCAAATCAGTGGCTATTTTGGTGGCTGTTGGTACCGGATTTCGGTGCAGTTTTATGCGACTCTTTGCAACGCTCGATACAGATAAGTTATTTACAATCAACACAAGTGCAAGTCGGTGCGACCGTGTGCAAAGCCGAAAATTCGGCTGTTAACCGAAGGGTTGTAGGTTCGAGTCCTACCTGAGGAGCCAATCTTTCAACAACTTAGCTTCCATTGCGCTCTGCTTGCGCTCCGTTTCCCTTAAAAGCAAGCTGTGAAACCTTGATTCCCGCAGTAGTCATCTCATCCGTTACAACGTCCCCATAAATGTTCATCGTGGTTCTGATGTCCGCATGGCGCATCATCTTTTGCTGTACCGCAACGGACGTGCCCACAGCGTCAAGCCATGAGCGGTGAGTGTGCCTAAAGGAGTGCGTCCCGAGATGCCCGACCTTCGCGGCTTCTGTTGCCCGCACAAGTTCCCGCCATACGCCCGTGTATGAGTACGGGAGTCTGCCGAGTTTGAGTGGGCTTGCGAAAATCCAGTCCTCAGTTCCTGCAAAATCGGACCGCTGCTTGCAGGACTTCAGGCGCTCCAGCAATTCGCCCGTGAGGGTGAACGTCCGGGCGGAGCCTTCCGTCTTCACATCGGCTACAACCTGCTCCACAATGCCACGCTGGACGCTCAGCGTTGAGCCTAGCCAATCCACATCGGCCCAACGGAGTGCAAGAGCCTCGCTGATGCGGAGGCCCAAGCAGACGCACAGCAGAGCCATTGTTGCGAATGGTTCGTGTAGCTCCTTTAGCAGGACTTGGAACTGCTCCGCTGTGAGGCTACGCGCTTTGCGTACCTTTCGCGTTGCTCCAGTGTTCTGGACAAGAGAGATTGGATTGCGGCTGATGTCCAGCAAGCCGGACCACATCGCAAACTCCACAAGCCCGTGCATGAGTGACCGCACGTGCGTCTTGGACTTTGGCGACAAGGGCAGCGCACGGAGCCACAACTCAACCGGGCGGGGTTGCACGGCTCGAATCTCCGTGTCTCCCCACTTCGGCAGGATGTGGTTGTTGAGGAAAGAGCGATACACCCGCGCCGTGGAATGACGTGAGGGCATCCGCTCCGCCTCGTACCGTGTAATCACGCTCCGCACCGTCTCTCCGATCTGCGGTTTCGCTTGCTGAATCTCAAGGCGGTCAACCTCTTTCCATGCGGCTGCCTTGGTTGGAAATTCCTGCTTCGTTCCGATTCGTTTAGAGCGGCGAGTTGCGCCGTCATACCAGAGGTAATTCCAGGTCTTGCGCCGCTTGTCGTAGCGCACAGACCCGCTTGTGTGTCGCTGTACCCTCATTGCTGCCTCCCCTCAGCAGGTTCAGCGGATGACGGCAACAGCATACCATCCAACTCTGGTCTCAGGAATCGCCATACGCACCGTTGGACGCCGGAGAGCTTATGTGCAGGGACCTTTCTTTGCCGCGCCCATTGCAGCAGTGTGCGAGGTTTCACCTTCAGGTATTGGGCCGCCTCATTTGCAGTGAGCCATTCGGTTTGCACAGTCAACTCCCCTTTACTCTTCACAAATTCGTATTCGTTGTGCGTTGTACGTGCCCCACGTCCCAACGTGCCCCCACGTGCGCTCTACGTGCCCCATGCACCGGTCTGCCGACGATACCTGCATCCATTTGCCTCCGAGGTGCCGTCTGCGAGGGGCACGCATTGCACGTGCCCCCAATGTGGCGGACACGTAGCCGAACTAGAACGGTATATCGCCGCCAGTAATTTCAGGGTTGGACGCGCCCCCGCTTAATGCAGCGCTCTTTGATGCGTTCGCCGCCTGGTTGCTCAACAGCGACAAGTCACGCACGACAATTTCAGTCGAATAACGCGTCTCGCCATCCTTATCCCATGCACGTGTCTGCAATTGCCCCTCTACGTACAGCGCCGAACCCTTTACAACGTAATCGCGCACAATCTCTGCCATGCGCCCGAAGGCAACCAGCCGATGCCATTCCGTTACCTCTTGTTTTTCCTTGGTGCGGTAGCTTGTCGCTAGCGAAATGGACGCCAGCACCCCGCCGCTTGATGTTCCGCGAATCGTGGGATCCTTCCCCACGTTCCCCAATAGCACGACTCGATTAACAGTCCTCATAAGACAGTGAATCCTTCCCGCATTCCATCGGTATGCAATTGAAACGCCTTTAAAATCCGCCCCTCGTCATACTCGACGGACAGGAACTCCCAAAAATTCTTCTGCAACGTGTGCCCGCGCATCCGGCACTCTGCGAGCTCATGAAAAATGGACGACTTGAGCAGCGCCCAGGCGATGCCCGAGTCATACTTCGGGAACAGCTTTACAGCCCGCGCGCACGTGATGCGCCGCGAACCCTTGGGAGCCGAAAGCAGCAATTCCTTTGTCAGATATTTCGAGAGATAGCGCGCGACCTTCTGCACCGTCACCCGCTTGATAAACACGATGCGGCCCCCGCCCAGGTCCGACCAGACGCGACTAATCCACTCATGGGGGATGTAGCGATCCAACAGAACGTGCAGATGCGGCACGCCCGCCTTCGTGAACTCCAAAACGCTGATATACGTGGGGGGCACGCCATACTCGCGCCTCAGGTACTCCCGAAATTTATTGAAAGTGAGCCGCAGATGCGGCACCGCCAATTTTTTGTGCTGGTACTCGACTTTTTTCATGTCGATAGTCAGCGTCAGGAAATACTTTAGGTCCAAACCCTCAGCGCACCGGGAAATCGCCGCCCGAGCCGTTCGCGCCTTGCGCGGCCCGCAGTAGGAGCATGACCACGAGCCACAGTTAACCCGCCGGTACATGGTCCGCCCCGTCTTGGGGTCCACTCCTCGGACGCTATAGCGCCCGCAGAACTTCCCGCGCCCTGAGGGGCGACGATAGAAATCAGGCACTTTGCGGCCCGTGTGTCGATTATTCTCTAGGGAGTCAAGTGAAGAAAGCGCCGACGCGCAACGCGCGTATATAGCGGAGGCTTCGCCCCCGCTCCCCCAGGAAGGCTTTTGATCCAAACCGGCAGGGGGGTAAGTGTCCCATTCAAGTGACGCCCACCCCGCCGCCAGTTCCGCAGCCTGCGATGTGCCGTGTAAGTCGCTGGACGGAGCCTTCCAAGAACCGGAGCCAGCGCATTCTTCATCGCAGCCCGCGAAAGTGTTAACCAAATTCATCGTTGCCCCTTCATCGCATCCCGCATCCAGCGCGCCCACAGCCGCGCCGCCGCCGTGAAAATCTTGCCCCGTTGCATCTCGGTTGCCACCGCAGCCACCGGCGCGCCCCATAGCGCCAACTGTTCCGCGCGCTCGTTCGCGACATCGGCCACGCGCGTTAGCCGGTCTACTTCTTCGGCCAGGATCACCGAACGCTCTAAAGGAGAAACCCCGCCGCCCCTCATGCCGCTCTGTCCTTGCTCTGCATGGCGCTATAGCGGGCTGAGAGGCTTCCCCTGATGGCTGCGAGAAAGCGCCGGGCAGTTGAGTCGCCGAACATTGTCGGAGCCGCTAGAGCCCGCACGAAGCATTCTTCGCTAATCCGAAGGCAATCTGGCGGGGGTTGGATTTCTTGACTCAGCCCCGCGTTCTGCCCGCTCCTAATCGGAGTCATGGAAATGGCTTCGACTTCGGGGTTGGGAACTGCTTTTCTTGTTCTCCCCATAGTCAAAGATACGTTCAACGTGTTGAAACTAAACACTATACCGGCGGTTAAGATAGGCGAGATATCCACATCTGAGGCAGGGACGGTATTCTTGCGCTTGTTATGAGGAAGCGGCCCACATTCGACGCAACTTCTGAGGATGAATTTTCTTTGCCGGAGGCGAAGAGGATGATTTCAGACCTCCGCGACCGCGTTTTACGTCTTGAAGCAGAGTTGTTTGGAACTGGAGCCTTCCTGTTGGGACCGTTGCCTGTGAAACCTGAAATGGGCCGCAAGCGCAAACTTGAACAGGGGGAGTTACTAAGGCGGCGGGACACGCTGACCAGATGGGTAGAGGAAGATTGGCCCCTCCTCTCCATCGCACTTCGCAAGGCCAAGAACTCAGATCATGCTCTCGCCGCAATTCATGCCGCCAGGGAGAGAGTCCCGTATGTGATGCAGTCCTCGTTTTACCGCGATCCTGAAAAGTGCAAGGACCAGCTTTGGGAGTTTCTTGAGAGCGGAAGGCTTGCCGGGAATCCGAGAAACCTCGCAGGAGCGATGGCCGGGCTGCCGGAACTGAGTTGGAAGCGCTCGCTTGATATTTGCCAGCAGAACCCAAGCCACTTCCCACTCGCACAGCAAGCATGGCCCGATTTCATGCGCCGGAAATTCCCGGTCAGGCTGCGAGAACTGCGAGCAATCGCGACACCGGCAGATGCGAAGGCAGTTCTGGCGCGGTCGAAGACTACGGACCCCACTTACCTCTACCTAAAGAAGCACCCGGAAGAGGCATTACTGGTACTCAAGGCAGCCAACACGGCGTGACGGTAGCGCACGCTAGGCGCGCGATAAGGTGGGGCTTCCCCGACACCACCGGCCCTTCCCCCGGTGTTAGGCTTTGTGTGTATCACACAACACATCGCCGAGCATTGCTAATGACAGAACAAGAAACCGAACAAGCTCTGATCAACAAACTCGTCGATCTTAAATACACCTACCGCCCGGACATCCGCGACCGCGCCGCGTTGGTGAAGAATTTCCGCGAGAAGTTCCAGGCGCTAAATCGCGTTCAACTGACAGATGCCGAGTTCGAGCGTCTTCTGGAGGAAATCATCACCCCGGATGTCTTCGCCGCCGCCCACACCCTCCGCGAGCGCAACAGCTTCACCCGCGATGACGGCACGCCGCTGAACTACACCCTGGTCAACATCAAGGACTGGTGCAAGAACACGCTTTGAGGTCGTCAACCAGCTCCGCATCAACACCGACAACAGCCACCACCGCTACGATGTCATCCTGCTCATCAACGGCGTGCCGGTGGTGCAGATCGAGCTGAAGTCCCTCGGCATCAGCCCGCGCCGGGCCATGGAGCAGATCGTCGACTACAAGAACGACCCCGGCAACGGCTACACCAAGACGCTGCTGTGCTTCATGCAGCTCTTCATCGTCAGCAACCGAAGCGATACCTGGTATTTCGCCAACAACAACGCCCGCCATTTCAGCTTCAACGCCGACGAGCGCTTTCTGCCCGTCTACCAGTTCGCCGCCGAGGACAACAAGAAGATCACCCATCTCGACAGCTTTGCCGAGGCCTTCCTCCCCAAATGCACCCTGGGCCAGATGATCAGCCGCTACATGGTGCTGGTCGCCAGCGAGCAAAAGCTGCTGATGATGCGGCCGTATCAGATCTACGCCGTCAAGGCACATCGTGGACTGCATCCACCAGAACTGCGGCAACGGCTACATCTGGCACACCACCGGCAGCGGCAAGACGCTCACCTCCTTCAAGGCCTCCACCCTGCTCAAGGACAACCCCGACATCGAAAAATGCGTGTTCGTCGTGGACCGCAAGGACCTCGACCGGCAGACGCGCGAGGAGTTCAACCGATTCCAGGAAGGCTGCGTCGAGGAAAACACCAACACCGGTGCCCTGGTGCGCCGGCTCCTCTCCGACGACTACGCCGACAAGGTCATCGTCACCACCATCCAGAAGCTCGGCCTGGCCCTGGACGAAAACAGCAAGCGCAACAAGGAAAACAAGAAGCAAGGCAAGGCGACCTACAAGGAACAGTTGGAACCGCTGCGCGACAAGCGCATGGTCTTCATCTTCGACGAATGCCACCGCTCGCAATTCGGCGAGAACCACCAGGCCATCAAGGAATTCTTCCCCAACTCCCAGCTCTTCGGCTTCACCGGCACGCCCATCTTCGAGCAGAACGCCACCTATCAGCAGATCGAAGGCGAGCAGGCCTCCCTCAAGACCACCGAGGACCTCTTCCAGAAGGAACTGCACGCCTACACCATCACCCACGCCATCGACGACCGTAACGTCCTGCGCTTCCATGTTGATTACTACAAGCCGGAAGGCAAGAACGTGCCCAAGCAAGGCGAGACGTTGGCCAAGCAGGCCATCGTCGAGGCCATCCTCGACAAGCACGACGCCGCCACCGGCGGACGCAGGTTCAACGCCATCCTCGCCACCGCCTCCATCAACGATGCCATCGAATACTTCAATCTGTTCAAGTCGCTACAGGCCGAAAAGCAGAGAAGCCAGACCCCGACTTTCAGCCGCTGAACATCGCCTGCGTCTTCTCGCCGCCCGCCGAGGGCAACACGGACGTGCAGCAGATTCAGGAAGACCTGCCGCAGGAAAAGGCCGACAACGAAGCAGGAACCCGGAGAAGAAAAAGGACGCGCTCAAGGCCATCATCGCCGACTACAACACCCGCTTCGGCACCAATCACAGCATCGGCGAATTCGATCTCTACTACCAGGATGTGCAGAAGCGCATCAAGGATCAGCAATTTCCCAATCAGGACATGCCCCTCAAGGGCAAAGAAAAGATCGACATCACCATCGTGGTGGACATGCTGCTCACCGGCTTCGATTCCAAATACCTGAACACGCTCTACGTGGACAAGAACCTCAAGCACCACGGGCTGATTCAGGCCTTCTCCCGCACCAACCGCGTGCTCAACGGCACCAAGCCCTACGGCAACATCCTCGACTTCCGCCAGCAGCAGGACGCCGTCGATGACGCCATCGCCCTCTTCTCCGGCGAGAAAATCGATCGCGCCCGCGAAATCTGGCTGGTGGACAAGGCTCCCGTAGTCATCGAGAAACTGCAAAGCTGCCGTGCAAGAAGCTGGACGACTTCATGAAGTCCCAGGGCCTGACCTGCAAACCGGAAGCACGTGCCCAACCTCAAGGGCGACGACGCCCGCAGCGCCTTCATCAACCATTTCAAGGAAGTGCAGCGGCTCAAGACCCAGCTCGACCAATACACCGACCTCACCGAGGAAAACAAAACAGCCATCGAGCAGGTCCTGCCCAAGGAGGAGCTGAACGCTTTCCGCGGCGTCTATCTGGAAACCGCCCAGCGCCTGAAAGAGCAGCAGAGGAAGGGCGACGACCAGGCCAGCCCGGAAGTGCAGCAACTGGATTTCGAGTTCGTCCTCTTTGCCTCCGCCGTCATTGATTACGACTACATCATGGCGCTGATTGCCCGCTACTCCGCGCAGGCACCGGGCAAGCAGAAGATGAGCCGCGAGCAGCTCATCGGCCTCATTCAGTCCGATGCCAAGTTCATGGACGAGCGCGACGACATCGCCGCCTACATCAACACCCTGAAAGCGGGCGAAGGCTTGAGCGAAAAAGCCATCCGCGAAGGCTACCAGCGCTTCAAGGCGGAGAAGAATGCCCAGGAACTCGCCGCCATCGCCGGGAAACACGGGCTGGCGACCGCCGCGCTGCAAGGCTTTGTGGACGGCATCCTGCAACGCATGATCTTCGACGGCGAACAGCTCACCGACCTCATGGAACCGCTCGGGCTGAACTGGAAAACGCGACGGGTAAAGGAACTCGCCCTCATGGAAGACCTCGTCCCGTTGCTCAACAAACGCGCCCAAGGGCGGGAAATTTCAGGGCTGAGTGCGTATGAGCAATAAGACGGAAAGAAATGCCGTGAAGCAAGACGCCAAACGCGAAATGAAGCCGAAGCTGCGCTTTCCGGAATTTCAGGGTGAACCGGAATGGAATACAGAAAAGCTCGGAGCGATAGCCTCTCTTATCACGGAAAGAGCCGGAAATAGAAAGTGCATCCCCATGAGCATCACCTCTGGCGTGGGCTTGGTGAGTCAGCAGGAAAAATTTGGCCGAACCATCGCCGGAAATCAGTATGAGAACTACCTGGTTTTGCAAGAGAACGACTTTGCCTACAACAAGAGCGCTACCAAGCAATTTCCGCAGGGTTTTATCGCCAAGTATTCGGGAGATGAGCCTGCCGCTGTGCCCAACAGCATCTTTACCTGCTTTAGAGCCCATGCGAATGGAATCGTTCCGGATTTTCTAAATTACTTATTTGCGGGGAACTTCCACGGAAAATGGTTAAAGAAATACATTGAAGTCAGCGCTCGTGCTCACGGGTCACTAAGTATAGACGACCAGGATTTATTGTCTCTGCCCATTCCGCGTCCAAGCGGAGGATCGTCGCGTGCCGAGCAACAAAAAATCGCCGAGTGTCTAACTTCCCTCGACGAGCTGATTGACGCCCACGGCCAAAAACTCGACGCGCTCAAGGCCCATAAAAAAAGGCTGACGCAGCAACTTTTCCCTCGCCAAGGCGAGACCCTCCCCCGCCTCCGCTTCCCCGAATTCCAAGACGCCCGTGAGTGGGAGCGCAAGACATTGAATGGGATCGCAGAAATTAGCTCTGGTACTACGCCGCCAAGATCGAATCCAGAATTCTTTGACGGCGGTAGCATTCCTTGGGTCAAAACAATGGACCTAAACAACTCCTTCATTATAGACACCCAGGAAAAAATAACACCAAAAGCAAGAGCTCGGGTCAATCCTGCTGGTTCGGTCTTGGTTGCGATGTATGGAGGATTTAATCAAATCGGGAGAACTGGATGCTTGAGTGTCCCGGCTGCTACTAATCAAGCAATTTCGGTTTTGGTGGTAGATAACAAAGTCGCATTGCCCGTTTACGTCTTAGCATGGCTGAACGCCAAGGTTGAAGACTGGAAACGAATTGCGAGCAGCAGTCGGAAAGACCCAAATATCACGGGTTCAGACGTTGCCAATTTCCCCATCAGTTTACCCGAAATCCAAGAACAAAAGAAGATCGCCGACAACCTCTTCTCCCTCGACGATCTGATCGCCGCCCAAACCCAAAAGCTCGAAGCCCTCAGAACGCACAAAAAAGGACTGATGCAGCAGCTTTTCCCATCCCCGGAGGAGGTTGAAGCATGAGCGCAACCCCGTTTGCCGATTTGAATGCACTTGGCCGCACATTTGCGCGAAGAGTTGCAGAATGTGCAGGAACCAAAAAAGTTCATTTTGCTCTACGCCTACAATGGCATTGGCAAGACACGCCTTTCAATGGCCTTTAAGAACATCGGCAAGCAAGGAGGCGCGCCGGACACTCTCTATTTCAACGCCTTCACCGAAGATTTGTTTTCTTGGGATAACGACCTGGAGGAAGACAAAGAGCGGGTATTGAAGCTCAATTCCACGTCCAGCTTTTTCTCCGGTCTTGAAGAATTGGAATTGGAGAACCGCATTCGCCCGTTCCTGAATCGATATACGGATTTTGATTTCAACATTGACTATGAGAAATCGGAGGTCCGCTTTTCCCGCGAAGTTCAGAATGGTGCGGGCACTGAGATTATTGACCATATCAAAGTGTCACGCGGCGAAGAAAACCTCTTCATTTGGTGCTTCTTCCTCGCCATAGTGCAGCTCGCTATGGATAGAGCCGAAGCCTACAAGTGGGTGAAATACATTTATATTGATGACCCGATTTCGTCCTTGGATGAAAACAATGCCATCGCAGTCGGCACACCATCTGGCACAACTCTTAGCGAGAAAGGATCACTCGATTAAGGCTGTCTTCTCGTCCCATCACTCCCTGTTCTTCAATGTGCTTTGGAATGAACTTCGGGAGATAGATCGAAAGAAATTTGCTCCGTATTTCCTGTCCCGCTCCAAGAAAACCGGTCAGTTCCATCTGATCTTACACGGGAGACACGCCGTTTTTTCACCATGTGGCGCTGCTCAAAGAGATTTGCGAGGCGCGCAATGCTGACGAGCTATACACGCATCACTTCAATGCCCTGCGCAGTCTTCTTGAAAAGTCGGCATGTTTTCATGGGCACCCGAAATTCTCTGTGTGTATCAAAGAAGACGCGAAGACGACCCGGACGAAACCCTGCATTCGGGCGGACACTCAATCTCTTAAGCCACGGCAGATTATTCGCTTTATGAACCGCAAGCAATGCTGCCGGAGACCAAGGAGTCATTTCGAGAAGGTTCTCGACGATTTCCTAGACTTTTATCCCTTCAATCGTGAATTACTCCCGAGCAA
Organism: uncultured Acidobacteriota bacterium; assembly: GCA_963729915.1. Taxonomy (GTDB): domain Bacteria; phylum Acidobacteriota; class Terriglobia; order Terriglobales; family Acidobacteriaceae; genus Telmatobacter. The sequence continues at coordinate 28,688 of CAVSQE010000022.1, read as the reverse complement.
ACTAAGAGGAAGCACAAAGCATCATGAACGACCGAGATAAAACACAACTGGGCAAAACCCTTTGGGGCATTGCCGACGACCTGCGCGGCGCGATGAACGCGGACGATTTCCGCGACTACATGCTGTCGTTCCTGTTCCTGCGCTACCTGTCGGACAATTACGAGGCGGCCGCGCAAAAAGGAACTGGGGCGGGATTATCCGCAGGTCGAGGGCGACGACCGCCGCGTGCCGCTGGCCATCTGGTATGCCAACAACCCCGATGACGTGGCCGATTTCGAGAAGCAGATGCGCCGCAAGGTGCATTATGTCATCAAGCCGGATCACCTCTGGGCCAGCATCGCCAACCTGGCCCGCACGCAGAACGGCGAACTGCTCAACACGCTGCAAGCAGGCTTCAAATACATCGAGAACGAGTCCTTCCAAAGCACCTTCCAGGGCCTGTTTTCCGAGATCAATCTGGCGTCGGACAAGCTCGGCAAAAAATATGAAGACCGCAACGCCAAGCTCTGCACCATCATTCAGAAGATCGCCGAAGGGTTGGCGCAATTTTCCACCGACGCCGACACGCTGGGCGATGCCTACGAATACCTGATTGGCCAGTTTGCCGCCGGTTCCGGCAAGAAGGCGGGCGAGTTTTACACGCCGCAGCAGATTTCCAGCATTCTGTCCGGCATCGTCACGCTGGACAGCCAGGAGCCGAAGACCGGCAAGAAGGACGCAGCTGGACAGCGTGTTGGACTTTGCCTGCGGCTCCGGCTCGCTGCTGCTCAACGTGCGCAAGCGCATGGGGCCGCACGGCATCGGCAAGATTCTACGGGCAGGAAAAGAACATCACCACCTACAACCTGGCGCGCATGAACATGCTGCTGCACGGGGTGAAGGATTCGGAGTTCGAAATCTTCCACGGCGACACGCTGACCAACGATTGGGACTTGCTGCGCGAGACCAACCCCGCCAAGAAACCCTATTTCGATGCCGTGGTGGCCAATCCGCCGTTCAGCTACCGCTGGGAACCCACCGAAGCGATGGGCGAGGATGTGCGCTTCAAGAACCACGGCGTGGCGCCCAAATCCGCCGCCGATTTCGCCTTCTTGCTGCACGGCTTTCATTACCTGAAGGACGAAGGCGTGATGGCCATCATCCTGCCCCACGGCGTGCTGTTCCGTGGCGGCGCGGAAGAGCGCATCCGCACCAAGCTGCTGAAGGACGGGCACATTGATACGGTCATCGGCCTGCCCGCCAATCTGTTTTATTCCACCGGCATCCCGGTGTGCATTCTGGTGCTGAAGAAATGCAAGAAGCCGGACGACGTGCTCTTCATCAACGCCGCCGAGCACTTCGAGAAAGGCAAACGCCAGAACCGCCTGCGGGACGAAGACATCGAAAAGATTCTTGAGACCTACCAATTCCGTAAGGAAGAGGAGCGTTATTCAAAACGAATCTCGATGGAGCGGATTAAAGCGGAAGGTTACAACCTGAACATCTCGCGCTATATCAGCACTTCTGTTGCAGAAGAAGAAATCGATTTGAGTTCGGTCAATACCAACCTTGTCTCGCTCGAAAAAGAAATCAAGGCGGCAACCGAGAAGCACAATACGTTTCTAAAGGAGCTTGGTCTGCCGCCTCTGCCTTGAACGCCTCCCAGATGTCGTAAGCCGCGGCTCGAACGTGCGCAGTCAACAGCTAAGGACACCGAGACTAGCGTAAACGCGGGTCAGATTAGGCGCGAAACCTACAACCCGAAGGCCGCGAAAGCGCGCTCTATCTGCGCTCCGTTTATCGGTTTTAGGCTGCTTTGCATGGTCTAAGGTGTCATCCGCTGACCTGCATGTTGTTGAAACTACGTTTAGTCGATGATTCGAGTCCTACCTGAGGAGCCAAATCCTCAAGCGTGGACGCCAGTGTTCCTCATCGACATTGCCGAATCCTCGCCGAATCCCACTCATGCCATTCAAATCTCTCCTCTTCAGGCCTACTTCTGCGTCCTTCACGGTCGGCCCTATCTGTCACGGAAGAGAGGCGTCAGTGAGGGAAATAACGAACCATGCTATACTAGGTTTGCGCTCAGTGATTTGGTCGTGAGCGGCGCTTTGCCCCCTGAAGGCAACTCTGCCTTGCACAGATTTCCCCAAGCCCCTACAGCGTAACCCTTGAGTTTCCGTCCCGGTGACTCAACTTTTGGTCCGTGAAAGGATCAGGAGTGAAGAACTGCTCGGCCACCGCAAAGTGGGTTGGCAGCGACGCCAGGACAGCGCATGTACTGCGCTCTAAAGGGTGCCGATCGGCAGCGTGCCGCTTGGCGTTTTGTGTAGCGTGGGTCAGTTCCGGGCCGCGGGCATTTTTCAAATGCTTGCCGCCAGTCCCAGGGACGTTTTTGGTTCTTCCTTACGCGAATTTGTTTTAAGAAGGCTCGCGCCCGTTGATGGGTCTGCGCGCCTCTATGTCCGGCTCCGTTTGCAGGCCTCCTTGAAATCGAGGCTCCCGGAGCTAAAAGGATGATTCTTTATTTTGACGACTCAGTTTTCACAGTTTTCACTTTCCCCTGCTTTAATGGCCAGGCTCGATGCTAATCAGTTCAAGACCCCCACGCCCGTGCAGGCTGCGGCCATTCCTCCTGCGCTCGAAGGCCGCGACGTACTGGCCACGGCGCAGACGGGAACGGGCAAGACCCTCAGTTTCCTGATTCCCATCATGGAAATGTTGCAAAAGACCGAGGGCCGCGACGCGCATGCTCTCGTGGTTCTGCCCACGCGCGAATTGGCCATGCAGATCGAAAAATCGTTCCGCGCCATCCGTACCAGCCAGGCGCAGACCGTTGCGCTGGTGGTGGGCGGAATGTCGGAACGAGAGCAACTGGAGGCGATCCGGCGCGGTGCGCGGTTGATCGTGGCCACTCCGGGGCGGCTTGAGGATTTTCTCAAGCGCAAACTGGTCCGGCTCAACGCGGTGAAGATCCTGGTGCTCGATGAGGTGGATCGGATGCTCGATATGGGCTTTGAACCGGCCATTCGCCGCATTGCGTCCACGATCCCTGCCGAGCGCCAGACCTTGTGCTACTCGGCCACACTGGAGGGTTCGGTCAAGGACGTGGCGCGCAACTATCTCAAGACTCCGGTCCGCATCGAGATCGGATCGACGATGAAGCCGGCGGAGAATGTCGAACTGCGCGCCTTCAGCGTGGATGCGGACAAGAAGCAGGAGCTCCTGGAGCATTTGCTGAACGGAGAAGAAGGCAGCTTCCTGGTCTTTGTGCGTACCAAGCACGGCGCCGACCGGGTTGCGCGGCGGCTGGTTCGCTCCGGTCACGCGGCCGTCCAGATTCACGGCGACCGTTCGCAATCGCAACGCAACTCGGCGCTGCGTAACTTCTCCGAGGGCCGTCATCGCGTGCTTGTGGCCACAGACGTAGCCGCCCGCGGCATCGATGTAGCGAACGTTGCCCACGTGGTCAACTTCGATTTGCCCAAAGTGGCGGAGGATTTTGTGCATCGCGTCGGCCGCACGGGCCGCGCCTCGGCCAAAGGGATCGCATCCACCTTTGCTGGACCTGCCGAGCGCAACGATCTGCGCAAGATCGAACGCGCGCTGTCGATTCAGATGACGCACTTCCGCGTGCGTGGTGTTGATTCACGCGCAGTCAACGAGAACGCGGCGTAGACCTCATTTCAGGTTCACGCAAGCCTTAACGTAGAACGCCTGGCAGCGATCCCATAAGGATTGCCGCCAGGCGTTCGATTTTTCGACCTCGGGTTAGCGACGGCCCGATTAACCCCCGCTTCTATGGCTTTCGATGACTGGCCGCACAATTATTTTGCGCTGCCCCGAGCGGGAACCAAGCTCGGAGATCCACCGTCAATTAGCTGCAGTTTTAGATTGGGCCATTCGGTCGGAATCTGTTCGAATTTCAGGTTTGGCCATTGCTTTGGGATTGGCTCGCCCCTCGGATGCGGCCGAACAACGAGCGGAGACCGTGAAAAGGAATCCTCATTGCGCGCAAAGAGTTCGACAAGCGCAAAGGGTTCGACGTGCGATTTCAAGTCCATACAGGACGCACTGAAAAGATGGTCTAAATCAATCGGCGCACTGGGCTGATTTGGGGCCGAGTTCTTGCCGGTGCAATCGAAACTCCTGAACGCGGGTTTTGCCGCAGCTTGTCCCGGTTGAACCTTGCTGAAATCGAGCGGCCATTGAGCCGCTGCTGGCTTGCCGGGAGCCTGCGGGGTTCCCGGCGGCGTCGCCGTCGATTGGCAGAGGACCGCGGAGCTTTGGAGCACAAGGAGAGCGAAAAACGCGAATCGGTGCATGAATGGCGCCCCTCCATTCCGGCGTTTTCTTCGGTTCTCAGTATAGTCAGAAATGCATGCGGGCGCACGGCCGCTCCGGTCACGAGCATGCCGGTTCTGAATTGGTTACGGCCGGTAGGCGAGCTCAATCCCGATCAAAGCAGCGGAGTCACCACCAGAGCTTCGATGGTGGGAGGAGAGGTGATTTCCGGCATTTTTACGTCGATGTAGCGGCCTTCAGCCACATCGGCGAACACGCGATTGAGCGTGTCTTCAGTCCGGCCGGAGGCTACGTGCAGCTTGCGTACCGCGCGCATCACCGTGGCCGACAAAAGAAAGCGGTTTTCGATTTTGAGTCCGGCCGAATACACCAGTTTTGATCGCATGGGCGCCCCAATTCTCGGTAGTCGTACGTTTGCTACAGAGCCGGGCTCGTCTTGGTGTCGTCCGATGCACCACTTTGGTGCTTTAGGAGATCCACGCCGGAAACACAAGGATGAGTAGGGCCGAGGAGAGGAATAATCCTGCTGATCCCCTTTAAAGTCAGCATACGCTTGTTTGGACCCTTCTCCTAATTACTAGCTCAAAACACCCGCAACCCTTGTGAATCGGCGTGCGACCCCTTTGGGTGGGGATTCTCCACGCGCAGGGTTTAGATTTCCCGCAAGTGATATACTGAATGCTGGTCGTCGAATCCGACTTGGCGTTCTTGCCTGTTCTGCTATCCCGCTCAACTCGCAATCAATTCCACTTGAGTTCAGCGATACATCTCGCAACAAAGGAATTGTCATGGAACAGGGAACAGTAAAATGGTTTAACGATGCGAAGGGATTCGGCTTCCTTAGCCGTGCAGACGGCGAAGACGTGTTCGTGCATCATTCTGCCATCAAGAGTGAGGGATTTCGTTCGCTCAAGGAAGGCCAAGCGGTCGAGTTCGACGTCGTAAAAGGGCCAAAGGGCCTTCAGGCCGAGAACGTCCGGGCTGTCTAATTGAGTGGATTTCCAGGAAGAGGTCGTCTTCGATATCTTCCGGTTCTCGCCGGTTTACCTGAGGATTCCAACACTCGGCAGCAGCGCTCTTGCGAGTCTTTGGGCGCGGAGGCCCCGGACAACTCCAGTGACATGGAAGTTATCTGAATCGCTTGCCCTCTACGCAAACCGAGTTGATTCCCTGTCTGGCAACTCAAGTCGGGATTCATTTGACGCTGCAATCGCGGGAAACCGGTCAATGAGTTCAACGGACTTTGCTGCGGATCGGTCGACCGCGATTGCGGGCGACCGAAGCAACACCGCAGAGTTCGCTGGTATTTCGAACGCAACACGAAACTGAAGCACGGACGAAAGGGAAATATGGCTGAAGATCAGCAACTCATGTGCAGCGATTGCGGGCAGGCCTTCACGTTTACCGCGGAGGATCAAGAGTTCTTCCGCGAGCGTGGCTATTCGGCGCCTAAGCGCTGCAAGACATGCCGCCAGGCCAAGAAGAATGAACAAGCGGGCGGCGGTGGTGGCGGGTACAGCCGCGGTTCATCGCAGGGTACTAGCGTGATCTGTGCTGGATGCGGACAGCAAACCACAGTTCCATTCGAGCCTCGCGGGGACCGTCCCGTTTATTGCCAGAACTGCTTTCAAGCGCGGAAGACCAGCGCTGGCGGCGGCAATCGGCGTGGAGGTGGGGGCTTTGGCGGCGGCAGGGGCCGTTAAGACGTCGTGTTTTGAGCAGCGCGGATAAAGCTTCCCCCGCAATCGTGGGGATGCAGCGTTTTTTTTGGAGTTTTTGGGCGGCATTCGCCTACGTTTCATTCGCTCACCACGTCGTCCCATGTCAGCGGCGCCGAGCGGGCTTACCCATTCGTCGCCGCTCGACGGCGCAATAAAACAATGTTTTTGCTTTGTCCGAGGAGTTCCCCATGAAGAAGGAAGTGGCGCAGAAAAAGGAAGTGCCGCACGATAAATATTTCCTCAAATCGTTGCACCAGGAAATAGATCTCTACGATCGTAAGCTCGCCTACCTGGAGAAGTATGCCCAGTTCGATTCCATAGCCGATCGCGAGGGAGCCGCGAATAAGCTGCTTACGAAACGGGCATCCCTGGCGGAGACGGCAAAGCAACTGGTTGCCGACGGGGTGGAATTCAGCCGATCGGACCTCCCTCGGTCCTTCCGCGCTTTGGCAGAAGCCAGCGCGGATCGGTGATCCTGGCTTAGTCTCCGGCTGGTCCAGTCCCGACAATTCGCTTCATTGCGATGGGCCGAGTGGAAATCCTTCCTGGGAGGAACCATGAACGGCCGTCCCAAGATGCCGTTCTTCCCTTTGTGCGATCTCCATCATTCTCCGATGCGGCGCGTCCTGCTCGAGGGATCGGCATCGGTTGAAACTCAACCCTCCACCAGTGCGAACGCCGTGATTGTCATCGCATCTTCCGCGATGGCCGCGGCTATTCGGATTTTGCCACCGGCCGATTTGATGCTTCGGGCTTGTTTTTTCGTGAGTGTTCCGTTTGCAGAGGAACGCTCTACCTCGCTGAAGTGGACCACGAGCTGAAGGTTGAGACTTGGGAATGCGCAGCGATGACATGCCACTACAGCGAAGACCTTCCGTCTCCCTCAACGCGCTAAAGGCCGTGATTCACCACTCAGTGGAGATTGGGATAGGTTCTGTATGCGACGAGTTGCGCATCGAAGAAGGTCCCGCTCAGGCGCGAGGTCTTGAGGAGGACCTCGAAGTAGGGAAATCGGCTCACGCCGAAGGTGTTGCGCAGGTTCTGCATCTGACTCTCAGAGGTGAGAAATGCAGCCGCTGCGCCCGTGGCATCGGAGTCGGTTCCCGCGAGGATGATGATGTTGCCCGTGTGGCTGGGGTTGGGCAGATAGGCGATCACAGCATAGCCAATCAGATTATCTGACGCGAGGTGCACCGTGTACACTGCTTGCTCTCCCGGCTTGGGATTGCGATTGCGCACGATCTGCAGACCCTGATGGTAGTCATAGTCGGTGACAAAATTCAGTTGATCATCGAAAAGATAATCCCAGGGCACTGCCTTCTTGCCTCCGATCAGGACCACGTTGTCGCGCTTGATCTCGTCCGCGGTATAGTAACGCGCCAGCGTGAGGTAATGCGGGTAAGTGGCCGGGATCTCGGTCAGCAGGGCCTGGGCAGCGCGCACCGCGCCAAACGTCACCAGGTTATGGTTCAGGACTTGATTAACGTCTTCCTTGCGGTCCGCGCTCATGTTCGACGATTGAATCTGCCCGACGAATGCGCGCGTCATGTAGTCCCCAAGCGAGAGGGGATTGTGAGTGATATCCTCCATCACGCTGGCCGAGTCGTCGGACAGCACAAGATCGGTCTGTTGGTGGGACTCGAGAAAGCCGCTCCAGAATGCGGCCAAAGCCGGTTGGCCATCCCAGGGGTAGACTGCCTTGCGTAGAGTGCGGTTCTGAACGTAGAGCGTGACACAGGCGAGAGCAAGCGACAGGCTTACGAGGGGCCAAACCCAACGCCATAAATGCCGGAGACGTCGAGAGTCCTCGTGAGCCGCGGTTTCGCCAGCTACCAGCGTTTCCCGTGCTGACTCCGGCTGCGCCGCCGCTCCGTGATGCGGCTGCTCCGCTAGCCTGCGGCGAAAAACCAGCCGATAGCCGCCACGGGGAATCTCGAAGACGAAAGGTTCTTTGGCTCCGGTGGTTTCAAAATACGATTCGATGCGCTTTCTGAGTTCGGTCGCGTTGACCCTGACAATATTGTCTGCGCTGCGATCATAGGAGGCTGGCCTGCCAAAAACCCGGGCGCCAATCTCCTGTTCATGAATCTCGGGGAATCCCTCTTTGAGCGACTGCTTTCCGACGTAAAGCAGGAAATCGCGCAGGCGGGCCGAGCGGCTGAACTGCTCACTGGAGGCAACGCGCTCAACCAGCGCCTGCCGCTCTTCGATCGTCGGCAGTTCTTCCGCGTCACCCACGGCCGGATTTTCTGCAAGTGTTCCCATAACCGCGAACCAAGGTACGGTTCCAAGTCTACGCCGTGATCCCAATGACGGCAACGCATACGAAAAGTGCCGGGAAACGTATTCCCGCGGCGCTCTTAACCGGCAGCCCTTGCGACCACTAGATGGTCAATAACGCATTGAAAAATAACCGCTTCCAGAACTTCTAGCGGTTAAATACGAGGCATTCTTCCGGTGAATTAACTTGCGGGTCGTATCGTGCGCTGCGAAAAATCGCTGTCCAGGTTCAAGAATGCCGAGGACGGGAGTCCATAGGCTCAACCCTTTTAATGCAGCGAACCGTTGCAAAGGCGGTGGTGCGCTGCAACCAGATGCATCGCTCGGGTCAAAGCGAGTCACATTTCAGGAGGAATCATTGGAAATGAAAACGTTCATCAGTTCCAGGACGCGCACCATGTTTTGGCTGTTGATCCTCGCGGGGATCATCGCCGGGGCCGGTTCGCTGCAGGCGCAGCGCTATCTCGGCGGAATCAGCGGCACCGTGGCCGATCAAACCGGCGCCATACTTCCCGGCGCGAAAGTATTGGCCGTCGAAAACAGCACGCAATTCAAGACGGAAGTTACCACCAGCGCCTCTGGTGCGTACTCCATGCCCACGCTTTCTCCAGGCACCTATAGTGTGTCGGTGACGGCCAAGGGGTTCAAGACGGAGACGAAAACCAACATCATTCTGACTGCAGGACAAGTGATTCAGGTTAACTTCAGCATGTCGCCGGGCAATGTCACCCAGTCCGTCGAGGTGGTGTCGGAGTCGTCGAATTTAATGGACACCAGTTCGGCGACGCTTGCCACAACGCTGGATGCCCAGGCGGTGGCCGATCTACCGAACAATGGACGGAATCCCTATGTGATGGTGACCATGGCGCCCGGAGTGGTAGACACCGCCTCCGGCGGCTACTTCAACGGCAAGGCGAGCCAGTTCACCAACCCCTATAGCGGCGTCGCGGTGCAAGTTACCGTAGAAGGCAACTCCGGACACAACCGGCTAACGCTGGATGGTATCCCAGACGACGCGCCGGAACGCTTTTCGGGCGCCAGCTACCTCGATTTCACGCCTTCGCCCGATGCGGTGCAGGAAACCAAGATTGAAAACGGCATCTTTGACGCGCAGATCGGTCACGGCAATGGCGTGGTATCCAACGTCGTCGTCAAGAGTGGCACCAATAGCCTGCATGGCGCCGCCTACTACGCTTTTCAGAACACCTATTTGGACGCGAATTACTACCAGAACGTGTCGGCTCACTTAGCCCGCCCCAACAACCAGGTCAACCAGACCGGAATTGTGCTGGACGGCCCGATCGTTCTGCCCAAGATCTACAACGGGCGCGACAAAGCCTTCTTCATGTTCTCGGCTGAGCGCTACGCCACGCATACGCCGCAGACTTTCAGTACGCGCGTGCCCACGTCGGCGGAATTGACCGGCGATTTTTCGGGCCTGTGCCCCAATGGCTTCAACTCGTCCGGCTTCTGCGCCTCGACGGGAGGCGTACAACTATTTGTTCCGAACTCGCCCGTGGATGCGAACAGCAACCGCACCGAGTTTTTCCTGAATAACAACATCGTTGCGTCCACCTTTGGCACCGCCGTGTACACGTGCACAGGCACAGGGCCCACCTGCACGGTTACGAGCTTCGGGGCTCCGGTGGTAGGATCTTCGGCCATTAACGCCACCGGCGCGGCCCTGGCGGCCTACATCCCACCCTCGAACGTCCCGGGGTCCACGGCGGCCAGTTCGGCCTCCCAGCCCAACTACGTCTCCGCGCATACCTCGTATCCGAGCACCTATCCCTCTTTCATCGGCCGTTTTGACTTTGAAATCGGCCAGCTCGACAAGCTGAGCGTGATCGGATTCCGTTCCGGACTGACGCAGAGCTATCCGCTGGAAGGCTACACGAAGGGCATCGGGCCGAACGGGTACGGCTATTCGGTCTACCGCAACACCCGCGGCGGCAGCATGGACGAGACGCACCAGTTCTCATCGAGCATGGTGCTGGACTCGCGCTTCGGCCTCACCGAGCACCCCTTCGGCCTCATCTACCCAGGCGCCCAGAACTTCAGTCTGAGCAGCCTGGCGATGACCACAACGGGCCTGCCCTACAACAGTTTCCCCGGCGAATCGTCAAGCGACAGCTATTCGAGCCTGGCGCCTGGAGCTGGCGGCCAGATCAGCAATTCCGTTCTCAGTTCGCTCGACGAGACGCTGGCCAAACAATGGGGACGCCACTCGGTCCGCGTAGGTTTTCAAGGTGACCTGCTGCGCTACAACGTGCAGAACCCGATGAGCGGATTCGGCAATGGTTCCGGCACTCCGGGCTTTAACTTTGACCGCCGTTTCACGCAGTCGAACTCGGTCCTCTATGGCGCTGGCTCGGCTCCGGTTTCCAGCGGCGCCGGCTCCGGCGATTCGTTTGCTTCCCTGCTGCTGGGCACGTTCTCTTCGACCAACTACAACGTCGCCATCGCGTACGCCACGCAGCAGATCTATATGGCGCCTTATTTCGAGGATGACTGGCGCGTGAACAACAAGCTGACGGTGAATCTGGGTGCGCGCTACGATTACGAGTCGCCTCTGACCGAGCGCTACAACCGGCTGATCTCGAGCTTCTGCACCACCTGCACCAATCCGCTGCAGGCTTCGGTTACCGGCCTCTCGTTGAAGGGCGGTCTTGAGTTCGTCAGCCCGTCAAACCGTTTCCCGTTCCCGCGCGACACGCACAACATTGCGCCTCGCCTTGGTGCGGCCTGGCAGGTGCGGCCCAATACCGTGGTTCGCGCCGGCTTCGGCATGATCTTCTTCAACACTATCGAGAATCCGTACTCAACCGGCTTCAGCCAGGCCACCAGCTACAACAATTACACCGGCTCGACCCCCCTGAACTCCGATACCAACCCATACCCCACAGGCGTGGTTTTGCCCACCGGCAACACGCTGGGCCTAGGAACCGGGCTCGGCCAGAACATCAACTACAACGACCCAACACACGTGCAACCGCGCGCCGCGGAGTACACGTTGAACATCCAGGAGCAGCTTCCCTGGAACACCGCCTTGCAGGTGGCCTACGTCGGCTCCCGGCCTACGCGGCTTGAGGTGAGCAAAAACATCAACGCTCTACCGGCGCAGTATTACAACCTGGGCGCGGCCGAGGTCACTTACCTCAATACCAAGGTCCCCAACCCGATGGCTGGCCAGTTTGCCAGCACCTACGCCAATAACGCGACCTTGAATGCCCCAACCATCGTGCAATCTACGCTGTTGCAGCCGTTCCCTGAGTTCGGTTCAATCACCGAGCAGAACTCCTCGATCGGCAGCACGCCGTACAACTCGCTGCAGATCCAGGTCAGCCATCCCATGTCGCACCACCTCTCCATCCAGGGCAACATTACCTGGGACAAGCTGATGCTCCACAATGGATACCTCAACTCCGGCATCGACACGAAACTGGAATCGGTGCAGGACGGCAACTCCAACTTGCTGGCCAACGTATTCGGCACCTACGAGCTGCCCGCATTTGCCAAGAGCCCCTACCTGGAGCGGCTGGCGATCGGCGGCTGGAAGCTGAACGGCGTGCTGCGCATGGCCAACGGCAACATGATCTCGCCGCCGGGCGGCGTGAACATCATCGGACCGACAGGCGTTGCCAACCGCAGCTATAGCCACTACATCAACACCTGCTACGAAAATACCAGTGGCGCACTCGTGGTGGGCACAGGAGCCTGCAGCAGCACATCGGACACGCCGGCCTACATCCAGCGGCTCTCCTTCACCACGCAAACCAACAGCAACGTCATCGGAACTCGCCAGCAGTTCTATCCGCGGTTGGAGGCCGGGCTCTTCAAGGTTTTCCCGATTCGCGAGGCGACGACCTTCGAGATTCGCGGTGAATTCTACAACATCCTGAACACGCCGATCTTCAGTGGGCCAAGCACATCGCTCGGCAGCACCTCGTTTGGCATTGTTCCGTTGACGCAGGTTAACGATCCGCGTTACGGCCAACTTACAGCTCGACTCAATTTTTAAGGTACGCCTCCTTTGCTGTGGACTTCCGAATGGCAGTGGTCAATTCGGAAGTCCACAGATTTTTTACTTACCAGAGATACTTTCCCGGCGGAGACGGGTGCACCCGCTCTATCCGAATCGGGGATTTGCGAAATGGATTCGCGCAAGGTGCAAATCGGCATGACTTCGAGGCGGAATAGAGCTCTACTTCAGATTTTTTTGATGGCCGGTCTGTTCGCCACGGTTTACGGCCAAACCCGAAGTCAACAGGACGCATTGCACGCGGGGTTTCTTGAGCCGACCGGGCAGGACGCCGCGCCGGTACACCTGGTAGAACAGACGCCTTTGGCGATCAGTAAGGTCGCGCCGGGCGTGTTCCTGGTGGACTTTGGCCGGGTAGCGTTTGGAAACCTTTCGCTGGGGCCTGTGAATTCGCCTACATCGGAGGTGGTTACTGTCCGCTTCGGCGAGGCATTGAAAGACGGGCGTGTAGATACTCATCCACCCGGCTCAGTGCGCTTTTCCGAGGTGAAGGTTCGACTGGACCCGGCAGCTACCGTGATTGTCGCTCCTCCAGTGAATGCGCGTAACACCAAGGCTCCCGCAGTGTTGACCCCAGCGTCCTGGGGAGTGTTGACGCCCTTTCGTTGGGTAGAGGTGGAAGGCTGGCCGACTGAACTGCGCGCGGACCAGATTCGACGTCGCGCAGCCTTCGATAGTACATGGGTTGACGATGCCGCAACCTTCCAATCCTCAGACCCCATGTTGGATAAGGTCTGGGATCTCTGCCACTACTCGATCAAGGCGACGACCTTTGCCGGAGTCTTCGTGGATGGGGATCGCGAGCGCCTGGCCTATGAGGCGGATGCTTACCTGGCGCAGCTAGGCTACTACGCCGGAGATGCCGATCCACGAATATCGCGAGCCACATTCGATCGTCTGATGAAGTTTCCCACCTGGCCGTCCGAGTGGGGTCCGCACATGGTCTTCATGGCTTACGCCGACTGGATGCAAACGGGCGACACGGCCTGGCTGGCAGTACACTATGAGGAACTAAAGACCAAGCTTTTGAATAGGCGCATCGGACCGGACGGGCTGATCATGAGCACCCCGGAGCTGATTAGACACGGGGATAATGTTGACTGGCCGGTAATCGAACGCGACGGCTACGTCTTCACCAGCGTCAACACGGTTGTCAACGCCTTCCATCTGCGCGCATTGGAGGAGATGGGCCAGCTGGCCGAGGCCTTGGGTAAGAAGCAGGAAGCCGCGGAGTTTTTGGAGCAAGAGCGGACGGCACAGGCGACCTTCCAGGAGAAGCTCTTTGATCCAACACGTGGGCTCTATCGTGACGGAGTAGGAACAGATCATGCTTCTCTGCATGCGAACCTGTTTCCATTGGCCTTTGGGCTCGTACCTGCCGACCAGCGGCCGCGGATCGCAGAGTGGCTTGCCGGTCGCGGCATGGCGGGATCGGTCTACGCAGCACAATATCTGTTGGAGGGTCTGTTCGAGAATGGCGAGGACGCGGCCGCGCTGGCCTTGATGATCGCGCCGGGGGATCGAAGCTGGAGGCACATGGTCGAGAGCGGCGCGACGATTACCTGGGAGGCTTGGGATCAAAAGTACAAGCCAAATCAGGATTGGAACCATGCCTGGGGGGCGGCTCCGGCGAATCTTCTGCCGCGTTTCGTGCTGGGCGCGCAGCCGCTGACGGCGGGGTGGAGCAGAGCGCTGATCCAACCACATCCAGGAACCCTAACCTGGGTCCAAGGCCAAATGCCAACGCCGCGCGGCGAGCTGTCTGTGAACTGGAGGCGAGAAAAGAACTTCACTCTGACACTCACCTTGCCGGCTGGGATGACTGCCAAGGTCGAGTTGCCAGCACTGGAAGGTTCGAGCGGAGTGTGGGTCGATGGCGCTCAGGTGAAGGCACATCGCGAGGGGCAATGGTGGACTCTGGAAAAGGATCTGTCAGGAACCGTCACGATCGAGGAACGATGATGCGACGAATATTTGCTCTGTGCGATGCAAGATTGCAGGAACGATCTGGACGATGCCGGACCGGCTCGATGTGACCGGCAGTCTTACCGACGGACGCAAGACTCTGGAACTGGAAGTAACGAATCTCTGGCCCAACCGGCTCATTGGCGATTTGCAGCCTTCGGCTAAGGCGCAGTTCACGCACACCAATATTCGCGCCAACACCAAGGATTCTCCGCTCCTGCCTTCAGGTATTCTTCAACCCGTCACGCTGTTGGTCGGAAGTGTGCAGCAGTGGTGATCTCGCGCTCAGGAGAGCCAGGGATCGTTTCAGCAAGTCTGCCGTAGCGCTTCAAGATCTGAGCCTGCACCTCACTCGAAATGCGCGCCAAAGGCACAGAATTGTGCGTCATTCGGTGGGGGCAGACGGGCCGAACAACCTTGTACTCCATTTTCTGTTGCCGCTTCCGTCTTGCCGTCCTGGCGCACAATCGCGTATAAATAAGTCAATAGCCCCGTAAAAATCTGGTTGATGCGGACCTGTCCGGTGTTTGAGAAGGACGGCAGGCTGAAGCTGAATGTGTATCCTTAGTCGAATAGACTCTGCTGTCCGGCCACCATCTTCTGAAGAAGAGGAACGAGTATGAAGCAGGGAAGAACCAGCATTGCGAAGCCATTGACGACCAACAAGCACCTCATCCGGTGGGTGGAGAAGATGGCCGAGCTCACGCAGCCGGCAGCGATCCACTGGGTGGACGGCAGCCAGCAGGAGTACGACTGGCTGTGCGACGAGATGGTGGCGTCGGGGACGCTGACCCGCCTGAACCAGGAGCGCTGGCCGGGATGCTTCTACGCGCGTTCCGACCCACGCGATGTGGCGCGCGTTGAAGACCGCACTTTCATCTGCTCGTATGCAAAGGACAATGCCGGGCCCACCAACAACTGGATCGACCCCTTCGAGATGCGCAAGAAGCTGAAGGAGCTGTTCAACGGCGCGATGCGGGGCCGCACCATGTACGTGCTGGCCTTCAGCATGGGGCCGGTGGGCTCGCCCATGGCGCGCATCGGCGTGCAACTCACCGATTCGCCGTACGTCGTGGCGAATATGCGCATCATGACGCGCATTGGCCTACCGGTGCTGGCCGAAATCGACAAGGGCGAGAAGCGCGTGGTGCCCTGCATGCATTCGGTGGGCGCGCCGCTTGCGCCGGGGCAGCAGGACGTGCCCTGGCCCTGCAATGAAACCAAGTACATCGCGCATTTCCCTGAGTCGCGCGAGATATGGAGCTACGGCTCCGGCTACGGCGGCAACGCGCTGCTGGGCAAGAAGTGCTTTTCGCTGCGTATCGCTTCGAACATTGCACGCGACGAAGGCTGGATGGCCGAGCACATGCTGATCCTCGGCATGGAGTCGCCGCAAGGCGAGAAGACCTACGTCGCCGCGGCGTTTCCCTCGGCCTGCGGCAAGACCAACCTTGCCATGCTGGTACCGCCGTCGGCCTTCAAGGGCTGGAAGGTGACCACTGTGGGCGACGACATTGCCTGGATCAAGCCGGATGCCAACGGCCAGTTACGCGCCATCAACCCCGAGACGGGATTCTTCGGCGTGGTGCCGGGCACGAGCGAAAAGACCAATCCCAACGCCATGGCCATGTTGCGCCGCAACTCGATTTTTACCAACGTGGCGCTTACGCCCGACGGCGGCGTGTGGTGGGAAGGAATGACCGACGAGCCGCCGGCCGAATGTTTGGACTGGCGCGGCGAGCGCTGGACGCCTGAGATCGCCAAACAGACCGGCGCCAAGGCCGCGCATCCCAACGGACGCTTTACCGCGCCGGCGGCGCAGTGTCCGTCGATCGATCCGGACTGGGAGAATCCCGAAGGCGTGCCCATCAGCGCAATCGTGTTCGGCGGTCGGCGCTCCACCACGATGCCGCTCATCTTCCAGGCCTTTAACTGGAGCGCCGGTGTTTACGTGGGCGCGACCATGGGCTCTGAAACTACGGCGGCCGCCACCGGCGCGGTGGGACTGGTGCGCCGCGATCCCATGGCCATGCTGCCTTTCTGTGGCTATCACATGGGCGACTACTTCCGTCACTGGCTCAAGATGCAGCGCTCGCTGAGCTCGACGCCGCGCATCTTCCACGTGAACTGGTTCCGCAAAGCCGACGATGGCAAGTTCCTATGGCCGGGCTTCAGCGAAAACATGCGCGTGCTCAAGTGGATTGTGGACCGCGTACACGGCCGCGCCCAGGGCAAGGAGACGCCCATCGGCTGGACGCCTTACTACGAAGACATGGAATGGGCCGGGCTCGACTTTCCGCTGGAGCAATTCGAGAAGATGCAGGAGGTGAGCCGCGCCGCGTGGCGCAAGGAGATCCTCGGCCACGAAGAACTGTTCATCGACGTGCACGACCACCTGCCGCCGGAGATGATCTACCAGCGTGAACTGCTGATCTGCCGGATGTAATTCGTTGCTGCATCCTTGCCGCGTCTTTTGCGGCAAAGGCGGGATCGCGAACAAATTACGACGCCGGACTTCGCTCCACTACCGGCCTGAATCCGAGCTTCTGCCAGAAATCGCACACCAGAGCCACGGTTTCCTCGCTTGTGGCGGGGGCGGCGCGCAGCGTGATGCCGGGTTTCGCGCCTGCGGTTAGATCGGTGGCCGCCACGGCAATGGCGATGCATTTTTCCGGCCGGTTGGTGCAGCTGGCGAGGTCAGCAATCGACAGATTCGTCGTCGGCGTTGCGATCACGGTGCGCGGCGGCGCCATGCGGTCCAGCAGCCACAGAATCTCCAGCTTCGATTCCAGCTCATCGGGCACGCAGTCGATGGCGAGATCCGCTTCGCGCACCGCGTCTTCAATGGAGCTGACGAAGGCCACGGCAGGCAGCGCCTGTGGGCTCAGCTCCTGCCGGCCGAGCTCCTGGCGGATCGACTCGTGCGCGTGATGGAGGTTCGCAGGCATCACGTTCTCAAGCAGCACGCGAAATCCGGCGCGGGCCGCACCCAGCGCCAGCCAGCGCCCGAGTGGCCCGGCTCCGATAATAGCGACAGTCGTCACTTGGGCTTACTTGGCGGCAAGGGCCTGAGCCACTTCCTCGGCACTGGGGCGCGCCTGGAGCAGATGCTCGGCCACCCTGGCCCGTTCTTCGGCGGACAGCGTGGGCACGGTTGCCAGCACCCGGCGCAGGGTTACGGCAACGTCGTCAATGTAATTCATCAGCCGGATGGCTTCTCCTGAAAGCGGCATGATTCTCCTCGAAGGTTTGGAACTCTGTCCTCATTGTAGGGTGCGGGGCTTGTGGGCGCGAAGCTGCCCAGCATTTTGGTTCCGGTGCCGCAGTGCCACATAAGAAAGTTGCGTATCCTGCGTCAAATCGCCCCTATGGTCTTCGAACAGAAACCAGCCAGCAATTCCTTCAAATTCAGTTGAGTTAATCACTTTATAGATAAATTGAAAGCAGTAGCTTCGCCTTGGACAACTCTGCGCGGCAACTCACAATCCAAAAAAGAAGAGAGATGGGGCTTGCGGCGACTCTCCCGCACGAATGCCGCAGTAAGCTCCAAAATCTCGCAGAAACAAGAGGACATAAGATGACGATTTCCCCCCTTCATCTTCGGTGCGCTCTTGCCATGGCGCTGGCCGCCACGGCATTGACTGGCTGCAAATCCAAACAGGACGAGGCGATTGTGCACGCCAAAGAGCAGGCGGTTAAGACCGGCCAGCCGCAAGCGGTGGTGACAAAAAACAGCGACGGCAGCACAACGACAACGGTGGTGGACCCGCCTGCGCCGGGCCAAAAGGCAGTAACCGTGGTGACCACCGTGACACCGCCGGGAGTTGCGCCTCCGCAGGTGACTTGTTCCGACAGTGCTCAAGCGGTGACAACTTCCGCGCCTCCGCCGCCGGTGGACGTCGCGGCAGGAACTGAGTTGACCATCCGCATCGACCAGCGCATCAGCGTCAAGACCAGCCATTCCGGCGACACGTTTACAGGTGAGATCGTGAATCCGGTGACGGATGCGAGCGGCAACGTGATCATTCCCCAGGGAACGCCCGTCAATGGCGTGGTGGATGTGTCGCGGCGAGGTGGGCGCTTCAAGGGCTCCTCGACGCTGGATTTGCGGTTGACGGCGCTGACGCTGAATGGAACCTCCTATCCGCTGCGAACAGCCGACCTCGAACGCTACCAGAAGGGCAAGGGCAAGCGATCGGCGGCGTTGATCGGCGGAGGGTCCGGACTGGGCATGCTAGTAGGAGGCTTGACCCACGGCGGCGTCGGCCTTCTGGCTGGCGGGCTGGTGGGCGGCGGCGCCGGCACGGCTGGAGCTGCATTCACCGGCAACCATAATCTCAATATTCCGGCCGAGTCTGCGGTGCGGTTCAAACTCAGGGACGAACTTGTGCTGCAATCGCCTGCGCAGTCCAGCGCACCCGCGCCCAACGTTGCCGCGAAATAACCTGCGATCGCTGTTGATGGGCCGGGTCAATCACTCGCTGACTTGCTCCCTACCGAGGTCCCCGGCGGGCGATTCTTGCCCGCTGGGGTGGCTTGCTCCCTACCTTACGGTTTTCTAGGTCCCTTGTTCCCTAGGCCCCTTGGTCCCTGCTTTACGGATGCTGCTCGATCGAAACATTCACCGTCGAAGTGTTTCCCGAGGCGGCGAGGCCCATGAGATTCGTCGCCACGCCGGGCAGTGAGGCGGGCACGAAGGTCACCGAGCCATCGACGGCCGTGGTGGCCGCGGAAGCTTCGGTGGTCAGGAGCGCTCCCGGCGGGCAGATTTCGTTGGGCGAACAAGGCGGCGTCCACGCGTAGAGCGCCTGGTAGAGCGCCACCGTGCCACCGGCCATGGGGTTGCCGTCCATGTCGAGAAGGCGCAGCGCAATCTGATTTGGCGTGCCCGACGCGGCCAGATTCTGGCTGGTACCGGAGATGGCTTCAAGTGCTGCGTATTCCGGCCGCGAACCGTAGGCGGTGAAAGCGACGCACTGGCTGGTGCCGTTCAGGCAGGCGTTGATACTGGCCGTTTGGCCCTCCGCAAGCGGGCCCACGCTGAGCGCTTGTGTGGCGATGCCGGAGGAGTTGGTGGTAACCGTAGCCGGGCTTGGGCTCCCGATGCCGGATGTGGGATTTTGCCACGTCACGCTCTGGCCGCTCAATGGCACGCCGTTGTTCTCGACCAGCGCCTGCACAGTCCACGTGAACGTAGCGTCGGCCGCGAGCGAAAGCTGCCGCGTGAGCGCGGAAAGCACAGCTGGCGTTCCGCCCACGAATTGGGCTTGGAGGCTCGAGCCGTTGGTGAGCGCGGCGGTGACAGTGGACCACGTTGTGCTTGTTGCGGTTACATTCATGGTGGCGTGGCCGTCGCCCGTGGCCACCACCGAACACACCGGCAGCCCGCAGGCCAGCGTGGCCGCGCCGCTGGTCACGGTGTAGATGACTGTGACGCCGCCGGCGGGCGTCAGATTCGAACCCAGCGCAGTTACGGAGAAGGGAATCGGCTCGCCGATGGGCACAGTATTCGCGGGAGCGGTATTGAGCGTGAGCGCGTCGCCGTTGCCCGAGTCGTAGCTGACGCCGCCGGGGACGACGGCGGCTGCGTACAAGGCGGGTTGATCGTCAACCTCGACGTTGACCGATCCGGTGACGCCTGCCGGCGCTGGCGGCACCACGGCGGTAATTTGATTGGGCGAGATGCTGGTCACGTTGGCCGCTTGTCCACCCACCGTTACGGTGTCAGCCAGGCGAAAGCCCATGCCTTGAATCGTGATCGGTCCGCCTGATGCGGGCAGGCGCGCGGGTGAAACCGTGTCGGCGTAGAGCACCCAGCCGTTGTACGCGTAGTCGGGCCGGCCATCGCCGCGCAGGTCGGCGATGCCGATGCGCACAATGTCATCGCCGTTTGTCGCCACGCGCAGCCAGGTCTCACCTGCGGCGTTGCCGTTCAGCCCGGGCGCAGCGCCCACCGCCGTCGCGCCTACGGGATCGAACGCGTCCCACACGCCGATGGAGGGCATCGCTTTCGCATTGGTCGGCGCACCGGTTTCGTCCAGCGCCTGCGTGACGACGGTGAAAATGCGATTGCCGCGCACGGGAAACGTGAACCAGTCGTTTTGGCCCACCTGGCTGAGGCGCCCGCACCACAAGCCGCCCTCGGGCATCGTGCGCGGCTGAGCTTCGGTTCCAATAGCGTCGGAATATCCGCCCACCGCGGAGTTGGCCGAAGTGACGGTGAGGGTTTGCGTGCTGCCGGCGGAGAGATTCGCGAGCGAGATCGCGTTCAGCGTTCCCGAGGGCGCGACTTGCCCCTGGTTGTAAGGGCCGACGGAGTTTTCGAGAATGTAGAGCGGATTGATGGCCTCGAAGCTGACCTGGTAGTTGGCTGTGGTCACTCCGGGCGGCGGGGGAATGCCGCTCAGGTCGAAGAATCCCTGCAAAGAGGGATCGTTCGATCCCCAGTTGGTGAGCAGGTTGCCGTTCGCGTCGTTCCAGCCCGTAACGGGATTGCCGTGATTGCCGCTGAAGAGCGCGCCCGTCACGGCGGTGACCGTGTACTGGTAAAGCGGGTTCCCATTGGCGTCGAGCGGGCGCGCCACCACGTTCACGCCCTGCATGCCGTAGCCGGTGCGGAAGTTGACCGTGCCCTGGATCGAGATGGTATTGGCCGCTGTGAGCTGCTTGCCGGGAAAATTTGCAATGTTGGCGGCAGTGAGGGGATAAAGGCGGTTCAGCGCGGCGATGTCGTCCGAGCGCAGCACCGTGGGGTTGGGAATGCAGGCGCCGCCGCTCGCGCCACAAGCGCCGCTCATGGGTTCCATCACCGGCCAGCCCAGCGTGCCCCCGGTTTCGTCACTCGTGAGCGCCTGGGGATTCACCTGCGAATCGTCAAGCCCGAGGATGCGCCCGAAGGCGCGCTCCAGCTCGAAGCCCATCATCTCCAGCATGTTGGCGTTGGTGGCGCAGAGTCCGTTCAGAATGATGACGCCGTGGGCAAAGGTCGCGTCGGTGTTGAAGTTGTCGGGCCAGACATAGACGCCGTTGTTCTGGCAGGCGTCAGGCTGGCTGGCGGTGGCTCCGAAAATGGTGTTGATCACCGAGCCATCGGCGTCGAAGATGACGGCGATGGGATAGTTGGTGGCCGCGGGCGTGATGTCGGCGGGCGCAATGATCTGGCTGGAGGAATTCACTTGAATATCGGCTGCATTTACGTCTTCGTTCAGCGTGCCCATGTCGCTGAGCGTGACGCCGGCCGTGGGCACCGCGCTCCACAATGCGGCAGCGGCGTCCACCATCGCGGTGGCCTGCGCATTCGTGACAGTGCTGGAGAGCGGACCCTGGTCCACGTAGTAATTCACCTGGCCACCGGCCCAGTGCAGCGGTACCCCAAGAACGGCGGCATTGAAATACGTGGTTCCGGCAATGTATTTGGGCCCGCCGGCCAGCACCGCGGAGGGCGCGCAGAGAAGCAAAGAGCCGAGAAGGCAAAGCGGGAGATGGCCAAACACGCGGTGATCGGGCGAGGCGGTGCACGCGAGCGCAGAAGCAGCAATGGGCACGGAATCCCCCAGACTGAGTACCGCGGGCATTGGAAGGTCCAAAGGGATTGGGCGCTTCTTAGAACTTTCTTAGACAGTCGTGTCCTTCAAGAACCGGGTGGTGCGGCTTTGCGGCGAATGCGAGATCTCTTAAAGGCTGATCGGTGCGTGGCGTATGCGCTTGAAGTGGCTCGAAGGCGGCGGATGAGAAATCTCTCATGGAACAGATGAAACATGAGAAACGACTCATTGTGGCCGCGCTCGACCCCTATTGCCAGCGTCAGAATCCAATCTGCCCTCTGCGTCATCTCATAGAAGCCAAGGAAGGGCCTGAGCAGGCAGCGCCGCAACTCGCCGCCCGCTCAGGGCCCTCCCAGCTACAATCAACACGGGATAACCCATGGCAGACATTCGCGATACCGTGATCCTAGGCTCCGGCTGCGCCGGATTGACGGCCGCGCTTTACACCGCGCGCGCCGGGATGAAACCGCTGGTTCTGGAGGGCCACGAGCCCGGCGGCCAACTCTCGATTACCACAATGGTCGAGAACTTTCCCGGCTGGCCGGAGGGCATCCAGGGGCCGGAGCTGATCGAAAACATGAAGAAGCAGGCGGCTCGCTTCGGCGCAACCTATGAGCACGCCCAGGTGACGCGCGTGGAAGTGGACGCGCACCCCATCCGTTTGCACACTTCGACGGGCGAAATTCACACGCGCACGCTGATTGTGGCCTCGGGTGCGAGCGCGCGCTGGCTGGGCCTGCCCAGCGAACAGTCGCTTATCGGCCACGGCGTGTCCAGCTGCGCCACCTGCGATGGTTTCTTTTTCCGCGACAAGGAAATTGCCGTAGTGGGTGGCGGCGATTCCGCGATGGAGGAAGCGATTTTCCTTAGCCGGTTCGCCTCAAAAGTCACACTGCTCCACCGCCGCGACGCCTTCCGCGCCTCCAAAATCATGCTGGAGCGCGCCATGGCGCACCCCAAGATCGAATTCCGCAGCAACACGGTGGTCGAAGAAGTACTGGGTGTAGACGAGAAGGAAGTGAACGGCCTGGTCCTGCGCGACGTGCGCACCGGCGAGCGCAGTGTGCTTCCGGTCAGCGGCCTTTTTCTGGGCATTGGCCACGTGCCCAACACCGGCATGCTTGCCGGACAGATCGATCTCGACGACGAGGGCTACATCAAGACCACGAACAATGTCTTCACCACGCGCAATGGCGCCATCGTTCCGGGAGTTTTCGCCTGCGGCGACGTGCAGGATCGACGCTACCGTCAGGCCATTACGGCCGCCGGTTCCGGCTGCATGGCCGCGCTCGAGGTGGAGAAGTATCTCGAAGAGCGCGGGCGCTGAATAAGTAGCGCCGGTCTCCAGACCGGCTGTAGTGCGGGCGTCCACGCCCGCGCCTTACGGAGAGCGATTACGAATTCGTGCGGTCTGAGCAATGGAACCAACTCACCAGGTGTGAAATGCGAAGAATACCGCAGCCACCAGACACACCGCCGCGGCGGCGTGGTTCCAGCGCAGATGCTCGCCGAAGTAATATGTGACGAAGACGCCGAAGACGACCAGCGTAATCACTTCCTGGATCACTTTGAGCTGGACGGGGCTGAAGCGCGCGGCGCCGATGCGGTTGGCCGGAACCTGAAAGCAGTATTCGAAGAAGGCGATCGACCAACTGACGAGAATCACCTTCCAGAGCGCCTCATGCCGGAATCGAAGGTGCCCATACCAGGCAAAAGTCATGAAGATGTTGGAAATGGTGAGAAGAACAATGGTCCACATTTCGTTGTTGGATGCGCGGAATATGGACTGAGTTGCGAGTTTGTTTTGAATTGGCCGGATTGTCAAGACTGAGGGAAAAGTGACGGCGGTCAAGGAAAATCTCGAACGGCTTGAGGATGCGATCTCCGCGGCCTGCCGAGCGGCCGGGCGCGCGCGCGGCGAGGTCGAGCTGATGGCGGTTTCGAAGACTTTTCCGGCGGAGGCAGTCGCCGAAGCCGCGGCGCTGGGGCTCACGCTGTTTGGCGAAAACCGCGTGCAGGAATTTGGCGCCAAGGCATTGCATGCAGCAGAGCACGGAACTTGGGCCGTGCGCGGGCCGCTGCGCTTTCACCTCATCGGCCATTTGCAATCGAACAAGGCGGCGCGCGCCGCGGAGCTTTTTGACGGCATCGACTCTCTCGACTCGGTGCGCCTGGCGGAGCGGTTGGACGAAGCCGCTGGCCGGTATGGCAAACGACTGCCGGTGCTGATCGAAGTCAAGCTCAGTCCTGAGGCGACGAAGACAGGCCTAGAGCCGGAATCGGACGAGGCGGCGCAACTACTAGAGCGCTTGCCGGATTTGCTGAATCTCGAAGTACGCGGCCTGATGACCATTGCCCCGTGGGGCGCGCCCGACGATGTGACGCGGGCCTGCTTCCGCAGTTTGTGTAGCTGGCGCGACCGCTGGGCCTCGGCGCATCGGAAATTGAAACTGGAAGTGCTTTCGATGGGGATGAGCGGCGATTTCCGGCTGGCTATTGCCGAGGGTTCGACGCGCATCCGTATCGGTACGGCGCTATTCGGCAAGCGCACGCCGCCGCCGACGGAGTTGGAGTGATGCTGCGCGCCGCCGTAGCCGGAGTCACGATTGCCGTGCGCGCGCAGCCCGGCGCAAAGAAGACCGCCATCATCGGCATCTACGGAGAGGGCGCAACCGCGCAGCTCAAAATCGCTGTGCAAGCCCCGCCGCTCGAAGGCCGCGCGAATGAGGCGCTGATCGCGTTCCTTGCCCGGACCTTCGGCCTGCCCAAAAACGCAGTCGATCTTGTTTCCGGAGAGTTGTCGCGCAGCAAAGTGTTTCTGCTGCGGGGGGTGAGTTTGGCCCACTCGGTGGCCGTTCTGGCCAAGTGGGTTGAACTGTGATTTAGTGTCTCGCCGCCTGCTGCCGTCGCAACTCCATCTCGAAGGCCTGCTCGCGATCATCGACGTAGGCCTCGTATCCGGCGGGATCGATGAAAGCATCTTTGTCGCCGGCCTTCCAGCGCGGGTATTTTTCCGTCAGGTCAAAATAGCAGCCGTGCGCACCGAGAAAGATGTCGCAGGGCAGCGCGCGCAACACTTCAAATTCATGCTCGTAATCGGCTGCGATCTTCGGATAGACGCTGTTGCTCACCAGCTTGTATCCCGGATTTACATTGGGACTGCCCACGATCACCACGTGCAACAAGCGGCCGCCTTCACTCTCGTCCATCGTCCAGGTGGTGGTGCCGCGGGTGTGCCCCGCCGTTAGGTGCGCGGTGAGCACGGCGCCGCCCAACTGGACGGTGTCGCCATCGTGCAGTACGCGATCCACATGCGCCGGCGGAAACCACATGTCTTTCTTCGCGCCGTATGCGAAATCGCTCCTGCCACCCGACTCCACCACTCGCACGTCGCCGTCCATCACCTCGTACTTCGCGCCGGTCTGCTTGATGATCTCCGCGCTGCCCGCGCAGTGATCGTTGTGCGCGTGGCTGATGAGCAGGATTTTGACGTCGCTGAAGCGGAAACCAAGCGCCTCAACGCTCTTACGGATGAGCGGCGGAGACGATGTGAGATTGCTGTTGATAAGGATGAGGCCTTTGGGTGTGGCGATAAGATACGAGGCGAGATCGGCGCTGCCGACGTAATAAAGATTGCCGGCGATGCGGAAGGGCGGAAAGGGATGCGTCCAAGCGGGATCTACAGCCGCCGAAATCCGCGGCGTGCAAAGGAGAAACGTGAACAGCGCCAACGCACAGATCAGTTTGACTGGTTTCATGATGCTCCGGTTGCAGCCAGTTGTTCTTTGACCATCTCGATAGCGCGCTCCAAGTGAACGCCGCGTGAGCCTTTCACAAGAACCACATCGCCTGCGCGCAAGTTTTGTGCGAGCCACTGGCCCGCGGTTGGGGCATCGCGGAGAAACACCGCAGGCACACCGCCGGCGCAGGCGGCCGTGGCCAGATATTCCGCGTTGCCCTGTACGGCGATCACCAGATCGAGACCGGCCTCGGCGGCGGCGCGTCCGCAGGCGATGTGCAGCGCAGGGCCGTGCTCGCCCATCTCCAGCATTTCGCCGGCAACCAAAATGCGGCGGCCCGCGGCAGGCCGCGCTGCCAGGGTGTGGATCATGGAGCGCAACGCTTCGGGATTCGAGTTGTAGCTGTCGTTGAGAATCGTAGCGCTACCTATCTCTAGTACCTCACCGCGCTTCTCGCCCGCCGTGATGGCCGCTATAGCCTTCACCGCGGCATCGAGATCGACGCCCGCTTCGAGCGTGACTGCCAGACCTGCGAGGGCATTCAATGCGTTGTGCGCGCCCAGCATGTGCAGTGTGAAGTTGCCCTCACACTCGCGCGCGCGATAACGAATGTGCAGACCTTTGAGATCCTCGGCGATCGAAAGAATCTGCGGATCGGCGCATGGGCCGCTGCCAAAGTACACCACACGGCCGTGAAAATCGCGGCCAAATTGCGCGGCGTAGGCATCGTCGCAATTCAAAAAGGCTACGCCGTTCGCGGGCAGGGCTTCAATCAGTTCGAATTTGGCGCGGGCAATGCCGGCCTGGCCCTCTTTGAAGTTCTCAATGTGCGCCGTCCCGACATTGGTGATCACGCCCCAGTCGGGCGTGGCGACGCGCGCCAAGGTGGCGATTTCGCCCGAGTGGTTCATGCCCATCTCGACGACCGCAACTTCGTGCTCCGGCGTGAGGCGCAGAAGTTGCAAGGGCAGGCCAAAACCGTTGTTCAGGTTGCCCTGGGACTTGAGCACGTTAAATTTTGCCCCCAGCGCCGCGGCCACGGCTTCCTTGGTGGTGGTTTTCCCGGCCGATCCGGTAATGGCGACCACGAGGCGGCCCCACTCGCGGCGAACATGCGCAGCCAGCGATTGCAGGGCGAGGAGAGGATCTTCGGCGATGAGAAGCGGGTGGACAAGCGCGGCATCGGGCAGGGAAGCGACGCGCGCGCGCGACACCACGGCAGCCACGGCTCCGCGCTCGAACGCGGCGGCCACAAAATCATGGCCATCCAGCCGCTCGCCGCGAACTGCAAAGAAGAGCTCGCCAGCCGCGACAGTGCGCGAGTCGATGGAATAACCCATCGCGACCAGCGCGCCCGCATTCGGCACGCTCGTCGGCGCCTCGAGCACCGCTCCGGCGCCCATCGCAGCTTCTGCCAGCGTCAGATGCATTGCCCTTCACCATAGCCCAAATCGTGCAGGATGGAAAGCGCAACCTCGGCGTCGTCGAAAGGCACGGTGCGGTCGGCGAGGATCTGTTCTTTTTCGTGACCCTTGCCGGCCAAAAGAACCACATCGCCGGATTGCGCAGCTTGGAGCGCAAGGCGAATGGCTGCCGCGCGATCCACTTCCACAGTGTATTGAACGCCTGATGACTGCAACCCGGGTTCTACCTCGGCAAGAATGGCCGCGGGATCTTCGGAGCGCGGATTGTCGCTCGTAGCGACGACGAAATCACTGCCTTCGCCGGCGGCCAAGCCCATCTTTGGCCGTTTCGTGCGGTCACGGTCGCCGCCGCAGCCGAAGAGCGTGATCACGCGCGCGCCCGCGGCAGCGGTCATCTGCCGAGCCAGCGCCGTCAAATTGCGAAGGGCATCGTCAGTGTGCGCGTAGTCGACGATGACGGTGAATGGCTGGCCGGCATCGACAGGCTGGAAACGGCCGGGAACGGGCCGCAGTGCGGGAACCGCAGCGGCGAGATGCGAAAATTCGACGCCGCGCGCAGCTGCCGCGGTGAAGGCCGCAAGCAAATTGAGGACGTTGACTTCGCCGGCGAGGCGCGAGGTGAGGCTGGCAGATCCGGCCGGAGTCTCGAGCTCGATGATGGCGCCGGAAGGCGTGAGCCGGTAGCTCGCGGCGCGCCAGTCGCCCCTGCCAATTCCATAGGTCCTGACTTCCGCACCGGCCTTGCGTGCCGCCTCGGCAAGCTCTTCGGAGTAAGGGTCGTGCGCGTTCAGGACGGCGACACGCGGCGCCGGGTACACTGTGCCGTCAAAGAGAAGGCGCTTGGCGGCAAAATAATTCTCCATCGTGTGGTGGTAGTCGAGATGGTCGCGCGTCAGATTTGTAAAAACGGCCACGTCGAATGGAATGCCGATCATGCGGCCCTGGTCGAGCGCGTGGCTTGAGACTTCGGTGACGAGCTCGGCGGCGCCGCGCGCTACGCCCTCGGCCATGAGTTCGAAGACGTCGCGCGATTCGGGCGTGGTGTGGACGGAGGACCGCACTTCGCCGGCCACATGAGATTCAATCGTCCCGATGAGAACAGTGGTGCGCGCGGCGGCATTGAGGAGCGCCTCGGTCAAAAAAGCCGTGGTCGTCTTGCCGTTGGTGCCGGTGATGCCCGTAGCGGCAAGCGCGCGCTCGGGATGGCCGAAGAATGCGGCCGAAGCTTCGGCAAGGGCGCGGCGGCCATGCTCAACGTGAAGAATGGGCAGGCCGGGCTGATAGACGGTTAGATGGTCGAAGGTCTGCGCGGAATCGGTGATGATGCCGAGCGCACCGGCGGCGAGAGCCTTCTCGACGAAGCGATTGCCGTCAGTCGAGCCACCCTTCATGGCGACAAACACCGCGCCGGGGCGGACGCGGCGCGAGTCGTACTCGATGCCGGTGATGGGCGCGTCGGAGCTCCCCGCAGAGTCAGCCGCGGTGATTTCCGCAATGAGTTCGTTCCAGATCATCTTGGGTTTGATTGTAGATGGTGCTGGAGCAGGAGAGCGGAACATCGAGAACCGAGGGGCCAATGCTTATGGAAACGTTTCAATAAACTTGCTGACCCCTGCCATCAAAACCTGCCGTCCGCCATCGATCTCCGCAGTTTTCTCAGCCACCTCAAGCAGCATGGCAAGGGCGCT
>CAVSQE010000021.1:0-169942 GCA_963729915.1 uncultured Acidobacteriota bacterium | reverse complement strand
GGCATGGGAGGGGTTCCGCTTCCCAAGTATCGCATAGGACTTGCCTTATCTGCCACAGCGTGGCTGGCCCTGCCGCAGGCAACTGTCCCATTGCGGCCAGCTTTCCACATTCGCATTCCGGTTCGCGCCTGCGACTCCCGTGCGACAATGAAGGCATCAACGATGACCAGCGCCTCCTCCGCCGTCGTTCCCGAGCCAACCACAGTAACCCCGCAGTTGCTTGCGCAGCACAGCATCACTGCAGAGGAATACGACCGCATTCTCGCGGCCCTCGGCCGCACGCCTTCGCTCACTGAACTGGGCATTTACAGCGTGATGTGGAGCGAGCACTGCTCGTATAAGTCGAGCCGTGTGCACCTCAAACGCCTGCCCACCAAAAGCGAGCGCGTGGTGCAGGGCCCGGGCGAAAATGCCGGCATTATCGACGTGGGCGACGGATGGGCCTGCGCCTTCAAGATCGAAAGCCACAACCACCCCAGCTACATTGAGCCTTTCCAGGGCGCGGCCACAGGCGTGGGCGGCATTCTGCGCGACATCTTCACCATGGGCGCGCGGCCGCTGGCTGTGATGGACTCGTTGCGCTTCGGGCCGATCAGTGCGTCTGATTCCACTGATCAAGACCAAAAAGTAAGAGAGCGTGAGCTTCACAGAAATCACGCCATCGTTGAAGGCGTGGTGAGCGGCATCGCCGGCTACGGCAACTGCTTTGGCGTGCCCAACCTCGGCGGCGAAACCAAATTTGAGTCCTGCTATAGCGGCAACCCGCTAGTGAACGCCTTTGCGCTCGGCCTGGTCCGCAAGGACGAAATCTTCTACGGCAAGGCCAGCGGCACGGGCAATCCTGTGATCTACGTCGGAGCCAAGACCGGACGCGACGGCATTCACGGCGCGACGATGGCGAGCGAAGAGTTCAAGGAAGGCTCAGAGCAGAAGCGCCCCAACGTGCAGGTCGGCGATCCGTTCATGGAGAAGTTGCTGCTCGAGGCGTGTCTTGAAGCCATGCAGACCGGCGCCATCGTGGGCATTCAGGATATGGGCGCGGCCGGCCTCACCTGCTCCACCTGCGAGATGGGCGCGCGCGGCGGCGTCGGTCTCGACGTCAAGCTCGATCTGGTTCCGCAGCGCGAAACCGGCATGAGCGCGTACGAAATTATGCTTTCTGAAAGCCAGGAGCGCATGCTGCTGGTGGCGGAAAACGGCCGCGAATTGGAAGTGCTGCGCGTCTTCGCCAAGTGGGGACTCGATGCCGTGATTGTCGGCACCGTGCAGCCCCAGCCGCGATTGCGCATCCACCATCACGGCCAGCTGGTCGCTGACATTCCCAATCAGTCGCTCACCGACGATGCGCCGCTGTACCATCGGCCCGTCGGCACATGGAAGACGCCGTTTCCGCACGACCCTCCGGCTGAGGCGCTCGCCGGGCTGGCCAAAGATCGCGACTACCTGGCGGATCTCAAAAAGCTTCTCGTCTCCTCAAACATCTGCTCCAAGCGCTGGATCCACGAGCAGTACGACTCGATGGTGCAGACCAACACCGTGCAGGGACCCGGCGGCGAAGCCGGCGTGATGCGCATCAAAGGCACGGGAACTCCGGGCCACGAGCGCGGTCTCGCCATGGCTCTTGATGGCAACGGCCGCTGGGCGTATCTCGATCCCAAACTCGGCGCCATGCATGCCGTGGCCGAAGCCGCCCGTAAGGTCGCATGCACTGGCGCAACGCCCGTCGCCGCGACCAACTGCCTCAACTTCGGCAACCCGGAGAAGCCTGAGATCATGGCGCAGCTTTCCGCCGCCATCGACGGCATTGCGGAAGCCTGCACTGCGCTAGGCACGCCTATTACCGGTGGCAACGTGTCCTTATATAACGAGACACGCGGCGAAGGCATTTATCCCACACCGGTCCTCGGCATTGTCGGCATTCTGGAAGACGCGACGAAAGCGGTGCCCGCGAGCTTTCAGCGCGAGAAAGACGCCATCGTGCTGCTCTGGCCGATTCCGCGCGGCCAGGAGCCCGATCCGAAACTCAAGGTTCCCCTCAATCCTCCGCCCATCAGCCAATACCCGCTGCCTGTGCTGGAGCGCGAACCGAGAGCACGTGAAGAGGCGGACGCGAGCGACGCTGAAGCGGAAAAGAATCTCACCGCGTTCGGCTCCTCCGAGTTTGCAAAAGTCGTTTTGGGCGCTACTTGGGGCACTCCGCCCGCACTCGATCTCGATGCAGAAGCCAGCCTGCACAACTTGTTGGCCGTGCTTGCGTGGCGCAAGCTCATTCGCTCCGCGCGCGACATCTCCGACGGCGGCATTGCCGTTGCGCTGGCGCAAGCGTCGTTTACCAAAGGCATCGGCGCTACCGTCGAGCAGGACCCGTCGCTTCTCGCTCATCCGCTCTTCGGCCTTTTTGCCGAGCCCGCTTCCACCGTCATCGTGACCACGGATCCCAAGAATCTTTCCGAGATCGACGCCATGGCGGGTCAGAACAATTTCTTCTCCGCGCGCATCGGAACCACCGGCGGCAATCGGTTCGAATTTCTGGTTGACGGTGAGACCTTTATCTCCGCGCCACTCGCCGAACTTCGCACACTCTGGGCGTCCGCGCTTGAAGCCAATCTCCATGACGAGGTACTCGCATGAGCACAAAAAGCCCCGCGAGCATTTGTGGCGGAGCCGCGTTTCGCCGTGCGCGCAGCGCT
Organism: uncultured Acidobacteriota bacterium; assembly: GCA_963729915.1. GTDB lineage: Bacteria > Acidobacteriota > Terriglobia > Terriglobales > Acidobacteriaceae > Telmatobacter. The sequence goes on along the minus strand of CAVSQE010000021.1, from coordinate 167,252 downwards.
GACGAGGTACTCGCATGAGCCGGTTGCTGTATCAAGGGGTCCCCGGCTTCGCCGACGAGTCTGAGATGATCAAAGCTTCTGCGGGCAGTCAGCGTGGTCGCGCAGCAGCGATGCGCCGTGCGCGCAGCACCGACAAGCTCCACGAAGAATGCGGCGTCGTCGCTATCTACGGCCATCCCCACGCCGCGCGCGAAGCCTACCTCAGCCTCTACGCGCTGCAACATCGCGGCCAGGAATCAGCCGGCATTGCCACCGCCGATGGCCATCGTCTGGCCAACATCAAAGGCATGGGCCTGGTCTCGGAAATCTTCACCGACGACGTGCTGGCCAAGCTTCCCGGCCACATGGCCATTGGCCACACGCGTTATTCCACCACAGGCGATTCGGCGCTGCTCAACGCCCAGCCCATTCGCGTTGACTCCACCAAGGGCCTCATCGCCATCGCGCACAACGGCAACCTGGTAAATCTGGGCAACGTGCGCGCGCGCCTCGAACGCGACGGCGCATATTTCCAAACCACCTCGGATTCCGAGATCATCGTGCAACTCATCGCGCACTCCAGCGCTGGTTCGTTGGTTAACGCCATCGCCGATTCGCTCTCGCAGGTTGAAGGCGCGTTCTCGATTGTCATGATGACGCGCGACCGCATCTTTGCCGCGCGCGATCCGCACGGCTTCCGGCCGCTCTCCATGGGCCGCATGAAAAATCCCGGCGGGCCCGACACGGTCGTCTTTGCGTCGGAATCCTGCGCCTTCGATCTGCTGCGCGCCGAGTTCGTCCGCGACATTCTTCCCGGCGAGCTGGTCATGGTCTCTGAAGATGGCGTCACCAGCCGCCAGTATGCAAGCGGCATTCCGCAATCGAGCTGCATCTTCGAGCATGTCTACTTCGCGCGCCCCGACTCGCGCATCTTCGGCCGCTGGGTGCAGGAGTCGCGCGATCAGATGGGCCGCCAACTGGCGCGCGAGTCCGGCGTGCCCGCGGATGTGGTCGTGCCCGTGCCCGACTCCGGCGTTACCGCTGCGCTTGGCTACGCTGAAGAGGCCGGCATCCCTTTCCGCTTCGGCCTCATCCGCAACCATTACGTCGGCCGCACATTTATCGAACCCGAGCAGCGTGTGCGCGACTTCGGCGTCCGCCTCAAGCTCAACCCCGTGCACAACCTGCTCGCAGGCAAGCGCGTCATCCTCATTGACGATTCCATCATCCGCGGAACGACGAGCCGTAAAATTGTCCGCATGGTGCGCGGTGCCGGCGCCACTGAAGTGCATCTGCGCATCAGTTGCCCGCCCACCATTTCGCCGTGTTTCTACGGGGTAGACACGCCCAGCAAAAAAGAGCTCATCGCGGCCAATCACTCTATCGAAGAGATTCGCCACTATATCGAGGCGGATTCTCTGGCGTATCTGTCGCTCGATGGGTTGTTGCAGTCAGTCCAGGACGAGAAAAAAACGGGTTACTGCACGGCCTGCTACACCGGCAACTATCCCACGCAATGGGTCGATGTAGAAGACATCCTGCCCGCGGCGGTGAGTTCGTAGCCGCCAAGCGATTCCTTTCACGTCCGCTCGCCGCGCAAGAACCTCTTGCGGCCTGTGTCAGTCCCAACGGCGAAGTGTTCCCGCCGCTCAACCTTCGCGCTAGTATCTCATCAGGTCATGCGCATGATGACGACGGCTGCCATTCTGGTTTTGTTCGTCCACCTGCTCTGGATCGCACTCGTGATCTTCGGCGCGCTCTGGACCCGCGGCCGCCCTGCCTGGACTACGCTGCACATTCTTTCGTTATTGTGGGGAATCGCCGTGGAAGCCGGTCCCTGGCCCTGCCCGCTTACACTCGCGGAACAGTATTTCGAAATTCGCGCTGGTCTCGCCGCCTACCAGGGTAGCTTCCTGCTCCACGTGCTCGACGCCATCGTCTATCCCAATTTTCCCGACTGGCTCATCACCGCCGCCGGCGTCTCTGTCTGCGTCCTCAACCTTGGCATTTATGGTTGGCGCTTCAAAAAATATCACCGTCGCCGACGCAAGCCCGTCGGCCAAGGGTGATTTCTGGCCCCTGACCTCGGTCCCTTGGCCCCTGCCCTTAGATCGTCCTCGTTACCGTTATTTCGGTGCCCCAGCTTCCATCGTCGGTCCCGAAGCTGAACGCGATCTGACCGGCAGTGACCTTGCCCTTGTAGACCAGCTTGTACGTCTGTCCCTGGTAATCGGTGTTCACCCAGAAGCTCACCGTGTCGCCGTCCAGCGTGCCTTCGTGAATCTCCGCGGGCGTGGTCGGCAGCCCTTCCACCGTTCCCGTCACCACGCTGGCCGCACTCGTCAGATGGAAGGTCAGCGGCATGCTCGTGCCCTGAAAATCGAAGCTCCCTTTCCACGTTCCGGTAACGTCGAGGCCGGCCGTCGCGGGCGCCGTCTCTGCGCTTTTTGCCGCAGTCATCTGCGTGCCCCAGCTTCCATCTTCCGTCCCGAAGCTGAATGCAATTTGATCCCCGGCCGCGGAAACCGTTCCTTTGAACACCACTTTGTAGGTCTGCTCCTGATAATCGGTGTTCACCCAAAACGTGATCGTGCTGCCATCCACTTTGCCGTCGTGCAGTTCGGCGGGCGTGGTCGGTAATCCTTCCACAGTTCCCGTCACCGCGCCGTTCGCAACCGTGAAATGGAACGTCAGCGGCACGTTCGAGCCCTGAAAATCAAAGGCTCCCTTCCAGGTTCCACTCGCATCCGCCGCGTTCGCCGCCGGCAGCACCGCCAGGAAAACAACCAGCCCCGCAATGCGCAACAGATTCCTCATGCATGTCCCTCCAAACCCAACGAGTCTACCACGCTGCTGTGGAGTTTCAATATCGCCTCCGGCACGCGCCAGTCATGGGCATTCGCCAGAATCTCGCGCCGCAGGCGCAATGTTTGTTAGCCCCGCGCCTTACCGTGGGGAACGAGATGACATTCGCGAGAGGAGTCCCGTAGGGACGGTGCTCGCCGTCAGCGCAGCGCCAGCGAAGGATCGGCGCTCAGTTCTGGCGGAGCGAAATCTCCGGCCAGCAATCGCGGCCATGCAGCGGCCGCGATCATGGCGGCATTATCGGTGGAAAGCGCGAGAGTAGGGAAGGCAATCCGCACGCCGCGCGCTGCAGCTTCTCGCGTGAAGCGCTCGCGCAACTCGCGATTGGCAGCCACGCCCCCGGTGATCAGGATGCGCCGCGCGCCGAGCGACTCCGCCGCAGCGAAGGTCTTCTTCATCAAGTCGCCAATCACCGCATGTTGAAAGCTGGCGATTAGGTCCAATGTCGGCTGCGGGCAGAGAGCGAGAGCTTGCTCGCGCGTTTCAGGCCGGCGAAAATCCGCGAGCACACGGCTCACCCGCGCTCTTGCCTCGGCGCGCATCCCGTGCAGCTCCACGTAGCGCAGAACAGCGGTCTTGATTCCTGAAAACGAGAACAGAAAATGCGGGTCGAGGCGCGCGATGGGCGCGGTCTTCGCTGCCTTGGTGCGCGGCGCTTTACCGCCCAGGTGCACCTTGGTTTTGATCTGCGCGAACGAGAAAGGCACGGCATAGGGATTGCCAAATCTTGCCAGCGCGTCGATCCACGGACCGCCGGGATAGCCGAGGCCGAGCAATTTTGCGACTTTGTCGAAAGCCTCGCCCGCGGCGTCGTCCACCGTGCGGCCCACGAGCGTGTAGTTCCACGCGCCTTGCGCAGGACGTGCCAGATAAAGGTGGGTGTGCCCGCCGGAGACGACCAGCGCGAGCGCCGCATCGTCATTGGAGTTGGGGTGATTCGTGCTCTTCCCATCAACTCCGGATGCAACTTCGGTCTCCCGGTCGTTCAGCAGCACCGCGTGAATGTGACCTTCGAGGTGATTCACCGCGATCAATGGAAGATGATTCGCGAACGCGAGAGCCTTGGCGTAAGTGATACCGACCAGGAGTGCTCCGGCAAGGCCCGGGCCGGAGGTCACAGCGATGGCATCGAGATCGGCGAGCGTAAGGTGCGCCTCGGTCAGCGCGGCGCGGACCACGGGGACAATGGCGCGAAGATGTTCGCGGCTGGCAAGCTCCGGCACTACGCCGCCGTAGCGCGCGTGCGTCGCAATCTGCGAAGCGACCACGGAGGATACGGTCCTCGCGCCACGCTCCACGATTGCCGCGGCGGTTTCGTCGCAGGAGCTTTCAATACCGAGAATCAGGCCGGAACCTGGCATATTCTCAGTGTATTCGTTGACGCGGGCCGCGTTTGTCATTTCCCTGTGCCAGCGGGCGGGGTGAGAATAGAAACAGCGACAATGGGCAGCACACTCCAGCTCGAAGCAGCAGTGCAGATCGTCAAGACTCTCCGCGCCCAAGAGTACGAAGCGTATCTCGCCGGCGGATGCGTGCGCGATTTGCTGCTGGGGCGCGAGCCGGCCGACTACGACGTGGCCACCTGCGCGACGCCCGACGTCGTGCTGGACATGTTTCCGCGGACCTTTGCCGTGGGCGCGCATTTCGGGGTGGTTCTGGTTGCGCCGGAGACGGAAGATGCCGGCTTCGTTACCGAAGTTGCGACCTTCCGCTCGGACCTGGCCTATTCCGACGGCCGCCATCCCGATGCCGTGCGTTACACCACGAGCGCCAAGGAGGACGTGCAGCGCCGCGACTTCACGATCAACGGGCTGCTGTTGGACCCGCTGCGCCCACTACGTGTGGGCCCACTGCGTGGGGGCAGCCCTTTGGACGAGCGCATTGCTGATCCTGAATTCCTTCGCGATGCAGTGCTGGACTTTGTTGGCGGCCTCGCCGACCTCGATGGTGGAGTAGTCCGTGCCATCGGGCGTCCGGAATTGCGCTTTGAAGAAGACCACCTCCGCATGTTGCGCGGGGTGCGCTTCGCAGCGCGTTTCGGATTCGAGTTGGAAGCTGAAACTCAGCGCGCCATCCGCTCGCTCGCGCCGCGCATTCACGCCGTCAGCCGCGAGCGCGTGCGCGACGAGCTCACAAAAATGCTTACCGAAGGCCATGCGCGCCGCGCCTTTGAGTTGCTCGACGAAACCGGACTGCTCGCCGAAGTGCTGCCGGAGATTGCGCGCATGAAGGGTGTGGAACAGCCGCCGCAATTCCACCCCGAAGGCGACGTGTGGATTCACACATTGATGCTGCTCGAACAATTGCCTCCCGGATGCTCGATGACGTTGGCATGGGGCGCGTTGCTTCACGATGTAGGCAAGCCGCCGACCTTTCGCCGTGCGCCCGATCGCATCCGCTTCGACGGCCACGTAGAGATCGGCGTCGCCATGGCTGCGGAAATCTGCCGGCGCTTCCGCTTTTCCAACGAAGAGTCGCGGCAGGTGCTGGCGCTCGTCGAAAACCACATGCGATTCATGGATGCGCAGCGCATGAAGACTTCCACACTCAAGCGCTTCTTCCGGCTGGATCGGTTCGACGAGCACCTCGCGTTGCACCGCATGGATTGCCTGGCCGCGAGCGGCAACCTGGAGAACTGGGAGTTTGCGCGCGAGCGTTTCCTCTCGATGCCGGAAGCAATGATGAGGCCGCAGCCGCTGATCACGGGCAGGGAACTGATTGCCGCGGGCTACCCGCCCGGCGCGCGATTCCGTGAAATGCTGCGCGCTGCTGAAGATGCGCAGTTGGAGGGAACCATCGCGACGGCGGAGGAAGCGCTGCAACTGGTTCGCGCACGATTTCCTTCTTGAGCGATTTCTGATCGGCAAAGATTGCGTTGGAACTGAGCGCTACGAAGGCAGGATGGTCTTGAGCGTCTCCGCGAAGGTCGTCGCATAAGGATCGAAGAGCATGAACATGTGCTTGGTCGGCACATCGATGATCTCGACACCTCCCTGTGCGAGTCCGCCCCAGCCGAGCGTGAGATCTTCGCTGCGGCCGAGCACCTCTGGACCGCGATCCGTGGCGCGCACCAGCGTGATCTTCCCAGGGAAGGGTTTGAAGGTGTAGCGCGAAAGCGCGTACCAATGGCCCTGCGAGACCCAATGGAAGCGTAATGCCGGCGAAAGCGGCCGCCCCATCATCCGGTAGATCTTTACGCCTGCGGAAAGCACGGCGTGCTCCATGAATTTAGACCAGTAATATTCGCTTTTCTCCACGAATTTTTTGCTAAGATAACGCGCCCCGCCTTCGCGAATATTGCGCCAGAACTTGGCCAGCTTGACGTCCGTGCCAAAATACCGGCCGCTACCGGGAACGCGCACGTCAAACATGATGACCGCGGCGGGAGTCACGCCTTGCTCCTGAAGCTGCCGCGCCATCTCGTACAACACGAACCCACCATAGGAGGCCGCGCCGAGCAGATAGGGGCCGTGCGGAAAGAAGGCGCGCATCTCCTTGATGTAGAGCGCGGCCATCTCTTCGACGGTCAGGTCGCGCCGGTCCGGATCGGCAACCAGCGGAGACTGAAAAGCATAGAACGGCTGGCTCGGGCCGAGCGCCTTAGCCAATTGCTCGTAAAAGAGAACGTCACCGCCGATGGCGTGGATGCAGAAAAGAGGAGTGCGCGTGCCGTTGGACTGGATGGGCACAAGCGCAGACCATCTCCTCTGTTCGCTGCCGGCAGGCGCGCCCGCCTTGCGAATCACGTCAGCGAGTTGGCTCAGTGTGCGAGCTTCGAAAAGTACAGCCAGCTCGAGATCCACATGAAAGGTCTTCTTGATCTTCGCGAACAGGCGAACGCCGATCAGTGAGTGGCCGCCAAGCGCAAAAAAGTCATCGTCGGAGTGGACCTGATCGACACCGAGAAGATCCTGCCACCAGCCTGCGAGTGTCAACTCAATATTCTCCTCGGCCGCTTCTGAAGCAGGCGCGGCTGCGGGCTGACGCGGCTGCGGCATTGCAACGCTGCTCTCGCGTGCTTCGAGCGGTTGCGGAAGGGCAACCACTGCGGTGGGCGCATCCGCAAGCAGGATGCGCGTGAGGATGCGCGCGCCTTCAAGTGGCGCGATGCCGGGCCGTATGGCAATCTCAATGGGCTGCTCGCCGCCGGAACGGGCAGCTTCATGTGCCGCGCCCGATCCCTCCATGGCGCGCGCCGGATCGGCGATGCGGCGTACGGAGAAACCTTCGATCTCGGCCAGAACCTGTCCCTGCTCATCGAAGATGGTGACGTCGAACGTTTCTACTTCACTGCGGCGCTGATTTTCCTGCCGGGCGCGGATGTGGCTATACAGGCGCGCGGGAAAGGTGCGATAGACGTTCATCCTGCGGTAGGAGATAGGCAGAAAGAGATCGTCGCAATGATCGTAATCCTCCGTCAGATAGAGCGCGGCGCCGGTCGCCATGTCGAGCAGCGCGGGATGCTGGCGCAGGGTGGCGATATCGGCCGAAAATTTGTCATCGAGCTCAATTTCCGCCAGGCCCTCGCCTTTGCCGAGATGCAACCGGCGCAGCGAACGCCAGCGCGGCCCAAATACAAATTGGCGTTCCTGCCGGGTGCGATTCTGCTCGTCAAACAGAATCTCGCGTCCGCTGCAGCGGGCGGCGATGGCGGCGCGATCCACCCGGGCCGAGGGATGTGAGCGGCAGGGCGCAATGATTCCGGTGCAGTGCTCGGCCCATTGGCCGTTGCGCGCAAAGACCGAAAAACGGAACGCGCCTTTCGCGGCATCGCTGCTTTGTTCGCGCCGCAGCTGCACGCGCACCTCTTTTGACTCATCGGGAGAAAACATCAGCGGCGCCAGGAAAAATACATTGCGAAACTCGACGGCGCCTTGCAGCGAGCCGTGTGTGAACGCGCCCGCGACCATCTCCAGGTGGCCGGTCCCCGGAATGAGTGCGATGCCGTTCTTGAATCGGTGCTCGGAGACAACCCAGCGGCGCTGCTGCGAAAACCGATCTGCATAGAGGATTTCATTGAGCGAATCGAGCAGGCGTTCTCCGAGCCATGGGTGCGGCGAGATGGCGCGCGCGGCCATGCCGATTTCGCGCCACGCGCCCCAGTTAATCACGGTGACGGGCCCTTTGCGGCTGAGCGCAAAGGCGTCGAGAAATGCGTTGGCGGCGGCGTAATCCACTTGCCCCGCTGGCGGAAGAATGGAGCTGATCGAAGAAAAAAGCACAAAGCAAGCGAGCGGCTCTTCGCGCAGAACTTCTTCAAGCACCAGCGTTCCGCGCACCTTGGGATCGAGAACGCGTGCGGCGCTGTCCGCAGTCTTGAGCATCAGCGGGCCATCGTCGAGCACGCCGGCAGCGTGGAAAACGCCGCTGATTTTTCCGAATTGCCGCCGCGCCTGTGCGACCGCGGCTTTCATTTCGTCGAGATTTGTCACGTCGGCATGAAGGTCGAGCAATCCTCCCGCCAGAGCGCGGATCGCAATCAGCTTACGGAGGCGTTCTTTTTCGGACTCGGAACGCGCGCTTTCCTGCAGCGCAGAGTCCCATTGCGCTTCGGGCGGCAGAGTGGAACGGCTCACAAGCACAAGGCGCGCTTGAAATTCGCGCGCCAGATGCTCGGCAACCGTGAGGCCAAGCCCGCCAAGCCCGCCCGTGATTAAATAAACGCCGCCGTGCTCCAGACGCGGAGGTTCGCGCGCGCCGGAAAGCTGCAGCGGCTCGAGCGTCTCCGTGAAGCGCTCGCCGCCGCGCCATGCAACGGTGGTGCTCTCGTAGGCGCCGTTCATTTCGGCGACGAGCTGCGCCGCGCTTTCCGCGGTCTTGCCCGTGTCGAACTCGAGATCGATGGCTTTCGAGTAGAACCCCGGTAGCTCCTTGTGAATAACGCGCGCGGGACCGAGAAGCACGGCGCGTGCAGGATTGCGCACAGGCTCCGCGGCCACCTGCTGCATGTGGTTCGAGACGAGCGCTAACTGCATGCCCTGGAGATCCTGCGCCGCAAGCGCCTGCGCCAGGTAAAGAGGGCTCAAGAAGCTGCGGTCGAAGAGTTTCCTGGAGCGGCGTCTCGTTCGCCTCCGCCGCAAGAGACCAGAGGTGAACCATCTTGCGCGGAGCTCCGCCGGACTCGAGCAAAGCGGCTACGAGCGCGTCGTAATCCGCGCGCACCGCGGGGCTCAGCGCGTAGCGGCCCTGCCGGAGTTGCTTGAAGCTGCCGCCGGCTTCGACCACGACAAATTCCTGTTTCGCAGCCTTGAGATAGCGGGCAATCTCATCGGCGACGCCGAACGCATCACGGAAAAGCAACCATGGGCCCGGCTGCGCTGCATGGGTTGCGGGCAGAGGCGTGGGCTTCCACGCGCGGCGATAGAGCGAGACAGGTTCGTCGGCAACGGAGTCACTGTCGGATGGCGAATCCTGCGCCGGCGCGGGTTGCGCGTCCTGCGTGATCCTGTCCGGCTCAATCCAGAACTTCTGCCGCTCGAAAGGATACGTGGGCAGCGAAACGCGTTGCACGGAGCCGGGTGCATGGAGCTTCGACCAATCCACATTAACGCCGAGCGTCCAAAGCCGGCCCAGGGTTTCCAGCGCGCAGCGCAACGCAGAGACGTTCTCGCGCGGATGAGGGAGCGACGGATATGCGCGTGCGGAAGGGCCGCCCTGCTGGCGCGCGAGCGAGGTGAGCACATTGCCCGGACCAACTTCAATGAGCACGCTCTCGGGCACGTTGAAAAGCTCGGCTAGATTGTCGCTGAAGCGAACTGTCGAACGGATGTGGCGCGCCCAGTATGCGGGGTCCGTGGCCTCTTCCGCTTTGATCCACGTGCCGGTGATATTCGAGAGATAGGGAATGCGCGGAGCGCGGAGCTTGATGCCGCGCAACCGCTGCTCGAACGCGCCGAGGATGGGCTCCATCATCGCCGAGTGGAAGGCGTGCGAAGTGAACAAGCGGCGGCAGGCGATGGATTGCTTCGCGAGCGACTCTTCGTAAGTAGCAATCGCATCTGTCGGGCCGGAGACGACGCACATCGCGGGATTGTTGATGGCGGCGAGAGAAAGATCCTTGGGCAGCTTGATCTCAGCGGTGGGAAGCGGCACGGCCCGCATCGCGCCCGCAGGCAGGTCGTAGATGAGCCGTCCGCGCGCAGCGACAATGGCGAGCGCATCTTCAAGCGAGAAGACGCCGGCCAGGCACGCGGCTACGTATTCGCCAATGCTGTGACCGGTCATCGCGGTAGGCTCAACACCAAGCGATCTCCACCACTGGGCGAGCGCGTATTCAATCGCGAAGAGCGCGGGTTGCGTTAGCCAAGTCTGATTCAATCGCTCCGCACAGGCATCTTTTTCGGCATCCGGCGGATAAAGCGCTGCGATGAGATCGATCCCCAGCGGCTCGCGCAGATGCTTCGCGCAAAGGTCAAGCGCCTCGCGGAAAACCGCTTCGTGCTCATAAAGTTCGCAGCCCATGTTCACGTATTGCGAGCCCTGGCCGGAGAAGAGAAACACGGGCACGGTGCGTCCCGCATTTCCGGCGATAAGTTTCTTGCGGTCGAGGCCCGCGAGCGCAGCAATGGATTCGCGCTTGTCTTCGAGAACGACGGCGCGCCGATGCGGAAACGTCGTGCGCCCGACTTGGCAGGTGAAAGCAGCGTCGGCAAGGTTCAGTTGCGGATGCTCTGCGAGATGCGCGGCCAGATTCGCAAAAGCCTGATCGGCGGCGGCTTCGGTTTTTGCGGAAACGGTGAGAATCTCGTACGGCCTCTGCTCGCGGGTAAGCGGGACTGTCGGCGCTTCTTCCAGGATCACGTGCGCATTGGTGCCGCCGATGCCGAGCGAAGTAACGCCGGCGCGGCGCGGCATGGCCGCGGAAGGCCAATCGGCAAGTTCGCTGCTTACATAAAATGGACTGCCCTCAAGCTCGATGTGCGGATTGATTTTTTCGAAGTGTAGGCTGGCGGGAATCTGCCGGTGTTCGAGAGCCAGCGTGGTTTTGATGAGCCCGGAGACGCCTGCCGCGGCGTCCAGATGGCCCACGTTGGATTTGAGCGAGCCGATCGCCGTCGTGCTGCGCCGTCCGGAATCCCCAAAGGCTTGCGTCAGAGCGCGCACTTCAATGGGATCGCCCACCCGCGTGCCGGTGCCGTGCGTTTCAACATAAGAAATGCTGGAGGCGGGGACGCCGGCGTAATCCAGCGCTTCGCGAATCACCTCGGCCTGGCCCTCCACGCTGGGTGCGAGATAGCCGACTTTGCGCGCGCCGTCGTTGTTGATTGCCGAACCGAGAATGACCGCGCGAATGTGATCGTGGTCGGCGAGCGCATCCTCAAGCCGGCGCAGGACAACGATGCCGAGGCCGCTCGCGAAAACCGTACCGCTGGAGTTGGCGTCGAAGGTCCGGCAGTGGCCGTCGCGCGAAAGAATCTCGCCCTCGCGATAAACGTAGCCGCGCCCGTACGGAATTTCGATGGTGACACCGCCCGCGAGAGCCATGTCGCACTCAAAATTGAGCAGGCTCTGGCAGGCCATGTGCGTCGCGACCAGCGAAGTAGAGCAGGCGGTTTGCACATTGATGCTGGGTCCGCGCAGATCGAGCTGGTAACTGACGCGCGTCGCCAGCACGTCTTTATCGTTGCCGGTTTGCTTGAGCTGAAAAAGTCCTGCGGATGCAAGCAGACGTCGGTTGGCGAGCAGATTGTGGATCAGGTAGGTGTTCATCCCCGACCCGGCAAAGACGCCGATGGAGCCGGGGAATTGTTGCGGCGGATGCGCCGCGTCTTCCAGCGCCTCCCACGCGCACTCCAAAAAATGCCGGTGCTGCGGATCCATGATGGAGGCATCGCGCGGGCTAAAACCGAAGAACGTCGCGTCGAAGAGCGGCACGTCCTCGAGAATGGCGGCGCGGCGCACGTAGTCGGGGTTGGCGAGATCCTCGGCCGTGGCGCCGGCGGCGAGCAGCTCGGCGTCCGTCAGGTCGCGAATGGATTCGACGCCGTCGCGCAGATTCCGCCAGAACTCTGCGGTGTTGCGTGCCCCGGGAAAACGGCCCGCCATGCCGACGATTGCGATGGTAGAAGATTTCATGGCGCTGTGGTTTCCCGCTGGCGCGCCATTCTGCGGCGCGCGGCGCGCTCTGAAAGCTGGCTCACAGCCGCCTGCACGCCAACGGATTGGTTGGCGGATTGCGCGTCGAGATGTGCGGCCAGTGCGCTGACTGTCGTGAATTGAAAGAGATCGAGAAGAGCAATCTCGCGGCCCAGTGCTTCCTGCAGCTTGGCATGCGCTTCAGCCACCGTAAGCGAGTGCGCGCCGAGATCGAAGAAATTCTCTGTTAATCCAACCGACGGAATGCCCAGCGCCTGTTGCCATGCGCGCGCCACGATGCGCTCCATCTCGCTCGAGGGTTCCGCAGTGCGCGAGGCCGCGGCGGAAGCGAGTTTCGGCGCAGGCAACTTGAGCAGCGCCTTGCGATCGATCTTGCCGTTGCCGGTGAGCGGCAGCTCGTCAAGAAATACGAATGCGGAAGGAACCATGTAGTCGGGCAGCTTGGCATCGAGCGCCGCGCGCAGTCTGGCTCCGGATGCTGCGTCCGCCGTCTCCGCCACGAGATAGGCGACAAGCCGCTTATCGCCTTCGCGGTCTTCGCGCAGAACCACAACCGCCTGGCGGACGCCGGGAGATTTCTCGAGCAGCGCTTCAATCTCGCCGGGCTCGATGCGATGTCCGCGCAGCTTGATCTGATAATCCGCGCGGCCAAGAAAGTCGATGTTGCCGTCCGGCAAGAAGCGCGCCAGATCGCCGGTGCGGTACATCCTTCCAATATCGCCACGATCCGGCCCGAGCCCCGGAATCATAACGAAGCGCTCGGCGGTGAGCTCGGGCCGCTGCCAGTAGCCGCGCGCCACGCCGTCGCCGCCGATGAAGAGTTCGCCGATCTCGCCCATCGGAACGGGATGGAGATCGGCATCGAGCATGTAGATTTGCGTATTGGCGATAGGTTTTCCAATGGAAACGCTCGTCTCCACATTCTCAACGCGGCAGGTCGTGGACCAGATCGTGGTCTCGGTCGGCCCGTACATATTGTGGATCTCGCCTTTGAAGACCCGGCGCAGATGATGGATGAGCGCCGCGGGAACGGCCTCGCCGCCGAGTAGCATCTGTTTTAGCGAACCCAGCGCGGCGTAGGCACCCGGATCGAGCGTCAACATGCGCGCCAGCGATGGCGTCATCTGCAGATGCGTGACGCGGTAGCGCGCGATCTCGTCGGCGATGGTTGCCGAACCTTTGTCACCGTGGACGACAACCGTGAACCCACGCGTGAGCGTCCAGAGCAACTCGAGCACAGAAATATCGAACGACACGCTGGTGACGGCCAGCCAAACGCCGGGCTCGCAGCCGATGGCGCGATCCATGCCGGTGAAGAAATTCACCACGTTGCGGCTCTCAACCATCACGCCTTTCGGCTTGCCCGTGGAGCCGGAGGTGTAAATCACATACGCAATGTGCGTCGGCGTCGCTTGAGAAGCGACGGCTTCCGCGCTTTCGCGCCCGAGGTCCGCATCTTCGACGTTGAAAATGGTGAGACCGGCCGCAGCCGGTGGAAGATGTGCGCGCGATGCGGCGGTGGCGAGCAGCACCGGCATCTGGGAGTCTTCAATCATCAGCGAAAGACGATCCTGTGGATACGTGGGATCGAGAGGAACGTACGCACCGCCGGCCTTCAGAATTCCAAGCAGGCTGACGACAAGGGTCTCTGAGCGGCCCATGGCCACGCCCACCAGCGTATCGGGCTTCACGCCGAGGTGCTGCAAACGGCGCGCCAGCTGATTGGCGGCTTCATCCAGCTCGCGATAGGTGAGCTTGCGGCCTTGCGCGATCACTGCAACGGCATCGGGTGTGCGCACGGCCTGTGCGGCGAAGAGATCCGCAATGGTGCTGGAGCGGGGGTAATCGGTATCGGTCCGATTCCACTCAAGCAACTGCGCGGGTAACATGGAAGTTCTCCAGGAATAGATACTCGATGGCGGTTCCGAGGAAGGTCGCAATCGCCTCCTCCGGCGTGTTGACGATGGGCTGCCCTTTCACATTGAAGCTGGTATTCAGCACCATCTGGCGGCCCGTGGTCTTGCCCACGGCCAGGAGCAGCGCATGAAAATCAGGATTGTCCGTGGCGCTCACGGTTTGCAGGCGCGCGGATCCATTCACATGCGTGATCGCAGGCAGTTGGGCGCGCAACTCGGGGTGGACGTTGACGATGCTGATCATATAGGGAAATTCCTCGCCTGGCTCGACCTCAAACCAGCGGTGGGCTTCCTCCGCCGCACATGCTGGCGCAAACGGCCGGAAGGCCTCGCGCTTCTTTACCATTGCATTAATGCGGTCGCGCATCTCGGGATGGCCTGGATCGGCGAGGATGCTGCGGTTGCCGAGCGCGCGCGGTCCGTACTCCATGCGTCCGCGCGACCACGCAATCACGCGCCCGTCGGCGATGAGTTTGGCTGCCGCGGCGCAGGTTTCGTCCGCCGTCGCGTAGCGCTTCCACTGAAGTTTTCCGTTGAAGCGCTGCAGCGCGGCCTCGACGTCGGCGTCGCTATACTGCGGACCGAAGAGCGGAGCGGGAAAACGCTCGTTGGGAATCTTTTGTGCGAGTGCGGTACGATAGAGCGCCGCGCCCAGCGCCACGCCGGCGTCGCCGGCCACGGGCTGGATGTATACCTCGTCGAAAAGATGTGAGCGCATGAGCTTGCCGTTGGCGGTGCAGTTCAGCGCCACGCCCCCGGCCAGCGCTATCCGCCGCAGCCCGGTCTCTTCGCCAAAGTGTTCGCACACGTGCATTACCACGCGCTCCAGGCACTCCTGTAGTGCCGCGGCAACGTCTTCATGATTCGAATTCACTGACTGGTCGGGTGCGCGGTGCGCGATCAGGTGCTCGTCGAGATACGCGCGTGTCGCAGTGTAATTTTCGCGCTCTTCGCGGGTGCGGTTCAGCTTGAGGATGGGGATGCGGATAGAACCGTCGGGGCAAAGTTCCACGGCTTCCTCAAAGAATTTGCGGTAACGCGACGGATCGCCATACGGCGCCAGCCCCATGATCTTGTATTCGTCGGAATTGAAATCGAAGCCAAGGTGCAGCGTGACCAGCGAGTAGAGAATTCCGATGGAATCGTTGGCGGCGATGGTGCGAATCTTTTCGAACGCGCCATCGTGAAAGTCGTAGACGCTCAGGCTCTCCATCTCGCCCATGGCGTCGTTCACCACGATGAGGCACTCGTCCCATCCAGAGGTGTACGCGGCACTGGCGGCATGCGCCAGGTGATGCCCGACCAGGTGAACCCGATCCAGCGGAAAGCCTGGCAGATCGCGACGCACCTGGTTGAGCAGCGCCTCGCGCGAGAACACCTTCTCGTAAAGCTCCGACGAAGTTTCGTCGCCGGTGTAAAGCCCGCGATAGGGAGCGTAGTCGAACCCATGCGCAATCTCGTCAATTTCGTCGATGGAGATGCCGGCCGCGTTAAGGCAGAAGCGGATGGCGTCAATGGGAAAGTCGCCTGTGTGTTTTTTGCCGCTGAAGCGCTCCTGCTCGGCTGCGGCAACCAATTTGCCGTCGATGACCAGCGCAGCCGCGGCGTCCATGCCTTGGGCGATGCGGTACTCGCGCTCGTCAAGGCCCGCCCAGTGTGCTTTCTTGAAGGGCATCGCGTTTTCCAGCCCGCTGATTCCGATGACTTTCATTCCTGCTCCCATGCTACCGACGCGCCGCGAAAGTTTATGCTCCGGGCCATGCGCAGAGCGCCGCAGCCGCCTGCATGTTGGGGCTGAATTCCCGCGTCAGGTGAGGTTCGAACGACTCCATCAACGCATGTCCCGGGGCCGCATCCCAGGCGGAAACCTACACGTCCACGGTGCTGCTCACCCCCCAGAGTAAGCACTCACTGCAGAGAGCGGAATCCCACGTATGGGGTAAGCACGCAATTCATTAACCCCCACCGAACACGGCATTTACGGCCGTTCTCCGGTGTATTTGGCCCCCCACCCGCTCCCCCGCCCGTGGGAGATGTATTCTGCTGCTTCAGGTCCTTTTATCGGCAAGTGAGGCTCGATGATGAAATCGATGGGCTGGATGATCTTGGCAGGCGCTCTGCTCGGCGCTCCAATGTTCCGTGCGGAGGCGCAACCCATGCGTGCGACGACCCCCATTCGCGTAGCCATTATTGACGGGCAAAGCGCCGGCGCTTACCACAACTGGCGGTTGACAACGCCGGTGCTCAAGAAGGAACTCGAAGAAACCGGGCTCTTCGAGGTTTCAGTCATCACCGCGCCGCCGTCAGACGGCGACTTCAGCAACTTCAAGCCGGAACTGAGCCGCTACCGCGCGGTCGTGATGAACTACGACGGCCCCACGTGGCCTGCGGAACTCCGTTCGCAATTTGAACAGTATGTTGCCGGTGGCGGAGGCCTGGTCGTTGTGCACGCCGCCGACAATGCATTTCCCGACTGGCCCGCTTATAACGAAATGACTGGCATCGGCGGTTGGCGCAACCGCAATGAGCAGGCAGGGCCGTACTGGTATTTCCAGGACGGCAAGCTGGTGTCTGATTCGTCGCCGGGCCCAGCCGGCCATCACGGAGCGCGGCTGCCGTTCCAGGTGACGGCGCGCCAGCCGGATCACCCCATCCTCAAGGGACTGCCTCCAATATGGATGCATGCCAACGACGAGCTCTACGGCAGGCTGCGCGGGCCGGGCAAAAACATGACCGTGCTCGCCACCGCGCATTCGGACCCCAACAACCAAGGCACCGGCCATGAAGAGCCCATGCTGATGGTTCTCCACTACGGCAAAGGGAGAATCTTTCACACCACGCTCGGCCACGATGTGTTTGCGCTCAGTTGCGTGGGTTTCATCACCACGTTTCAGCGCGGCACGGAGTGGGCGGCCACGGGCCGCGTCACGCAGAAAGTGCCGGCGACATTTCCCACGGCCAACACCGTGAGCTATCGCGCCGATATCGCACAGATGGATCCGGCGTTTCTGAACGGCGCATCGCCGGTGGTGCCGGCGAAATAGCGATTATGCAATCGCCGCTATGTCAGAGCCATGCTTTGCGTAGAGGCCTTTAACTAGGACTCCTTATCTGACCCTGAAGACTTGGCTCTGATTTTGTCGATTGCCCGCGCGACTCCAACAGTTAGGCAATAGTACATCAACCCAAACGGCAGGAGCGTTAATTTGGTCATCGTCACTCTTGGCCAGTGGGCCAGATACGCCAGCGAGATGTAGATCCCCTGCATGAGCGCAACAACGATCCAGAACCAAACATGCCTCCTCAGATCCCAGCACATGATGATCGCAATGCAAGTCATGGCCGCCGAAATGCTTACCCCGATTATTAGTTCGGTCCGGCCCGTAAAAAATGGGTAGATGATCAGCGGAAGCATCAGAAGCAAAACAACAAGGCCGCGGTAGTTTTCCTCGCCTTGCTTCTTTTCCGCTTCAGGCTGTTCGTCTCCCGGTTCTTCTGCGTCAAAAATCGCCATCGTTTATGCTCCCAATGACCGCTTAATCACTTCGCCGTGCGATAAATCTCCGACCCCGCCAGCAGATACGCGCCCACTCCGTACACGTAGCTCGAGGTTTCACCGTAAGCTCCCGGCGCCGCGCCCACCGGCTGAATGCTGCCCAGCCGCCCATCGGCATACACATGCGTCAACATGCCTGCCCACGCCTTTTCGACGGCCGGCCAATACGTCGCCCGATCCAGAATCCCCTCATTTACGCCGTACGCCAGCGCGTAGGTCACAAAGGCGCTGCCCGAAATCTCCGGCAGCGGATACGCATCGCCATCGAGCAGCCCCGGCCGCCACAATCCGTCTTTCCCTTGGATCGTAAGCATCTCCGCCGCCATCTCTTTCAGCAGGGCAACATACTTCGGCCGCAGCGGAGAATCCGCGGGCAGCTTCTGGAGCACGCGCACAAGACCGCCCATCACCCAGCCGTTGCCGCGCGCCCAGAACAGCGGCTCGCCGTTCTTCTCATGCTTGTCAAGGAACGTGGCGTCGCGGAAATAGAGATGCTTGTCGCGGTCGTAGAGCAGGGCCGCCGTGGCATCCCACGAGCGATCCATGAATTCGAGATACTTCTTGTCGCCGGTTGCGGCCGCCATATCCGCATACACCGGAGGCGCCATAAAGAGCGCGTCGCACCACCACCACAGAGGCATATTGGGGTGGCTGGCATGGTCCCAGTGCGCCGGCAGCGTGCTGGCGTATTGGGCCTCGGGCGTAGCCATCTCTTGGTCGAGCCGCGCGCGCATTGCGTCCATCATCTTCGGATCTTTGTGCAGGAAATACTGCTCCAAATACATTTGTCCCACGGCCTGGTCGTCGGCATGCATCACACGCGGGCCGGGCTGCCATTTCAGCTGCTCGGCGATTTGGAGCATCGCCTGGCGATATTTGTCGCCAGCCACCTTTTGCGGAACCGCCATGAAGCCCGCATAGAGCGCGGCCCAGGTCCAATCCGTCTGCGCCTCGGCCGGCATGCGGCTCAGTTGCCAGTCGGCGACGAGTTTCATGGCCTTGGCCAGGTCGCGCTTGTCGAGTTTGGGCGAGAGGTTCTGTGCCAGCGGTCCAGGAGTGGCCAGCGTGTCGCCGGGAGATGCAACCGGAGCTTTCTTCTCCTGCGCGTTTGCCCCGGCAGAACAAGTGATAAGAGCAAACAGGGCGGCAAGAGCCAGGGTGATACGGAAATGGGCACCGACGGTACGGAATTGCATGAGAATCTCCCGGGAGGGTCAAAAATCAGTTCCGAATGATTGTAGGACGGCGGGGTCGGGGTGGTCATGCGCAGACCGGGCGGTAGCAAGCTTGTCTGTCTATGGCGTGGATTAATGGCAAGGTTCCCGATATACTTCAGGAGCCGCCATAAAGGAACATGGCAGGTTGGCCGAGTGGTTCAAGGCACCCGCCTGAAAAGCGGGCAATCCAGAAATGGATTCGAGGGTTCGAATCCCTCACCTTTCAGAGCGCCGAGCTAGCTGCTCGGCGCTTTTGCTCGAGCGGCTAAAATTGTTCCTATTTAATGGTCCGTTTCCTCTTCCGTTTACGCTCGGAATGAAACGCGATCGTGTCACCTGGCCCCATCGAGGCGCGCGATGGAACCTCAGTTTCTCTGCATATGCGCCTTAAGTCTGTTTCGTAAATCATTCCCCCAATTTCCTCTTTCTTGCGGGTGGCATACGTTAGCCGCTTCAGGTTCTTGCCGACATTTGACGGGCTTCCGGCGCGCAACCAATTAAAAGTTTCCCAGGCAAGAATGTCGGCGGGTTGAACCTGGGGCATTGCCTTCGGCACCCGACTAGGTAGGGGCAAGCCGTCACGTTTGAACACCTGCTCCAAGTCGCCATAATGCTTGGTTCCTTCTTCCACAAAGACGAGAAGGCGATCTTCCCCGCCTAAGCTTTCGGATCTCCAGAGATTGAGGCTTCTAGCTAAGGTCCTAGTCGTGATTGCGTAAGGCGCACCATGACATTCCTCTAGGGTAAACTCCTCGTTGACACGTTTGTACGCAGCGATATCTACTGCGGCGACGAAAAGATGCGCTGTGCTCCTCTTAGTGATCTCAGCGAGCGTAAAAAGAATCTGATCTACTTTGAGTGTCGAGTACCTGCGTCGATTCGCCATGAAATCCGTCATGTGAAATTCAGGGCCGAGATCAAATCGAGCAAGCGCATGTCTCCACTGTGGCTCGAAAGCCAGCCATTGTGGTTCAGCGGCGACATAGCCGGCTACAACCAGAAAGGGCTGATCGTCAGGATGGCCCCCATCGTCGAGATACAGCGCATATTCAGACATAAAAACTGCATAGCCCTGCAAATATGTTAGTTCTACAGATTTCGCGCACGGGGACAAAAATTGCAGCGAACGTGCGCCGGACGACGCCTAAAACCGCATCCTCAGCCCAAGCTGGATCTGCCGCTCGCGATAGAAGTTGGTCGCGTTGATATTGAGCGGCTGGCCAAAACCCGGAATCACGCCGGTGGTGGAACTGCTCTTGAGACCGGTAAGAAAGTTCAGCGTGGGAGGCGAAGTGGAACTGCCGGAGTCGATGGTATAGCCGGTGGTTTCAATCTCGGTCACGTTCTGGTGATTGAAGAGATTGAAACTCTCCGCCAGAATTTCCAACTGCCGCTCCTCGCCCAGGTCGAATTTCTTGCCCACGCGCACATCGGCTTTCCAGTTACTCGGATAGCGGAACGTATTGCGGCCGATGTTGTAGGCGAGGCTGCCGTTCTCAAAGCCGTAGACGCGGCTGTCACCGCCCGAGCCGGTCAAGCCTGGCCGCAATCCCGTTATGGTCGCGGTGGAGATGGACTCCTGTGGCAGCGAGCCGCTGACGCGCATGGTGTAGGGCAGGCCGCTGTGGAATTGCCCGATGCCGGAGAGCATCCAGCCGTTGGCAATGCGGCCGGCGAAATTGTGCAGCTTCCAGGGCGCTTCATAGATCAGCATCGCAGCGGCCGAGTGGCGCACGTCCTGGTTGCTGGTTCCGTACTCGAGGTTGAAGTTGGCCGGGTCCAGCGGGCTGGCATTCGGATTCCAGTCCATGGCATGCGCGTAAGTGTAGTGGGCATGCAGGCTCAGGCCGCGCCGTCCATAGCGCGTGAGCCTCACCATGGCCGCCTCATACGTCGAATTCGCTTTGCTCGTGATCTGGTCGATCTCCTGATAATTCGGGTTGCACCATCCATGCGGGCCGAGCGGGTTGTTGATGGGCGAGTCGCCCGGGCAATTTGGCGATGGATCGGGATTGGAGGGCCAGGACGCGTAGAATGGGACCGTGATTCTCGAGGCCTTGATGGGACCCAGGCCGAGGTTGCCGCACGAGCCACTACCCGTGCCCGAAGGCGCTTCGTCGCACACGGTGTAGGTGATCCCCGGATTGGCCGCTGTGATCGTTCCCGGATTGACGGCAGGGTCGAAGTTGGCATCGAGGAAGACGGGCAAGCGGCGGCCCAGGCTGAGCACCGCGCTTGCGGTCAGCTCCACATGCCCCGGCAGCGGCTGCTCGATGGCGGCCATGGCCTGGTGTACTTCAGGATTGCGGAAGTTCGGCGCGAAGCCAACCGCTCCCGGCTTGACCACGCTGGAAGGCTCGCCGACAAAAACATAAGGAAACGGCGGTGCGCCGCCCGCGCAGAACTGGCAATCGTCCTGCGGCCGCATGAAGAAGCTCAGATCGCCGTTGAGCGAGCCGGTTTGCGTAAGCGCGGTTTCGATGGTGGCGTTTTCCACGCGGCCGTAGTACACGCCGTAGCCCAGGCGCAGCACCGGCCAGTGTCCGCGCCCGTCTCCGATGGCCAGGCTCACGCGCGGTCCCCAGTTGTTGCCGAGCCCAGGCAAACTCGTGGAGAGCGGAGGCTTCGGATCGGTTGCCGATACGTTGGTCAATGCGGGATTGGCTAGCGCGGCGATGGGCGGCGGCAGTTGCTCAAGTTCCCAGCGCAAGCCGGCGGAGAACACCGCGAATTTATTCGCCTGCCACTCTGCGGTCGCGTAGCCGGCCCAGTCATTCGTGCTCAGTTGCCAGTTGGTGGGGCCCATGATTTGCGAATAAGACGAGTAGCAAGGCTGGCTGCCCAGACTTGTAGTCGACGCGCCGCAGTTGTGAGGATTCCGCGGGTCGAGCGCATCGGCAAACCCGAACTTCTCAAAAACCAGCGCATCGGAGATAAAGTTCTGCACTTTGGAGTAGGTGTACGTCCCCGATCCGTTGCGCAGCAGGCTGGTGGCGTCCGCATTGTGGTCGATCTCGAATCCCGCCTTGACCAGCAAACTATTGTGCACCCAATCCAGCGATTCCTGGGCGTGGTAGAGCCTTTCGTCGGGGTAGCTGCCCTGGCCAAACCGCGATGGATTGCCGATGGTGAAGCCGTAACGCGAATCGACAACGATCTGCGGCAACTGGCCCTGGAAATTTCCGTTCAAAAACGTCTGCTCGAAGGTGGAGGGCGTCTCGGGCCGCGCGCTCAGAATCGTCCGCCCCGCCGAGCCCTGCGTCACGGCAAGCAGATTCGGCGTCAGGTACGCCTCCCAGCGGGCGAGCAGCCACTCCTCGCTGGCCTCGCTGGAGCCGAAACTGTGGTTCCCGTAGGTTTCCGACGTGCGCGTCAGTCCGCCGCCCGGAGCGCTCCAATCGGCGCCAATGCCTTCGAGGGTGAAGCGGTGGCGCTCGGTGGCCTGCCAGTCGATGCGGGCAAAGCCGGTCCATTGCGTGGCGCTGCGGGGCGCTGGGCCGAGCAGGCCGGCCAGCGTCTCCAGCATCTGCGAATAAGCCGTCAGCCCTTCGACCTCCGGATTGCTGCTGGGAAGATCGAGCTGTGCGCTGAGCAACGTCAACTGGGCGTCGGAGGGCGTGGCAAAAAAACCGGTGGTAGTGGGCGTACATCCCGAGGTGCTTCCGCATCCGCTCGGAGTTTCCTCGAGATAGGGATGCTTCACCATCGACAGCCCCGGATCGTTCCGGTGGTAGCTATCGAGCGCCGCAAACCAGAACAGCTTGTCGTGGCGGATCGGGCTGCCCATGCCGATGCCCCACACCATCTCGTGATCGGGCGGGGTATACGACTCCGGCAATCCAGTCGGACCATTATCGAAAACCGGCACGGAGAGCGGTGGTCCGGATGGATTATAGGTAAGCGTGGCCGGTGCAGTCTCCGTGACCCACTGCGTGAAGGGGTTGCGCGCGCCCCAGTTGTTTTGGCGGTCGTAGAAAAATCCCTGGCCGTGCAGCGCATTGCCGCCGCGATCTGTCTCAATGCTGGTGCGCCCTCCGGCAGAGCGCATGCCCTCGGCCTCCACGTTTCCTGAGACCGCCGTCACCTCGTGAATCGCGGCCTCGCTCACGCCGAATCCGCGCCCACCGGTCCACGTCTGGTTCATCGCGCTCGGCGGTTCTGTGTCCACGCCGGCTGGATCGCGAGCCATCGACCCAGATCCCGCTGCCACGCCAAACTTGAGCAACGCACTCGCGCCGTCGATCGTGATCTCCGCCGATTCCTGCGATCCGCGGTACACTGCCTGCGTCGCATCGGGGCCGGCGCTCGCTGTCGGAGTAGCCTGCAGAAACTCCTGCCAGCGCCGTCCGCCTGCAGGCAGCGATTGCAGTTCGCTCGCGGTCACCGTGGTCGCCACAACCGCCGCAGCCGGATCGGCCCTTTGCGCGGCGGCTGCAACCGACGCAAACGCCATCTGTCCCAGCAGCAGAACCGCCTTCATGCCGCTAGCAATCGCCATGTTCGGCGGCACTGCCGGCGACATGCCGCGCGCAAGCGGGAGCGTGCGCGGCAGCGTGACCGCAAGCGCGAGCTCCGCGGCAATGGATTGCGTTTCCGGCCCGGCCCGCAGTTGCGGCAGAGGCAATGTGACCGGCGCAGTCAATACCTCGGCGCGAACCGCCGGCTGCGGCATGACAGGCCTTGGCGCAACAGTCTCGCTCGGCGGCCGAACCGCGTCTGCCGCACGCGGAGTGGTCGTCATCGACCGCACCGGCGCGGCGTCAACCATCGCGGTCATCTGCGGAGTTTCCGTGCTAAGCGCCGTGCGCGAAACCGCAGCCGGTGGCAAAGCCGGCACCGCAGTTGCCGGCCTCTGCGTCCCCGGCTCTGCCAATGCCTCCAGCGGCATCGCAGCGGCCGTGCGCGCAGGCGACGCAATCTTCCCCGTCGTCGCAGCCTCAATTAGTTCCGGCGCGGGAGCCTCAAACTGCATTGCGGCTTGCACTCGCGCCTCCATGCCGCCGGTCACCAGAATCCCCTCCAGCCGTCCGTGGCCCAACTGCGGCTCATCGGCCTCAAGGGAATACTCGCCCGCCTCCAACTCGGCAAACCGGAAGCCGCCGTTTTTGGCCGTCACCGCGCGCACCTCTGCGCCCGTGGCCTGGTTGTGCAACACGACCACAACCCCGGCCAGCGGAGCCGAATGCAAATCGGTAAGCCGCCCGGCCAGCGAGCCCGACGCCGGCGTCTGAACTTGAATGCCCTGCAAGGGAGCGGGATCCGCGGCCACAGTTTGCGCGCGCACCACCCCGCAGGCGCCAAGGCTCAGCGCCCCAACCGCACACCACGTTCTCCAGTTCCGCATTGCCTCGGCCATTGCGAACTCTGCCGCGGCAGATCAAGGAAAAAACCAAGGAAGAAAGCAGCAAGCACTCCACCGGCCCGCTCTTGCGGCAGGCGCGGCACAGGACGCGAACTCACAGCCCTTCGCCGCCCTAAACAGCTCTCAATAGAAGTTGGCAGCGATTCTATCCCCGGCGCGCCCCGCTGCAAAGTAGCCTGCATCACATATCCATGTTTTTCCCCGCCCTGCGCGACCCCAGCCCAACCTCCCGCCCCAACCCCGGCCGTCCGATACACTGAATAGATGGCGCAACGCATCAGCGCCGACCAATGAAGCCTCCGATCACGGCCCACTGCCCCCTGATCCCTGACCCCTGAAACCTGACCCCTGCTTTTCCATGTTCATCGACGAAGCCAAAATTCGCGTCAAAGCCGGCGACGGCGGCAACGGCTGCATGGCCTTTCGCCGCGAGAAGTTCGTGCCTCGCGGCGGGCCCTCGGGCGGCGACGGCGGCCGCGGCGGAGACGTCTTCATGGAGTCCAGTCAGCGCCACAACACCCTCATCCACTTCCGCTACAACCCAGAGCACAAGGCGCAGCGCGGCCAGCACGGCATGGGCTCCAACTGCACTGGGCTCGACGGCCGCTCCATTACGCTGCAAGTCCCCGTCGGCACCTCGCTCTTCGACGCCGAAACCGGCGAGCTCGTCCACGACTTCCGCGAGCCCGACGAGCGCATCACCATCGCCAAGGGCGGCCGCGGCGGCCGCGGCAACCAGCACTTCGCCACCAGCACCCATCAGGCTCCGCGCGAGCACGAGCTCGGCCGCGCCGGCGAGGAGCGCAGTTATCGTCTCGAACTCAAGCTGCTCGCCGACGTTGGCCTCGTCGGCTATCCCAACGCCGGCAAGTCCACGCTCATCTCCCGCATCTCTGCCGCGCGCCCCAAAATCGCCGACTATCCCTTCACCACCCTCGAGCCCAATCTCGGCGTGGTCACGGTGGGCGAGGAGCCCGACCAGCAATCCTTCGTCATCGCCGACATGCCCGGACTGATTGAAGGCGCGCATCTCGGCGCCGGCCTTGGCGTCCAGTTCCTGCGCCACATTGAGCGCACCCGCGTCCTCGCCCATCTGGTCGACGTGTCCGACGCGTCGGGCCGTCCCGATCCCGTCGAAGACTTCAACGTGATCGCGAACGAGCTAGCCAGCTTCACCGTGCCCGGCCGCCCTGAAGTAGCGCCGGTCTCCAGACCGGCTGTAGTGGGGGTCTCCAGACCCGCACACGACCAGCATCCGCTAGCCGAGAAGCCCACGATCGTCGTCGCGACAAAGATCGACGCCGTGAACCCCGCGAAGCTCAAGAAGCTAGCCGCCTACGCCAAGCGCCGCAAGCTCGAGTTCCACGCCATCTCCGCAGTCACCGGCGAAGGCATCGACGAGCTCAAATGGGCGCTGGCGCGCCGCGTCCGTCCAGCGGACGCGACAGTGGTCAGTGGTCAGTGATCAGTGATCAGTCGACGGCTAATCAACGCAGTCGAAAATCCCGCGTTTTTGTGTCCGGGGTGGGCGTTTCGTTAAGTCCAGTAGAATCAGGACAAATGTTCGTTTTTGTGCTGCCAAAAACAGCCAAATGTTCGCTTAGAAGCGACCGTTTACCCCCTGAATGTTCGTCTGGAGCTTCGCGATTCTTTGAGACAAATTAACGAGAATTGCGCGCTTTAGCAGTAAGTGTGAATAGAGAATTTCGCGAATTAGAGCCGCAGTTGGCAGAGAATTTCGCATAATCACGTCAAAACGGGGTCTGGAGCGCGTTTTTGCGCCGTTTTGCGCGTGTTTTGCGGGCTTTTTGCAGGCAAATTCGCGCGCATTCGCGCGATATCCTGCAGCTTCTTCTCCTAGCTCGTCGAGATGGGTAGGCAGCAGCTGCCGGATCGCGGAGCGCGAGCTTATCTGACGGTGACTGCCCGGCATCCGGAAGCGGTGGTGGAGGGGTTGGCGAGCTGACCACCTGCGGTGGGGCAAGCGGCCTTCGGCTGGAGGTTCCAAATATGCCACCCCTGCGACAGGAAAAACTCGCGAGGGTGGGGCGCCCGGCGAACCTATTTCTGGATTTTTCCGCCGATTCGTTTGCGGAACCCGTCAAGGTCCACTCCGGCTCTCTCGAGACGTGATCTGCGTTCGTTCAGAGCAGCGTGTGCGGTGGATTCGAGTTCTTGGTTCAGTTTTTCGGCGCTGTCTTTTAAGCTCACGATGTAGCTGTCAATCTTGCATTTTGACTCTTCGAAGGAGCGCGTCCATGCTTCCATGTCTGCCTGGAGGCCGGAGTAGATAAACACTAGGTTGGAATGATCACCGGCTGCTATGGGTGGGCTGAGCGTGTAAGACTCCGGTTGAACCGCAAACAGCTCGGAGTTGCCTTCAAAGGGAACTGTCACTCGGAACTCGATCCCCTTTCGTAGTGCCGGCCTTCGGCCCGTGAAGGCAAACGTTCCGGGGACTCCGGAAAGGTCTATGTCTGCTTCTCGTGAGGTTGATTCGGCTTGGTCCCAGCGAATGGTAGGCACTACTGCAGTTATGTTACGTACTAAAAGTTTGACTATAGCCTCGCCTTCGCTTGATTGGATATCTGATTCTGGCATGCCCCTAATCGCGGCCTTTAGTTGCTGTAGCTTGGCTTGGGAGAATTGGTGCCAGGTCAGTTGATTAAACAACAAGACAGCCCTCATCACTCACCTCTCTCGGGAATGACCATGGCCCCCTTTGGGGCGCGAGGCGGCGGAGGTTTCTTTGGTCATTTCCTTGCGGGGATTATAACTCTGGGCTGGTCACCGGGTCGGTGGGGTTGCTATTGAGCAGTTGTTTCTGGCAGGGTGGGCAAATGGAACGAGTGAAGTTTGCTCGGCCCTGACGCAAAAGGCAGAAACGATAACACGGCGAGTGTTGGGTGGCTGCCCTTTTGTTTCGAGCTCAAATGAGGAACTATTCGACCGAGCGCACTATTTTCAAACTGGCTTCGACCATATCTTTGTACTCTTTTATGAATTCGACAATCGGTAGGCCGCCGGATAGGCTTCCTAAGAAGCTGTTGGCCATGTCTAGAAATCTGCGCAAGACCCCACCCTTTCGTGCTTTTTTCAATAGGTCTCTCTTCCATTTGAGGGTCGGACTCGTTAGTCCAACTCCTTCGACGTATTGCCAATCGATTTCGTCTTTTTCGATCCGATCACGGGCGGACGCGAACCTTCGTTGAACTTCCTCCCAGGGGCCCGGGAATTCCTGTCGGAATTCTTGGCGAAACTTCTCTGGAAGGTGAAAGACAATGAACTGCAGCTGCTCTTCGATCATTTTCAGGCATTCGATGAGCAGTTTCTTGTCTTCTTCTCTTTTGTCTTTGTCTGTTTCGTTTGCCATGCTTAGCTCTCTGGCTTATCACTCGCCCCATTCTACCAACGTCTTTGATCCGGTTGACCGAATAGATTGCTGGCTATTCTTCTTCGTCGATGGGCCGTTTGGCGTTGCCGAGTAATCTGTTGGGGTTTGAGCGCGGCCTCGCCGCGTACTTGATTTTCGAAAAATGGGTGGGCGGGTTCGTGGGGCTGAAGCCCCACGCTCCCTCCGTGTGGTGGGACGGGGTCGGCGCGGCTGAAAGCCGCGCCCCGATACAAAGCGAAAGGCAAGGAACAGCCTCTCGCTGCTGGCTCCTAGCTTCCAGCTCATCGCGGCTTCGGCGCGTACTTGATTTCTCGAAAATGGGCGGGCGGGGTTCCCAGGGCTGGCGCCCTGGGCTATTTTCTTGCGCTCCCTATGGGAGCTGCTCCGGGGCCCGATTCGAAGAGACCGGCCACCGACGCCCCCACAAGCCCGCAACGCGGGCGGAATACGGTAGCCCCAGTCGCAAGACTGGGGATAGCGGGGCGGGTGGGCGCCTCAGCCCGCTTTAGCGGGCGTAAGAACTATTGACCTATATACCGCGCGTCGAACTCCACACCGTGGCTGCTGAGCAGCTTTAGAAATTCCTCTTGAAACGAAATGCGCCGGTGATGCTGCTCCTGGTTCTGAATGTAACGAATCACGGCGCCCCGCCTCGACTCGCTCACGCTGAATGCCCCGTACCCGCTTTGCCAGGCGAACGCACGCCGCCGGGGCCATCGCTCTTTCGCCCATCGCGAGGAATTTGTCTTCACCACGCGCAAACAATCGGCCACGGCGAGATCGGCCGGCAGGCGCGCCAGCAGGTGCACATGATTGGCGGTTCCACCCACGACGATGGGAACGGCCTGGAGTTGGCGAAGAATTCCGCCAAGATAGGCATGCATTTCGGGGCGCACGTCGTCGCTGAGCAGTGGCGAGCGGCCGGAAGTGGAGAATACAGCGTGCACGAGGATGCTGGTGAAGGTGTGCGCCATGTGCTTCCTTGCGGGCTGGGATTCTGCGCCCCCACCCTTATACGCCATTCGCGTGACGTTCTGTCGCCCCCCAGTCTTACGACTGGGGCTACCATCTTTCGCCCGCTGAAGCGGGCTATGGGCGATTCGGTTCCGCGAGGTCCCCCAGTCTTACGACTGGGGCTACCGTCTGACGCCCGCTACGCGGGCTGGGGGCGATGGGGATCCGCGAGGCCCCCAGTCTTACGACTGGGGCTACCATCTGACGCCCGCTACGCGGGCTGAAGGCTATCGGCTATGAGCCACCCACGGCCTTCCAGGTCCGAAGTACCGACTTTCTGACCGCTGACAACTGACAACTGACCACGTCTCTCGCCGTTGTCTAGCACTTCGGATGCGGGTTCTTGTAGTCGAGCTCGATCGGGGTCCAATCTGACAGGCGCTTGGCGTTGATCTGGTCGTCGGTCGGGTTCATGGGGATGGACGAGCGGGTGAGGGCAACTGAGAGTTTGATCTTGCCCTTCATGCAGTAGGCACCGAGCATCTTGGCGAGATCGGCGCTGGCCTTGTCCACGTAGTCGGTGGGCAACTGACCTTCTGCACCAGAAATGTCGACCGCTCCCAAGGCCATCTGGTTCGTCACTGGCCCCTGGCCTCCTTGACCCTTCGCCGTGGAAGAGTCGAATTCGACGACGAGGTCGGCGCGGGTTTGCAATTCGTCAGGATCGGCCACCCACTTGATGGGCGGAATGGTGAGTCCCGCTGGGTTGGGCTTGGCCGGCGGCGCGCCGAATGAGAGGTGGTAAGGAGCGCCTTGCCACTTGGGCGGAATCTGAATTTGCGGACCCTTGGTGCATCCCGCCAGGAATGCCAACGCCATGATCAATATGATGCCTTTTTTCACGCCATCCTCCTCGAGCTTTTTGATGACGCGCCAGAATAACACTACCGAGAGGCAGTAGACAGTGATCAGTGGACAGTGGTCAGAGAACGGGGACTAAGGGACTAGGGGCTAGGGACTGGGGACCTAGGGACTGCGGTCGTTCGATCTTGGGCTCCTTTTGGAAATCCGTCCTTCCGGGGCTGAAGCCCGCATCTTCCTGGTCGGAGATTCAGGGGCCTGAAGGCCCCTGCTCCCTCCTGTCTCCAGGGCCTGGAGGCCCCTGCTCCCTCCTGTCTCCAGGGCATAAATGCCTCTGCTCCCTCCGGGAGGCGTGGGGCGTGGACAGGGACTGCGCTTGATCGGAACCAGGATGGAGAGGTCGGCAGGCAGTTTTTACCGGCGCTGGCAGTTTTTACCAAGCTGCAAGCGAGAAGTTTTTACCCGCAAGGATGCGTGCGGCAGCGGATTCTGTTCGCTTTCAAGCGGATTCGGTTTGGCCCGCCGAATGCACGAATCTCCGCGCCTGGGCCGGCCGAGTGAGCGGTTCCGGGTGAATTCAACCCGGAGGTACTCGTTATGCGTTCCATTAAGCGCACCTTTATCGACTTTTCTGCTCTTGTTGCGATGGTACTGGCGTTCACCGTGGCGTGGGGAAAGCCGTTTGTCGTCGCCGGCCCCGCTCATGCGCAGGAGCAGGCGCAACCGCAACAGCAACCCGATCAGGGGCAGGCCAAATCGGCAACCTTTACTGGAATGATCGTCAAGAATGGCGATCAATATGTGCTGCGCGACTCATCCGGCCAGATATTCGGGCTGGACGACTCGGGAAAAGCCAAGCCGTTCGAGGGTAAGACGGTGAAGGTGACGGGCCAACTGGATGAACAGGCGAAGGTGATTCACGTGGAAGACATTCAGGCCGCGGAGGGGTGAGCGGGAATCCCCGCCCTAAAGCACCGAGACGTAGCGAGGGTCTGCCGCGAGGCAATGCGGGTTCCCGTTCGACTCCGAGTGTATGAAATGCAAAAGCAAGAGCAACCGCAGGTCCTTCGACTCGTGGGCCGCGCGAAGCGCGGCCCACTTCGCTCAGGATGACAGTCGATTTTTGTTGTTCAGAATGACAACCGAATTTTGTCGCTCAGGATGACAGTCGAATTTTAACGCTCAGGATAACAGTCGAATCTTGTCGCTCAGGATGACAGTCGAATCTTGTTGCTCAGGATGACATGCGATTTGTAACGCTCGGGGCGACAATTACTGAGGTAGGTTGGGATTCGTGGCATCCCACCCTTTTCACGATGAGGCTGTGAAAAGGATGGGGCACGGTCAGGATGTGATTGGCGCGCGAGCGCCGGCTGCCCCACCGCAGATGGCTATTCTTCCTCTTCCTCGATGGGCCGTTTGGCGTTGGCCAGGATTTTGTCGGCGACTAACTGCGGCACGATGTCGTAGTGATCGACTTCCATGTGATAGCTGCCCTTGCCTTGCGTCATGGAGGTGAGCAGAGTGCCGTAGGCGAGCATCTCGGCCATGGGGACTTCGGCGTTGATGACCGTGGTGCGGCCCTTGCTCTCCATGCCCTGCACGCGGCCGCGGCGGGAGTTGAGATCGCCCATGAGGGTCCCAGCGAACTCGTCGGGGGCTTCGATGGCGACCTTCATGATGGGCTCGAGGAGACAGGGTTTGGCCTGCTCCACGGCTTTGCGGAAGGCGAGCCGGCCGGCGGTCTTGAAGGAGAGCTCGTTGGAATCGACATCGTGGTAAGAGCCGTCGAAGAGGGTGACTTTGAAGTTGACAAACGGATAGCCGGCGAGGAAACCGCGCGCGGCCGTCTCGACGATGCCCTTTTCGACGGCCGGAATGAAGTTGCGGGGAATGGCTCCGCCGAAGATGTCATTCTCGAACACGAAGCCACCGCCGCGGGGCATTGGCTCCATGCGGATTTTGCAGTCGCCGAATTGGCCGTGGCCGCCAGACTGTTTTTTGTGCCGGCCCTGGGCTTCAGCTTTGCCGCGGATGGTTTCGCGGTAGGGAACCTTGGGCGCCTTAAGCGTGACTTCGGCGTGGTAGCGCTTTTTGAGGCGGCTGACGATGGCCTCGATGTGCGGCTGGCCAGCGCCGGCAATGAGAAATTCGTTGGTCTGCGGGTCGCGGAAGAAGCGGATGAGCAGGTCCTCTTCCATGAGCTTGTGAATGGCGGGCGCGAGCTTGTCCTCGTCGGCGCGCGACTTGGGCTCGATGGCGTAGGTCATGGCGGGCTCAGGCGGCACGGGCAGCGCGACCTGGAATTCGGCGCCCTTTGCTCCAAGCGTGTCGCCGGTGAGCGTGTCGCGGAGCTTGGCCACGGCGCCGAGGTCGCCGGCGTGAAGCTCGGGGACTTCGACGGCCTTGCGTCCCTGCATGATGCTGAGGTGCGCCAAGCGTTCCGATGAACGGCGGGTGTAGTTTTCAAGCGTGGCGTCGTTCTTGACCACGCCGCCGATCACCTTGAAGAAGGTGATGCGGCCGGCGAAGGGATCGGCCATGGTCTTGAAGACGATGGCGGTGACGGGCTCGGCGTCGTCGACCTTGCGCGTGGGCGCGTCCGCGTCGGGCTCGGACGTGACGCCGGTGATGGGCGCGCGCTCAGTAGGCGCGGGCGTGTAGACCTTGAGGAAATCGAGAAGATGATCGAGGGCCATGTTGGCCAGGCCGCTGGAAAAAAGCACGGGGAAGATGCGATCTTCGCGGATGGCTTCGTGAAGCGCGGCGATGAGGTGATCTTCGGGGATGGTGCCTTTCTCGAAGTACTCTTCCATCAGTTCGTCTTTGCCTTCGGCGACGAGCTCGACGAGAGCTTCGTGGCGGGCCTTGGCGTCGGCCGCGAGGGGGCGGGAATTTCCGCAGAGGCTTTGCCGCGGCCATCGCCGCCAACGGTGTAGGTGTAGGCCTGCATGGTGACGAGATCGACTACGCCGTGAAAGCCCTGGGCGTCGACGATGGGCAACTGGACGGGAACACAGTTGCGGCCCCAGCGCTCGGTGAGATCGTCAAGTAGAGCGCTCAAACCGCCGCCGCCGCCGGCTTTGGGATGATCCATCTGATTGACGAGAACGACGCGGGGCACATTGGCTTCTTCAGCGAATTTCCAGACGCGCTCGGTCACGGGTTCGATGCCGGACTGGGCGTTGACGACTACGATGGCGGATTCGACGGGAAAGAGCGCGGCGCGGGCTTCGTGGGTGAACATGTGGAAGCCGGGCGTATCGACGAAGTTGATTTTGACGCCCTGCCACTCGGCATAGGCGACGGCGTTTTGCATGGTGATGCCGCGGGCCACTTCCTCTTCGTCGTAGGCGGTGGCGGCGGAGCCGTCTTCGACACGGCCCTGGGTGGGAGTCATTTTCGCGGCATGCAACAGAGCGGCAATTAGGGTGGTTTTGCCGCAGTGTGCATGCCCCACTACAGCTACGTTGCGGATCTCACTTCCCTGGTACGTTTTCATGTTTTTCTCCTTGATGCGATGAATCGAGAGCTAAGTTGGTCTCCCCGGTCCCCAAATGCGAGGGACCCGGGGCACCCAACGCGAAAGGTGGGGCACGGAGTTTCTTTTCGGAAATCGGCTGGAACAGGGATTGCAAGGTGACGCCGGTGCAGGGCGTCGGAAGGGCCGAGTTGCCGGGAACAGGCTCCCGGTCTGCCGTCTTCCTCATCCATTCGGAGGTCTCAGGCGGCGCGGGGCGAAAAAAGAGGGGATTTTCGCCAGGCGCTTCGTCAAAAACCGGATGCTATCACACGCGGAGTATGAACGTCCTGTGACAAGATGCACAAAGACAGGGACCAAGGGAGCGAGCCAGCGAGTCTGGCGGCTGGCCCATGCTTGGGACGGGAAACCAGCACGGGCATCATTTTCGCGTTTTCGCCTTTTTCGAAACCGGCGTATGCTGTATCCCAAACGCCCACTCGATTGCCGCTGCGCCACAGGGAGCATTGGCGCCATCGAAATCGAATCGCGTGGGCCGCCCGCCTGACTTTCTGGGCATCACGGAGGAGATAGACATGGGGCTTTTGTCGCGGTTTTTCCCCAAACGAGCAGAACCGTCACTCGACGATCTGGATGAAAACTTCGCAATGTGTTTGCGCTTAATGAATGTTGATCTATTTAAAGACCTTTGTAACACTTATTCTTTGCAAATGGACGATAAGGTGGCCAAAACTCTCGCCGCGCAAGTTGCAAATTTCCTGATGGGCGAGGATATCGACGAAATTGCCCGCGTTTCCGACGAGCCGTTGCGCTCTTGGATTTTGGCCATATTGCCCCAGGTTAGGCAAAGGGCAGCGGAATACATGCAAGCTGACCGACAGACTCGCGAGATCATCGTTGCAACCCATCGCATGACATCTGCCCTGAATTTCGGGAAGTACGGAATAGCGTGGTTCCAAAACCCCGCGAAAATGCGAATCGAGCGGCTATTGATTGAGTACGGTCCTGAGTTCCCGGAAGAGATTACTCCGGCGGCATACATGCAGTTGTTCGCCACATATCATGCGGCCAAGCGCACGGCGTGGGCGGCGAGATAAAGCCGAAGACATATAAGGAACGGGCTACAAGGATCTTTGGATCACAAGTCTCCACTGGCTGTTACCGCAAGGCACTAAGGGAGTAGTTGATCGATGAAAAGATTGATAGTCGCAGCGATAGCTGTTATGAGTGACAAAAGCCGCTGGGATATAGCTGCGACGGTCAGCACTTACCTATTGGTTTTCATAGGTTGCTGGGGCGTAATTGTAGCTATTAAAAGCATGCGGGCCATGAAAGAAGCAGCTACGGCAACAGCTGATGCTGCGAAGGTTGCCAGAGATAATATTGACCATACCGTCAAAAAGGAACGGGCAATAATCCAGGTAGAAGCAATGAATATTCCAGCGTCTCCCGATTGCAATCTCCCACCTCCGCCCTATGACGTTGTGGCTTACAAGGTCTTTAATCGTGGGCTTACGGCCGCCAAAATCATTTATGCGTATGCCGTTGTTGATATATCCGAAACAAATCAGAGTTGCAGTGGGGAACATAGCACCTTTAGCAACGGGGATTTTGGCTTGAATCTTGGCTCTTTCTTTTCTCCAACCTCCGATGGTGTTACTAGATATGCCGTTTCTGAAGTCCCCTTCGATTGGAACGCTATCAACGACCGCAGGAAATTTGTGCATTTTTATGGCAAGGTCAATTATAGGGATTTGTTTTCTGAGGAAGATCGGGAAACCGGTTTTCATTACGTATGGTGGATTGATAGCCAACGCTTGGCTGACGGTAGCACTTTTGGCCGATGGCTTGAACGGGGTGGAGAAAAGGAAAACTACCAAACATAAGACTATATGGGTCCAGATGTGCTCGTTCGAATATAGGCCAAAGACGGCCCCTGGGTCCGGGTTTCAGGAGCCGTGGTCGCGCAAGCGCCAGGCACGCCGGTCTGGGAAGCCCTCAATCCATGAAAACGCTCCGATGCCGAAGCACCGGCGCCCGCTTTCTACTCCTATAGGCTACTGCCTACTCCCTGTCTTACTCCGTCCACCTGCGCATGATGAGCGTCGCGTTGATCCCGCCAAATCCAAACGAATTCGACAGCCCGATGTCGAACTGGTGCGCAATGGCCTTGTTGGGCACGTAGTCCAGGCGGCACTCGGGGTCGGGGTTGTCGAGATTGATGGTGGGCGGGAGCTGCTGGTTGACCAGCGCGAGCACGGTGATGCCGGCTTCAAGTCCGCCCGCGCCACCGAGCAGATGGCCTGTCATCGATTTAGTCCCGCTGATCTTGAGCTTGTGGCTGAGGGCGTGCTCGCCGAAGACTTTCTCGATGGCCATGGACTCGTTGCCGTCGCCGGCCGGAGTGGAAGTGGCGTGGGCATTGATGTAGCCCACCTGTTCCGGCTGGATTCCCGCGTCTTTGAGCGCGGCCCGCATACTGCGTTGCGCGCCCGCACCTTCAGGGGCGATGCCGGTCATGTGATAGGCGTCGGCGCTCATACCGTAGCCGATGACTTCGGCGAGAATTTTGGCTCCGCGCGCACGGGCAAACTCCAACTCCTCAAGAATGAGGATGCCGGCGCCCTCGCCCATGACGAAACCGTCGCGATCCTTGTCGAAGGGACGGCTGGCGCGGGTGGGCTCGTCGTTGCGCGTAGAAAGCGCGCGCATGGCGGCGAATCCGCCCACGGCCATGGAGGTGACCGCGGCTTCACTGCCGCCGGCGATCATCACGTCGGCGTCGCCGTGCAGAATCATGCGCACCGAGTCGCCGATGGAGTTGGCGCTGGTGGCGCAGGCGGTAGCGGTGGCGGAGATGGGACCGCGCGCGCCGTAACGGATGCTGATGTGGCCGGCGGCCATGTTGACGATGGCCGCGGGAATGAAGAAGGGCGACATCTTGCGCGGCCCGCCCTGCAGCAGGTTGTTATGTTCGCGCTCGATGATTTCGAATCCGCCGATGCCGGAGCCAATGAAGACGCCCACGCGGTCGGCATTGCTGTCGTTGATGACGAGGCCGGACTGCGCCATCGCCTCCTGCACGGCGGCAAAGGCAAAGTGGGTGAAGCGCCCCATCTTGCGCGCTTCCTTCTTGTCTACAAACTGTAGGGGGTCGAAGTTCTTGACTTCGGCGGCAAAGGTAACTGGGAAGCCGGTGGCGTCAAAACCCTGGATGGGCGCGACGCCGCTGGAGCCGGCCAGGATCTGCCGCCAGACTTCGGGTGCAGTATTGCCTACACCGCAAAGCAGTCCCACGCCGGTGACGACGACTCTGCGCGGCGATGTTTGGGCGTATCCCTGGGCTGCTGCC
Organism: uncultured Acidobacteriota bacterium; assembly: GCA_963729915.1. Lineage (GTDB taxonomy): Bacteria > Acidobacteriota > Terriglobia > Terriglobales > Acidobacteriaceae > Telmatobacter. The sequence continues at coordinate 131,219 of CAVSQE010000021.1, read as the reverse complement.
TGACTCAATGGCTACTTGCCGCCTTTCGCGTTCTTCTCGATGTAATCGATGGCGTCCTTGACGGTCTTGATCTTCTCGGCGTCTTCGTCCGGGATCTCCATGTCAAAGGCCTCTTCGAACTGCATCACCAGTTCGACCACGTCGAGCGAGTCGGCGCCCAGGTCTTCCTGAAAGCTTGCGCCGGGGGTGACTTCGGCTTCATCCACCTGTAACTGCTCGACAATGATCTGCTTCACTTTTTCTTCAACGGCCATGCGTGCTTCTCCTCATGTGATTAGGAAATCAAGAAAACTCTTCGGGAACTGGAACCACCGCTCCGCCCCGCGTGCCTACGATAACGGCCCGCGGCAGGGAATGACAACCACCGCGCAAAGAAAAATGCGCATGGCCCCGAATCTTCAAGTCTACCGGGCGGACCGGGGGGTGTAAAGGCGGCGGTGGTGTGGAAACGGCTGAAAAAACAGGGACTAGGGACTGAGGACCGCGGACCAAGCTGAAAGGCAGGAATTGCACAGCTCCAGGGCGTATATTTGGCGAAGAGGTTGAGGAAGAAAACGATGCTGATCTGGGTTGTTGGAGTGGCTGCGGCGGTTGCGGGAATCCTGTTGGGGTATTGGCTGCGGAGCACGTCGGCCAAAGCGCAAAACGCCGCATTTGAAGCGCTGGCATCGGAGCGCGAGAAGACTGCAGTAAGTTTGCGCGAGGAACTGCAAGGGAAGTCCGAGTCCGAACGCAATTTGGCTGCGCGCCTGAGCGGGGTCGAGGCTGAGCTGCGCAACGAGCGCCAGAACCTCCAGGAGAAGCTGGCACTGCTGGAGTCTGCGAAGAAGACGCTTGCCGATCAGTTTCAGGTTCTCGCCGGTGAAATTCTCGATAAAAAATCGCAGGCCTTTTCAGAATCAAGCCAAACGCAATTGGGCACGCTGCTGGAGCCACTCAAAACGCAAATTAAGGAGTTCCGCGAGAAGGTGGAGCAGGCGCAAAGCGATTCGAAGACAGGTGTGGCGAAGCTTGAAGGTCTGATCGGGAATCTGGGCAGCCTGAACCAGCAGCTTGCCGAAGAAGCAAAGGGTCTGAGCAGTGCGCTGCGCGGTTCAGCGAAGGCGCAGGGCGACTGGGGCGAGTTCATTCTGCGCGATCTGCTGGAGAAGGCGGGGCTGCGCGAGGGCGAGCAGTACAGTTTTCAGCAGAGTTTCACGGGACTGGAGAGCGAGGACGGCGGAAAGACGCGATCGGCGCGCACCGACGTGATTATTCTTCTGCCCGGTGGGCGGAATCTGATTATCGATTCCAAAGTCTCCCTCACCGCATACACCGACTATGCAAATGCGGCGGCTGACACCGAGCGCAGCGCCGCGCTCAAGTTGCACTTGGCGAGCGTGCGCGGCCATGTGACGGGATTGGCCAAGGCCGGATACGAGCGGTTGCCGGGCCTGGAGTCTCCGGATTTCGTGGTGATGTTCGTGCCCGTCGAGCCGGCATTTCTGCTGGCGCTGCAAAATGATGCTGAGCTGTGGGCTGACGCGTACCAGCAGGGTATTTTGCTGGTGGGACCGACCACGTTGCTCTATATCATCCGCATTGTCAATGTGCTGTGGCAGCAGGAAGTGCAGGCGCGCAGTGTGCGCGATGTGATGGATCGCGGCGCGGAGCTCTACGACAAATTTGCGAACTTTGTGGCCGACCTTGAGGCAGTGGGTAAGGCCCTGCGGGCGGCAGACCAAAGTTATGGCACGGCCATGAAGAAGTTGAGCGAGGGGCGCGGCAATCTTCTGCGCCAGGTGGAGATGCTGAAACAGCTTGGCATTCGCACCAGCAAAACGCTGCCGCGGAATCTGCTGGATGCGTCGGCGGGTGAGGAATCAGAACTGGCGTTGGCGGCGGATGGAGATGCCGACGATGAATCTGCATCTTGAGTTGGGTGCGGGTCCGGAGACCCGCACGACAGCCGGTCTGGAGACCGGCGCTACAAACTGCATTTGAGCGCGCGAGGCGGAATTATTGCGGCGGCGGAGTTGGCTTGACTGGTGTGTCAGGGCCACCCGGCGCTGCTGGAGGCGTTGCTTTGACGCGCTTCAGCGTGAGCTCCATGCCGGGGAAATCTCCTGAATCGGACTTCGTGGTCATCTTGATCTCGTCGTCGCCGGTGACCGCGCAACTGTGGTGGATGGTCATGCCGTTGAAGGAGACGTCGAAGGTGAACTTGTCGCCGTCGATTTTGCCGTTGATGATGTCGATGGGATCGCCTTGAGGACCCTGCACCGTGCCGGTGAGCGCGGCGCCGTCCTGCTTGAAGGTGAAGGTGAGCGGAAAGCTCTGGCCGTCGGGCGTCTTCATCTCCGCCGACCACGTTCCGGTGACGTCGGCAGCGCGCACGGAGACCGTGCCAAGCGTCATGACCAATGCAGCGCAAACACAGAGTAGTGTTTTCATCGCGTTCCTCGCAGCCGTTTTTGCGGCGAGGACATGATACAGGGGTCAGGTTTCAGGTGCCAGGGGTCGGTGACGGCGAGCCATGGCTCGTGGTTCGTGGACCATGAAAGTGCGGGCGTGGACGCCCGCACGACAGCCAGTCTGGAGACCGGCGCTACTTGTCGATTTCCGCGAAGGCCTCGCGGAGTCTGCGCCATGTGGTTTCAAGGTCTTCAGGCAGGACGCGGGTTTCGGCGACGGTGGTCATGAAGTTGGTGTCGCCTACCCAGCGCGGCATGGCGTGCAGATGCAGGTGACCGGCGACGCCCGCGCCCGCGGCCTGGCCGATGTTCATACCAAAGTTGAAGCCGTGAGGCGTGTAAACGCGATCGAGAACGCGTTCGGTGCGCTGCGCCAGATCGATGAGCTCGTGTGCGGTATCGGGGGGCAGCGCGGCCAACCGGTCGAGATGCGCGTAGGGCACGACCATGACGTGGCCTGAGGTGTAAGGAAAGGCGTTGAGGCAGATGTAGCAATGCTGGCCGCGCAGCACCAGGCCGCCGGCAGCTTCAGCTTGGTCGCGGGCCATGCCTTGTTCAATGGCGTAGTCGATGGCGGCGATGAGGTTGCAAAATACGCAGCCCAGGTCGCCGGGCCAGGCGTCGAGAGCTTTGGGAACGCCAGCGCGCACGGCGTTGTCCGCCGAAGTGATGTAAGCAAAACGCCAGGGAGTCCAGAGATGGTCCATGCGAGGCTCGCAGTCGGTTCCAGTATAGAGATAGCAGGGACCAAGGGGCCAAGCCACCCCAGCGGCATAGCCGCAGGGGGCCCCGGCAGGGAACAAGGGACCGAGAAAGCAGGGACCAGGGAGGTAGGAAGTGAAAGAAGTGAAGGAGTGACCCGTGAAGCGTGGATCGTGAACCGTGACCCACGAGCCGTAGATCGTTGTCAGCTTGTGGCTTGTGGGTGGAAGCTTGCAGGGTTCCTGCCGTGGCGTGCGCGAAGCGATTGCGGGCGCTACCACATCTAATAGATGAGCGGGCGGAGCAGAGCGGATATGTGGCTCACGTTGTGATGCGCGCGATTGACGCTGGTTTGCGGAGATTGCTACACTCATGAGCGTAGCTTCCTGCGCGGATTCCAGCAGTGAGTTGCGGCCGCCCTCCCAGCAAGCCGTTGCCTGCCGGCGTTTCCCAGGGAAATCAGCCGAGTTTCGATCCCCAGAGCAACCGGACGGGGACGGCGTTTCCTGCGGAAGACGGACCGGCGCGCCGCGTGGCGCGAGGGCAACAGAAAACGGCCCGAGGGCGACCGGAACGCCGAATTGCGCGGGAATCACCCAGCAGCTGGCTCAGGCCATCGCTGGAGCACGCAGTCCCGGAGCTGGCAGTAATGGCAAACGTCCTCAATCCCGAAACCGAGAGTATAACCCTGAACACCGAACTGGAAACACCCACCCTCGAACCTGCGACAGAGCTGGAGCAACTAGCGAGTATCGACCAGCCGTCGCGTGAATCCACGTCCAACCCCGAGCCTTCCGCAACTGAAGAAGTCACCCCTCTGGACGCCGATGCCCTAACCCAGCCTGCCGTTGAAACGGAGCTGCCCGCTGTTGACGCGGAGCTGCCTACCGTTGAAGAGGAGTCCATCTGCAGTTCCCGCGACGACCCCTGAGGAAACACCCGCAGTTGCCGCCGCCGTTCATGCGCCGCCTGCAGCACACGCTGGCGAGCCGAGCGAGGATTTTGCCGCGGCTGATTTTTCCAGCGCCCTGGCCGCATTTGAACGCGAGCAGGCTGCTGAAGCGGCTGCCATTGAGGCCTACGGCGACAAGATCGTCAGCGGCAAGGTGGTGGAGCAAAGAGAGAAGTTTCTGGTAGTGGATGTAGGCCTGAAGTCCGAGGGGCTTGTGCCTCTGGAGCAGGTAGTCGACCACACCGGCGCGGTGAAGTTCCAGCCGGGCGACGAGATTGAAGTGGTGATCGAGCGCGAGGAGCCCGAAGGCGGGTACCTGGTGAGCTACGAACGCGCGCAGCGCCTGCGCGTGTGGGACACGATCGAGAAGGCCGCCAACGACAAGACGCCAGTCAAGGGCATCGTGGTGAGCCGCGTGAAGGGCGGGTTGACCGTCGACATCGGGATGAAGGCATTTTTGCCCGGGTCGCAGCTGGAAATCCGGCCGGTGCGCAATCTGGACGCCTATCTGGGCCAACCCATTGAAGTGCGCGTGATCAAGCTCAACAAGAAGCGCGGCAATGTGGTGGTGAGCCGCAAGGAACTGCTGGAGGAAGACCAGAACAGCAAGCGGTCGGCCACCATGGAGCACCTGAGCGAAGGCGCCGTGCTGACGGGAACGGTGAAGAACCTGACCGACTACGGGGCGTTTGTGGACCTGGGCGGGATCGATGGCCTGCTGCATATCACCGATATGAGCTGGGGGCGGTTGACGCATCCTCGCGACCTGGTGAATGTAGCCGATGAGATCCAGGTGAAGGTGCTGAAGTTCGACAAAGAAAAGCAGCGGGTTTCGTTGGGCTTCAAGCAGTTGACGCCTGACCCATGGCTGGACGCATCAGAGCGTTACCCGGTAGGGGCCAAGGTGCACGGCCGCGTGCTTTCGGTGACCGATTACGGCGCGTTCGTGGAGCTGGAGCAGGGCATCGAAGGACTGGTTCACCTTTCCGAGATGACCTGGTCGAAGCGGTTGAAGCACCCGTCGAAGCTGGTGAAGCCGGGCGACGAAGTGGACACCGTGGTGCTGAGCGTGAATCCGGCGGATCGCCGCATTTCGCTGGGCATGAAGCAACTGCTGGAGAACCCGTGGGAGAACCTGACCGACAAGTATCCCCAGGGAACGATCGTTGAGGGCCGGGTGCGCAACCTGACCGACTTCGGCGCGTTCGTGGAGATTGAGGACGGCATTGACGGGCTGGTTCACGTTTCAAACCTGAGCTGGACCAAGCGCGTGAAGCATCCGTCGGAAGTGGTGAAGAAGGGCGAAAAGGTGAAGGCCGTGGTTCTGGGCGTAGAGCCGGAGAACCGTCGCCTCAGCCTGGGCATCAAGCAATTGCAGCCGGATGTCTGGGAGAGCTTCTTCGCTACGCACCGCGTGGGTGATACCGTGCACGGCAAGATTCTGCGTACCGCGCAGTTCGGCGCATTCGTCGAAATTGCGGAGGGCGTGGAGGGTCTGTGCCACGTGTCCGAGGCCGGCGAAGGCGGCGACCACTCCAAGCTCGAACAGGGGCTGGAACACGACTTCAAGATCATCAAGATCAACGTGGAAGAGAAGAAGGTTGGGTTGAGCCTGCGCGCCGCGAGTGGCCAGGAAGCCAGCCGGGCTACGGTCGAGCACTACAAGGAGAGCGCGCACAAGGCGCCCGTCTCCAGCTCGACGACCACGCTGGGCGATCTGGTGAACTGGCGGAAGAACGAGCGGTAAGACGATCGTGAACCGTGGTTCGTGACTCGTGGATCGAAAGCGAACGGCTACCCTTCGGGGTGGCCGTTCTGCGTTTGAAGGGGACGAAATCATTGCTGCGCACGATTCCTGGTTGCTCGGTCTGAATCTTATAATCCACACCATGAACAAGCCCCAGGAATGGCGCGAAGAGCTGGACGCTTTGGCCGCTGCTACCGAGAACCACACCTTGCTTTTTGAAAATGATGCTGTCAGGGTGCTCGATACCATCGTGCGTCCCGGCGAGATCGTGCCTCTCCACACCCACAGGTGGCCGAGCACACACTATCTGCTGAGTTGGAGTGACTTCGTCCGCCGCGATGCAGCAGATTTAGTACTCGTGGACAGCCGCACCATCGCGAAGCCATCCGAAGGCGCTGCATTCTGGTCGTCCCCGTTGCCTCCGCACACTCTTGAGAACGTGGGAACATGTGACTTGCGGGTGATCAGTGTGGAGCTGAAGACGGCCTAGGCTTGCCATGGATCCGGCATGTCGCGTTAATTTCCAGTAGGGATGATGCCGGCGTTCTCGACCATCAGGATCGTGGTGCGATGCGGCGCGCGCGTGCGGTGGACGACTGTTTTCGGAACCACAAATCCCTGGCCGGGCTGGAGCGAAATCGTACGGCCTTCGAGATCGATCAGCAGCTCACCGTCGACCACGTAGAAGAACTCGTCGTCGTCGTGCTTGTGCCAGTGGTATTCGCCCTCGATGGCGGCCATGCGCACCACGGAATCGTTGACCTTGCAAAGCGTCTGATTGAACCACTTGTAATCGTCGGCGCCGGGAACGGCATGGACATCGATGAGCTGGAGCGGGCCGTGCAGGATGTTGAGGCGAGTTTCGTAAGGGAAGGGCGCGGATTCAGCCATGGGGATGTCTCCGTTCTCTGACTGCATGATTCTCGCCCGTTGAGGTTCGTGCTTTCCCACCCTTTTCGCAAAAGACACGAAAAGGATGGGGCACGGAACTCAGAGGTAGGGCTTAGAGATCTGATTCAGCCATACGGGTGGTCTTATCCGCTTGCATTTCTTTGAGCACGACGACAATGCCCAGCGCGATAAACACGCTTATGAGCGCGAAGAGGAAGACGCTGGAGTAGCCGTAGAAGCCGATGATGGCGCCGGCGATGGGGCCGACGAGGAAAAAGGAGACGTCGGCAAAGGCGGTGTAGACGCCGAGCGCGGTGCCGCGATTGAACTCGGGAACGCGCTTGACCGCTTCCACCCCGATGGCGGGAAAGACCAGCGAGAGACCCAATCCGCCGATGGCCGCGCCCGCCATGGCCATCCACGGCGCAACGGCCTGCCAGAGCAGAACCATGCCCACGGCTTCTGTCAAAAGCGAGACGATGGCCACGGGATAGCCGCCATAGCGACTGATGGTCCTGACGAAAAAGACGCGCACGAAGACGAAGCCGACGCCGAAGGCGGTGAGGCAGAGCGCCGCGCCGTCCCAGTGGCGATTATGGTAGAACAGCGTGACGAAGGTGGCGAGAACGCTGTAGCTGACGCCACCGAGCGCCAACCCCATGCCGTGCGGAGCCACGCGGCCCAGGACATGCGCAAAGGGCATATGCTCGCCGGGTTCGACGGGAACGGGATCTTTGTGCCAGGCGATGGCGAAGCTGACCCCGCCAATGAGGATGGTGAGCACGCCGATGGAGGCCAGACCCCAATATTGGTCGAGGACGACGCCGAGAGGCGCAGCGAGCGCCATGCCGCCGTAGGTGCTGATGCCGTTGAGGCCGATGACTTTGGCGGTATGCTCCTGGCCGGCGGCGGTGATGCCCCAGAGAGTAGCGCCTGTGGAACCGAGGCTTTCGCCCACGCCAAGCACGAGGCGGCTGACGATGAGCACCGCAAAGCTGAGCCAATGCACGTCAGACAAAATGGCGGCGGCGACCAGGAGCGCGCCGCTGGCGGTGCAGCAGGCCATGCCCCACAGCACGGAGATTTTGGCGCCCATGTGATCGGAGATGCGGCCTGCCCAGGGACGGCTGGCGAGAGTGGCGATGTACTGGATGCTGATGGCCAACCCGGCTAGCACCGTACTGTAGCCCATGCGCAAATGCACAAACGGCGGCAGCACCGCAAGCGGTAGCCCGATGGAGATGTAGCAGATGAAGGTGAAGTATACGTATCCAGCGATGTGCCGCGTCTGGCTCCTGAGTTCATTCGGGGCGGGAACCGGGACGTGAGTTGTGGCAGAAGTTGTCATCGCTTGGAGTAAATTCACGGATAGAAACCGTATGTATCCAGTATAGCGAAGAGGTAGTACCACTGCGTCAAGGGCCTTGATTTGCCTGGGGGCGGACGCGGGGCGGCAGGGTTTACGCCGGGTTGAATGAGGCGGAATGAGGGCCGTGCGATCCCACCCTAAACGCAGAAGGCGCGTTTAGGATGGGGCACCCAGAGACCGTGATGACGCGGGCTCTGCTACGGGCCGGGTTTCATCGCCCACAGGATCCCGTTCCTGATGATCCCATAGAGCAGGGGATTCGCGTAGTCTTCCTTGTTGTGGCCAAGCGCCAGGTAGAACTCACGCCCGCCGTCGAACTGCTGGTACCAAGCTAGTGGCAGGTCTACGGGGAACTTGGTTACATCGATCGTCATCGGCTCCGTGGCAAGTTTTGTCCGGTCCGTTACCAAGACCGGATGGATACCCGGGTTCAGGTGGTCGAGGAAGTAGCACTCGTCGGTCCATGTAAATTGAGCTGGCACTCCTTTGACGGCGGCGAAGCTGGGATCAACGACGCGAACGGTGAACGGCTGCTGGTGCGGATGAGCCGCGAATTTACCACCCAGTACAGACCAGAAGTAAGGCCAATCGCGTTCGGATCCCGAGGCCGAGTGGATGCCAACGAAGCCGCCACCGGCTTCGATGTAGCGCTTGAAGGCGTCGCGCTGCGCATCGTCGCTGAAGGCCTGGTTGTTGCTGTTGGCAAACACCAGCGCGGCGTACTGGCGCAGATTGCCGTCCGTGAAGACGCCCGGGTTGTCTGAGGCATCAACGATGAATCCGGACTCCTGGCCCATCCTGCGGATCGCTGCCACGCTGGTTGCGATATTGTCGTGCACATAGCCTTTGCCGTCTGGCGTGTAGTTGCGCGTGTAGACCAGAATGCGGGGCTGCGGCGCGGATTGCGCCGCGAGAGACGAGAGCAGGCACACGGCCCCGGAGATGCAGATGACAGAGATGCAAGTAATCGGGCCGGCGATTCGCGAGAAACGGAGAGAGAAGCGCATTTGATTTCCTCAACAAAAACCGTTCCAAGCCTAAACGGTCAGCCCTGCTCCCGGCGAGTCGATCCCATTTAGCTAGACTGGAACTATGGCGGGATTTCACATCGAACATTTCGGTTGCCGGGCGGCGCGTGCCGACGGCGAGGCCATGGCGGGCAGTCTGCGCGCGTTGCACGAGCGCGAGCCGCTTGGCGCGGATGTGGTGATCGTGAATACGTGCAGCGTGACGGCGGAAGCCGATCGTGCCGCCCGTGCTTTTATTCGCCGCGCGCATCGCAAGAATCCTGCGGCCAAGATTGTGGTGACTGGCTGCTATGCGCAACGCGCGCCCGAGGAACTGGCCGCGATGGCGGGCGTGGCCGCGGTGGTGGGCAACAGCCACAAGGCGCTGACGTCGGAGATCATCCTGGGATTGGCGCGCGGAACGGGACAGCTAACTAGTGAGCCGCCGCGGCTGGTGCCGGTGTCGTCTTTGCTGGCGCCAAGCGGGCAGCAAGCTCCTATCTGGGCCGACGATCGCTTCGCCCATTCCTTTATTGAAGACGTACACTGGGGCGCCACGCAGCCAGCGCCGGGCGCGCAGACACGTCCGAACTTGAAGATTCAGGAGGGCTGCGGCAACCGCTGCACGTTTTGCGTTATCCCTTTTACGCGGGGTCCCTCCCAGAGTCTGCCCCACGCAGTGGTGATGCGCCAGGTGGAGGGTTTTGTCGCTGCGGGCGGCAAGGAACTGGTGCTTTCCGGCATCAACCTCGGACGGTGGGGAAGGGATCTGGCAGCGCCGGCGATTGAGGAAGGGCGCAATTGGTCTCCCACCTTAGCCAATGCGCGGAAGACGCGCATTGCCGAAGGTGGGGCACCCGCTGACGGATCCCCCATCCTTGGAGCGCCCGCGATTTCATTCGCGGGATTGGTGCGAGAGATTCTGGAAGAGACGGGATTGCCGCGGCTGCGCTTGAGCTCGATTGAGCCGATGGATTGGGACGATGCGTTGATCGCGCTGATGCGCGAATTTGGCGGCGGGCGGCTAGCGCGGCATGCGCATCTGCCGCTGCAATCGGGCTCGGATGCGGTTTTGCGGCGTATGCATCGCCGCTATCGCCCCTGGCACTATGCCGAGAAGGTTGGTGAGTTGTTGCGTGCGGCCGGGCCGGATCTCACGCTCGGCGCCGATGTGATGGTGGGATTTCCAGGCGAGACGGACAGCGAGTTCGAGGAGACTCTGGCTTTTGTTCGGGCGCTGCCATTCGGCTACTTGCATCTGTTTCCGTTTTCGGCGCGGCCGGGCACCCGGGGCTGGGCGCTGCATGCAGCAGACCCTGTTGCCGCAGAGGTGGTCGAAGAACGCATGGCCGCATTGCGAGCGCTTGCTGCCGAAAAGAGCGAAGGCCACCGGAGGCGGTTTGTGGGGCGGGCACTGGAAACGATCACGCTGCATACGCCGGGGGCGATTGCCGAGCGCGGAGGCACGACGGCGTTGACGGAGAACTTTCTCCCTGTCGCGCTCGAGGGCCGTTTCGCGGCGAACCAGTTATTGAGGGTCCAGGTGACAGGGCTGAACGCGAAGCACGAGCTTGCAGCCTGTGTGAGCGCTTAAACCCTTTGTTCATCAAGGCCAAGCCAATGTTATACTCAGTTTGCGCTTGTACCGTTGCGGCCCATGGGGCACCCTGTCCCGGCCGGCACGGCGCAGCTCTCGGAGGAGCACCATCGCATTCGATAAACGAGCGGCCAAGTCCTTTATTCGCATCAACGACCGGATTCGCGCGCGCGAAGTCCGTGTGATCGACGAAAACGGTGAACAATTAGGAATTCTCGCGCCGTTTGAAGCGCTGAAAATAGCGCGGGAGCGCGGCCTGGACCTGGTTGAAGTTTCTCCTACCGCCGTACCGCCGGTTTGCCGCATCCAGGATTACGGACGCTTCCTTTACGAGAAGGAAAAGAGCGAACGCGCCGCGCGCAAGCGGCAGAAGGTGATCGTCCTCAAGGAAGTCAAGTTCTCTGTCACGGTGGACGAGCACGACTACCAGACCAAGAAGAATCAGGCGGTTCGCTTCCTGGGCGATGGCGACAAGGTGAAGGCGAGCCTGCGCTTCCGCGGCCGCCAGATGGCGCACCGCGAGCTTGGCTACAAGATCATCAACCGGCTGATCCAGGACATTGGCGATGCCGGGGTGGTGGAGTTCATGCCGCGCATGGAAGGCACGATCCTGCATGCCATTCTTGCCCCGACGCGCAAGGAAGTGGCGAAGCCAAAGCCTGCCCCTACGGCCCCCACGGCACAGGCGTAGCCGGCAAGTCCGCGCTGCAAGGCAGCGAGCCTGCCTCCCATTCCTGATCACGCGCTGAGTCCGATGTAGTCCGGAATGCGCATCTTTTCGGCGACGCACAAGGGCGAAGCTGTGGTCCGGAGGCGGGGTTACCTTGGGGGGCAAAGTGAGATTTTTGGGGCGAAATCCGGGATAAACTAGCCGAAGTATCAACTGTATGATTGCGGCATTTCCCAGATCGGGCCTACGTCTATCGGGATGGCTGGTCTTCCTGATCCTCTGCGGAAGTGCGCGCGCGCAGCAGTACAGCTTTCAATACCTGGGCGCTGACCAGGGATTATCCAACCTCGGCGTCAAAAATCTCTATCAGGACAAGCAAGGCTTCCTCTGGGTGAGCACGGAGGCGGGGGTATTCCGCTACGACGGGCGGCGTTTCCGCGCATTCGGGCAGGACGAAGGACTTCCCACTTCCTCGGGTGTGGCATTTGCCGAGGCGCCGGATGGGGACTTGTTAGTGGGCGGCGAGATCGGCTTCTTCCGCCTCTCGGGAAGCCATTTCACGCGAGTGCCCTTGCCGGGCAATCGCATTGTGACCTGGACCGGCGGCTTGAAGACGGACGCGAAAGGGCACGTCTACGTGGGAACCAACGACGGCCTTTGGGAACTGACCGAGAGCTTTCCAGATAAGCAATTTTTGAGCCGCGAGATTCCAATGCCGCCTGCGGTGAAGGGCAAAGCGGTGCGCGGAATCTTTGCGGAAGACCATGCCATCTGGTACGGATGCGGCGAACAGTTGTGCCGGCTGAGCGACGAAAAGGTCCGCGTGTACGGCGCCGAGTCTGGCCTGCCTGCCGGCCCGTGGAGAGCGATCGGGCGCGACATGCATGGCAATCTGTGGGTGCGCAGCGGCTCCGTGGGTGTCGGCGAACTTGCCAGCGGGAGCAATTCCTTCAAACTACAGAACCCTCCATCGATGGACAACGACGTTGGCGGCATACCGGCCATCGATTCCGATGGATTCGTCCTTCTGCCTTCTTCCCAAGGGCTGGTGGTGCGGCGCGGCAATGACTGGTGGAGGATCGGAAGAGAAGCCGGGCTCAAGGGAGTGGTTTACGCAGTCTTGCAGGACCGGGAGGGGTCGGTCTGGATTGGACTGGAGGGCAGAGGATTGGTGCGCTGGGCGGGATACAAGGTGTGGGAGGCGTATACCGCCGACAACGGGCTGGCCAGCGATCTTGCGTACCAGATCCTGCCCCGGCCCGATGGCACGGTGTGGGTGGGCACGGAATCGGGGCTGATGCGCGGCGCCCGGCGCGGCGATGGGTACACATGGGAACGAGTCAAGCAGGTGGGATTGATTCCTGTGCACAGTGTGCAGGCCGCCGCCGCCGGAACGCTGTGGTTGGGCACCGAGATGAAGGGGGTTGCACATCTGAACCCCGTCTCCGGCGCCGTTACATGGATGGGCCGCGCTCAGGGCCTGGATGCGACCTCACCGTTCGGGCTGCTGATCGATCATCAGCACAGGATTTGGGCGGGAACGGAAAACGGCCTCTATGTGGCGGACGAACCTTTCAGCCGTTTTCATCTGGTGGAGCAACTGCCGCGCACGCATTTCTGGGCGATGGTGGAGACGCCGAACGGTGACATCTGGGCCGGAGGGACTGCCGGAGTATTTCACCTGTCGGGGAACGCGTGGGAACGCTTCACTAGGAAGGATGGCTTGAGCCAGGATGAAGTGCTGTCGCTGTGCGCGGCAGGCAACGGCGACGTTTGGATTGGCTACCGCTTCGGCGGAGAGATCGACAAAATCACCCAGGTGAAAGGGAAAAGCGCGATCACGCATGTGCTGTCGCCGGGATCGGGCGGCGCGCATCTGACGTATTTTCTGGGATTCGACGCCGGCAATCGTTTGTGGGCGGGGACCGAAGACGGCGTCTTCGTGCTGGACGACGGGCGTTGGTCGCACATGCACGCTAACGATGGCCTGGTGTGGGACGACTGCGACGTGAACGGCTTTGCCGCCCAGCCGGATGGAACGGTGTGGGTTGGGACCAGCGGCGGCCTGGCGCGTTATACGCCGCTGCCGCATCCGCTGCCGGCCTATCCGCTTTCGGTGGTTTTTACGGGTCTTACGCTGGGCAAGAAAGAAGTGCTGCCCACGGATCATCCCTCGGTTCAATTCGGGTCCAACGCATTGATTGCCCAGTATTCCGATTTGAATTTCACCTACGGGAATTCGCTGGCCTTCCGCTACCGGCTGATGCCGCTGTTCAACGAGTGGAGAATTACCGGGCAAAGGGAACTGGAGTTTCCGGGGCTTCCGCCGGGTTCTTACCAACTCGAGGTTCAGGTGCGCGATCAGTGGGGCAACTGGAGCGCAGCCACGGCCGCATTCAACTTCGAAATTCTGGCGCCGTGGTACCGGACGTGGTGGTTCTTGAGTCTTTGCGCTGTTAGTGTGTTTCTGCTGATGGTATCGGTGATTCGATTGCGCGAGATGGTGCTGCGCAGCCGCGAGCGCGAATTGACGAGCATCGTGGAGCAGCGAACCGTCGAATTGCAGTTGGCCAACCAGGAATTGAAGCGGCTTTCCTCGACCGACGGGCTGACCGGCCTGGCCAATCGCCGCACCTTCGACGAGTTTCTTTCGCGCGAATGGGCGCGTTTGCGGCGCAGCGATGAGCCGCTCTCAGTGTTGCTCGTGGATGTGGACCATTTCAAGATTCTCAACGATACGGAAGGCCATCAACAGGGCGACCATTGCCTGGTCCAGATCGGAAACGTGATGCGCCGCATGGCCAAGCGCGAAACCGATCTGGTGGCGCGCTACGGCGGCGAAGAGTTTGCCATCGTGCTGCCCGCCACCAACGCAGCCGATGCCATGCAATTTGCCGAGAGCGTGCGGCAGGCGATTCTCGGATTGCGGTTGAGCAACCCGCAGTCACCGGTGCTTCCGCTTATGACCATCAGCATCGGAGTGGGCACGGAGGAGCATGGCGGCGCGGGCAGTGTAGAGGAGTTTCTGGCCGCGGTCGATCGCGCTCTTTACGCGGCCAAGCGTAGCGGGCGAAACCGTAGCGTGCTTTTCGATCGCGCCCAGGGCGACCTGGTGGCGTAGCGGGCTGCCGCGGCACGCCCAGCCTTCCGACACAATCCTCTAAGGCATTTGCGTTCAATCGCATAACAACCGGAATGTGTTCCGTATGGGTGAGTGACGCCGGTCATAGTTAGCACGAATTTCAAAATGGTAATATTGGTCCATTCATGACCTCGCCAATTCCGGCCTGACACGCGCCACGGTAACTCCCCGCGATGAGCCGTGGCGCGTGCTGCGGCATCTGTTCGACGACGCTCCCGCCAACCTTCGCGGCAAAGTCATCGGCATCTACGGAATTCTCTTCACGTTCAACGCGGCTGCCTGGCTGTGGGCAATCGTGGCGTTTCGCCATTATCCGCTGCTGCTGGGCACGGCGCTGCTGGCATACAGCTTTGGCCTGCGCCACGCGGTGGACGCCGACCATATTGCGGCGATCGACAACGTGACGCGGAAGCTGATGCAGGAGGGCAAGCGCCCGGTGGGAATCGGCTTCATGTTTTCGCTGGGGCACTCCACCGTCGTGGTTCTGGGCTCGGCAGCCATCGCCGCCACCGCTCTTGCCTTGCAGCACCGCATGGACGGGGCGCGTGTGGTGGGCGGCGTGATCGGTACACTAGTTTCCGCGCTTTTCCTGTTCGGCATCGCCGCGGTGAACATCGTGGTGCTGACTTCGATCTGTCGCGCTTTTGTGCGCGTGCGCAATGGCGCGCGCTACGTAGACGAAGATTTCGACATGCTGCTGGCCAGCCGCGGATTCCTCTCGCGCCTGTTTCGGCCCATGTTCGCGATGATTCGGCGCAGCTGGCACATGTATCCGCTGGGCGTGCTATTCGGGCTGGGATTCGATACCGCAACCGAGATCGGGCTGCTGGGCATCTCCGCGGCCGAGGCGTCAAAGGGACTGCCGCTGTGGTCGATCATGGTTTTCCCGGCGCTGTTCGCCGCGGGCATGTCGTTGATCG
The DNA here is from genome assembly GCA_963729915.1 of uncultured Acidobacteriota bacterium. Classification (GTDB taxonomy): domain Bacteria; phylum Acidobacteriota; class Terriglobia; order Terriglobales; family Acidobacteriaceae; genus Telmatobacter. The sequence continues at coordinate 115,769 of CAVSQE010000021.1, read as the reverse complement.
ACACCACAGACAACATTCTGATGCTGGGGGCTTACGGCTGGGCCTTCATCAAGCCGGTGCGCAAGCTCTACTACAACATGACGATCACATTTGTTTCGGTGGTGGTGGCGCTAGTGGTGGGCGGCATCGAGGCCCTGGGGCTGCTGGCTGGGCAATTTCACTGGAGCGGCTTGTTCTGGGGTATGGTGCTGAAGCTCAACGGCAACTTCGGCGCCCTGGGCTACTTCATCATCGGGATCTTTGCGCTGAGCTGGATCCTCTCCATCGCCATTTACAAATGGCGGCGCTTCGACGAGCTGGAGTTCGGGGATTGAACGGGGCGCGAACGAACCTGGCTGGGATCAGAGCTGGCCGTGAGTGCCGTCGCACATGCACGGATTGGCGGTGTGCTTGCACCCGCAAAAATAAACAGTTTTGGATTCGGTGGCCTCGTATTTCATGGGCGTGAATCCGGTGCCCTTGTGGCTTCCGTCGCAGAACGGCTGGTTGGCGCTGCGCCCGCAGGCGCACCAGAAATAGGTTTTGTCTGCTTCTACGGCGACGGGAAACGGGCCTTTCTGGGCGATGACAGGATCGGGCATGATGAGAGCTCCTTGCTGGGGAAGAAAAACTTCCTGCTCTGAACTATACGCGAGGGAGAGTCTGCTGATTCCAGCCGGCTCTGGTTCGTATCGACATGAACGCCGGCACCAATGCCAGCTCTTGTGGGGGTATGGATGGTGCAAAGACAACCGCAGATCCCCGTTCGACTTCGATCGCCGCGCGATCTTCGCTCAAGGCAGGCTTTCGGCTCCGCTTACCCCATGTTCGTGTCACGAACACGGGGCCCCAATCGCGCCCCGCTCAGGATGACAGTTTCGTCGTGATGTAAGCTTCACACCCACGCCGACACGCTGGCGGCGACGGCGATTCCGGGAAAGACGAAGATCTGCTTTACGGAATGATCGAGGCGAAAGAAGTCAAAATGTATAGCCAAGCGGCCCCGTACCGCTGTTAACGGTAAGGGAACGATTGTCAAGCTCATGCGGTGCCCTCAAGAACTCCAGCATCGGGTTCTCCGCGTGGAAGCGCTACTTGAAGTCGGTCGCGGCTTCACCCGCAGGAGCTTTCACGTGCGCTCGATTCGCCGGCACGCTCCCGCCCAAGGAAAGGCAGATAATGTCCGGCACCTTTTCTTGGTCGTAAGACGCGAAAAGATCATTTGAGGGTACTTGAACGATGCATTTTCTTGCCATAGGGCGGCGGTTCGGAGCCCGGAGCGAAACCCGATGGAGATGTAAACCTGAGAGGAACAATTTGCGTCTACCTCCCGTGAGGCAGGATTTCTGCCTCATTGCGGGTTCTTACTTTGCGAGCGTCCAGCTGGAAAAAGCCAGCGCGCGCCCTCCTGAGGTTGTTGACGGGCCTATGAAACTACTGCGAATCATTCCGCTTGTCCTGATTGTTTTGGGTGCGGCCATGTTGTCTGAGCGCCCCGCGTATGGCTACACCGACCCGGGCACCGGCCTGCTGGCCCTTCAGGCAGCGGGATCCGCGCTGGTCGCTACGGGGTGGTACTTGCGCCGCAAGCTCCACACCCTCTTTCGCAGCAGAGAACAGGCCGAGCTCGACCCCGCAAGGCAGCCCGGCCTCTTAAACACCGAAGAACCTCCCCGCGTGTGAATCGTTTTGTCGATCTTTCATCGACACATGCGAAAACTGCGTCCGCAGACGGCCTGCTGGAAGCGACCTTTCGCGATCCGGCCGGCCAGTTGCGGCTGACAGACGACTGCGCCCTCCGGCAAATCCGCCCCGCGGCCCGGGAAGAGACGCAAGCATTCCTGGCATCGCCGTTACGCAAGGCACTGGAGCAAAGCGGCGACTTGATTGTGAGCAAGATGGCAAGCCCCAATGACCACGCGTGCATGGCCGAAGGCGAGTTGTGGCTGGAGCATCCGCGCGTGGACCCCATCAGCTACCCGTGGGAATGGACCACGGGCCAGTGGCGCGCCGCAGCGGAGCTGACCTTGCGCGTGGCTAGCCAGGCGATTGCCGCGGGATGGACGCTGAAGGACGCGACCCCGCTGAACATTCTCTTCGCCGGCCCGCGCCCCGTTCTTGTGGATGTGTTGTCGTTCGAGCGCCGCGATCCGCGCGCGACGGTCTGGCTGGCCTACGGGCAGTTCGTGCGCACGTTTCTGCTGCCGCTGGTGGCAGCGAAGTATTTGAGCTGGCCGCTGCAGGCGACGCTGTTTAAGCGCGACGGCTACGAGCCGGGGGAGATTTACAAAGCCCTGCCGCGCCGGCAACGGATCAATCCAGCACTGTTCGATGTGGTTACGCTGGCCACGCTCCTGGAGCGGCGTGGCGCAAAATCTGCCGAAGCGAAGAAGATGCCCTCGGCCACCGATCCCAAGTTGGCAGCGCACATTTTGCAGAAGCGCATCGCGCGCCTGGGCAAGCAGATTCGCCATGCGGCCGGCTCGCGGAGCCGCAGCCAGTGGAGCGACTATACGCAACTCGCACATCACTATCAGCCCGCCGACATTGAACAGAAGCAGAGATTTGTGAGAGAAGCGCTGGAGCGTTGCCGCCCGGCGGAGGTGCTCGATATCGGCGCCAACACGGGAAGCTATTCGCGGATAGCCGCCGAGACCGGCGCCAAAGTAGTCTCGCTCGACAGCGATGCCGCGGCCCTGGAAGCGCTTTGGGAGATGGCGACGCGCGAGAGCTTGGCTGTAACGGCGCTGGTTGCCAACATTGCCCGGCCGACGCCCGCGGCGGGATGGCGGAATCGCGAACAACTTTCGTTGCTCGACAGGCTGACGAGGAAATTCGACCTGGTACTGATGCTCGCGGTGATTCACCATCTGATCCTGCGCGAGCAGTTGCCGCTCAAGCACATTGCCGAGCTCTCGGCGAGCCTGACCCGCCGCTGGCTGCTGGTGGAGTGGGTGCCACCGTCGGACCCCATGTATCAGGAGTGGCTGAGGGGTCGCGACGAGCTGTATGGCCATTTGACGGAGGACGATCTGAAGCGCGCGTACTCACCGTTTTTCGCCGTTGCCGAGCGCCGTGAGCTGAGCAACGGGCGCGTGCTTTTGCTGCTGGAACGTACGGCGAAGCAAGAGGGCGCCACCTTTGACGCCGAAAAGCCGCACTGTGAGGTTCAGCCGCAGGATGAAGCGAGCGCGGCATGATGAAACGCATTGCACAGGCGTGGGGTTTTGCCTCCATTGTGCTGCTGCCGAATTACATCGACCTGACTTCATCGACCGGCGACACACGCATGCGCTTTCCCTCGCCGCTCACGCGCATCGCACTCGCGCATCTGACGGACTTAGCGATTGTGGCGCTGATTTTTGCCGGCCTGATGGCGATACTGCGCAAACTGAAAGCGTGGCCTGCGATTCGCTGGGCGCTGATGGCCCTGATGCCGGTCTATCTGCTGGCGCGCAATCTCGACGTCATTCCCTTCGACGTGCCAAATCTGGTGGTGCTTGCCGGGAGCCTGCTGTGGATCGCGACACTGGTTTTTCTCATCCTGCGTGCACCCAGGATTGCGGCGCGGCTGCGCACTGTGGGCAGCGCCGTGCTCGCGGGATTCGCAATTTTTGCAATGGTGATGGCCGGTCAACTGGTGCGCGCCGCGCTTTGGCGTCCGGGGCCGCAGGCCTACGCAACCCCCATCGCCGCGCAGCCCGCCAACAAGCCGCGGCTGGTATGGATTCTGTTTGACGAGCTGGCTTACAAGCCGACCTTTGAAACGCGCGATGCGTCGCTCCATCTTCCCAATCTCGACCGCCTGCGCAGTGAAAGCACGATCTACACCGACATGACGCCGATTGCCTACCGCACCATGCACGTGATTCCAAGCCTGATGCTGGGGCGCATGGTCACCGATATGATGTACACAAATGGCAATCGCTTTTTGATCGAGATCGAGAACTCGCCGCATTGGGAAGCGTTCGACGTGAATGCTTCAATCTTTGGATTGGCGAAGCGGCGCGAAGTCACGACTTCGATCGTGGGATGGTACGTTCCTTATTGCCCGATCTTTGCTGGCGTAGCCACGGAGTGCTACTGGAGCAATGACGATGGGGAGAATCGCGGTCCCACGTGGGCCGACGCCAGCTTTGCAGAGAATGTCTGGTTCCCGCTGCGCATCATGGTGGAGCAATTTGTGTGGCCTAGCCGTGCGTGGAAGGACAATGCGGATTGGAGCTCGGAGGGACACATTGCTTCCGTGAAGGATGTGAGCCGCCATGCGCTGGCAACGCTTCGGACGAGCCACGCGGATGTGATTTTTCTGCACATTCCCGCGCCGCATCCGGTCGCCTTCTGGGATCGCCGCACGGGCACATTCGCATCCGGCGGATCGTATCTTGATGGGCTGGATTACGTAGACCGGCTACTGGGACAGATGCTTGCGATTCTCGAATTGCAATCGCGTTGGGGGGCGACCACATTGATCGTGCAGGGAGATCACTCGTGGCGCACCGGCATGTGGCGGCCGGTGCCGGGATGGAGCGCCGAAGACGAGCGCGCCTCCGATGGCGGAAAGTGGGACCCGCGGCCGGTTCTGTTGATTCACGCGCCGGGCCAGCAGGGTGCCATCACGATGACTGCGCCGACAAGCCTGATGTTTGTGCACGATTTTGTGGCCGCGCAGGTCCAGAAGATGGCGCGGTAGGTGTTGTGGGTGAGGCACTTTATTGTGGCAGCGCCTTGGTTCCCGCGATGTGCAGAGAGATGGTTGGTGTGTTCGATGACGGTTGGCCGCCGGCAACGGAGATCGCATAATCTCCTGGCAGAACGGCCCGATTTCCCTTCTCGTCCACTTCGCTCAACTGCCGCGGCGTGAGCGTGAATTGGACGCGCCGTGCCTCGCCCGCACGCAGATGGATTCTCTCAAAGCCTTCCAACTCCACACGCGGCGAGACCGCGGTTTGAGGGGGCTTGACGTAAAGCTCGACGACTTCATCACCATCGCGCGGGCCTGCGTTGCGCACCTCGGCGGTTACCGTGACGGAGTCACCAGCGTGGATCGCGGTGCTGCTCGCGTGCGGCGCGCCATAACTGAAGCGCGAATAGCTCAAGCCGAATCCGAACGGATACATCACCTCGCCCTTGAAGTAGCGATAAGTTCTGTTACTCATCGAGTAATCAGTAAATGCAGGCAGATCGCTGGTGGAGCGATAGAAGGTAACTGGCAAGCGTCCCGCGGGATTGTTCTTGCCGGCGAGGGTTTCCGCAATGGCGTCGCCGCCTTCCTCGCCGGGATACCACGCGGCGAGCAGTGCATCGGCGTGCTGGTTGACCCACGGTAGGGCCAGCGCACTGCCGGTCGTGAGCACCACAATCAGCGGCTTGCCCGTTGCGCCCAGGGCTTCCAGCAGATGCTCCTGCGCCGCGGGAAGTTCAATGCTGGTGCGGTCGCCGCCGTCGAAACCGTCAACGTGCACATTCATCTCTTCGCCTTCAAGATTGGGTGAGAGGCCGACAAATGCGACGATGGCGTCGGAGTTCTTTGCCGCTTGAATGGCCTCGCGGAACAAACTGTTGGCTGGCGGAATCCACTCCAGATCGACAAAGCGATCGTTGGGAGAGTGCACATACTCCACACGGAGATCATGCGGCTGCGTATCGGCAAAACTGAGTCGCGCATTCGCCGGATTGCTGTGACTGTCCATGACCAGTTTGTCGTCAACGTAGAGCCGGATGCGGTCGGCTTGCGGCAGTGGCGAAGCATTCGGTCCGCTGGCAGCAACGGCCATGAACGGCCGTGGGCCGCGCATGCCCAACACATAATCGCCGGCTGCGGGCGGCACTAACTTGCCGGTCCATCGCACGGAGAATGCCGTCGCAGAAAAGTCCGCTGCCGGCGCCACGCGGTTCCAATCGAAATTGATTCTGGGGTTGACGCGCACCATTTTCGGCGTGCCCGCAAATTGCAGATTGTCGAAGTACTCCCCCTTCAACCCCACGGTCTGGAGCGAAGCATCCGCGCGCAGGTACGCGGAAGGAACGGGCGCGGGCGTGCCGTCGGCGAGGATCGATCCCGGAGCATACAGGATGTTGTCGCGGCCGAATTGCCGACGCATCCCGTCGAGAGGTGAAATAGGATGCGATGCGGTTCCGTTGTAGTTGCCCTCGATGGACTCGAGCAAATCCGCGGTCGGACCCACGACAGCAAGCTTGCGAATGGAAGGTTTGAATGGCAGTGTGCGGTTGCGATTCTTTAGCAGGACGATTGATTCGCGCGCCGCTTCGAGAGCCAATTCGCGGTGCGCGGCGGAATCGACCTCGGAGTACGGAATGGCGTTGAACGGCACAGCTGCGGGCGGATCGAACATGCCCAGCCGCATGCGCGCCGTAAACAGCCGCGTGACCGCGGCGTCGATCTCAGCTTCGGTCACCAAATGTTCGCCGACGGCCTTGGTCAGCGCCGCGTACGCCGAGCCGCAATCCAGATCGGTTCCGGCTTTGGCGGCGTCGGCGTCACCCTGTTCCGGACTACCGGCAAAATGATGCCCGCGCTCGATATCGCCAACCGCATCGCAATCGGAGACCACGTACCCGCTGAATCCCCAATCCTGGCGCAAATGCTTCTGGAGCAACATGGAGTTCGCGCATGCCGGTGCGCCGTCGATGGCGTTATAAGCGCACATGATTGAATCCGCATGACCGTCCATGATGGCGGCGCGAAACGCGGGAAGATACGTGTCTTCGAGATCGTGATCTGAAACGTTGACGTTGAAGCCGTGGCGCAACGGCTCCGGTCCGCTGTGCACGGCGAAGTGCTTGGGCGTCGCTACCAGTTCCAGGTAATGGGAATCGTCGCCCTGCAGGCCTTTGACAAACTCCACTCCCAGGCTCGCGGTGAGAAACGGATCCTCGCCAAAGGTTTCCATGCCGCGGCCCCAGCGCGGATCGCGAAAGATATTGATGTTCGGCGACCAGAAGGTGAGGCCGGCGAAGCGGCTGCGATCGTCGTTGCGAATGGCCTCGTTGTACTTGGCGCGGCCTTCGACGGCGATGACCGTGGCGATCCGGTGCATGAGCGCGGTGTCCCATGTAGAGGCGAGGCCGATGGATTGCGGAAAATTCGTCGCAAAGCCGTTGCGCGCCACGCCGTGCAGCGCTTCGTTCCACCAGTTGTAGGCAGGCACGCCCAGCCGCGGAATGGCCGGTGCGACATCCTGCATCTGGCTCACCTTTTCCTCGAGCGTCATGCGGCTGACGATATCTTTGGCGCGCACCTCGGGCGCAAGCGCAGGATTGAGATACGGGCAGGACGCCGCGCCGCACGAACTCTGCTGGCCTGCCGCTGCCTGCTGCGCGTGCGTCGAAATACACATCGTGCTGAGTACGCTGATTGCCGCAAGTAGGATCGCTGGTTTTGTCATGCTTGCCTTTTGCTTTAGTCGTTTCTGGCCGAAGAGTATCATGGCCGCTGCGGATGCGTAACGGCGCTCAGCGCTTGGCGCGCAAGCTTGATGCGCGCACCACGAGTTGCGGGGCCACCAGCGCGCTTTTGCGAGGCACCGGCGTTTTGCTCTCCGCCATTTTTAGCGCCTGCGTCGCTGCAATCTTGCCAATCATCTTGCTGTTTTGATCCACCGAGGTGAGCGGCACGCGGAGAAAGTCCGAGTAAGAAAGATTTCCGCATCCCACGACCGCTACATCCTCAGGAACACGCAATCCCGCATCGAAAATGGCGCGCATGGTGCCCAGAGCGACCGGATCGTTGAAACAGAAGATGCCATCGGGACGCGGCTTTAGCGCCAGCAGTTTGACCGCGGCCGAATAGCCTGCCTTATCGCCCACATGGTCGCCCGAAGGCCCGATGGAAACAACATGGCTCGCTAAAGGGGCGATCTGGCGCGATGCCAAAGCCTGCTTGTAGCCATTCAGACGGCCAATTGCCGTACTGATCTCAGGCCCGCGAATGTGCGCGATGCGCTTGCAGCCCTGTTCGATCAGGTGCGAGGTGGCCAGCATGCCGACCGCAGTATCGTCCACGCCGACGAAGTTCGATTCGAAGCCGGGAAACTGCCGGTCCAGCAGGATATATGGAACCTTTTGCTCTTCGAATTGCCGAAAGCTTTCCACCGTCCACTGGGACGAGGCGATCAGCATCACATCTACGCGCCGCGCCAGCAACTGCGCAATCTCTTCCCGTTCCAGAGCCGGGTCCTCGTCGGACGAGGAGATGAGGAGACTGTAACCCTTGCGCCGCACCTCAACCGAGATGCCTTTCGCGATTTGCGCAAAGAAAGGATGGAGCAGGTCGGGAACGACGAGGCCGATTGTCCAGGTGCGGCCGGCGATGAGAGAGCGGGCGGCGAAATTGGGCTGATAATTCAGCTCCTTCATCCGCTTCAGTACGCGCTTGCGCGTTTGCTCGCCGATGTCGGGATGGTTGCGCAGAACTTTGGAGATGGTGACGACCGATAGGCCCAAATCCTGCGCTATATCCTTCAGCCGCGCAACCATACCTCTAGCGCCTCCGCGCCCCATTTCCCAATGGGAAACATAATATCGAATGCACTCAGTTTACACGTAAGGGGGGAGCAGAAGGGCCGCAATGGCCGGGAGATGGGATTCGGGGGATCCGGCGTGGCTAGGGCTTGCCACGCCAGATTAATTCACGATGCGACTGTTGCAGGGAGCGAAACGCTGCATGCGACTAGCGTAAGTGGTAGCTCACACCTGCGGCAAGACCCGAAGGATCGAGCGTGTGGTGTTGTAGAGTGACGGGGCTAAGAAAGTCCGGGAAGCCTTCATACGTATAATCGCCGCGCAACCAAAAGTGACTCCATAGTTTGAACTCTGCGCCGCCGCCCATTGCCCACGTGGTCCGCGTGTCATGGACATAGGTCTGCGTTGGCTTGTGCGGCCAGCTTAAGCCGCCAAATCCCAACTCGCCCTTGGCATAAGGGGCCAAGCGATGCCAATGATAGACGTAAATTACGCCGCCCTGACCGACGTAGAACTTATATTCGGGTGCGGGATTCGCGCCGCCGGCCATCATCGAATAGCCCTCCGCGGTAACTCCCAATCCGTGCCATAACTCATCCACAGCCCATGCGGACGGGCCGTATCTCTTAATCTGCCCCCAATCGCCGCTCCAGTAATCGACGCCGGCGCCAAAACTCAGCTTCGAATTGCCGCCCGAAGACGCCTCGGGTCTCACCTGAGCCATAACCGGCACGCAGCACGAAAAGATCATCACGACCGCAAGCAATCTTAAGCGCATTCTAGAAAACTCCCAATTGATCAAAGTCACTCCTACGGCCGCAAAAACAGTATCTGCGTATCAAACATCCGTTTCGTCATCCCGTTGATACCATGCATGTACGACTTACGCGTAAAGCCGCTTCTGCCACTTACTTCGATAACCTCACCTTACTCTTCGCTCCGCGCCCTATCGCACTTGTACTCACCGGAGAAATACTGCTAACTTACGCAGGCAAGCTGCAAAGTCGTAGCTTCGGATACCCGGCGCCCAACTCCCTTCGCCATCGATTGGTATTGCGGAGTGGTGCGCAGCGACGCTAAGATGGGGTCAACTGCAAATCCCAAACTCCAGAGCGATCCACCCTCATCGGACTCTTCCAGCCAGTGCATTGCAGCGTTGAGATCGTTGAGGCCCAGCGCAATAAGGGCGAGGGAATAAGCAACCTCCGTGTCGCGCCCTGCCGCAGTGCCTGTCAAACTGTGAAGAATGTGGAGGGCGTCCTGCTCGCGCCCCGTCACCGCATAGCAGTAGCCGAGCACGCCTTGCAACGAACAGTGATGGGGACAATGAACAGACCAGCGAGCGACCAGGGCTTGCAGCGGTTGAATACTCTTCTCAGGGTCATTCGGGTCGATGATGGCAAGCGCTTCCAAAGCATCGAGCAAAGATCCTGTAAGGCCGGCACGCCGGGCCTGGGCGATCAGATGGCGGGCCGCAGCCGCGTCGCCAGCCAAATACTCAACCCAGCAGCGGACGATCATGGCAGGCGCGCTCAATGGATACCGCGCCGTAAAATCATGCAGCAAGGCAGCTGCATCGTCGAGCTTCCCGTCCGTGATGTGCAATAGCGCGCGGCCTACAACACTTGGTGCGAAGTACCGTTGCTGACCCAACACGGCATCGAAGTCGCAACGCGCGCCATACCAATCGCGCTCAACAACCAACCGGGCCCAAGCTCTTGCGGTTCGTACTTCGGTGCGCTCGGGATCGATCTCCGTGGCCTCCTGAAGCGCGAATCTAACCGCAGCGCTGCTCGACGAAGTCGTGACATTGTTGAATAACCCGCCTGCGATAAGTGCGATAGTTATTCCGGCAAACGCGCCTGCGTCCTCGGGATTACTATCAATCGCCTCGCGGTAAAGCCGAGTTATCACACCGAGGTCCGAAGCGGAAAGTGTATTCCACATTTTCTCCGCAATAGCCAGAAGCTCGCAGGAGCGATCGAACCTTGCGGCTATGAAGGGAAGACGAGCGCCAGAGGCTTGGATCGCGGTCATCTCCGTGTCAATAGGAGCCATCTCAAGCACTGCCGTCGGGCCCGAAGCACGGTGAGCCGCCGCCAGAGAATGGCCGCGACTGCGCAGCCAGGTATCAACTTCATCGACGTAAGCAAAAATCCTTCCGGACCCACTGCCGACGCGACGCACGGGTAGACTGTACTCGGAAAACCATCTCTGCGCAGTGCGGGGGCTGCATCCGAGATAACCCGCCACCGACTTCCAGGAGTCGAGCCTGGTTTGCGGGCTAAATCCAAGTGTAGTTGCCTGAGCCACCGACCGCCTCCTGGAGAAACACTTTTGTCAGACCTGGGTTGGATTATAAGGAGACACTGAAAAGCACGGAAGCATTTTTGATGCTCGTTGCCAGACTTTAGTAATGGCGAATGGCGCTAAAACGCGCCGCGTTTTAGTGAGCACGCACATACAAGGAACGCTGACTATATCGGTGCAATATTGCGCGCAGGACCATACTTAAGCGCCCACAAGCCGCAGTGGCGCATGAATTGTCAACTACTGTCGTACTATTACGTGGAGTCTCTGCGCGCCATGCACACCGTATCTGAAGTCAGGGGTTACTTTAGTAGCGTTGACATTCATACCGCCCAGACAGAGGATGAAAACAGCATTGGATCGATTTGCAACAGTGCATCCGGTAAGGGTGCTAAGTTGCACATGGCGAAGCCTTAAGCAAAATGCGAATGGGAATCACGCAAAAGCGCTTAGGTTGAGAACGCGCCAGGCCACAAAGCGTTTCCCGCACTGCAAGCCCACACGAACATATCCACTGGCCGACGACGACGCGGTTGCGCCAGTTTTCAGGAATCACTATGGCAACTGCCTACTTTCATACGTCAAGAGAAGTTAACATTCGCGACGCGATCGCTTCGCTGGGGTGCGAAGCGCACTCGCCGGAACGCAGCTGGTATGCAATTAGCACCTTGCCACGTAACGAACAATCGGTTGCACGATATCTTGATGCAAACCGGATTGAATCATTCCTGCCAACCTGCGAAAGCGTCCGCCGCTGGAGGAACAGGCAGAATGTTACGGTCGTAGAGGCTCTCTTTCCAACTTATGTGTTCGCGCGCATTCATAAGTCCGAGCAGTCATCTATATTGCGCTCCCCCGGAGTGCGCAGGATTGTGGGCAACCACAAAGGGCCGATCGCGCTTCCTAGTTCTGAGGTCGAGTTTCTACGTTCGCGCCCGTTGGGCGACAAGATTGAAACCTTCAAAGAACCCGCAATTGGGGAAAAGGTTCGTATCTGCAAGGGGCCAATGCAAGGATTGGAAGGAACGTTGATTCGAAAGAAGAGCAGCCTTCGCTTTGTACTTACGCTAGAACTTATCAACCAGAGCGCGGCACTCGAGGTCACTGCCGACGAACTTGAGCCGATCTCGTCGTAGCGCGCAATAGATTGTCGCGGAAACACACACTACTCCTCAGATTGCTGTTGAGCGCTAAGGCCCTAACGCAGGGTCCCGCGACTATCACTGCGCAAAAATGCCAAGGTGTTTCATTCCAGAAAAATAAGTTGAAAAGAGAGCGGCTCGAAAGGACCAAAGTTGCATGTTGACACACAGAGCATCCGATGTTCGCGGACGAATTATCCAGGCCGCTACCGCGTTGTTTTCGCGGCAGGGGTTCCATGGTACCAGCACGCGCGAAATTGCGCGCTTGGCGGAGGTGAGCGAAGTGACTATTTTTCGTTACTTCGAGCACAAGGACGACATTTTCTGGTCAGCCCTTGACGCATGCTTCGACTCCATCCGCACCCGGCTGGAGTCGTTGGATCGATCGGCAAAGCGCGACAACCCGGAAATCATGCTACCCCAATTGATTAGCGTGTTAGTCGATATAGCGACTTACTCGCCAGAAATGATTCGCCTTATGGCGGTTGCGCTTCTTGAGCTTCGGGGTAAGGCCGAGGATCTATGCCGGGAGAACCTGACGCCACTGTTTGCGGCGATCTCGGCCTACTTATCCAAGAACATTGAGACCGGAACGGTGCGCAATCTGAATCCAGCAATTGTCACGGCGGCGATTGCACTCACGGTAGTCGTACAGCCGGAACTCTCGAAACTCATCAATGGGAACGGCCTTTCGCACCTCGGGAGCCGTGAGGCGATCGACGAATATTCCTCGTTCTGGCTTAATGTGCTGGTGCCTTCTGCAACTTAGCCTTGGATGTTGTTGCCGGTTGCACGGATTCATTTCACTTTGTCTGGAGAGGGCCAGAGCATTATGAGTACTGTCGGAATCGACGAATCGCATCTTCTTATCAAACATATCGAAAACCAGGCCAATCGCTCGCAAGCTGAAGGCGAGATCTCGTTCGGGAGCCGCTTTGAGCGGTTTCTTACGGCCATGGAGATTGTCGCGGATTGGCTCACGGTGATGTTCGCGGTAAATTGCGGCTATGCCGTCCATCACATATTAGAGTTTGGAAAGAGCGTCCATTATACCTTTGCCGCGCAGTTCTATATCTCGGCTGCAATCGCCGCCTTCTATGTTCTATTGCTCGACAGGGATGGAGCGTATCGGTCGAGCAACAGCCTCCTGAGAATCAAGGAAACGGAAAGATCGCTACGCGTATCATTCCAGGCGTTCGTACTGATCCTTCCTATAACCTTCTTCAGCAACTATGCGTCTCTACGTTGGGTGTTTCTGATCGCGATGCTGTTTGTGCCTCTGCTGCAAGCCATTGAGAAGCAGTTTCTTTTCAATGTGTCGCGCGCATTACGGGCGTGCAACGTTGGCGTGCAACGAGTGCTTGTTTATGGCGCGGGCACAAGCGGCCGGCGCGTGGTATCAGCAATCCTGCGCGCACCGAAATTGGGCCTTACGCCGGTGGCGCTTATTGACGATGATCCGGAACTCAAGGGGCAGGACGTCTTTGAGTATGCGTACCGGCGCGGCCAATCGGTTCAAGTCATTTCCGGCCCGGTGACCAAGGACCTACTGCGCCGCTATCAGTGCGGGATGCTGGTCATCGCAATTCCCAGCCTGGGGCGTGAGAAGTTTTCCAGTGCGGTGGAAGCGGCACGATCTTCGGGCGTTCGCCTCGCATATATTCCCGGCCAGGCTATCGCTTCAGATTACTGGACGGAATATGCCGACATCGATGGCATCCTGCTGAGCGTTTTCGGGCAGCCGGCGCACGAATGGCAATACGAAGCGGTGAAGAGGGCCTTTGACTTCGTGGCCGCAATCGCGTTGCTCATCCTGTTATTTCCGCTGTGCCTGATATTGGCGATCATGATCCGGCTGGATTCACCGGGACCGATTCTGTTCAGGCAGCAGCGCGTGGGGAAAAATGGCAAGTTGTTCACGCTCTTTAAATTCCGCACCATGAGGGTGACCGCACCCGCATATCAATTCTCGCCCACGGAGTCGAACGATCCCCGGATCACGCGGGTGGGTCGATTTCTGCGCCGCACCAGCCTGGACGAATTGGCGCAGCTGATCAATGTGGTGAGGGGCGATATGTCGCTGGTAGGGCCTCGTCCGGAGATGCCTTTCATCGTCCAGCAATACAGCACAGCGCACACTCAGAGATTGCGCGTAAAACCGGGAATCACGGGCTTGTGGCAGCTAAGCGCCGATCGCGCATTTCAGATTCACGAGAACATTCAATACGACCTGTACTACATTCGGCATCGCAGCTTCTTCATGGATTTCGCAATTCTGTTGCACACCATGATCTTTGCGATGCATGGAATCTAAGCCCCGGAACGGCTCGCCCGGCATGAGCCGAGCGAGCGTCGGACGGATTCTGGCCGACGATTGGGAGGAGAAAAGATCGCACATGGCTACCGCTACGATAACTGAATCTCCGATGGAGGTTGCATTCGGGCAAGCGTCGCGCATGAATATTCTCGGCGTGGGGATTAGCACGATCAACATGAACGACGCCGTGCAACTGAGCGATGCACTGATTCGCTCGGGCAATAAGAGTTATATATGCGTTACTGACGTTCATACGGTGATTGAGGCGCAATCCGACACTGCACTGCGGTCCATTCTGAATCACTCATTCCTGACAACTCCGGATGGCGTGCCTCTTGTCTGGATCGGAAGAATGCTGGGACACCGCCGGCTGCGCCGTGTCTACGGCCCGGACTTTCTGATCGAAATGTGCAAGGTATCAGCACAGCGCAAGTACCGGCACTTCTTCTTTGGGGGGAAACCGGGCGTAGCACAAAGTCTGACCGCAAAACTCACGGAGCGTCTTCCGGGGCTTGAGATTGTGGGTACCTATACGCCGCCCTTCCGGCCGCTGACCCGCGACGAAGAGCAGGAGCTTGAACATATGGTGGAGGAGGCGCAGCCCGACATTCTTTGGGTAGGATTGGGTTCTCCGAAGCAGGAGAAGTTCATGGCGCAGTTCTGCGGCAGGCTAAACGCCAAGCTCATGGTTGGAGTTGGCGCCGCATTCGACATTCACTCCGGAGCGGTGAAGGAAGCGCCCCAGTGGCTCAAGAACATGGGGCTGCAGTGGCTGCACCGTCTTGTTCTGGAGCCGCGCCGCTTGTGGAGGCGCTACTCGATCTGCATACCCAGCTTTATCTGGGGGATCAGCTTGCAGTTTCTCGGCATTCGCCGGTTCAACATCGGCGCGTGAATGCGCGCGATGAGCATGCGCTGAGAAATGATGAGCGCTTGCGTGCAGGATATCGAAAGCTTTCGATGAGTAAGTGCGCATCGGGATGCATTCCAGGCCGGTGCCTTTTCCAAAACAATCTAAGTTCATCATCTCACTACGATTCTTCCAGAGATTAACAGCGCAGGTCCGCAGGGAAGAACGAATCTAAATCATTCCGGCGAGCCAGTGGACTGAAAGGGAATTACGTCTCATGTCGTCTAACGCGTCTTCACCATCACAATTAGGCTTTACCCCTCCGGGCTCGTTCCCGGCCTCCATGCCGCACAACGGCGATTTGGAACTCCGCGATCTGGTGCTCATTTTCAGAAGGCGAAAGGGCATTATTATCGCCGCGCTTGCTGTGGGCATCCTCCTGGCTGCAGTGGTTCTTCTACTTTCGCAGAAACAGTACAGCTCGACTGCGACCATCGAGATCAACAAAGAGAACAGTAACGAGCTAGGGATGGCCGATCTTTCGGGAATCGAATCCGGTATCACCGGGGACAATGAGATCAACATGCAGCTGCTGACTGAGGAGTCAGTGATTCAGAGCGACAACACCGCGCTGAGCGTGATTGAGCGGCTGGGACTCGAGCAGATTCCTCCCTATGCGGTGCCTCCGGGTGACGATAGAAAGAATGCAGGTTTGGTGCAGGAGCATGGATTGCCGCTGGATAAAGCGCCTTTCCGGCGTGATCGCATTCTGCAGATGTTTAGGTCGAGATTGCGCGTGTCGCTGGTCAAAGGCACCCGTCTGATCGACATTACTTACACAGACACCGACGCGGCGCGAAGCACCGCCATTGCCAATGCAGTGGTTGAAGCGTACATAAATGAATACACGGAGACGCGGTACCAGGCGTCGTCGAGGGCCTCTTCGTGGTTGACCAATCAGCTGGCGGACCTGAAGGATCGAGTTGCGGCGAGCCAGGCGAGGGTCGATCAGTTCCAGCGCGAATCCGGCCTGACAGGGATGACATTATCTCCCATCAGCCAAAAGCCTGGCGAAACGACGGCGGTGCCATCCTCGGATAATGTTCCGCTCGAGCGCCTGCTGGAACTCAATCGCGACTTGACGAATGCGGAGGTTACGCGCATTGCGAATGAGGCCGCCTACCGATTGACCGAAACGCAGGACCCCGATGTTGTTATGGGAATAGGGTCAACCTCGTTGGCGAGCAGCCTTGGACCGAATTCACCTTTGGCGCCGGGCAGTTCGGACCTGACACTTCTGCAGCAGCTCCGCCAGCAGCAAGCGCAACTGAAGATGCAGATGGCAGCATCCAGCGTGAAGTACGGCGATATGAACCCCGCCATAACGCAACTGCGTAACGAAGAACAGGCTTTGGATGCGCAAATCGCGCAGGAACTCGCGCGGATTCGCACTCTGGCCAAGAACAATCTGGCGCTGTCCACTCTCGCTGAGCAAGGCATCCAGGACCAGGTGAGCAAGCAGGAACAAAACGTGAATACGGTCTCGGAAAAGGCCGACCAGCTGGTTTTGCTCCAGGAAGAAGCGTTATCGAGCCGCGAGATTTATCAGGATCTCTATACCAAGCTGGAAGAGGCCAGTGTCACCGCGGGAATCAAGGCATCCAACGTGACCCTCGTGAACCCGGCGCGTGTTTCATCGCATCCCTCCTCTCCGAGAGGACGGCTCCTTCTCGGCGTGGGCGGCATGCTCGGGCTTGTGCTGGGACTTATTGCCGCGTTTCTTTGGGATTACTTCGATGATTCCATTGTGAGCCTCGAGCAGGCCGAACAGATCAGTACGTTGCCGGTGCTCGGAGCCATTCCGGACTTCAATCAGAAGCAAGGCGCCATGAGCCGGTATGGATTTGCTTCGCGATCTCCGGATCTTGGTGACGCGAAAGAGACATCCTGGCTCTTGCGTGCACCCCGGTCTCACATTGCCGAAGCGTATCGATCGCTGCGAACCGCTCTGTTGTTGAGCAGGGCGGAAAAGCCGCCCAAGGTCATCCTCGTAATGAGCGGCTCGCCGGGCGAAGGCAAATCTACAACTTGCCTGAATACGGCCGCGGCGTTTGCCATTCAGGGAGACAAAGTTCTTTATGTCGATGCCGATATGCGCCACTCACGTGGCCAGGATTACTTTTATTGTGCCAACAACGCCGGCTTGAGCAATTGCCTCACCAGCGGCATGCCATTTGAGCAGGTCCTGCATCCGTACCCCGGCATCGATACGCTTTTCCTGCTGCCGGCAGGACCAAGTCCACCCAACCCTTCGGAGTTGGTCGGGTCAAAGCGCTTCGTCGATCTGCTTGAAGAGCTGAAGACGCATTTTGACTACATCTTCATCGACAGTCCCCCCATTCTTTTGGTGACAGATGCACAGTTGCTTTCGTTGCGCACCGACGGCATTATTGCGGTCGTGCGCTCGAAGAAGACCACGAAGCGCGGCTTGCAGCGAATGTTATCGATCATGCGCACGCCCGGAGCGTCACCCCTGGGAATTGTCGTGAATGCCCTGGGCTCGAGCTCGGCATCGTACTCGGGTTACGGCTATTACGGGAAGGAGAGTGAGAAATATGTTGAAGGCCAGTAATAACATCCCGACGCCGATGCTTCGCTCAGTTATGCTATTTGCTGTTCTGCTGTGCATGTTCGCTTCCGCGGACGTCAAAGGACAGCAGTCACCGTCCGCTGTTACAGCGAACATTGCCGAAACTTCCAGCACCGCGACGCGACGGTCGTCCGCTTCGAATGGAACTGGATTGCTGCCCGTGCCAGAGGGTTTTGAAAAACTCCGTCTGTCGCCGGGATATTTGCTGCAGATGGACGTCTATGATGTTCCAGAAATGTCGACGGAGCTGCGCATCGACGCGCAGGGAGCGGTGACAGTGCCTCTTGCCGGCAGCGTCCACGTTGAAGGCGACACGGTGCCGGAGGCGCAGGCCGCAATTGCAAGAGTACTTGTCGACAAGAGGATTCTGAAGAATCCACAGGTAACGATCAATGTCCTGCAATATTCATCCAAGTCCGTGTCTGTGCTTGGTGAGGTGCTTAACCCGGGACGGTTGCCGTTGCTGGCGCCGGAATCCCTCGAAGACGTAATTGCACTGGCCGGAGGCGAAACTATCTCGGCCAGCGATGACATCGAGATCCAGCACCCTGGCGAAAACGGCGAAGTTACAAGCAAACACGTCGTTTATGAGCGTGCCGGCGACTCGTCGATTTTGCAGAACACTTTAGTAGAACCGGGAGATACGATCCTGGTACATCGTGCGGGAATCATTTATGTTCTCGGTGCGGTAAATCGTCCGGGAGGTTATCTGATGGTGAATGGCGGTTCGTTGAGCGTCATTCAGGCGGTTTCTGTTGCCGGAGGAATCACGCTGCAGGCCTCGGCAAAGTGGGCTGTGATTGTGCGCCGGCAGGGAGATGGATATGTGCAGTTCAAGGTTCCGCTGGCGGCCATGGAAAGCGGTGGAGCTGCTCCGATTCAGCTTCAGGCGAACGATGCGCTGTATGTGCCATTAAGTACGTGGAAGGCCGTTCTAATTAGCAGTTCCAATGTCCTGAGCGCAGCAACTTCGGCTGCTATTTATCGTGCGCCGTAGGCTGCACGGAAGCTATCTCTCACATTTGGCTCATTGGAAGATAACAAAGCATTCCGGCAAGCGCGATGGCAGCGGGCAATCCTTGCCGCGTAGTGAAACCGCTGGTCGGGGAAATTGCCCTGTCAGCCTCGGAGCGATCGTGAAAATCGGATTTGCCGGGCCAGCCTCGCTGCATTTACTCGCTGACCATGTTCAAAATGGGCAAGCCTTGCCTGCGGGATACGAATTTCCACCCATGTCCATGTGGACGTTGCAACTCCTCGCGCGCGGACATCGAGTGGTGTTGTTTACGCACGCATCGGGAGTCACAAAACCGCAGAGCTTTCTCGGCGATCGGCTCACCATTCACATTGGCCGCCAGCGCGCGCGCGGCAGAGCGCGGGATTTCTTCGCGCTGGAACGCCGTGACCTGGTTGAATTCATGAGGGCCGACCCTTGTGACATCATCCATGCGAACTGGACTTATGAATTTGCGCTGGCGGCTCTGGATAGCGGGCGGCCTGTTCTGGTGACCGCGCATGATGCGCCTTTTCGAGTTCTGCGGTATTTACCCAGTCCCTATCGATTCATGCGCCTGTGCATGGCCTGGCGCGTAGCTCGCCGCGCTCCTTACCTTACTGCGGTTTCCCAGGATACGGCAGAACATCTTCGCCGCTATCTTCGCTACAAACGGCCCATCGCGGTCGTGCCAAATGCACTTTCGCCCGAGGATTTTGAACTTGGACGCGCCCGCCAGGAGCATCCGCACTGCGGCCCTTTCACGGTGGCGGCCGTCCTGACCGGATGGAAAGGCCGGAAGAACGGGCCGGCTGCTCTGCAGGCGTTTGCAATCCTTCGTCGCTCTGTGCCGGATGCGCGTCTCCTTCTGTTTGGGCATGACTATGCTCCGGGTGGACCCGCTGAGACGTGGGCCCGGCAAAACCATGTGAATGCCGGCGTGGAGTTTGCAGGCCCCGTGCCGAATCGAAGCCTCCTGCGGCGACTTGCGCAGGAAGCAGACGTCCTTTTGCACCCTGCACTCGAGGAATCGTTCGGTATGGCCGTGGCAGAAGCGATGGCGCTCGGCTTGCCGGTGGTGGGGGGCAAACACTCCGGGGCGGTTCCTACGTTGCTCGAAAACGGGCGCGTAGGCGAACTCGTGGATGTGCGATCCCCAAGGGAGATTGCCGATTCGCTTGCACTGCTTGCGGCCGATCCCGTTCGCCGACATGAACTGGGCACCCGCGCATTCGAGTCTGCGTCGCAGCGATTCAATGGCAACGTGGTCTTTGAGCAGTATGAAGAGATTTACCGGAAGATCTTAAACGGGTCCAACGGGTTCAAGAGAGCGGCGCCGTAGCAACTCATCTTTAGCTGGATCCAAGGTCCGACGCGATAAGCCTACGATCCTACATTTCCATTTTGATTCCCACTCCGGAGCATGCAATCAGAGACGAGGCAGATTGTGAATATGATTTTCTTGCGGCTATCGAATCGGCTCAAGCAGGCAGTCCAAGGCGAGGCAAGGTACTCGCTTTCCTATTTTCTCGTGGTTATTGTGATTTCTTTAGCCTGTATAGCAATGCCAAAGTGCAATTTTGACGGTGTTTTTTATTCGGCGCTTGCCTCTGGTTCGAACGACCCGCTTGTGCTGCAGAGAGCGGGGATTGATTTTCTGAGCCACCAAAGGGACCAAAGTGAATTGAATGCGAGTTCTTATGAAAGCGACGTGATGACTAACGCGGATCAGTTCAACCAGCAGCTGCCGTTCTATTTCGTGAAGCCTCTTTATGTTTTGTTGCTGCGGGTGCTGCACATATGCGGGGCAGGGTGGCGTTCCGGCGCGATCATCTCGGCGATATGTTATTTCTTGTTGGGCGTGGTGGTGCACAGGTGGCTGGGTGCTCATTATGCAGGTCTGTCAGCCAGCCTTTATGCGGTCTGCCTGATGTTGAATCCAACGCTGTTGCAGATCGTGCGCTGGACCTCTCCCGATCTTGTTTCGACCCTGATTTCTGTCGCCGCGATGTGGTGCATTCTGGAGTTGAAGAAGCCGTTTAGCGCCGCGGTGTTGTTGTTGGCAGGCATATGGGTGCGTCCTGAAACGGTCGTATTTTGTTCGTTCGTGTTTTTGGCCATCCTATTGAGCCGGATGATGGCGATGATTTGGGTGTTCTGCTTGGAAGCAATGGCCGCAGCAAGCTACGTTTTCATATCCCGCTTCGCTTATCCGATCGGCGTGTTGTTTTACGTTTCGATAGTTAACAGGAGTTTTGCACCCAATCAAGTGCACTTTATTCTCACCCCGCAAATTCGCCTTCACTATTTTGTAAAGGGCATTCAAGAACTCGTGCTGATGAACCCCTTCTTTTCAATCCCTGTATTGCTTGTTGCGACCATTTTCATGACACGCAAGGGGAGAAATCCGATTTCTGTGATGATTGCCACAGCATCGGTGGCTTCCTTTGCCATTGCATATGCTGTCTTTCCCCATTTTGAGGGCAGATATTATATTTCCGTACTTGTCTTCATCCCGCTCCTTATCTTCCTGTGCTGTGGCGATCCGATTGACTCCTCGCTCATGCTGATTGGGCAGGAATTGGAATCTCCACGTACGCGCCTGTTGGACGACAATCAAGAATGCACGCCGCGTTGACTCACCATTAGGACATTCACGGATGATAACCTTGCTGGCACTTATAGCGTTTGCACTTGCCCTTTGCTACATCTATCTGCTGTCGCTACGCGTCAACCTGGGACTGATTAGCCTACTTGCGGCTGAGCTTATAACGAATGCAGTCGGTGACAGGAGTCAGGTATTCGGCGGTATTCATCTCGGACCGTTTGACGTTGTGTCGATATGTCTTTTGTTTGCCGGCATAATTCGAATGGGGAAGGTGTTGAAGAGGATCAATGCTACTCGCGCTATTGCGATTGGGTACTTAGCTCTTTTTGCGATCAGTCTTGGGCGCGGATTATATGTGAATGGCCTACTGGTCGCTGCGAACGAGTCGAGGGGTTTCATAGGGCCTCTCGTCGCCATGCTGTATTTTCTGACCTCTCCTGCAGACGAGAAGTCGATTCGAAGGTACACCTTAACATATCTCTATTTCGGCGCCGCACTTTGTACGGTTGCAGTTCTGGCTGCGGCAGGTCTTCCGTTGGGAATTAACGCATTGTCATCGTCGGACGTTACCGGGCTCAATGGCCGTTATCTCCCTTCTAGCGGTGCGGCAGCTATTGTAGTCTGTGGCTTCTTTTCTTTGGCGCTATTTCGCTACCGGGACAAGGGCGTTCTGGGCCAGCTTATCCCGGTGATCTTCTTTTCCATGGCAATCTATCTCCGTCACCGCACGGTGTGGATGATGTTGCTTGTCGGAATGGCGGCTCTTTTGCCGCTCGACGCAAGACTCTTTCGTCGGCTGTTGCCTGCTGCTCTGATTGCAACAGCAGCGGTTGCGGTACTTGCGATCTACGGGAGCAATGCTCAGGGATTGGTCAGCGAAGATCAGTTTGCGGAGTCGGCGACAAACGCTCAGACATTGGAGTGGCGTTTGAATGGCTGGAAAGAGCTTCTTCTTGATGAAGAGCAGAACGCTATGACAGTCGCAATTGGGAAAAGCATGGGAAGCAGCAACTGGCGCGTTGACCCGGTTTCATATCAGGCCGTCACCGTGGCTCCGCATAACGAGTATATCCAGGAGTATTTGCGGGTGGGCGCAGTCGGAGCGGTGCTCATTCTGCTTTTCGGATTGAGGCCATTTCTGAAACTCTGGAGACTCACAAAGACAAACCCAACGGCGGTTTACCCATCCACATCAGCGTGGGCGGTCATCGTACTGGCTGTGCTTGTCTATGGTGTGACCTACGGAATTGGGCCTCATGCGTACGCTCTTGTCGGTATTGCAAATGCCATCGCTCTGAGGCCGCGTGCGCCTGAAGAAGAACACATGTTGGACACGAACGACTGGGAAATGACCACCGTGCCCATGATGGCCGAATAAACACGGAAACAGGATGCCAATTCACCAGATTGCCGTGCTCATGACGTCGTTTAATCGGCGCGAGTCCACGTTGAGGTCGCTGGCCGCACTCACTCGTCAGCAGCGCGCGGCCGACTTTGCATTGGATGTGTTCCTGGTTGACGATGGTTCCACCGACGGCACCGCCGATGCGGTGCAATCAGCATTTCCGGAGGTTCGGGTGCTGCAAGGGGACGGCTCGCTGTATTGGAACGGCGGCATGCGTTTGGCCTTTGCGGCCGCGCTTCAGGAATCGTTTGACGCATACGTCTTTCTGAACGACGATACCGTGCTCTATAACGGCGCCATTGCTCGGCTCGTGGCGTGCGTACAAATGATGATCGAAGCCGGAAGGCCCGTTATCGCGGTGGGAAGCACTGCCTCGCCGCAAACCGGAGAGCATACCTATGGCGGCATAGTGAAGCACGTGCATGGAGCGGTTATTCGGTTCGAGAAGATTCCACCTCACGAATGCCTGCCCATCTCCTGCGACGCCATGAACGGAAACGTTGTGCTGATTCCTCGAGAGATTGCAGAGGTCGTTGGAAATCTTGAGAAGCGATTCCGCCACCAGTTTGGGGATCTTGACTACGCACTGCGTGCCAAACGCGCAGGCTTTCAGGTGATGGTGGCTCCGGGTTATTTCGGGGAGTGCGCGACAAATTCCCAGGCAGGAACATGGCGCGACTCTTCATTGCCTTTGAGAAAGCGCTGGAAACATCTGCTATCGCCCAAAGGAGTTCCGGTGCAGGAGTGGTTCCTCTTTACCTGCCGCCACTATGGCTGGCGTGCAATGTACTATGCATTCTCGCCCTTTGTGCAGACCATCGTGTCGAGCGTGCTGTCGCGCGACGGAGCTGGCGTTACTCGCCGCGAGTCGCGCCCGGCATCTTGATCGCGCAGCTGGCGCGGATTACTGACCGCAATTGAGTGAAACGTACCATGCATTACGAGGTGTAAGTTGACTGCGAAACCCCGTACGATCGCGTCGTCCGCTCTATCGGGCATACGGTGGAACTATGTCGGCGGCATTGGCGCAAGTCTCTGCTCACTTGCGATCAGTGTGGTACTGGCACGAATTCTTGGCCCCAAGCCGTTTGGTCAAATCATCATTGCCATGACCATTTACGGCTTCCTCAATCTGTTCGTTGACGGAGGATTCAGCCAGGCATTGATCCAGCGGCCGACCCTGAGCGAGCGCGACATTCGCATCACATTCACCTGGCAGGTTGGGATTGGCGTATGTACGACTGCCCTTGTGTACCTCTGTGCGCCGTGGTTCGCACGGCTGTTTCACGATGCGTCGGCAGTCCACGTGATTCAGGTGATGTCGTTCCTGATTGCGATCCAATCGGCCGGGCTGGTTTCAGCAGCGCTCCTGCGCCGGGAGATGCGCTTCAAGGCGGTCCAATTCGCATATCTTACGAGTTACCTCTTTGGATATCTTGTCATTGGAATTCCGATGGCGTTTCACGGGGCCGGGGTTTGGAGTCTCGTGTGCGCTTGCATTGCGCAATGCGTGATCAACACTCTCCTGCTGCATAGAGGAGCAAAGCACTTGCTTGTGCCCATTTTCGCGCTGCCCGAGCGCTCTATTACATCATTTGGCGGCACGATGATTGCCAATAACGTCGTCAACTGGGGGCACTCGAATCTCGATAACATCGCGGCTTCGAGGCTTGGATCAGTTGCGCTGGGGCTCTACGGGCGCGGCTCTAACTTTGCGTACCAGCCCGTGAACACCGTCGTAAATGGACTGCAATCTGTTCTGTTGTCCTCCACCGCGCGGGTGCAGGAGAAGCGCGAACTAATGCGCGACCTGAGCCTGGCGGTCATGGGAATCGTATTCGGAGTTCTGGGCGCTGCCTACGCGACATTCGCGCTAACTCCCGATACCGTGATGCTGGGCCTGTATGGCGGTAAGTGGGTCGCATTGATACCGCTCATGGTTCCATTGGCGCTGGCGATGCCGTTTTATGGCGTTCACTGTCTTCTGGGCCCGATTCTTTGCGGGCTGGGGCGGCCCGATCTTGAGTTCTGGCCGCAGGCCGCGAGTTGCGCCATCGCTGCGTGTGCGTTCTTCACGGCGACCCATTATTCGCTTCTCGCGCTTGCCTGGGCCCTCTTTGGAGTGGTGTTGATCAGGTTAGGAATGATCGCAGGGTTCTTATTTCGCCTTCTGAAGATATCGTGGCCTGACGCGTTGCTTCTTGTGGCGAGAAGGGTCGCGTTCTCTGCGTGTTTCGGTGGCTTGGCGTGGTGCACGGACCACTTGCTGCGCTTGATGCACCTCGGAACAGCGCAACGTCTAGCCGTCCTGTTCGCTTTCTGTGGAATCGCTCTCGCGTGGTCGGTGTGGTATGCGGGAAACCTGATCTTCGGCCATCAGGCAGTGCGTTTTTTGTGCAATTACGCGGCGCATTTGCCGAGTGCCTACGTTAAGCAGTTGAACCGCCAGGCTAGAGTTGGCCGATCACCAATTCTACCAACGCTGCAGGAAACCCCTTGAGAGCTGCGTCGTGTTTTGCCGGCGAACCGATCGCGGAATCGGGTTGCCGAGCAAGCAAATGTGAGAACCAGGATATATAACGATGCGATTTGTCGTAGCAAAAAGACACGGGCGACGCGGCGGCGGGCTAGGCAACGAGATGTTTCCCTGGGCCAAAGGCTGGATTGCCAGCCAAGTTTTGGACGCGCGCCTGATCGGCCCTTCCTGGGGCTTGAATCAACGCAAATACCATCGGAATTTCGGCACTTCGCGGCTGGACTTTCTGGCCGAGGAAGCGCTCGCGCATCTTCCCCATCACGCTTTTACGGAAAGTGAGTATCGCGCCACCGGGGAGATCGATTTCGGGGCCGCGATTCGAAAATGGGCGACGACGCGAGGGCTCAAAGCAAAGTCTTCCTACATTGTCAGCGTCGAGGGCATGTGGGGAGGGTATCCAGTCGATCCGCAACGCGCGCGGATTTCTGCTTTCGAAGCTACTGAGCAGCCGCGATGGGCTGCGGAATGCTTATCAAGTTGCATCGACGCTCGACCGCCGCAAAATTTTCGTTGCCGTTCACATGCGCTACGCCAGGGATGGATTCAGTTCCACACAATCCGGCGAAGACGTTCGAGGAAGGTTCAATATCTTCATTCCTGGCGAATGGTATTTGTGGGTATGCGAGGAGCTGAGGAAACAATTTGGAGATCGAATTCAGTTCTGGTTTTTCACGGATCGCCGCGGCCCCGAATTCGATGAAGCCGTGCGACGTTTTAACCCCGGCCAGATGCAGCAGCAGGGACTTACCGAATGCAGCGACTTGCTGCTGATGGCACAGGCCGATCTGCGCGTGTGTTCTGTTTCTTCCTACAGTTTGGCTGCAAGCTTTCTCTCCGGCGGACCCTATCTCTGGTACGAGCCTCAACTCTCGCTCGATCGTGGAAACTATTCGCTGTGGGGACACATTGGACCGCAACACGCGCCGTGGACGCCGGGAGTGAATGGCCCGAGCGCCGTACATGACGCGAACGCCAACGGTTCGGCGTTGTTTCCAGGGACGGCGATGAGAGTCGGCGATCCGCTGCCCGAAAGCCTGTTACAGATCCTCGATCAGAAACTACTCCTCAACGATCCCCGGACAAACCTATTGGACTACGGATATCTGCCGGAAGCTGCCATCAAGGCTTGAACGGCACCTCTGCGAAATCGCACCAGTTACAAAGTCCGCAATACAACCTTCCCCCAAGACATTCAGACCTCATGCGTATTGTGATGATTCATAACCGATATCAGCAGTCGGGCGGCGAAGATCATGTGTTTCGCGCCGAGACTGCGATTACTGCGGGCGCGAGGCCACGAAGTGGAAGCGGTGGAGGAGAATAACGACGCCATCGTGCGATGGACAGCAGCATCCAAAGCGGCTTTTGACTGCGTATATTCTTTTTCATCCGCGCGCAGCATGAGCAAGCTCATCGATGATTTTCGTCCCGATGTAGCCCACATTCACAACTTTTTTCCTCGACTGTCGCCGTCCGTGCACTACGCCTGCCGCAAGGCAGGCGTGCCCGTCGTGCAGACCCTTCATAACTACCGTCTACTTTGCCCAGGAGCAACCTTGTTTCGGGAAGGAAAGGTCTGCGAGGACTGCACGAGAGCGGTGGCGCCGTGGCCCGCAGTCGCGCATGCATGTTATCGCGACAGCCGAACGGCAAGCGCTGCCGTGGCCAATATGGTTGCCATCCATCGGGCGGCGGGAACGTGGACGCGCACAGTATCCCGATTTATTACGCCCACAGAGTTTGCGCGCAATAAGTTCATCGAGGGAGGCTTGCCCGCAGAAAGAATTGCGGTGAAACCGAATTTTCTGAGTCAAGACCCTGGAATGGGGAATGGCAACGGAAAATACGCGCTGTTTGTAGGCAGATTATCGCAGGAGAAGGGTCTGGATACGCTTCTTGCTGCATGGCGGCAACTCAAGGTAAGTGTGCCGCTGAAGATAGTGGGCGACGGTCCTTTGGCGCTGATGGTGCAACAGGCAGTTGCCGTGCTCAAGGATGTGGAATGGCTGGGGCCGCGCATCCATGAGGAAGTGTTGCGGCTGATGGCGGATGCGGCATTCCAGGTGGTCCCGAATAACTCGTACGAGACTTTCGGCATGGTGGCGATGGAAGCGTTTGCTGTGGGGCTGCCCGTGTTTGCATCTCGCCTGGGAGCATTGGCGGAACTGGTTTCGGACGGAAAGACAGGAAAGCTCCTCACCGCCGGGTCCAGTGAGGCGTTGGCAGCCACAGTCGAGTGGGCTATCGCACACCCGGACGAACTGAGAGCGATGCGGCGCAATGCCCGCATCGAATTTGAAAGCAGATATACAGCCGACGCGAATTACTCGCAGCTTATGCGGATCTACGAGTCGGCGCGCGCCGAAAACCGCGCAAGCAAGAGCGAGGCGAAGTGACGAAAAGAAAGAAACTCGCCATCCTGCTGAATATCGTCGCTCCTTACCGGGTTCCGATCTTATCTTCTCTTGCAGATCACTTTGACACGCTGGTGTTGCATGGAGGTAACGAGCCGAACCGCCAGTGGGCGGTTAATCTGCCTCCGAACCTCAAGGTGCGCAAGGCCTTTACCCTCCAAGTCCCGCTGCGCAAGAAGTGCGGCGTCGACGGGGTTGTAGATACTTCCTACGTTCATCTCAATCTCGGACTTGTTTACTGGTTGCTCCGGTTCCGGCCGGACGTGATCATCTCCAACGAGATGGGAGTACGCACCATCATCGCAATCTTCTATGGAAAACTGGCGCGGGTTCCGGTGTGGGTGTGGTGGGGCGGTACGATGCACTCGGAGCGTAACGTCGATGGGCTGCGGGCACGTTTACGGCGCTTCCTGGTGCGGCATGTGAGTCGATGGATCAGTTATGGCATGACGAGCACTGAGTATCTGGAATCGCTGGGAGTTCCGCGCGCGCAGATACTGCAGATTCAGAACTGCGTGCCGCATGAGACATTTCAAGATCCTCCTCAAGGGCCGCCGGCGTGGTTTGCGAACAGTCCGCGGCCCGTCATCTTGACTGTGAGTCAGCTGATTCAGAGAAAAGGCCTGGACAAGCTTATCGAAGCCTGCGGACGCCTGGCGTCGCGCGGGAAGCAATTCACGCTGGCGATCGTCGGCCGGGGACCGGAGAAAGACAAATTGCTTGATCTGGCCAAGGCCAACGGTATCGAGCACTTTGAGATTCTGCCGAATCAGCCGCAGCAAATCTTGAATGAAATCCTCAGAAGCGCAGACGTGTTTGTATTTCCGACGCTGGAAGACGTTTGGGGCCTGGTGGTGAACGAGGCGCTATGGGCGGGAACGCCCGTGCTGTGTTCACGCTACGCGGGGTGCGCGCCAGAAATCGTCAGCGAAGCGAATCTCTTCGATCCGATGTCTCCTGAAAGTCTCGACGCGACCTTGATGAAGGTGTTTGAAGGCGGAATCTATCCGCCTGATCTCTCCCGGCTATTGACCTGGGAGGAAGTGGCATCGATGATGCGCGCCTCGCTGGAGTCGGGCGTTCCAGTTCGCTAATGAGCAGCGGCGGATATGAGTGCAAAGTTTGCTTCCATCCTTGCGCCGGTCCGCCGTATTTATTTGCTGGTGTTGTTGAATCGATTAGTTCATGTGCTGGTCGCCGACCAGCTCGCCTGCAGTAGTAATTTTGGATGACCAGAAGGTCCGCTCCGTATTTTCGGCCTGCAGATTCACTCCCGACGACGTGAGGCAGGGGTTAGTGAATTCATTGCCGGCTGCAGAAACACCAGCATCGGTGCTATCCGGTGGGTTTACCCATAGATCGTATGCCGTGGGTGCATTATTCGAGTTAGGCCCCACCATTCCACCGGCGGTGGTGGTAATTGTATTGTTATAGAATTGCGTGCTCGCATAGTAATTCCAAATGACAACTGCATTCGCTCCCCACGCATACCAGGACCCTGAGCTCGTCATCCCGCAGGAAACAATGCGATTCCCCGTGGCAGTCACGTCGTGCCCGGCGGCAATGCCCACGCCGGTTCCCGCGGTGGCAACCACCTGGTTGTTTTCAAACTGTACATAAGCGGTAGGCGAGGAGCCATTGGTTCCGGGACCGTCAGTAATCAGAGCAGTGCCGGTATAGTGGCCAGTCAAGACGGGCGATGAAGCGCCCTCCATATAGTTATCGTGCACCGAGATCGGATGTCCTACGGATCCCTGACTGTTATAGATATTAATGACGTCTTCAGTAGAGCTCTGACCAATTGTTTGTACGATCTGATTCCACGCGATTTGAGCGCCCTCCGGTGCAGATACTCCATTCAAGATGATGAAGTGCCCCAGGCTCGGCCGGTTTGCCAGAAAGCCGCCTTGCCCGTCGCTCGCCCGGTCTTCTAGATTGCTGGCATAGTTATTGGTGATCTCGAGACTGGACGGCGACGTAGCGCCCAGCTTAATCCCGAAGCTGACGCCAATCATCGAACAATTCTTGACTGCCAGAGACGTCACCTTAGTTGCGGTCAAGAAGACGCCCCGCTGGTCTCCGGAGACTTCGGGATCGAGCGCGGTTCCAGTGACGTTCTGGATGGTCACATTTGCGCCGGTACTAACGCCGCTCACCGTGATGAGCGCGCCGCGGCTGGAAATCGTGGAATCCTGGAGCACAACCGGCTGGTCGGTTTTGATGGTGACTGCGGCCGTGTTGGGGTCGGTGCTGGTCCAATTGCCGGAGTAGGTGCCGCCGGTGGTGATCTGAATGGGGCCGGACGCCTGCTGCGCGGTGACGGTTACCGATGCGGTCGCCGTGGATGATCCGCAGTTAACGGAAACCTGCGCGGTACCGGCTGTACCTCCCTGGAATTCGCCGCTGCCGAGGCTGGCGAGTACGGAGGGCTGCGATGACTGCCACGTGCACTGCTCGCCGGCGCCATCACCGGAGACGGAGAACTGCAGTTCCTGCCAAGCCTGAATGCTGGCCGTCGAAGGGCTGAGAGTCGTCGTGGTGGTCGGAGCGGACTGGCTGGACTGAACGGCAGCCGTGGACATTGATCCAGAGCAACCCTGAAGTAGAAACAGAACAGGCAACATGGCAGAAACCAGAACTACTTGCTTCGGTGAAAAAGTAAGTTTCAACATTGCATCCTCGCGGTATCGTCGATCCAGTTAAAGCCTACGGCGAGAATGCTTGTAAGTGAATGACACTATTAGACTTAAGACCGAACACCTGTAATGCTTTTTCGGTTCAGAAGTAATCGGAAATTTGCTCGAAACTACTTACTCGGGGTGATTACTTACCAAACCGGTTACCGATGCTCGACGGGGAACGTAACCTAGGTTGCAGTAATGAAGTAAGTACGTACTAACTTAACTATGTAAATAATCTCTTGGGTGGGAAATAGGAGAGTCTCAGCAGTCTCAAGGATGCGTTAGGCGTGGGGGTGCAGGACTCGGTTGACGGCATAGGACACCGGTTGCTGGCTGCTGTAGTAGTGGCGCACTTGCAGTTCTCCGAGCATACCGATGGCCAGCATCTGAATACCTGCGACGATAAGCACAGAAGCGATAACGAACATGGGGCTGTGCTGACTCATCACGTCCATATGCGGATTAAAGAGCTTGATTGCCAGGAGTGCGAATGCCATGGCCCCGCCGGTGAGGATACCCAGGATGCCGAAACCGCCAAAGAAGTGCAGCGGCCGGGTCATGTACTTGAGCAGGAAGCGAATGGTCATCAGGTCAAAGAAGACCCGGAAGGTGCGCGCAAGGCCGTAATGGCTCTTGCCGCTCCCGCGGCTCACGTTTTGGATGGGTATCTCGCAGATGGACGCGCCATACCAACTGGCAAGCGCAGGAATGAAGCGATGCATCTCGCCGTAGAGCGGAATGCTTTGGATGACTTCGCGGCGATAGGCCTTGAAGGTGGTGCCGAAGTCGTGGATGGGGACACCGGAGAACCGGGCCATCAGCCAGTTTGCGCAGGCTGAGGGAACGCGGCGCAATATGAAGTTGTCCGTGCGCACTTTGCGCCAACCGGAGACGACGTCGTAGCCCTCTTCGAGCTTTTCAAGAAAGGCGGGGATGTCGTTGGGGTCGTGCTGCAGGTCGCCGTCCATGGCCAGGATGAATTCACCCGAAGCATGGTCGAAGCCCGCCGCCAAGGCCGAGGTCTGGCCGAAGTTACGGCGGAGCTTGACGACCAGGACGCGGCTGTCGACGGCGACAATCTCCTCCAGAAGCTTGAACGTGCGGTCGCTGGAGCCGTCGTCGACGAGAACCAGCTCGAAGGAGTCATCCACTTGCGCAATGACCTGCTTGAGCCGCGCATACAGGATCGTCACGTTTTCCTCTTCGTTGTGAAGGGGGACAACGATCGAATATTTCGTCATATTTGCTCCTTGGCGTTCGGCGGCAGGGCCGCTCCCGCCTCCAGCAGTGCGTGCACCGAATGCATCGTTTCTTCCTTGACCGTCAATTCGCTCGCCGGTACAGAGTCCAATTTGGCGACTCCGCGACTCGGAGATATTCGGAACCGAGTAGCTCGGGGTACGATTGCAGGATCGCAGCCAGAGTTTGTCTGTCGGTTGCCGGGAACTTCGGCACCAGAAGAAGGGCTACGTCCCCAATCAAGAGATTCTTCGGCGGCATGGCGGACGGGGAAACGTTCGTGTCGCTGAGGTTCACCGCGCCACCGTGGGCGGGAGGGCGCTGCATCGCGAACGAAAACGGATTGCTCATGCCCATGCCCTGTACGGATTCACCAGGCCGGCTGTACTTCTGAACCAGCGCAATCCCTTCCTCGGTGTACCGGACAAGGTTTTGGCCATTGTCGTTCGATGAGCACGGCTCTTTGCAATCGGCGAAGGAGATGGATGCCAGGGGCGCCTCGCGAAAGTGATAGCTGGGTATTCCAGGCAGAAGCTTGTGCTCCACGGCAACTGCAAGCCCCGCCGCATCGACGCACATCGGGAATCCGACAGCGAGTAAACCCATGGCCAGCAGCGGGGCTGCCTGGGGAAGCACGGAAGCTTCCGGGATCGCGACAGTTACTTCGTTCAAGAGCAGCAGCGCGGCCGCACTTAACAGAGTCAGGCCGTAGGGCTGCGTGTTGGTGAGCAGGAGCAGCGTGCTTGCCAGCGCTGCCATCGTCACGGTCAGCAACAAGGTGATTTTGCGGCGAAGCGAAACCGCGGGCAACAGGCTCACGAACGCGGCCATCAAGGCGACCAGCCCAATCTCGAACCGATATTCGTAAAGCTTGCTAAGCACCAAAGGTAAGCCAATCCTGTGGCCCTGCACTCTGGCCAGTAACTGGTACTGGTGGACCTGCGAGGCCAGGTCAAAGCGCAGATAGGCCATCATGGGAACGCTAAAGGCTGCGAATCCCGCCGCCATTCCCGCCAGACGGTTGCGCGCGCCGGGGCAAAGTAGCAACGAGACAGCCGCAAATGTCAACGCCACGAATCCGTAGCTGATCTTCAGAAAAAGCAGCAGTGCGCAGGCCAGTCCAGTCGAGAAACCTCCCAGGAGATACCGCTTGCGCGTGCTGGCGTCCTGTGGAAGGAAGGACTCAAGCATGACCAGAGCGGTCAAGGCATAACCGTAGCGGTTATGCTTCATGCAAAAAGCGCCTAAAGAAAAATGGAAGCCGAGAGGAAACGGGGCGGCTGCGAGTAGCGCCAGGAAGAGGCAGGCGACGAAAAACGGCGCGGGCCTCATGCGCGATCGAAGCAGGGAAAATGCCCAGAAACTGATCAGCGTTGTCGCAAGTGCACTGCCATATCCCAAGCCGCGCGCGTTGCCGCGCGCCAGCCAAAGTCCCGTTGCGTGCAACAGGTAATAGGCGGGACCCATCTGACTGTAAAAATCCACTCCTGGCCGTTGCCCGTGGAGAACGCGCCAGCCGCCGTCCAGCGACACGAAGATATCGTGACCGAAATCCTGCAGAACCGGGACTCCAACGATCGCCACTGCAAGACACACCAGTAAAAGCAACACAGCTAATACTCGATGGCGCAGGCGATTAGCATCGCGGGATCCAGCCCACCACGACACCAAGCCATCAAAGGAGACTTGTTTGGAGCCGCGTTGGTCAAGCAGGGGTGCGATTGGCATGCAAGTCGTATCCGACCGGGATTTCCATCTTGCCTTTTGGCTGCCAAACAATGTACACCCATTTTGCCTCCGTTCGCGATCCCACTTGCGTCCATTCCCATCCCCTGGCGCTCGCAGAAGCACCGCACTTTAGTGCGGGTCCATCCCTCGAACCGGGCATCTTGAGCCCCGAAGTAGCCCTCAAAGTTCAAAAGAAGGAGAAAAGTCATGGTAGCGACGATGGGGCGTATTTCGAGAGGCGTCCTTTTGATGGTCGCGGGCGCGTTGAGCGTGAGCCTGCCCAACTTTGTGCGTGCCCAGAGCGGCAGTCCTGCGGATGGCGAGCCGAAGGTCACGGCCTATTGCTCGAATCCAGGCGTACTCGATGAAAGCTGCTTTCGCAATGCGCTTGCGGTCGTGGCCGGAAAGACAGGCGCAAAGCTCATGGTTCCGGCAGGCGCCTATCGCCTGGGCTCACTCGCGATCGCAACCTCGAATGTGACGCTCAGTTGCGAGTCTGGTGCGATCCTTCAACCCACAGAGTCGTCAACCGGAATTCGCATTACGGGCAGCAATGTTGTATTCGACGGATGCACGCTCGATCTTGCGAACATCAAGTCTGGTCCCGGCATGATGGTCACGAAAGCGTCGGGATTTGCTTTGCAAAATGGAGCAATTATTCATATTGGCGAGCAATCGGGCCTGCAACTGAATCAGACATCGAATGCAGTGATTGATAAGAATCGCTTTGCCACGGATGGGACCGGCGATGCAGTGTTTGCGTATGGACCGACGGCCAACATCCGGATTACCAACAACCATGGCGTGGGATCGTTCGATGTGGATTCAGGGAGAAACGCAGGCGGCGCCAGTCATGGAGTGGTGTTTACGGGAAATGTGCTGCAGCCGGTGAAGGGCAAGACGATTCTGACGACTGGGGACTTTAGCAACGGCTATGGGCCCGCGAGTCCTATCACACAGATTGTGATCGCGGGAAATACGTGCAACATTGTGGCGGCGAGCGCCGCAGTCGCGCCGTTTGGCTGCTTCTCGCTGGTCGGTGGCGAAGGTCTCACCTTTACTAACAACACAATGAATGCCGTCGGGCAGTATGTGGGGAATTCGCTGGTCGAGATGGGTACGGCGGACGCGACAATTGCGAATAATATCTTTCGCGCCGGGAACTACCCGGGCGCGCAAGCGTATTATGACATCATTATTTACAGCACAAATGTTCAACTGACCAACAATACTTTCATTGGAACCAGTGCGCACGGAGACGCGATCCGCATCTATCCCCAAAGTAATGCCGATGATATCTCTATAAGTGGGGGAAGTATTGCTGCCGATAACTCATCCGGCCCGCCGGCCACGGAGCGCATCGGACGGGCGCAGAGTGATGCTATTGCAATTGCCTGCAACGAGAACCGCATTCCCCTTCGGGTGACGGCAATTGCCGGCGGCGGAGCGAAAGGCGCGGTTAGTTCGGTGGCGATCGTGCAATATCCGGGCAAGAATGCGCCTGTGGGCGGTGGATTCAGCCGGACAACGGGAGTTGCCGCGACAGGCGGATCGGGGACGGGGCTCAAGCTGGATGTTCTGAGCGTCGACGCGCACGGCGGCATTACGTCTCTTGGAGTTTCTTCGGGCTACGCGGGCAACAACTATGCGATGGGCGATGTGGTTTACTTGCCGGTGAGCGGCACAGAAACGGCGGCAGAGGCAAAGGGAGTCGAGATTAGCGGAGTGACCATCTCAGGCGCTTTCCTGCATGCGGTCGACATTCAGAGTTTCCAGGAGGCGTCCTGCCCGGTTTCCGCAGAACTGCAGAACCTCACCATCTCCGGCGCGAGCGATGCGACGCCGATTGCGATTGGCGTCTTTGAGAGAGGTGCGACGGTAAAATCCGGTGCGATCCGGTTTGCGCATGTAACCAAGGCCACCGACACGGACCGCTAAGGCGCGAGCTGACTTCTCATCGCCGGAGGGGTGCGCGATCCACGCTTGACAGGGGTGCAGCCGCACTTCTACCTTTTCAGACTGCAATTTATTTCATTACCAAATTGCTGCGCGAATCTGTGTCTTTAGGAGGCGATTCCATGCAAGTGAAGAGAATTCTGCTCGTTAGCTGCTTGCTGTCTGCTTCGAGTCTGTATGCTCAGGCGCCAGCCGCGACGCCCGCGCAAGCGCCCACGGCTCCAGCCACGCCGACTCTGGCCACGCCGACAGCGCCTCCGATGCCCAGCGCGCCGGCCACGCCGCGTGCACCGCAGGCTCCGCCCTCGGTTGTGGCAGGGATCCCCGTGAACTACGACGAGGCGAAGGTGGGCGAGTACACCCTGATCGACCCGCTGGTGCTGAACAACGGCAAGCGCGTGAAGAATGCGAAGACGTGGTGGACGAAGCGGCGGCAGGAGATCGAGGCGATCTTTGAGACCGAGCAGTATGGGCGCGATCCGGGGCGACCCGCTGAAGAAAGCTTCGATGTGACCGACAAGGGCACGCCGGCGCTGAACGGCAAAGCGATTCGCAAGCAGGTGACGATTTCGTTTTCAAAAGATCCAACGTGGCCGAAGATTCACCTGCTGATTTACCTGCCGGCCGCGGCGCACAAGCCGGTGCCGATGTTCTTCACCATCAATTTTGGCGCGATCCAGAGCGCGATGGACGATCCCGGCATCACGCCGATCGAGGTGTGGGATCCGCGGACGAATAAGAAGATGCTGCCGCCGCCGGGGCGCGGATTCGGACGCATCAATATAGAGCCGCTGCTCGATGCGGGATTCGGGGTTGCTACTTATTATTACGGCGAAGTGGATCCGGATTCTCTCACGGGATTCCCGAATGGTATTCGCGCGAAATATCTGAAGCCGGGGCAGACCGAGCGCGGGCCCGACGATTGGGGCTCGATTGCGGCGTGGGCATGGGGCATGAGCCGCGTGGAAGATTATTTCGAGACGGACACGGCGATCGACTCGAAACGCGTGGCCATTCACGGCGTGTCGCGGCTGGGCAAGACGGTGATGTGGGCCGGGGCGCACGATCAGCGTTTTGCGTTGGTGATCGCCAGCTGCTCGGGCGAGGGCGGAGCGGCGCTGAGCCACCGCGATTACGGAGAGACGATCGCGCATCTGACCGCGCCGACACGGTATCCGTATCAATTTGCGGCAAATTACGCGAAGTGGGGTGGTTTTCCTGACAAGGCGCCGATGGATGCGCACATGCTGGTCGCTCTGATTGCGCCGCGGCCGCTGCTGCTGCAAACCGGGAACACGGATTTTTGGTCCGATCCCAAGGGCGAGTTTCTGGCCGCGGTTGCGGCGGAGCCGGTGTACAAGCTGTTGGGAAAAGACCCGCTCGATACCGACGTATGGCCCGCGGCGAAGACGCCGATTCTGCACGATCTCGGTTACTACATGCATGACGGCGGCCACGGGATGGTGCCCACTGACTGGGACATTTACATCCAGTTTCTGAAAATGCATTTGCATCCGGAAGAGTAGGCGGAGGTGGGGCGCCGGTAAATGCAGGTCCTTCGACTCGCTCGCCTCGCGAGCTCGTTCAGGATGACCGGCTTTTGTTGAGATTCGTGCTTCCCACCCTTTCCGCAAAGTAAGCGGAAAGGATGGGGCACGGGAGGTCTGTGGTGGGTTGGAGGGGTTGGATTGAGGTTTGTGCATTCCCACATCTCAAAAGCGAGATGTGGGGCACCCGTTTATTCAGTCGGGTGACCGATTACAAACGCAAACGAACCGGGAGGGAAGCGATGCGCAAGATGAGAAGGGCAGCATGCGCGCTGACTGCTGTGCTCACGTTGGTATGCGTGGGCGCGATTTTTGCGCAAAGCACGCCGGATGCGCTGGAACAGGGATTCCAGACTCCGCCTGACAGCGCCAAGCCGCGCACGTGGATGCACTGGACTAACGGCAACGTGAGCGAAGAGGGAATCACCAAGGACCTGGAGTGGATGAAGCGCGTGGGCATCGCGGGATTCCAGATTGCAGATGTGGCGGCGGGCAGCGGCCAGGTGGTGGACAAGAAGATCAACTTCGGCACGCCGGAGTGGTACCACGCGGTGCGCCATGCGGCTGAAGAGGCAAAGCGGCTGGACCTGGAGATGTCGATCTTCAGTTCGCCGGGCTGGAGCGAGGCCGGAGGGCCGTGGGTGAAGCCCGAGCAGGCGATGAAAAAGCTGGTGTGGAGCGAGACGCGCGTGGAGGGACCGCAAGCGTTGAACGCGAAGCTGCCGGCGCCGCCTTCAAATGAAGGCCCGGTGCGCGACCTGAGCGCAGGTGCAAGACCCGATGCGCCGAAGTTTTATCGCGACAGTGCGGTAGTTGCCTATCGCACGCCGGCTGAGGCGCGCGACATGGCTGCGCTGCATCCGACGGCGACGACCAATAATGGGCCGATTGACGCCGGACCGCTTCTCGACGACAGCCTGAACACGTCCATCAATATTGCAGCGCCCAAGGATGGCGGACCGGCGTGGCTCGAATATGAATTCGATCAACCGTTCACGGCGCGCGCGCTGTCGCTCGGTTGCCGCAGCAGAATTCCCGTAGGCCGCATTCTGGCGAGCGATGACGGAGTGCACTTCCGAACGATTGCCACGATGCCCGGCCCGCAGGGCTACCATGGAGCGGCGATCCGGACGTTTGCCTTTCCCGCCGTGACGGCAAAGTTCTTTCGCATCGAGATGGACGGCGCGGGGCTGTTGCCCGCGGCCGTGATTCATGGCGGAACGGCGATTCCCGCGGCGCAGTACACGCTGACCGAGGCGATTTTCTATTCGGATGCGCGCGTCAATCGCTGGGAGGACAAGGGAGCATTCGGCAGCTTGATGGATCGCTACGATGTGGTGCCGACGCCGGACGCGCCCGCGTCCGCCGAAGTCGCGTGCGGCGACGTGGTCGATTTGACCGGCAAGCTGGACAAGGACGGCGCGCTGCATTGGGATGTTCCCGCAGGAAACTGGACGATTCTGCGCATGGGTTACTCATTGACGGGCGCGATGGATCGGCCATCGACGCCGGCGGGAAGCGGCCTTGAGGTAGACAAGCTGAACGCGAAATACGTCGCGCAATACTTTCACGGGTACATGGACCCGATCCAGCAGGCGCTGGGCGATTTGACGGGAACGGCGCTGCGCTACGTGACGATGGACAGCTGGGAAGCGGGGATGCAGAACTGGACCGACGACATGATTGCCGAGTTCCGGCAGCGGCGCGGCTACGATCCCACGCCTTATCTGCCGGTGCTCGCCGGACGCGTGGTGGAGAGCGCGGATGTGAGCGATCGATTCCTGTGGGATTTCCGGCGCACGCTGGCTGACATGTATGCCGGCGACTTTTACGGAACTATGGAAAGCCAGCTGAAGAAGCTGAACATGGGAATCTATTCCGAGGCATCAGGAGTGGCACTGGAGATTCCGGAAGACACGCTGCTCAACAAGAGTCACATCTCGGTGCCGATGGGCGAGTTCTGGGTGCATGCGCTGCATCCGGAGTCGATGTACCTGGTGGACGTGCGTGGCGCGGCTTCGGCGGCGCATGTGTACGGCAAGCCGATTGTGGCGACGGAGTCGTTTACCGGGGGCGGATACGAGGCACCATACACGCTCAAGAAGATCGCCGATTTCTGGTTTACGCAGGGCGTGAACCGGCTGGTGTTTCACACCTCGGCCGAGCAGCCGCTCGATACCAAGCCCGGCAATACGATGGTGGGCACGCACATCAACCGCAATATCACCTGGGCCGAGCAAGCCGCACCGGTGATGACGTATTTTGCACGCGTGAGCTACATGCTGCAGCAGGGAAGTCCGGTGGCCGATTTGGCGTATCTGCTGCCAGAGGGCGCACCGTTGACGATGCCGTTCTGGGGCGCAGGGCTGGTTCCCGCACCGCCCGCGGGATACGATTACGACTATTTGAATACGGACATTCTGCTGCACCACACCAGCGTGACCGCGGATGGACGCATTCATGTGGATGGCAGCAGTGCTATGCCGGAAGGAATGAGTTATCGCGTACTGGTGTTGCCGCCCACCACGCAGATGACGCCGGAGATTCTGGGAAAGTTGAATGAGCTGGTCCAGGCAGGCGCGACCATCGTGGGTCCGCGGCCCAAGGCTTCGCCGAGCCTTATGGATGGTCCCGGCGGCGACGTTCAGGTGCAAAGCCTGGCCGCGCAAATTTGGGGCGACATGGATGGCGTGACCAACATCCAGCACGCGTTGGGCAAGGGCATGACGTATTGGGGGCTGACGTTGGACGAAGTGCTAGGCCGCCTGAAGGATGCGCCGGACTTTGCCTCGAGCGGCAGCCTGGAGAGCCCGCCGGTGTGGGTGCACCGGCATACGGCAGACTCCGACATCTATTTTGTGGTGAACCAGGCCGATGCGCCGGAGCATATCGATGTGCGGCTGCGCGCCACGGGCAAGGACGTGGAGGTCTGGCGGCCGATGGATGGCACGATGGACGAAATCGCGGGAAGCGCGCCGGGAGCGACCGCGCAGATGCCGGACCGCAGCGGCAACCGGCAGCCGGGCATTGAGCCGGCGGCGTACGTGGACCAGCCCGGTTTCACGACACTGTCGCTGGACCTGGCCGAACGAGAATCGGTTTTTGTGGTCCTGCGCAATGC
Source organism: uncultured Acidobacteriota bacterium (assembly GCA_963729915.1). Classification (GTDB taxonomy): domain Bacteria; phylum Acidobacteriota; class Terriglobia; order Terriglobales; family Acidobacteriaceae; genus Telmatobacter. Next base: position 75,808 of record CAVSQE010000021.1, on the reverse strand, counting down.
GGCGTTGACGCACGCTTCCGCGACGGCGCCAAAGAGCGAAACCGCGCTGGCCACCATCGCCGGACCGTGGACGGTGACATTTCCACCGAACTGGGGCGCTCCGGCCAGCGTGCAAATGCCCGAACTCATCTCGTGGACGGCAAGTTCCGATCCCGGGGTGAAGTATTTCTCGGGCACTGCCGATTATGTAAAGGACGTGCGAGCGCCCGCAGCATGGTTTCACCCGGGTCAGCATTTTTTCTTGGCTTTGGATGAAGTTCGAGATATCGCCGAGGTTAGCGTGAATGGTAAACCGGTGGGAATGGTGTGGGCGCCGCCGTATCGGGTTGACGTGACCTCGGCTCTGAGGCCCGGGCTGAACAAGATCGAGATCAAGGTCACCAATGAGTGGACCAACCGGATTATGGGAGACCGGCTTGCGCCGCCGGAAAAACGCATTTTGTCCCAGGCGGGACCCGCCCCGCGCGGGGGTGGTGCGTTCTTCGGGCCCAGGGAATCTGCGGAATCCGGGCTTCTAGGCAGCGTGAAGCTGGTGGCCGAACGCGCGCGGCTAACGGGTGTCCGGTAGCGGGCCCGGCGTTTCCAAATCGGGAAAAGAGGCACGAAAGTAAGCATGCAATCGCTGTCATTGGTAAGGCAGGGGAGGGTAGGGGAACCCGAACTCCGCATTGACTCCGAGAGACGGGCTGATATAGTTGATTCATCGGTTTGCCTCGACTCACGTCAAAAGAATTCATTAAAGGTCGGTGAAAGCATCCCCTTTCATGCCTGGAAGAAGTAGATCCTCACAGGCCGTTTCACTTGCTTTCAACTTCGGACTCCGCGGCTCATACGCTGCGCGATTTTTGTCCTGACAAGAAATGCTGTGGAAAAAGCTCATCCAAGTGAGGATGGCGAAGCCATGCAGGAAATTGGACATCCGCCGGATCAGATCGCGCCCCGCGCGTTCCCCGGACTCATGTCCAATGGATCGCAGGCACCCCGGTGGTTTGCCCTGTACACGGCGTCGCGGCATGAAAAGCGCGTAGCCCAGCATTTGAGCCAGCGAGAGATCGAGTTCTACCTTCCGCTTTACAAGTCAGAGCGCAAATGGAGCGACGGATCGCGGGTGACGCTGGACCTGCCGCTCTTCCCCGGTTACCTGTTCATCCATATTCAACGCAGTGAACGTAGCCGCGTGCTGGGTGTGCCCGGCGCACTCGCGGTGGTGGGCGGAACGGGCGGCGAGCCTGGGTGGTTGCCCGACGCAACCATTGATGCGCTTCGGATGGGGCTGGAAGCGCGGCCGGCGCGTCCGCATCCTCTTCTGACAGCCGGCCAGCGGGTGCGCATCCGCTCCGGCGCGTTGGCGGGCTTCGAAGGCATCGTGGTGCGCAACAAGAACATCTTTCGCGTGGTGCTGACCGTGGAACACATCATGCAAAGCTATGCCGTGGAAGTGGCCGTCGAAGATCTGGTGCCGCTCACGCCCGGCGAACTGCCTTGTGCCGGCGACCTGCAATAGCGGGATCCGCAAGCACCACGCGAACAACCCATCGCTTGACCCGTTCTTGACGGGCCCCAGTTCCCTAACCTCTCCCCTGAACGTCAATCCTCGCTGGCTGCAGCTTGTTTGCCTGCGGCCGCGCAACAGAGACTCCCATGTCAAAAACTCCAAACCCCGGAAAAGGCGAAGCCGAAGCGCGCATTCTGTCCAGCGCAGCGGGAATGTTTGCGAACTTTGGCTATAACGGCGTGAGTACGCGCGACATTGCCAGCGGTGCGGGAGTGAACGAAGTGACGATTTACCGGCACTATCCGCGCAAGCGCGACCTGTATGTTGCTGTGCTGGACGCGGAGCTGCAACAGGTGAAGCTGCGCGGTGATTTGCTGGCCCGTATCGCCGAAGCACAGGACGCAAAGATGGCGGTGGCGCGCACCTTTGAGTTGATTGCCGCAACGCTCAAGAACCGGCAGGACCTGTTGCGCCTGATGCAATACTGCTCTCTCGAGATGGGCGACGATATCGATCCCCTGCTGCGCCGGCATCTGGGCGAACTGGTGGAGGTGATTGCGCGTTACCTGGAACCCTGGGTCAGCAAGGGCGAATTGCGCTGCACCAGCGCCAAGACGCTCGTGCTTTCACTGATTGCCATCATTCTCAGCCACCGTTCCCTGCATCGGCTTTTCGCCGGCGACGGTTCCAGCCCCGAGGCTCTCTTCAAGGCTTACGCGGAGCTTTCAGCGTCCGACTAGGGTGTATCGACATATACGAGCGGGCAGCGACGGGAGCCATTTTTTCTCAGGTCAAGGAGCGAGGAGCGACGCATACCGGGTGTCTGCTAGCGACGAGCGACGAAGAGTTGAGGAAAAATGGCCCCGTCCCTCCGGGTTGCGGCGCAAATCGGGCCATACCGCGTTGTCGGCCTCGACCTTGGAACCACCAAAGCCGTCGGCCTCCGCCTTGTCTGGCCCGATTTTCGCTTGCAACGCTGCCCACCCGTATATGTCGATACACCCTAGGCAATCCTTTTTTCTCTACGGCCGCTCATGCACATACTGCACGTGATCGACAGTTTTTCTCCTGCGACCGGCGGCCCGCCGGAGGCGGTGCGGCAACTGATCAAGGCCACCCGCGCCACCGGCACGCAGGTTGAGGTGGTTTGCCTCGATCCTCCGCAAGCGGAGTTTCTCAGCGATCTTGACTGCCCTGTGCATGCTCTCGGTCAGTCGTATCTGGGCAGATATGCATTTTCGCCGCGCCTGTGGCGCTGGCTCAAGGCAAACGCCGGACGCTTTGACGGCATGATCATGAATGGCGTGTGGACCTTTCCGGGCTTGGCCCTGCGTGTCGCGGCACGTGGCGCGCGCCGGCCCTATGGGATCTTCGTTCACGGCGCGCTCGATCCCTGGTTCAACCGCAAGTATCCGCTGAAGCACCTGAAAAAGCTGTTCTACTGGCCCTTGCAGTATGCAGTTCTGCGCGACGCCGCGGCGGTCTTTTTCACGACCAAAACGGAACGCGATCTGGCCAAGACTAGTTTCAGGCCTAACTACTGGAAGAGCGTGGTCGCTCCACTGGGAATTGTGGAGGATGAACCTGCCGGGCAGGATCCTGCCAGAGAAATCGAGGCGTTCTATGGTGCGATGCCGGAGCTGCGCGGGCGGCGCTTTTTGCTGTTTCTGGCGCGCATTCACGAGAAGAAGGGCTGCGACCTGTTGATTGAGGCCTTTGCGCGGGTAGCAGAGATGGCTCCTGTGGTGCACCTTGTCATGGCCGGTCCAGACCAGATGGGCATGCAGGCGAAGCTGGAGAGCAGAGCGGAGCAACTCGGCATCGCTGATCGGGTGCACTGGCCGGGCATGATTGGCGGCGAGGTAAAGTGGGGAGCGCTGCGGGCGTGCGATGCTTTGATCCTGCCATCGCACCAGGAGAATTTTGGCGTTTCCGTGGCCGAGGCGCTTTTGGCCGGGCGGCCGGTGTTGCTCAGCTACCCTGTAAATATCTGGCCGGAGATTGAGCCCGACGGAGTGGGTTTGGCCGATGACGACACGCTGGAGGGCACGGTGCGGCTGTTGCAGCGCTGGTTCAGTTTGGCTGCGGTGGAACAAGCCGCGATGGCAGCCCGCGCACAACCGTGTTTTACCGCGCGGTTCTCCATGGGGCGCACCGCGGCGACGATCAACGAAGTGTTCGGTTCTGTAGAGAATGAAAACGCATAGTGGAGAGGCGGCCTGAGGCCCACTTGGCTTCGGGCGGCTTGAGCGGCAATCCGGCGGCATCCCAATGCCGCGTGATCTGCTATTTTAAGTTGCTGATTGTTTAGGAGTTTCCATGTCCCTTGAACCTCAGGCGGGAGCCCAAAACGGCCTGCCAGTCGAAAATCCGACAAGCATTATCTCGATAGGCGAGCGCTCCCTCATGGACGTATGGCGCGTGCTGATGAAGCAGCGCCTAGTCGTCGTGGCGGTCACGCTGCTTTCCATTGCCGCGGCCGCCTGGCACGCGTTCCGCACGCCGCCGGTCTACCAAACCTCTTCGCGCATCGAGATCAAGTCGAATTCAGGGGGTAATGGGCCAGAGAGCTTTTGGGCAGAGGAAGATCCAACAACTGAGCTGCAAACTGAGGTGGAGGTAATTAGGAGCGACAAAGTGCTGTTTCAAGCGGCGCAGAGTATCAATCTGATCCGCCTGGTTCGCCAGAATTCGGCTAGAGAAGCAGCGTCTTCTGCGCCCATCACGTCGCAGGAGCGCAGCGCGATGATCGGAATCATGAAGGGAGGATTATCTGTCACGATCGTCCCCGACACGCGGATTCTCGAGATTGGCTATAGCGGAAACGACCCGAAGCTCGCCGCGGAAATCGTGAACGGGTTGGTCGATACCTATTCCGACGAAGGTCTCAGGGTAAACTTCGAACGCACCGCGCACGTGTCCGACTGGCTGGAGAAGCAGTTGGATACTCTGAAGGAGGACGCTGCGCAATCTCAGCAGCAGCTGGCTGATTACCAGAGGGCGCACAACATTGTGGGTACGGATGAGAACTCGAATCTAACCGTCGAGACACTGAATCACATCAGCGGCGAGCTGGATGAGGCAGAGGCGGATCGGATCATGAAGGAATCGCGGATGCGCGATTTCAATGCCATGAATCCGGACATGGAAGCCCTGATGGGCGACGATCCGACGATCGCAGCACTTTACTCGCAGCTCACCACCCTGCAGACGCAACGCGCGCAACTGGCGACAAAGTACGGCCCCAAGCACCCCGCGATGCAGCAGATGGACCTTGAGATGAGCAAAGTCCAGGCGCAGATCGCCAAAGAAGCAGAGCTGGCGCGCAAGCAGGTAGAGGACGAATACCAGGCTGCAGTGCAACTGGAAGATGCGCTGCGCAGTCGTCTTGGCGCGCAGGAAGACGCGGCCTACAAACTCAACGAAGATGTGGCGCAATACTCGATGTTGCGCCACCAGGCCGAACTGACCCGCAATCTCTACGACACTTTGCAGACCAACCTGAAGGAAGCGACCATCAGCGCGGGCATGTCCGCGGCCAACATCACGGTTGTTGACCGCGCCGATGTTCCCGTTTCTCCGGTGGCGCCGAAGAAAAACACGATCATGCTGCTGGGACTGGTGGGCGGCCTTGTGATCGGATGCGTGCTGGCATTTGTGATTGAATCGATCGACGACAGGCTGCGCACATCAGAGGAAGTCGAGAACGCGTCGCAGCTTCCATCCCTGGCGGCAATACCGCACATATCCCCGGGGCCGGCATGGAAGAAGGGCGAAGGCCAGGAAGAGGTGGTTCCCGGATCGTCACGAAATCAGCAGCACCAGATGATTGCCTTGTGGGACCCGAAATCGAACGGCGCGGAAGCCTATCGGAGCATGCGGAGCTCCTTGTTGCTTTCCTCGATTGACAACCCGCCGCGGGTGATTGTTATCACGAGTTCCTTCCCGGCGGAGGGCAAAACCACAACGGCGCTGAATCTTGCAGTTGTTCTTGCGCAAAGAGGCGAGCGCGTTTTGCTGGTGGACGCCGATCTGCGCAGAGGAAGTCTGTATCGCGTATTCGGGATTCCGAATCAGAGCCTCGGGCTGTCGACCGTGCTCACGCGTCCGGGAACGCACATGGACCTGCCGGCTCCGCTGCCGGAATTGCCGACTCTGTTCGTTCTGCCGACCGGCCCGCGACCGCCGAATCCGGCAGAAATGCTTTCCTCCAATCGCATGGAGGAGCAAATGCGGCAATGGACACAGCAGTTCGACAGGATCGTGATCGACACGGCGCCTTTGCTTGCGGTTTCCGATACGCAGGCCCTGGCCGTGCGTGCCGATGCGGTGGTGCTGGTGGCGCGTGCCGGCGTAACGCGCAAACGCGCCCTGGTTCGGGCGCGCGATCTGCTGTGGCGTGTGAACGCTCCCGTAGCCGGCGTGGTGGTCAACGATGTCAACCTGCGGCTGGAGAACTTCTACACCTATCGCTACGGCATGTATGCCAAGGATTATTGGTACGGATATCGACAAAGCGTAACGTCTTCGAGTCGAGCTTACGGGTATGAAGATGAAGAGAAGGGGGAATAATATGGCAAAGACACTGGCTCGGGCGATGACGTTGGGGATTCTCTTGTGTGCGCAAACCCTGGCGGGGATGGCTCAGCAATCGAGCGCCGTGGCGCCAAACCCCGTGCCGCCCCTGAGGATTGGCTCCGGAGATCTGATTGAAGTCAACATGTTCGAAAATCCGGACCTATCGAGCCGCTATCGCGTCGATGAGATGGGAGACATCACAGTTCCCCTGATCGGCCACGTACATGTGGCAGGCATGACCGCAAATGAGGCGGCGACGACGATTGAAGAACTCTATGTGAAGGGGCAGATTCTATTGCCCGCCAACTCACACGCCACGGTTTTCATCGCCGAGTATGCAACGCAAGGCATCACCATCAATGGGGAAATCAAGTTGCCCGGAGTGTATCCCGCCCTGGGTGTTCACAAGCTGAACGATCTGATCGCCGCGGCCGGGGGCATCACGCAACTCGCGTCATCGCATGTCGTCATTACGCACAAGGACGACCCTGGAAACCCCACGACAGTGGAATACAACCCCGCGGCGCTTAAGCCGATCATTCCGGACGTCCAGATCTTCCCGGGTGATTCGATTCTGATCCCGAGGGCCGGTGTTGTGTATGTCGCAGGCAATGTGGCCAAACCTGGAGTCTACGTGCTGGATGGCCGGCGCACTCTGACGGTCGAGGAGGTGATGGCGCTTGCCGGCGGCGGCGGCCACGCATCCGCATTGAAGCGCGTGCAACTGGTACGAACCATGGACGACGGCAGGAAAGAAGCGATCACGATACCCGTGAATTTGATTTTCAAGGGCCAGGCTCCTGATGTGGCTTTAATGGACGGCGATATCTTGTTTGTACCCACGAGCAACGGCAGGCTGGTCACCGAGCAGGCCATTACCGCTGCGCTCGGCATCGGCACTGGCGTCATCGTTTACAAGACTGCAACTCAGTAATGGAACAGGAATGCGCACCGCCGCCGATCGCTCCTGTCCCGGCGGAGGCTCGCTGCGGGGATGAACGAGCCTCAAGGCCGGGGCAGCGGGCCGGAAGTTCTCCGGGAGCGCGCCGGCAGAGTTCGCTATGACAATGCCCGGAAATCGCCGGATCATTCAGGTTGTTCCGCAGCTTAAGCCCGCGCGGTGCGGGGTCAGCGATCACGCCATCGCTCTTGCCTCGGAGCTGAGAGCAGGATTTGGAATCGACACTGCATTTGTTGTCCTGAACTCGGATGAACCATGCGACGTGCCGCACGCCGTCGTTCACTGCTCGCCCGATCAACTACTGAATGCCTGTATTTCGTTCAGCATGAATCAATCGGCGGCGATTCTCGTACACGTAAGCGGCTACGGGTATTCCGCCGACGGGGCCCCCACCCTTCTTGCTGAAGCGCTGCGAAGCGTGAGAGCGGACGGACGCTTTCGCGTTGCCGTCTTCTTTCATGAACTGTTTGCCACGGGAATGCCATGGAAGTCTGCCTTCTGGTACTCGCGGCGGCAAAAGAGAGCGGTGCGCAGTATTGCCGAGGCGTGCGATCTGCTTGTGACCAGTAACCAAGTTTACGAGGACTGGCTGAATCGGGAAACCGTGTGGCCAACCGCCTCGCCCATTCGATATATGCCGATGTTCTCCCAGGTGGGAGAGGCGCAACAGCATATTTCCCTGGCTGACCGCGACCCGGTGATGGCGGTGTTTGGCCTCGGTGGAACCAGGCGGAACGCTTATCGGGAACTGTCCGCGCTTGGCAACATGCTGCGCCAGCTCGGCATTCAGGAGATTCTGGACATCGGCCCTGAATTTGAGGCGCCGGGTGAAGTTGACGGGATCCCCGTGCGGCGCAAGGGAGTGTTAGCTGTTGCGGAAATTTCCAGACAGCTCTCCCGATCGACCTTCGGTTTTCTCTCGTATCCGCGCACACGCCTGGCCAAATCCGGGGTGTTTGCCGGCTACTGCGCCCATGGCGTCATCCCCGTTATTGCACGGCATTTCCCCGGACAAGTCAACGGTTTGGAGGACGGGGTTCATGTGTTGAGTCCGCACACCCAGACAGCGGCGCAGGCGTCTGGTTTGGAAGGGTGCTCCATCGCTGCCTGGCGCTGGTATGCAGGGCACCGGTTGCACGATCACGCAGCCCTTTACGCGCGCTGGATGGATGAATCGACGGATGAGATGGAAGCGGCGCCCGAGAGCGCGAACCGAGAAAAATGAATAAGCCTCGCGCTCTGATCTCTCACCCGACGGGTAACCAGAACGTCCGTAATGCCCTGGCAAGCCTTGCGGATCGGGGAATGCTGGCGGAATTCTGGACGACCGTCGCCTGGGATGCGCAATCTCACTGGAACTGGTTGCTGCCGGCGGGGATGCGGACGCTGCTCGAACGGCGCGCCTATGCGGAGGCGCCCAGGGAGCGCATCCAATGCGTTCCTTCGAGGGAGATGGTTCGTTTGGGCGCCAGGCCGGCGTTTCTGAACGGCCTTCTGACTTCCGGAGAGCGGCCCTTTTCGATTATTGGCGTGTACCGGCACTTTGACGGCAAGGTGGCGCGGCGCCTTCGCGGCCTGCATCCCGATGTGGTGTACGCCTATGAAGGGGGAGCACGCGAGACTTTCCGCGAAGCGCGGCGGCTGGGCATCAAGACCATTTACGAACTGACAAGCAGCTATTGGTACTGGGTACGCGACCTACTCACCGAGGAAGCCGAGCGCAGCCCGGAGTTCGCCGGGCTTCTTCCCAATCTTGTCGATTCCGCAAGTCATCTGGAGTGGAAGGACGAAGAGCTGGCCCTGGCAGATTATGTTTTTGTAGCCAGCGAACACGTGCGGCGGACTTTGGCGGGCGCAGTCCCTGAAGAAAAGATACGCGTGGTGCACTACGGAGCCCCGGCCATCCGGCAGCGGGAGCGGATTGCAACCGATCCCACGCAGCCGCTGCGGGTCTTGTTTGTCGGCGGCTTGGTCCAGCACAAAGGGATCGGGTACCTGCTGGACGCCATCGATCGACTCGGCTCGCAGGTTGAGCTCACGCTGGTGGGAAGACGGTTCCGGGCCAATGCTCGCGTGGATGAAGCCTGCCGCCGATGGCGCTGGTTCGAGACGCTGCCGCACAGCCGGGTGATGGATGTGATGATGGAATCGGACGTGCTGGTGCTGCCCTCGCTCGGCGAAGGATTCGGCCTTGTGGTAACCGAAGCATTGGCCTGCGGGCTCCCGGTGATAGTTACGCCAAACGTGGGCGCCAGCGATCTGGTTCACGACGGACAAGAGGGCTTTGTGGTGCCTGCGAGTTCCGCAGACCTGATTGCCGAGCGGTTGCACACTCTCCACCACGACCGGGAACTGCTGGCTGCCATGTCGCGCAATGCGCACGCAACCGCAGCGGCAAAGTCGTGGGAGAGTTATCGCAGAAATTTTGCAGAGGCTGTGGGGACCATTGTAGCGTGCTCGTGAGAAGGCAAATTCCGGCAAGATCGAGCAGCAAAATGCCGCTGCTGAAGAAACTCTTCTGGCTGTATTTTCTGCTGCTGATCTTCGAGGGCGCACTCCGCAAATGGGTGCTGCCGGGGCTTTCCGCACCTTTGCTCCTGGTGCGCGATCCGGTGGCAATGCTGATCATCGTTGAAGCGTATCGCAAGAACAAATGGCCGGAACGTTGGTCGGTCGTTATAGGTGTTTTGACGTGCGCGCTTGTGGGTCTTTGCGTATTGCAGGTAACCCTGGGAGATAACTCATGGATTGCCGCAGTGTATGGATTGCGTTCCTATCTGCTCCCCTTTCCCGTGGCCTTCATCATGGGAGAGAACCTGGACGCGGAGGACCTGCGCAAGTTTGGCGTCGCCACGTTGTGGATTATGCTGCCGCTGGCGGCTTTGGAGGCGGCGCAGTACCTTGCGCCGCAGGGTTCGTTTTTGAATGTGGGCGCTTATAAAGGCGCCGAGCAAATCCAATACGCCGAAGAACACGTCAGAGCCTCAGGCACGTTCAGCTTTGTCGCCGGACCGACTTTTTATAACGCAGTTGTGGCGGCATTTCTTTTTTATGGCCTGATGCAAGAGAAGTTCGCCAAGAAGTGGTTGCTATGGGCCTCAGTGTCCGCACTGGTTCTGTCGGTTCCGGTCGTCGGGTCCCGTACTCTGGTGGCCGAATTGGCCGGTGTTGCGGTTTGCGCGGGAATTGCCGCAATGTTCGGAGTATCACAATTCATCAAGGCGGTCAAGATAGCCCTCCCGCTCCTGGCCGTCTACTTCCTGGTCTCGCTCCTGCCAGTTTTCTCAGCGGCCTCCCGGACCCTCCAATCGCGGTCAGTCAACGCGTACAGCTCCGAAGGAGGAATACGGCATGCCGTGGAGCAGCGTACTTCCGGATCCATTGCCGCTATGGTCGTCAAGACAGACTTTTCAAGTAATCCCATCGGGATTGGCATGGGGCGTGGCGCCGCGGCGGTTACGGCGCTCGCGACGGGCAAGGCGCAATTCATTGCAGGGGAGTACGAATTCATCCGGGAAATGACCGAGCTCGGCCCCTTTCCGGGCATTGCGTTCTCACTCTTTCGATTTCTGCTGGCGCTGAGCCTCACGTTCTCGGCGATCAAATGCGCACAACGCAAGGAACCACTTGCCCTCCTGCTTGTGACCCCGCTCTTCGCCACCTTGTGTTTCGGCACGCTCGAGCAGCCCACGGACCAGGGATTCATGGTGATCTGCGTGGCATTCGCCATCGCGGCCATCCGGCGAAGCGGCGTCGGCGTCAATGGGGAGGACAAGCGCAATGCGGGTTTGGCCCGGCCGGGATCCATGGGGTCCGGCAGACGCATCCAGGCGCGCCCCGGATGAGGAAGCGTCGGGCCACGGTAGTTAAGGACATCGCCTCGAAAGAATGATGGAGAGCATCTTCCTCTCCTGACGGTAGCTTATGCCTCGCGACAGTAAAGCCGCAGTCATGCAGGTGACTGGACCGCCCGGGGAAAGCCCGTCGGTTCACCTTGACGCTCTGCGTGGATTTGCGGCATTCGCGGTGCTGCTGAACCACATGCGGGATGCCCTTTTCGTGGACTACGGGGCGATCGCGCGGCACAATCCATTGACGGCTTCAGCCTATTTGGTTGCCAGCATGGGCAACCAAGCGGTTATTGTTTTCTTTGTGCTAAGCGGTTACTTGGTTGGCGGCAGCGTTTTGCGTTCTGTGCGAGCAGGGAGTTGGTCCTGGAAGGCTTACCTGTTGGCCCGGCTGAGCCGGCTCTACGTTGTGCTGATTCCCGCATTACTGCTGGGAGGTGCGCTGGACTGGCTGGGAATGCACATGGCGGGCACCGAAGCCGTCTATAACGGCAATTCGGGGATGCATGCGCTGATGATCAACGTTCACAGCACGTTGACTTGGCCGGTCCTGGCAGCGAACGGCCTGTTCTTGCAGACCATCAAGCTGCCCGGAATCGGCCGCTATCCGTTGCCAACATTCGGGTCCAATGTGGCGCTGTGGAGCTTGAGTTACGAATTCTGGTACTATCTGGCCTTTCCGGTTCTGGTACTCCTGCTGGGCAAGAGCCGGTCCTGGCCAATGCGCGCCATCTCGTGCCTCGGTCTTTTGGCCTGGGGATGGTTTGTCGGACCGAAGATCGTTCTGCTGGGCCTTACCTGGTTAATGGGAGCATTGATCGCTTTCCTGCCGGCCTTCCCGGCGCGCCGGCCGTGGACGCGGGGTCTTGCCATTGCCCTGGCCCTGGCGCTTTTTGGCGCGGGGCTGGTGCAGAGCAAGTTGCTGGACTCGCTCCCAGCCGATCTTGTATTGGGTCTGGCGGTGACCGCGATGATCTGGGTGACACTGCATTGCGCCAAGGCGACCTTGCCTGCATTCTATGTACATGGAGCCCGCCGCGCAGCGCACTCTTCCTACACTTTGTACCTAGTGCATTTGCCCATGTTGATTTTTCTCAAAGCGACACTGCACTTGCCGCGCGCCTATCCCGGCTGGCATGTTTATCTTGTCGCCGCGGGAGTGCTGGCGGCCATCCTCTTGTATGCACAGTTGGTCTACGAGGCGTTCGAAAAGAATACGGATCGCGTGCGCCGCTGGATTCGACCGTATGTGATGGGCCGGCGGGCAGCCTGAAGATTGATGGGGCGGCATCCTGGCCGATTTGCACGACGCAGAACCGCCGGCCCGTAAAGCCTCCGTGTCTATTGAGGGGAATAAAGCAATGCTGAGAACGATTGCCGAGCGTCTGAGCCGGGGCCGTTCCTTTCGCTACCACATGCCGCAGGTGTACGGAGGTTGCCGCATGTTTGTGACGCCTGAAGCGGGCCTCCGCTATTGGTTCCCAAACCGCCAATTACAGACCAATGAGAACTTGCTCAAGAATGCGGCAGAGACGGTGAAGCCAGGCAGTGTTATTTGGGATATCGGGGCAAACATGGGGCTGTTTTCTTTTGCGGCGGCGGGATTGGCCGGTCGCAGAGGACACGTCTATGCGTTCGAGCCGGACACGTTTATGGTCAGCCTGCTGCGGCGGTCAGCACGGTTGAATTCACTTGCCGCACCCGTGGAAGTCATCCCATGCGCTGTTTCCGACGCCGTCGCGCTGGCGCGGTTCAATATAGCCAAGCGCAGCCGCACTTCGAATTCTCTTGAGGGATTCGGAATGAGCCAAACCGGCGGAGTCCGCGAGGAGCAAACTGTGCTTACGGTTACGCTGGATTGGGCGGCGAAACAGATTCCGATGCCGGACGTATTGAAGATCGACGTGGAAGGCGCGGAGTTGGGCGTCTTTCGCGGAGCGGCCGAGGTGTTGAAAGCCAAGCGCCCCGTGATCCTCTTCGAATCTGCAGCGGAAAGCTGGGGAGAAATCGGACGCATGCTGTGGGATCTGGGATATACCCTCTACGACAGCGACCTTCCGCCCAGCCGGCGACAGTGTTTGACCCATCCCGTCTTTAACACGCTTGCGGTGCTGGCCTGAAGAGTGGCAATACAATGTTGGCTACTTCAGCGGCATTCAGGCGCACCGCTTTGCGTGGAACATTGGTCGGCGAGCATGAGGCTGTGAACAGAGCGCTGCAGAGGACGCTGGTAAACGGTGACACATGAAAATCATGATCCTGAGCGTGAATTACTGGCCGGAAGTTACGGGCATCGGCGCCGTGACCACCTATCGTGCGGAGCACCTTGCCGCCGCGGGGCACGAGGTCGAGGTGTGCACCACATTTCCGTACTATCCGGACTGGGAGGTACCGCAGGAGTACTCAGGAAAGCTGGGACTGAAAGAGAAGCGCAATGGAGTTCGCATCGTTCGCAGCTACGCCTATATTCCCAACCCGGTCAAGTCACTCAACCGCATCCTGTTCGAGGCGAGTTTCATTATCGGCGTCACAATCCGCGTGTTGCTGCGCAAGCGGCCGGATGTGCTGCTGGTGGTTTCGCCGCCGCTCGGCCTGGCCGCTACGGCAATTCTGTTGAGCCGCCTGTGGAGCATCCCGTACGTGTTCGATGTGGAAGACCTGCAGCCCGATTCGGCTTCGGACCTGGGCATGCTTCCCAAGTGGGCGGTGAGACTTCTGTATAAAGTCGAGAACGCGGCCTACCGCCATGCGCGATTGGTTACCACGCTCACACCGAGCATGAGACAGAAGATCGTCGACAAAGGGCTTGCAGAAGACAAAGTGGAGCTTCTTGAGCCGCGAATGGACGACTCGTTCATCGATCTGCTTCCGGAGGAGGGGAAAAAGTTCCGGCGGCGGTATGATCTGGGAGAGAAGTTCCTGGTGACGCATAGCGGGAACATGGGCGTGAAGCAGGGCCTCGACGTTATTCTGGATGCCGCGGCACTGAACCGCGTTGACGACTCCATGCTGTTCCTGTGCGTGGGCAATGGCTCGGATTGCGAAAGAATCAAGCGCCGCGCTGCGGAGATGGATTTGGGCAATGTACGGTTTTTGCCACTGCTCGATGGGAAGGAATTCCGCGGCTTGATGGCTGCCAGCGATATTTGTTTGGTGACGCAGCAGGAGTCGGTTTCCGAGGTCGCTTTTCCGTCGAAGATCGTGACCTATCTCGCGGCGGGGCGTCCTATGATTGCATCGGTCAATCCCGAGTGCGAAGTTGCCCGCATCACGCGGGAGTCGGGAGCGGGCAGAGTGGTCGAAGCGGAGAATCCGCAAGCCCTTCTGGACGCGGTTTGCGCATTGAGAAACGCCGATTTGCGCAAGGCGGGCGAGAATGCGCGCGCATACGCATGCATGCGCTGGTCGTCCGAGCGCGTTTTGGGGCAACTGGAGCGCAGCCTCACGACGGCGGCGGGGCCTCCAATGAACGCCCTGGCCTGGAAGGGGTCTAAATCATGAGCGACGCGAAAACTGGAAGTGCGTTCCTGATCGTGATTCTTGCCGCGATGGTATTGCCCTGCGTGGGGACGGCGCAAATGCAGCAGAGCGGAACCCAGGAAAGTACCAGCACGACTCCGTCAAGCACCAACACAACGACCACCTCTTCAGCGACAAGTCCGGCCGGGGAAAGCGGCGGAACGTCGAGCTGGACGGCGGGGAAGGCGAATTTCGGATTCACCGGCACGATGCCGGCGGCGTCGAGCGGAGGCGCGACAAGCGGAAGCTGGGTGGCAGGAGGCAGCAGTTTCGGGATCAAGCAGCAGTCGGGCACAAGCTGGCGCGAGAGCGGCGGCGGATCGATGGGAACCCCGGGTACCGCTCGCACGCAAAGTTCTGCGGCCGAGGATTTCGTTCCTGCAGCACTACCGAGTTCTCCTGTCGGGGGTCCGGCGACCGCAGGCGTTCACGGCGGAGCGCGATCTGGCGCGCATCCCGCTTCCGGTGGACGCTTCGCGGCATCGAGCGGTGCTCATACGCCCGTTTATAAAACCCTGGGTAGCAAGCCGGCTGCACCCGGCGCAGGTGGCCATGCGGGCACACGTGGCCACGCCGGCCTGAGGCAGGGATTCGGTGCGGGTTCTTCAAGCCCGCCTGCGAAGACGCAAGCATCCTCCGCATTCACGCCGCCGGGCCCTTCGACAACGGGCGGCAAATAATCACTGCGTTGCGGACGCGACCGCGTAGGGTCTATTCACTGCAGTGAGGTGGAGGCCGCTTTGCGCGGCCATCGCGCGTGGGTTGGAGCGGGATTGTTTGAGACAGGCGTGAAGCATGGCGCTTTTCCCAGATCTTAGCGTCCACGAGAAAACGGAACCAGAAGGTTTGCAGGACCCAGAAGATGAGGCCCTCCTTTCCGTCGAGAAAGCCAAGCCGGAAAAAGTAGCGATATACAAAAAGGGCAAACGGACGCACGAAGAGCGGCATGCGATTGTATTTCTGGCGAAGATACCGCTTGCGCTGCGCGGGGTTGCCGCGGGCGTCGGGTTGAAGACGCCCGGACGTCTCTTTGCTGTCCAACTCAGCTACTTCGCCGTCCGCCCAGCGGTTGTGCCGCGCGATCCACTCCGTCAGAGGCATGCGGATGTCGTCGATCATTGTGCCGTGCAATTGGCCGCTGGCGCCGCTTGTAAGCAGGAAGTGCTGGTCGTATTTGCGGTCTTCGCAGCGCCCCACGCCGCTGCGAAACAGACGCAGATGCCAGGTTGGGCTCATGCCTCCGTGACGCAGGACGCGGCCAAGAAAACGCAGATAGCGGGGCAGAAAGTATCCGGCGTGTTCGGGATCTTCAGGAAGCGCCAGGATGGCCGCAACCAGTTCATCATCCATCCATTCATCGGCATCCAGATGCAGTTGCCAGGGCTTTGAGATGGGTAGATTGTCGATGGCCCAATTACGCTGAGCGCCGTAGTGCTCGAAAGCATGCTCGACGACGGTGGCCCCGAGCCTACGC
Organism: uncultured Acidobacteriota bacterium; assembly: GCA_963729915.1. Taxonomy (GTDB): domain Bacteria; phylum Acidobacteriota; class Terriglobia; order Terriglobales; family Acidobacteriaceae; genus Telmatobacter. The sequence goes on along the minus strand of CAVSQE010000021.1, from coordinate 59,933 downwards.
GCCAGTTCTGCGGTCCCGTCCTTACTGAAAGAGTTGACGACAAAGATCTCGTCGGAAACCTTGCGGGCGCTGGACAGCGTGGCGCCGAGCGTATCCTCCGAGTTGAACGACAAAAGGATAACGGTTGGCCGCATAACAACGATGGTAGCGCAAGAGCACGCCAGAAGCCCGATCCAACCGCAGCCAGGAAAAGAGCTGCTTCCATGCCGGGGAGACGAAGCGCGGAGCCCGATGAAGGTTTTATTGGTGGGGAATTATCCGTTTGACGGATCGACGAGCATGCACATCTGGTCGCAGGCGCTGCTTCGCGAGCTTCGCCAGCTCGATGTCGATGTCGAGGCGATTTCTCCACGGCCGAGGTTCGGCAAGATGAAGCCCTCGGTGCACGGCGTGGGGAAGTGGCTGGGATACATCGACCGCTTCGTGGTTTTTCCGCGCGCATTGCGTGCTGCGACAGCCAGGGCCGACATCGTGCATCTATGCGATCACGGCGCCGCGATGTATGCGCCGATGATCAAGGGAAAGCCGGTCGTGGTCACCTGTCACGACATGATTGGAGTGCGCGGAGCGCGCGGCGAGCTACCCGAGTTGCGGTCTTCGGCCTTTGGGCAATTCCTGCAGCGCTGGATTTGCCATGGGCTGAAGCGCGCTACGAGCGTGGCGTGCGTTTCCCGGGCAACCTTCGACGATGTGCGCAGAATTCTGAAAGAAGATGAGAATCTCTGCGTCATTCTGAACGGTTTGAACTATCCATTTCAGCCTCTTGCGCCGGGCGAAGCAGAACGGCGGCTCGCGGGCCAGCCATCCATTCAAGCTCCGTTTGTGCTCCACCTCGGCTCCAATGCGGCTTACAAGAACCGTGAAGGCGTGCTCAGAACATTTGCGCAAGCGGCAGCGGGAACAAGTTTGCAGTTAGTGATTGCGGGCGAGGCGCTGGACCGGAAGCTGACCAGGCTGGCGCGCGAATTGCAAATTGAGGGCCGCATCGTTCAGGTCATAAAGCCGGATGTCGCCTTGATCGAAGCGCTTTACAATCGCGCGGTTTGCCTGCTCTTTCCCTCACACTATGAAGGATTTGGATGGCCGCCGATCGAAGCCCAGGCATGCGGCTGTCCGGTTGTAGCCGGTGATATTCCCCCACTCGCTGAAGTGCTCGGGCAATCGGCGGTTCTCAAACCGGTCGAGGATGAAGCCGGCATGGCTGATGCCATTCGCAAGCTGATCTCCGACCAGGAATTCCGCGAGCAGTTGCGGCAGAGCGGATTTGAGAATGTCCGTACGAGGTTTCAAACCGCGCGCATGATCGACGAATACATGATGTTGTACCGGGAGCTCGCACCAAGGAGCCTTTAAGCGATGAAAGTCTATCTCGGAGCGGTGTGCGAGACCGAAATCCGTACCAGATGAACCGGCAAGGGGCGCACTGCTGCAAGGACTTTCTTCTTGAGTATGAGATCAACTTGAAATCGGATCTGAGGCGCGCCTGAGCACTTCCTGCTGGGGAGGCTAGAATCGCAAGCGGCGCCTCATGTGAGCGTATGGAAGAAATGCAAAATCAAGCCCGCAAGCGGGGAATCTATCTGGTTGCGAACCAGCACAGTGGCGTGGCCTGCGGCAATTTGATCGCATCCATTCGCCGCTGCGGTTGTCATCTGCCCATTCGCGTGATTCCCTACAGCGGAAGCCCGATGGATCTCGATCCGCGTTGGGATGGAGTCAAGCTCCTGACGCTCGCGGATTTCCCAGCGGAGGGGCTGGCGTTTTTGAAAGAGCTCGAGGGGCGCATCCGGCAATGCAATCCAGGCCATCTGCGCAGATTTCTCTGCTGGTTCGGAGAGTTTGACGAATTTCTCTATTCCGATAACGACATTGTCGCATTGATGAACTGGGATGAGTTATTCCCTTATCTGGAAAACTATGACGTCGTGCACGCCGATGAAGAGTTCACGACTGGCGGCAAATTCAACATGGTATTGCCGGATCGCTTCGAGGAACTAATAGGCGCGGGGACCTTGCAGGCGGCGATGACAGCGGGACATTTTCTGTGCCGCAGGTCGCCTCGGCACGCTGCCGATTTGCTGGCGGGGATTGGCTGGATGGAAGCGCACCCGGAAGTACCGATCTGGCACGACCAGACGCTCATGCACGTGACGCTGGTGCTGGCGCAATGGCGTGTGCTGAACCTGTGCAGGCAGCCGCACCGCTGGGCCTCCTCTTGGGCGGGCGATTACAAGAATGTTCTGGATTTGATCCGCACCATTCAGGTGGAGCGGCGGCCCATCAGCCACCTGCACTACTCGGGAGGAATCGCCACCGGCACGGAGCCGATTGACGAATTGCTTTTGACGGGTTTGCCGGTGAAGGAACGCAACCGCAAGTTGTTGCGAGCGCTGTTGTGGCAGGCATCGGGACTCCGTTCGATCGCACTCCAGATTCGCCGTGTGAAGCACAAAATCAAACGGCTCAGGGACGGCTCGAAGTAGCGGGCGCCGGTCGGGGAGGAAGAGTCATTCGTCTTAAAGGTCACATACAGGCCGGAAAAGGATTTTTTCTCCCCAAATTGCATCGCGTCGCGGAATTCCTGTTCTCCCAGGGAATCACTATGGCGGGCAACCTGCTGTACGGCGTGCTTTGCATCCGCTTGCTTCCTATCGGAGAGTACGCGAAGTTTGTCGTGGTTTTTGCCGTCCAGGGATCCCTGATCGTCCTGATGGACCTCGGTATCTCGGCAACCTTCATCTCGCTGGTCGGTGAACGGATTGAAGACCGGCAGTTGATTGCCGACTACCTAGCCTCATTGAGACAAATTGCGCATTGGCTCTTTGCCATTGCTGCTCCCATCACCGTCGTTGCCTACCCGCTCCTGGTCCGCAACCGCCATTGGAGCTGGCAAGTCGTCACGGCGATGGTCGTCATTGTGCTCGTCTCAGCGTGGTTTGCGCGCGTCGGCGCCGCATACGGGGCGGTGCTGATCCTGCGGCGCGATCGCAAGAGCTGGTACCGAGCGCAGATGGTTTCCAGTCTCGGAACCCTGGCGCTCCTAGGCGTGTTTATGGCCTTTCACTGGCTTAACGCCTTCGCGGCCATTTTGATCAATGTGGCTGGCGTGATTGCGGTTGCACTTATTTGCTTCCTGCGCTCTCGCCAACTGCTGGGGGTAGAAGGCACTCCTACAAAGGAAAAGCGCACCGCCATCACTCAGCTCATTCTGCCGGCTGTTCCTAGTGTAGTTTTCTATGTGTTGCAGGGGCAGCTCTCGGTTCTATTGATTACAATCTTCGGCCGTACCGCTGCAGTCGCATCGGTAGGCGCGCTTGGTCGGCTCGGGCAAATCTTCGGGCTCTTTTCGCAGATGAATGGGGTCCTGGTAGAACCCTACTTTGCGAGATTGCCGAAAAACCGTCTTAAGGTCAACTATCTCATTGCCGTCGTCTGTGCTGGTGGATTCGGACTCAGTATCGTCGCGCTGGCGCGGGTCTTCCCAGGGCTTTTTCTCTGGGTACTCGGTCCAAAATATGCGGACTTGCGGCTGGAAGTTATGTTGGTTATGGTCGCGGGCGCGCTCGGGCTCGTGGCCGGAGTTATGGGGACAATCAATAGTTCGCGTCGGTTTCTTTACTTATGGCCGATTCTGTGGGGCAACATTATCTTGATTCCCATGCAGGCTGCGTTTATATGGAAGTTTGATCTAAGTACTGTCAAGGCGGTGCTTTGGTTCAACATTGTTTCCGGGGTGCCATCCCTTGGAGTTGCCCTTTATACCGCATTCTACGGTTTTGCGCGAGGTGGACGAAGAGTCGCGGGCATTGACTACCGTCTTGAGAGCAAATAAGTATGGCGGACCATGCGGCGCAGTGGAGCAGTTTGCGGCAGGGCGCGATCTGCCTTTTGCAGGAAGAATGCTTCGCCAGCGGGGGCTTCCTACATGTTTTCTCCCTTTATCGGCGAACGTCATGCATGACCGAAACGTCCATGGAAATCACGGTTCGGCACGAAACAAATTGAAAGGAACTGATCAAACATGTTGGGATCGATTAAGAGAACGGTGAGGTCCTGGCTTTTCGCGGATTTGTTTGCCGTGAGGAGGACCGGTGACGCAGACCTACTTGACCTCATCGGCAAATTGAGACCGCTGGATTGTGGGATCGATCTAATCCGTGTGGGAAGCAGCGGAGATGGCGGCTACCTGATCCCCAACGATCTTCAGGGAATCGAGTATTGCTTTTCCCCTGGTGTCGGCGCTCTATCGGACTTCGAAAATCAACTTGCGGACCGCGGCATCAAGTCTTTTCTCGCGGACTACTCGGTCGAATCGCCCGCGGTCGACAAGCCCGACTTTATATTCGACAAGAAATTCTTGGGCGCCTCGGATCGTGGGGCGTATTTCACCTTCTCAACCTGGAAGGATAAGTATCTCAATCAATACACAGGCGATCTTCTTCTCCAGATGGATATCGAAGGGGCAGAGTACGAGGTAATCTTCAATGTGCCATCGAGCTTGCTGAATCAGTTTAGGATTGTTGTGATTGAGTTTCACGGCCTAACCAGGCTTTTTGACCCCTTCACGTTCAGGCTATTTTCAGCATGTTTTGAGAAGTTGCTTGATCACTTCTACGTCGCGCACCTCCATCCCAACAACATTTGCGGTTCCATGAAGTTCGGAGAGATCGAGATTCCGGAGATGATGGAATTTACCTTTCTGAACAAGCGGAGAGTGAACGGAGGCGCGCCGCGACAGAGGTTTCCTCACCAACTCGACGCAGAGAATTTTCCAGACATAGGGCCGCTAGTTCTCCCTAAGTGCTGGTATTCGCCGAGGCAAGATTAACTGCGAATTAGAAGGCCGCGTGGCCGGGATCGACTACTCGCTTGAAGGGAAATGAGCCAGTCTCCGCGCACCGCCCGAGGTGGACGAGGCGAGGACGGCGCCGTATCGCCTACTTTATCCTCGAAAGTAGCTCGTTGTTCTTGTAACTTGCGCCAATGGGCGCTCTATTGCAGAATATCTGTGCTCAAAATGGAAATCCCAGCTTGGGTGCAATGAGGAGGCAAGTTGACATTTCTGTCGGACCTGCAGACCAAGGCAAAGGCCAAAGCCAAGGCGATATTGCCTAAGAGCCTTGTCGCGTTTCTAGGCGGATGCGGGTACAGGGGCTACCTGGCGCATGTCAGATATCTTCTGAAGCTCAAGAAATATCGGAGCCGTCATGAGAAGGCCAATGCCACAGCGGCGGAAGGGACCATCGTATTGCCTGCCAATTGCTGCGTCCGCATTCCCCCTGACGATGGCGAGGTGCGCGAAGCCTTCGAGCATTTTGGCTGGAGAGATCCGGAGATGGTGGACGAATTCATTGGTTTCATGAAACTGGCTTCAGACGCAAAGATATTGTGGGACGTTGGCGCGTTATTTGGTCTCTTCTCTCTGGCATTCACGCTCCGAGGCACAGATCGCCGGGCATTGGCATTCGAGCCGAATCCAAGCTCGCGGGCGAAACTTGAAGAATGTCTCCATCTCAATCCAACTGCGAGGGTCCAGGTCTTCGATTGCGCTCTGGGATTGCCTGACAAGGTGGTGGAGTTTGAGCGTGGCTTCCACTACACGGCCATCGAGGGATTGCCGGCTCAGCCAGGTGAGGGGGATTCAGTTCAAAGAGAAACCGTGGCGATCAAAACCTTGTCGATTGACGAATTGATCGAGAAAAATCTCGACCCGCCGGACATCATCAAGATTGATGTGGAAGGGCATGAGTTTGATGTGCTGCTCGGGGCGAGAAAGCTGCTGCTTGCCAAAAAACCTTTGTTGTCCCTCGAATTGCATCCGAATCTGCTTGCCCGCAGGGGCACCTCTGCTCTTGCCATAGCGGAATATCTTGAGGATGCCGGATATGCTTTTCGCGACACGGATATGAAACGCGTGACAAAAGACTTCTTCCAACGCCAAAACAACTTTCGGGTTGTAGCCATGTGATGCGGGCGGGCCTTTGGCACGGTTCGAAGTCTGGTTACGCCGCCGCGGTTGGCAGACCGAGCTTGCAAATCTCCGGCAGGACCCGCTCCATCTTCCAGTCCAGCGCGTTGGAGCCGTCCAAGTAAGCGTTCCGAGTTCCCCTCTGGCACGAATCTGAGCGCGAGGCTGAGACCTCCGCATTTAGTTCTTGATTGGAGAAGTAAGATTATGAGGTGCCCGACGTTAGCAGAACTGCCAAAACCGCCGGCGGATAAGTCCGGCTGGCCGTGGACCGAGGAGTCGAATCAGTTACCCGACGTGATGCCGAACGGAAAGCCGTGGCCAAAGATCACCGTAGTTACCCCGGTATATAACCAGGAAGGTTTCATCGAGGAGACAATTCGTTCCGTTCTTTTGCAGGGGTATCCGGATTACGAACATATCATCGTCAACGACGGCTCAACCGACGGTACTCTTGGTGTCATCGCCAAATACCATCCCTGGGTTACCTGCATCACGCAAAAGAACGCGGGACAATCGGCCGCTCTGAATCGTGGGTTCCGAATGGCGCAGGGAGAGTTGATCGGATGGCAGAATTCAGATGATTTCTACGGCCCTGACAACTTTAGGGAGGGAGCGATCGCATCAGTTCAGTTCCCGGATTTTGAGATTTACAACGGCACCACAAGAGGTTTTCAGGAGTTCGAGTTTCGGCCGCCGTGGCTGTTTGAAACGTGCGAGGAGTTTTCGCAAGCTGGGCTGCTGGAACGGATGTGCGTGATGAACCAGAGCATGTTCTTCAGGCGCAGAATCTTCGAGCAAGGTGTGTTTATCAAGGAGGAAATGCACTATGCCATGGACCCGGAATTCTTCTGGCGTCTTTCGCTCGAAGGCTTTCGTTACAAGTTGGTCCCTTTGATGGTCGGCTATTACAGGCAGCAAGCGGCGGCAAAGAGCACAAATTACAGCTTGCGCGGCGATCTGGAGGCCTATGGGATTTTGCGCTGGCTATGCCGTGATAAGAGGCTTGCTCCTGAGCTGCGCCGCGCAGCGCGGTCGAAACTGAGGACTAGCTTCTTGCGATCATTCACAAAGGCACGGCGCAGCGTACCTAGAAAGTTCGCGCCAGAGCTGCTTTTGCCGATTTGAGATTTGTATCGTGTATCGTCCATCGGCAGGGGTGGGGCGCCGGGACAATGGAGAAGCGACAGACTGACGGGTCAAGAACATCAAGGAGAAGCAATGAAAAAGATACTGGTCACCGGGTCGTCGGGCCTCATCGGATCGGAGGTGTGCCTTCACTTCGCTGGCGAAGGCTGGCAGATTCACGGAGTTGATAACAATCAGCGAGCGGTGTTCTTCGGTCCCAAGGGAGATACGCGATGGAATCAACGGCGTCTTGAGCGCACCGTCAAGGAATTTACCCATCACGAGTTAGACATCCGCAACCGCGCCGGGGTCATCGAGCTTTTGAAGGAAATCAGGCCGGACGCGGTCGTGCACACTGCGGCTCAGCCGAGCCACGATCTAGCCGCATCGATTCCATTTGACGACTTCGACACCAACGCTGTCGGGACACTGAACATGCTTGAGGCTGCGCGTCAGACTGCGCCGGAGTCCCCATTCGTTGCCATGTCAACGAACAAGGTATACGGGGATGCGCCGAATGAGTTGCCGCTAAGGGAACTCGATACACGTTGGGAATACGCGGACGCGGCTAACTGGGAAGGTATTCCTGAAACATTCCGCATCGATCAGTCAAAGCACTCCATCTTTGGGGCGTCGAAGGTTGCCGCGGATGTGATGGTGCAGGAATACGGTCGATATTTCGGGATGCCGACGTGCGCACTGCGCGGTGGCTGCCTGACGGGTCCGAGCCACTCAGGCGTGGAGTTACACGGCTTTCTTAGCTATCTCATAAAGTGCAATGTATCTGGGACAAAATACAAAGTCTATGGATACAAAGGAAAGCAGGTTCGCGATAACATCCATTCGCATGATGTCGCGCGCTTCATTGCCGCCTTTATCGCGAAGCCACGAGCTGGGGAGGTATATAACCTCGGGGGCGGACGCGCGAACAGTTGCTCTATTCTCGAGGCGTTTACGATGGCGGAAGAAATCTCCGGCAAGAAAATGATCTTTGAATACGTGGACCAAAACCGCGCGGGAGATCATATCTGCTATATCAGCGACCTGCGTAAGATGAAGGCGCATTATCCGCAATGGAGCATCTCCAAATCGCTGAGTGAAATCTTCAAAGAGATTTATGAGTCGTGGGCAGTGCGCTCCGAGGCGCCCCAGTAGCCGTTGCGCGAAGTATTCCCGCAGCGGCATATTGTTGCAGGAATCGCTCCGAAGACCGGACGGATCCAGGGTCGATCGGCGTGGGCGGGCGATAGGTCCTGCTGAGTTGCGGTAGAAATGGGTTGACCGAGAGTGAAGCGCATCGTGCGAAAGTTGCTGACCAAACCAATCTGGTGGTGGGAGCGGAAGCGCCCCTACCCCATTCGTTCCCGTTTTCATCTGTTGCCGCCGCTCGGTGTCGCGGGAGAGAAAGCGCGATTCGTGGTGCTCACGACTCCGCAGGGGCTGAGCGATGCACTGTGGACTGCTTGGAGCTGGTACCGGTATCTTCGGCCGCACGGTTTCGAGCTGCAACTGGCAGTTGACGGCGAGATTCCAGCTGGGGCAGAGCAGGCGGTGCAGAGGCTGTTCCCCGGCATCTCCATCTATGCGGTGCAGTCGGTTTATCCCTATGTGTGCGAAAGGCAGCCGTCCCTCGCGACGTTTCTTCACCAACATCCAATGGGCAGAAAGCTTGGCCTCATGCTTGCGCTCTCCGACCAGGGAGCAGTGCTGTATTCCGACGGCGACGTGCTTGCGTTCAATCCTCCAGCGGAATTGCTGACCTGCGTGGACAAGAATGTTCCATGCTACTTTATGGAGGATCTGGACGGAACTCGCGACCCGCGCATCGTCGAGAGATCCAAGACGCTGGGTTTGGAATTCATCCCCAGGTTCAACGCTGGATGCCTGTTTATTCCCAAAGGCGCGCTCTCGATCGATCTGGCCGCGCAGCTTCTGGCGGAGTGGCGTCCGCCCGCCGATTCCTGGTTTACTGAGCAGACTGTGATGAGCATTCTGATGAAGAAGGCAAACGCGCAGGCCCTGCCCGACGACCGGTATGTGATCAGCGCACGGAGACAGTTTTATTCGGAAACCGACGTAGATTACAAGAACATTGTGGCGAGACACTTTACCGGTACTGTGCGGCACCTTATGTATGGTTACGGAATGCCAGTGATTTTGGAACAGAGCCGACAGGTCCTCGCCGAAAAAGAGCAAGGCGTGAGTTAGCGCAAGAGGCGTTCGCGCAGAGCAAGAGCTGCCCGGCCGGATGACATCCTGTAAAGAGCGGTCAGTCCACATTCAACGGCGCCATTGTGCGGGGACACTATGATGAAAACTCCACTTGAGAACTCGCGAATCGCAGGACCCAACATGAACCAGAGCCGTCCGATTGCGATGCGCATATTGCCATCCAGATTCGCAATATCGCTTTTTGACCGTTTTTACAGTGCGCGACGGGACCGCTGGCTGCAACTCTATCGTCATGCGAGTTTGCGGGCCGTCCCTACGGTCACGATGGAACTGGTTCCGGGAGACCGCCTCTCCGATCTGGTCGCATTTACGGGCATGCACGAAGCCGAATTGACGCAACGCGTGCGCAGACTCGCCCGCAAGGGCGGAAAGATGGTTGACGTCGGAGCCAATCTTGGATACTTCAGCTTGTTGTGGGCAGCTTCTCACCCTGCCAACAAGTGCGTCGCTTTCGAAGCCGCTCCACGCAACCTGGACATTTTGCGTAATAATGTCGAACAAAACGGCTTGGGTAAGAACATTCGCATCGTTCCCAAGGCTGCGGCGGCACAATCGGGAAGATTGTTCTTCGACCTCGGGCCCGAGGATCAACGCGGATGGGGAGGCATTGCTTCGGCGAGGAGTGAAAGACAGATTGAGGTTGAGGCAGTTCGCGTAGATGAAGAGGTGGCGAGCGACGAACCGATCGCGCTGCTCAAGGTGGATGTTGAGGGCGCCGACGCCTGGGCGTTGATGGGATGCGATCGCCTGCTCCGCGCAAGGTTGGTAGGAGAAATCTGGTTCGAGCAGAACAAGCCGCGCATGGAGATGCTGGGCATCCAGGAGAACGCAGCGCAGGAATATCTGGAATCGGTGGGTTACCGTTGCACGCCGCACGATGCCCTGGACAGTTCCATTGTGCAGTGGAGCGCGGTCGCGCGGTAAAGGAAGCGATATTCAATGATGGAACCTGAAAGAACGAACGAATTAGGTAAATCAATCCCGTCTTCTGCAGGCGACGCGGCAATCTGCACGCTTTTTGAAGGAGATTACCATCTAGGCTTGGCAGCGTTTCTCAATTCTCTTGTGCGCGCGGGCTATGCAGGAACAGTTTGGGCGGGATATCGAGGCGCCTTGCCTCCCTGGTTAGGTCAACTCAAGCGCGCTAACGCTGATGCGGACGAGTACTGGATCGCAGATCAAATTCGCATAGTGTTCATGAAGCTAAACACCGGCGTGCATCTCACGAATTACAAGCCGGAATTTATGCTGAACCTGCTGGCAAATGAAGCCCGCGATTGCAAGTATCTCTGGTATTTTGATCCGGATATTTTCGTCAAAGCCTCATGGTCGTTCTTTGCTGACTGGCAGAGTTACGGAATTGCGTTGTGCCAGGAGGCTGTCGACAACATCTTTCCCGAGGACGCTCCGCTGCGCCAGCAGTGGATCAAGCTGGCCGCTGGTATCGGTCTGTCGGACCCGCGCCCGATGAATCACTATTACAACGGAGGCATGGCTGGCGTTCCGTCGGCGCACGCTGGCTTCCTGGAGACCTGGAAGGCCTTGATCGCGCTGGCTGAAGCCGAAGGCGTAGACCTTGAATGCATCATGCCGGGAAACCGGGAGATGCCTTTCCATGCCAGCGACCAGGACGCACTGAACATTGCCGCGATGTACTCGAAGTATCCGCTCACGACTCTCGGACCTCAAGGGATGGGCTTCATCATGGGCGCATCCATGATGATGTACCACACCGTAGGCCAGAAGCCATGGAGGGGATCGTTTCTGTTGCGAGCACTGAAAGGCATGCCGCCTACCGGAGCAATGAAGTATTTCTTGACGGTGGTCGATGCGCCGATTCGTGCCTATTCGCCCTTGCAGTTGCACGCCAGGCGCATGGCGTGTTCCATGGCGGCGTTCATTGGGCGTTTTTACCGAAAGTTTTAGAGACGGGGATTCTAGATGGAATTTCTTCAGGGGTTCAAGCAGGCATTTCAGGGGGGATACTTTGAGGGATCTCCACTGGATCCGATGTCTTCATCCACATACGGGGTCTACGGCTACAACAGCATCCTCTATACGGTATATTCGGCCTGCATTCGTCCTTACATCACCGCCAGCACCGTTGTGCTTGAGATCGGGCCAGGCCGAGGCGCCTGGTCGAAGACCTTTCTTCATCGCAATTGCCGTAAGCTCTATGCCGTCGATGTGGCCGATCCGGCCCACACACATTTCTGGGATTACGTCGGTAGAGATTCGCGAGCGGAATACCTTGTTGTCGACGACTTGCTTCTCGCGGGAGTTCCAGACGATTCGATCGACTTCTTCTTTTCTTTTGGCGTATTTTGCCACCTCAAGCCGGAGATGTGCGAGGAGTATCTGCTCGCAATCTTCCGTAAGATGAAGCATGGCAGCCGCGGTTTTCTCATGATCGCCGACTTCGACAAGTACGAGCAGTGTCGCGCAATGGCGGATCGTTTTTCCGTGGGACGGTTCCTCGCCGAGCAAAGAAGAAAAATTTGGCTTCCAGCGAAGCTTGGTTACTCGCTCGCGTGGCGTTTCTTCCGGCCGAAGATGGACATTGAGCCGGTCTCGAAATCGAGAGAAAAGAACCTGTGGACCGTTGAGGGCGATTTTGGCTGGTATCACTGGGGTCTTGAACGAGCATGCCTAGCCATGGTACGCGCGGGCTTTGAGATCGTCGAGCCGGATGTCGAAGTCTGTCAGAGAGACCCGGTCATCCACTTTAGAAGGCCTTGACAGAGGCACCCCGCAGGACCGGATTCGTGAACTTCAGTCACAGCCGGTAGCCCGACGCCTGCAACTTCTGCTCCCAGTTCCAGGCCGATTGCAGGATTTGACGCAGGTCGCGCGTAGGCCGCCAGCCCAGCACGTTTGCTGCGCGCGAGGCATCCGCGTACAACACCGGAGGGTCGCCGGGCCTTGGATCGACGTAAGAGTGAGGCACCTTTCGCCCGGTGATCTCTTCCGCTGCGGCAACCAGGCTTGCCACCGAGGTTCCCTGGCCGGTGCCCAGATTCAGGCACGTGGTCGCTCCGTCTTTTGTCAGGTATTCAAGAGCAAGTAGGTGGGCCTGGCCAAGGTCCGAGACGTGGATGTAGTCGCGGATGCAGGTGCCATCCGGTGTGTCCAGTTTGTTGCCGAAGATGCGCAGAGGCGGTGCGGTACCCAGCGCGGCCCTGAGAGCGAGGGGAATCAGATGCGTCTCCGGGGCATGCAACTCGCCGATGGATCCACTGGCATGAGCACCGGCGGCATTGAAGTAGCGCAGCGACACTGACCGCAATCCGTGCGAGACAGAATAGGCAGCCAGCGCGTGCTCGAAAAAGAGTTTTGTCGCCCCATAAGGATTGATGGGCGCCTGAGGGCTCGACTCGGTAATGGGCAGGATTTGTGGAATTCCGTAGGTGGCACAGGTTGACGAAAAGATGAAGAGGCGAGCGCTGCTGGCCAATACCGCATCGAGCAGTTTGAGAGCCGATTCGACATTATTGCGGAAGTATTTTCGCGGATTGGTGACCGATTCGCCGACATAGGCCGAGGCGGCGAAGTGCATCACCGCTTCAGTTCCTTCCAGGGCCTTTGCCAGTCGCACTTCGTCGGCGATGTCCGCCTCAATGAATGGGTAGCCTTCGCTGAATCTGCGATGGCCCGTACTGAGGTTGTCATAGAGGACAATTTGATGGCCTGAGGCTGTCAACTCGCGCGCCGCATGAGATCCGACGTACCCGCAACCACCTGTAACCAATACGCGCATTCATCTCCTCGGCGGCGTGTCCCAGTGTTTGATCTGAAGATGCTGCCGTTCTTCCCAGTATAGTGAACACGCGAACTATGCCGGAATTGTCCCCTCCGAAATCGGCTTCGATGCGCTGTCACATCCGGCCGGAGATAGATCCGCATTTCCCGACTGCGCTGGAGGGACCGCAAAGTGCCAAGCCCCGCTCATGCGGAGGCTTAAGCGTGCCCAATTGCTCCGGTTATCGCCAGAGAATCGCCCTCAAAATGGCAAACATTAGTAATGTCGTAAAGATATTGTCTATCGCGATAAACTAACATCTGCCGCCACCCCTCCAGGCGGGCAATCCCTGCTTGATGAAGGAAAGATTTATGCCGAAAGTTGCGTTAGTGACAGGTGTTACCGGACAGGACGGCGCCTATCTGTCGGAGCTCCTGCTGAGCAAAGGCTATATTGTGCACGGTATCAAGCGCCGCTCGTCTTCGTTTAACTCGGCGCGCATCGACCACATGTACCAGGACCCGCACGTTCCCGGCGCGCATTTTCAGATTCACTACGGCGATATGACCGACTCCACGAATCTGATCCGCATCATTCAGTCGGTGCAGCCGGACGAGATTTACAATCTGGCCGCGCAAAGTCACGTGCAGGTGAGCTTTGAGACGCCCGAATACACGGCCAATGCCGATGCCACCGGCGCGTTGCGCATTCTGGAAGCGATCCGGATTCTCGATCTCGCAAAAAAGGCGCGGTTCTACCAGGCGTCGACCTCGGAGCTGTACGGAAAGGTGCAGGAAGTCCCGCAAAAGGAAACCACGCCTTTCTATCCACGGAGCCCCTACGGAGTGGCGAAGCTTTACGCATACTGGATCACGGTGAACTATCGCGAGGCGTACGGCATCCACGCATCGAACGGAATCCTGTTCAACCACGAGAGCCCGATCCGCGGCGAAACGTTTGTCACCCGCAAGATCACGCGCGCGGTAGCCGCGATTCACCTGGGCGTGCAGAAGACGCTGTTCATCGGCAATCTGGATGCCAAGCGCGACTGGGGTCATGCGCGGGACTATGTGGAAGGCATGTGGAGGATCGTGCAGCAGCCGGAGGCGGACGATTACGTTCTGGCCACGGGCGAAGCGCACAGCGTGCGCGAGTTCGTGGAGCTGGCATTTTCCAAGGTCGGGCGCAAAATCGAGTGGCGCGGCAAAGGCGTTGACGAGATTGGAATCAACAGCGCCACGGGCGAGACGTTGGTGAAGATCGACAGCCGGTACTTCAGGCCGACAGAAGTAGACCTGCTTCTGGGCGATCCCTCCAAAGCGCGCCGCGTTCTGGGTTGGCAGCATAAGATCAGCTTCCCGGACCTGGTCTCTGAGATGGTGGAGTCGGATCTGAAGGTGATTGCCCAGGAATCGCACAGAGAGCATGGCCATGAGTAGTTTTGACCTGAGCGGAAAGCGCGTCTGGGTCGCCGGTCATCGCGGTATGGCGGGCGCGGCGATGGTGCGGCGGCTCAAGCGCGAGAACTGCGAGATCGTCGCCGCGGACCGCAGCGAACTCGATCTTCTGCGCCAGGCTGACGTTCATGCCTGGATGGCGGACAAGAAGATCGACGCCGTCTTTCTGGCCGCCGCCACCGTGGGCGGCATCATGGCCAACACCACGCGCCCCGCGGAGTTTCTCTACGAGAACCTGGTCATTGAAACCAATGTGATCCACGCGGCAAAAAGCGCCGGCGTGAAAAAGCTCTTGTTTCTGGGATCGTCGTGCATTTATCCGCGCATGGCGGAGCAGCCAATGCGCGAAGAGGCGTTGCTCACCGGCGCTCTCGAGCCCACCAACGAGTGGTATGCCATCGCCAAAATTGCCGGAATCAAATTGTGCGCGGCATTCCGCCGGCAATATGGATGCGATTTCGTTTCCGTGATGCCGACGAATCTGTTCGGGCCCGGCGACCGCTACGATGCGCAGAACGGCCATGTCGTGGCCGCGCTGATCATGAAGATTCACGCCGCGAAAATGGCGAACAGCGCCACGGTCGAGTTGTGGGGAAGTGGAACTCCAAAACGCGAGTTCCTGTTCACTGAGGATCTGGCCGACGCCTGCGTCTTCGTCATGAAGAACTACTCCGACGAGCTTTTCCTGAATGTGGGCACCGGGCGGGACATGACGATTCTGGAATTGGCGGAAAGCATTGCGCGGGTAGCCGGCTGGAAAGGCACATTTACGTTCGACCGATCGAAGCCCGACGGCATGCCTCGCAAAGTGATGGATGTAAGCCGCTTGCAGGCTTTGGGCTGGAGCGCGCAAACTCCATTCGACCAGGGGATCAAGCAGGCCTACGACTGGTATGTAGCCAACGTCGCGGACCGTGCGGCTTGAACGCATCACGATGTGGTCGCACGGCATCTAACCCGGGTGATGCATTTGTCGAGGCGCGAGCTTTGCGAAATAATGTGAAAGACGTATGAGCGCAACCACTCCGGAACGCGAGCGGACGGTGCACCACATTGCTGACAGTGCTGAGGAAAATCCCTATCACCGTCCCTCCTTCAGTTTGCAGTACCGGCTGAAGCGTCAATTGTGGCGGATGGTGTACGCGCTCTTCTACCGAATATCGCCCCCTCCGATGCATGCCTGGCGGTCGATGTTGTTGCGGCTCTTCGGCGCCAAGATGGGCCCGGGTTGCCACTTTTATCCCAGTGGAAAAGTATGGGCGCCCTGGAACTTAATCTGCCAAGACTGCTGCACGTTGGCCGATCATGCTGAGATTTACAATCCTTCCCCGATCTATTTAGAGTCCCACTGCATCATCTCGCAGGATGCGTACATCTGCGGAGCGACCCACGATTACAATCATCCCGACTTCCCCATGGTCTCGTACAGCATGCGACTAGGCGCATATTCATGGATCTGCGCGCGGGCATCGGTTTCGCCGGGCGTGAATGTGGGGGAGGGAGCTGTCCTGGGGCTGGGATCGGTGGCCAACCGCGACCTGGAGCCGTGGACGGTCTACATCGGAGTGCCGGCGGTCGGAGTGAAGACACGCGTAAGGACCGTACGTACCGGCGAGAATCGAGCCTGATCTCCGGAGCGCAGCCGAATTCCAACCCTGTACCTCATCGAAGGCGAGAAAGCGCGCGCTTGGCGGTGCTATCTGGCAGATTCGACGCTGGTTCTCTCGTCATTCTGCCGATTACGAGGCGGCTTCTCACCGAAGATCAGACGCCATGCCAAAGACAGCTTCACATAATCCCGCTCCCGACAGGAGTGGCAACGCACGGGTATTTGCAGGGTGAGCAGCCGTGGAAAATCGAACAAACGAAAGTGGGAAAGCCGCATATTACTGGAACGGCAAAAGAAGCATTTCACTCTGAATTCCTCCATCCAAAGGCAGGTGAGAGTGCGCAAACCAACGCCGGCTTCCTCAAGTGTGATCCCGCTGCAATGGTAGCAGTCGCACGTTGGAAAAAACTGGTCAAGACAGAACAGCTTTACCGTTCACCGGTTTCCGCAGGGCCCGGATTCCTGTTTAGATTGCGAACGGCCGTGAATGGCTGCCTGAACCCGGCAAAGTTGCGCGATTTCCCCGGTGTTCCAAGGGAGCATATCTTCGGTAGCTGGAAGAAGCGGAGAAGGTAAAGACGGGCACGGACTCCACGAAGGACAGTATCCGGGCGGTTAACACTGAAGTGGAGCATCACGAGGACAATAGAAGAGACTGACTAAAATCCGGCCGCTGGCTGCATCGAGCGCATCCAAGGAAATCAACCGGGCAATCAAGTGAGGGAACTGATGAAGAAAAAGAAGTCATATATTGCGAAAACCTTGATGCCATGCGTGTTCGGAATGGCCCTCCTGATATATGCCGGGGCCTTTCAATTGGCGGCAGAGCAACCCGGCGCGCCCGATGGCGCAGCGCAGGTAGTCAGCGCAGGTGCTGGTCCGGCCAGTCCCTGCGAGCCTTCCCGGATGGGCTCGCCGTATATCCCCGTCGATAGCTGGGTGTACCCGGCCATGCTGCGCCTGTACTCGCTGGGATACGTCGATACCGTGTATATCGGGCTGCGGCCGTGGACTCGCGCCAGCGTGATGCACATGCTCGAAAGTGCCGGGAACCTCATCGAGGAGAACGAAGGTCAAGGCGATCCGGCGGCCAGCGAGGCGCGTGCAATCTACGTCGCGCTCAACCACGAACTGCAAAGCGACATGGAAGGTCCCTGTGGGCCGCATGAGGGAAGTACGCATCTCGAGTCGGTTTACAGCGTGATGCGCGGCATCAGCGGTACGCCGCTCGATGACAGCTACCATCTCGGGCAAACCATTGTGAACGACTACGGCCGTCCCTATGAAAATGGCTTCAACAATTATTCCGGCATCAGCGGCTACGCCACTGCGGGACGATTCACGCTCTATCTGCGTGGGGAATTCCAAGGTGCGCCGTCGGCTACGGGTTACTCCGCGGCGCTGGCGCAGAGCCTGTCCAATATCGACAACACGCTCTACTTCATTCCGTCGAGTACGGCTCCTTACGGCCCCACCACCGCGGTGTACAACCAGACCACCATTCCCCGGGGGCCCATTGCAACCGCGACCCAGGGACGTTTTCTCGAGGCCTACCTCTCGTATCAAATTCTGGATCACGTGATTTCCTTTGGAAAACAGGACCAATGGCTGGGACCAGCCCAGGGCGCCAGCATGGCGTTCTCGAATAACGCGCAAAACTTTTACGCATTCGAGATCAATCGCGTCGAGCCTCTGCATGTTCCGGGGCTCTCGCTGCTCACCGGACCGTTCCGCTATGAGTTTCTGGTGGGCGCACTGCGCGGCCACACGGAAATGCCGAATCCGGCATACGAACTTAATCATTCAACCGGTGGGGCCAACGTCACCAACCCCGGCGACCCCTGGGTGCACGTGGAAAAGGTCAGCTTTCGGCCGTACAAGGATCTGGAATTCGGATTTGAACGCACCGCCATGTTCGGTGGCGAGGGCCACCAGCCGGTCAACCTGCACTCCTTTCTGCGCAGCTTCTTCAGTCTGACCGCGGGAACCGCCGCGCAAAAGAACGGAACTACGGACCCCGGCGCGCGTTTTGGAGCCTTCGATTTTTCCTGGCGGCTGCCTTACGTGCGCAACTGGCTCACGCTTTATACCGACTCTGAGGCGCACGACGACGTTTCTCCCATCGACGCTCCTCGCCGCGCCGCCGTGCGCCCGGGCGTTTATCTCTCGCATGTTCCCGGCATCCCCAAGCTTGACCTGCGCCTAGAAGGAGCATCCACCGATCCGCCCACTTCACGAAGTGTGGATGGACAATTCATGTATTACGAGGGAATTGAGAGGCAGGGCTACACCAACCAGGGTCAACTATTCGGCGACTGGATCGGGCGCGAGGACAAAGGCGGTCAGGCCTGGATCACGTATCACCTGAGCGGCAACGAGTGGGTGCAGGTGAGCGCGCGCAATCAGAAAGCGGTCACGAACTTTATCCCCGGCGGCACCACGGTGAACGACTTCAGCGCGCAGGCCGTGAAGCGGATCGGCAAGGACTTTGAGATCAACGGAACCTTTGCCGTGGAGCACTATAAAGTGCCGATTTATCTGACAGGTGAACAGACCGTGACCACCACCAACATTCAGCTCACGTGGTATCCGCAGCGCAAGGTCAGCTTCTAAAGCACTGTTCACACGACTTGGGATGGCGGCGACGGGAGCAGGGTCTTGTCAGCCTGAATGAGGTTCCCAGTGAATGGCAGTCGAAACGTCAGCTTGCCACGGATTTTGATTGGGTTGCTTTTTCACATGCATTCTCACCACAGATGACGGGGCAGGAGCAGACCCTGGCAGGGAAACAGTTCTAGCAACAAGAACGACGGGTTCTGCGCCAGGAAATGATGGAGCGCATTGCGAACTCCCGGGGTTTCAACCTGGCCCAAGTCGTCGACGAGGACCAGGCTGCGCGGTGCCAGTCGCGGCGCCAGGTAATTCAGGCACTTCAGATTGGCCTCATACAAATCGACATCGAGGTGACAGAACGCGATGTTGCGCAAATCGAACGGCTCCGCGGCCTGGGGGAAAAAACCCTGAACGACCTGGGCATTGGGCTTTACCGATAGCATTCTGACCACTGCGGCGTAGTTGGTTTCGGTAAACGAATCGACGCGAAATTTGGTTTCGTCGGGCCCGATGCTTTCAAATCCGCCTTGCTCAAAAGGATCGAAGCAATAAAACCTGGCGCCTGCATGGTGCGAGTCGTCCATTGCATTGCAAATATGCAGCGCTGTTCCGCCAAGAAAGCTGCCCACCTCAACAAAGATTCCATCCCCTGCGAGTTTGACCAGGTTCCACACGTTGGCAAGGCGGGCCTCGTCGAGACATGAGTATGCTTTGACTTGCGCCACCGAGCTCAGGAAGGCGGGGTTGTGAAGGATCTCGACTCTTCCGGTGTCGATTGGAGGGTTGAGCGGCCTGGGGTAACCAAAGAAGCGAAGAACGGGACGAAGCTCGACAAGGAAGTATCTCCTCAGGCGCGAAAGGATGAATTTCGGTTGCACCCGGTGAGGATTTTTTCTCCAGTTCGATACATGGGCCTTGAAGTCCCTGAACATTTGCGGCATCGCTCCTTAGCAGTCTTGCTCTTTACAAATGCCTGATGGATCGGTAGGTGTGCGGCCTGAAGTTCTTTCCCGTGAAGGATGAATGCAGCACCAGGGCCTGTCCACAGGCCCTAGGGAACAATCTTCGTCGCGTAGGCCGGCGCAGGGAAGTGCAGGACCTTGACGAGCTGGCCTTTGGCATCGAACGTCAACGCCCATTGCATCGGCTGGCGTGGTTCCGCAACGTTGACGAATCGCACCGTCAACTCGCCGTCTGCCCCGACTTCTAACGTCGGCGGGAACGACAGAGCGAGATTTGCCTGGGGCGTTGGACTCGGCGCGGTGGAAACCTGAAGACGCGGCTCGGTCAGCGCGGCATAGCACAGGCCGGTCGCAAGCCAATCGGCGGGCTGGCTTGCCGGTTCCTCGGCGCGAATGCGATTGAACGCCGCCATGGCAAGCGCGTTGACGGGGGCGGGCGAGAAAAGAGAAAAGCCACGGCGCTCGACGGGAATGACACGAACGCGGCCCTTGCCGGCGCGTGGAATTGCGGCAGAAAAAAGACTGGCGTCGCTGGCGCCGCTATCTCCCGTGAAAAGCAGAAACAAGTGGCCCGGTACGGCCTGGCAGTCCAACTGCCGGTAACGCCATTTTTCCTTGTCGAATTCGATCCCGGCAAACGCTGCAGCATCCCGGATCGCGGGCTGCATCTTCAAGGCCAGATCGCGATCGCTTTCGCTCATCTGTTCTTGAGAACGGTACGCAATGAAGTGCCCAATCGTGGAGGGCGAGGCGTTGTTGGAAAACGGCGAGACGGGCGTCGTCTGCGGGACAGGCTTCGCAGGATACGGCATGGTCGAAGGTTCTGACGGAACGGGCTTTACCGGATAGGGCGGAGCGGGCGGAACCGGGGTCGTTTGGGCGGCACAAAGAGAGGCAAAAATTGCCGTTGCCGCAGTGACGAAAGGAAGGTTCAAGAGCCTCTGGCGATCCATACACTGGCTAGACTAACACCTTGCGCGCAGCGCCCTGAGCGAGATATCACCGAGTGCTGCATTCGCCGACGCACCTTTCGGGGCCGACTCCAAAACTCCTTGAGCCGGACGCGACCTCAATCCCGTTTGCGGGGAACAGAATGCGCGAAATCGTAAGCAAAGCCCACGGTAAAGCCCTGGGGATTGAGCGTTTTTCCAAGAAGATCTGGCCATGTTTGGTACTCGTAGTCGGCGCGCATCCACCATGCCCGGAAGACCCTGAGTTCCAAGCCGCCGCCTGGAGCGCGAATGGTTCGCGAATCGTGCGAGTAGGTGGGGCTCTGTGAAACAAAATCGACGCTGCCATCGCCAATCAGGTACTTAGCGTAGGGATGGAAGTTGCGGAAATGACGCCAGGCGTAGATGGGGCCGCCCTCGCCCGTATCCTGGCGCATGTTCGGCTGGGTAGTATGTTCGTCCAGGGTGATGTCCCGGGCCTCTCCTTCTATTCCCAGGCCGCGCAGAAACGAAGGCATAAATCTGGGGTAATAGTCGATCCAAGCCGCGCCTCCGTACATGCGGCCATGGCCCCAATCGACGTCGTAGCTGACCCCTCCGGCGCCAACCTCGACGGGCCACCCGCCCTTCCGCTCGTATTCAGGAGCGACTTGGGAAAATGCGGGAATCGCGACGGACAAAATGCTCAACGCCAGGATGGGGAATCCTACCAGCTTAAAACGCATTCTGAATCTCCTTCACACGCGCATACTCTCTCCCGATGGGAAGTTCGCCGTCGAGAGTGTAAAGAATGGGAAACCAAGATAACAAAACAAAAAGCAGGGACTTCTGCGCGGAATTCACATTCGTCATCTATAGGACGCACTGCATAAGCCGCGGTTTTACAGAAAAACGTGAAGCCTGCGCTTTCGAGGTAGTTTCTTGATCATGCACCCGGGGCCCGACCTTATCTCGTTTTGAGACCGCGGAATACTACCTTCACTTCGGCCTAGTCTACAACATAAAAAGGCTGAAAAATGAAGCAGGTACTAAACCTTCCGGGTTACACAAGTGCTGCTTTGGGGGCAGCTTCGAAGGGTGGGCAAGACCTGGCATGACGACTGCGTCGGACTATCTGGAGAATTACAAAAGGGAACGGGATACTTTTGCGCGGCCTGTCGATCGCCGCCGTTGCAAAGTGTCCCAAATTGCACAACGATCAAGCGCGCGATCGTGTATCAATATCCAGGTATCGTGAGTTCACCGGAAGGCAGGGACGACGAGGCGTTCCAAATTTCATTACCAAAGTAATCATCGACGGTAATGCGTCGGCGGACTGCTTTCTAATCAGGCAACTCATTGAGAAAAATGTGCCCTAGGCAGTGCTCCTGTGGTACGTTTATTGGTGCTGTAGGAATGCCGCGACGCATCATCACAGATGCCAGTCCGGCTGCGTTCGAGCCCCGGAAGGGTGCTCACAAACAGTCTTTTCATGGGGTTACATTAGCCAATCTGCGGAGGATAAACGCATGCAAACTCGTGTTTTGAAATCTGTGGGCCGGATTTTAGCTTTGGTTACCGTGGTTGCCTTACCGGTAGCCATGACGGCTCAGTCTGCACCATCAGGAAAGGGTAGCGACAGTACATCTCCATCGAGATGGGATATTTTCATGGGCTACAGCTATCTGGCGCCCAGGGGGACAGTCTCAACGACCAATCCGAACAATCAGCCGGTGACGGCATCGTACGATTCGGTCAATGTAGGCGGATTGGTAAGCGGCGCGTATTACTTCAATAAGTACGCGGGCGTGCAAGTCGAGTTTGGCATTCATCAGTGGGGCACGCAAAGCACCGGCGGCACGAATATGAATGTCGGCACGAACGGCAACGATGACGGATTCACGACGCTCGGCGGTGGCGTAATCTTCCGCTATCCTGCAGAAAACTTCACAGCCTTCGCACATGCGCTGGTCAATGCAGACCAGATAGGCGGACCGTATTTTGAGCCCAACAAGTGGGGCCCTGGTCTGACCGTCGGCGGCGGCATGGATTACGAGACGCCGTGGTTCAATCATCATCTGGCAATCCGCCTGTTCCAGGCCGATTACGAGTACATGCACGCCGATTGGGGCCTGACGCCCTACGGCGGCCGCGCCAACATCAACGCGGCGCGCTTGAGCGCGGGCATCGTGATTCATGCGGGTACGATCGCTCCTCCCGCGCCGATTACGCTGGCCTGCTCGGCGAGTCCTGAATCGGTGTTCCCAGGCGACCCGGTCACTGTAACGGCGACGGCGGGCGGTCTGGATCCGAAGGATCACGTGATTTACAGCTGGTCAGGCTCTGGAGCCATGGGCAGCGATGCATCGACCAAGATTGACACCAGCGCTCTGGCGCCGGGCGAGTACACCGTGACGGGCACGGTCAAGGAAGGCAAGCCGGGCAAGGAAGGCCTGAAGCCCTGGGAGACGGCGACCTGCACCGCGGGTATCACCGTGAAGGCATTCGAGCCGCCGACCATCAGCTGCTCGGTCAGCCCCAACACGATTGCGCCGGGAGGCACGGCAACGGTGACCTCAGTCGGCGTAAGCCCACAGAACCTGCCGCTGACCTACAGCTACACGGCCACGGCGGGCACGGTAACGGGAGGCGGAACCACGGCGGAGTACTCGTCGGCGGGCGCGCCAACCGGAGCAGTAGGCATCACGTGCAATGTGTCGGATAACAAGGGCCACTCGGCAACCTCTTCGACGAGCCTGACCATCGTAGCTCCGATCATTCCGCCTCCGCCGAAGACGCAGGCGCTTTGCACCATCAGCTTCTCGACCGACAAGAAGCGGCCCATGCGCGTCGACAACGAAGCCAAGGCCTGCCTGGATCAGGTGGCTCTGGACCTGAAGCAGCAGGCTGACGCCAAGGCGGTTGTGGTCGGCGAGCAATCCTCGGACGAGGCAGCCATCACGGCCAAGGAGCAGAAGAAAGCGCTCAAGAACAAGCACGCCAAGGTGGACTTGTTTGCAGCGCAACGTGCAGTGAATGCCAAGGACTACCTGGTGACGGAGCAGGGCATCGACGCTTCGCGCATCAGCGTGGCCACTGGATCGACCGATGGCCAGACGGAAGAGAACTATCTGGTGCCGTCGGGCGCGACCTTCACGAACGACGTGACGGGAACTACGCCGGTGGACGAGACTGCGGTGAAGCCGCAGGAGCGGAAGCCGCTGGCGGAGAAGCACCCGATGAAGAAAAAGCCCGCAGCGATGTAATTCGCGCACGGGCATCAATCGCTCAGTGGTTCTGCGAACTCTTTCCGCTTTAGGGAAGAGTTCGCGGGACTGAACTGATCGCACGCCCTCCAGCAGAAATCCGGGGCCGGCCAGCAACCCAAGGCCGGCCTCATCTTTTTGAATCTCGATCGATCACGAGCTTCCTCGCTCAAGATCAGCGCAGACTGCATCGATGTGCGCACTGATTTTTTGAAAGAGATCAAGTCTCCGCACCCTACCCCATTTTCAATTCGCAAAATGAATGCCCGGCAGGTTTTCCCGCGTGCAACATCCTGAAATGACAGAACGAAAGTCTGAGTTCGACGGATCGATCCACAAAACAGCAGGAACCCATGTGCAGTATCCTTAAAGCAACCCCGGTTCGTGGTTACTTGTACTGTGGGATGAATCCCGGACAGTAGTGAATAAAAGCCTATTGCAGAGTTGACGATGTCCAACAATGCATATTCTGTTTATGGTCTCCGCGTTCACACGGAGATCGCGTGTCCTGAGCTCCCAGTCCATCCGCAACCCGATGGAAATCCAGATGTCACGATCCGTTTGTTGCCAACCCTGCCGAGCACATCGGAGTTTGTTGAGAGCGGTTGTTACGAGGTTCGCCCCGGGGTCTTCCGCTTGGTGGTGAAGGGCGTTGGCCGGTACCTGGTGGAGGAAGGGAGCCGTATCTCCATCGAGCCTCTGGCCGGGTCCTCTACAGATGAAGTTCGACTCTTCCTGCTGGGGTCGGTCATCGGCGCGCTTCTCTATCAGCGAGGACTGTTTCCCCTGCATGGAAGCGCGGTGGAGACACGATGGGGAGCAATGATCTTTGTGGGAGCGCAGGGCATGGGGAAATCCACGCTCGCGGCCCAGTTTTATCGCCGCGGATACCGCCTGCTGTCGGACGATGTTTGCGCCGTCACCACAACCGATGGGAAACTGCAGGTACTTCCCGCGCTGGCACATTTCCGGCTCTGTGCCGACGCCTACGAGCGTCTTGCCCCTGCGCAGGATGCGCGCTTCAATGTCGACAAATTCGTGGTTCCGATGAACGAAGGCTATTGTCCTGACCCGGTCCCACTGAAGGCAATTCACGTTCTTGCCAATCAAGAGGACGGCGATCCGCAATTCGAGCTCATTCGTGGATTTGACCGCGTACAGCGGCTATTTGAGAATCTGTATCGCCCGCAATACCTGAAAGGCCAGGAGACGCAGAGCGATCTGATGCGGCTGGCCGGGCAGATTGCACAAAAGACGCCCATGATCACGGTTTCTCGCAGGCGCGATCCGGAGATGATTGACGGATTGATCGATTTCCTCGAATCGGCCTGGGCGGAACATTTCGATTCAAATTCAAGGGAAGAGAAAAAGTAGATGCGCCGTTTCAATCCCGAAGACAAATTGGTTCGTGCTCAAGAGATTCTTTCTACGGAACTCGATCAGGAAACTGTGCTGATGAGCATCGATGCGGGAGCTTATTATGGCATGGGGGATACCGCGCGGAGCATTTGGGAGAAACTAGCGACCCCCATCACATTTTCAGTTCTGGTGGATGAACTGGTGCAGGAATACGAGGTCCCGCGCGAGGCTTGTGCCGCGGATCTGCAGGGATTCCTGGCCGAAATGGAACGCGAAGGTCTGTTGCGTGTGGAGTGACCTTAAGCGCATTGGGCGAGTTTCTCGGGCACAACGGGGCCTTCTTTGGGAAGCCATCGTCGCTCTGGCAATGGCAAGGGTTGCCTTGGCTTGTTTTCCTTTCTCGCGCATCGCAGCATGGCTGGGGACTGCGGGGGCCGAGAGCCCGGCTACGGTGACACCCGAGCAAGCTCAAGCAGCAGAAGCGGTGGGATGGGCGGTATCCGCGCTGGCGAGGCGTGTGCCTTGGGATGGACGATGCTTTGCCCAGGCGCTGGCTGCCTCGGCCATGTTACGGCGCCGCGGTGTGGACGGAACTGTGAGTTTCGGAGTGTGTGAAGGGGCGTCCGCTGGATTTGAAGCGCACGCATGGCTTCGCGTCGGCACGCGCATGGTCACCGGCGGGGCTGGCCACGAACGCTTCAAGGCCTTTACGACCTTTACGCGGGTGAGATCATGAGCGGCATCTACGGCGTATACCGCTATGATGGCGCGCCAGTGGATCCGCGCTGGCTGGAGCGGATGAAGGAAGCGATGGCCTACTACGGCCCCGATGGCGGCGCTTGCCAGATTGACGGGCCGGTAGGCATGGGCCATCTGCTGCTGAAGATCACCCCGGAAGATGCCCTTGATCGCCAGCCGGTGCGCGGAGATCGCGGTCTGGTGGTAAGCACCGCACGGCTGGATAACCGCGATGCGCTGCTGCAAATCTTCAAGGTGGCGTCAGCCGAAGCGCCTCGAATCTCCGATGGACAACTGGTAAGTTTGGCCTTCGATCACTGGGGCGAAGACGTTTGCTCGCACCTTGAGGGCGATTGGGCGCTGGCTGCCTGGGATCCGGGAGAGCGCCGGCTCTATTTGGGCCGGGATGTCTTCGGAGCTGCTTCCCTTTATTACTACGATGGCAAAGGTTTCATTGCCTTCGCGTCGAACCTGAAAGCGTTGCTGGCGCTTCCCGGTACGGTGAAAGAGCCGGATATGCTGCGCCTTGCGGAGATACTGACGCTTTGGGAGCATGACGCGGAGTTGACTGCGTATAAGGGCTTCCGCTCATTGCTCGGCGCCCACATGATGACTGTCTCTGCCGACGGCCAGACGCGCGACAGGGGCTTTTGGTCGCTGGGGCAACGCGAACCGCTTCGATACCGGCGGGATGATGAGTACGTTGAAGCCTTTCTGGAGCATTACACGCGCGCCATTCAGAGCTGCCTGCGCACCCAAAAGCCGGTAGCGGCAGAACTCTCCGGCGGGCGTGACTCGGGCTCGATCGTAGCGTTGGCAGCACCCATGCTTGCCCGGCAGGGCCGCGATCTGACTGCGTATACCTGGGTGCCTCAGTATTCTTTAGATGGAGCCAGCTGGGAGGGTTATCCGAGCAGCGAATGGGACTCGGCGCATGAAGCGGCGACCATGGCTGGCGCCAACATCAAGCATGTTCCCATTGATGCCAAAGGCTACAATGTCCTCGAGAGCATCGAATATCTTCTCGATGTGCATAGCGGCCCATTTGCCGGAGCGTACTGCGGCTACCTGGTCCGCGCCACGTTTGAAGCCGCCTCACGAAACGGGTCAGGAGTCCTCCTGAACGGTGGATGGGGAAACGCCTCGGTCTCCTGGCAGGGAAATGGGTCGGCGATCCTGGCATTGCTGCAGGGATACCCGGCAATGGCTGGCCGCTTGTTGCTGCACGCAGACCCGAATCTCTGGCAGACCCTGAAACGGCAGGTGTTCAAGCCGTTGCTCCTGCCGGGAGTCCTGGCCTTGCTACGCCTGACGGGCCGGACTGGTTTGCCGTCGTGGAGGACTCACTCCGCGCTCCGTGCTCAAATGGCAGAGAAGCTTGATTTGCCCGGCCGGATGCATGCAGCAGAGTACGATCCAACCTTCGCATTTTCCCCGCTGAACGATCTTCGCCGCTGTTTTTTCCAATCTGAGCCCGGCACAACGCTCAGCCTAAGATCGGAGGCGTGTGCTTTTCATTCTTTTTCGTTTCTGGATCCGACGGCAAATCTTTCCCTGTTGGAGTTCCTTCTGCGAGTTCCCGACGATCAGTTCTATCGCAAGGGCGAACGCAGTTTCCTGTTCAAGCGCGCATTCCAGGGCCGGTTGCCGCAGTCGGTTCTGAACTCGCAGAAGAACGTGTTGCAGGCCGCGGATGCGGGTCACCGCGTTCTTCAAGAGATCGAGGACGTTCGGGAGTGTCTTCGTTCTCTTGAAGCGGTGCCAGGGGCGCAGGAAATCCTGGACCTGCCGCTCCTCCATCGCTGCCTGGATGATCTTGTCGCGAAGGTCACTCCAGAGACGACTTTGCGAGCGGACGCAATCCTGCTCAGGGGGCTGAGCGTGGGCCTGTTTCTGCGCCGTTTGGCGGGTTCGCCTGCCTGAGGTTTTTGATTGATATGCTGACGAACCAGATCGTAGAGTTTTTCCACCATCTGCCGGCAGGCCGCCGCGCCCTCGCCATCAATTGGAAGGCATCGGGGTGGTGGATCGTGGTTTGGGGTGCGTTGCTGGTCTGCCAGGGGCTCGTTCCCGCCGGCCTGGCGTTGCTGCTCAGGACGCTGTTCAACAGGCTCGGGTCCACGCTGCAGTGGAGTTCCATTCTGCCGCCGGCTCTCGGCATTGCCGGACTATGGATCACCGCGCTGGTTTTGTCCAGCGCTCTCAAATGGGTTCGTGAGGTACAGGCTGAGCGGGTACAGGATGAAGTCCATCGGCTCATCCATATACAAGCCTTGCGGGTTGATTTGGCTTTCTATGACTATGCCGAATCCTACGACCAGTTGCATCGAGCTGAGATGGAAGCTATATCCCAGCCTTTGGCCATGTTGGAAAACCTTGGTTTGCTGGTGCAGAACGGGTTGGGCTTCCTGGTGCTGGCCGGCATTCTTTGGACCTACGCGGGCTGGCTTCCCTTGCTTCTGGTTGCCACGGCGATCCCCGGCCTGCTCCTGATGGCGCGGCACATCCTGAAGGAGCACGCCTGGTACCAGGAACACACCATCCAGGAACGGCGATCCCAGTATATGCACTGGGTGATTACCAATCCCGATGCCGCCGCCGAGGTGCGCCTCTTCGGCCTGGGACCCTATCACCGCGAGGCCTTCGAGCGCATACGCGCCGGCCTGAGGCAAGGCAAACTGCGTCTGGCGCGGAAGGGAGCCGTGACGGAGCTTGGGGCCGGCCTGCTGGCCTGGGTTGGGAGCATCGTCGGCCTTGGCTGGGTGCTCCACCAGACGCTTGCCGGACGCGTCAAGCTGGGCGATCTTCTTCTCTGCTTCACGGCCTTCCAGTCCGGCCAGGCGCAACTGCGCTCCCTGCTGGAGGGCGCAGGCAGAATCTACCAAAGCCTGCTTTTCATTGGCAACCTCGACGACTTTTTGAAAGTCGAACCCGCCATCCGCTCCGGCCGGTCTGGGGAATCAGGCTTTCCCATTGCGCGCTCCATTCGCTTCGAGCACGTCAGTTTTACCTACCCTGAGGGAGGACATCGGGCTCTCGATGCATTCGATTTGGAGATTCCGCAAGGCAAGATCGTGGCTCTGGTCGGGCACAACGGGGCGGGAAAGAGCACGCTCATCAAGCTGTTATGCCGCTTCTACGATCCGGATGAGGGCCGCATCCTTTTCGATGGCGTGGATCTGCGGGAACTGGATCATGAGGCCTTGAGGCGGCGCATTACTGTCTTGTTTCAGTCGCCTTTCCATTACCATACGACCGCGCGCGAAAACATAGGCTTTGGGAATATCGACGCGCCTTCTGACGAGGAACGCTTGTGGCGGGCGGCGAAGGCCGCGGGAGCGCTGGAGCCCATCGAGCGGCTGCAAGAGGGATTTGAGACGATGCTCAGCAGGATGTTTGGCACTGCGGAACTGAGCGGAGGAGAATGGCAACGCATCGCACTGGCGCGGGCATTCTTCCGCGACGCCCCGCTGGTGATTTTGGACGAGCCGACCAGCGCCATGGATTCATGGGCGGAGCAGGACTGGCTCAACCGCTTCCGTGCTCTCGTGAACGGCAAGACGGCGATCCTGATCACTCACCGCTTTACCACGGCCATGCACGCCGACATCATCCACGTGATGGATAAAGGGCGCATCGTAGAATCCGGATCTCATGCCCAGCTTGTGGCCATGGGTGGGTCTTACGCAACTTCCTGGGCGGCCCAAATGCGCGAGATCGACGCAGGAGATCAGTCATGATCAAGACTGATTGGCTCGAGCAAACTCGACCCGCGTTCCGCCTTATGATTGCTACCTCCTGGCTCGCTCCGGAGTACGTGGCGGCAAAACCAGGAAGCCGCCATCGTGGAAGCCGCCGGCGCCGGGCCGGACTGGACAGAATATCTCGCTCTGGTCGATCGCCACCGCACGCCAGCTCTCAGTTGGGCCGCTCTCAGCCGCGTTCCCGGAATCGCAGTGACGGAATCTGCCAGGCAGGGATTGCAGAAGCGCAGCGACGCTTGCCGCATGAAGGCCGTGCAGCATTGCCTGCTTTTGGCAGACGTGCTGAAGCGGTTTAACCGCGCCGGCATTCCCGTGATGCCGCTCAAGGGCCAGATCCTCTCGTTTGCGCTTTACGGAGATGTGGGTCTGCGCGAAACGCTGGATATGGATCTGGAAGTTCCGCGCGAAGATCTTGCCAGAGCGCAAGACTGCCTGGTGAGCAAGGACTGGCATCTCGAAGAAACATTTTTCCCCATGAGTTCCCGGCAATGGGACAGCTTCCTGCGCAATGAGCAGCACATCAACTTCATCCACGCCCAGACAGGCCGCATGTTGGAGCTTCATTGGCGCAACCAGTGGGAAACCCCCGATGCCACACGCGCCCGATGGGCCAGGAGCATCCCCTCCACCTGGCAAGGGTGCTCCATCCAGGCCATGCGTCCCAGCGATATGACTCTCTACCTCTGCTGCCATGGCGGGCTGCACGAATGGTTCCGCGCCAAATGGCTGGGAGATTTGGCGCGCGCCCATGCGCTGGCGCTTCTTGATTGGGAGGCGGCATGGGAGGAGGCGCGAAGATCGCGTCAGACCAGAGTTCTGCTGGCAGGGATCTATCTTCTCGAGCAGGTGTATGGGCTTTCCCGGCCGGATCTTCCTGGGAAGCGTGGCAGGAGCCTCCTTCAAAGCTCACTGCCGTACCACTTCAGGCTCTTCAACACGCGGACGAACCCGTAAACCGCGTGGGTCCGTCCAAGCTCCGCTACAGAATGCGCAGAAGCCGCTACGAGCGGCTCTTGTGGCCAGCAAAATCCTGGCGCGACAGCTTGTCTGAACTCTTCTACGGCCGCGAGGATTTCAGGACCCTTCCCTTGCCGGATGGTTTTTTCTGGGCCTACAAACCCTTGCGTCCTGTGCTGTGGTTCTGGCGATGGCTGCAACAATTGGGGCAGCACACACTTGATAAAGGGACACACACTTGATATCGAGAGTCGAACGCTCCCACATTGCGCAACGCCCTGCGCAAGCCGAGACCAGGTGCAAGTGGAAACCACAGGCGTGTGTCAGAATGGGCCTGCCCCGTGCCTTTAGAGTGATTAAATGTTTTAATTGAATGACTTAAGAAGAACGGAAGCCAATCGGACCTTATGAAGACGCTCCGTAAAGTGTGGCTGGGGTCTCAGTTTCTCGGTGGGCCGGGTATCTCGCCGGTAATCCTCATCCGTAATGTTTCATCTGCTTGAAAGTACGGGATTGTAAAGGATTATGCACTTGATTTCCGGGTAGACATCCCTTATAGTCCAACTATTAAGTACATTCCCCTTAAAGGAGAGCGCGGATGACTGGTAACACTGTCAAGAAGGCCGAAATCAGGAAGAATTGGGTTGCGCCTGAGCTGAAGAAGATTGGCATCGAGCAAATTACCGCCGGTGGCACGGTCGGCTCCCACCCTGAGAGCACGACGGGCGGCGCCTACAGCTAAACGGTGGTCCAGCGCTTCTTCTAGGCGTGCCACGCAAAAACGCTTCCCCGGTTACTCTCAGTAGCGCAGCGGCGTGGTTGATTGGTCTGAGCTCCACTGCATACCTAAGCACATAGCATTTGTCACTACCCTTCGAGTGCGGGAGATGCTTCTGCCTCTTCATGTGCTTGCGTGCGTAATCTTCAAGAAAATGGGCGACGCAATTCCCGTAGAAACGCAGGATCGGCTCGGTTCTTAGGGACTTGGCATTCTGCGATCGGCGGATCGTCCTGCTGTCTTTGGGGCGCCCATGCGGCAGATTCCCGGAAGACTTGAATCACCGCGTTGAACCGGATGGCTCTTTGTGCGGCGCGAAGTTGCCTCTACAAAGAAACTAACGAATGTACGCGGACTAATGAGCGCAATCGGCCGCAGTGGCCGACTGCGATTGGACGCGTCTCACCGACCGAAAAAACCCCGACATGTAAACTAGGGTTTGGTCTTCCTGAGACCATGCGCTTGCTATGACTCACCAACAAAATGATGGTGATTGTTCGCTAGGTGCCCATTCTTCACCTGGCGCACATCCTGCGCCGGGGGACGAGTTGCCTGAGATGACCGGACCGGCGAAGGAGCCGGAGGCTTCGGGAGCGGCCGTCGGACAACGGGAAGATAAAACCAACCTGGGTGTGGAGCTGGCTAACTGGGCTCGGATCAAACTGCGTCCTGTAAAAGAACGCTTCCCCGTGCCCTGGTATATCGCGTTTGAAGGTAAGAGATACGTCTGGCAAGCGATCAAGAACTGCATCAAGCCATTGATAGGCCGCAAGCCCTACCACGACGAGGGTCTGTACTTTTACCGGAGATATATTCTTCATCGGTTGGGACTCAGGCGTATCCGGGCAATTACGAGCGCCAACGAAGATCGGCTCGAAGGGGCCGGAAGCCAGGCCTTTCGAATCATGAGAACGATTAACCTCGCTCGCGCCACCGGCCTTACCTATATGCATTCTCCGTTCGTGGAGATGGCCCACGCCGATCGCCCCATGCAGGAGTGGGTCGCGGCCTGGGAGTCGGTGTTCAATCTGGGCGCTGGCGAACTGCCCTACGACGGAAGGACAAGGGGAGCGATTAACCTCCACTACCGCATGAACACCTACGACTGCTGGCCGGTTCACAAACGGTGTTTTGGATGGAAGGGCGGGGATGATGAGTTTCAGCAGCGATGGAGAGCCCTCATTCCTGAATTCAGGCGCAGATATTACCTGAACAAGACCCTGCGTACGACAAATGAGGTTACGGTGGCAGTGCACATCCGCCGCGGCGATGTTTCCACTGACCGTTTCTCGAATAAATACACGGCTACGGAAATGGTTCTGCAAATCGCCGGCGCGGTGAAGGCCATCCTCGACGCGCACGCAGCGCCCAGCAGCATCCGTATCTATTCGCAGGGCGCCCCCGCGGACTTTGCGGAACTCTCGCCGCTTGGCGCTGAACTCGTCCTCGACGCCGACCCCATCTGGACCTTCCAGGAGCTTGTGGAGGCCGACATTCTGGTTGTCGGCCAAGAGCTGCTACAGCCATTACGCCGGCTTCATGTCCGACGGCATCAAGATCTTTGAAGGGTCCTGGCATTGGACTCTTATCCCCGCCACGGACGACTGGATCCCCTGCGAGCCGGATGGCTCGTTCGATCGTTCTGCCTTTGAACGCCAGCTCGTTTTGCTATTAGGGGAGAAGGAAAAAGCCAAAACGGCCGGTTACATTCACGAGAGCAAGTGAAGTTGGTTTTGTAGAGGCAACGAACTGCAATCAGGTTGTTGTCCACGCCGAAGGCCGAATTGGTTTTGGGATTTGACGGCGGCCCAAGGAGCTGCTTTAGGATTTCGCCGCATGAGACGAGAATTTCCTTTGCTCGATTACATAGTGACTGAAGGCTGCAACTACGCGAGGCAGTTGCTGAAGAACTGCGTGAAGCCTCTGATAGGCCGCAAGTTTTACCGCGATGAGCGTTTGGTGTTCTTCCGGCAGTACATTTTGCACCGGCTAGGCGTGCGGCGTATATGGGCGGTCACTTGTGCGACGAGCTCAACCAGGGAAGGGGCCGGGAGCTTAGCTTCTCTCACGACGTGCACCATCAATTTCGCCCGCGTATCGGGTCTTGCCTATCTGCACACTCCGCTTTCAATTGTTGGCCACGCCGATCGGCCCATGGAGCAATGGGCTGCGGCGTGGGAGACGCTTTTCAATCTGGGCGCGGGCGAGGAACCTTGCAATGGCAGGAGACGGGGAGTGATTGACGCCGGCTACTATACCTTGTCGAATCTCGATCTATGCTTTGGATTGCGGCACCGGAAAAGGGAGCTGGCTGACAGCTTTCGGGCCCTGATCCCGGAATTCAGGCGCAAATATTACTTGAACAAGTCCCCGCGAACGACAGGTGAGATTGCGGTAGCTGTGCATATCCGTCGTGGAGACGTCTCCGCCGATACAGTCCCCCAGATGTACACAAGTACTGACAAGATCCTCAGCCTCGCCGGCGAAGTGAAATCCATCCTCGACTCCCGGGGCAAGGCTT
The DNA here is from genome assembly GCA_963729915.1 of uncultured Acidobacteriota bacterium. GTDB lineage: Bacteria > Acidobacteriota > Terriglobia > Terriglobales > Acidobacteriaceae > Telmatobacter. The sequence goes on along the minus strand of CAVSQE010000021.1, from coordinate 25,913 downwards.
TCAGCATGCGCGTTTATAGTGAGGGGAACCTCGCGGACTTTGCGGAATTGTCCTCGCTTGGCGCTGAGTTCTTTCTCGACGCCGACCCCATTTGGACGATGCAGGAGCTTATAGAAGCCGATATTCTGATTGTGGCCAAGGGGAATTTCAGCTATTACGCCGGTGTGATTTCTGACGGAATCAAAATCTATGAGCCGCACATCTTTGGATCGGCCAACGGCATTCTGCAGTTGCCAAACGCCGGAATTCCTGCGTGCCCGCTTGCCTGGTCGCAGGCGATTTTCTCAGAGTTGGACGACTGGCTTCCCTGCCAGTCGGATGGCTCGTTCGACCATGCCTCCTTCGAACGGCAACTTGATTTACTTTTGCATGAAAAGGAGACAGCCAAAGCGAGCAGGTCAGGCCAGCCGGGCGCGTAAATCCAGTTGCGAAAAATCCGTCCGATACACTAAATACACTAGATGACCAGTTGGAGAGTGGCGATTTCTGTCGCCGGAAACGACTTGTATGCGTGCGTTCATCATCCGGGTGAAGCCTTTCCTGCGCAAAATGCCGGGATATGGGATCGCGCTGTTCATCTACAAGATGGTGCGGAGCCAGGAGTCGCGCAATGCCGCGCTCCTGCTGCTGCAGCCGCCGAAAGGTCTCTACCAACCTTACGGAACAACCTCCGCCGACCGCTACCCGGACATTTTCCTTGCAGTGCGCAAGTTACTCGAAGGCGATGCGAGTGTGCGCATCCTGTCGTTCGGTTGTGCGACAGGAGAGGAAGTGTTCTCACTACGCCGATATTTCCCTGAGGCAAACATCGCCGGGCTCGACATCAATCCCTTGAATATTGCTGTCTGCCGATTCCGCCGCCTGAAGGCCGGAGACAAGAAGATGACTTTCGCTGTCGCGGGCTCGACGGAAGGGGAGGCCAGCGCCAGCTACGATGCCATTTTCGCCATGGCAGTCTTCCGTCATGGCGATCTGAACATTTCGCCGCCGCCGCCGGAAAGTGGCCATCGCATCCGCTTTGCCGCGTTCGAGCAATCTGTAGCCGATTTGGCGCGCGCGCTCAAGCCCGGCGGCCTTCTAATCATTCAACACGCCATGTTTCGCTTTGGCGATACGCGTACAGCCAGGGAGTTCGAGACGGTATACAGCGTGAAACTCGACAATCGGGAACCGCTCTACGGCCGCGACGATTGCCTCTTGCCCGATGCAGAATATCCCGACGTCGTGTTTCGGAAACTCCAGTGAGATTGCCGTGCAGGAAAGGTCACGGGTTGCGATGTGACCGGAATTGCCGCCAGGGCCATCAAGAACTTTGTAGCGCGCTTTGGTCGGATTGCGAATGCCGATGCACGATGCCTGCGCCTGTCTCCGCCAGAGCGCCCGCGGCGAACACGATCCAGTAGACATCGAGATACACGCGCTGATTGGTTTGGCCAAAGTAGACGGCAGTTACAAGCAGGAATAGCACGAACATCAGATAGATTAAAGAATCGTCCCGCCATTGCGAGCGTCTTCGCCACATTCCCCACAGCCCGAGAACCATCACAGGACCGTACGAAAAAGCATGCAGCAAGCTTCTCGCAAGAGATCTTCGCGGGGTTGGCAGCCAGTCGAATGTCGCGGCGATTTTGCGGAATCCGTTGAAAAACGTCAGCCAGGGATGCGCGCGAATATAAGCCAGAGCTCTTTGCCGGAACCATTGGTCCGCGAGCGCCTCATTGTCGCTAAGTTGCTGCAACTCCTGATTGTCCTGAGGAGTCTAAAGCCGCCATATGAGCGTCGATGCTCACGTCGACGCTCTGCTCGGGATAGTAGCGAAAGAGGAAATTGTTATTGCCATTCCAAAGTTCGACACCCTGCTCAGTCGTAAGCAAAATATGGCCGGTTAACTTGTAACATCGCCAAATCCAGGGGAAAACAGTTAAAGCAAGAAGCAATGCGCACAGCAAAGCTGGAGCCAGGCGCTGGCGCTTTCTCCAAATCAACCAAGCTGGGACGAGCAATGCGAATAGTGCAATCGGCGCACGTGTCAGCACGTCCAAGCCAAGCAGCAATCCACAGAGAGCGGCCGGCAATAATGCTCCGGTGCTGACGATGCGATGAGCGAGGACCACCGCCACGAGAGTCAGCAGCGTGAAAAGGGCGGTCTCCTGGAGGGCGGTGTCGTGGACGACATAATAGGGATACACCGCGGTGATTGCGGCCGCCAGTGTCGCTGCCTTGGCCGCCCATGGTCCATGAAACATCTGGCGCGCCAGCAATGCAGCGCAAAATGCCGTTCCAGCGCCGATCATGGATTGGGCAATCACGATGGGCCAAAAGGCCTCGTGACCCAGGGTCACTGCGGCAAGAAAAATGGGGTAGAAGGGAACGCGAGATGCAGTACGTATTCCTTCAATGTCAATCCCTTTTCCAGCAGCGATGCTTTGGGCCATATCGAAAAAGAACGTATAGCCATTGACCCAAAAGTCGGCGGCGCCCGTATGCAGCCGCGCGATCATGCGCAACGCAAATGCCAATAACGTGAACCAATAAACTGCCGCGGGAAGGTTCGGCTTATGAAGCCTCAGGGGCATCGGTTGCGCTGCTCCTTGGTTGAATCCGGGAAGGTAAGGGCCCTCGGCATCGAGTCTAGCAGCATCGCGGCCTGCGAGGATGCAGTCCGTCTTGTTGCTTGTCTGGATGCCGTGTGTGATCGCCAGTCATGTCAAGTCCCATAATTTGGTAGATGGGCAGATGATCTGTTTGCCCCATCAATCGAGCGCCCTGTTCCACAAGGTTACGGCGTCAGCCGGACCGTTAATACTTCGTGGGGGTGGAATGTCAGGTGAATTTGGTGATCCGTGATGCTCAAATTGTGCAGATTGTCCTCGACAGAATTCAAGAGATTGGCGGCTTGCACGTTCGTATGCGTAAGCGTGACGTTAGCTTCTGTGGATTGGCCCTCTGTCTCCTGAAGACGCAGGATTGTTCCATTGCCATCTTCAGCCAACTTCCATGTGACAAGGACGATGTTGGGAGCATTAATATCGAGGAAACTTGTGCCTTCGGCCGGCAATGGCTCATCCGGATTTCCCGCTTTGTCCTGATTGATCACCGAGTCCATTTGAGGTGCTTCCATGCTTTCCCATCCGAGACGGGTCAGGCCGGGCGGATCGAAATCTTTCGCGCTTGTCAGCACGAAGCGGAAGGTGAATGTCCCGCCTTGTCCGGCACGATAGTTCGTGTGCCAATAGTTGTTCATTGCATAGGAGAAAAGGGTAGAGGTTTTGGGCGTGAATTCACTGGGCCATAAACCGCGGTTGATGTCGCCAAAACTTGCCAACGACGCATCCAAAGGAACAATTCCCACCGCCATGCCGGGGTCGTGAGACCGCCATCCACTTCTGTACGTTGAACCATTCGAGGCTGGCGCTCTTCAGCAGATCGTGCGCGGGATCGACCCATCCCTGCTGTGTGGCGTAGGCAAACTCCGGTGACTGAACGGCGGTTGGAAACGCAAAATAAACACCCTCCTTGGCCGTCGTATACGATTTCTGAACGCTGTAATCAAAGTCGATTCTCTTTTGGTCGTCGTAAAGCAGGATCTCCAGATCGATCACGGGCGTGTTTACGTCGGAAGAGCGGAGCTTGATCGAGTGGCCCCACGGGGTCGTCGCCGTGCCTAAGTACTTGCCGCCGATTGCAGGATGGATCGTCAATTCAGCCACGGGCAGCGCCTGAAACGGATGAATCATGCGGGTGAGCCCATCTCCTTTGGGATCACCGCCCGTGACGTACAGATATTGGCCGAACTTGTACGGGCTGTGGTGGTCGACCAATTCACGGTCGAGTTGCTTATCAAGAATGCTCATTACCGCGCCGGTTTCCGGGTCAACTGTAATCCGGTAATACTTGTTTTCGACGACGGGGTTGGTCTCCGTTGTGGGAGGCCCCGCCGATGCACTGGGGACGACGCGAATTTGAAAACACTTGTATCCCACCGGAGGAAGATCGCGGGCTAGGAAACGAATATGCACGAAGTTTTCCTTATCCGATAGCACTTCCACCGGAACGCGCTCCTGTGTGGTGAGATCGAAGAGCTCTTCCTTCTTGTTCAGATCCGTTTCCATGAGCGCATCGCGCTTCCAGTTCAATCCATTGAAGACAACCAGCGTTCTGGCAGGAACGTGTATTTCATGAGCGAGCTGCGCCATGGATCGGTTCGCGATGTCCTCAAGGTCAAATCGCGCCTGCGTTACGTAATTGTCCTTGACTGCCGACTGCTTGACCGTTTCTTCGCTATCGGGCTGACTGATCGACCCGCCAGCACCCCACGTGTGCTCAGCAAACAGAAGAATGTTGTGCCACGCATCGTCAAGCTCAGCCTTTGGAGGATGGGCATCGGGATTGACGATATGAGAGACGGTAGAGACAATCTCTGACGACAGGGCGTCGCTCTGGTTTTGCCGGTCTTCCGCCGCGAAGTAAGCGTCGGAGCCAATCCCATCTTCCCAGTAGGGCCCCATGTCCCCTTTGTAAGTTGGCAACGCTGCGCCAAAGTTTTTGTTGACATAGTGGAAGAAATCGGTGAATGTAGCGTATTGCAGCCTTGGGTACGCGAATGCCTGATTCCAATTAGTCGCGAATGTCGCCAAATCGGGATGCAAGTCGGTATTTTCACCCTGCGCTCCATAGATCAACGCAGCATCGGGTTTATAACCCGGTTTGTCGTAGGGAGCCAAAAAGTTTGGCAGAGACTGATAGATGGCGTCGTTTTGCGGATTGCCGCCAAAGATGCTTCCAATTTGCGCATAGCCGCGCGAGTACCAGAACAAAACCTTTGCGCCGTCAGGCCCCTCCCACCAGAATGGGGACTTTTCGTCCCATTGTTCGTGCGCCAGCACGGTCGCCCGATCCTGGTTAGCGCCTACCGCCCAGTATTTGATTCCTGAACTCGCCAGAACTGAGGGATATGCGCCGGTATATGCAGGAACGTCTGTGGTCGTTGCGTAATCGAACGGCAGGCCAAACTCCCGCGACAAGCTCTTCGAATAGTAGAGGGAGCGATACAACGTCTCAAGCGAGGCGTAGCCCGTTAACAAATTGAAGTAATCCGCAGGCACGCCCATCTTGTCTTCACGGATGAGGCCAAGAATTTGATCTCGAAGCGGCTGTGACCGCGTCTCAAGCAACTGTTGAAGATTCCAGGAGCCGTCGGTCGCAAAACGGAAATCGGGATATTTCTCGATCAACCCTGCTGCTTCGACGAGAGTGTTAGCCTGGGTTTCGGCGACCTTACCCTGGTAATCCGTATAGCCGATATCGACGTGCGTATGCGGCACCACGAAAATGGTCCACTTGCGCTCCGCGGTCACGGAAAACGTGAACGCGCGGCGCACCCCGGCCGAAATCTCTAGTTTTGCCGCAGTGGTACCTTGCCATTCCGAGACCTCGAATTTGAGGCGTTGTTGTCCGGCGTCACTTGCGGGGAGAATGTCGGCGGAATAGCGTTGGCCATCGATAAGAAGAGTTGCGTGGCCGGACGGGATGGCCCGATTGAACTGAAGGAAGGCATTGACCTCTTCAACAAGATGCCCTTCCTTTTGGCGATAGTAGATCGTGGGGACCAGGTCTGCGGTGACGGCTCCTTTGACATAGGCTGCATTTGGTTCAGCGGACAAGCTGATGAAATCGTAAGCAACCGATTGGGCCGGCATACTTGCTCCCGAGCCGGGGTCCTGACTGTCGACGACAGCAAATGTAAGATCGTTCTCGCCCGCTTTCATGTATTCGGCGGGGAGTGCAATCGATAGCAGATCCGCGGCACGAAATCGCTGATCTGCCAGGTAGATTGGCTTTGGGTGCAGAAAATAGAGCTCCTTGTGTTGGTTGATTTGAATCTGCAAGGCCGGTGTTCTTGGATATGAAGTGAGCGCGGACACCTTTAACAAATAGATGCCGTGGGGAGATCCATTGAGATCGAAGCGGACCTCGTAAAGTGCCCCAGAGCGTTGCTCGCCGGGCCAGGTTTTTGCCCAATCGCTCTCGCCTACCTTGTATACAACGTGGTTACTGGGAACAGCATTGAATTCGCGGATCGACTGATCGAATTTCCCAATCTCCCAAACCGTCTTTGACTGGCTCATTGCCGGTACAAACGAGAGCGCGGAGAACAGACCGCAGGATGTACAGAGAACAAGAGATCTTTTCATTGGTTTATCCGAGCAGGCTCCGAGTGCAGTGTTAATTGTGAGTTGATCCTCTGCCGTGGTTCGCTGAAAACCCCCAACAGAATGGAACTGAAAACAGCACCTTGGTCCAGGAACCCGCTAAGTATCTCCAAGCATAGAACCCCCAGCCAAGCGGTAACTTGACATGCTTCTATGGTGCGCACTTTGACTCCGCCATGCTGAAATCTCCCAACGTGCAATACCCGGTTCTTGGGATTTTTCCAGGCGGTGTGTCGGAACGAGGCTTGGATTTATGTCGGAGTTGTTGATTCTAAAGTTATGGCGGAGAGAGGGGGATTCGAACCCCCGGTACAGCTTTTGACCGTACAACGGTTTAGCAAACCGCCGCCTTCAGCCACTCGGCCATCTCTCCGGGTCTCAGTCAGGATTATACCGGAACTTGCGCTGCCATGGCCCGAGCCGCCTGATACCGCCCGCCCTCCGCGCATCGGTCCTCTCAGGCCGCCAAGTCGCGCCCACCCCGCACCGCCATTCCACGTCTCGCTTTTCGCACCGTCCTTGCCCATGTACATTCAATACATTCACAATCATGCGCTTTGTTCTCCATCCCGCCTTGCGCAAGATCCGCTTCCTGCCCCTTGTTGCCGCCACCTACTTCATGGTTTCCGGCGGACCCTATGGCATTGAAGACATTTTGGGCGGCGCAGGGTACGGCCGCGCCATCGTCATCCTGCTTACGCTGCCTCTGCTGTGGAGCCTGCCCACCGCCCTCATGATCGGCGAACTGGCTGCGGCCATTCCTGCCGAAGGCGGCTTCTATGTCTGGGTGCGCCGCGGTCTCGGCCCATTCTGGGGCTACCAGGAAAGCTGGCTCTCCCTTACTGCCAGCGTCTTCGACATGGCGCTCTACCCCTCCATCTTTGTGCTCTACCTGGGCAAGTTCAGCTCGGCTACGAGCGGCATTCAAAGCTCCCACTGGCAAGTAGAGTTCCCCTTAATGTTGATTCGCACGGTTGGCTCGTATCCTTACCTCTGGTCGCTGGGCGTCGTCGTGCTGTGCTGCGCGTGGAACCTGCGCGGCGCGCCCGAAGTCGGCAGAGACTCGGTGTGGCTCTTCGCCCTGCTGCTGGCGCCCTTCGTGATCTTCGTCGGGCTCGGCTTCTGGCATGGCCTCACTGCTGCATCCCGCCATGCATTGGGAGCGCACTGCTGCCGCGCCAGGCGCTCCGCTCGGCCTTTCCACTGCCATCCTGGTCGCGCTCTGGAACTACATGGGCTGGGACAACGCTTCCACCATCGCACGCGAGGTCGACAACCCGCAACGCAACTACCCGCGCGCCATGATTGCCGCCGCGCTCCTTACCGCACTCACTTACGTGCTGCCGCTGGCAGCCATGGCCTTCGCCGGACTCTCGGCTGACGGCTTCTCGACTGGCTCGTGGGCCATCGCCGGCAGCGCGCTCGGCGGTCCGCTGCTCGGACTAGCTGTGGTTGCAGGCGGCGTCATCTGCGGCGTGGGCATGTTCAACGCGCTCATGATGAGCTACACTCGCCTGCCCATCGCCATGGCTGCCGACGGCCTGTTGCCGCGCGCCTTCCTGCACCGCAACCGTCGCGGCGTGCCATGGGTCAGCGTGCTGGTTGTGGATTGGGTTGGGCGCTGGCGCTCAAGTCTCCCTTTCGAGCGCCTCATCTCGATTGACCTGATTCTCTATGGCTCCAGCCTGATCCTGGAGTTCCTGGCGCTCATCATTGCTGCGCCTGCGCGAGCCCGAGCTGCCGCGCCCCTTCCGCGCCGGCAGCTTCAGCTTTGCCTGCCTGCTCGCCGTCGGTCCAACAGCGCTCATCGCCTACGCGCTCTACGCATCGCGCTCTGAAACACTCGGCGATCCGGGAACGCCATTCGCCCACGTCTCGTCGCTGGCGTTCGCAGCCGCAGTGGCTCTGCTCGGGCCATCGCTCTATGCGCTCACGGTCGCGGTCGTTGGCCGGAAGCCGGAATGACGATAGCGCAATAGCCGAGTGGCAATACTGAGTGCCAACTCACAGCCCCATTGGCTATTCGGCTACTGGCTCGTCCCCTACGCCTTCGCTCCCGCTTCCTTCTTCGCCTTCGTATCCTTAAACTGGCTCATCGCGTAGGCCACGCGATCGCGCGCGTAGCCAGCATCGTGCCAGCCCTTCATCTCCACGCGCTTGCCCTCCAGATCCTTGTAGATCGAGAAGAAGTGCGTGATCTCCTTCAGCAGGTGCGGATACATGTCGGTGTAATTCCACACATTGGTGTAGCGCGGATTGTTCTTGCCCACCGCCAGCACCTTCTCGTCGAGCGTGCCCTGGTCCAGCATCTCCAGCAGGCCGATGGGCCGCACCTCCTGCACGCATCCCGGAAAGCTGCCATCGGGAACCAGCACCAGCACGTCCAGCGGATCGCCGTCGTCGCTCAGTGTGGAAGGGATAAAGCCGTAATCGCCTGGATAATGCACCGGCGAGTGCAGATTCCTGTCCAGCTTGAACACGTGCAGCTGTTTGTCGTACTCAAACTTCTGCGTACCGCCTTTGGGGATCTCGATCACCGCGCGAAAAACCTCCGGCGCGCGACCGCCCACCGGCAATTCCAGATAATTTACCATTGCGTCAAATCTCTCCTTGGGGAAGTGCGGCGCCCTCGCCGCTCGTTTCTGATCTCTGTTCTCTAGTCCCAGCTTTTATAATCAGGGATTATGAAGGCGCATGTCTATGTCACGTTGAAGGCATCGGTCCTCGATCCGCAGGGCCAGACCATCCACAACGCACTCCGCAAAATCGGATTTGCCGAGGTCACGGCTGTGCGCCAGGGCAAATACTTCGCGCTTTCGCTCGACGACGCGCTCAGCGCGGAGCAGACGCGCGCGCAAGTGGAGCGCATCGCCCGCGAAGTCCTGACCAATCCCGTCATCGAAGAATTCACCTACAAGTTTGAAGAGTAGGGCTCCTCGCCCCGCGGCCGCGCCAGCGGCTTTCAGCCGTCAGCGATCGGCTTTGTTTTACATGGCAAGAAGCTGCGTTTTCGCTGGATTCGGTTGCACCATATTTGGTGCATAAGGCCTGAAATGCGGGCTTTTTACGCGAAAAGCGAGGTTTTTTGGGCCTCCGAAATGCGAGGAAACGGCGAGGGGGGTACCCCTCTACGGTCTCTGCAAATAACCCCTTTCTATTCAGTGCTTTGGCGCACAAATGATGTGATAAGTGGTTTTATTTTGAATAGCTTGTGGCCAGCAATTAGACAGCAAAAGAGTTACGGATCGGATGCCTGTGGACCGTGGGTCGTATTTCGTAGCTACGGCGCCGGCACGCCGAACTCTGATCCCTGATCTCTGGTTTCATTTTGCGCCGGACGGGGGAAATTATCTGCAAATCGGCCGGCGGAATCTGGGGATTGTTTTCAGCGATCTGCGGGAAACGTGGGCTTGGCGGACTTGCGGAGTGGCGGGTGGTCCTTTCGGTTGGGGTTGGTGGAGGCTGCGGCGTTTCCCGGTACGAGTCCTGCTTTCCAGAATGAAGATTCGCTGAATTCGGTCTGCCTGAATGCTGGTGATCTCCCGAACCTGTCGAAGTTGGTCTCAGTTGATCGCGCCTAATACCTGATGAGTAACTTCCGAGTTGGCGACAATACTTCCAGAACAACCGGCAGATCAAAGATGCTTAGTGATCCACACGGCCAAGGTCACCCATTTAATGCACCCCGAGCATCTCAATAATCCTTCCCCTCTCCTTCTCCAAAACCTCTGGTGCCTGGTCCCAGTTGTCGATGCCCGGGTATTTATGCGACGTCCGATATTTGTGCCGGAGTTTGTACCGATCCGCCGCTCCATCGTAGACATACATCCGAATCTCGAAAAAGTGCGACGAATAGTGCGCCTCCATCTCGCCCCAAAGATAGTCTGCTGTTACGAATACCGGCAGCGGTGACACAGTGGGTAGGTTCCAAGTCGCGACATCGGCCTGATTGGAGACAGTGATCTCAGGCAGCAGATTCTTGAAGTGTCCATCTGGTTCAGAACGCAGCAAAACATATCTGTCGGCGCTTCCGCTGCCCCCGCCGCAATTGGCATTGAAGAGTACGATAGATCCTCCGCCATCCAACTTTAGCCGGTGCGATTGGGCACGAAGGCCAAACTTATCGGGTTCCGCGCCAGAATGAGCCAGAGTAAAGCAGCGAGGCCTTCCTTCAGTTGCGCAGAGTCGCGCCGCACTTATCGGAAAATTGTCCTCGTCCAAGACGCCTTGGTAAACCTTGTACTGCGGGAACTCTGTCAAGGCCGTCGAATTCTCGCCCTGTGCCAACGTCCGGAGCGCGCAAAACGTCAACACCCCTGCAATCCACAAATTTCTCATGCGCACATCTTAGCTAATGACGGCTCTTCGGCGCTCCTAAGGCATAGACGAATCCGCCAATCCACTCATGTCACGTGTCAGGCAATTAACGTAAACGGTGATGCAGCAGTCTTCGTTCTTGTGATTCCGGGAGAGTCACCGTCTATTCGGACGTTACCCTTCCGTTACTGCCGAGTAGGCGACGACACACCCAGAACGCTTCAATACACTAACGACATGAGGTCCAAACTCAGCAGATCCCGAGTCATAGTGTTCGCCGTTCACATCGGCGTGGCCAGCCTGTTCTTCTTTTCTTGGGTTTCGATGGCTTGGAGTTTCGATTACTTCGGCTGGCATACCAGGGCTAGGTGGCTCACACACGCAGGTCTGTACAAGAGCGAAGTGATGTCTCAACCAACCAGTCTGAACAATCAGCTCAGGCACGTTGAATGGGATGGGTGGGGATTCCCAGGGGCCGGTGACACAGTGACCTATCTGGTTTTCGACCCTTCCGAGCGCCTTCTCGACGCATCCCGCACAAGGCGACCGGGCAAATACCCAGGTATTCCGTGCGAGGTGCTTTGGGTGAGTCGATTGGAGAAGAGGTGGTACACAGTTCGGTTTTACACCGAGCAAGATTGGAACCACTGCGAGTAGCAGCCCACTCGACTATCCTGAAAAACCGCATTTCGGGCGAGTCACCGCCAAACCGGAAGTTACTCCTTGGATAAGAACTCAGAACGTGCGAATTTCGTCTGGAAAGAGCAGTCTTGAGAATTTGGCTTGTGGCCGATGGAGCGACCTTGGGGGTCACGGGGCGGGCGCGGCTTCGCCGCGAACTTTATTTCTCGGAAAATGTGTGGTCGGCTTGCGGCTTGGCTTAAGCCAAGCCCTGATACAAGACGAAGAACAAATGCAGGTTTCCATTCGGCTCGGATTAGCCGAAAAACAAAAACGGGTCCCCATTCGACTTCGATCGCTTACGCGATCTCCGCTCAGGGCAGGCTTTCGACTTGTCCCGGCGCGCCGGGACTCGCTCAGGATGACAGCCGACTTTTGTCGCTCGGGATGACTGACCGGCTTTTGATTGGTCGGAGCCGGAGGCTCTGGAACTCCTGGGTTACTTCCGGATAGGCGATGATCCAGGCGCAAGCTCATCCAATGGACACTCCCGTCGGCCCATCCGCGGGTCTTTTTTTGCTTTGCTAGAATGCTACAGGCGAGGGAGGTTCACCATGAAGACATCAGCGCATCGATGGGGAGTGCTCGTGGCGTTTGGGCTATTGGTTACGCTGCCTCGAATTGTGAGCGCCACGGAACCGTGCAAGCTATTGACGGCAGAAGAAATCGCCCAGGTGCTCGGTAACTCGGTGTCGCCCATGCCGCTGGGCGCTACTGGCTGCATGTGGAAGGGCAGCCCGCAAGGAGTAAGCATTGTGCTGCGCGATGCCTCAGCCTGGGCGCGAACCATCATGCCCGTTCAGGGCATGACCAAGACGGATGTCAGCGGAATTGGTGACGCGGCGTCGCTCTCGGGGATGCAGAATATCTGGACACTCTCAGTGAAGCAGGGGAACACTGTCATCGTTTTGACGGTATACGGTGCAAAGAGTCCGGATCAGCAGCGTTCGTCGGAAGAGTCGCTCGCACGGCTTGCTCTCAAGCATCTTTAGGCCCACGCTTGCAATGCCGCGCCGGCCCATAGAAAAGCGAAGTCATCAGATGCGTGAGCCCAGTGTTGTCGAAGAAGTAATTGACGGGTTGGCGACTGTCGGACCGCTGCACTGATGATGGGTATTCCTTCTCAAGGTGATACGCAGATTTCCTGAGAGGCCGCGGTATTTGAGCACTATTCTGGTTTCGACCCAGAGCGATAACAAACGGGAGTTGTCGAGCGTCTTTACTGCAGCTAAGGTTCATGAGCGTACGCGCGCTGGGGACCCGACTGGATGAAAAGCGGGAACGGGCAGGGCATCGCCGGTCGTATAGTGGCGCGGCTGTTTTGACAATCAAAAACTTAATTCTCAGGGTTCGACTGGAGGTTATTTTGAGGATGCGATTGATTTTTGGGATGGTTCTGTTTGGGGCGTTGGCAGGGGTGGTGTTCGGGCAGTCCGTGCCTTCAACGACAACGCCGGACGGAGCGGCTCCGCAGAATTCGGCGGCGGCCAAGGCACCAGTCAATTTTGAGATTGCGGACATCCATCCGAGCCAGCGACGCCGCTATCCCTTTTTCGATGGAGGGTTCCTTGTCAATGGGCGGTACCTGGTGCGGCAGGCGACGTTGGTGGACCTGATTGCCACGGCGTACGGGCAGAAGGACTCTACCTATGTGCACGGTGGGCCGAGTTGGCTGGAATGGGATCGATGGGATGTGATTGCAAAGGTTCCGCCCGGTACAACTGAGGCGACGGCGAAAGAAATGCTTCAGTCGCTGCTCACGGACCGGTTCAATCTCGTGGTACACAGCGGAAGTGGGCCCGTGCCGAGTTACCTGCTGACGCTCGATAAAGATAAGCCGAACCCCAGCCTTAAGCCATCGAGCGGCACGGAAGATGCCGCATGCAAGCGCGAACCTCCGCCGCCCGGTCCGCCGCCTCCCGGCACGTTCGTCCCCGCTCTCATCCATTGCCACAATGTGACCATGGAGAAGTTTGCCGAATTGCTGCCCACGTTTGCCGGGGCATATCTGCAGAACCCTATGGAGGACAGGACAGGCCTGAAAGGAGCGTTCGATTTCGATCTGCACTGGAACAGCCGCGGCGATCTCTCTCGAGCCGGTGGTGCCGGTATCAGCGTTTTCGACGCACTCGAGAAACAATTAGGCCTGAAGCTTACGCTCGGGACCGCACCCCGGCCGGTGCTGATTGTCGACAGCGTGAACGAAACGCCCACTCCGAATGCGCCCGATCTGGCGAAGATCATGCCGCCGCTGCCGCCGCCCCAATTCGAAGTTGCGACCGTCAAGCCGAGCGCGCCCGACGAGAAGCCGGGCGGCGGCGGAATCCAACGCGACGGGCTTTCATTCCGCGCCCTGCCGTTGAAACTTCTGATCTATTTTGCCTGGGACCTTGACTTCAACGCTACGGAACAGATGGTGGGGGCGCCCAAGTGGCTGGACTCAGACAAGATTGACGTGGAAGCGAAGGTGGGGTCAGACAACATGGTGCAAGGCGGCAGCACGATGCAGGGAATACCTCCGATTGCATTGGAGGACTTGCGCGAAATGCTCAAGCAACTGCTGATCGAGCGTTTTGAGATAAAGGCGCACACGGAAGACTTGCCTGAGGATGCGTACAGCTTAGTGGCTGTGAAACCGAAGATGACCAAGGCAGATCCGACGGAACGGGCGCGGTGCGATGTGAAGCCGGGGCCGGCTGACCGCCCCATCATGAACATGCTGGTGACCTGCCAGAATGTGACCATGGCACAGGCCGCCGAGCTATTCCCTACCTTCGCGGCGTGGTATCTCCATTACCCTGTCGTGGACAAGACGGGCCTTGAGGGGGGCTGGGATTTTACGCTGAACTGGAGCTCGGGAGATCATATGCCGGGCGTCGGAGCACCGCCTCCGCCCGATGCGGGAGGCGAAACTGCGCCCGATCCGAACGGAGCGGTGTCGTTTTATGACGCGGTCAGCAAGGAGCTTGGACTGAAACTGGTGAAAGAAAAACGTCCGGAGCCGGTCCTAGTGATCGACCATATCGACGAGCAGCCGACGCCGAACTAGGGCCTGTCGTCTAATTCCCAGGGCGCAGCGTTGCGAGGGAAAATCGGGCCAGACGAAGCCGAGCCCGAAGGCTGTGGCGGGTCCACTGTCGAGGACGAGAATGAAGTATGGCCCGATTTTCCCGGCAACCCTACGGGCCGGGGCCAATTTTCCCCATTTCGTTGTCGCTCGTCGCTAAGATACACCCGGTATCTGTCCCTCCTCGCTTCTAGAAATGAGGAAAATTGGCTCCCGGCGCTGCGCCTTGGGAATTAGATGACAGGCCCTAAGCCAGTCGTAAAAAGGATTGGGAACTATCGGAGATTCTCAACCGAACTGCGGCGACGGGCTGGTGAGCGGATCGGGCTTCGGGCAGATGACGGTCTGCCCGGAAGTTACTACTTCGGCGACGGCTCGGAGCGGGCCAGCCTCGTCTGGAAAGTTCAGCACCGACAAGTCGGCTTGCGGGAAGCGGTCCGGCGATGGGTTCGCGTGGAACGTCGGCTGCGTCCGCGATCGGGGTTCGCGACGAGGGTTTGAGCGCGGCTTCGCCGCGTATTTGATTCATTGAGAATGGTGGGCGGATGGCGGCGTGAATGAACTCACGCCCTGATACACGACGAAAAGCAACCGCAGATGCCCATTCGACTGCGATCGCTGCGAAAAGCAAAGGCAAAAGCGAATGCAGGTCCTTCGACTCGCTTTGACGCATTTCATGCTCCAAAGCTCGCTCAGGATGACATCCAGATTTTGATTGCTCAGGATGACAGCCGATTTTTTGGTTGCTGACGGCGGCTTATCGGCGGCGGGTGAAGAGTCGCGAGACTGCACCCATGCTGGCGATTCCCATCCACTGCGTGATGCCGAGATACACGGCCGCATACGGAATCAAGACGCAAGGGCCGACGATGAGTGGTTGATGGAATGGCAATACTACTTTGAGACCGTAACCCATCATTGCCGCGAAGAGCGCAACCGCCCAAAGCTGCAGGATGCGCGAGCGGCCGGAAGGCACTGCGCCGACGACTCTCTGCAGTCCTTGCCGCAACAACATGAACTCAACCCATCCGGCGATGCCGGCAGAGACCGTTAAGCCGGCCGTGCCCCAGCGCTGGTCGATCCCGAGCATACGGGGCAGAGGCAGCGCGCAGAGGTAGCCCAGGCCCAACGTAAGCGCCACGCGAATGACCGCGAAGCGCAGCGGAGTGCGCGTGTCGCGCAAGGCATAAAAGGCCGAGGAATAAAGCCGCCCCATGGTGGAGGCGAGCAGGCCCACCGCCGAACCGGCGAGCACTCCCCAGACAAAGAGCACGTCTTTATGTTGAAAGGCGCCGGAGCGGTAGATGGTGGCCACGACGACGTCGCCCAGGACCACGAAGCCGACTGCTGACGGGATTACGAAAAACGCAATTTGCCGAATGCCCTGGGTCAAGCGCTGGCGTATCGCCGAGGCAATCTCGACTTCGGTGCCCAGCGCACTCGACATCGCGGGCAGCTCTGCCGCCGACACCGCCATGCCAAACAAGCTTACTGGGAGCGTGTAGAGCGTTTGCGCATAGCCGAGCGCGGAGACTGCGCCGGTGCCCAGAAAACTGCCGAGCCAAGCGTCGATGTAGGCGCTGATCTGCACCACGCCGCGGCTTAAAAAGACCGGGAAGAAATTCACGCTCACGGTGCGGACGTGCTGGCCGGCGCCGCGCAACTGCAGCCGCAGCGGCCACAGGTAGCGGATGACGGTGGGAAGCTGCACGGCAAATTGCAGCCCGCTGCCGATGACCGAACCGATGGCGACGATCACGGCGAGCCGCGGCTGCGTGTGCCCGCGGCCGCCCCACAGCAGCGCGGCGATCATGGCGATGTTCCAGACCACGGGGGCGGTGTAGGAAAGCAAAAACTTGCGATGGCTGTTGAGAATTCCCAGGCACCATGCCGATAACACCAACATGGCCGCGCCGGGGAAAAGAATCTGCACCAGGCGGATGGTGAGCAGGCGCTTGTCGCCATGAAAGCCCGGCGCAATGAGGTCGATGAGCCAGGGCGTGGCGAGGATGCCCACGACTGCCAGCACCGTGGTGATGAAGAACAAGAGCGCGAAGATGGCCTCGGCCAGTCCCGAGGCTTCCTCGCGGCGCTCCTCCGCATGGAGTCGCGCATAGACCGGGATGAAGGACGCTGAAAGCACGCCTTCGCCGAAAAGATTTTGCAGAAAATTGGGAATGCGAAACGCGGCGCGAAATGCGTCCGCGGCATCGGAGTTGCCGAAGTAGTGCGCAAAGATGCGATCGCGCACGAGCCCGACCAATCGGCTGAGCAGGATGCCGACGGCGACGAGAAGCGCATGCGCCTTTGTGGATGCGCGGTTGGATGGAGTGGTCAAAGGATGATTATAGGGACGAAGAGCAGCTTCCAGGCCTTAGTTCCTTCAAGCGTGCTATCCCACATCTCAAAATCGAGATGTGGGGCACCCAATGTTTGTGCTGTGCTGGCTGCGGCTGCGCTGACGACTGTCCACTGAAAACTGTTCTGTTATGACGAGACGGGGATGCCGTTGAGGAAGGAGGCGGCTAGGTGGCCGTCGGGAGTGACGGCGACGAGGTTCGCGGGGCTGCCGGGGGCGAGGCTGCCGGCCTCGGATTCAAAGCCGGTGAGCGCGGCGGGATTGCCGGTGAGAAGGCGGAGCCCCTGCTCGAGCGTTGCGCCGGTGAAGGCGAGGAAGTTTGCGAGCGCGCGGTCGAGGGTGAGGACGCTGCCGGCGAGGACGCCATCGGACATGGCGCGGCCGCCGGCAACCTGTACGGTGAGGCCGCCGAGACGGTACTCGCCATCGGGCATGCCGGCGGCGCTCATGGCGTCGGTGACGAGGATGGCGCGGTTGGGGCCCTTGGCGCGCCACCAGAGCTTCGTCATCTCGGGTGCGGAGTGGATGCCGTCGCAGATAAGCTCGGCGAAGAGGGAATCGTCGGTGAGGACGGCGCCGAGGATGCCGGGCTCGCGGTGATCGAGCGGGCGCATGGCGTTGAAGGTGTGGGTGGCGCTGCGAGCGCCGGCGGCGATGGTGGCACGGGTTTCAGCCGCGGTGGCGTTGGAGTGGCCAACGGAGACGCGGACACCACGCGCGGTGGCGTGGGCGGCGAGATCAGGCGCGCCGGGCAACTCGGGCGCGAGAGTGATGAGGCGGACGTGGCCTTCGGCGGCGTCATAGAGGCGGTCGAAGAGATCGATGTCGGGGGCGAGGAGATGCGCGGCGGGCTGCACGCCACGCTTGGCGTGCGAAAGAAATGGTCCTTCGAGATGGATGCCGAGGGGGATGGCGGCGCCTGCCGCGGGCGGTCTGGCGATGAGCTTTGCCAATCCGGAGACGGCGCGGAGGGTGGCGTCAACGGGCGCAGTGACGGTGGTGGCGAGGAAGCGGGCGGTGCCGCGCGAGGCGAGAAATGTGCCGATGGCGGCGAGGGCTTCCGGGGTGGCCTCCATGGCGTCGTGGCCCGCTGCGCCGTGGATGTGGATGTCGAAGAAAGAGGGCGCGAGCGTGGCTTCAGGGAAGTCGAGGATGGGCGCGCCGGCGGGGATGGCGCTGGTGGCGCGTGTGGAGATGGAGGCGATGCGGCCGCCGTCGAGAACGACGATGGGGTGTTCGTGGAGATGGGAGCCGTCGTAGAGACGGCGTGCGGTGAGGACGGTGGGAGCTTGCGGCATGGCGAGCAATTCCTTTGGACTTATCTATTATCCGACGCGGGGGTTGGTGCGATCCCACCCTAAACGCACAAAACGCGTTTAGGATGGGGCACCCATTTTCGTGCTGAGTTGGAAGAGGTGGATTGGCATTCGTGCTTTCCCACATCTCAAAATCGAGATGTGGGGCACCCATTTTCGTGCTGAGTTGAGGGCGGTGGGTTGAGGGTCGTGGTATCCCACCTTTTGCCCACAGTTCCAAGAAGCAGGTTCCCATTCGACTTCGATCGCTGCGCGATCTCCGCTCAGGGCAGGCTTTCGACTCGCTCCGCTCGCTCAGAAGGACGGAACACGGGCTTTCTGTTTCCTGTGGCCTGATTCCTGATTTATTGCGCAAAGCTGTACCAGTCGTTGGCTTCCCCGAGGAGGCGCGTGTTGGCCTCTGGGGAAAGGGAGATGTTCAGGCACCGTGTTTCGTACGCCTGATCCATGCCGCAGGAGAAGCGGACAGTCTTGTCGTTGCTGCCAGAGGCGAGACATTTGCCGTCGGGTGAAAAGGCGAGCGCGAGTACGCCGCCGGCGTGGACAGAGATGGCGGAGACGGGGAGCTGAGCGGTGACGCTCCAGAGGTAGATGCTGCCGTCGGCGGTGCCGTAGGCGAGGCGCATGCTATCGGGAGAAAAGGCTACGGTATTGATGGCGGAGGTGGCCATGGGCGGGGCGTCGATATAATGGCCGGCGCCGCGCCGGCCGCCAGTGGCGCCATAGAGGGCGCCGTTGGGGATGTATTCGGCCTGACCCCCTACGCGCAACCAGGTGGTGGTGGACCAGACGGCGATTTCGTGGGAATAGGTGCCGACGGCGAGCCACTCGCCGTCGGGCGAGAAGGCTACCGCGGTGCACTGGCCGTGGAGGCTTTCAGTGTGGGCGTCGCTGGGGGGGAACTCGGAGCCGTTGAGGGTGCGGAGGGGCTTGGGCGAGGTACCGAGGAGGCTGGCGATATTCCAGATCTGCACTTTGATGAGGTTGTCGGCGGAGTCGGCGCCGCAGGCGGCGAGCCAATCGCCGGAAGGCGAGAAGATGAGTTGCTGCAGCGAGAAAGTTTTGTTGGCTATTACTGGAGGCAATGGGACGACCTTCTGAATGGCGGTTGAGTTCTCGGGCTCCCAGAGGATGATGGATTCGTCGCTGTGGTACTGCGCATTTTTCCAGGTGAAGATCTGATCGGGTGCTCCCACGGCAGCTGCGGTGCCGGCCAGGTAACCTTGCGGTGAGAAAGAAAGCGCTTGGATGGGAAGGTGGGAGTTGTGGACAATCGGGGTGTCGAGCGCTTTGGAGACAGGATTGATCTGCAGCTTGGAGCCTTGCCTGAACTGGGAAGGATCCCAGAGGAGAAGACCGCCGTCGTTCATGGCGGTGACCACGGATTTGCCGTCAACGGACCAGGCCAACGCCGTGCCTTTGGAACTGTGGTTCTGCGGATGGGCGGTCTCTGAGGAAGTGGGCCTGCCGGTATTCGGATCGATCTGGGTGAAATCAATCTCGGTGGGGGCGTTGTCCTGGGCGGGGGTGCCTACGATGCTGGCAAACCCGCGGCCGTTGGGAGAAAAAGCCAGGGCCTGTACGGCTCCCCCGCTGAGGATGGAGGCGGGTTGCGAGACCCAGGTGGAGCGCACCGTGTCGCCGGGAAGAATAAATCCGTCCACATAGCCCATCTGCTTTTTCCAAAAGAGGACGCGGCTGCCGGGACTGGAGACGAGGGCGGAACTGGAACGGTCGGAGGCGGAGTGCTGGCCGGAGCCGCCGGTGAGGGCACTGGCGCCACCGGTGACGATGAGGCCGTTGTCGGGCGTGATGGCGGCGGAGTAGGTGACGTCGCGTTGGCCGCGCAGCATGATGCCGTCGCCGGGAGTCCGGGTGGGACTTTGGTCAAGGCTCTCGTCGTGCTGATCGCGCAGCAATTGCCAGACGAGGACGGTTCCGGTGCTGCCCGTTGTGAGCAGCAGATTATTGTCGTGGGAGACGGTCAGCGAGGTGACCAGGCCCTGACCTGTATCGAGATAGTTGATCGGCAAATCATTGGAGTTCAGGTTGTATGACTTGACGTGGCCATCGCGCGTACCGAGCAAGAGAAGATTTTCAAAACCCGCGGGGGCGTGCGTCACGGGATCGCGCAAGGCATGGCGGTAAGGGGCGATCGACATCAGGCCTGAGATATCACCGACAATGGGCGTGGAGCTTCCGGACTTCCACGGCTCGACGCCGTCGCGGATCCAGAGATGGCCATCGCCAAAGATCATGGCGAAGGTTTTGCCGTCAGGGGAGTAGGCGGCCGCGTTCATGCCTTTCAATGCCTCGCCTGCGGCGCTGAATTCGCCTTTGAGGGCGATAGCTCCGTCGGGCGCGACACTCCAGAACTTTGCGGTGTTGTCTTCACTGGTGGCTGCGAGGTCGAATGCACCTTGCGCGTCCGCGTGCTGCTTGAAAACGACGGCGTCGGTGGCTTTGCCGAACTGCTTGCCGACCCAGACGACAGTGCCGGGATTTTTGGTGCTCCAAAGATAGACGGTGCCCGGAACCGACGTCTGGTCCCAGTTGCCGGTGGCGACGGCGATCCACGCGCTATCGGGCGAAAACTGCACGGACAAGACGCCGGGCAATTGGTTCAACGATCGTTTGCCAAGCGCAGAGGAAAGCTGGGCGTTGACGCTCCAGCTGGAATCGGCGCCATTCGGCTGAATCGCCCGGGCGTCGCCGTTGCTGTCGAGGACGAGAAGAGCACGATCGAGGGGATTATTGAGGTTGTAATCTTTGCCCTGAAGAATGCTGCCGACTTTGAAGACGCGGACCGTGGAGTCGGCGCCGGCAGTGGCGACCCATTGGCCGTCGGGTGAGATGGCAACGGAGCGGACTTCATTTACATGGCCGGTATAGGCGAATGCACTGTC
The DNA here is from genome assembly GCA_963729915.1 of uncultured Acidobacteriota bacterium. Taxonomy (GTDB): domain Bacteria; phylum Acidobacteriota; class Terriglobia; order Terriglobales; family Acidobacteriaceae; genus Telmatobacter. The sequence goes on along the minus strand of CAVSQE010000021.1, from coordinate 5,055 downwards.
GCCAAAGGAGCGCGCGAGGAGGTAATTCCATTCAATGCCGCCGGCGGCTTTTCGATCGAATCCGTTGAGGATGGCGTACAGCCGGGGATGGCGATAAATGAAGGGAAGGGCACCTTTGAGGAGCTGGCTGTTCGCGATGAACTTCTCTACGGCGCGAGGCTGCAGGCGAACCAGCGGCACAGTTTCGCGGAGCAGGTTATATCCGGAGGCGTAATCGCCGCTGTCGAAGTCCTGCTGCACCTGCACAATGTTGATGCAGTAATTCTGGATGGCGGCTTTCTGTCCGTCTTCCAGGTCCGTAAGCAAGAAATAGCCGACGACGGCGAAGACGACGAGGGCAAGGCCGGCAGCATACATCAGGCCGCGGTAGAAGGCGGCGCGTTGACGGCGTGCTTCCGCAGCGGGCATGTTGGTGCGAATCCAGTGCCTGTCGAAGACGCGCTCGTAGACGCGATTACGAACGACCAGAATCTGTTCGCTGATTTTTTCCGCACCGGTGAGGGGCTTGCCGCGGAGTGCGGCGCCGAGCTTGCGCAGGAAATTGCGTACGGGTGGCACGCGGTCGCGCACCGTGACAATGCCGGCCAGCAGCTGGAACTCGATGTTGCGGTTCTCCTTGTCGAAGAGCACCATTCTTCCGGAGCGCACACGCCCGTAGAGATCGAGCACGGCGGCGAGCTCACCGTCGGGGTTCTTGTCAGGCTCGCCTTCAGAACGCTGGTCAGTGCTGCGGCGATTTGCGCTGTTGCGACTTGCGTTGCCTCGGTCGGTGATGCGATGGCTGACAAAAAGCAGGTTGTTGTCGGTGTCGCGTGAATGCGCGGCAAGAAAAAGGTCGCTGCAGACGCGGTCCACGCCGGACGCCGAAGCGACATCGGGATTGGCGGCCACGGCGGCGCACAAGCGCTGCGTGAGATAGGGATGGCCGCCGGTCCACCAGAGAACGCGGCGAAGAAGCTTCGCGGCGACCTGGGGCGGGCGGCCCAATCCTTTGAGGAATGGCGCTGCTTCCTGCTCCTGGAAGTCGGTGAGGTTGATGCGCTCGCCAATGTTGAATGGGGTCCTGCTGCCATCGCGGATGAGATCGGAGGGCGTGGCGACGCCGATGAGGCAGAAAGTGATGCGATTGAGCTCGGGGCTGGTGGTGCGTTGGTTGTAGAAGGAACGGATGGCGGCGAAGAATTCGTCGGCGGGGAAGGGAAGACTGCGCACGAAATCAATCTCGTCGACGAAGATCACGATTTTTCCGGGGATGGAGGGGACAATGACCTCGCGGATGGCACGCTCCCAGCGGTCCAGCGGCCCGAGGTTGCGGGAAGCGGCATTGGCGCGGCTGGTGTACTCCTTGAGCTCGTCTTCCAGGCCGAAGGCCACACCGAGCCTGCCGAGCAATCCGTTGTACCACTGATCCGTGGTGACGTTCTGGCCGATCTTGGTGAGATCGAGGATGGCAACGCGAGCGCCGGCGGCTTTCAAGCGTGCCGTGGTGCGCACCATGAGCGAGGACTTGCCCATTTGCCGCGAGGTGAGCAGGTAGCAAAAATCGCCGGCGCTGAGGTGAGCGAACAGATCCTCGTCAGCCTGGCGCATCACGTAACTGGGCGCGTCGGGAGGCAAGGTGCCGCCGACAGTGAAAAACCTTGGCGCGATTTCAGGAACGGGAAAATTAGTAGTCATGCCTTAGGCCCTAGACCAGGTGCCGCGCCAGGAACTTGCGATAGATGGCGCAGCGGAATTGTGCTTCCTTCGCAGACGGGCCAGCGACAAAGCCGGCACTGCGGAGGCGGTAGAAAGTCATGGCATCGGGGATGGGATGGCCCTGCAAGAGCCCGCGGAGCACGTCCTTCAAGGCCTCGTTGCCCGCAAGCTTGAACAAGATGCGCTTCAAATGGTCGCCGTAAGGACCGTCGTCGGCATCGGCGTGCGCCTCGATTTCGTCAAGAGATTTTTCTTCGTGGGTGAGGTCGTAGAAGCCGCGGCGCGTGAGATACGGCTGACCGCTGAAAAGAGCAAAGAAACGATTGAGCTCGCTCTGATTGCGGAGCGGGCACTGGTAGCGCTGGTTCAGTTCATCCACTTGCTGGATGGTGAAATCGTGGAGCTCGAGCTGGGTGCCGACGTTGAAAGGCGACTGGTTCTGGTCGGTGATGAGCAGGTGGGCTTCAGTGGCATAGACAATGGCGAGCGTGAGCCGTCCCCATGGGCCGTCGGGGTCCATGGCCCGCTCATTGTGCCAACTGCGGAACTGGCCGAAGACCTCGTTGGCGTAGGGGCGATCGGTGAGGAGGTTGACTTCGTCGATGGCCAGCACCAGATGGCCCTCCGTCTTTCCCAGCGCCTCGCGACGCAGGAAACGCTCCAGGTTGTCGCCGGGTGAGAGATCGGGGTCCCACACTTTTCTGGGCGCGACATTCAAATCAAGCCTTTTTGCAATGGCCTCGCAGAGGCCGATGTACAGGCCCTCGACGCTTGCCAGATTGCTCTGGTTCTTTTGCAAGTCGCAGGCGATGACTTTTTTGCCCTTGTCGCGGGCATACTTGAGACCGCGCGCCAGCAGCGAGGTTTTGCCCATCTGGCGCGCGCCTTTGACGAGCACGATGCTGTCCTGATGTTCGAGCGCCTCGCGAAAGCGGAGATCAGTGGGCCGTTCGATATAGTAGGGCGAATCCAGCGGATCGGCGCCTCCCGGCTGCTGTTCGGGAACGATCGTGCGCTGCGTTTTGGCGGCCAGGCTTTCGAGAATGCGATCAAGCAACTCCTTGTCGTCGGCTTCGCTCTCCCAGGGCTGATACTGCAAATGGCCGAGAATACTGAAGAAGGGCTCGGGAAGAGTTTGCTCTTCAGGCGTCAGCCCCTTTTCATAGGTGACGCGGACGGGAAGAATGCGGGGCCTGCCGGCGTTTCGCTGGGCCGACTGAGAGGCTTCCTCCAATTCTTCGGCCAACATCTCGCTCTTCACGGAATTTCTGGAGAGGAGGGGGATGATGGCGTCGGATTGCTGCACCTGGCGCTTGATTTCGACGGCCCACTCGTCGCCAACCTGCAAATGGCGATCGATGAAGACCTGATGACCGGCGGCGCGCAATCCCGATTCCAGCGTGGACAGCACGTGGTCATCGGGCTGGGTATTTCGCCTGTAGAGCAAAGCTATGCGGAGGCTTTTCGCGGGAAGTGGCGCGGATTCGGGCTTCTTCTTGTGCTCGTCTGCAAGGATTTGGTTGACGCGCTCGAGCAACGGCTGGAGATGTTCTTCGAGCGGTTTTTCGAAAGCATCGAGCCACTGAATGCCGGCCAGGATGAACCTGAGCTCGTCGTCCGCCTGGACTTTTTCGACGCGCAAGGGGATGACGATTTTCTTCATCTCGTCAGCGAGCTGCAGTTCCTTTTTGATCGGCTCGCTTTTGTTGGCATTGGCGGTATGAATCAAGACCACGAGGCTTGAGGCCTTGATGCCATCAACGATGAAGTTGTGCCACGGCAGGCCGGCGGGGATGTTGCGGGGCGCGATCCAGCAGCGAATTTGGCTATTTTCCAGAAACCGGCATACGGTTTCTGCAGCCGTCCCGTCCTCGGACGAGTAGCTGATAAAGACGTCTGGATCTTGTCCCATGGTCAGCCTGCCCCGAAAGCTGAGGCCACTATAAACTGCGCTTGTGGCCGTGTAAACACGTAATTCTGTGTGAATTAGTGCGCGATCCGACCCTTCGTGCTGAGTTGAGAGGGGTGGGCTTAGGTTCGTGCTTCCCCACATCTCAGAATCGAGTGTTCAGTCTCATGACATTCTTTACACATTGTTTCGGGACATGCTTTACACTTCCGCGCGAGCGTAAGCGAGCGCGGAGGTGTGTGGACGATGCCCTGGAAGACGATGGACGTACAGGATCAGCGCGTGCGGTTTGTGGTGGCCGCTTCGATGGAGTCGAGGCCGTTGTCGCGACTGTGCGCCGAGTATGGGATCTCTGGGCCGACAGGCTATGAGTGGCTGAAGCGCTACCGGGAGCACGGCGTGGCGGGGATCGCGGAGCAGAGCCGGCGGCCGCACCGGTCTCCCACGCAGACTGCGGCTGAGCTGGAGCAGCGCGCGGTGGAGATGCGGCGCCGCTATCCGGATTGGGGAGCGCGCAAGCTGCGCGTTCTTCTGGCGCGCGAAGGGGTCCATTTGCTGGCCACGACGATCCACCGCATCCTGGCGCGCCGCGGGCTGATTGAAGAAGCCGACCGTCATCGCGCGGCGGTAAAGCGCTTCGAGCGCAGCCGCCCCAACGAGTTGTGGCAGATGGACTTCAAGGGCCCGAAGAACTGGCCGCAGCCCTTGGGCCCGCTGTCGGTGATCGACGATCACAGCCGCTATCTGGTCGCGTTGGCGGCCATCGGCAGGCCCGACGGCGGCCTGGTCAGGAGCCAGCTGCAACAGGCCTTTGAACAGTGCGGAGTGCCGGAGGCCATGCTGATGGATCATGGCACGCCGTGGTGGAACTGGCAGTCGTTTTCAGGCCGCACCCATCTGTCGCTGTGGCTCATGCGACAGGGCATCCAGCTATGCTGGAGCGGCATTCAACATCCCCAGACGCAGGGCAAGGTGGAGCGGTTTCACGGCAGCCTGCAGCGGGCGCTCGACAAGCGCGGCATGCGCGGCGAGCCGCAACCCTGGCTGGACGCCTACCGCCAGGAGCACAACCACGTTCGTCCCCATGAAGCGCTCCGCCTCCGCACCCCGTCCGAGGTCTGGAAGCCCAGTCCGCGGCCCTACCTTCCCACGCCGCCGGCATGGCAATACCCGCAAGGCGCCTGGACCCTCAAGGTCAACTGCCAGGGAACCATCGATATCCAAGGCCGTCGCTGGAGGATCGGCAAAACCCTGGCTGGAGAGCGCGTGCACATCCAACCCGTCGAACAGCGCTACATGGTCTTCTATTGCAAAACCCTGGTCCGCGAACTCGACCCATCGATGAAGCGCTCGACGATCGTCGAACGCTTCATCGAAACCGAAAAACCTTCCCAATAATGTGTAAAGAATGTCCCGGAACATTCTGTAAACCATGTCACGGAACTTGA